>NZ_JBIVXP010000001.1:0-67323 GCF_044769305.1 Streptomyces sp. NPDC090499
CGACCCGATTTCCTCGGCGCTTTCCAGGTTTCCGCTCTCGCGTTTCCCTTTCCGGCGTTTCCGACTCTATCAGATCCTTTCGGCGTCTGATTCCCGGTCAGCGGGATTGTCTTGCAGGCTTTCCGGCTTTCGCCCGTCGGCCTTTCGACATTCACTACGTTAGCCGATTCCCGCCGGGACTCATAATCGAGTTCCGTGGGCTCGAATTCGGACATGCGGGCACGCCGAAATCGACCCCGTCAGGGGAAGTCGTAGGTAGTGGGTGGCCACTTCCGGCTGCTGGCGATTGCCATACCCGGTTCAGCGGCTCGGGCCACATTACGCACCTTCCAGGGACGCGTCAACTTGAGCGGCGCCTCGGTACATGGGCCCGATAGGGGCTCACGGTGGAGTCGTCGGCGATCCAGTAGCGCCAGGGATGGATGTCGCCGTCGCCGCCCTCGCCGGCGACTCCGGTGCGCGGACCGTTGCGTACCTGGTCGGAGGGGGCGGGGGTGCCGGTCACTACCCGCAGCGGGGTCTCGCCGTCGGCCACCGCGTCCGTGCCGTCCGGGGCCCGGTCGACGCCCAGGGCGGTGGCCAGGCGGGCCGGCCCTTTGGCCAGTTCTCTGTCATATCGGGCCGAAAGTCGACGTTTGCGGGCGAGTTCGGCGCCCTCGACGATCTCGCCGGCCCGGAGCAAGGCCGAGCACTGCCGGATCACGTTCCGGAACCCCTGAGATCCGATCACGGAGAGCCGAGCCGGCTGTCGGCGCTCAGTGAGCACGGGCCCTGTCTGACGAGAGTCGGGGGGCCCTTCGTCATACCCGGCGAGGGAGTACCGAGCAACACAGACCAGAGGTGCGCTGGAGGGGACGCGCAGCGTGAGCGACACGCGCCCCTGTGCTGGCCCCTCTCGACTTTCCCCGTGGTCGGCAGGGGTCCGCATCGTTGCAGCCGCCAGACAGCTTTGTACGTCCTTGTACGACAACGGCCCCCGGTGTAGAGCCGAGGGCCTGTCTGAAACCTCGGCGAGGGCGTGCAGGGGCAGACTGTCGGGTGCGGTCATCGTGCTGATCTCCTTCGTGACTCGACATCTCGAAGATCAGCCGGTGGCCGTTCATCTATGCGGGCACCGTCCTGACGCCGAAGCAAACCCCCGGATCAGGTCGAACCCGTACACCACTTCCCTGGACGCAACCCGGCGCACGTCGTCCGTCACTCGACCGGCAAGGAACGCGCCACACGCCACGCTCGCGAGCGATCACTCGTCTTCTGGCCCAACTCCGCGCCGACTCACCGGCGAGCCGCGAGCATGGCGCACAGCGGCTCAGGCTCCGGCGGACGGCTTGGCTCTCGGGCTCAGTCGGTACGCCGAGACCGTTGGATCACCGGCGAGGTAGAAGCGGTGCTGCCAGTCGTGGGCCTTGCTCACGCCTACCCGAGGACCAACCCGGATGAGTGCGGCGGGTACTGGCTCACCCTCGGACAGCGCGACCGAGGCGCCTGTCAGTAGGTCTGTGCCGTTGTGCTCTGCCGTGATGCCGAGCGCTTGGCAGAAGTTCCCCGGACCCCGCGCGAGACGTGGACTCTCGACCTTGCCCCCTCGCCGCTCGCGGGCCAGGTCTTCCCCTTCGATGACCCTGCCTGCCCGGATGAGGACAGCTGTAGCGATGCCGTCTGCCCCGGTGACGATGTTGGCGCACCAGTGGAGTCCGTGAGACCGGTAGACGTACAGGTGTCCCGCAGGTCCGAACATGACGACGTTTCGGGGTGTCCTGCCTCGGTAGGCGTGGGAGGCAGGGTCGGCCGAACCGGAGTATGCCTCGGTCTCCGTGATGGTGATGCTCACGGTTCCCTCGGGGGTCTCGTGGGTGAGGACGGCACCGAGCAGCTTGGGGGCGACTTCCTCAGCAGGGTGAGCAAGGAAGGCAACATTCATGCTGACCGCCTTGACATGCCGTTGGTGAAGTAGACGTACACGTGTCCGGGCGGACCGAACATCACTTCGCTGCGGGGGGTGGGACCGCGGTAGGCGTGCGAGCCGGGGTCGTTCGGGCCGTCGTACGCCTCCACCTCTGTGAGGCGCACCGCGATCGGGCCGTCCGGGGTGGTGCGGACCAGGATGCGGCCGAGGAGGTCGGGGGCGACCTCCAGTACAGGGCGGTCGAAGAAGCTTCTGGGGAGTGGCGTACGGTCCGGGGGCGCGATCATGGCGTCCGAGCCTAGTCCAGACCGGGGACGCCAAGGGCTGGTCAAGGATTCGTCTGCTTGCCAGGGTGTGGGCCGGAACCGGTGGTGACCGGATCGCGTTTGTAGGGATCAAGGGTCCGTCCGTACGTAGTAGGTAGTAGTAGAGGAGAGTCATGGGGTTCAAGAAGCTGCTCGCGAGCCTGGGGGCCGGCGGGGCGTCCGTCGAGACGGTGCTCACCGAGGTGAACGTCGTACCGGGCGGTGTCGTCCAGGGCGAGGTGCGGATCCAGGGCGGCTCGGTGAACCAGGAGATCCAGGGACTGTCCGTGGGGCTCCAGGCACGGGTCGAGGTGGAGCGCGGCGACGAGGAGTACAAGCAGAACATCGACTTCGGCAAGACGCGGCTCGGCGGCGCCTTCGAGCTGCAGGCCGGGGCCGTGCACGCGGTGCCGTTCGGGCTGGAGATCCCGTGGGAGACGCCCGTCACGATGATCGACGGGCAGGCGCTGCGCGGGATGCACATCGGGGTGACCACCGAACTGGACATCGCGCGTGCCGTCGACTCCGGGGACCTGGACCCGATCAACGTGCATCCGCTGCCGGCGCAGAAGGCGATCCTGGACGCCTTCATCCAGCTGGGCTTCCGGTTCCGGAACGCGGACCTGGAGAAGGGACACATCCGGGGGACGCGGCAGACGCTGCCGTTCTACCAGGAGGTCGAGTTCCACCCGCCGTCCCAGTACCGGGGGCTGAACCAGGTCGAGCTGAGCTTCGTGGCGGACGCGCACGCCATGGACGTCATCCTCGAAATGGACAAGAAGCCGGGGCTGTTCAGCGAGGGCAGTGACACCTTCCGGTCGTTCCAGGTGGGTCTGCACGACTTCCACGGGACCGACTGGGCGGCTTATCTCAACCAGTGGCTGTCCGAGGTCGGCAGCAAGCGCAACTGGTTCTAGGCTCGGGGACTGCGGATTCCGTAACGGGTTCCGTAATCGATCAGTATCGATCAGGAGGTACCGAGGTGACCGAGCTCAAGCGGCGGCCTCTCCCCCATGACTTCCATCCGTCCGTCCCGTCGTTCACGGTGACGAGCGAGGACATCGAGGAAGGGGCGACGCTCAAGGACGCTCAGGTCTACGCCAAGGGCAACACCTCGCCGCAGCTGCGGTGGGAGGGCTTCCCGGCCGGGACCAAGAGCTTCGCCGTGACCTGCTACGACCCGGACGCCCCGACGGGCAGCGGGTTCTGGCACTGGGTCCTGTTCGACATCCCGGTCTCGGTGACCGAGCTGCCGGCGGGCGCGGGCAGCGGCAAGTTCGAAGGGCTGCCCGAGGGCGCGGTGCAGGTGCGCAACGACTACGGGTCGAAGGACTTCGGCGGTGCCGCGCCGCCGCCCGGGGACGGGTCGCACCGGTACGTGTTCACGGTGTACGCGGTGGACCAGGAGAAGCTCGGTCCGGACGCCGATGTGTCGCCTGCCGTCGTCGGGTTCAACCTGCGGTTCCACGCGATCGCGCGGGCGCAGCTCATCGGGGAGTACGAGAACCCCGAGCAGGGCTGACGCAGCGCGCGAAATCAGCTGAGCGTTCATTGAACGTTTGCCCGTCTCTGGTCATGGAAGTGATCAGGGGCGGGCAGTTTTTATTGCGTTGTCCATCTCGGCGCGCCCGTCCAGAGTTGATCCAAGCCCGCCGGGGGTGGGCAGGTGCACATGGGAGGTGGGCTGGATGCGTGACACGCTGGTGCTGAACGCGAGCTTCGAGCCGCTGTCTACGGTGACGTTGAACCGCGCCGTCGTTCTGGTGCTCCAGGACAAGGCCGTCGTCGAGCAGGCCCACCCCGAGCTGCGCATGCGCGGTGCCGAGGTGGACATACCTGCGCCCCGGGTCATACGGCTGTGCAGGTATGTGCGGGTGCCCTTTCGGAGACAGGCGCCGTGGTCGCGGCGGGGGGTGCTGGTCAGGGACCGGCACCGGTGCGCGTACTGCGGGAAGCGGGCGACGACCGTGGACCATGTGGTGCCGCGGGCGCAGGGTGGTCAGGACTCGTGGCTGAACACGGTGGCCTCGTGTGCGGAGGACAATCACCGTAAGGCGGACCGGACGCCGGAGCAGGCGGAGATGCCGTTGCTTCGGAAGCCGTTCGAGCCTTCGCCGCAGGATGCGATGCTGTTGGCCATGGGGGCCGAGGATCTGGCGGCGTTGCCTGAGTGGCTGGCGGGGGATGTGGCCGCCTAGGAGAGTGCCTGGTCTCGGTCGTTCGGCGACTGCGACTGTGTTGTGGCTGATCGCGCCCACGCGGCGGAGCCGCATATCAAATACAGCCCCGCGCCCCCCAAAAAAAGGTGGGCGCGGGGAACGTTTGGTTTGTGGCGCCGTTAGTCGATGTTGGGCTTCTCGCGGCGTTCCTGGGAGGGGACGTTGCCGCCGCCGTTGGAACCGCCGCCCAGGGAACCGAAGTTGCCCATCGCGCCGGAGAGGCCCTTGAGGGCGTCGCCGATTTCGCTGGGGACGATCCAGAGCTTGTTGGCGTCGCCCTCGGCGATCTTCGGGAGCATCTGGAGGTACTGGTAGGAGAGGAGCTTCTGGTCCGGGTCGCCGGCGTGGATGGCCTCGAAGACCGTGCGGACCGCCTGGGCCTCGCCCTCGGCGCGCAGGGCAGCCGCCTTGGCCTCGCCCTCGGCGCGCAGGATCTGGGACTGCTTCTCGCCCTCGGCGGTGAGGATCGCCGCCTGGCGGGTGCCTTCCGCGGTGAGGATCGCGGCGCGCTTGTCACGGTCGGCGCGCATCTGCTTCTCCATCGAGTCCTGGATGGAGGTCGGCGGCTCGATCGCCTTGAGTTCGACGCGGTTGACGCGGATGCCCCACTTGCCGGTGGCCTCGTCGAGGACGCCGCGCAGGGCCGCGTTGATCTCCTCGCGGGAGGTCAGGGTGCGCTCCAGGTCCATGCCGCCGATGATGTTGCGGAGCGTGGTGACCGTGAGCTGCTCGATGGCCTGGATGTAGCTGGCGACCTCGTAGGTGGCCGCGCGGGCGTCCGTGACCTGGTAGTAGATGACGGTGTCGATGTTCACGACCAGGTTGTCCTGGGTGATCACCGGCTGCGGCGGGAACGGGACGACCTGTTCACGCAGGTCGATGCGGTTGCGGATGGTGTCGATGAACGGGACCACGATGTTGAGGCCCGCGTTCAGGGTCCGCGTGTAACGGCCGAAGCGCTCGACGATGGCGGCGCTCGCCTGCGGGATGACTTGGATCGTCTTGATCAGGGCGATGAAGACCAACACCACCAGAATGACCAGGACGATGATGACCGGTTCCATCGTCGCTCCCCGTACCCTTCTCCGCCTCGGCGCTTCGGCAGATCTTATGGTTGTTGAAGATCTTGCTGGATGAGTCTGACAGACGCACGCGCAACTCGGGGACTCTTCTGTTCAGTTGAGTCTTACGAGGTCAGATGACGATCGCGGTGGCCCCCTCGATCTCCACGACGTCGACTTCCTGACCCACTTCGTAGGCACGGTCCGGGTCGAGGGCGCGTGCCGACCAGATCTCGCCGGCGAGCTTGATCCGGCCGTCCGCGCCGCCGTCGACGCGTTCGAGTACGACGGCCTGTCTGCCCCTCAACGCGTCGACGCCGGTGGCGAGTTGCGGGCGCTGGGCGGCGTGCCGGTTCGCGATGGGCCGGACGACGGCGATCAGTGCGACCGAGACGACGACGAAGACGAGCACCTGGATGACGGTGCCCGCGCCCAGTCCGGCGGTACCGGCGGCGGCCACGGCGCCGACCGCGAACATGCCGAACTCCGGCATCGCGGTCACCACGAGCGGAATTCCGAGCGCCGCCGCGACGACGAGCCACCACACCCATGCGTCGATGCTGTTCACACAGTCATGGTAGGGCCGGGGTGCCGACCACGACAGTGCGCTCTGCCGGGTCAGGGCCCGTCAGATCCGGTCAGGACAGGGGCAGTCCGTGGGCGGTCCAGCGGTCGCCGAGCTGCTCGACGACGAGCGGGAGGCCGAAGCAGAGGGAGAGGTTGCGGGAGGAGAGTTCGAGTTCCAGCGGGCCGGCGGTGAGGACCTTGCCCTGGCGGATCATCAGGACGTGGGTGAAGCCGGGGGCGATCTCCTCGACATGGTGGGTGACCATGATCATGGAGGGGGCGATCGGGTCGCGGGCGAGCCGGCCGAGGCGGCGGACCAGGTCCTCGCGGCCGCCGAGGTCGAGTCCTGCGGCGGGTTCGTCGAGGAGGAGCAGTTCGGGGTCGGTCATCAGGGCGCGGCAGATCAGGGTGCGCTTGCGCTCGCCCTCGGAGAGGGTGCCGAACTTCCGGTCCACGTAGTCGGTCATGCCGAGGCGGTCCAGGAAGGCGCGGGCGCGCTGCTCGTCGACCTCGTCGTACTCCTCCTGCCAGTGGGCGGTCATGCCGTAGGCGGCGGTGAGCACGGTCTCCAGGACGGTCTGACGCTTGGGGAGCTTCTCGGCCATGGCGACGCCGGCCATGCCGATGCGCGGGCGCAGGTCGAAGACGTCGACCTTGCCGAGGGTGTCGCCGAGGATGGTGGCGGTGCCCTTGCTGGGGAAGAGGTAGCTGGAGGCGACGTTGAGGAGGGTGGTCTTGCCGGCGCCGTTGGGGCCGAGGATGACCCAGCGCTCGCCCTCCTTCACCGACCAGGAGACCTGGTCCACCAGAGCCCGGCCCTCCCGGACCACGGATACGTCCTGAAGCTCCAGAACATCGCTCATGAGCGCGTTGTCTCCCCTTGCAGTGTCGCCGTTCTCGGCTGTCGCGTACGCCTGTGGCCCGGGTGGCGGCGCCGGTGGGCGCAGCCCTTATGAAATCTACGCCACGAGTGCGCCGCTCCATTCCATCGGTCCTGTCCTTAGGGTGGGGGCATGCTCTCGGAACCGCGTTCAGGACGCCTCGCCGCTTGGGGAAACGCCCTTTTGGCCGGACTTGTCTCTCCGGATGACGCCGTGCTCGCCATCGTCGGCGAGGACGCGGTGCACCGGGTGGAGGGGCTGCCCGGTGAGTCCGCTCCGGTCGGGCTCACGCTGGCGCTGGGGCGGCTGCGGACGCTTGGGGCGACCGGGCTGCGGGTCGCGCTGCCGGCGTCGGGGCATCCGCTGGGGCTGAGCGGGCCGCCGGAGTTCAACGCGCGGGCGCTGGACGCGGAGGAGGCGGTGATCTGCCACGGCGCGGCCCTCGGGCTGGTGCCGGAGGTGTACGAGGCCGGGCCGGCCGGTGATGTGCATGTCGAGGTGGTCTGGCACGTGCTGCCGGTGCGGGAGGCCCCGCCGGCCGACGTGCCCTCGCTCGGTGAGGCGGAGCGCGAGCTGGCGGAGGCGCTGCGGGACGCGACCGACGTGCTGTCGAAGCTGGACGTCGCGGGGTCGGGGCCGGTGGCGGAGGCGGCGATCGACGCGTACCGGGCGCGCGCGGAGCGGGGCCGGGAGGTGCTGGCCCCCGGGTATCCGCCGCGGGCGGTGCGGGTGCTGGAGCTGGCGCAGCGGGTGGGGCTGCTGGTATCGCTGGCCTACGACCACGGGCACGGCGGGGCGGTGAGCGCGTCGGAGATGGCGGCGCGGTCGCTGGCGCTGCGGCCGGTGGAGCGGACGGCTCGGCGGGCGCAGGTCGCGGCGTACAACTCGGTTGTGGAGGAGCGTGAGCGGGGGCGCTGAGCGCCTGACGCTCCGCTGGAAGTGCCGTGAGATGTCGTCGGTCCTCTGCGGCGCCGTCGTGGCTGGTCGCGCAGTTCCCGCGCCCCTTACGCGGCACTGGGCGGACAAGCCGACCGGCCTTCCGGGGTGTCCGGAAGGCCGGAGGTCGTGCCGCTGGGCGGCGTGGTCTCAGTGGTTGAGGCCGAGGTTGCCGAAGGCGGGGTTCAGCACGCCGATGACGTTGATGCTGTTGCCGACGACGTTGACCGGAATGTCCACCGGGGCCTGGATGACGTTGCCCGAGACGACGCCCGGAGAACCGTGGGCGGCGCCGGTCGCGGTGGCACCGCCGGTGTGGGCGGAGGCCAGTCCCGCACCGGCGGCCACGATCCCGCCGGCCACCATCGTCACGGCCGCTGCCTTCTTCAGGTTCTTCACTTCTTGAGTCCTCCTTGGCGATCGCCGCGGCGGTCGCCGCAGCACGCACTGGAGAACGGCGGCGGCCGGGCGGAGGATGCGCCGTCCGGGTGACATTCCCACGACGGTATGAATCTCAGCCCGGAAGGCGACCCTCCGGGTTGCCGTCGGTGAAGCGTTGCGGAGGGCGTTTCAGCCGGTCACGCCATGGCGAACGGCCCACAGGGCGGCCTGGGTGCGGTCGGCGAGGTCGAGCTTCATCAGGATGTTCGAGACGTGTGTCTTGACGGTCTTCTCGGACAGCACCAGCGCACGCGCTATCTCCCGGTTGGAGCGGCCGTCGGCGATCAGCCCCAGGACCTCGCGCTCCCGTTCGGTGAGCGAGCCGCCCCTGCCCTGGCCGGAGTTGGCCTCCTCCTGGGTGAGCAGGGCGCCGGCCACCTCGGGCTGGAGCAGGACGTGCCCGGCGTGCACGGAGCGGATGGCGGCGGCGAGCGCGTCCGGATCGACGTCCTTGTAGACGTATCCGGCGGCGCCCGCGCGCAGGGCCGGGACCACCGTGCGCTGTTCGGTGAAGCTGGTGACGATCAGCACGCGCGCGGGGTTGTCGAGTTCGCGGAGCCTGCGCAGGGCCGCGACACCGTCCAGGCCGGGCATCTTGACGTCCATGAGGACGACGTCGGGGGTCAGCTCCTGGGCGCGCTCGACGCCTTCCGCGCCGTCGGCGGCCTCGCCGACGACCTCGATGTCGTCCTGGACCTCCAGAAAGGTGCGCAGGCCCCGGCGGACGACCTGGTGGTCGTCGACCAGCAGCACCCGGATCGCGTCAGCCACCGGGGACCTCCATCTCGATCGTGGTGCCCTTGCCGGGCGCCGATTCCACGGTCAGCGTGCCGCCGACGCCGCTCGCCCGGTCCCGCATGGAGACCAGGCCGAGGTGGCGTCCGGCGCGCCGGGTGAGGTGCGGGTCGAAGCCGCTGCCGTCGTCGGTGACCCGCAGGACGGCGCCGCCGCCGCGCCGGTCGACCGTCACGTCGACGTGGCCCGCCCCGGAGTGTCTGAGCGCGTTGTGCAGGGCCTCCTGGGCCACCCGGAGCAGGGCCTCCTCCTGGGCGGCGGGCAGGGCGCGGAAGCCGGCGGCGGCGAAGGTCACGCGCGCGGTGTGGGCGCGGTCGAGGACCTGGACCTGGGTGCGCAGGGTGGCGAGCAGGCCGTCCTCGTCGAGGGCGGCCGGGCGCAGCTCGACGACGGCCGCGCGCAGTTCGTCGATGGCCTCGGCGGCGAGCACGGCGACCTGCTGCAGCTCGCCCTTGGCGCGGGAGGGGTCGCGGTCGACCAGGGCGGCGGCGGCCTGGGCGGTCAGGCGCAGCGAGAAGAGCTTCTGGCTCACCGCGTCGTGCAGCTCGTGGGCGAGCCGGGAGCGTTCCTCGGCGATGGTCAGCTCGCGGCTGCGCTCGTAGAGGCGGGCGTTGGTGAGGGCGATGGCCGCGTGCTGGGCGAGGGTGGAGAGGAGTTCCTCGTCCTCGGCGGTGAAGCCGCAGCCGCCCTGGGGCTTCGCGCAGTTCTTGTTGGCGAGGAACAGCGCGCCGATGACCTCGTCGCCGTCCCGGATCGGCAGGCCCAGGAAGTCGGACATGTCGGGGTGGGCGGAGGGCCAGCCCTCGAAGCGGGGGTCCGTGCGGACGTCGGCCAGCCGCTCGACCTTCGCCTCGCGCAGCATCGCCGCGAGGATGCCGTGCTGGCGCGGGAGCGGACCGATGGCCTTCCACTGGGCGTCGGTGACGCCGTCGACGACGAACTGGGCGAAGCCGCCGTGGTCGTCGGGCACCCCCAGCGCGGCGTACTGGGCGTCGAGCAGCTCACGGGCGGAGGCGACGATCGTCTTGAGGACGTCGCGCACCTCCAGATGCCTGCTCATGGCCAGCAGCGCGGAGCTCACCGCCGCCAGACCGGACCGGGGACCTTGACTCATGTCCTCACGGTACCGGCGGGGTCCGACAGCACGGATCAGGCCGGGGGCGGCAGGGCCTGGGCCGGTGGCCGTAGATCCGGGGACCTAGGGCCCGGGTCCCGGACCGGCGGCTTAGTCCGAAGGGCCCCGCCCGGTTGCGCCCCGCGCCCGAGGCGGCCGGGGCGGTCCGGTTCCTACGTTGGGATCACCGCCGACGCGGGCGGACGGAGCCGAGGGGACGGTTGTCATGCCGGTAGCGATCATCACGGGGGCCTCCAGGGGGCTGGGGCGGGCGCTGGCCGAGGCGCTGGCCGCGCGCGGCTGGGATCTGGTGCTGGACGCCAGGGGGGCCGGGGCGCTGAAGGAGACGGTGGCGGCCGTCACGGGGCACGGGGTGCGGGTCACGGCGCTGCCCGGCGATGTGACGGACGCCGGGCACCGGGCCGGTCTGGTGGCCGCCGCGCGGGAGCTGGGCGGGGTGGACCTGCTGGTGAGCAACGCCAGCGCGCTGGGCGCCGAGCCGCTGGTGCGCCTGGGCGAGCTGCCCCTGGCCGGGCTGCGGCGAGCCCTGGAGGTGAACGTGGTGGCCGCGCTGGGCCTGGTCCAGGAGGCGCTGCCGCTGCTGCACGGGTCGGCGGCGGGCGCCGTGGTCACGGTCAGCTCGGATGCCGGCGCCGAGGCGTACGAGACCTGGGGCGGCTACGGCGCCTCGAAGGCGGCGCTGGACCAGCTGGCGGCCGTGCTCGGCGTGGAGGAACCGGGGCTGCGGGTGTGGGCGGTGGATCCCGGGGACATGGCGACCGAGCTGTATGCGGCGGCCGTACCGGACGACGACGATCCGCGGCCGGCGCCGGAGTCGGTCGTACCGGCCTTCCTGCGGCTCCTGGACGAGCGGCCGGCGAGCGGGCGGTACGGGGCACCGGCCCTGGTGGAGGGGCGATGACGACGGTGGTGCGGGTGCCCGAGGAGCTGTCCGCGCGGGTGCCGGCCGAGCAGCGCGGGCCGGGCCTCGAGCGGGACGCCGTACGGCTGCTGGTGTCGCGCGGGACGGTGGTGTCGCATCACGTCTTCGCGGAGCTGCCGTGCCTGCTGCGGGCCGGGGACCTGCTGGTGGTGAACACCTCGCCGACGCTGGCGGCGGCGGTGGACGGGCGGGCGGGGCACGCGCGCGTGGTGGTGCACTTCTCCACGCGCGGGGACGACGGGCGGTGGGCGGTCGAGCTGCGGGAGCCGGACGGGAAGGGGACCACACGCGCGCGTGCGGGTACACGCGCGGGAAGTGAGGTGCGGCTGCCCGGAGGCGGACGGCTGTTCCTGGAGGAGCCGCTGAGCGCGCGGGGCGAGCGGCTGTGGTGGGCGCGGGCCGCCGCGGACGTGCGCGGGGTGCTGCGGGAGCACGGGCGGCCCATCCGTTACTCCTATACGGAGCGGGACCAGCCGTTGTCCGTCTACCAGACGGTGTTCGCCCTGCCGTCGGCGGACGGGGCGGGGAGTGCGGAGATGCCGAGTGCGGCCCGGCCCTTCACCGCACGGCTGGTGGCGGAGCTGGTGAGCCGTGGGGTGCAGTTCGCGCCGATCACGCTGCACACCGGGGTGTCGTCGGGGGAGGCGCACGAACCGCCGTACGCGGAACGTTTCGCCGTGCCGGAGGCGTCGGCGCGGCTGATCAACAACGTGAAGGCCGGGGGCGGCAGGGTGATCGCGGTGGGGACGACCGCCGTGCGGGCCGTGGAGTCGGCCGCCGGGGGCGACGGGGCGGTGCGGGCGGCCGAGGGGTGGACGGAGCTCGTGGTGACGCCGGAGCGCGGGGTGCGGGTGGTGGACGGGCTGCTGACCGGGCTGCACGAGCCGGAGGCCTCGCATCTGCTGATGCTGGAGGCGGTCGCCGGGCGGCCCGCGGTCGACCGCAGCTACGAGGAGGCGCTGCGCGGTCTCTACCTGTGGCACGAGTTCGGCGACGTGCACCTCATCCTCCCGGAGGAGGGCCCTCACACAGAGGATTGCGCCAGCAACTCCCGGTGAGATTGATGTACGAACGATGTGAGGCCGCACATAGGGCGCACATCACGTACGAACGGACATAGGAGATAAAGAGTCACGGCGTGAACGGGGCAGACGTTCTAGTCTGTCCCGATTTGCCCATCCGGGCTCCACTACCGCGGTTCGTACGTCACACCTTTGCCACGGCATTTTGCGGCCGCTAAGAATGGCTGCCGTCGCTCAGCACCACGGGTTCCCCCGGCGGTGTTCGTGCAGGAGGAGCCGGTCTCCTCCGCGGACAACGAGCGACTCCGCGCTATTCGAAGAGGTCCACTGCCATGCCCAAGCACGCCCACAGTCCCACGCTGACCAAGCACCACAAGATCGCGCTCGCCGGTGTCGCCACGCTCGGCGCCGCCGCCCTCGCCTTCTCGGCCGTGCCCAGCAGCGCCGAGACGATCGCGTCCGGTACCCCCCGTGCCGCCGCCCAGGCGGTCGCCGGCACCACGCAGGTCAAGGACGTCACGGGCAAGGTCACCGACCAGCTGGCCCTGCAGAACGTCAAGGTCGAGGCCATCGCCGCCAAGAAGAAGGCCTCCGCCCACCAGCTGCACGTGGCTCACGCGAAGAAGGTCCACGCGGCCCACGTCGCCCACGTGAAGCAGGCCCACGCGAAGAAGCTGCACGCGGCCCACGCCAAGCACGCCCACGCGGTCCACGTGAAGCACGTCGCCGCCGTCAAGCAGGCCGCCGCCAAGCGCGCCGCCCAGCAGGCCGCCAGCCGGTCCGCCGCGCGCCCGCAGCTCCAGCAGGCCGCCGCGAAGACCTACGCCAACAACCTCGACGGCTGGATCCGCCAGTCCCTCGACATCATGAACGCCAAGGGCATCCCGGGCTCCTACAACGGCCTGTACCGCAACATCATGCGGGAGTCCTCCGGCAACCCCAACGCCATCAACAACTGGGACATCAACGCCATCAACGGCATCCCCTCCAAGGGTCTGCTCCAGGTCATCCCGCCGACCTTCGCCACCTACCACGTGGCCGGCACCTCGTGGAACATCTACGACCCGGTCGCCAACATCACGGCCGCCTGCAACTACGCCGCCCACCGGTACGGCTCGATGGACAACGTCAACAGCGCGTACTGAGGCCGCGCGGACCTCTGCACGCACACGTCGAAGGGCGGCACCCCGTTGCGGGTGCCGCCCTTCGGCGTCGTACGACGTCACGAGGAGCGCCGCGTGCTACTTCCGCATGACCTCGGGCTCGTGGCGGCGCAGGAAGCGGGCCACGAGGAAGGCACAGACCACACCGAGGGCCATCAGGGCGATCATGTCCAGGGTCCAGGCGCCGGCGGTGTGCGCCCACAGCGGGTCGTCGGGCTTGCCCTTGCCGGGCGGGGCGATCCCGTTGAAGTCCAGGGTGGCGCCCGCGGCGGCGACGGCCCAGCGCGACGGCATCAGGTACGAGAACTGGTTGACGCCGACCGTGCCGTTCAGGGCGAACAGGCAGCCGGTGAAGACGACCTGGATGATCGCGAACATCACCAGCAGCGGCATGGTCTTCTCGGAGGTCTTCACCAGGGCGGACATGACCAGGCCGAACATCATCGACGTGAAACCCAGCGCCATCACCGGCAGGCAGAGCTCCAGCAGCGTGAGGTGGCCGAAGACCACGCCCTCCGCCGGGATCTTCCGGCTGGCGAAGCCGATGACGCCGACCAGCAGCCCCTGCAGGACCGTGACGATACCGAGCACGAAGACCTTGGACATCAGGTACGCGGAGCGGGACAGGCCGGTCGCGCGCTCGCGCTCGTAGATGACCCGTTCCTTGATCAGCTCACGGACGGAGTTCGCGGCACCGGCGAAGCAGGCACCCACCGCCAGGATCAGCAGGACCGTGGTGGCCGTGCCGTTGGGGACGGGCTGCTTCGTCGCCGGATTGATCTCGGTGTTGACCAGCAGGTCCTTGCCGGAGTCGATCAACAGGCTCACCGAGCCGAGGACGAGCGGCAGAACCACCGTCAGGATCAGGAAGCCCTTGTCGGAGGCGATCACGGACACGTACCGGCGCACGAGCGTGGCGAACTGCGACAGCCAGCCCTGTGGCTTCGGCGGCTTCATCACCTGCATCGGCGGCATCTGCACCGACTGCGGCGCGATCGCGTCGATGTCCGCGGCGTACATCTGGTAGTGCTGCGAGCCCTTCCAGCGGCCCGCCCAGTCGTAGTCGCGGTAGTTCTCGAAGGCGGAGAAGACGTCGGCCCAGGTGTCGTAGCCGAAGAAGTTCAGCGCCTCCTCCGGCGGGCCGAAGTAGGCGACCGAGCCGCCCGGCGCCATCACCAGGAGCTTGTCGCACAGCGCCAGCTCGGCCACCGAGTGGGTGACGACGAGGACCGTGCGGCCGTCGTCGGCGAGGCCGCGCAGCAGCTGCATGACATCGCGGTCCATGCCCGGGTCGAGGCCCGAGGTGGGCTCGTCGAGGAAGATCAGCGACGGCTTGGTGAGCAGCTCCAGGGCCACCGACACGCGCTTGCGCTGGCCGCCGGAGAGCGAGGTGACCTTCTTCTCCTTGTGGACGTCGAGCTTCAGCTCGCGCAGCACCTCGTCGATCCGGGCCTCGCGCTCCTCGCCCGTGGTGTCGGCGGGGAAACGGAGCTTGGCCGCGTACTTGAGGGCCTTCTTGACGGTCAGTTCCTTGTGCAGGATGTCGTCCTGCGGGACCAGACCGATGCGCTGGCGCAGCTCGGCGAACTGCTTGTACAGGTTGCGGTTGTCGTACAGGACCTCGCCCTCGTTGGCGGGGCGGTAGCCGGTGAGCGCCTTGAGCAGGGTCGACTTGCCGGATCCGGACGGGCCGATGACCGCGATCACGGACTTCTCCGGGACGCCGAAGGAGACGTCCTTGAGGATCTGCTTGCCGCCGTCGACCGTGACGGTCAGGTGGCGTGCGGAGAAGGAGACCTCACCGGTGTCGACGAACTCCTCGAGCCGGTCGCCGACGATCCGGAAGGTGGAGTGGCCGACGCCCACGATGTCGTCCGCGTCGAGCAGCGCGCTGCCGCCCTTGGCGATCGGCATGCCGTTGACGTACGTGCCGTTGTGCGAGCCGAGGTCGCGGATCTCCATGCGGCCGTCGGGCATGGAGTGGAACTCGGCGTGGTGGCGCGAGACCTGCAGGTCGGAGACGACCAGTTCGTTGTCCAGGGCACGGCCGATGCGCATCACGCGGCCGATGGAGAACTGGTGGAACGTGGTCGGGCTGCGGTCGCCGTAGACCGGCGGCGCCCCCGCGCCACCACCGGAGGCCATGGCCGGAGCACCCTGCTGCTGCGGGATCGCCGACGGGGCCTGCTGCCAGCCCTGTTGCGGAGCCGGCTGCTGCACGGCCGAAGGCTGCGGAGCCGGCGGCTGGGACCAGCCCGCGCCGCCCGCGCCCTGCGCCGCGAACGGCTGCTGCCGGGGCTGCGGTTGGGCGACGGCGGCCGCGGCGCCGGACAGGCCCAGGCGCGGTCCGTCGTTCGCGTTGCCGAGATGGACGGCCGACCCCGGGCCGATCTCCGAGCGCTGGACCCGGCTGCTCTGCACGAAGGTGCCGTTGGTGCTGCCGTGGTCCTCGATGACCCAACTGCGGCCGTCGAAGCTGATCGTGGCGTGCCGCCAGGAGACCCTGGCGTCGTCGAACACGATGTCCCCCTGCGGATCCCGTCCGAGGGTGTATGACCTGGACGGATCGAGCGTCCAGGTGCGTCCGTTTGATTCCAGTACGAGTTCCGGCACTCCAAGCCCCATGAGTAGTCCCCCGAGTTACCCCCATCACAGGGAGTCTAGGGATGTCGAACATCGTCGGGAACTATTTCAGGCTCGGCCCTCTGACCGAAAGCCGGGCCTTGTGCGGGCCTCGTACGAGCGCTTCAACTCTTTCCGTTGACGGGGTTGAAACCGGGCCGGAGAGTGGTAATCCACGCGAGGGGGACAAGCGCGGCGGAGTGGTCCGGCGCGGCTGCGGATCGGGGGGCCTGCCATGAGTACTGGTGCGTCCGGTACGGGAATCGAGCACGGAAGGCACGGCGGGCGGCTGCCGTGGGCCGACATCCTGCTGTCCTCGACAGCCGCGGTGAGCTGGGCGTTGATCGGTATGGCGGGCACGGCCGCACTGGGCCTGCACCTGCTGCGGGCCGACGCGGCGGGCTCACTGGGCCCGATGACCGCGGCAGTTGTGGCGCTCGGGGCGGGTGGTTCGGTCACCCCGGACGGCGATCTGTCCGCTTTCGGCCTGACCGGGGCGGAGGCCACCACGGCCATCGAGATCACGCCACTTGGGGTGAGCCTGGTCGGTGCGCTCCTTTTGTCATGGTTCTTCTTACGGTCCCTGCGCACGGCCGGAGTTGTGATCTCCCCGGCCGAACTGCTGGCCCGCGCGGGCTCGGTGGTGGTGCTGTTCGTGGCGGTCCTGGGCGGACTGGCCTGGGCCGGGCACTCCGTCGTGACGATCGACGGCGGTGCCCTCGGCCTGGACAGGCTGACCGGCGGCGGGAGCGGGGGCGGAAGCGGCGGCGGGCTGAAGATCCCCGGCATCGGTGACGTCGGCGGGCTGCTGCCGGACCGCCTGGGCGACCTCGTGCACGCGAACGCGGCGGTCGGCTTCAGCGTGGACACGACGGCGACCCTGCTCGGCGGACTCGGCTGGTCGGTGGGCGTCCTGCTGATCGCCCTGCTGGCCTCGCGCCGGACTCCGCTGCCACCCGGCTGGGCGGCGGTGCACCGGACGGTACGGCCGGCGGCCTCGGCGCTGGTGACGGTGCTGCTGGTGGCCGTGGCGGCCGGCTGGGCGGCGGCGGCCTTCGCGGCGATCGGCGACCCGCATCCGGCGCGGATCATGGGCGCGGCCCTGCTCGGTGCCCCGAACGGCGTCTGGCTCGGCATCCCGATCGGGCTCTTCGTCCCCTTCGACGGCAGGGCCACGGGTGTCCTGACCATGTTCCTGCCGCACCCCCTGGACGAGCTCCTGAACTCCGGGTCCGACCAGTCGGTGACGCTGGGCCACCTGGCCGGCCTGGACGGGCGGGTGTGGCTGCTGGGGGTAGCGGCGGCCCTGCTCATGCTGCTGGCCGGGGTGTTCACGGCGGTCCGGACGCCGGTGCGGCGCACTGCGCTCGGCTTCGCCGGGCGGTGTGCCGTGCCGCTGGGTATCGCCACCGCTGTCACGCTGCCGCTGCTGGCCTGGCTGGCGGACGTGTCGGTGGACGCCTCGCTGTCGGTGCTGGGCTTCGACGCGTTCGGGGCGGGGATCCAGCTGCACGGTGAGCTGGGCATGGCGTTGCTGCTCGGCGCGGTCTGGGGTGCGGCGGCGGGGGCCGTGGGGGCGCTGCTGGCGTGGGTGACCGGAGCGGCGGGGTCGCGGACGGCTCCGCTGGCACTGGGTGACGGCACGGCGGGCGGCGGGCCTGCCCGCCAGGGGGCCGGCCGGGCGCCGGAGCCGGTCGGGAGCGGGACGGCGGGGCCGTACGTGCCGGGCACGCCGTACCGGCCGCCGAATCCGAACACGAACCCCTATCTCCGGGTGCCGCAGGAACTGCGGGAGCCCGGGGGCGGCCGAGAGGCCCGGCCCGGTGGAGTGCCAGGGGCGGGGACGGCACCGCCGGGCGGTTCCGCGGCCCCGGGCCGTGGGGCCCCCGGGGCCCCCCCCCCCCCCGCCGCCGCCCCCCCCCCCCCCGCGGCCCCCCCGGCCCCCCCCGGGCCCCCCCCCCGCGGGCCCCCCCCCCCGGGGGCCCCCCCGGCCGCCGGGCCCCGGAGCAGAGCCGGGCCGGCGGCGGCCCCTCCGACGTACCGCCGCCCGGCTCGGGCGATGTGTACGGCGCTCCCACCATGGCGCGCCCCCTCGATCCGCCGCCCCGCTCCGCGCGGCCCCGGCCGGGAACGCGGCGGCCCGGCGGGCCCCAGAGCGGTCCGGACGCCGGGCCTCCTCCGCCGCCTCCCCCGCCACCGCCACCGCCACCGCCACCGCCGCCCGGACGGCCCCGGAGGTGAGGCCGGGCGCACGGTTCACGGCCTCCGTGCGGATCAGGGCGCGTCCGTACGGATCACGGCGCGTCCGCCGCGTGCGGGTGGTGGCGCCGAACCGTGCGTGACGGCTCGGCGGGATGCGCGCCGCCCCCGGCCGTGGACGGCGCACGCACGTTCGCTCGTGGGGTGGCGGCAAGGCGTCCGACACCGGCCCGACACCTATTGTTCCGTGTCCGTCAGGCGGACCACCTGCGCCGCAGGCACTGGGTGCCGGTTACCTTGGTTACACCATGAGCGATCCGCAGACCTCCGAGCTCCCCACTCTCCTCGTCAAGATCTTCGGCAAGGACAGGCCGGGCATCACGGCCGGCCTCTTCGACACGCTTGCCGCCTACATGGTCGACGTGGTCGACATCGAGCAGGTCGTCACGCGTGGCCGCCTGGTGCTGTGCGCGCTCGTGACCCAGCCCCCGGCCGGGCTGGAGGGCGACCTCAGGGCGACCGTGCACAGCTGGGCCGAGTCGATGAAGATGCAGGCGGAGATCATCTCCGGGCACGGCGACAACCGCCCGCGCGGCCTCGGCCGCTCCCTGGTCACCGTCCTCGGCCACCCGCTGACCGCCGAGTCGACGGCCGCCATCGCCGCCCGGATCGCCAAGACCGGCGGCAACATCGACCGTATCTTCCGACTCGCCAAGTACCCGGTGACCGCTGTCGAGTTCGCGGTGTCCGGCGTGGAGACCGAACCGCTGCGCACCGCCCTGGCCTCGGACGCGGCCGAGCTCGGCGTGGACATCGCGGTGGTCTCGGCGGGCCTGCACCGGCGGGCCCAGCGGCTGGTCGTCATGGACGTGGACTCCACGCTGATCCAGGACGAGGTGATCGAGCTCTTCGCGGCGCACGCCGGCTGCGAGGACCAGGTCGCCCAGGTGACGGCGGCCGCGATGCGCGGCGAGCTGGACTTCGAGCAGTCGCTGCACGCGCGCGTGGCCCTGCTGAAGGGGCTGGACGAGTCGGTCGTGCAGAAGGTGCGCGCGGAGGTCCGGCTGACGCCCGGCGCGCGGACCCTGATCCGTACGCTGAAGCGGCTCGGCTACCAGGTCGGCGTCGTCTCGGGCGGTTTCACCCAGGTCACCGACGACCTGAAGGAGCGGCTGGGGCTGGACTTCGCCCAGGCCAACACGCTGGAGATCGTCGACGGGAAGCTGACCGGCCGGGTGACCGGCGAGATCGTGGACCGGGCGGGCAAGGCGCGGCTGCTGCGCCGGTTCGCCGCCGAGGCGGGCGTGCCGCTGGTGCAGACGGTGGCTGTCGGCGACGGCGCCAACGACCTCGACATGCTGAACGCGGCCGGTCTCGGGGTCGCCTTCAACGCCAAGCCGGTGGTCCGCGAGGCCGCGCACACGGCGGTGAACTTCCCGTTCCTGGACACGGTCCTGTATCTGCTGGGCGTCACCCGCGAAGAGGTCGAGGCGGCGGACACCCACGACGAGAGCTGAGCGCCGTCCGGCCGGTCCGGACACGGGGGCCGGGCACCGGTCTCCACGGTGCCCGGCCCCCGTCGTGTCACGTCGGTGGCGGTGCGCTGCTCTTACGCCTCACTCGGACGGTGCCCAGTAGTCCGCGAGCGTGGCCGCACCGGGTTCCAGGGCCTTCCAGGAGCCCTCGTGCGTCAGGAGGGCGAAGGCGGCGGCGGGAAAGCCCCGGCGGTCCATCCGCTCACGGGCGTCGGTCTCCGCGCTGCCGGCGAGGATCTCGGCCAGGCCGTGCACGCCGGGGTTGTGGCCGATGAGGATCACGGTCTGTACGTCGTCGGGCACCTCGTTGAGCACGGCGATCAGCTCGCCCGGCGAGGCCTCGTACACCCGCTCCTCATAGACGGTTTTCGGCCGGTGCGCGAGTTCGTGGACGGCGAGCTTCCAGGTCTCCCGGGTACGCACGGAGGTGGAGCACAGGGCCAGGTCGAAGGTGATGCCGCTGTCCGCGAGCTTGCGTCCGGCGACGGCGGCGTCCATTCGGCCCCGCTCAGCGAGCGGCCGCTCGTGGTCGGTCACCTGTGGCCAGTCGGCTTTCGCATGGCGGAAGAGGACAATCCTGCGGGGTTCTGCGACGCTCATGGCACCCAGCTTCGCATGAAACAGGCCATCGGGCGCAGGGAGTTGACATGCGGCTTCGCCCGGTCCGCGGGTGCCGAGCCCCTGGCCGGGCTAGCGGGAGACGATCTGCTGGACCCGCTCGAAGAGGTGGGTGACGGCGGGGTCCCCGCCGGCCGCGTGGGCGTCCGCCGGGTTGAGTATCAGCATCAGCAGGGCGACGAAGGCAAGCGCGGGAAGGGCGAGCGCCCACCAGGGGAGCCGGATGTCTACGCTGCCCGGGGTCGCCGGGTGGGACCGGGTGTGCGTGGGGGCCGGCATGATCGCCTCCGTGGGCTCCGGGGTCTGTCGGCCGCCCTCGCGGCCACACCTCGAAACTACGGAATCCGCGGTCGCCGCCCCATCCGGTGACCCACCCACTTGACCCTGACCCTCACCCCCTAGGGGATGGTGGTGCTAGCCCTACCACCGGCCGCGGGGGCGGCGGCCGGCCGTGGTCAGGGTGACGCGAGGGTCGCGATGACGGCGATGACGATGAAGATGGCGAAGAACGAGCCGAAGACGATCAGCATCTTCTTCTGACCGTTCTGGGGGTTCGGGTCGAGCACTGGCATGGGGCCAGTCTGGCACCCCGGGGCGCGGAAGGACCGCGCGGGGTGGCCGCGACACGGGCAGAGAGGGGCCGGCGGGTCGCCGGTGGCGGGGCCGGTGCGGGGTCAGGCGGCCGTCGTGGCCGCCTCGTCCTCCACGATGCGGTTCCGGCCCGCCAGGACGCCGACGGCCATCTGCGGGATCATCAGGCCGACCATGAGGGCGATCGGCAGGCCCCAGCCGCCGCTGTGCTGGTAGAGCACGCCCACCAGCAGCGGGCCGGGGATGGAGATCAGGTAGCCGGTGCTCTGGGCGAAGGCGGAGAGCTGGGCGACGCCCGCGCCGGTCCTGGCCCGCATCCCGACCATGGTGAGGGCCAGCGGGAAGGCACAGTTCGAGATGCCCAGCAGGACTGCCCAGGCCCAGGCGCCGCCTGCGGGCGCGAGGTACAGGCCGGCGTATCCGGCGAGGCCGCAGACGCCGAGCGCGATCACGATCGGCCCCTGGTGCGGCAGCCGGGTCGCCACGCGCGGGATGACGAAGGCCAGCGGTACGCCCATCACCATGGTGACGGCGAGCAGCAGTCCGGCCGTGCTCGCGGAGACGCCCGCGTCCCGGAAGATCTGTGCCATCCAGCCCATCGTGATGTAGGCGGCGGTGGCCTGGAGCCCGAAGAACACGGCGAGCGCCCAGGCGGTGCGGCTGCGGGTGATCCGCAGAGCGGGCGGCTGCCGCTCCGCACGCGCGCGTGCGCCGGCCTCGGCCTCGGGGGCCGGCGCCGTTCCCCGGTCCCGTGCCAGCGGAATCCAGGGCAGCACCGCGACCGCGGCGAGCCCGCCCCAGACGGCCAGCCCGGTCTGCCAGCTGCCGCCCAGCGTGTCGGTCAGGGGGACGGTCACCGCGGCGGCCACCGCGGTGCCGGCGGCGAGCGCCATCGAGTACAGCCCGGTCATGGAGCCGACCCGGTCCGGGAACCAGCGCTTGACGATGACCGGCATCAGCACGTTGCTGACGGCGATGCCCATCAGCGCGAGCGCGCTGCCGGCCAGGAACCCGGCGGTGCTCCCGGCGTACGGCCGTATCAGCAGGCCTGCCGTGACGGCCGCCATGCCCGCGCAGACCACGGCCGCCGGGCCGAAGCGGCGGGCGAGGCGGGGGGCCATGACGCCGAAGACGGCGAAGCAGAGCGGGGGCACGGAGGTGAGCAGTCCGGCCACGCTGCCGCTCATGCCGAGGCCGTCGCGGACCTCCTCCAGGAGCGCGCCGAGGCTGGTGATGGCGGGCCGGAGGTTGAAGGCGGACAGCACGATGCCGACGACGACCAGCCGTGTCGCCCACGCGCGCGTGACGGCCGCGGGGCTGCCGCCGGATGCCGTCCCGCGTGCCGCCCCAACTGTCACAGCTGCCCCAGCTGTCTCGGTTATCTCGGTTGTCTCGTTCGCCTCAGAGGCCGTGGTGCCGGTTTCCTTGCCTGCCATGAGGCCCATCATAGAATCATGGGATGAATGGTTGTCCATCCCCGGGCCGTCCCGGCCGCTCCCGCCGGGACCTCGCGTGCGAAGGTGTGTCATGCCTCTGAGCCATCCGCGCCGCTCGGCGCTGTCCGAGCAGGTCATCGCCGCGCTGCGGAACCAGATCACCTCGGGTGAGTGGCCGGTCGGCTCGCGCATCCCCACCGAGCCGGAGCTGGTCGAGCAGCTCGGGGTGGCCCGCAACACCGTCCGGGAGGCCGTCCGGGCGCTGGCCCACAACGGCCTGCTGGACATCCGCCAGGGCTCGGGAACGTACGTCTCGGCCACCAGCGAGCTGGCCGGGGTGATGCACCGCCGGTTCGCCGGAGCCGACCCCCGGCACATCGCCGAGCTGCGCTCCACGCTGGAGTCGTCGGCCGCCCGGCTGGCCGCGGCGCGCCGCACCGAGAAGGACCTCAGGCAGCTCGACGCGCTCCTGGCGCGCCGCGAGCAGGCCTGGCGGTCGGGCGACGCGGAGGACTTCGTGGCGGCGGACGCGACCCTGCACCTGGCCGTGGTGGCCGCCTCGCACAACGACGTGCTGACGGCGATGTACGCCGACCTGGGCGAGGTGCTGCGGGACTGGCTGCGCGCGGACGTCGGCGCCGAGCTGACGCCGCAGTCGTACATGGACCACACCCGGCTGGTCGAGGCGATCCGCGCGGGCGACGCGGACGCGGCCGCCAAGGAGGGGGCGAGCTACCCGTTCCTGTGCCGTCCGGACCGGTTCAGCTCACCTTCTGGTGACTGATCCACACCGCGCGGACGTCCTTCCAGCAGCGGCCGGCGAGCCGTACGGTCATCGCCGGGCCGGTGTCGACCGGGGAGCCGTCGGTGTCGATGTCCCACCACTGGGCGCACTCGATGTGCAGCCGGACCCGGTCGGTGTCGACGTAGGGGTTGTGGCAGTAGGCCACCACGTGGGAGCCGCGGACGGTGGTCCGGCACGACGCGCCGAACAGCTGCGGGGCCGGCTTGTGTCCGTCCGGCACGCGCGCGTGCGACTCCGCGGCGCAGGGCGGCGACACCGCGAGGGCGAGGGCCAGGGTCACCGGGGCCAGGCTGCGGGAAAGGCGCACAAGGGGGACCTCCTCGGCCGGGCTGGGGAGGGACGTCGCGCGGTGCACACGCCACCGGGGTGCGCCGCCGCGTCTCCAGAGTGCGCCGCCCGGCGGGTGAGCACCCGGCCGGTGGGCCGAACGGGTGAGGCCCGTACCCCTGGCGGGATACGGGCCTCGACGAGTCGTACGGGTCAGGCGCCGATGGCGTGCAGACCGCCGTCGACGTGGATGATCTCGCCGGTGGTCTTCGGGAACCAGTCGCTCAGCAGGGCGACGATGCCCTTGCCGGCCGGCTCCGGGTCCTTGAGGTCCCACTCCAGCGGGGAGCGGTGGTCCCAGACGGCGGCCAGGTCGCTGAAGCCCGGGATGGACTTGGCGGCCATGGAGCCGATGGGGCCGGCCGAGATGAGGTTGCAGCGGATGTTCTGCTTGCCCAGGTCGCGCGCGATGTAGCGGCTGGTGGCCTCCAGGGCGGCCTTGGCCGGGCCCATCCAGTCGTACTGCGGCCAGGCGTACTGCGCGTCGAAGGTGAGGCCGACGACCGAGCCGCCGTTCTGCATCAGCGGCAGGCAGGCCATGGTCAGCGACTTCAGGGAGTACGCCGAGACGTGCATGGCGGTGGCGACGGACTCGAACGGCGTGTTGAGGAAGTTGCCGCCGAGGGCGTCCTGGGGGGCGAAGCCGATGGAGTGGACGACTCCGTCGAGGCCGCCGAGCTCCTCGCCGACGAGGTCGGCAAGGCGGCCGAGGTGCTCGTCGTTGGTGACGTCGAGCTCGATGACCTTGGTGGGCTTCGGCAGCTTCTTGGCGATGCGCTCGGTCAGCGTGGGCCGCGGGAACGCGGTGAGGATGATCTCGGCACCCTGCTCCTGGGCCAGCTTGGCCGCGTGGAAGGCGATGGAGGACTCCATCAGCACACCCGTGATCAGGATGCGCTTGCCCTCGAGGATTCCACTCATGGTGATCAGTGACCCATTCCCAGTCCGCCGTCAACGGGGATGACGGCTCCAGTGATGTACGAGGCGTCGTCCGAGGCGAGGAACCGCACCGTCGCGGCGACCTCCTCGGGCTCCGCGTACCGGCCGAGCGGCACCTGAGCCACGATGGTGGCGCGCTGCTCGTCGGTGAGCACCTTGGTCATGTCGGTGTCGACGAAGCCGGGCGCGACGACGTTGAAGGTGATGTTGCGCGAGCCCAGCTCACGGGCGAGGGACCGCGCGAAGCCGACCAGGGCGGCCTTGGACGCGGCGTAGTTGGCCTGGCCGGGGCCGCCGTAGAGGCCGACGACCGAGGAGATGAGGACGACCCGGCCTTTCTTGGCGCGCAGCATGGCGCGGTTGGCACGCTTGACGACCCGGAAGGTGCCGGTGAGGTTGGTGTCGACGACCGAGGTGAAGTCCTCCTCGGACATCCGCATCAGGAGCGTGTCCTTGGTGATGCCGGCGTTGGCGATCAGGACCTCGACCGGGCCGTGCGCGTCCTCGATCTCCTTGTAGGCCTGCTCCACCTGCTCGGAGTCGGTGATGTCGCACTTGACGGCCAGGATGCCCAGTTCCTTGAGCACGGCCGGCGGCTCGCCGGAGCGGTACGTGACGGCAACCTTGTCGCCGTTGTCGGCGAAAGCGTGGGCGATGGCGAGGCCGATGCCCCGGTTGCCTCCAGTGACGAGAACCGAGCGGCTCAACGGATCACCCTTTCGATCGGTCTGACAACCCGCCCGAACAGCTGGCATGACAGGCGGCTTCATCAAAAACCTATCGGTCCGGCCGTCACGGCGACCAAGTGGGCACCGACAGTGGCTCGGGGGTGTCGCTGTCGGGTCCCTACAGAAAGGCCCGACGCCGGGCCGAAACCTGTGGTCCACGGACACGCGGGCGCGACATGATCGGACGGACAGGCCACGACAGCAGGGAGACCTCCGTGCCTCATTCCATCGACGAAGCCTTCACGGCGCTTCCGCTACGGGCCCTGGCCGACGCCGCGCTGGCACGCGCGCGTGCGCTGGGGGCCGAGCACGCGGACTTCCGGTTCGAGCGGGTGCGCAGCGCGTCCTGGAGTCTCAGGGACGCCAAGCCCGCCGGATCCTCGGACACCACCGACCTCGGGTACGCGGTCCGGGTCGTGCACGGCGGCACCTGGGGCTTCGCGTCCGGGGTGGACCTGACCCTGGACGCGGCCGCCAAGGTCGCCTCCCAGGCGGTGGCGATGGCCAAGCTCTCGGCGCAGGTCATCAGGGCCGCAGGGTCGGACGAGCGGGTGGAGCTGGCCGGCGAGCCGGTGCACGAGGAGAAGACGTGGGTCTCGGCGTACGAGATCGACCCGTTCTCCGTGCCGGACGAGGAGAAGGCGGCGCTGCTCGCGGAGTGGAGCGCGCGGCTGCTGGCGGCGAACGGCGTCAACCACGTCGACGCCTCGCTGCTCACCGTCCACGAGAACAAGTTCTACGCGGACACGGCCGGGACCGTGACGACCCAGCAGCGGGTGCGGCTGCATCCGCAGCTGACGGCCGTGTCGGTCGACGAGTCCAGCGGCGAGTTCGACTCGATGCGGACCATCGCGCCGCCGGTCGGCCGCGGCTGGGAGTACCTCACCGGCACCGGCTGGGACTGGGACGCCGAACTGGAGCAGATCCCGGAGCTGCTGGCCGAGAAGATGCGGGCGCCGAGCGTCCAGGCGGGTCTGTACGACCTGGTGGTCGACCCCTCCAACCTGTGGCTGACCATCCACGAGTCCATCGGCCACGCCACCGAACTGGACCGCGCGCTCGGCTACGAGGCCGCCTACGCCGGCACCTCCTTCGCCACCTTCGACCAGCTCGGCAAGCTGAAGTACGGCTCCGACCTGATGAACGTCACCGGCGACCGCACCGCCGAGCACGGCCTGGCGACCATCGGCTACGACGACGAGGGCGTCGCGGCGCAGTCCTGGGACCTGGTCAAGGACGGCACGCTCGTCGGCTACCAGCTGGACCGCAGGATCGCGCGGCTGACCGGCTTCGACCGCTCCAACGGGTGCGCGTACGCCGACTCCCCCGGGCACGTCCCCGTGCAGCGCATGGCCAACGTGTCCCTGCAGCCGGACCCGGCCGGGCTGGCGACGGAGGACCTGATCGGCGGGGTCGACCGCGGGATCTACGTGGTCGGCGACCGTTCCTGGTCGATCGACATGCAGCGCTACAACTTCCAGTTCACCGGGCAGCGGTTCTTCAAAATCGAGAACGGCCAAATCACCGGGCAGCTGCGCGACGTCGCCTACCAGGCGACGACCACCGACTTCTGGGGCTCCATGGCGGCCGTCGGCGGCCCCCAGACGTACGTCCTCGGCGGCGCCTTCAACTGCGGCAAGGCCCAGCCGGGACAGGTCGCCGCGGTGTCACACGGCTGCCCCTCGGCCCTCTTCAAGGGCGTCAACATCCTCAACACCACCCAGGAGGCCGGTCGATGAGCGCCCGTAGCAACAAGCCGCACGAGATCGTCGAGCGCGCTCTGGAACTGTCCCGGGCCGACGGCTGCGTGGTCATCGCCGACGAGCACTCCACCGCCAACCTGCGCTGGGCCGGCAACGCGCTCACCACCAACGGCGTCACCCGCGGCCGTTCGCTCACCGTCGTCGCCACCGTGGACGGCAAGGAGGGCACGGCCTCGGGTGTCGTGACCCGGTCGGCCGTGACCGCCGACGACCTGGAGCCGCTGGTGCGGGCCGCCGAGGCCGCCGCGCGCGGTGCCGGGCCCGCCGAGGACGCCCAGCCGCTGGTCACCGGCGTACCGGAGGCGCCGGACTTCACCGACGCGCCCGCCGAGACCTCCTCATCCGTGTTCGCCGACTTCGCCCCGGCGCTCGGCGAGGCCTTCGCACGCGCGCGTGCCGGCGGCCGCGAGCTGTACGGCTTCGCCAACCACGAGCTGGTGTCGACGTACCTGGGCACCTCGACCGGGCTGCGCCTGAGGCACGACCAGCCCACCGGCACGCTGGAGCTGAACGCCAAGTCGCCGGACCGTACCCGCTCCGCCTGGGCCGGACGTTCCACGCGGGACTTCAAGGACGTCGACCCCGGCGCGCTCGACGCCGAGCTCGCGGTACGGCTCGGCTGGGCCGAGCGGCGGGTGGACCTCCCGGCCGGCCGGTACGAGACGCTGCTGCCGCCGACCGCGGTCGCCGACCTGCTGATCTACCAGCTGTGGTCGGCGTCCGGGCGGGACGCGGCCGAGGGCCGGACGGTGTTCTCCAAGCCGGGCGGCGGCACCCGCGTCGGCGAGAAGCTGACCGACCTGCCGCTGACCCTGCGCAGCGACCCGAACGAGCCGGGCCTGGAGTCCGCGCCCTTCGTCGTCGCGCACTCCTCCGGCGGGGACCGGTCCGTCTTCGACAACGGGCTGCCCGCCGGCGCCACCGAGTGGGTGTCGCAGGGCGAGCTGAAGCACCTGACGACCACCCGGCACACCTCGGGCCTCACCGGGCTACCGGTCGCCCCGGCCGGCGGCAACCTGATCCTGGACGGCGGCCAGGACCACCTCCTGGAGGAGATGGTCGCGGCCACCAAGCGCGGGCTGCTGCTGACCTGCCTCTGGTACATCCGCGAGGTCGACCCGGCGACGCTGCTGCTCACCGGCCTGACCCGGGACGGCGTCTACCTGGTGGAGAACGGCCAGGTCACCGGGCAGGTGAACAACTTCAGGTTCAACGAGTCGCCGGTGGACCTGCTGGGCCGGGCGACCGAGGCCGGGCGCACGGAAAAGACGCTGCCGAGGGAGTGGAGCGACTGGTTCACTAGGGCTGCGATGCCCGCGCTGCGGGTGCCCGACTTCAATATGAGCTCTGTCAGCCAGGGCGTATAACCTCGTAGCCGTGGCCGTACGGCCGCCGCGAGATCATCAAGGAGACACGAGAACCGTGACGGACATCGTCGACGAGCTGAAGTGGCGGGGGCTCATCGCCCTCTCCACGGACGAGGACGCATTGCGCAAGGCGTTCGCGGACGGTCCCGTCACGTTCTATTGCGGTTTCGACCCGACCGCGCCCAGCCTGCACCTCGGCAACCTCGTGCAGATCCTGACGATGCGCCGGATCCAGCAGGCGGGGAACCGCCCGCTGGGCCTGGTCGGGGGTGCCACCGGCCTGATCGGTGACCCGAAGCCGAACTCCGAGCGCACGCTCAACGCGCCCGAGGTCGTCGCCCAGTGGGTCGAGCGGCTGCGCGCCCAGATCGCTCCGCTGCTGGACTTCGAGGGTCCGAACGCGGCGGTCATGGTCAACAACCTGGACTGGACGCAGGGCCTGTCGGCCATCGAGTTCCTGCGGGACATCGGCAAGCACTTCCGCGTGAACAAGATGATCGCGAAGGAGGCCGTGGCCCGGCGCCTGGAGTCCCAGGAGGGCATCAGCTACACGGAGTTCAGCTACCAGATCCTCCAGGGCATGGACTTCCTCCAGCTCTACCGGCGGTACGGCTGCACGCTGCAGACCGGCGGCAGCGACCAGTGGGGCAACCTCACCTCGGGCACCGACCTGATCCACAAGGTCGAGCCCGACGCCGTGGTGCACGCGCTGGGCACACCGCTGATCACCAAGGCCGACGGCACCAAGTTCGGCAAGACGGAGTCCGGCACGGTGTGGCTCGACCCGGAGATGACCACGCCGTACGCCTTCTACCAGTTCTGGCTGAACGCGGACGACCGGGATGTCTCCAAGTTCCTGCGGATCTTCAGCTTCAGGTCCCACGAGGAGATCGAGGAGCTGGAGCAGCAGACCGCGGAGCGTCCGCAGGCGCGGGCGGCGCAGCGGGCGCTGGCCGAGGAGCTGACGACGCTGGTCCACGGAGCCGGCCAGACCGCCGCGGTGATCGCCGCGTCCAAGGCGCTGTTCGGGCAGGGCGAGCTGGCGGAGCTGGACGGCCGGACGCTGGCGGCGGCGCTGTCCGAGGTGCCGCACGTCAAGGTCGCCGAGCTGGGTCCGGTGGTCGACCTGTTCGCCGAGGTCGGGCTGGTGGCGTCCAAGTCCGCCGCGCGGCGGACCGTGAAGGAGGGCGGGGCCTACGTGAACAACGTGAAGGTGACCGCCGAGGACGCGGTGCCGGATCCTGCGGAGCTGCTGCACGGACGGTGGCTGGTGCTGCGGCGCGGGAAGAAGAACCTGGCGGCCGTGGAGGTCGTCGGTTCGTGAGCGCCGTGGGGGGTGCGGGGTACGTTGTCGGCCGCGGGTTCGGGTTCGATGTGGCTGGTCGCGCAGTTCCCCGCGCCCCTGACGGGGCGCGTCAGATGCGCTGTTTGCGCTTTCCCAGCGTCGCCGTGTACGCCATGTCGCCCAGGAAGACGATGATGATCGCCGCCACCAGCTGGAACAGGTGACGGGTCCAGTCGATGCCTCTCGTCTCCGCCACGCCGACCGCGCGGGCGATCGCGTTGCCTGCGATGGCGCCCAGGATGCCGAAGATGGTCGTCAGCCACAGGGGGCTGTGCTGCTTGCCCGGGATGACCGCCTTCGCGATGAGGCCCAGCACGAAACCCACGATGATCGCCCACAACCAGCCCATGACTGCCTCCTCGTACGGCTCGACGTGAGCATTACGCCAAGTGTCGGCCCGTACGCCGTACGGCGCATGTCGGTGCCGCCGTACGCGCTACGGCGCAGGGCGTTCACGCAGGCCGGAGGGCGACCCGGTCTCGAAGGCGACGCAGGCACGGCGTAACGTGGGAAGGGTTCCGGCCCGGTTCCCCGAGTGGGCGCGGACCGGGTACGGGCCGGGGAGAGTCCGATGCGGGCGGATGGTGGAATGTGATGCGGAAGCAGCGCGGCGACGGCAACGTCCAGGTGTTCCGGATCACCGGAGCCCGTACCGGCCTGGCGGAGGACGTACGCGGCCGGCAGCGGCGGTACGTCATCTCGATGGGCATCCGGACCATGTCGGTGATCCTCGCGGTGACGTTGTGGAACGTCGAACGGTACGTCGCCGTCGTGGCCTTGGTACTCGGGGCGCTGCTGCCCTATGTCGCCGTCGTCATCGCCAACGCCGGACGGGAGCGGCCGCAGTCGCTTCCGTCGACCTTCGAAGTCACGCCGACCCGTGTGGGGGCACCTCCCACGCTTTCGGCAGTGCGGGAGATCGCGCCGCCGCGGCGCGAGGAGGCACAGGCGGAATCCGTCCCGGAGGACGTGGTGGCGGATCCGGCGGCGGGGCCCGTGCGCGGCGAGCGGCCGGAGCCGGTCTGAGCATCATGGACGCCGTGCGGACGGTTGGCGGTTCCGCCCGAAGCTCAAGAAATGCTCAGATCGATCGTGCTGTTCCAGTGCCGGGCCAAGGGTGACCCGTGACATACTGCGTACGCGCTCCGCATCCCCCGTCGGAGCGACGGACCGACGCCGGGCAGCTCCCCCCGTGGCTGCTCGGCGTCGCCTTGTTTGCGGGGCTTTTCTGCGAGACGAAGCGGTGCGAGACGAAGCAGTGAGTGACGTTGTCTGTTCGGCGAAGGGCTGTCGCGAAGCCGCGGTGTGGGTGCTGGCGTGGAACAACCCGAAGATCCACACACCGGAGCGGCGCAAGACCTGGCTCGCCTGCGAGGAACACCGGGAGCATCTCTCCCAGTTCCTCGGTGTCCGGGGGTTCCTGAAGGACGTCGTGCTGCTGCGGGAGTGGGAATCGCCCGGCTCACCCGAGCAGGACGGGTAGACCGGGTAGGGCGGACAGGGGCCGGATACGGGGGATGCGCGGGCTAGCCGCCGATCGCGGACATCGGCCGGTCCGGCTGCACGAACTGCGGATCGTCCAGTCCCGCCCCCGCCTTCTTTCCCCACATCGCCAGCCGCCACCTGCGGGCGATCTCCTCGTCCGGCGCGCCGGAGCGGAGCGCGCCGCGCAGGTCCGTCTCCTCCCGTGCGAACAGGCAGGTCCGTATCTGGCCGTCGGCCGTGAGGCGGGTGCGGTCGCAGGCCGCGCAGAACGGGCGGGTGACCGAGGCGATGACGCCGACGCGGTGCGGGCCGCCGTCGACCAGCCAGCGCTCCGCCGGGGCCGAGCCGCGGTCGTCGGCGCCCTCGGGGGCGAGGTCGAAGCGGGTGCGGAGGGAGGCGAGGATGTCCCCGGCCGTCACCATGCTGTCGCGTTTCCAGCCGTGCTGGGCGTCGAGCGGCATCTGCTCGATGAAACGCAGCTCGTAGTCATGGGCCACCGCCCAGGCGAGGAGGTCGGGGGCCTCGTCCTCGTTCAGGCCGGGCATCAGGACCGTGTTGACCTTGACCGGGGTGAGGCCGGCGTCGTGGGCGGCTCGGAGGCCGTCCAGGACGTCCTGGTGGCGGTCGCGGCGGGTGAGGGTCTTGAAGACGTCCGGGCGGAGGGTGTCCAGGGAGACGTTGACCCGGTCCAGGCCGGCCGCCTTGAGAGCCGTCGCGGTCCGGCGCAGGCCGATGCCGTTGGTCGTCAGGGACATCCGCGGGCGCGGGGCCAGGTCCGCCACGCGCTCGACGATGCCGACCAGGCCGGGGCGCAGCAGCGGCTCGCCGCCGGTGAAGCGGACCTCCTCGATGCCCAGCAGCCGGACGGCGATGTCGATCAGCCGGACGATCTCGTCGTCCGTGAGCAGGTCGGGCTTGGCCAGCCACTGCAGGCCCTCCTCGGGCATGCAGTACGTACAGCGCAGGTTGCACCGGTCGGTCAGCGAGACTCTCAGGTCGGTGGCCACCCGGCCATAGGTGTCGATGAGCACGCGGGCCCCCTCCCTCGTCGCGGATCGGATCTCGGCCGTCTCTTGTGAGCCTACGTGACGGCACTGACATCGGGAGAGGCCTGATGCCACGAGGTACGACGCGGCCGCGTCGTAGGATCCTATGATCCCGTCGACGCGGCCAGTCGTACGAACCTCAGTGCGCTCCGGTGCCGGTCAGGGACCGCACCTCCAGCTCCGCGTACTTGGCGTCGTCCGGCGCCTCCTTGGAGAGGAGGGTGCCCACGACGCCGAGCAGGAATCCGACCGGGATCGAGATGATGCCCGGGTTCTCCAGCGGGAACCAGTGGAAGTCGACGCCCGGGAACATCGACGTCTCCTTCCCGGACACCACCGGTGAGAACAGCACCAGGCCCACCGCGGTGACCAGGCCGCCGTAGATCGACCAGAGGGCTCCGGCGGTGGTGAACCGCTTCCAGAAGAGGCTGTAGAGGATGGTCGGAAGGTTGGCGGAGGCGGCGACCGCGAAGGCGAGCGCGACCAGGCCGGCGACGTTGAGGTCGCGGGCCAGGGCGCCGAGCACGATCGACACGGCGCCGATGCCGACGGTGGCGTAGCGGGCCGCGTTGATCTCCTGCTTCTCGGTGGCCTGGCCCTTCTTGATGACGTTGGCGTAGATGTCGTGCGCGAAGGACGACGAGGACGCCAGGGTGAGGCCCGCGACCACCGCGAGGATCGTCGCGAAGGCCACCGCGGAGATGGTGGCCAGCAGGATCGCGCCCCAGTTGGAGTCGACGCCGCCCAGGTGCAGGGCGAGGAGCGGGGCCGCGGTGTTGCCGGACTTGTTGGAGGCGATGATCTCGTCGGGTTTGATCAGCGCGGCCGCGCCGAAGCCGAGGGCGAGGGTCATCAGGTAGAAGGCGCCGATCAGGCCGATCGCCCAGAGGACGGACTTCCGGGCGGCCTTGGCGGTGGGCACGGTGTAGAACCGGATCAGGATGTGCGGCAGTCCGGCGGTGCCGAGGACCAGGGCGATACCGAGGGAGAGGAAGTCCAGCTTGCTGGTGCCGGTGGCGCCGTACTTCAGGCCGGGCTCCAGGAAGGCGGCACCCTTGCCGCTGTTGTCGGCGGCCTTGCCGAGCAGGTCGGAGACGTTGAAGTGGAACTTGGCGAGGACCATGAAGGTCAGCAGCAGAGCGCCCGCGATGAGCAGCACGGCCTTGACCATCTGGACCCAGGTGGTGCCCTTCATGCCGCCGATGGTGACGTAGACGATCATCAGGACGCCGACCAGGGCGACGATGCCGATCTTGCCGCCGTCGCTGGTGATGCCGAGGAGGAGGGAGACGAGGACGCCGGCTCCCGCCATCTGGGCCAGCAGGTAGAAGATCGAGACGACGATCGTCGAGGTGCCGGCGGCGGTGCGGACCGGGCGCTGGCGCATGCGGTAGGCCAGCACGTCGCCCATGGTGTAGCGGCCGGAGTTGCGCAGCGGCTCGGCGACCAGGAGCAGGGCGACCAGCCAGGCGACCAGGAAGCCGATGGAGTAGAGGAAGCCGTCGTAGCCGAACAGGGCGATGGCACCGGCGATGCCCAGGAAGGACGCGGCGGACATGTAGTCGCCGGAGACGGCGAGGCCGTTCTGGAAGCCGGTGAACTGGCGGCCGCCCGCGTAGAAGTCGGCGGCGTCCTTGGTCTGGCGGCCCGCCCAGACGGTGATGACGAGGGTCGCGGCGACGAACACCGCGAACAGGGTGATGATCAGCGTCCGGTGCTCACTGGCCTCGCCGGCCGCCATCGTGATCGCGGGGCTCATGCGCCGCCCTCCATCCGGGACTTGATGGCCTCCGCCTTGGGGTCGAGCTTGGCGGCGGCGTGCCGGGCGTACCACCAGGCGATGAGGAACGTGGTGAGGAACTGGGCGAGCCCGAGGACCAGCGCCACGTTGATGTTGCCGACGACCTTGGTGCCCATGAAGTCGTCCGCGTAGCTGGAGAGCAGGACGTACAGCAGGTACCAGGCGATGAAGGCGAAGGTCAGCGGGAAGGCGAAGGAGCGGTAGGAGTGCCGCAGTTCGGTGAACTCCGGACTCTGCTGCACCTCGGCGAACTCCTCGCCGGAAGGGAGCCGGGTCTGCGTGTTCGAGGGCGGTGGTGTCTCGGTGGCCACGGAGTCTCCTCGCGATACGGACATGCGGATTCTGACCTCACAGACATGTGGATCACACACGCAGAGTCCTGGTGCGACTCCGGTGCGTGATTCCGACGGGGGGCCTCGATCCTGCTGTGGCTCCCTCCCCGAGGTCACGGCGCCACGCGTGGTCGGGTTCAACTCGCCCGAGTTCTTTCGGAAGTCGTCGGTGCAAGTCACCTCCGGTCATTGCTGGCCGGTGAGTGCGGGAGATAGCTTCGGCCCTGCACCACCCGTCATGTACCTGCCCAAGCGCACCTCGCGTCTTGGGCGGTCCCGTTTTCGGCTGATGTTCCGGATGATGTGGAGACCCCATGGCTCATCTGCGTTCCAGACGGGGGCTGGCGCTCGCCGTCCCGGTCGTCCTGTCGCTGACCGCCTCGCTCGGCCTGCTGCCGACGGCGGCATCGGCGGCATCGCCGTCCGCCCGGGTGACCCGGGCGGCGGACGGGCCGAACCTGGCCTACGTCGTCAACACCAGGACGGACCATCGCACGATCGAGTCGGTGCAGCGGGCGGTCACCCGCAACGGCGGCACGATCGTCGCGACGTACGACAAGATCGGCGTGATCGTCGTGCACTCGGCGAACCCGGACTTCGGCGCGGCACTGCGCGCGGTACGCGGGGTGCAGTCGGCGGGTGCCACCCGGACGGCCGCACTGAGCGCGGCGGGGACCACCGACGAGGGCGCCGTGCAGATGCTGTCGAAGGCGGAGGCCGCACGGATCGGGCAGCGGGCGGCGGCGGGCCAGGAGCCTCTTGAGGCCGACCAGTGGGACCTGCGGACGATCGGCGCCGACAAGGCCGCCGCGATCAACCCGGGGAGCCGCTCGGTGACGGTCGGCATCATCGACACCGGCGTCGACGACACCCACCCGGACATCGCCCCGAACTTCTCCGCAGCGCAGTCCGCCAACTGCGTGAGCGGCAAGGCGGACACGACGTACGGCGCCTGGCGGCCGGCGGACGCCGACCACTACCACGGCACCCACGTCGCCGGCGAGATAGCCGCGGCCCGCAACGGGATCGGCGTGGCCGGCGTGGCACCGGGCGTGAAGGTCGCGAGCATCACGGTGGCCCAGCCCGACGCGACGCAGCTGTTCTACCCGGAGAGCGTGGTCTGCGCCTTCGTCTTCGCCGCCGACCACGGCATCGAGATCACCAACAACAGCTACTACGTTGACCCGTGGCTGTACAACTGCATGGACGACCCCGATCAACGCGCCATCGTTGACGCGGTCAACAGGGCGCAGCTCTACGCCCAGAGCAAGGGCACGCTCAACGTGGCCTCGGCGGGCAACTCGAACGACGACCTCGACTCGCACGCCCTCACGGACACCTCGAGCCCGGACGACTCGACGGCCACCACCCGGACGGTCGACCCGCACGAGTGCTTCGACGTACCGACCCAGCTGCCCGGCGTGGTCACCGTGAGCGCGGTCGGCGTCAACGACACGAAGTCGTACTACTCCAGCTACGGCCGGGGCGTCGTCGACGTGGCGGGCCCGGGCGGCGACAAGTACCAGATCCCGGACACGCCGTCGAAGAACGGCCGCATCCTGTCCACCCTGCCGAACGACCAGTACGGCTTCCTCCAGGGCACCTCGATGGCCTCCCCGCACGTGGCCGCGGTGGCCGCGCTGCTGAAGTCGACGCACCCGCACGCCACCCCGGCCCGGCTGCTGGCCCTGCTGAAGGCCGAGGCGGACAACCCGGGCTGCCCGGCGGGACCGTACGACGGGGACGGCGACGGTGTCGTCGACGCCACCTGCGTGGGCGGCAAGCACGTCAACGGCTTCTACGGATCCGGTGTCGTCGACGCGCTCCGCGCGGTCGAGTAGGCGCCGCAGAGCAGGACCTCCCGCACGGCACGCCCGTTCCGCGAACGAACTGGAGACCTCAGATGACCGCGCCCCAGCCGCGCCACCGCCGCGTCCTCGCCCTCCCGCTCGGTATGGCCATGGCCACGGCCCTCGCCTTCCTGCCCAACGTCCCGGCGTCCGCCGCCGACACCGGCGCGGCCACGTCCGCGGCCGCCGCCGACGACCCGACGTCCCTCAGCTATGTCGTCAACGTCCGTCCCGGACACGGCACTTCCGAGCGCGTGCAGAAGGCGGTCGCGCGGGCCGGCGGTTCGGTGGTGATCGCGTACGACGAGATCGGCGTGATCGTCGTCCATTCGGCCAACGCCGACTTCGCCAACACCATCCGGAAGGTGCCCGGCGTGGACTCGGCCGGCAACACCCGCAACGCGCCGCTGCCCGCCCAGTCGACCACCGACGTCGGCACGCCCGAGGTGCTGAGCTCCGAGCAGATATCGGCGGCGGACGCGCAGGCGGCCGACGGGCAGGACCCGCTGGAGCCGCTGCAGTGGGACCTGCCGGCCATCAAGGCGGACAAGGCGCACGAGAAGACCCTGGGCAGTTCGAAGGTCACCGTCGCCGTCATCGACACGGGCGTCGACGACACCCACCCGGACATCGCCCCGAACTTCTCCGCCGCGCAGTCCACCAACTGCGTCTCGGGCAAGCCGGACACGACGTACGGCGCCTGGCGGCCCACCGCGGCGGAGAGCCCGCACGGCACGCACGTGGCGGGCGAGATCGCGGGGGCCAGGAACGGGATCGGCATCACCGGTGTGGCGCCGGGCGTCAAGGTGGCCGGCATCAAGGTCGCCACCACCGCCGGGTACTTCTACACGGAGGCCGTGGTCTGCGGCTTCGTGTGGGCGGCCGAACACCACATCGACGTGACCAACAACAGCTATTACACCGACCCCTGGTACTTCAACTGCACCGGCGACCCGAACCAGAAGGCGCTCGTCGACGCCATCACCCGGGCCTCGCAGTTCGCGGAGCGCAAGGGCACGGTCAACGTCGCGGCGGCCGGCAACGAGAGCTACGACCTGGCCTCCCACTCGATCACCGACCCGGTCTCGCCGAACGACGGCACGCCCGTCGACCGGGTGATCGACCCGCACAAATGCTTCGACATCCCGACCCAGCTGCCCGGTGTGGTCACGGTGGCGGCGACCGGCGCGAAGGGCCTGAAGTCGTCGTTCTCCAACTACGGCCTCGGGGTCATCGACATCGCCGCGCCCGGCGGCGACTCGACGGCCTACCAGGCGCCGGAGCCCCCTGCCACCAGCGGCCTGATCCTCGGCCCGCTGCCGGGCGGCAAGTGGGGCTACATGGCCGGTACGTCGATGGCGACCCCGCACGTCGTCGGCGTCGCCGCATTGATCAAGTCGACCCATCCGCACGCCTCCGCCGCCCTGGTGAAGGCCCTGCTGTACGCCGAGGCGACCGCCACGCCGTGCACCGACCCGTACGACATCAACGGCGACGGCAAGATCGACGCGGTGTGCGAGGGCTCCAGGAACCACAACGGCTTCTACGGCTGGGGCACGGCCGACGCCCTGGCGGCGGTGACCAGGTAGCACCGGAGTACATATATTGATTCAGTCAATAATGCATAGTGCAGTCATGACTGGAATCAATTACGGGTGGTCCGCGCTGGGCGGCGATCCGTCACTGCTCTCGCGTGTCACGACCGTGACGCGCGAGGGCACCCTCCCGGCGCGCCTTCCGGTGCGCCAGCTCGCCCGCGCCTGCGTCGGCGCCTGCGCGCTGGCCGCCGCCGAGCTGGCGGCGCGGCGGACCGGGGCCGCGGAGCCGCCCCGGGTCCGGGTGGACGACGGGGCCGTGGCGGCGGCGTTCACCAGTGAGCGGCACCTGCTGGTCGACGGGCGGGCGCCCGTGCAGTTCGCCCCGTTGTCCCGGTTCTGGCGCGCGGCGGACGGGTGGGTGCGCACCCACGCCAACTACCCCCACCACGGCGCTCGGCTGCTGCGTGCGCTCGGCCTGCCGGAGCACGCCTCCCCGGAGGAGGTCGCCGCGCGGATCGCCGCGCGGCCCGCACTGGACGTGGAGCACACGGTCTACTCCGCCGGCGGGCTCGCCGTGGCGCTGCGTTCCCCCGGGGAGTGGGCCGGGCACGAGCAGGCGGCCGCCGTGGCCGCGCACCCCCTCGTCGAGCGCGGCCGCCTGGACACGGCACACGCGCGCGTGCTCCCGCCGCTCGGCGCCGGCGCCGCTCCCCTGCTGCCCGCCGCCGGGCTGCGCGTCCTGGACCTGACCCGGGTCCTCGCCGGACCGGTCGCCACCCGCACCCTCGGGCTGCTGGGCGCCGACGTCCTGCGCCTGGACGCGCCCCGGCTGCCCGAACTCCCCGACCAGCACGCCGACACGGGCTTCGGGAAGCGCTCGGCGACGCTGGACCTGACGACGGACCGCGCCGCCTTCGAGGAGCTGCTGGCCGCGGCGGACGTCGTGGTCACCGGCTACCGGCCGGGCGCCCTGGACCGGTTCGGGCTCTCCCCCGAGGCACTGGCCGAGCGGCGGCCCGGACTGGTCGTGGCCCAGGTGTCGGCGTGGGGCACGTACGGGCCGTGGGGCGGGCGGCGCGGCTTCGACAGCCTGGTGCAGGTCGCCACCGGCATCGCGGAGACCGAGGGCCCGGCGGACCGGCCGGGCACGCTGCCCGCGCAGGCCCTGGACCACGGCACCGGCTATCTGCTGGCGGCAGGCGTGCTGCGGGCCCTGACCGAGCAGTCGTACGACGGGGGCAGCAGGTTCGTACGGCTGGCGCTGGCGCGGACCGCGCGGTGGCTCACGGAGGAACTGGAGCCGGGCCCCGCGGCCGGCGAGCCGTACGAGGGGCCGGACGCCTGGCTCGCCGGGACGGACAGCCCGCTGGGGCGGTTGCGGTACGCGCGTCCGCCGTTGTCCTTCGCCGGCGGCCCGGCCGACTGGGCGCGGCCACCGGTGCCGTGGGGGTCGAGCCCGGCCCGTTGGGCGTGAGCGCCGGGGCTTCAGGGCTTCGGGGCTTCAGGGCTTCAGGGCTTCAGGGCTTCGGGACTTCGGGACTTCGGGACTTCGGGACTTCGGGACTTCGGGACTTCGGGACTTCGGGACTTCGGGGCTTCGGGGCTTCGGGGCTTCGGGGCTTCGGGGTGAGGACGGTCCCGGCCCGCCCGGCGTGATGGGCGGGCGCCCCAGGATGGCCGGAAACGTATGAATGGGTGGTATGACCTTCCGCCAGCTGTTTTCCTGTACTTGCCCGCTTCTGTCATGGCTGGTGGAGATCAGGGGGGCCGTTGACACGACCGACCGCCGAGGTGGCCGCGGGTGGCTCCGCGAGACACCCGGGGACTTGGCGGGCCGTCGCCGTCCTGGTGCTGGCGGCGGTTGCCGCGCTGGTACCGCTGCTCGGGCCGTCCGCCGCGCTGCGGGGCACCGGGGAGGCCGCGGCGCCCGGGGTGGGCGGTATCGCCCTGCTGCGGGGGGTGCTGTTCGCCGCCCTGTGTGTGCCGGCGGGTGAGCTGTTCGTGGACCGGCTGGTCCGCCGGCTGCCGGACGCGCCGCGCGAACGGCCCACCGGCTGGGCGGTGTTCGCGGCCGCCGCCGGGTTCGTCGCCGCGCTGGGACTCGCGTCGGTCGTGTCGACGGGCAACCTGGTGCCGCGCTCGCTCGCCGACATCGACGTGGGCGGCCTGTACCGGTCGCGCGACGGCATGTTGGCACTGGTCGAGGTCAACGCCTTTCTGCTGGCCGGTCTGTGCGCCCGCACGCGCCGCCCGGCGACCCAGATGTGGCCGCTGGCGGCGGTGGCCGTCGCCGAGGCGCTGCGCGCCCACCCCGCGCCCGAGCACAGCCCGTTGCTCGGCTCCGCGCTGACCCTGGTGCATCTGACGTGCGCGACGCTGTGGGTGGGCGGCCTGCTGCATGCGTTGCGCGTGCTGCGCCGGTGGCGCGACCGCAGGGCCGGGGCTGCGCTGCTCGGGCTCTACGCGCGCGTGGCCGCCGTGCTGCTCGCCGCCATCACCGCGACGGGTGTGTGGAGTGCGCTGCGGCGGATGCCCGCGGGCACGGTCCTGGACCAGCTGACGACGACGGCGTACGGGCGCACCCTGCTGGCCAAGGTGATCCTCGTCGCCGCCGTCGCCGTGCTCGCGCTGTGGGCCCGGTACCGGGTGCGCCGGGCGGCCGACCCGCTGACCGCGTACGTCCCCGCGCGGGCCGAGGTGGCCGTGCTGGGCGTGGTGGTCGCGGTGTCGGGGGTGCTGACGGCGCTGCCGCTGCCGATCAGATGGACTTGATCAACGGTCATCCACGGATCGACGTGGTCAACCACAGCCGTCTGTCATTGATTCAGCCGTTCGTGACGAGCACCTTCAGGGCGGTGCGCTCGTCCATCGCCTTGTAGCCGTCGGGCACGCCCTCGATGCCGACGGTGAGGTCGAAGACCGGCGACGGGTCGATCGTGCCGTCGAGGACGTCGGGCAGCAGGTCGGGAATGTAGGCGCGGACCGGGGCGACACCGCCGCGCAGGGCGATGTTCCGGTCGAACATGACGCTGAGGTCCAGTCCGGTGCCGCTGCCGTGCGGGACGCCGACGAAGCCGATCGCGCCGCCGTCGCGGGTGATGTCGACGGCCGTCCGCATGGACTGCTCGGTGCCCACGGCCTCGACCACGGCGTGCGCGCCCTGGCCCCGGGTGAGTGCGCGTACGGCGTCCACGGCCGCGTCCCCGCGTTCGGCGACGACATCGGTGGCGCCGAAGCGGCGCGCGATGTCGGTGCGCACCTCGTGCCGGCCCAGCGCGATGATCCGCTCGGCACCCAGCCGCTTGGCGGCCAGTACAGCGCACAGGCCGACCGCGCCGTCGCCGACGACGGCCACCGTGGCGCCGGGCCGGACGCCCGCGCCGAGGGCCGCGTGGTGGCCGGTGCCGAGCACGTCGGAGAGGGTCAGCAGGGCGGAGAGCAGGTGGTCGTCGGAGGCGGCGTCCTTCGGCAGTTGGACCAGGGTGCCGTCGGCGAACGGGACCCGCACGGCCTCGCCCTGGCCGCCGTCGTACCCCACCGCGCCCCAGAAGCCGCCGTGCTCGCAGGACGTGGTCAGGCCCTCGCGGCAGTAGTCGCAGACGCCGTCGGACCACATGAAGGGGGCGACCACGAGGTCCCCGCGCCGCACGGTGCCCACCTCGGAGCCGGTCTCCTCGACCACGCCGAGGAACTCGTGGCCGATGCGCTGCCCCGGCTGCCGGGCCGCCTCGCCCCGGTAGGCCCACAGGTCGCTGCCGCAGATGCAGGCGCGCTGCACCCGTACGACGGCGTCGGTGGGCAGCTGCACCACGGGCTCGGGCACGTCCTCCACGCGCATGTCGAACGGGGCGTGGATGGTGGTGGCGCGCATGGCGAGGGTCCTTCTCGTGCGGTGGCGTGGGTGCGCTCAGGGGGTGGTCGAGCGCACTTCACGGTACGCCGTGGCCGGGGCGCGGCGCGCGTCGAGGGTGCCACGGACCAGCAGGAACTGTGCCGCCGCGTAGGTGAGCATGATCCAGAAGTCGGGTCGGGGCAGCTGCGGCCAGTCGGCGACGCCGGTCGCGATCAGCGTGTCGGAGACCATGAAGAGCGCGCCGCCGAGCGCGGCTGCCTTGCCGAGCCGGGTGGCGGCGGTGTACGCCATGGCGGTGAGCAGGGTGCTGTAGCCGGCCACCGGGACGCGCAGGCCGGTGGGCAGGTCGGGCCAGAGCAGGGCGACCAGGGTGACGAGGGCCGCGGCGTAGGCGAGGCCGAGCAGACGCGCACGCGCGTGTGGCGGGCCCTGGCGGCGGAAGAGGACGAGGTAGCAGACGTGCCCGGCGGCGAAGGAGGCCATGCCCGCCATGAAGGCGGGGTCGGCGTCGGACAGGAGCAGGACGTCGCCGCCCCAGCCGCACAGCAGGGCGGCGACGAGGAGCCGCGGGGCGCCCGCGCGGGCGGCGGACGCGGCGAGCAGGGGCATCAGGAGCACCTTGGCGACGACATGCCCGGTGCGGAAGCCGACGGCCAGGAAGGCGAGGTCGAGGACGACGGCGAGGGCGAAGGCGGCGAGCAGCTCCCGGGACGCTCTCACGCGGCCACGGACTCCTCGGCCTGCTCCACGGCGGGCGCCGGCGCCCAGCCCGGCCCCCGGAACAGCCGCCCGGCCCGCTCCCGCCAACTGCGCGCGGCCCTGATGTCCTTGGCGATGGCGACGTACTCGTGGGTGGCCACCTTGACGGGGTTGAACGTGTTGATGTTCTTGGTCAACCCGTACACGGGCCGCTCGGTCTCCGGCACCCAGGACCCGAACAGCCGGTCCCAGACGATCAGGATCCCGCCGAAGTTGCGGTCCAGGTAGCCGCCCTGGGAGGCGTGGTGCACGCGGTGGTGGGACGGCGTGTTGAACACGAACTCGAACCACCGGGGCATCTTGTCGATGCGTTCGGTGTGGATCCAGAACTGGTAGACGAGGTTGGCGGACGAGCAGAAGGCGAGCGCGGCCGGGTGCACCCCCACGGCCACCAGCGGGAGGTAGAACGGCCAGACGGTCAGCGAGGTCCAGGGCTGGCGCAGCGCGGTGGAGAGGTTGAACTTCTTGCTGGAGTGGTGGACCACGTGGCAGGCCCACAGGATGCGGATGACGTGGTGGCCGCGGTGGGACCAGTAGTAGAAGAAGTCCTGCGCGAGCAGCATCAGCGGGACCGTCCACCACAGGACGGGGACGCGCAGCGGGGTCAGTGCGTACACCGCCGTGTAGATCATGACGATCGGGATCTTCCACACGAAGTCGAAGACGAGCGATCCCAGCCCCATGCCGATGCTCGTGGCCGCGTCCTTGGCCTCGTACCCGGCCTCGTCGTCGTCGGGATGGATGCGGTAGCTGATCACCTCGATCACGGTGAGCAGCACGAAGGCGGGTATCGACCACGTCACGACATCGGGCAGGTTCGGCATGTGGGCACCGTAGAACCGCCGGTCGACCGCGGCTAGACGTTGTTACCCACAAGTATTACCTGCGGTATGCGCTTGCTTGTTGGCGATCTCCGCCAACGGGCTAGATCCCGGCCGCCCCCAGCAGCCTCCCCGCCGCGTACGTGACCCCCATGGCCAGCGCTCCGCCCAGGACGTTGCGCAGCACCGCCGGGCCGACCGCGGCCGCTCCCAGGCGGGCGCTGGCCCAGCCGGTCAGGACGAGCGCCGCCAGCACCGAGCCCACCGTCACCGGGAGCCGCCAGTCGGAGGGCGGCAGGACGATCGCGAGCAGCGGCAGCAGCGCCCCCACGGTGAACGCCAGGAAGCTGGCGAGGGCCGCGTTCCAGGGGTTGGTCAGCTCGTCGGGGTCGATGCCCAGTTCCACGCTCGCGTGGGCCTTCAGGGCGTCGCGTTCCGTCAGCTGGCCCGCCGCCTCGCGGGCCACCTCCCGGGACAGGCCGCGCCGCTCCAGCAGCTCGGTCAGCTCTTCCAGTTCCGCCTCGGGCTGCTCCTTCAGCTCGCGCTTCTCCTGCGCCAGTGCGGCGAGTTCGGAGTCGCGCTGGGTGGACACCGAGACGTACTCCCCCGCCGCCATCGACATGGATCCGGCGAGCAGTCCCGCCAGGCCCGCCGTCAGCAGGGCATTGCGGTCGGCCGTGGCGCCCGCGACGCCGACGACGATGCCCGCCGTCGACACGATGCCGTCGTTCGCGCCCAGGACGGCCGCCCGCAGCCAGTTCAGCCGGGAGCCGAGCGCTCCCCCATGGGCCTCGTCGTCATGCGTGGGTTCGGTCACAGCAGGGAGGATCGCACCCCGGGGCCGACGGGCGCCGTACCGACGTCACCAGACCCGTACCGAAGCCCCTCGCGCGAACACCGGGCTCGTCGCGTCCGCCGGCGGGTCCGGCAGCGGTTCGGCGATCTCCGCCACCGTCGGTCCCGCCTTCGCCGCGATCGGGTCCAGGAGGTCCAGGTCGAAGCCGTACACGCGGGCCGCGTTGCCGCCGAGCATCGCGGCGAGCTCGCTCTGCGGAACGCCGGCGAAGGCGAAGCGCAGGCCCTCCCTGGTGTACGGGTACGTGCCCTCGTCGTGCGGGTAGTCGCTGCCCCACATGATCTTGTCCAGGCCGATGCGGTCACGCAGCGGCACCTCGTGCGGGCGCATGAAGCTGGCGCCGACGAAGCAGTTCTCGTGCCACACCTCGGAGGGCGGCCTGCCCATCGCCTCCGCGAGGCCGACGCCGAACTTCGCCTCCGCGGTCGTCGCCCGCGCCGCCGCCAGCAGGCGGCCGTGGTAGTAGTCCAGCATGGCCAGGACCCCGGGGATCCAGCCGGAGCCCTGTTCGGTCAGGACCAGTTTCAGCTCCGGGTGGCGGCGGAAGGCGCCGCCGAAGACCAGGTGCCAGAGCGCGCGGTGCGAGAACCAGGTCGTCTCGACCATGAAGACCGCGCGGGCGGCCGGTTCGTCGCCGAGCGGCGGGGAGGCGGAGCCCGCGTGGTGGTTGACGGGGACGCCGAGTTCCGCGCAGACGGCCCAGATCGGGTCGTACACGCGCGCGTGCAGTTCGGGCAGGCCCGAGCCGGGCGGGGTGCCCGGGAGCATCAGCCCGCCCTTCAGGCCCGCCGACACGGCCCGGCGGATCTCCTTCACGGCCTCCTCGACGTCGTTGAGGAGGATCTGGAAGACGCCCGCCCGGCGGCCCGGCGCCGCCGCGCAGAAGTCGGCGAGCCAGCGGTTGTGGGCGCGCAGGCCCGCCCAGCGCCGCTCGAACTCCGCCGCGGTCGGCGCGGGGGCCATGAGCGAACCCGACGGGAAGAACGGCGGGATGGTGTTCGGGAAGATCACCTCCGCGACGATCCCGTCCGCCTCCAGCTCCGCGAGCCGCCGCGCGGAGTTCCAGTTGCGGTCCGCCGAGTCGGCGAGCAGGTCCTCGTACGGGTTGACGTACGTCGCCGCCCAGCCGTCGAAGTCGTCGTGGTACCGCTTCTCCAGGTAGGGGCGGTAGTCGAGGAGGTCCGCCCCCGCGTGGCAGTCGGCCGAGATCACCGTGTAGCGGTCGTCGCTCACGACGTCACCCCCAGAGCCGGGAAGTCGTTGCCGGTCAGCCAGTGCCGGCCCACCTCGCGCGAGCGGGACCAGGACGCCGCCACCACCGCCTGGTCGGCCGGCTGGCCGAGGTCAAACGGGGTGGGGCCGATGCGCCGGGCGAGCGGGGCCAGGCGGGCCACGTCGAAGCCGAAGGCCTCGGCGGCCGCGAGGCCGAGCATCCGGCGGGTCTCGGTCACCGGGATGTCGTGGAAGGTGCGGCGCAGCCACGCGCGCGTGTCCGGCCAGGTGCCCTCGGGGTGCGGGAAGTCGCTGCCCCAGAGGATGTTGTCGACGCCGATCTCGTAGCGCTGCGCGAGTTCCCGGCGCTTGGTGTTGGTGGCGCAGACGAACACCTGCCGGTCCAGGTACTCGTGCGGCGGGCGGGTCAGCTCCTCGAAGGGGGAGAGTTTCTTGCCGCCGTGCGCGCCGAGGTAGAGGCGGTCCATGAACCACAGCAGGTTCGGCAGCCACCAGCATCCCGACTCCGCGATGCCGAAGCGCAGTCCGGGATGGCGTTCGAAGACGCCGGACCAGAGCAGGAACCACAGCGGGCGGGCCGGCCACCACGTCACCTCGCTGACGTAGATGCCGAGATGGTCGCCGTACTCGTCGCGCGGGGCCGCGCCGGAGTGCGTGAGGACCGGCATCCCGCACTCGGCGGCGGCCGCCCAGACGGGGTCGTAACGGCGGTCGTGGTACGGCTCCCTGTCGACCCACATGGCGGGGATCATCAGCGCGCCGAGGCCGGACTCCTTCGCGCGGTACACCTCGGCGACCACACGGTCCGTCGGGGCCGTGACGGGCAGCAGGGCCACCCCGCAGTGCCGTTCGGGGTGCTCGGACACGAAGTCGGCCAGCCAGCGGTTGTGGGCCTGTGCACCGGCCATGCCGAGCTCCGGGTCGTGGTCCCCGGACAGGCCGAGGCCGACCCCGAAGGGCGCCGCGGTCCGGCTGTCGACCGCGTCGGCGTCCGGGAAGACCACCTCGGCGGCCACCCCGTCACCGTCCAGCTCCTTCACGCGCTGCCCGGCGTCCCAGCCCCCGCGCAGCCCCTCCTCGTTGTCCTGGAACCACCTGGCCGCGAATGCCTCGTTGCGGATGCCGAGCCGGGTCATCTCCTCCCGGCGGCGGTCGCGCCCGGCGAGGAACTCGTCGAAGTCCCGGTGGAACCGGGCGTCCAGATAGGGCCGGTACTCCTCGGTGGGCAGCCCGGCATGGCAGTCGGAGGAGATGATCAGGTATGGGTCGTCGTACACGGTCACCACTGCCCCCTGTCGGTCCAGGATGAGGTGTCAGTCCAGGATGAAGTTCTCGAGGTACGAGGGGTTCGAGCGGTCCAGCATCGAGCGCGCCCTGGCCCGGATCCGGGCGTCGCTGTGCCCGCTCTCCGGGAGCAGCCAGAAGCGGTCCGCGCGGATGCCCGCCACGACGAACCCGGCCACCTCCTCGACGGGCGTGAAGGCGACCTCCTTGCCCGCCGCCCGCATCGCCGCCTCCCACTGGTCGAGGCTGCGGTACGGCGTCCGGCGCGGCCGTTCCTTGGCGTAGCGGTCGGGGCGGTTGCGGTGCGACTCCCACAGGCCCGTGCGCAGCATGTGCGGCCCCGGGAAGAACACCGAGGCGCCCACGCGCGCGTGCTCGGCCCTGAGGTGGGCGTACAGGGACTCGGTCAGCGTGACGACGGCCGCCTTCGTGACCGCGTACACGGAAGCCGTGGGCAGCGGGGCGATACCGCCGTCACCGGAGGATGTATTGACCACATGACCGGGTTGACCCGACTTGATCATCCTGGGCAGGAAAGCCTGTACACCGTGGAAGACGCCCCACACATTGACCTCGAACGCCCACTTCCAGTCGTTCGGTTCGTGCTCCCACATCCGGCCCTCGGCGCCCGAGCCGACCCCGGCGTTGTTGCACAGGACGTGCACCGCGCCGTAGGTGTCGTAGGCCGACTCGGCCAGCTCCAGGACCTGTTCGCGGACGCCGACGTCGACCACGCGCGCGTGCACGTCGGCGCCCTCCGCACGCAGTCCGTCGGCGGCCTTCTCCAGGGCGGCCGGCTCGACGTCGGCGAGGACCACCTTCAGGCCCTCGGCGGCGAACCGCCGGGCCATCGCGAGCCCGATGCCGCTCGCCGCGCCGGTGACGACCGCGACCTGTCCTTCGCGTAACTCCATCAGGACCCGCTCCCCTCGGCGTCCTGCGGGGGCGCGTCGTGGATCTGGCGCGGGTCGTCGTAGCGCTGGTGGACGTACGGCAACAGGGCCTGGGCATCGACCCGTTCGGCGATCCGGCCGCGCTGGCCGCTGGTCTTCTCGCCGAGGGTGAGGTCCAGCAGGCGCAGCACCGGCAGGTCGGCGACCGGGTCGTACGCGGACTCACGGAGGATCACCTCTCCGGTGACGCGCTCCAGCCGGCGGACCTTCTCCTCGCGTACGCAGTGCACCAGCAGCGGGTCGCCGTCGAAGCCCGAACCGTCCACCGCCGGGAGGAACTTGAAGTAGAAGTCGGTCTTCGGGGCGGGCTCGGGCAGCGGCAGCGGGCCGTCGACCGTGCCGCGCACCTCCACGAAGGCGACGCCGTGCCGGGCGAGGGCCGCGCGGACCTGTGCGCCCTCCTGCTCGACGGTCACCTCGCCGAGCTTCTTGGGCTCGCCGAAGACCTCGCGGCCGCCGGTGAGGGCGCGCTCGTGGGTCATCGGCATGACCAGCGGGTACCAGCCCTCGGCCGTGCCGTGCGCGGCGGCGACCGCGAACGAGCCGGCGCCGAGCGGGTATCCGGGCAGTTCGACCTTGCTGATGCTGACCCGGGCCAGGGGCCGGCCGGTGGGCTTGAGCGGTGGCGGCAGAACGGCCGCGACCGCGTCCGGGTCGGTCTCCCAGACGGCCACCACCCCGGTGGACCAGACGTCCGGGAGCTTCGTGGTGCGCGCGGCCGCGATCTCCGCCTCGGTCCGAGCGCCGTACCGTACGCGTGCCATCCGCCGTACCGCCCTTCCGTCGGCTGTCCGTGCTCATGGCGGGGTGCACGTTTGCACCGGGCGGCGAAAAGGTCCATAGCCACGCGAAGGGCGATCAGGACGGAGCCCGCGGGCGTGCGACGGGCCGTCAGGACGGACGAGGCATCAGGACATGCGAACGGGCGGCCCCGGCGGGCGGCCTGACGGTCCGGGCTGTCGGTGCGGGCCCGTATCCTCAATGACCATGCTCGAAGACCGTACGACCGCAGTGTCCCCCGGCACCCCGTGGCCGGCCGCGTATCCCAAGGGGTACGCCGTCGTCGACGTGGAGACCACCGGACTGGCCCGGGACGACCGGATAATCAGCGCGGCCGTCTACCGGCTGGACGAGCGCGGCGAGGTCGAGGACCACTGGTACACGCTGGTCAACCCCGAGCGCGACCCGGGTCCCGTGTGGATCCACGGCCTGACGAGCGAGGTGCTCGACGGCGCGCCGCTCTTCACCGACATCGCCGAGGAGTTCTCGGCCCGGCTGGACGGCCGGGTGCTGGTCGCGCACAACGCGGTCTTCGACTGGCAGATGATCGCGCGGGAGTACGCGCGCGCGAAGGCCGAGGTCCCGGTGCGGCAGCGGCTGTGCACGATCGCGCTCGCCAAGGAGTTGGACCTGCCGCTGCCCAACCACAAACTGGAGACCCTGGCGGCGCACTTCGGGGTCGTGCAGCGGCGGGCGCACCACGCACTGGACGACGCGCGCGTGCTCGCGGAGGCGTTCCGGCCCAGCCTGCGGGCCGCGGCGGCGGGCAACGTACGCCTGCCGCTCCTGGAGTGCCGCCCCCTGACGGAGTGGTCGGACACGCCCCGGATCGGGCCCCAGGCGAGCGGCGGGTACGGGGGCTACCGGCCCGGCAGCTGGCGGCCGTCCCGCAAGCGCCCGGCGTGCCCCTACCCGAACCCGGGCCGGTACGAGGACGGCAGGCCGCTGAAGCAGGGCATGCGGGTGGCGTTCTCCGGGGACACGTCGATCGAGCGGGACCTCCTGGAGGACCGGGCCGTCGAGGCCGGTCTGCACGTCTCGACGAGCGTCTCGCGGCTCACCAGTCTGCTCGTCACCAACGACCCCGACTCGGGCACCTCGAAGGTCCTCAAGGCCCGCCAGTTCGGGACGCCGGTGGTCGACGAGGCGGCCTTCGGGCAACTGCTGCGGGACGTGGCACCGGCCACCCGGCAGTGACCGCCCGCGCGGGCCGTACACCCGTCCGTACGGGCCGTGCGGACGGGTGATTGCCGTACGACTCGCCCGGCGCCCGCTCGCCCGCGCGCGGCCGACCGCCCACCCTGTGGCGCATGGCGAAATGTGAAGTTTGCGGCAATGACTACGGAATGACCTTCGAGGTGCACGCGCAGGGCGCGGTCCATGTCTTCGACTGCTTCTCCTGTGCGATCCACCGCATGGCCCCGGTCTGCGAGCACTGCAAGGTCTCGATCATCGGCCAGGGCGTGGAGGCGGACAACCAGTGGTTCTGCGGCGCCCACTGCGCCCGGGAGGCCGGGAAGGCGGGCATCGTCGACCGCGTCTGACCCGGTACCCGCCCGAACGCGCCCCACGACCGAGTTGTACGGTCGTGGGGTGTACCGCTTCCTGTTGACCCGGCAGTGGCTGATCCTCGCCCTGGTCTCGCTGCTTCTCATCCCCACGATGATCCGGCTGGGGTTCTGGCAGAAGCACCGGTACGAGGAGCGCAGCGCCCGCAACCAGCTGGTCGCCGACGCCCTCGGTGCCAAGCCGGTGCCGGTGGAGGAGGTGACCGAGCCGGGGCATGCCGTGACCCGCAAGGAGCGGTACCACACGGTCACCGCGACCGGCACCTTCGACACCGCCGACGAGGTCGTCGTCCGCCGCCGCACCAACTCCGACGACGAGGTCGGCTATCACGTTCTCACCCCCTTCGTGCTGACCGACGGCAAGGTGCTGCTGGTCAACCGCGGCTGGATCCCGTCCGACGGCCCGAGCCAGACCGCCTTCCCGAAGATCCCGGCGCCGCCGGCCGGCAAGGTCACCGTCCAGGGCCGGCTGATGCCCGACGAGACCACCGCGGCGAGCGGCATCAAGGACCTCAAGGGCCTGCCCGCCCGGCAGATCATGCTGATCAACAGCGAGGAGCAGGCGCGCCGGCTCGGCAAGCAGGTGCTCGGCGGCTACATCCAGCAGACGGCACCCGAGCCCAAGGGCGACACCCCGGAACAGATTTCCGACCCGGGCAAGGAGGACGCGCCGCTGAACTACGCGTACATGATCCAGTGGTGGCTGTTCGCCGCGGGCGTCCCCTACGGCTTCTTCGTGCTGACCCGCCGTGAGGCACGCACGCGTGCGGAGGCGGCGGAGCAGGAGACGGCCGAGGCAGCCGAACCGGCCACCGTCTGAACTCCGTACCGCGTCACTCCCCCGGCCCACCCCTTGATTGGCCCTCCGGCCGGCAGGGAAACCGGCTCCCGTGGACCGACGCATCGAGGACTACGCACTCATCGGCGACGAGCAGACCGCGGCCCTGGTCGGCCGGGACGGCTCCATCGACTGGCTGTGCCTGCCCCGCTTCGACTCCGCCGCCTGCTTCGCCAGGCTCCTGGGCGACGAGGACCACGGCCACTGGCGGATCGCCCCCGGTGGCGCCACGACCTGCACCCGGCGCGGCTACCGGCCCGACACCCTGGTCCTGGACACCGAGTGGGAGACCGCCGAGGGCACCGTCCGCGTCACCGACCTGATGCCCCAGCGCGAGCACGCGCCGGACGTCGTGCGCATCGTCGAGGGCGTCAGCGGCCGGGTCACCGTGCACAGCACGCTCCGGCTCCGCTTCGACTACGGCTCGGTCATCCCGTGGATGCGCCGCTCCGGCGGCCACCGGGTCGCGGTCGCCGGTCCTGACTCGGTGTGGCTGCGCAGCGAACCGTCGGTGCGGACCTGGGGCGAGGACTTCGGCACGCACTCCGAGTTCACCGTCGCGGAGGGCGAGCGGGTCGCGTTCGTGCTCACCTGGCACCCCTCGCACCAGCAGCGGCCGCCGCTCGTCGACCCGTACGAGGCGCTGCGGGCCAGTGTCACCGACTGGCGGCGCTGGACCGCCCGCTGCACCTACGACGGCCCGCACCGGGACACGGTCGTGCGCTCCCTGATCACCCTCAAGGCGCTCAGCTACGAGCCGACCGGCGGCATCGTCGCGGCGGCCACCAGCTCGCTGCCCGAGGAGCTGGGCGGGGTGCGCAACTGGGACTACCGGTTCTGCTGGCTGCGCGACTCCACCCTCACCCTCGGCGCCCTGCTCGCCGCCGGCTACCACAAGGAGGCCGAGCGCTGGCGTGACTGGCTGGTGCGCGCGGTCGCCGGCGACCCGGCGGACCTGCAGATCATGTACGGCCTCGCCGGCGAGCGCCGGCTGCCCGAGTTCGAACTGGACTGGCTGCCCGGCTTCGCCGACTCCAGGCCGGTACGCGTCGGCAACGGCGCCGTCGACCAGCTCCAGCTGGACGTGTACGGCGAGGTGATGGACTCGCTGTCGCTGGCCCGCAGCGCCGGTCTGCCCACCAAGCCGCACATGTGGGCCATCCAGTGCGCGCTGATGAAGTTCCTGGAGACGGCCTGGCGGCAGCCGGACGAGGGGCTGTGGGAGGTGCGCGGCGGCCGCCGCCACTTCGTGCACTCCAAGGTGCTGGTGTGGGTGGCCGCGGACCGGGCGGTACAGACCCTGGAGGACCACGCGGAGCTCAAGGGCGAGTTGATGAGATGGCGCGCGCTGCGCGACGAGGTGCACCGGGAGGTGTGCGAGCAGGGGTACGACCCGAAGCGCAACACCTTCACGCAGTACTACGGCTCACGCGAGCTCGACGCCGCCCTGCTGCTGATCCCGCGCGTCGGCTTCCTGCCGCCGGACGACCCCCGGGTGGTCGGCACGGTGGACGCCATCCGCGACGACCTGGGGCAGAACGGGTTCCTGCGCCGCTACGACACCGACGCGATCGGCGTCGACGGGATGCCGGGCGGCGAGGGCGCCTTCCTGGCCTGCTCGTTCTGGCTCGCGGACGCGCTGCACATGACGGGCCGCACCGACGAGGCGAAGGAGCTGTTCGAACGGCTGGTGGGGCTCGTCAACGACGTGGGGCTGCTGTCCGAGGAGTACGACCCGGAGACCGGGCGTCAGCTGGGCAACTTCCCGCAGGCGTTCAGTCACATCGGTCTGGTGAACACCGCCCTCACGCTCTTCGGCGGCGAGCGGGCAGGATAGGGGCCATGGATCTTGGACTGAAGGACCGGGTGTACGTCGTCACCGGAGCGACCCGCGGGCTGGGCCACGCGGCCGCGCGCGAGCTGGTCGCGGACGGGGCGAAGGTCGTGGTGACCGGCCGCGACGAGAAGCGGGCCGCCGACGTGGCGGCCGAACTGGGGCCGAACGCGGTGGGCGTGGGCGTCGACAACGCGGACCCGGCGGCGCCGGAGCGGCTGATCGCGGTCGCGCGTGAGCGGTTCGGGGGGTTCGACGGGATCCTCGTGAGCGTGGGCGGGCCGCCGGCCGGGTTCGTCGCCGACAACACGGACGAGCAGTGGCAGAGCGCGTTCGAGTCGGTGTTCCTGGGGGCCGTACGGCTCGCCCGCGCGGCCGCGGCCGGGTTGCGGGACGGCGGGGTCATCGGGTTCGTGCTGTCCGCTTCGGTGTACGAGCCGATTCCCGGGCTGACGATCTCCAACGGGCTGCGGCCGGGTCTTGCCGGGTTCGCCAAGTCGCTGGCGGACGAACTGGGGCCGCGCGGGATCCGGGCGGTGGGGTTGCTGCCGTCCCGGATCGACACGGACCGGGCGCGGGAGCTGGACAGGATGTCCGCCGACCCGGAGGCGACGCGGGCCGAGCACGAGTCGCGGATTCCGTTGCGGCGGTACGGGACCCCGGAGGAGTTCGGGCGGGTGGCGGCGTTCCTGATGTCGCCGGCCGCGTCCTACCTGACGGGGATCATGGTGCCCGTCGACGGGGGGATGCGGCACGGGTTCTGACCCTGCCACGGGTCAACCGGACACGGGCCGCAGACTGTTCACGAGCAGGCCGAGGGCGAACTCGAAGCGGTCCTGTCCGGTGCCGGAGATCAGCTCGGCGGCATGGCGTCGGGTCTGCGGGAACCTCTCGGCAGGCAGTGCGGTGAAGCGGTCCAGCAACTCCTCGCGGCCGAGCACCCATTCCTGGTCCTGGTGCCGGCGCCGTTGCCGGACCAGCGACTGCTCCAGCGCATAGGCGCTGACGTAGAGGGACAGCGCGTCGCGGGCCCATCCGGCCGTCCGCGGTTCGATGCCGCCCGCGAGCAGGATCGCCAGGATGCCTTCGCCGACCCGCAGCGTCTCCAGGTTGGTCGACACCACGGCCAGCGCGGCGCGCGAGACCCCGGGGTATTCCAGGTACAGGTCACGGATCTCCGTGTACACCCCGATCAGCTGCTCGCGCCAGGCGGCCGGGGCCGGTTCGGGGAGCACGACCTCGGCGTAGAGCCTGCCGATCAGCAGATCGTCGATGTCGTCCTTGTTGACGATGTGCGCGTACAGCGACGACGGACCGGTGCCGAGCACGGCGGCCACCCGGCGGACGGTCAGCGCGTCGTATCCCTCGGTGGCGACGACTTCCAGGGCGGCGTCGGTGATCCGCTCGACGGTGATCGGCCTCCGGCGCGGCGCCGGCGCGGCGGCCTCCCCCGCGGGTTGGGCGTGGCGGGCTGCGCGGTGTCGGCGGGGGTCTGCGGGCATGCCCACCACTATAGCTTGACGCGATCTAAGTTCGTTGAGTAGAACTTAGATCGTCAGACGAACTAAGTTCGTAACGAGGTCCCCGGAGGTGTGGGATGCGAGTTTCCGTCGTCGGAGCCGGTCTGGGAGGCCTGGCTCTCGCGCAGGGTCTGCGCGGCGCCGGGATCGAGGCCGAGGTGTTCGAGCGCGACCCTGGGATCGTGGCCCGGTTCCAGGGCTACCGGCTCGTGCTGGACCCGGCCGGTTTCCAGGCGGTGCGCGCCTGTCTGCCGGCGCGCTGGCACCCGCTGCTGGACGAGATCGTCATGGACGCCTCCGCCGAGCAGCTGGTCCTGGACCCGCAGCTGAACGAGATCGGCAGGCTCGGCGCGGGCCGGACCGGCATCGTGGTCGACCGGCAGGTACTGCGGCACCTGTTGCTCACCGGCCTCACCGTGCACACCGATGCCGCCCTGACCGGCTACGACGTGTCGGCAGACGGCAAGGTCACGGCCCGCTTCGCCCGCCGCGGCCCGGCCACCGCCGACCTGCTCGTCGGCGCGGACGGCGTCGCCTCCGCGGTCCGCGGGGTGCTGGCGCCGCAGACCGTCCCGACCGACACCGGCGTCCGGTTCGTGATCGGCCGCACCCCGCTGACCGACGAGTTCGCCGGCCTGTCCAAGGCCTACGGCTCGAAGATCACGGGCGACGGCGTCAGCCTGCTGCTCGGCGCGATGCGCTTCCGCACCCCGCCGAAGCAGGCCGCCGAGCGGCTGGCACCCGACGTCACGCTCCCCGACATCGGCGACTACGTGCGCTGGGCCATGATCCTGCCGCCCGACGGCTCGACGGCGGACCCGACCGCGCAGGACGCCGTGCTGTCCAGGATGGCGGGGTGGCACCCGGAGCTGCGCGCGCTGATCGAGCAGGCCGACCCGGACAACACCGCGCTGCTGTCCATCCGGGTGGTCAAGCCCGGCGGGCGCTGGCCGTCCGGCCCGGTCACGCTGCTCGGCGACGCGATCCACGCCACCTCCCCGACCGGCGGCAACGGCGCGAACACCGCGCTGCGCGACGCCGACCTGCTGCGCCGCTGCCTGATCGCGTCCGCCGAAGGCCGCCAGGATCTGCTCGGCGCGGTCGGCGCCTACGAGCGGCAGATGTTCGAGTACGGCGCCGAGGCCGTGCGCAGCAGCCTCGACAGGCTGCCCGCGTTCGCCCCCGAGGCGAAGCCGTCCTGAGACGGCAGCGGGCCCGTGGGCGCGAACCCACGGGACGGGCGGCAGGCCCGCGGCCGGGTGTGCGCGGCCCCGGACGGCGCTGTCAGGTCACCCTTTCCGCACGGTGCCGCACCGAGCTCAGCCGGACCTCGGCGGGGAGTTTCCGCAAGGCCGCCGAGTCCCGGGCATGGGTCAGGGCCTGAGCCGTCAGGGTGTCCAGAGCCTCCCCCGGGGCCACGTCCGGCTCCAGCTGGAGCCACACCCGTACCTCCGGGGCCGTACGCGTACCCCTCAGGACCGCCTGGGCGTGCGAGACGCCCTCCTGGTGGGCGGCGTCCGTCGCCAGGACGGTCTCCAGGGCCCGGCCGCGCAGCAGCGCGTTCTCACCGTCTCCGGTGTCCACCAGGACCTCGGTCAGGCGGCGCCGGCGCAGTTGGGCGGTCAGCCACCACAGGGCGAGCAGGAACAGCACGGCCGGCGCCGCCAGGACCGTCGGCCACCACCAGCCCTCGGCGCGCCAGTGGGTGCGCTCGGCCGTGGTGAGCAGGACGTCGTGGCGGCCGTGGTGGATCCACCAGGACGGGGACGGGGCGCCGAGGCCGACGGCCAGGACCGAGCCGCCGAGGGCGAGGAGCAGGAGGCCCGCGAGGGCGATCAGTACGCGGTTGACGGTGCCGAGCACGACGTCACCCCTTCCGGCCGGGGCGGATCACCTGCAGGGTCAGGGCGGGTTCGTGGGCCAGCCCCATGGCGCGGATCGCGTCGGTCAGGGCCGCCTCCAGGTCGCCCCGCACCTCGTCGAGTTCACGGAAGTGGGAGACGGCGAGGACGTGGGCACGGGACCGGTGCAGCCGTACCCGCACCCGGCGCACGCCGGAGATCTCCATGGCCCGGTCGCGCAGCAGCAGCGCGGCCGCGTCCCGGCGCAGCCCGGCGCGGACGTCGGGGTGGGTGCGCCGCATGGGCAGCAGGTCCCGCAGGCCGGGCGTGACGGCCAGGACCAGCAGCCACAGGCCGAGGGCTGCGGCGATGCCCGCGCCCACCAGGACCCAGGTGGCGTCGAGCGGCTCCGCCGCGAGCCGGCGGGCCAGTTCGCGGCGCCAGTGCATGGCGGGGTGGTGGGCCCGTACGGCGGCGATGTCGTACAGGAAGGCGCCCGCGGTCACCAGGACGAGCACCGCGACCAGGGTGGCGGGGGCGCGGCGCGGGGACCAGAAGCGGGACTCGCGGCCGGCCGGTGGTACGGCGGCCGGTGGCGGTGGCTTCTCGATGACCGGTGTCTGCTCCGTGCTCATCACGCCCTCCCCTGGGCCCGGTCCGGGTGCAGCCGTTCGACGTGGACGGCGACCTCCCGGACGTCCATGTCCACCAACGCGCCTACCCGCTCGACCACGTGTCGACGCACGGCCGCGCACCGGGCGCCGATGTCGGACGGATAGTCCAGTTCGAGGTGGACCCGGACGCGGGCCGTGTCGTGGTGCGTGACCACGGTGGCGTGCGGGGGTACGGCGTCCTTCGGGAGGGGGCCGAGCGCCTCGCGGGCCGCCTGCGCGGCGATCTTCGCCACCACCCGGTCGGCGATCCGGACGGCACCGCGCTCGCCGGGCGCCACGCCCGTCGGAGCGCCGCGCGTCTCACCGCTCGCGGGGGTCATCGCCGGCGGTCGCGGCGGTCGTCACGGGTGCGGAAGAAGTCGCCGAGTTCGAGGTCTCCCTCCGCGAACCGTCCGACGACGAACCCGATGGCCCCGAGCGCCGCCACCAGCAGAAAGGCGCCGAACCCGCCGAAGTATCCGGCGAAGCCCAGCGCCATGCCGGCGATCATGCCGACGACGGCCAGATTCATGGTGCGCTCCCCTCAGCGGTCCCGGTCAACGGTCCCGGTCGGCGGTCCCGGTCAGCGGTCACTGGAGCCGGGACTCCGGTTCTTCTTCCTCTTCCTCCGGAAGCTTCACATCACTCACCGCGATGTTGACCTCCACCACTTCGAGACCGGTCATGCGCTCCACGGCGGCGATCACGTTCTCCCGGACCGCGCGGGCCACGTCGGCGATCGACACGCCGTAGTCCACGACGATCTCCAGGTCCAGCGCGGTCTGCACCTCGCCGACCTCGGCCTTCACGCCCCGGCTCACGGACTTGGAGCCGCCGGGCACCCGGTCGCGCACCACGCCGAAGGTGCGGGCGAGGCCGCTGCCCATCGCGTGCACGCCGACCACGTCGCGGGCCGCCAGCCCGGCGATCTTCTCCACGACCCCGTCGGCGATCGTCGTCCGCCCCCGGGTCGCCGGGTCGCCGCCGCCGCGCCTGACCGTCTTCCGGGTCTGTACCGTCGGGTCCTTCTCGGGCTCCGCCGCCATCTCGGTCATCGCCGTGCGTCCCTTCCCGTCGTCGTCCTGCGACCAAGGTACGTGCGGATGTCCTGTCGTGCCCCGGAGATGCGGCAGGCTGGAGCAATGACGGCGGAGCGACGGACAGACACGCTACGGCACCTGCTGGGCCTGGGCAGGCTCCTCCCGCTGGGCGGGCCGCAGGACGGGGCGTGGCTCACGGAGGCGGCGGCCGACGCGGTCCTGCGGCGGGCGGCGGCCGGGGTGGCGGGAGTGCGGCTGGGTGCGGTGCGGATCGCCCTGGCGGATCCGGCGGAGGTGGCGCAGGCCGTCGTGCCGACGCCGCCCGGGGCGGTACCGCCGGGGCCGCTGCGGCTGACGGCGGACTTCGCGGCGACGGCCGCCGAGCCCCTGCCGGCGACCGCGTCCCGGCTGCGCCGGGCACTGGCGGCGGCCGCGGAGCGGCTGGGGCTGTCCGTCGTCGAGACGGACCTGCGGGTGACCGACCTGCTGGCGGAGGAGCCGGCGGAACCGGAGGCCGTGTCCGCGCCCCGGCCGCCGTCGGTCCGCGAGGGGGCGGATCCCGAAGGGGCCCGGGTGACGGCGGCGGCGCTGGCGGTGCCGGGGGTGGCCCGGGTGACGGGCGCACTGAGCCGGGAGGTCCACTTCGACACCGCGCTGCCGCGCCGCCATGTGCGGGTGGAGGTCGCGCTGACCGACGGCCCACGGGCCGTGGAGGTGGCCCGGCGCGTCCGTACGGCGGTCGGCGAGGCGCTGGAGGACCGGCCGACGGTGGCTGTGCTGGTGACGGACGTCGGCTGAAGCGCCCCGCCGGGGGCGCTCGCGGTAGCCCCGGCCGAAGGGCGGGGGAGGAACCGCGCGAGCAACCCCCACCGGCCGGCGGTGAACTACTCGCCCACCCCCGCCAGGTCCCGCAGCCGCCGAGCCTGCGCCTGCCGCTCCGCGGCCCGCTGCTCGTCGTAGGTACGGCCGGCGGCTCCCTGCAGCAACGCCTTGGTCTCCACGACGGCGTCCCGCGGCGCGGCCAGCAGCGCCCCGGCCAGGTCCCGTACCGCCGCGTCGAGTTCGCCCACCGGCACCGCGACGTTCGCCAGCCCGGAGGCCACCGCCTCGCCGGCCTGGACGTAGCGTCCGGTCGCGCAGATCTCCAGCGCGCGGGCGTAGCCCACCAGGGAGACGAGCGGGTACGTGCCGGTCAGGTCGGGCACCAGTCCGAGGCTCGTCTCGCGCATGGCGAACTGCACGTCGTCCGCGACGACCCGCAGGTCGCAGGCGAGGGCCAGCTGGAAGCCGGCCCCGATGGCGTGCCCCTGCACGGCGGCGATCGACACGATGTCGCTCTGCCGCCACCAGGTGAACGCCTCCTGGAATTCGGCGATGGACGCGTCGAGTCCGGCGTCGTCACGGCCCGCGAGCTCGACGAAGGTCGGCTCGCCGGGGATCCCCTCCGGCGTGAACATCTGCCGGTCGAGGCCCGCGGAGAAGGACTGCCCCTCACCGCGCAGCACGACCACCCGGACCGACCCCGGCAGCGACCGCCCGGCCTCGGCCAACGCCCGCCACAGCGCGGGGCTCTGGGCGTTGCGCTTGGCCGGGTTGGTCAGCGTCACCGTGGCGAGCGCGTCGTCGACGGTGAGCCGTACGCCGTCCTTGTCGAGAACAGGAGCGAGGTCCTGGTCGGGCGAAGCCATGGGGCGCCTCCGATGTGTGCGGTCATCACGCGTTGCCTACCGGCATGCTAAGTGACTGCACAGTAACCACCCGGCCGATCACTCGACCGACCGGGTGGCCACCATCGAAGCCGATGGGCCGCCCGGGGTCAGGACGCGGCTTTCTTGCCCCGCGTCGCCCCGCCACGCCCACGCAGCGTGACACCCGACTCGCTGAGCATCCGGTGGACGAAGCCATACGAGCGGCCGGTTTCCTCGGCCAGTGCCCGAATGCTCGCACCGGAGTCGTACTTCTTCTTCAGGTCTGCCGCGAGCTTGTCGCGCGCGGCGCCGGTCACCCGGCTGCCCTTCTTCAGAGTCTCGGCCACCCGTGCCTCCTCATGGGAAGTGCGCTCTGGTCCCCTCATGATCACCCCTCCGGGGCGTGATGGCCACCCATTCGGCAAGGTCCGTGAGACATCGTTGTGACGACAGGAGCGCATCCCCACATGCGGAATCCGTGATTCCGTCGCGGGTTGTCCGTGATCCCGAAGCGGTTCTCCCGTGAAGTGCCAGGTCAGGCACGCGAAACGGCCGATCCCTTGTCGACAAAGGGATCGGCCGCGAAATCGATGTAGGACACACCTCGATACGAGGAGATCTCACACAGATGATGGATCACCGATAGGCCGAATGATCCATAGCCAGTGGATCAGGCATTCGATCAAACGGCGGCGACGGGACCGGCTCTCAGGCGAGGGCGACCAGATCCGCGTAGTCGGCGCCCCACAGGTCCTCGACGCCGTCGGGCAGCAGGATGATCCGCTCGGGCTGGAGCGCCTCCACAGCACCCTCGTCGTGGGTGACGAGGACGACCGCGCCCTTGTAGGTGCGCAGGGCGCCGAGGATCTCCTCACGGCTGGCGGGGTCGAGGTTGTTGGTCGGCTCGTCCAGGAGCAGGACGTTCGCGGCGGAGACGACCAGGGTGGCGAGGGCGAGACGGGTCTTCTCGCCGCCGGAGAGGACCCCGGCCGGCTTGTCGACGTCGTCGCCGGAGAACAGGAACGAGCCCAGCACCTTGCGGACCTCGACGAGGTCCATGTCGGGCGCCGCCGAGCGCATGTTCTCCAGGACCGTGCGCCCGGGGTCGAGGGTCTCGTGCTCCTGCGCGTAGTAGCCGAGCTTGAGGCCGTGGCCCTCGATGACCTCGCCGGTGTCGGGCTGCTCGACGCCGCCGAGGAGACGCAGCAGGGTCGTCTTGCCGGCACCGTTGAGGCCGAGGATGACGACCCGGGAGCCCTTGTCGATGGCCAGGTCCACGTCCGTGAAGATCTCCAGCGAGCCGTACGACTTCGACAGGCCCTCGGCGGTCAGCGGGGTCTTGCCGCAGGGCGCGGGCTCCGGGAAGCGGAGCTTGGCGACCTTGTCGGAGACGCGGACGGCGTCCAGTCCTGCCAGCAGCTTGTCGGCGCGGCGGGCCATGTTCTGCGCGGCGACCGTCTTGGTGGCCTTGGCGCGCATCTTGTCGGCCTGGGAGTGCAGCGCGGCGGCCTTCTTCTCGGCGTTGGCGCGCTCCCGCCTGCGGCGCTTCTCGTCGGCCTCGCGCTGCTGCTGGTAGAGCTTCCAGCCCATGTTGTAGACGTCGATCTGGGAGCGGTTGGCGTCCAGGTAGAAGACCTTGTTGACAACCGTCTCGACCAGGTCGACGTCGTGAGAGATCACGATGAAGCCGCCGCGGTAGGTCTTCAGGTAGTCGCGCAGCCAGACGATCGAGTCCGCGTCGAGGTGGTTGGTCGGCTCGTCCAGCAGGAGCGTGTCCGCGTCGGAGAACAGGATGCGGGCCAGCTCGATCCGGCGGCGCTGACCGCCGGAGAGCGTGTGCAGGGGCTGGCCGAGCACCCGGTCGGGCAGGTTGAGCGCGGCGGCGATGGTGGCGGCCTCGGCCTCGGCGGCGTACCCGCCCTTGGTGAGGAACTCGGTCTCCTGGCGCTCGTACTGCCTGAGCGCCTTCTCCCGGGTGGCGCCCTGACCGTTGGCGATGCGCTGCTCGTTCTCGCGCATCTTGCGGATCAGGACGTCCAGGCCGCGCGCGGAGAGGACGCGGTCGCGGGCGAGGACGTCGAGGTCGCCGGTGCGGGGGTCCTGCGGGAGGTAGCCGACCTCGCCGGAGCGGGTGACGGTGCCCGCGGCGGGGATGCCGTCGCCGGCCAGCACCTTGGTGAGGGTGGTCTTGCCGGCGCCGTTGCGGCCGACCAGACCGATGCGGTCACCCTTGGCGACCCGAAATGTGGCGTTCTCGATGAGGACGCGCGCACCGGCGCGCAGCTCGATACCGGAGGCGGAGATCACGGACAGACTCCAGAGCGTACGGATAGTGACGGGTGGGCGGCTGAGGACGTTCCCGCCGTCTAATGCGCGAGGAGAATGGCCATGGGCCAAGTCTAACGGGGCGGCGCAAGCGCTTTTTCGGTGCGCGGGTGTTCGGGACGTCCCGCGCGGGGCGGTTCGTTGCCCAGCGGCGTGCGGTGCGGGGCGATTCCGCCCAGGTCGTCCACGGCGACCAGCTGCGCGGTCCAGGCGCCGTCCGCACACGGCTGGGCGACGAGCAGGGCGTGGCCGTGACGTACGGCACGTTCGGGACGGAAGGCGCAGCCCGCGCGGGCGGGCAGCACCCAGCGCAGGTCGCCGTCGGCGGTGCGGTACGCGGCGATCCGGGACGGGGTGACGACCGCGAGGATGCCGCGGCCCAGGGGGCGCAGGACGCCGGCGCCGCCCCGGGCGCGCAGCCAGTCGGTCGCCGCGGGCAGGGCGCGGTGCCAGCGCACGGAGCGGCCGTCGGTGTCGGTGACGAGCCCGTCGTCCCAGACGGTGATGGCCTGCCCGCGCGTGGGCAGCACGCTGAGCGGGCGGCGGCCCGGACGTGCGTACCGCCAGCGCAGGGTCGGCCCGTCGTACGCCTCGACGACTTCGCCACGCGCGCGTGCGGTGGGCGCGGGCGGGCCCGAGGTGAGGTGGTCGCCGTAGGGGGCGGGGCGGATCTGGTGGGCGACGGTGAGCAGCCCGGCCGCCAGGAGCAGCGCGAGGGCGAGGAGGCGCTTGACGGGCCGGTGTGCGCGGGGCGTCCTCGGGACGGCGCTCGAAGGCCGGTGCGGGAAGGCGGCGCCGGGCTGCTCCCGGCAGGGCGGCGCGGACTGCTCCAGGAGTGCCCCGGCGTCCGGTGGCGTGGTTCTCCTGTGCCGCAGAACGGCCACTCCCTCCTTCTTCGGCGCCCGGCCGGGCGCCCCTGTGCCACGGGTCAGGCGCAGAGCGTAGCCACGCCCGCGGCGGGCGGGCGGGCGTGACGCGGGGGCGGGGCGGGACGTCGCCCGTTCGGGCGTCGGTCCGGTCATCGGCGCGAAGTGGCGGCGCGGATGCCGCAAGGTGGTGGTGGGGGACGGAGCGAGCAGGAGGTGGTGCCCCATGCAGTTCGACGACGACGCGAACCTGGACACCTCCGAGGTGCAGGACGTGCGGGGCAGCCGGATCCCGGGCGGCAGGAAGACCGTCGGCGGCGGTCTGGCCGGCCTGATCGCGCTGCTTCTCGCCCTGTTCCTCGGGGTCGGCCCGGACCAGCTGGGGCTCTCCTCCGGGGACAGCTCGCCCGCGCCCGCCTCCTCCTCGCTGGCGCAGGTGCAGCAGACCTGCCGCACCGGACGGGACGCGAACAGCAGGGAGGACTGCCGGATCGTGGCGGTGGTCAACAGCGTGCAGGACTACTGGACGCAGGAGTTCCGGCGCCGCCACGGCACCTACACGGCCGCCCCCACGGTCTTCTTCAGCGGGCAGGTCGCAACAGCGTGCGGGACGGCGACCTCGGCGGTGGGTCCGTTCTACTGTCCGGGCGACCGGAAGGTCTATCTGGACCTCGGCTTCTTCGACGAACTGCGGTCCAAGTTCGGCGCGAGCGGCGGGCCGTTCGCGCAGGCGTACGTCGTGGCGCACGAGTACGGGCACCACGTGCAGGACCTGATGGGCACGTTGCGCAGGTCGCAGTCCAACCTGACCGGGGTGAACAGCAATTCGGTGCGGCTGGAGCTGCAGGCCGACTGCTACGCCGGGGTGTGGGCGCACCACGCCACGACCACGAAGGACGAGTCGACCGGCCGCCCGCTGATCACCAGCCTGACGGCCGCGGACATCCGGGACGGGCTGGACGCGGCGGCGGCCGTGGGCGACGACCGGATCCAGGAGCGGTTCCAGGGGCGGGTGACGCCGGAGACGTGGACGCACGGGTCGGCCGAGCAGCGCCGGCAGTGGTTCTACCAGGGCTACCGGACCGGCGACATGGCTCGCTGCAACACCTTCGGATGAGCGGCTGACCTGCAACGACGGTACAGGCCCGGGGCGTTGTCAGTGCCGGGTGCAAGACTGGGGACCAGGCCGGAACGACGGCTTTCGGGGGACCGACGCACGAGGGAGTGATCGGGATGGCGGGCACGAGTGGCGGGCGGCCGAGCATCTATCCGTCGCTGCTTTACACGGATGCGAAGGCGGCGATCAAGCAGCTGACGGAGGCCTTCGGCTTCACCGAACTGTCGGTGTACGAGGGCGAGGACGGGATGGTGCTCCACGCCGAACTGGTGCAGGGCAACGGGGCGGTCATGCTGGGCTCCCGGGGTCGCGGCGGCCGGTTCGACGCGGCGATGGAGGGCGGCGGCCCGACCGGGGTGTACATCGTCGTGGACGACGTCGACGCGCACCACCAGCGCGCCGTCGACCACGGCGCCGAGATCCTGATGCCCCCGACCGACCAGGACTACGGTTCGCGGGACTACATGGCCCGGGACGTCGAGGGCAACGTCTGGAGCTTCGGCACGTACGCACCCGAGATAGCCGGCTGAGCGGGTCCGACGAAGTCCGCCGCGGTTCGGCAGCGCCCCGTGCGGGGCGCTGGGAGCACCCCCGGCCGAAGGCGGGAGGAACCGCGCGACCGGCCGCGACGGCGCCGCGGTCGACCGACGGCATGGCGCGGCACTTCCAAGGACGTGCTCAGCCTCCGGTGTGCACCTGGAAGGCAGCCCGGCGGACGGCCTTGGCCAGTGCCGGGTCGGGGTGGGCGGCGGCGAGCGCGACCAGGACCTGCACGGTGCGCGGGTGGCCGACGGCGCGGACCTCGTCGAGCAGCGCGGGGACGGTGGGCTGCAGCGCCGACTCCAGGTGGCGGACGAGCAGCGGCGCCTCGCCGTGGTCGGCGACCGCGGCGGCCGTGTCCACCCAGAGCCAGGTGGCCTCCTCCCGGGTGAGCACCTCGTGGGCGTCCTCGGGGTCGATCCCGTCGTGCTCGGCCAGCCACAGCAGGGCGTACGGCCGCAGCGTCGGCTCGTCGACGACCGCGCGGACGTCGGGTTCGGCAGGGGCTCCGACGACGCGCAGCGCCTCGAAGGCGAGGCCGCGCAGCAGGGCGTCCTCGCCGCGGGCGGCGTCGACGAGTTCGGTGACGGCGCCGCCGACGGGGCGGGCGGCGAGCCAGGCGCGGTACTCGGCGCGGGCCGCGTTGGGGCGCAGCTGGGCGCAGCCGCGCAGCATCTCCTCGGCTGCGACCTCGATGTTGCCCGCGGGGCTCTGTGCGGCGACACAGATCTGCTCCAGCTTGACCCAGACCGCCCAGCTGCCCAGCGGGGTGAGGGTGGCCTGGCCGTCGCCGTAGGTCAGCGCGCCGACGGAGGCGAGGGCGTGCAGGGCCCAGTCGAGGAGGGGGGCGAGCTCGGCCTCGTCGGCGGGGGCCGGGTCCTCGGCCGGGGCGTGCTCCGCCGGGTCGGCGTCGGCGGAGCGCACGGCGGCGAGCGGCCGGGCGGTCCCGGTGCCGTGCTCCGTGTCGTAGGGGACCTCGCAGCGCTCGGTGCGCAGTTCGGTGACCCGCTGTCCCAGCAGGTCCAGGAGCTGCTCGACCGGGACGGGACCGGCGGACAGCTGGAGGAAGGAGAGCACCTGGGGCATGGCCGAGACGACCTCGGCGACGGCGGCGGGCTCGAACTCGGCGGACTCCGGGTGGGCGAGCGACCAGGCGTCGAAGAGGGCGACCCAGCCGCGCAGCACGGCACTGTCGTCGCGGTCCCAGGCGCGCAGGCGCCAGCCGGGGCGCGCGCTGTCCCCGTGCACCTCGACCAGGCCGGCGAGGCGGGCGGTGTCCCAGTCGGCGCGGATCTGAGCGGCGGTCAGGCCCAGGTCGTCGGACGCGCGTTCGGCGGACGCGTCGGAGAGTGTGGCCTTGCCGTCGGCGGTCGCGCCGTCGCTGCCCGGCCCGAGTGCGGTGTCCGCCCAGTGGGCGACGCGGGCCGCGCCGGCCAGGCCGGAGCGAGCCATTCTGGCCAGCTCGGCGGGGGCCGGGGTGCCCTCGGGCGGGCGGGGTGCGGGGCGGCGCGCGGGCCGCTGGTTCATCGCTCGGGGGGCGGCGGCCAGGGGTCGCGTTCGGACGAGTCGAAGCCTTGAGTCGCGCGGGATACGGGACGTCACGGGTGCAGTCTTCCGGTTGACGGTCCGAAAACCCAAACGGAATGTCACGGCGGGCGACGGGGCTGGCCAACGCACGGGGTGCGAGGGGAGGCGAGGAGACATGTTCAGGCCAGTGGTACGACGTTAAACGGAACCTCCGGAACCGGCTGGATCCGGGGTTTCCGGCTCGGGACGGGAGCGGGCGGGGCCGCAGAAGGGAAGGACCGGCGAGTGCGGGAAGAATCACATCGGGGGTGCCATCGGATGCCAGGGGCGCCCGCCGGGGAGCGCTCCCCCGGGAGTGCACGCCGGAGAGCGCACTCCCGGGGAGTACGCCGGGGAGCACGCTCGGGGCGCATCACATCAGGGGCGTGAGGAACCGGCGCAGTCGTTCCTCGTACTCCTCCGGGTCGGCGTTCCACATCGCGCCGTGCGGGGCGTCCTGGACGGTGTACAGGGCCACCAGGTCGGGGCGCCGCTCGGCGAGCCGCCGGGAGTACACCCAGGGGGCCAACGCGTCGTCCGGGCCGTGCACGATCAGGGCGGGCACGGTGAGCCGGCCCGGGTCGAAGGGGTCGGCGGCGTGGTCGGCGTGCAGGCCGGCGCGGCCCTGGGCGGCGCGTACCGCGAGCGGCAACAGGTGCTCGGGGGTGTGCCGGGCCTGGGCGAGGGCGCGCAGGGTGGCCTCCCAGCTGAGTACCGGGGAGTCCAGGACGAGGCCGGAGATCCGCTCGCGCAGTGCGGAGTGGGCGGCGGCGCGCAGCGCCATGGTGGCGCCGGTGGACCAGCCGTGCAGGACGACGCGGCGGGCGCCGTAGCGGACGGCGTAGCGGATCGCCGCGTCCAGGTCGCGCCACTCGCTCTCACCGAGGTGGTTCAGCCCGTCCGGGGGGCGCGGGGCGCCGAGGTCGCCGCGGTAGGCGAGGGCGAGCACCGGCAGGCGCCGGGCGTGCAGGAACGCCATGACGTTCATGGAGAGCTCGCGGGTGGTGCCCAGGCCGTGCACCGCGATCACCCAGGTGTCCCGGTGGCCGGGCACGAACCAGGCGGGCAGCGGGCCGACTTCGCCGGGCAGGTCGACGTCGGCGTACTCCAGGCCCAGGGCCGTGCCCGGGTTGCCGACGTGCACGTTGGCGGTGAGCCAGGCCCGGTCGCCGGTCTCGAAGGTGCCGTGGGTCACCCGCTCCAGCCGCCGTACGACGGTGTCGGGGGTGTTCGCGGCGGACTCCAGGACGGCGCCGACGACCGCGTGCGAGCCGTCGCCGGCCAGCCCGTAGGTGCCGGGGCGCAGCGAGGCCAGGTCGCGGGTGAGGGTGATGCGGCCGGCCGCGGTGCCGTGCACGGTGAGCCGGGGTTCGGTGGGCAGGGGCCGGCCGGGCGGTGCCTTCAGCGCGGCGTCACTGGCGAACCGCCCCGCGGCCACGCCGGCCGCACCGGCGGCGAGTACGGCACCGACGGCAGCGGCCGTGACTTTGACTGGGTGCACCTGTCCAGTGTCGGGGCGGACATCGGCGGCGGCCAGTGGAGCGGAGGGGGCTTGTGCGGGCGGGGCGGGTTCACGGGGTGCAGGACGGACGGGTTCGCGGGGTGCGGGACGGACGGGTTCGCGAGGTGCAGGACGGACGGGTTCGCGAGGTGCAGGACGGACGGGTTCGCGAGGTGCAGGACGGACGGGTTCGCGAGGTGCAGGACG
>NZ_JBIVXP010000001.1:67415-242542 GCF_044769305.1 Streptomyces sp. NPDC090499
CAGGACGGACGGGTTCGCGAGGTGCAGGACGGACGGGTTCGCGAGGTGCAGGACGGACGGGTTCGCGAGGTGCAGGACGGACGGGTTCGCGAGGTGCGGGACGGACGGGTTCGCGAGGTGCGGGGCGGGTGAGGTCGCGGGTGTGGGACGGGGCCGGCTCAGCCCGGTCGCTGCCCGTAGCCGCGGAGCCGTTCGCCCACCTCCGCGACCTGTTCCGGGGAGAGCAGGCTGGGGGTCAGGCCGGGTACCGCGGACGCCGTCAGCCACAGGCGGCACATCCACTCCAGTTGGGCGGTGCGGTCGTAGGCCAGGGTGAGGGTGGTGCCGTAGGTGATCGTGCCGTGGTTCTGGAGGAGGCATCCGGAGCGGCCGGTCAGCGCGCGGAGCATGTTCTCGGCCAACTCGTCGGTGCCGTACGTCGCATACGGGGCAACTCGGACCGCGCCGCCGAGGGCGGCGGACATGTAGTGGATCGCCGGCAGTTCGGGGACGAGCGTGGAGACGGCCGTCGCGTGGACGGCGTGGGTGTGGACGACGGCCCCGGCGTCGGTGCTGCCGTAGACCGCGAGATGCATCGGCAGTTCACTGGTCGGGACCAGGCTGCCGAGGACCTGGCGGCCGGCGAGGTCCACGCCCGTCACGTCGTCCGGACCGAGCCGGTCGTAGGGCACGCCGGACGGTGTGACCAGCACGGTGTCGCCGACGCGGACGGAGACGTTGCCGGAGGTGCCGACGACCAGTCCGTCGGAGACCGTGCGGCGGGCGGTGGCGACGAGTTCGAGCCAGGCGTCCGCCTCCTCCGCGCGTACATCGCGCCTTCGCGGCTCGGACACACCTTGTGCGCCGGCCCGTCCATCCCGTCCGTCACGCTGGTCCCGCCGCTGCTCAGCCATGGCCCGATCCTGTCAGGCGATGCCCCAACCGGCCCGCGTGGCAGGGCACTTTAGGCCGCGCGTCCCGGATCCAGTAGAGCGCAAACCGTCTCAAAGAGTTCCATTTCCTGGCTTGGCCGAAGATCGCCGAGGATACGCCGATCTTCCAATAATCTCTGGACGATTTTTCGTACACGTCGCCATTCCGGGGGGAAACATGGCCCGTGACCGTATTCCGCCGTCCCGCCACCGCGTCCGCGTCATCGCGGCGTCCGCGGCGGCGCTCGTCCTCGCGACCGCCGCGACCGCGTTCACCGGGACACCGGCGTCCGCGGCGAGCCTGCCGAAGGGGCACGACGTCTCCTCGCACCAGAGGAACGTCGACTGGCCGGGCGCCAGGGCGAAGGGTGCCAGGTTCGTCTACATCAAGGCCACCGAGTCCACCACCTATCGCAACCCGTACTTCGACCAGCAGTACAACGGCTCGCGCGAGGCCGGACTAAGGCGGGGCGCCTACCACTTCGCCCTGCCGGACAAGTCGTCGGGCGCCCGGCAGGCCGCGTACTTCGTGAGCCACGGCGGCACCTGGACGGCGGACGGCTGGACGCTGCCGCCCGCGCTCGACGTCGAGTACAACCCGTACGACAAGAAGCACAGGTGCTACGGGCTGAGCAACTCCCGGATGGTCCAGTGGATCAGGTCCTTCAGTGACGAGCTGAAGCGGGAGACCGGCCGGCGGCCGGTGATCTACACGACCACGAACTGGTGGAACCTCTGCACCGGCGGCAGCAGCGCCTTCGCCGCCGACCACGCGCTGTGGATCGCCCGCCACGGCTCGGCGGACGCCGGGACGCTGCCGGCCGGATGGAAGTCGTGGACCTTCTGGCAGTACGACAACAGCGGCAGCCTGCCGGGTGACCAGAATCTCTTCAACGGGTCGGCGGGCCGCCTGAAGGCGTTCACCCTGGGCCTGTGACCAACGGGCGACGCGGCCGCCGGACCGGAACCGGGACGGCGGCCTCGCCCCACCCCGGCCTCGATCACCCCGAAGTCGATCTCATACACCGCCAGGACCGCCTCAGTTCATCTTCCGTTCATCCAGGTTGCCTACGGTCCAACAGCCAATGACTTCGAAAGATTGCCTGGGTAAATGGAAAACTTCTCGCTGATCCTCGCGATTGTGGTGGTAACCGCACTCGCGTTTGATTTCACGAACGGTTTCCACGACACCGCCAACGCGATGGCCACGACCATCTCGACCGGTGCGCTCAAGCCCAAGATCGCGGTGGCCATGTCCGCCGCGCTCAACCTGGTGGGCGCCTTCCTCTCGGTGGAGGTCGCCAACACGATCTCCAAGGGTCTCGTCGACGAGAACGGCATTCGTCCCGAGGTCATCTTCGCCGCCCTCGTCGGCGCCATCCTCTGGAACCTGGTGACCTGGCTGGTGGGCCTGCCGTCCAGTTCCTCGCACGCCCTCATGGGCGGTCTGATCGGCGCCACCGTCGCCTCCGCCGGTTTCGGCGCGGTCCACGGCGACGTGCTCGTCACCAAGGTCCTGCTCCCGGCGGTGGCCGCCCCCGTGGTCGCCGGTCTCGCGGCGGCGCTCTCCACCCGCCTCTCCTACACGCTCTCGAAGGACGCCGAGGACGAGGCCACCCGCAAGGGCTACCGCGCCGGCCAGATCGCCTCCGCCGGCCTGGTCTCGCTCGCGCACGGCACCAACGACGCGCAGAAGACGATGGGCATCATCACCCTCGCGCTGATCGCGGGCGGTGCCATCGCCCCCGGCTCGAACCCTCCCACCTGGGTCATCCTCTCGGCCGGTCTCGCCATCGCGCTCGGCACCTACATCGGCGGCTGGCGGATCATCCGCACCATGGGCACGGGCCTGACCGAGCTCCGGCCGCAGCAGGGTTTCGCCGCCCAGACCAGCGCGGCCACCGCCATCCTGGCCTCCTCCCACCTCGGTTTCTCGCTCTCCACCACGCACGTCGTCTCGGGCTCCGTGATGGGCGCGGGTCTCGGCCGCAAGGGCGGCACGGTCCGCTGGTCCACCGCGACCCGCATGATGGTCGCCTGGGTGCTCACCCTCCCGGCCGCCGCGGTGGTCGGCGCGCTCGCCGAGTCCGTGACGGACCTCGGCGACTGGGGCACGGCGGTCGTCGCCGTCTTCCTCGTGGCCTCCAGCGCCGCGATCTGGAAGCTCTCCCGCCGCGAGGTCGTGGACAGCAGCAACGTCGTCGCCGCCGAGGAGCCGGCCGGCGTGGTGACCACGGCGATCGCCGCCGTGACCCCGCCGCCCGCGGGCCCGGTCCCGGTGACGGACGACCTGACCGCCACCATCCCCGCCCCTGCCTCCGCCCCGGCCGCCACCGCGACCGACCCGGCCGCCACCGTCTGACCCCGAGGAAGAACCGACATGAACATCGACTGGGCAGCCATCGGCTCCGTCTTCGGCGTCAGCCTCGTGGCCACGGTGGGCCTGGTGGCCCTCTTCACCCTCGGCGTCAAGGGCCTCTCCGCCCGTGAACGCGCCACCGCCCAGGGCGACTCCGCGGCCCTGGCCGTGACGGCCGCCTGGCTCTGCTTCGCCGCCTGCGCGGCCGCCGTGGCGTACGGCATCCACCTGATCGTGGCGAAGGCCTGAGCCGGGAAGTCCTCGCCGGCACCGGGAAGGCTCCTCTCCGTCCGCACGGAGAGGAGCCTTCCGCATACCCCACAGGCCCCGCCGGACACCCGGTGTGGGCCTTCCCACACACTCCCCTCGCAGGTCAAAGGCAAGTTGACGGGTCTTCCGGGGGCGTGGTGGACTTCCGGAGCCATGTACGGCGGCAAGGGAGGAAGCCGGTGTGAATCCGGCGCGGTCCCGCCACTGTCACCGGGGTACCTGTCCCCGGAAGCCAGGAACTCCCACCGCCGGTCTCGTCGAACCAGGGCGCGGACACCCTGAGTGAGGACATAACGCCATGCGCGGCTGCCGATCGAGGTCGAGTACCCGGCCCGTTCCCGACCCCGTCGCCGACCCCGCGGCCGGCTGAGCCGATGGGTGCCGACCGCGTCTTCGCGTACGGCGCCGCCGCCGGCCTTCTCGGTGATCTGCTGCTCGGCGATCCGCGCCGCGGGCATCCGGTAGCCGTCTTCGGACGGGCGGCCGGGGCCGTGGAGCGGGTGCTGTGGCGGGACCACCGCGGGTGGGGCGCGCTGCACACCGCCGTCTGTGCCGGGGGCGCCGTGGCGCTGGGTGCCGCGGCGCAGCGGGTCGTACGGCCGTCCGCCGTCGCGTCCGTGACGCTCACCGCGGCCGCCACCTGGGCCGTCGTCGGAGGCACTTCGCTCTCCCGTGAGGCCCGGACCATCGGGCGGGCCCTGCAGACGGGTGACGTCGAGGCGGCCCGTGCCCGGCTGCCGCATCTGTGCGGACGGGATCCGCAGGCCCTGGACGCCGACGGGATCGCCCGTGCGGTCGTGGAGTCCGTCGCCGAGAACACCAGCGACGCGGTCGTGGGCGCGCTGGTGTGGGGAGCCGTGGGGGGCGTCCCCGGGCTGCTGGGGTTCCGGGCCGTCAACACCCTGGACGCCATGGTGGGGCACAAGTCGGCCCGGTACCGGCGGTACGGGTGGGCTTCGGCGCGCCTGGACGACGTGGCCGGGTGGCCGGGGGCGCGGCTCACCGCCGTACTGGCCGCGGCGGCCGGGGACGACCGGCGGGGGGCCGTGCGAGCCTGGCGGGCCGACGCGGCGAAGCATCCGAGTCCCAACGCGGGGCCCGTGGAGGCGTCGTTCGCGGGGGCGTTGGGGGTGCGGCTCGGGGGGACGCTGTCGTACGGAGGGCGGGTCGAGCACCGGCCGGTGCTGAACGGGGAGGGGCGGGCCGTGGAGGTCGCGGACATCGAGCGGGCGGTGCGGTTGTCGCGGCGGGTGGGGTGGCTGGCGTTGGGCGTGGGTGCGGCGGGGGCGCTGCTGCGGGGGACGCTTTCACGGCGCCCGGCACCGAAGTCACCGGCCGGAGGCCGCTCATGAACAACGGAGGCCTCCTCGTCGCCGGTACCACCTCCGACGCCGGGAAAAGTGTCGTCACCGCCGGTATCTGCCGGTGGCTGGTGCGGCAGGGCGTGAAGGTGGCGCCGTTCAAGGCGCAGAACATGTCCCTCAACTCCTTTGTCACGCGCGAGGGTGCCGAGATCGGGCGGGCGCAGGCCATGCAGGCGCAGGCCTGCCGGGTGGAACCGACCGCGCAGATGAACCCGGTGCTGCTCAAGCCCGGTGGTGAGCAGAGCAGTCAGGTGGTGCTGCTCGGCAAGCCCGTCGGCGAGCTGAGCGCGCGCGGGTATCACGGCGGGCGGCAGCAGAGGCTGCTCGGGACCGTCCTCGACTGTCTCGCCGAGTTGCGGGGCACGTATGACGCGGTGATCTGTGAGGGGGCCGGCAGTCCGGCGGAGATCAACCTGCGCCGGACCGACATCGTGAACATGGGGATAGCGCGGAACGCCGGGCTGCCCGTGCTCGTGGTCGGCGACATCGACCGCGGGGGCGTCTTCGCCTCCTTCTTCGGGACCGTCGCGCTGCTCTCGCCGGAGGACCAGGCCCTCGTCGCCGGGTTCCTCGTCAACAAGTTCCGCGGGGACGTCTCCCTGCTGGAGCCGGGCCTCGACATGCTGTACGGGCTCACCGGGCGGCGGACGTACGGTGTCCTGCCCTTCCGGCACGGGCTCGGCATCGACGAGGAGGACGGGATGGGGGTCCCCCCGCGCGAGCGAAGCCGAGCGTGGGGGAGGGTCTCTCTGCGCGGGACCGTGCGCGAGTCGAACACCGCCCCGCCCGTGGGCGACGACGTGCTGCGGGTCGCCGTCTGCGCCATCCCTCTGATGTCCAACTTCACGGACGTGGACGCGCTGGCCGCCGAACCGGGCGTCGTGGTGCGGTTCGTGGACCGGCCGGAGGAGCTGGCCGACGCCGACCTCGTCATCGTCCCCGGCACCCGCGGGACGGTCCGGGCGCTGGAGTGGCTGCACGAGCGGGGGCTCGCGGAGGCGCTCCGAAGGCGCGCTGCCGAGGGGCGGCCCGTGCTCGGGATCTGCGGTGGCTTCCAGATCCTCGGGGAGCACATCGAGGACGAGGTCGAGAGCCGCAAGGGGGCCGTCGACGGGCTCGGGGTGCTGCCCGTGCGGGTCCGGTTCGCCCGGGAGAAGACGCTCACCCGGCCCGTCGGGGAGGCCTTCGGCGAGCGGGTCGAGGGGTACGAGATCCATCACGGGGTCGGCGAGGTGACCGGGGGCGAGCCCTTCCTGGACGGCTGCCGGGTCGGGCAGACCTGGGGCACGCACTGGCACGGCTCCCTGGAGTCGGACGGTTTCCGCCGGGCCTTCCTGCGCGAGGTGGCCACCGCCGCGGGCCGCCGGTTCGTGCCGGCCCCCGACACCTCGTTCGCCGCGCTGCGCGAGGAGCAGCTCGACCGGCTCGGCGACCTGATCGAACAGCACGCGGACACGGACGCGCTCTGGCGGCTCATCGAGTCGGGCGCGCCGCAAGGACTGCCTTTCATTCCACCGGGAGCGCCCGCATGAGCACTGTGTTGTTGTTGTCGACCGCCGACACCGATCTGCTGGCGGCCCGGGCCGCCTCCGGTGCCGACTACCGGATCGGCAATCCGACGCGCGTCGACGTCGCGGAGGAGCTGCCGACGCTGATCGCGGGCGCGGACATCGCCGTCGTACGGCTGCTCGGCGGCAAGCGGGCCTGGGAGGACGGGCTGGCCGCGCTGAAGGCCGCCGGGATCCCGACCGTGCTGCTCGGCGGCGAGGCGGTGCCGGACGCGGAGTTGATGGCGGAGTCGTCGGTGCCCGCGGGCGTGGTCGCCGAGGCGCTCAGGTACCTCGTCGAGGGCGGCCCCGGCAACCTCACCGAGCTGGCCCGGTTCCTCTCCGACACGGTGCTGCTGACCGGTGAGGGGTTCGTGGAGCCGCAGAAGATGCCCGAGTACGGCGTCCACGGCGCCCGTACCCGGCAGAGCGGCCGGCCGACCGTCGGGGTGCTCTTCTACCGGGCCCACGAACTGAGCGGCAACACCGGCTTCGTGGACACCCTGTGCGACGCGATCGAGGCGCACGGCGCCAACGCCCTGCCGGTGTACTGCGGTTCGCTGCGCGGGGCGGACGCGGGGCTGTACGCGCTCCTCGCCGAGGCGGACGCGCTGGTCGCGACCGTCCTGGCGGCCGGCGGCACGCACGCCTCGCAGGCCTCGGCCGGCGGCGACGAGGAGGCCTGGGACATCGGGGCGCTGGCCGACCTCGACGTGCCGGTGCTGCAGGGTCTGTGCCTGACCTCGTCGAAGAGCGCCTGGGACGAGTCCGACGCGGCCCTCTCCCCCATGGACGCGGCGATGCAGGTCGCGATCCCGGAGTTCGACGGGCGGCTGATCACGGTCCCGTTCTCCTTCAAGGAGCAGGGTCCGGACGACGTTCCGGTGTACGTCGCCGATCCCGAGCGGGCCGGACGGGTCGCCGGGATCGCCGTGCGGCACGCCCGGCTCCGGCACAAGCCGAACGCGGAGAAGAGGATCGCCCTGGTCTTCACGGCGTACCCGACCAAGCACTCCCGGGTCGGCAACGCGGTGGGGCTCGACACCCCCGCCTCGGCGGTCCGGGTGCTGGATGCGCTGCGGGACGCCGGATACGGGGTCGAGGGGCATCCGGACGACGGCGACGAGCTGATCCACCGGCTCATCGACGCCGGTGGCCACGACGTCGAATGGCTCACCGAGGAGCAGCTGGCCGCCGCGCCCGCGCGGGTGCCGCTCGCGGACTACCGGGCGTGGTTCGAGAAGCTCGACCCGGAGCTGCGGGACGCGATGACGGAGGCGTGGGGCGAGCCGCCGGGCTCGCTGTACGTGGACGGGGACGACGTCGTGCTCGCCTCCCTGCAGTTCGGGAACGTCGTCGTGATGATCCAGCCGCCGCGCGGCTTCGGCGAGAACCCGATCGCGATCTACCACGACCCGGACATGCCGCCGTCGCACCACTACATGGCGGCCTACCGGTGGCTGGACGCTGCGACATCGGAGGGGGGGTTCGGCGCGGACGCGATCGTGCACATGGGCAAGCACGGCACGATGGAGTGGCTGCCGGGCAAGGGCCTCGGGCTGAGCGCCGGCTGCGCGCCGGACGCGGTGCTCGGCGACCTCCCGCTGGTCTACCCGTTCATCGTCAACGACCCCGGCGAGGGCACCCAGGCCAAGCGGCGCGGGCACGCCACGGTCGTCGACCACCTGGTGCCGCCGATGGCCCGTGCCGACACCTACGGCGACCTGGCCAAGCTGGAGCAGCTGCTCGACGAGTACGCGCTGGTGTCGGACCTGGACCCGACGAAGGCGCCGGCCGTCCGCGCGCAGATCTGGACGCTGGTCAAGGCGGCCGAGCTCCACCACGACCTGCACGTGGCCGAGCAGCCGGAGGACGACGACTTCGACTCGTTCGTCATGCACATCGACGGCTACCTGTGCGAGATCAAGGACGTGCAGATCCGCGACGGGCTGCACATCCTCGGCGGGGGCCCGGTCGGTGAGCCCCGGGTGAACCTGGTGCTGGCCGTGCTGCGCGCCTCCCAGGTGTGGGGCGGGCAGGCGAACGCGCTGCCTGGGCTGCGCGCCGCCTTCGCCGCGCATTTCGGTCTGGTCGAGAAGGAGTTGCTCGCCGAGCCGGGCGCGCCGGTGAAGGTGCCGGTGGAGCTGACCGACCTGGTCGACGGCCCCTCCCGCACCGCGGCCGACGCGATCGACCTGCTGGAGCAGCTGTGCCGCCGGGTCGCGGAGGGCATGGAGCAGCGGGACTGGGCGGTCGTCGAGAGTCGCGCGCTGGTGCGGGAGGTCCTCGGCACCGAACTCGCGGACGCCGTCGCCGTGCTGGAGTTCGCGTGCACCGAGGTCGTGCCGCGGCTCGCGCGCACCACGGACGAGATCGGGCACATCCTGAAGGCCCTGGACGGCGGTTACGTCCCGGCCGGTCCGTCCGGCTCCCCCACCCGCGGCCTGGTCAACGTCCTCCCGACCGGCCGGAACTTCTACTCGGTCGACCCCAAGGCCATTCCCTCCCGGCTGAGTTGGGAGGTCGGCCAGTCACTGGCCGACTCGCTGGTGCAGCGGTATCTGAGCGACACCGGGGCCTACCCGAAGTCCGTCGGCCTGACGGTCTGGGGCACCTCCGCGATGCGCACCCAGGGCGACGACATCGCCGAGATCCTGGCGCTGCTGGGCTGCCGTCCGGTCTGGGACGACGCGTCCCGGCGGGTCACCGGCTTCGAGGTGGTCCCGCTCGCCGAGCTGGGCCGGCCGCGCATCGACGTCACGGTCCGCATCTCCGGCTTCTTCCGGGACGCTTTCCCGCACGTGGTCGGGCTGATCGACGACGCGGTGCGCAGGGTCGCCGAGCTGGACGAGCCGGCCGAGTCCAACTACGTGCGGGCGCACGCCGACGAGGACACCGCCGAGCACGGGGACCGGCGGCGCGCCACCGCCCGCATCTTCGGCTCCAAGCCGGGGGCCTACGGTGCCGGGCTCCTTCCCCTGATCGACGCCCGCAACTGGCGCTCCGACGCCGACCTCGCCGAGGTGTACGCGGTGTGGGGCGGTTACGCCTACGGGCGCGGGCTCGACGGGCGGGCGGCGCGCGGGGACATGGAGACCGCGTTCCGGCGGATCGCGGTCGCCGCGAAGAACGTCGACACCCGCGAGCACGACCTCGTGGACGCCGACGACTACTTCCAGTACCACGGCGGCATGGTCGCCATGGTGCGGCACCTGACCGGCGCCAACCCCGAGGCGTACGTGGGTGATTCGGCCACGCCCGACCAGGTGCGGACCCGGACCCTCGGCGAGGAGACGCACCGCGTCTTCCGGGCCCGGGTGGTCAACCCCCGCTGGATGGCGGCGATGCGCCGGCACGGCTACAAGGGCGCCTTCGAGATGGCGGCGACCGTCGACTACCTCTTCGGCTACGACGCCACGGCGGGCGTGGTCGACGACTGGATGTACGAGAAACTCAGCGCGGAGTACGTCTTCGACGCGGAGAACCGGGACTTCATGAAGAAGTCCAACCCGTGGGCGCTGCGCGGCATCACCGAACGGCTCCTGGAGGCCGCCGACCGGGGCCTGTGGGCCGAGCCGGACGCGGACACCCTGGAGCGGCTGCGCGCCACCTACCTCGAACTCGAAGGCGACCTGGAAGGCAACTCGGAGGGCGACGACCAGTGAGTACCCCGTTCCCGTTCACGGCCGTGGTCGGCCAGGACGACCTGCGGCTCGCGCTGCTGCTGAACGCCGTCTCGCCGGCGGTCGGCGGTGTGCTGGTGCGCGGCGAGAAGGGCACCGCGAAGAGCACCGCCGTGCGTGCCCTCTCGGCGCTGCTGCCGACCGTGGACGTCGTCGCCGGCTGCCGTTTCTCCTGCGACCCGGCCGCCCCGGACCCGGCCTGCCCGGACGGTCCGCACCACCCGCCCGGGGCCTTCGAGTCCCGACCGGCGCGCATGGTCGAACTGCCGGTCGGCGCCTCCGAGGACCGGCTGGTCGGCGCGCTGGACATAGAACGCGCCCTGGCGGAGGGCGTGAAGGCCTTCGAGCCGGGCCTGCTGGCCGACGCGCACCGGGGCATCCTCTACGTCGACGAGGTCAACCTCCTCCACGACCACCTGGTCGACCTGCTCCTTGACGCGGCCGCCATGGGCGCGTCCTACGTCGAGCGCGAGGGGGTGTCGGTCCGGCACGCGGCGCGCTTCCTGCTCGTCGGCACGATGAACCCCGAAGAGGGCGAGCTGCGGCCCCAGTTGCTCGACCGGTTCGGCCTCACGGTCGAGGTGGCCGCCTCCCGCGAGCCCGACCAGCGGGTGGAGGTCGTCCGGCGGCGGCTCGCGTACGACGACGACCCGGCGGGGTTCGCGGCGCGCTGGGCCGGCGAGGAGGCGGCCGTCCGGCAACGGATCGTGGCGGCACGGGAGTTGCTGCCGTCCGTACGGCTGGGCGACGGGGCGCTGCGGCAGATCGCGGCGACCTGCGCGGCCTTCGAGGTCGACGGGATGCGCGCCGACATCGTGATGGCCCGGACGGCGACCGCGCTGGCCGCGTGGGCCGGGCGGACCGAGGTGCTGGCGGAGGACGTGCGCCAGGCGGCGCTGCTCGCGCTGCCGCACCGACGGCGCCGCAATCCCTTCGACGCCCCCGGACTCGACGAGGACAAGCTGGACCAGACCCTGGAGGAGTTCTCCGGGGAGGGCGACGACGATCCCGGTCCGGAGGGTCCCGGCGGCGGTGGCGGACAGCCGGCGCCCGACGACGGCGGCCCGCAGGGCGGTGACACGGCTGCCCGGCCCGAGGCCGGAGAGGACGGCGAACCACAGACCTCCGGCGGCGCTTCGGGAGAGCAGGCCCCGGCGCGGGCCGCCGAGCCCTTTCGCACCAAGGCGCTGAGCGTGCCCGGGATCGGCGAGGGTGCCGCCGGGCGGCGCTCCCGGGCGCGGACCGAGCACGGCCGTACGACGGGTGCGCGACGGCCACGGGGTGCCCTGACCAAGCTGCACCTGGCCGCGACCGTGCAGGCGGCCGCTCCGCACCAGCGGGCGCGCGGACGGTCCGGGCCGGGGCTCGTGATCCGGCGGGACGATCTGCGGCAGGCGACCCGCGAGGGCCGCGAGGGGAACCTGGTGCTGTTCGTGGTCGACGCGTCCGGGTCGATGGCGGCCCGGCAGCGGATGAGCGCGGTGAAGGGCGCCGTGCTGTCGCTGCTGCTCGACGCCTACCAGCGGCGGGACAAGGTGGGGCTGGTGACCTTCCGGGGCTCGGCCGCCGAGGTGGCGCTGCCGCCGACCTCGTCGGTGGACGCGGCCGCGGCCCGGCTGGAGTCGCTGCCGACCGGCGGTCGTACGCCGCTCGCCGCCGGGCTGCTCAGGGCGCACGACGTGCTGCGGGTGGAGCGGCTGCGGGATCCGGCGCGACGGGCGCTGGTGGTCGTGGTGACCGACGGACGCGCCACCGGTGGCCCCGAGCCGGTCGCCCTCGCCGGGCGGGCGGCCCGGCTGTTCGCGGCGGACGGGGTCGCCTCCGTGGTCGTGGACTGCGAGTCCGGGCCGGTGCGGCTGGGGCTCGCCGGGCAGCTGGCGGGTGAGCTGGGCGGTACCGCGGTGACGCTCGACGAACTGCGGGCCGACTCGATCGCCGGGCTGGTGAAGGACGTTCAGGGCCGTTCGAGGAGGGCCGCGTAATGCCGCAGGGACAGCCGAGTGTCGTGCCCGACGACGGACTGACGACCCGTCAGCGTCGCAACCGGCCGCTGGTGGTCGTGCACACCGGGATCGGGAAGGGCAAGTCCACCGCCGCGTTCGGGCTCGCGCTGCGGGCCTGGAACCAGGGGTGGCCCGTCGGGGTGTTCCAGTTCGTCAAGTCGGCGAAGTGGAAGGTCGGCGAGGAGAACGCGCTGCGGGTGCTGGGCGCCTCCGGCGAGGGCGGGACCGTCGACTGGCACAAGATGGGCGAGGGCTGGTCCTGGGTGCAGCGCGACGCGCAGATGGACAACGAGGAGAAGGCCCGGGAGGGCTGGGAGCAGGTCAAGCGGGACCTGGCGGCCGAGACGTACCGGCTGTACGTGCTGGACGAGTTCGCGTACCCGATGCACTGGGGGTGGGTCGACACCGACGAGGTCGTCGACGTGCTGCGGAACCGGCCGGGGACCCAGCATGTCGTGATCACCGGGCGGAACGCTCCGGAGAAGCTGGTCGACCTCGCCGATCTCGTCACCGACATGTCCAAGGTCAAGCATCCGATGGACGCGGGGCAGAAGGGGCAGAGGGGCATCGAGTGGTGATGTCCTCGTCCGTGCCCCGGCTGGTCGTCGCCGCGCCGTCGTCCGGCAGCGGCAAGACCACCGTCGCCACCGGGCTGATGGCCGCGTTCGCGGCCCGCGGCCTCGCCGTGTCTCCGCACAAGGTGGGGCCCGACTACATCGACCCCGGGTACCACGCGCTCGCCACCGGGCGGGTGGGGCGGAACCTCGACGCGTACCTGTGCGGGCCTCAGCTGATCGGCCCGCTGTTCGCGCACGGTGCGCGGGGCTGTGACCTGGCCGTCGTCGAGGGTGTGATGGGGCTGTACGACGGGGCCGCGGGGGAAGGGGAGCTGGCGTCCACCGCTCATGTCGCGAAGCTGCTGCGGGCGCCGGTGGTGCTGGTCGTGGACGCGTCGGCGCAGTCGCGGTCGGTGGCGGCGCTGGTGCACGGGTTCGCGTCGTGGGATCCGGAGGTGCGGGTCGGGGGTGTGATCCTGAACAAGGTGGGGTCGGACCGGCACGAGGAGTTGCTGCGGGAGGCGCTGGATTCGGCGGGGGTGCCGGTGTTCGGGGTGCTGCGGCGGGTGGCGCAGGTGGGGACGCCGTCCCGGCATCTCGGGCTGGTGCCGGTGGCGGAGCGGCGGGGGGAGGCGGTGGCCGCCGTGGCGGCGATGGCTGCGCAGGTCGCCGACGGGTGTGACCTGGAGGGGCTGTTGGGGCTTGCGCGGGGGGCCGGGGGGCTGCCGGGTGCGGCTTGGGATGCGGCTGAGGCCTTGGTTTCCTCGCCCCCGCCGCCCCTACCCGTCCCGTCCCTCCAGGGGGTGGGCCCCCTTCGACCGCCTGCTTCGGGGGCTGCCGCCCCCGGACCCCCGCTTCGGCCCGAAAGGCCTCGTCCTCAAACGCCGGACGGGCTGGAAAGAGTGCCGGCCGGCCATCGTCGACCGGAACCGGACAGGCTGGAAGAGGTACGGACCGGCCATCGTCCACAGGCGCCGGACAGGCTGGGAGAGGTGCGGACCGGTCATCGTCCGCAGGCGCCGGGTGGGCTGGAAGTTGCTCGGAGGCCGGGTGGGGTGGAGAGCGTGCGCGTCGCTGTTGCCGGTGGGGCTGCGTTCACCTTCTCCTACGCCGAGCACGCCGAGTTGCTTGCCGCCGCCGGGGCCGAGGTCGTCGTGTTCGATCCGCTTCGGGACGAGCGGCTGCCGGACGGGACGTGCGGGTTGGTGATCGGGGGTGGGTTTCCCGAGGTGTACGCGGGTGAGCTGGCGGCCAACGAGTTGCTGCGGAAGGACGTCGCCGCGCTTGCTGAGCGCGGTGGTCCGGTGGCCGCCGAGTGTGCGGGGCTGCTGTATCTGGGCCGGGAGCTGGACGGACTGCCCATGTGCGGGGTGCTCGACGTGACCGCGCGGATGTCGGAACGGCTGACGCTGGGGTACCGCGATGCCGTTGCCGTGAGTGACAGTGTGCTGGCCGCCGCCGGGACCCGGATGCGCGGGCACGAGTTCCACCGGACCGTGGTGGAGCCGGGGGCGGGGGCGGCTCCCGCGTGGGGGGTGCGTGCGCCCCGGCCGCGGGTCGAAGGTTTTGTACAGCGGGGTGTGCACGCGAGTTATCTGCACACGCACTGGGCGTCCGAGCCCGGTGTGGCCCGGAGGTTCGTGGAGAGGTGCCGGACGTCATGAGCAGCAGCAGGTTGATCGGAGTCGGGGTGGGGCCCGGTGACCCGGAGCTGGTGACCGTCAAGGGGGTCAACGCCCTGCGCGCGGCCGACGTCGTCGTGGTGCCGGTGATGGACACTGGTGAGCGGGGGCGGGCCGAGGCCACCGTGCTGCACTACGTCGGCGCGGAGAAGGTCGTACGGGTCGTCTTCGCGCTGAACGAGCGCAGTGACCGGGGGCGGCGGGAGGCCGCCTGGGACGCGGCGGGGGCCGGCGTGGCCGAGTTGCTGCGCCGGCACGGGACGGTCGCCTTCGCCACCATCGGGGATCCGAACGTGTACTCCACCTTCACCTACCTCGCGCAGACCATCGCCGAGCTGGTGCCGGACGTGGGGGTGGAGACCGTGCCCGGGATCACCGCCATGCAGGATCTCGCCGCCCGGTCCGGGGCCGTGCTCACCGAGGGGACCGAGCCGCTGACGCTGGTGCCGGTGACGGCGGGCGCCGAGGCGCTCAAGGACGCGCTGAGCGGGGCGGGGACGGTCGTGGCGTACAAGTTCGGGCGGCAGGCCGGGGCGGTCGTGGCGGCGTTGCGGGAGACCGGGCGGCTGGACGACGCCGTGTGGGGGTCGGCGCTGGGGCTGGCGGACGAGTCCGTCCGGCCCGCCGCCGAGCTCGACGGCTCCCCGCTGCCTTACCTCTCCACTCTCATCGCGCCCCCGCGCCGGGACGGTGGCAGAGGCGGGAAGCTGTGAGCGGTCCGGCGTCAGCTGGAGATGCCCACCACCAGCCAGATGAAGGCCGCGCCGGCGACCGTGCACAGCAGCGTGGAGCGGGCCGGGTGCTCGTGGTGGGCCTCGGGGAGGATCTCGGCGGCGGCCAGGTAGAGCAGGACGCCGCCGAAGAGGCCGAGATAGCCGCCGAGCAGGGCCTCCGGGATGGTGAAGAAGATCGTGGAGAGGGCGCCGAGGACCGGTGCGCAGGCGTCGGCGACCAGCATCGCTATCGCCCGGCGGCGCGCGTTGCCGTACAGGCTCGTGATCGTGAACGTGTTGAAGCCGTCCGCGAAGTCGTGCGCGACGACCGCGAGCGCCACCGCCGCGCCCATGCCGCCGCCCACCTGGAAGGCCGCGCCGATCGCCACGCCGTCCATCGCGCTGTGGCCGACCATCGCGCCGGCCGCCGTCAGGCCCACCTCGGGCGCCCGGTGCGCGTGCTCGTCGGCGCCGTGCGCGGCCTGGCGGAGGGCCAGGGTGCGTTCCACCAGATGGGCCAGCAGGAAGCCCGCCACGAACAGCAGCAGGGCGGCCGGTACGCCGAAGACCTGGCGGCCGGCCGCGCGCAGCGCCTCCGGCAGCAGGTCGAGGCCGACCACCCCGAGCATCAGACCGCCGGCCAGTCCGAGGACCAGATGACGACGGTCGGTCACACGCTGTGCCGTCCAGCCGCCGGCCAGCGTCATCAGGAACGCGCCGAGCGCGACGAAGACCGCCATGTCCCCTTGCTATCCGATCGACCCGCCTCAGCGCACATCCAGCACCACCAGTAACACCCTTTGTCCAGAGAGGACCGAATTTCCATGGCCGATGCCGCCGCCTCTGCCACTGCCGCCGACACCGCCTCCGGCGTCGCCCCCGCCGGCAAGGTGACCTTCGTCGGTGCCGGCCCCGGCGCCGCCGATCTGCTGACGTTCCGGGCCGCGCGCGCGATCGCCGAGGCCGACGTCGTGATCTGGGCCGCGAGCCTGGTCCAGGCGGAGGTCCTGCAGCACGCGCGCAAGGACGCGGAGGTCCTCGACTCCGCGACGATGTCGCTGGAGGACGTGGTCGCCGTCTACGAGAGGGCGCACACCCACGGGCTGCGGGTCGCCCGGATCCACTCCGGGGATCCGGCGCTCTGGGGCGGCACCCAGGAGCAGGTCGACCGGTGTGCGGGCATCGGCATCGAGGTCGAGATCGTGCCCGGCGTCTCCTCCTTCTCCGCGGTGGCCGCGCTGGCCCAGCGCGAGCTGACCGTTCCCGAGGTGGCGCAGTCCGTCGTCCTCACCCGGCTGGGCGGCGGCAAGACGCCGATGCCGCCCGGGGAGGAGGTACGGGAGTTCGCCCGGCACGGGACGACGATGGCGATCTTCCTCTCCGCCGCGCGCAGCGGGCAGCTGGTGCGCGAGCTGCTGGAGGGCGGCTACCCGACGTCCACCCCGGTCGTCGTGGCCTATCAGGCGACCTGGCCGGAGGAGCTGGTCGTGCGGTGCACGATCGAGACGCTGGAGGAGACGGTCAAGGAGCACAGGCTCTGGAAGCACACCCTCTTCCTGGTCGGGCCGGCCCTGGCCGCCCACGGCACCCGCTCGCACCTCTACCACCCCGGCCACTTCCACGGCTTCCGCAAGGCCGACCCGGAGGCGCGGCGGGAGCTGCGCGAGCGGGGGGCCAGTACATGATCACGGTCGTCGGTACCGGAACGGGCGCCCCGCTGCCGCCCGGCGTGCTGGCCGGCGCCCGGCTGGTCGTCGGCGGGCGCCGGCACCTGGCGGCCGCGCCGGTTCCGGAGGATGCCGAGCGGGTGGTGCTCGGTCCGCTGGCACCGGCCCTGGACGTCGTCGAACGGCATCTGGACAAGGGGCACCGGGTGGTCGTGCTGGCCTCCGGCGACCCCGGGTTCTTCGGGATCGTGCGGGCGCTGGCCGAGCGGTTCGGGGCGGCGGCGCTGGACGTGCGCCCCGGTGTGTCCTCCGTGGCCGCCGCCTTCGCGCGTGTCGGGCTGCCCTGGGACGACGCGGTGGTGGTCAGCGCGCACGGGCGGGAGCTGCGGACGGCGGTCCATGCCTGCCGGGCGCATCCCAAGGTCGCCGTGCTGACCGGGCCGGGCGCCGGGCCGGCCGAGCTGGGGGCCGCGGTGCCCGCGGACCGGCTGCTGGTCGTGGCGAGCGCGCTCGGTGATCCGGAACGGGAGCGGGTGGAGCGGGTCACCCCGGCCGAGGCCGCCGCGCGGGACTGGGGTACGGCCGTGAGTGTCGTCCTCTGCCTCGACGGGTCACGGGCGCTGAGCGCGGTGCGGACAGTGGCGGGCGGCCGGGCGGAACCCGCCGGGTGGGCGCTCGCCGAGGACGAGTTCGCCCACCGCGACTCGATGATCACCAAGTTCGAGGTACGGGCGCTGGCCCTGGCCCGGCTCGGGCCCCGCCTCGGCGACCTGGTCTGGGACGTCGGCGCGGGGTCCGGGTCGGTGGCGGTGGAGTGCGCGCGGCTCGGCGCCGCCGTCGTCGCGGTGGAGAAGGCGGCGGACGGGGTGCAGCGGATCGCGGCCAACGCGCGGGCGCACGGGGTGTACGTGGATGTGGTGTGTGACATGGCACCGGGCGCCCTGGCCGGACTCCCCGACCCCGACGCCGTGTTCGTCGGCGGGGGCGGGACGGAACTGCCCGCGATCGTCGCCGCCTGCGCCGCGCGCGCCCGGCGGACCGTGGTGGTCGCGATGGCCGCCCTGGACCGGGTACCGGCGGCACGGGCGGCGCTCACCGGTGCCGGGTTCTCCTGCGACGGGGTGCTGCTGCAGTCCTCCCGTCTCGCGCCGCTGCCGGGTGACGTGACCCGGCTGGCGGCGACCAACCCCGTGTTCCTGCTGTGGGGAACACGAACCGGAACACGAACCGGAACACGAACCGGGACACGAACCCCCTTGTCTCAAGAAGGAGTTGCCCAGTGATCGGCCTCATTTCCGCCACCGCGGCGGGGGCGGCGGCACGCGACCGGCTGGCCGCGGCGTGGCCGGACCGCACGCGGGTGTACGACGGCCCCGTCAAGGACGCCGTCCGGTCCGCGTTCGCGGAGTGCGAGCAGCTGGTGTGTTTCCTGGCCACGGGTGCGGTGGTCCGGCTGATCGCCCCGCTGCTGGGCGGGAAGGCGACCGACCCGGGCGTGGTGTGCGTCGACGAGGGCGGCCGGTTCGCCGTGTCCCTGGTCGGCGGGCACGGCGGTGGCGCGAACGAACTCGCCCGAGAGGTCGGCGAGCTGCTGGCCGCGCAGCCGGTGGTGACCACCGCGACCGACTCGGTCGGGCTGCCCGGCCTCGACACCCTCGGCCTCCCGGTCGAGGGCTCCGTGGCGGCCGTGTCCCGGGCCCTGCTGGACGGCGAACCGGTCGCGCTGCACGCCGAGTCGGCGTGGCCGCTGCCGCCGCTGCCGCTGGCGGAGGAGGGCGCCTTCGCCGTCCGGCTGACCGACCGCGCGGTCGAACCCGCGGGGAACGAGGTGCTGTTGCGGCCGCCGTCCCTCGTCGTCGGCGTCGGCGCCTCGAAGGGCGCCCCGGTCGACGAGGTGCTCGGCCTCGTCGAGGCGGCGTTGCGGGACGCGGGTCTTTCGCCGCGCAGCATCGCCGAACTCGCCACGGTCGACGCGAAGTCCGGGGAACCCGGGCTCGTCGAGGCGGCCGCGCGGCTCGGGGTGCCGCTGGTGACGTACTCCGCCGAGGAGCTGGCAGGAGTGCAGGTCCCCAACCCCTCGGACGCCCCCCTCGCCGCCGTCGGCACCCCCTCGGTCGCCGAGGCGGCGGCCCTCGCGCGGGGCGGCGAACTCCTCGTCCCCAAGCGGAATTCGCAGCGGGAGGACGGCCGGGCCGCCATGGCGACCTGCGCGGTCGTACGGCGTCCGGCGCGCGGCCGGCTCGCGGTCGTCGGGCTCGGTCCCGGCGCCCGGGACCTGCTCACCCCGCGCGCCAGGGCCGAACTCCGGCGCGCCGCCGTGCTCGTCGGCCTCGACCAGTACGTCGACCAGATCCGTGACCTGCTGCGGCCCGGCACCCGGATCCTGGAGTCGGGGCTCGGCGCCGAGGAGGAGCGGGCGCGTACCGCGGTCGCCGAGGCGCGGGCCGGGCAGGCCGTCGCGCTGATCGGCAGCGGGGACGCGGGCGTGTACGCGATGGCCTCCCCCGCGCTCGCCGAGGCCTCCGACGACATCGACGTGATCGGTGTACCCGGTGTCACCGCCGCGCTCGCGGCCGGGGCGGTCCTCGGCGCGCCGCTCGGCCACGACCACGTCTCGATCAGCCTGTCCGACCTGCACACGCCGTGGGAGGTCATCGAGCGCCGGGTGCGCGCGGCGGCCGAGGCGGACATCGTCGTGACGTTCTACAACCCGCGTTCCCGGGGCCGCGACTGGCAGCTGCCCAAGGCGCTCGCGATCCTCGCCGGGCACCGGGAGCCGACGACACCCGTCGGGGTCGTACGCAACGCCTCGCGCCCCGACGAGTCGAGCCGGCTGACCACCCTGGCCGCGCTGGACCCGGCGTGGGTCGACATGATGACCGTCGTGACCGTGGGCAACACGGCGACCCGGAACGTCGCCGGGCGCATGGTCACCCCGCGCGGCTACCGCTGGCAGCAGAGCACCCGGGAGGAGGACAGGTGAACCGGGTCGTCCATCCCATCGAGGCGGAGTCCTACCGGCGGCTGCGTGCCCGCCTGGACACCTCGCACTTCCCGCCGCTGACCCGGGCGGTGGTGGAGCGGGTCGTGCACTCCGCCGCCGACCTGGCGTACGCGACCGACCTGGTGACCGACGAGGCCGACCTGGTGAAGGCGCACGCCGCGCTGCACGCCGGGGCGCCGGTCGTCGTGGACGTCGAGATGGTCGCCGCCGGGATCACCCGCCGGGCGACGGTGTGCCGGCTGCGCGACGCCGGGGCCGGTCCCGGCCTGACCCGTTCGGCACACGCGATCCGGCTCGCCTACGAGCAGGTCGGGCCCGGCGCCCTGTGGGTGATCGGCAACGCGCCGACCGCGCTGGAGGAGCTGCTGACGCTGGACGCGGCCCCCGCGCTCGTCATCGGCCTGCCCGTCGGTTTCGTCGGCGCCGTCGAGTCCAAGGCCGCGCTGCGCGAGAGCGGGCTGCCCGCCGTCAGCAACGTGTCCGAGAAGGGCGGCTCGGCGGTCGCCGCCGCCGCACTCAACGCCCTGCTGTACCACCCCACTTCCGAGGAGACCCTGTGACCACCCCGCCCGCCCTGCTCATCGCCGGCCACGGAACCCGGGACGAAGCCGGGGCCGAGGCGTTCCGCGACTTCGTGCGGGAGCTGGGGCGCCGCCACCCCGAACTGCCCGTCGCGGGCGGCTTCATCGAGCTGTCCCCGCCGCCGCTCGGCGACGCCGTGGCCGAACTGGTGGAGCAGGGCGTACGGCGGTTCGCCGCGGTACCGCTGATGCTGGTCTCCGCCGGACACGCCAAGGGCGACATCCCGGCCGCGCTGGCCCGGGAGAAGGAGCGGCACCCGGGGATCTCGTACACCTACGGCCGTCCGCTCGGGCCCCACCCCTCCCTGCTGTCGGTCCTCGAACGGCGCCTGGACGAGGCGCTGGGCAGCTCCTCGCGGGCCGCGCGGGACCGTGCCGACGTGACCGTGCTCCTGGTGGGCCGGGGTTCGACGGACCCCGACGCCAACGCCGAGGTGCACAAGGCGGCCCGGCTGCTCTGGGAGGGACGCGGGTACGCGGGGGTGGAGACGGCGTTCGTGTCGCTGGCGGCACCGGACGTGCCGAGCGGTCTCGACCGGTGTCTGAAACTGGGGGCGCGCCGGATCGTCGTCCTGCCGTACTTTCTCTTCACCGGGATCCTGCCGGACCGGGTGCGGCAGCAGACCGAGGGCTGGGCGGCCGCGCACCCGGAGATCGAGGTGCGTTCGGCGGACGTCGTCGGGCCCGAGCCGGAGCTGCTGGACCTGGTGATGGAGCGGTACCGGGAGGCGGTCGAGGGTGATCTGCGGATGAACTGCGACTCGTGCGTGTACCGGATCGCGCTGCCCGGCTTCGAGGACAGGGTCGGGCTGCCGCAGCAGCCGCACTTCCACCCGGACGACGACGGCCACCACCACGGACACGGACACCATCATCATGGCGGGCACGCGCATGCACACTGAGGACGGTTCCGTCGGTTCCGACAGCGCCGGAGGCGACAGAGGCTCCGGAGGCGGGCACGATCTGCGGCACCACGGCGACGCCGAGGTCCGGGACGGCGGTCCGGCCCTCGTCGACCTCGCCGTCAACGTGCGGACCGGCACTCCCCCGGTCTGGCTGCGGGAGCGGATAGCGGAGTCGCTGGGCGGGCTCGCCGCCTACCCGGACGGGCGGGCGGCGCGGGCGGCGGTCGCGGCACGGCACGGGCTGCCGGTGGAGCGGGTGCTGCTGACGGCGGGCGCCGCGGAGGCGTTCGTGCTGCTGGCGCGGGCGCTGAAGGTGCGCCGGCCGGTGGTGGTGCACCCGCAGTTCACCGAGCCGGAGGCGGCGCTGCGGGACGCCGGGCACACCGTGGACCGGGTGCTGCTGCGGGAGGCGGACGGGTTCCGGCTGGATCCGGCGGCCGTACCGGAGGACGCCGACCTGGTGGTGATCGGCAATCCGACCAACCCGACGTCGGTGCTGCATCCGGCCGGGGCGATCGCCCGGCTCGCCCGTCCGGGGCGGACGCTCGTGGTCGACGAGGCGTTCATGGACGCGGTGCCGGGCGAGCGGGAGGCGCTGGCCGGGCGGACCGACGTGCCGGGTCTGGTGGTGCTGCGGAGCCTGACGAAGACGTGGGGGCTGGCCGGGCTGCGGATCGGGTACGTGCTGGCCGCGCCGGAGATCGTCGCCGAGTTGGCGCGGGCGCAGCCGTTGTGGCCGGTGTCCACGCCGGCGCTGGCCGCGGCCGAGGCGTGTGTGGCGCCGCGCGCGCTGGCGGAGGCGGCGCACGCGGCGCACCGGGTCGCCGCGGACCGGGCGCATCTGGTGGCGGGACTCGAGGAGTTCGCGCCGGAGGGGGTGCGGGTGGCGGGGCCCGCGGAGGGGCCGTTCGTGCTCGTCCGGATGGCGGGGGCGGCGGCCGTGCGGCGCCAGCTGCGGGTGCTGGGGTACGCCGTGCGGCGGGGGGACACGTTTCCCGGGCTGGACGAGGAGTGGGTGCGGATCGCGGTGCGGGACCGGGTGACGGTGAACCGGTTCCTGCAGGCGCTTGATCAGGCGTTGATGTTGATACGGGCGTGATTGCAGGGGGAACTGCGGACCGTGGGCAGCCGCGGGTGCGTTGGGGCTGGTCGCGCAGTTCCCCGCGCCCCTAAAGGCACAAAGCAGGGCGTCAGCGGCGGCGTCGGGCCACAGCGACCGCTCCTCCGCCTGCTGCTACCAGCGCCAGCGATCCTCCCACGACGTACGGCGTCGCCGAACTGCCGCCCGTTTCCGCCAGCTTGGTGGTCTCCTTCGCCGGGGCGCCCTGGACCTTCACGTCGGACGCCGGGTCGGCGGGGTCGGCGGGGTCGGCGGGGTCGGCGGGGTCCGTGGGGTCGGCAGAGTCGGCAGGGTCGCCAGGGGCTCCCGGAGCGGCCTCGGGGTCGGGGGGCGTTTCGCACGTCGCCTTCGCCAGCGTCACCGTCCCCTCCACCTCGGCCACGTTGAGCTTCAGCGGGTTGATGGAGACCCTGAGTTCGAGGGCGCTGGCCGCTGCCGTGGTCGAGGTCGTCTCGCGCTTGGACAGGTCGAGGCGGACCTCGCCGACGCCGGGGACCCTGACGTCGGTGGGGCCGCCCGCGCTCAGCGTCACGCGCTTGCCGAGCACGGTGACGGCACCGACCACGTTGGCGTCGGCCTCCGGCCGCCTGCCGGTCTCGCAGGTGGCCTTGGACGTGACCGTGTCGAGTTCGACGAGGGACAGCAGGGGCAGGCCCGGCAGGTGCAGCCGGGCGTGGGCGAGGTGGACGGCGGCCTCGGCGCGGTCGGCCGAGACGGTCGCCTTCGCCGAGGCGGCCTCCGCGCCGAGGACGTTGAACGGCTTGCCGCCGTCGACCCCGTCGAGGGTGGCGGTGAGCGCTGTCCGGTCGGCGCTCTGCGGTGCCTGGACCTCGTTCAGGGAGACCGCGAGCGGGACGTTCACGGTCTTGCTGAGGAGGGAGACGTCGAGCCCGGTGCGCAGGACGACCGCGCTCGCGCGACCGTGGTCGGTGGTCGCGTGTGCGGTGCCCGCCCCGGCCAGGGCCGCGGGACCGGCGGCCAGGGCCGTGGCGGTCGCGAGGGTCGCGAGACGGCGTGCGGGCGTACGGAATGTGTCGCTGTTCAAGGTGGTGGGACCCCCAGAGGAAACTTGCTCGGGACCCGCCAAGAATTACGCACTGTGGGTGAACAGGCAGCAATCCTGCGTCACTTCACTCAATAGTGGACTTTCCGTGCAGGTATTCGAGTCGGTCGGCACAGGAGTTCCCTTACTCCACGACCTGCCCGTTCAGCACCACTCTCCGGGGGGACGTAAGGACGCGCACGTCCGCGCGCGGGTCGCTCTCGTACACCACCAGGTCCGCCGGCGCGCCCTCCTCCAGGCCGGGCCTGCCGAGCCAGGCGCGGGCCGCCCAGCTGGTCGCCGCGAGCGCGTCGAGGGGCGGGATCCCGGCGGTGACGAGTTCGGCGACCTCGCCCGCGACCAGGCCGTGGGCCAGGCTGCCGCCGGCGTCGGTGCCGACGTACACCGGGATCCCGGCGTCGTAGGCGGCCCGGACGGTGTCGTAGCGGCGCTCGTACAGCCGGCGCATGTGGGCCGCCCAGCGGGGGAACCTGGCCTCGCCGCCCGCCGCCAGGTCCGGGAAGGTGGCGATGTTGACGAGGGTGGGGACGATCGCGACGCCGTGGGCGGCGAAGAGGGGGATCAGGTCCTCGGTCAGTCCCGTGGCGTGCTCGATGCAGTCGATGCCGGCCTCGACCAGGTCCTGCAGCGAGTTCTCGGCGAAGCAGTGGGCGGTGACCCGGGCGCCGAGCCGGTGCGCCTCGGCGATGGCCGCCTCGACGGCGTCCCGGGGCCAGCTGGGGGCCAGGTCGCCGAGGTCGCGGTCGATCCAGTCGCCGACCAGCTTGACCCAGCCGTCGCCGCGCCGGGCCTCCTGGGCGACGTACCCGACCAGGTCGTCCGGCTCGATCTCGTGGGCGAAGTTCCTGATGTAGCGGCGGGTGCGGGCGATGTGCCGGCCGGCCCGGACGATCTTCGGGAGGTCGTCGCGCTCGTCGACCCAGCGGGTGTCGGACGGCGAGCCGGCGTCCCGGATGAGGAGGGTGCCGGCCTCGCGGTCGGTGAGGGCCTGCTTCTCGGCCGTCGCCGCGTCGACCGGGCCGTGCGGGCCGAGGCCGACGTGGCAGTGGGCGTCGACGAGACCGGGGAGCGCCCAGCCCGCCACGGTCCGGATGTCACGGGCGCCGGCGGGCCGGTCGTAGGAGACCCGGCCGTCCACCACCCACAGCTCGTCGCGGACGTCCTCGGGGCCCACGAGGACCCTGCCCTTCACGTGCAGCACCGCCTGATCGCTCATGGGGCTCAGCCTAGGGCGACCGGCAGTCCCGCCATGATGCGGCTCAGCAGCCGTCCGCCGTGGCGTTCCGCGTGCTGTGCGTCCAGGCCCGAACCCTCGCGCAAGGCACGGACAGCCGGGGCTGCGGGTACCCCGGCGGACCGCTACGGACCCGCCTGGTCCGAGGTCTCCTCCTCCACCTGGGCCATGGCCGGGTCCAGGAGCCGGGAGAGGAAGTGGCGGGTGCGGTCGTGGGTGGGGTTGCCGATGACCTGGTCCGGCGTGCCGTCCTCGACCACGACTCCCCCGTCCATGAAGACCACCCGGTCGGCGACCTCGCGGGCGAAGCTCATCTCGTGGGTGACCACCATCATGGTCATGCCCTCCCGCGCCAGCATCCGCATCACCGCCAGGACGTCCCCGACCAGCTCCGGGTCGAGGGCGGAGGTCGGCTCGTCGAAGAGCATCACCTCGGGGCCCATGGACAGCGAGCGGGCGATCGCCACCCGCTGCTGCTGGCCGCCGGAGAGGGCGGCGGGGTAGGCGTCCGCCTTCTCGGTGAGCCCCACGCGGGCGAGGTTCTCCGCGGCGACCCGTGCTGCCGTCGCCTTGTCCCGGCGCAGCACCCGGCGTTGCGGCAGGGTCAGGTTCTCGGTGACCGTGAGGTGCGGGAACAGGTTGAACTGCTGGAAGACCATGCCGATCCGGCGGCGCACGGCGTCGATGTCGACGTCCGGGTCCGTCAACTCGGTGCCGCCGACGAACACCTGCCCCTGGGTGGGCTCTTCCAGCAGGTTGACGCAGCGCAGCAGGGTGGACTTGCCGGAGCCGGACGGGCCGATGACGCAGACGACCTCGCCCTGGCCGATCTCCAGGTCGATGCCGCGCAGCACCTCGTTGTCGCCGAAGGACTTGTGCAGGCCCTTCACCTCGATCTCGGGTCGGCTCACTTGACGGCCTCCTGGGCCTTCGCCTCCATGCGGCGCACGACGAAGCCGAGCGGGATCGTGACCAGCAGGTAGCACAGGCCGGCGACGAGGATCGGCGTGGAGTTGGCGGTCGTACTGGCCAGGTCGCGGCCGTACTTGGACAGTTCGCGCTCCTCCAGGGTGACGCCGAGGAAGAGGACCAGGGAGGAGTCCTTGAAGAGGAGCACCAGTTCGTTGGTCAGCGGCGGGAGGATGATGCGGAACGCCTGCGGGACGACGATCGAGACCATGGCGCGGGCCGGTGAGAAGCCCAGCGAACGGGCTGCCTCCAGCTGTCCCCTGGGGACCGCCTGGATGCCCGCGCGGATCGTCTCGGCCATGTAGGCGGCGGCGACCAGGCCGAGGGCGAGGGCCACCTTGCCGTAGGTGCCGCCGACGATCTCGGTGCCGGGGAAGGCGAGCGGGACGGCGACGCCGATGAAGATGAAGATCAGCAGGGCGGGCAGGCCGCGGAAGATCTCGATGTAGATGCCGGCCAGCCAGCGGTAGGGGCCGACCGACGACAGCCGCATGAGCGCTATCACCATGCCGAGCGCCAGGCCGACGGCGAAGCCGGACACCGTGTAGAGCACGGTGTTCTTCAGCGCCAGCGTGATGACGTCCGGGAACATCTGCCGGGCGATGTCCCACTGGGCGAACTGGTTCTGCAGCCGTCCCCAGTCGGCGCCGGCGGCGAAGGCGGCAACGGCGGCGACGAAGAGGACGTACTGCGCACCGCGCGACAGCCGGCGCTTCTGCCGGCGGGACAGGCCCTTGCGGCGCGGCTGGAGTTCCGTGTCCGTACCTGCGGTCATGAGCCGGCGGGGGACGCGGCAGCGGCGTCGTAGGGACCGATCCACTTCTCGTACAGCTTCTTGTACGAGCCGTCGGCCTTGGCGTCGGCGATCGCCTTGTCGACGGCGGCGAGCAGCTTGGTGTTGCCCTTCTTCACCGTGAAGCCGTACTGCTCGCCGGTGTTGATGTTGTCGGCGACCTGGAAGGCGGCCGCGTTGGCCTTGTCCTTCAGCCAGCCCTGGACCACCGGGTAGTCGATGACGACGGCCTTGACCTGGCCGGTGCGCAGGCCGTTGAGGACGGCGTCGGAGGACTCGAAGGAGACCGGGTCGAAGCCCTGCCTGCTGACGTAGTCCTCGCCGGTGGTCTGCGCCTGGGCGCCGAGCTTCACCTTCTTGGCCTTGGCGTCGGCGAGCGAGGTGATGCCGCTGTTCTTGTCGACGAGGAGGGCCTGGGTGGCGGCGAAGTACGGGGCGGAGAAGTCGACGTTCTTCTTCCGCTCGGCGGTGATGGTCATGCCGGCCGCGGCCAGGTCGCACTCGCCGGAGTTGAGGAAGGCGCCGGTCTTGAAGTTCTCGAACGGCGTGTCGAGGATCTGCTGCTTCACGCCGAGGTTCTTGGCGACCAGGTCGATCATCGACACGTCGAAGCCCTGCACCTTGCCGTCGATCTCCGACTGGAACGGCGGGTACGGAAGGTGGGTGCAGGTGGTGAGCTGACCGGCCTTGACGAGCTCGACGCCGCCGGCTGCGGTCCTGGAGGCGCTGGAGCCGTTGCCGCTCGACGTGCAGCCGGCCACGAGGGCCAGCCCGGCCGCGGCGGTGGCGGCGGCCAGGGCGCGAGCCCGGCGGCGCCCGAGGAGCGTGGTCACGAGACCTCCCGTGAGTCTGTGGGGAAGCTCCCGGTGATCTGTGAGGGAGCTTTGGATTCCGGTTCTACGGGTTCCGATTATAAGGAGATGTTTGGGTTTCCCAAACCAAACCGATGGCATGGCGATCGTCCAGCCTAAGAAGTCGCCGGTCGGAGCGCTGGAGGGGCGCCGGTTACGCTCGTCTTGATCCACCTGCCGTGACTGAGGAGAGCACCGCCGTGACCCACCCCTTCCTCGACCTGCCCCCGCTGACCGCCGCCCGCTTCGCCGCGATCGAGGACCGGGTGGCCCGGTTGCTGGACACCCGCCAGGACGTCGTGATCATGCAGGGCGAGGCGCTGCTGCCCCTGGAGGGCGCGATCAGGGCGGCGGCCGGGCCGGGGACGACCGCACTGAACGTGATCACCGGCCCGTACGGGCAGACGTTCGGGAACTGGCTGCGCGACTGCGGCGCGACGGTGATCGACCTCGCGGTGCCCTTCCACACGGCGGTGACGCCCGGACAGGTCCGGGAGGCCTTCGCCGCGCACCCGGAGATCGACTTCGTGTCCCTGGTGCACGCGGAGGCCGCGACCGGCAACACCAACCCGGTCGCGGAGATCGGCGAGGTGGTACGGGCCCACGGCGCCCTCTTCTACCTGGACGCGGTCGCCTCGGTCGGGGCCGAGCCGGTGCTGCCGGACGCGTGGGGCGTGGACCTGTGCGTGATCGGGGCGCAGAAGGCGATGGGCGGCCCGGCCGGCGTCTCGGCGGTGTCGGTGAGCGCACGGGCCTGGGCCCGGATGGCGGCGAACCCGAACGCCCCGCGCCGCTCCTACCTCTCCCTGCTGGACTGGAAGGAGCGCTGGGTGGACGGTGGCCGCACGGCGCTGCTGCACGCACCGGCGCAGCTGGAGATGCTGGCGCTGGAGGCCTGCGTCGAGCGGATCGAGACGGACGGCCTGGAGACCGTGATGGCCCGGCACCGGACGGCCGCGCTGGCCACCCGGGCCGGGGCGGTGGCCCTCGGCGGCGGCCTGGAGCCGTACGTGTACGCGGAGACCGACGCGGCGCCGGTCGCCACGACGTTGCGGGTGCCGTCGGGCGCGGTGGCGTCGGAACTGGTCGCCGAGGCCCTGGCCGGCGACGGCACCCTGCCGCTGGCCGCGGGCGGGGGCGCCCTGGCCGGGGAGATGATCCGGGTCAACCACTACGGGGTGGACGCGACGGCCGGTGCCGTGCGGTCGAGCCTTGCGGCGATCGGCGCGGGGCTGGCGAAGCGGGGGCTGCCGGTGGACCCGGAGGGCGCCCGGCGGGCGGTGGAGTCCGCCTGGCGGTAGCGGGCGGACGGGTTTCGGGAGCGGGCAGACGGCGTTACCGGCGCCTGAATTCAAGGAAATCTCGAATTCCTTTTCGGTGGATGGCTTACCCGAGTTCTTCTGCCCGCTTTTTGCGTAGCTAAACGGGGGGAATTTCGTCCAGGTTTCAACCCTGTGACACACTCCACACGACGGCACGATTTGCCCGATTTGTTGCGGTGCATATAGGGACATATGGACAGTCCAGATTCGGCCACTCGCGACACCCGCCGTGCATTTTTGCATTTGCCTCGCTAAATTCAATTCGCATGACTGCCCCACAAGCAGACCTGATCGTCGACCGCCCGCTGGTGACCGACGGTGCCGCTCTCTGGCGTATCGCCAAGGAATCCGGAAGCCTCGATCTGAACTCCTCGTACAGCTATCTGCTGTGGTGCCGGGATTTCGCCGGCACCTCGGCGGTGGCGCGCGGCACGGACGGCGAGCCCGTCGGGTTCGTGACCGGATACACCCGGCCGGACCAGCCGGACACGCTGCTCGTCTGGCAGGTGGCCGTGGACGCCGCGCAGCGCGGCCGCGGCATCGCGGCGCGGCTGCTGGACGGGCTCACCGCACGGGTGGCGGCCGACCGGCCGCTCACCGCCGTCGAGACCACCATCACGCCCGGCAACACCGCCTCCGAGCGCCTGTTCACCTCGTTCGCCGCCCGGCACGGCGCCGCCGTCGAGCGCACCGTGCTGTTCGAGGCCGGCGAGTTCCCCGACGGTCCGCACCACCCCGAAGTCCTGTACCGCATAGGCCCCTTGACCCCCACATCGCACTGAGGAGCCCCGCCGTGACCATCACCCAGCCCGACCTCAGCGTCTTCGAGACCCTGGAGTCCGAGGTCCGCAGCTACTGCCGCAGCTGGCCGACCGTGTTCGACCGGGCCCGGGGCAGCCGCATGTACGACGAGGACGGCCACGCATACCTCGACTTCTTCGCCGGCGCCGGGTCACTCAACTACGGCCACAACAACCCCGTACTGAAACGGGCGCTGCTCGACTACCTGGAACGGGACGGCGTCACCCACGGCCTCGACATGTCGACCACGGCCAAGCGGTCGTTCCTGCAGACGTTCCAGGACCTGGTGCTGCGACCGCGCGGGCTGCCGTACAAGGTCATGTTCCCGGGGCCGACGGGGACGAACGCCGTCGAGTCGGCGCTCAAGCTCGCCCGGAAGGTGAAGGGGCGCGAGGCGATCGTGTCGTTCACCAACGCCTTCCACGGGATGTCCCTCGGCTCGCTCGCCGTCACCGGCAACGCGTTCAAGCGGGCCGGGGCCGGGGTGCCGCTGGTGCACGGGACACCGATGCCGTTCGACAACTACTTCGACGGGACCGTGCCGGACTTCCTGTGGTTCGAGCGGCTGCTGGAGGACCAGGGGTCCGGGCTGAACAAGCCGGCCGCGGTGATCGTGGAGACCGTGCAGGGCGAGGGCGGCATCAACGTCGCCCGGCCCGAGTGGCTGCGCGCCCTCAAGGCGCTCTGCGAGCGGCAGGACATGCTGCTGATCGTCGACGACATCCAGATGGGCTGCGGACGCACCGGTGCCTTCTTCTCCTTCGAGGAGTCGGGGATCGTCCCGGACATCGTCACCGTGTCCAAGTCCATCAGCGGCTACGGACTGCCGATGTCGCTGTGCCTGTTCCGGCCCGAACTGGACGTGTGGGAACCGGGCGAGCACAACGGCACCTTCCGCGGCAACAACCCCGCCTTCGTCACCGCGGCCGCCGCCCTGGAGAGCTACTGGACCGACGGCCCGGCGATGGAGAAGCAGACCCGGGCCAAGGGCGAGCAGGTCGAGCAGGGACTCATCGCGATCGTCGAGGAGAACCTGGCCGACGTGCGCGAGTACCGGGGGCGGGGCCTGGTGTGGGGCCTGGAGTTCCACGACAAGGAGCGGGCCGGGCGGATCGCCAAGCGCGCCTTCGAACTCGGGCTGCTCATCGAGACGTCGGGGCCGGAGAGCGAGGTCGTCAAGCTGCTGCCCGCCCTGACCGTCACCCCGGACGAACTGGACGAGGGGCTGAGCATCCTCGCCCGCGCCGTCCGCGAAACCGTCTGACCGGATCACAACCAAGGAGGCTGTACACCACCGTGATCGTCCGTTCGTTCAAGGAGATCGAAGGCACCGACCGGCATGTGAAGTCCGCGTCCGGGACCTGGGAGAGCAAGCGCATCGTCCTCGCGAAGGAGCGGGTCGGCTTCTCGCTGCACGAGACGATCCTCTACGCGGGCACCGAGACGACGATGTGGTACGCCAACCACGTCGAGGCCGTCGTCTGCGTCGAGGGCGAGGCCGAGCTGACCGACCACGAGACCGGGACGTCCTACACGATCACCCCCGGGACCATGTACCTCCTCGACGGGCACGAGCGGCACTCGCTGCGCGTCAAGGAGGACTTCCGCTGCGTCTGCGTGTTCAACCCGCCGGTCACCGGCCGGGAGGACCACGACGAGAACGGCGTCTATCCCCTGCTGACGGAGGAGGGCTGACCATGACCACCATCACCGACCTCTACCCGAGCCGCGGCCCCGCCGAGGTCGCCGTCCCCCGCAAGGACCCGGTCGTCTGGTCGGCGCCCGGCGCGCCCGGCCCGATCGCCACCGACCGGCTGGAGGCCTTCGAGCGCGACGGCTTCCTCACCGTCGACCAGCTCATCGCGGACGACGAGGTCGCCGTGTACCGGCGGGAGCTGGAGCGGCTGATCACCGACCCGGCGATCCGGGCCGACGAACGCTCGATCGTGGAGCCGACGTCCAAGGAGATCCGGTCCGTCTTCGAGGTGCACCGGATCAGCGAGGTGTTCGCGAACCTGGTGCGCGACGAGCGGGTGGTCGGCCGGGCCCGGCAGATCCTCGGCTCGGACGTGTACGTCCACCAGTCCCGGATCAACGTCAAGCCGGGGTTCGGCGCCAGCGGCTTCTACTGGCACTCGGACTTCGAGACCTGGCACGCCGAGGACGGCCTGCCGAACATGCGCACGGTGTCCGTCTCGATCGCCCTGACCGAGAACCACGACACCAACGGCGGCCTGATGATCATGCCGGGCTCGCACCGGACGTTCCTGGGCTGCGCCGGCGCCACGCCCGAGGACAACTACAAGAAGTCGCTGCAGATGCAGGACGCGGGCACCCCGTCGGACGAGGCGCTGACGGAACTGGCCTCGCGGCACGGCATCAGGCTGTTCACCGGCAGGGCCGGGTCGGCGACCTGGTTCGACTGCAACTGCATGCACGGCTCCGGCGACAACATCACGCCGTTCCCGCGCAGCAACGTCTTCATCGTGTTCAACAGCGTGGAGAACACGGCGGTGGAGCCGTTCGCGGCGCCGGTGCGCCGGCCGGAGTTCGTCGGGGCCCGGGACTTCACCCCCATCCGGTGATCCCGCACCAGGGCTGACCGGGCAGAACACAGACGCACGCCGGGCCCGCGAGGTGTCGTGGGACCACACTCCGGACCCGGCGTGCAAGGCCCCGTAACGCGGCCGGACCCGCCTCCCCCGGAAAGGGCGGCGGGTCCGGCCGCGTACGGCTGCCACCGGCCGCCGCGGGTGTTCACGGGCAGTACGCGACCTGATCCGCCCCCCTTCCACGGTGACCAGGATGCCCCAGCGGCCGCAGCAGGCCAGCCGGGTCCGGCAGCGGCCGTACCCGGCGGACCGGCGGGCGGTGCTGGTGGAGGCCGACCTGGGCCCGGGGAACCGCGGCGCGGACCTGAGCGGGCGGGGCCGCCGGGGTCAGCCCGCGAGGGCGTCGAGCAGGCGGTCCACGTCGGCGGGCGTGTTGAAGAGGTGGAAGGCCGCGCGGAGGTTGCCCGCACGGTCGGAGACCTCGATGCCGGCCCGGCTCAGTTCGGGCTGGCGGCCGCCGAGCCCGGGGACCGAGACGATCGCCGAGCCGGGGGCGGGCACCGGCTCGTGCCCGAGGGCCGCGAGCCCGGCCCGGAACCGGTCGGCGAGGCCCACGTCGTGGGCGTGCACGGCGGGCAGGCCGAGTTCCTCGATCAGGTCGAGCGAGCGGCGCAGGCCGGCGAACGTGAACAGGGCGTGGGTGAGGTCGAACCGCCGGGCGGAGTGGGCGAGTTCGGCGACCGGGCCGTAGCAGCTGTCCCACGGCTCCTCGCCCGCGACCCAGCCCGCGAGCAGCGGGCTCAGCCCGCCGAAGTCCTCGGGGAGCACGAGGAAGGCCACGCCGTGCGGGCCGAGCAGCCACTTGAAGGAGACGGACGCGGTGAAGTCGTGGGCGTCGGCGTCCATCGGCAGCCAGCCGGCGGCCTGGGAGAAGTCGACGTAGGTGCGGGCCCCGTGGGCGCGGGCGGCCTCACGCAGCGCGGGCAGGTCGGCGAGCCGGCCGTCCGCCGACTGGACCGCGCTGACCGCGACGAGGGCGGTGTCCGGACGGACGGAGTCCGCGATGCGCTCCAGCGGCACCGCGCGGACCTTGAGGTCGCCGCGGACGTGGAACGGGTTCAGTACGGAGGTGAAGTCGTCCTCGGCGGTGAGGACTTCGGCGCCGGCCGGCAGCGAGGCGGCGATCACGCCGGAGTGCGCGGCGACCGAGGCGCCCGCCGCGACCCGGGTCGCCGGGACGCCGGCGAGCCGGGCGTAGGCAGCCCGGCACGCCTCCACGTCCTCGTACAGCGGGGTCAGCGGCCGGCCCTCGGCCCGCAGCAGCGCCGCCTCGTGCAGGGCGGCCACGGTGCGGGCGGGCAGCAGGCTGTTGCCGGCCGTGTTGAGGTAGATGGTCTTCGGGGCGAACTCGGCGCGGACGAGGCTCTCGAACGTCTCCGTGGTCTCCATGCGTCCACTCTGCGGCCCGGTGAACCCCCCGTCCATTGCGGATTTCTACGGGGATCCACCAAGCGATGCTTATACGAAGCCCCTGACCTGGCCCTTCTCAGTGCTGCGGGACCGCGCACCCGTCCGGCCCGCAGGCCTCCGCGCCGCCCTCGTCGATCAGCTTCAGCGGCGAACGCGCGCCCCAGGCCTGGGTGAGCGCCTGCGTGAACACCTCGGCGGGCTGGGCCCCCGAGACCCCGTACTTCCGGTCGAGGACGAAGAACGGCACTCCGTTCGCACCGAGCTCGGCGGCCTCGCGCTCGTCGGCGCGGACCTCGTCGGCGTACCGGGAGGGGTCGGCGAGGACCGCGCGCACGGCCGCCGCGTCCAGCCCGGCCTCCACGGCCAGCTCCACGAGCCGGTCCTCGCCCTCGCTGAAGAGGGACCGCTCCTCGGCGAAGTTCGCCCGGTAGAGGATCTGGACCAGCTCGTCCTGGCGGCCCTGCTCCTTGGCGAAGTGCAGCAGCCGGTGCATGTCGAAGGTGTTGCCGTGGTCGCGGCCCCGGGTCCGGTACTCGAGACCCTCGGCGGCGGCCTGCGCTCCCAGGTTCTCCTCGCCCGCCTGGGCCTGGGCCTCGCTCATGCCGTACTTCTTGCTGAGCATGGCCAGCACCGGCTGGACGTCGTCCTTGGCCCGGCCGGGGTCCAGCTCGAAGGAGCGGTGCACGACCTCGACGTCGTCGCGGTGCGGGAATGCGGCGAGCGCCTTCTCGAAGCGCGCCTTTCCGACATAGCACCAGGGGCAAGCGATATCGGACCAGATCTCGACGCGCATGTTCTCGGCTCTCCAGGTAGCGACCGGAAGTCTTGCAACTGCCTGAACCTTCAAACAGACCCCTTCATTCCCCTCGGCCCCCGCCCACCGCGTACCGCAGGTACAGGTGGTGGTCCCCCTCGGCAGGCCGGTAGTCCGGGTCCGGCACCCAGCCCTGGCGGGCGTAGAAGGCCTGGGCCCGCCGGTTGTCCACGTGCACGTCCAGCACCGCGGTCCGTCTGCCCTCGGCCCGCCACTGCTCCAGACAGGCGGCGTGCAGGGCGGTGCCGACCCCGGCCCGCCAGTGCCCGGGGTCGACGTGGAACTGGAACAGCTTGACCGTTTCGGCACCGGCGCCCTCCGGGGTGCGGAACGAGGCGACCCCGATGACCGCCCCCGCCTCCACCACGCACAGCACCTGCCCGTCCGGCCGCTCGACGGCGCCGCGCCAGGCGGCCGTCCAGTCGACACCGTCGTCCGGGAGGCCGTCCGGGTAGTACGTCGACCGGGCCCGGTGGTGCAGCGCGGCGATGGTCTCCGCCTCGGCGGACAGCGCGGTACGGATCACCCGCAGCCCTTTCACACGGTCACTGATCATGCACCAGAGGACGAGCCCGGGTCCGCGCCGGTTCCGAGCCGGCGGAGCGGAGCGCCCCGTGGGGAGCTTCGCCCTCAGCTTCCGTCGCGCAGGTCGGCCGGCCAGTCGGGCCTGAACTCGATGTGGTCGTAGGTCACCACGCACCCCTCCCCCATCGGCGACTGGGTCATGAAGCCGACCAGCGCGCCCTCGGTCTCCTTCTCGCCGCCGAGGGTGAAGAGCCGCACGAAGACCCACTTCTTGCCGTCCCGGGAGGCGTGGAAGGCGAATGCCCGGCCGGTCCGGCTGATCCGCAGCCAGACCGAACTCCCCTCCACGGTGAAGGCGTTGGCGTCGTCCGAGTGCCCCCGGGTGACCACCGTGCAGACGGTGGGCACGTCCGGGGAGTTCTCCAGACAGAGCTTGGCCCAGGCCCGGTCGCCGACGTGCACGTACAGCACACCGGCGTCGAAGGCGGCACCGAACCCGACGGTGACCCGGGCGATCAGCTGGAAGTCCCCTTCGGGCGCCCCCAGCAGCCGGGGTGCGTCCGAGGCGGGGTCCAGCGCCTCCCCGGTGGGCGACACGAACCGGTCCTGCCGGGCCCCGGCCCACCCGGTGAGCACCCCCTCCTCGTGGAACCAGTGCCCGTCGGGCCCGTAGGTACGGAGGGGAAAGGGAAGTTCGGGAAGTTCGACGTCCATGGTCGGATTGTGTCAGGTGCACGCGCCCCGGAGGGGCGCGGGGAACGTCGTGGGCAACCACGGAGCACCCGCAGTCGCCGACGAGCCCCGCACCCCCACGGCGCTACCGCTCCAGCACCCCGTTGAACCGCCGGGGAAGCCCCAGCGGGTTCTCGTCCTTCAACTCGGCCGGCAGCAGAGCGGCGGGCGCGCCCTGGTAGGCCACCGGCCGCAGCCACCGCTCGATGGCCGTACCGCCCACGGAGGTCGACGTGGAGGTGGTGGCCGGGTAGGGCCCGCCATGATGCTGGGCCGGGGCCACGGCGACCCCCGTCGGCCACCCGTTCACCAGCACGCGGCCCGCCAGCGGCGTCAGCTCCGCCAGGATCTCCGCCCCCAGTCCCTCCCCCGCGGCCTCCTCGGCGGAGACGTGCACCGTCGCCGTGAGGTTTCCCGGCAGCCGGGACAGCACCGCCGCCGCCTCACCCCGGTCCTCGTAGCGGACCACCACGGTCACCGGCCCGAAGCACTCCTCCAGGAGCAGGTCGTACGCCCCGGCCTCGGCGAGCCGGGCCGCCGGTACCGTCAGGAACCCGGCGCTCACGGTGTGCTCGCCGCCCGCGCCCGGCGTCACCGGGCTCTCCACGTCGGGGAGTCCGGTGCGCTCGGCGACCCCGGCGACGAAGTTGTCCCGCATCCGGTGGTCGAGCAGCACGCCCGCGTCGGTGTTGCTGACCGCGTCCGTGAGGGACTTGACCAGGCCGTCACCGGCGGCACCGGCCGGCACCAGCACCAGACCCGGCTTCACGCAGAACTGCCCGACGCCCATGGTCATCGACCCGGCGAGCCCGGTGCCGATCTCCTCGGCCCGCTCGGTGGCCGCGGCCTCGGTGACGAGGACCGGGTTCAGGGAGCCCAGCTCGCCGTGGAAGGGGACCGGCACCGGACGCGCGGCGGCCGCGTCGAAGAGCGCGCGCCCGCCCCGGACGGAACCGGTGAAGCCCGCGGCGGCGATCAGCGGGTGCCTGATCAGCTCGATGCCGGCCTCGAAGCCGTGCACGAGACCGACCACGGCCTCGGGGATGCCGTGTCCGGCCGCGGCCCGGCGCAGCACCTTCGCGACCAGTTCGGACAGGGCCGGGTGGTCGGGGTGGGCCTTGACGACGACCGGGTTCCCGGCGGCCAGCGCGCTCGCGGTGTCGCCGCCGGCGACGGAGAAGGCGAAGGGGAAGTTGGAGGCCGAGTAGACGGCGACGACGCCCAGCGGGACCTTGTAGCGGCGCAGGTCCGGGATCGGCGGGGTGGCGGTGGCGTCGGGGTGGTTGATGATGACGTCGAGGAAGGCGCCCTCGTCGACGATGTCCGCGAACGCCCGCAGCTGGTAGACGGTACGGGCGAGTTCCCCGGTCAGCCGGACGGGGCCGAGCGCGGTCTCCGCGTCGGCGGTCTCGACCAGCCGGTCCTTGGCCGCGTCGAGTCCGGCGGCGGCCGAGCGCAGGAAGGCCGCGCGGACCGTGCGGTCGGCGAGGGAGCCGCGGGCGGCGTGCGCGGCCGTGGCGACGGCGTCGACCTCCTCGGCTGTGGCCTCCACCGCAACCTGTTCACGCTGCTTCCCGGTGCGCGGGTCGACGCTCCAGACTGGTGCTGCTGCCACCGCGGGTCCCTCCATGATTGCGTTCTGCCGCAGTATCCGGGTCATATTCAGGTCATATCCGGGTCGTTCACCAGCGACGTTCGATATACTGAACGCTGTCTCTGATGATGAATATGCTGTTGGAGACTATAACCTCGGTTTCTCGTCCAACGAAGGGGTCAAGGGCGATGTCGGCAGGCGAGACAGGCGGCGGGGCACAGGTCAAGTCCGCGGTGCGGACCGTGGAGTTGCTGGAGTACTTCGCCGGCCGGCCCGGTATGCACTCCCTCGCGGCCGTCCAGGAGGCCGTCGGGTATCCCAAGTCCAGCCTCTACATGTTGCTGCGCACCCTGGTGGAGCTGGGCTGGGTGGAGACGGACGCGACCGGCACCCGGTACGGCATCGGGGTGCGGGCACTGCTGGTCGGCACGTCGTACATCGACGGCGACGAGGTGGTCGCGGCGGCCCGGCCGACCCTGGACCGGCTCTCCGACGACACCACGGAGACCATCCACCTGGCGCGCCTCGACGGCACGAACGTGGTCTACCTCGCCACCCGCCAGTCGCAGCACTACCTGCGCCCCTTCACCCGGGTCGGCCGCCGGCTGCCCGCGCACTCCACCTCGCTCGGCAAGGCGCTGCTCGCCACCCACACCGACGAGCAGGTCCGCAAGCTGCTGCCGGAGACGCTGCCTGCGCTCACCGAGCACACCCTCACCGACCGCGAGAAGCTCATCGAGGAGCTGCACCAGATCCGCGAGCAGGGCTTCGCGATCGACCGCGAGGAGAACACGCTGGGGCTGCGCTGCTTCGGGGTGGCGATCCCCTACCGCACCCCGGCCCGCGACGCGATCAGCTGCTCGGTCCCGGTGGCCCGCCTCACCCCCGGCCACGAGCAGATGATCAAGGACGCCCTGTTCGACGCGCGGGACCGCCTGACACTGGCCACCCGGCGGCTCTGACCCCGGCGGCGGCCCGGCGGCCCGCATGAGCGGGCGATGAGAATGCGGCCGACCGGGAACGCACACCCCGCTTTCGCTCGTCTGTCTGAGCGGGATGAACAAGACGATCAGGCGGGCGTCCGTCTTCGCGCTGCTGCTCGTGCTCGCTCTGCTGGTCAGGGCGACATGGGTGCAGTTCTACGACGGCCAGGCCCTCGCGGACAACACCAACAACCGGCGCAACGCCATCGAGACGTACTCGCAGCCGCTCGGGAACATCATCGTGGCCGGTGAGTCGATCACCGGCTCGGCACAGACCCTGAGCAACAGCGACCTCAAGTACAAGCGCACGTACACGAACGGCAAGCTGTACGCGGCGGTGACGGGCTACGCCTCACAGGCCTACGCCCCGACCCAGCTGGAGGGCATCTACCAGGACCTGCTCAACGGCACCGACACCCGGCTCAAGACCGTCATGGACACGGTCACCGGCGAGCGCGCCGAACCGGGCAACGTGATCACGACGATCGACCCGGCCGTCCAGAAGGCGGCGTACCAGGCGCTCGGCGACAAGAAGGGCGGCGCCGTCGCGATCGACCCGAAGACCGGAAAGATCCTCGCGGTCGTGTCGACACCGTCGTACGACCCCTCCTCGCTCACCGACGCCAACACCGCCGGTACGGCCTGGAAGAAGCTGAACGCCGACAGCGACAAGCCGCTCACCAACCGGGCGCTGCGCCAGCCGCTGCCGCCGGGTTCGACGTTCAAGCTGGTGGTCGCGGCGGCGGCCCTGGAGGACGGCCTCTACGCGAACGTCGACACCAAGACCGACAGCCCCAACCCGTACACCCTGCCCGGCACCACGACCCCGCTGCGGAACGAGAGCACGTCCGCGCCCTGCGAGAACGCCCCGATCCGGGTGGCTCTCCAGTACTCCTGCAACAACGTCTTCGGCAAGATGGCCGTCGACCTGGGCCAGGACAAGGTGCGGGCGATGGCCGAGAAGTTCGGCTTCAACGACCAGCAGCAGGACGTGCCGGTGCGGGCCTACGCCAGCGTCTACCCGTCGGACATGGACAAGGCCCAGACCGGCCTCTCCGGCATCGGCCAGTTCGACGTCACGGCGACCCCGCTCCAGATGGCCATGGTGTCGGCCGCCATAGCCAACGGCGGCAAGCTGGTCTCCCCGCATATGGTCTCGCAGATCACCGACAGCGGCGGCGACGTGCTGAAGAACTACGACGACGACACGAGCAGCACGGAGATCGTCAGCTCCTCGACCGCGGAACAGCTGCAGTCCGCGATGGAGACGGTCGTCAAGCAGGGCACGGGTACGAACGCGCTCATCGACGGGGTGACGGTCGGCGGCAAGACGGGCACCGCCCAGCACGGTGAGAACAACAGCAAGACGCCGTACGCCTGGTTCACGTCGTACGGCAAGTCCGACAGCACCGGCAAGGAGGTCGCGGTGGCGGTGATGGTCGAGCAGTCGGACGCGGCCCGGTCGGAGGTCAGCGGCAACGGCCTGGCGGCGCCGGTGGCGAAGGCGATGATGGAGGCGGCTCTGAAGTAACGCCCCGACCTGAAGCGCCCGTCAGGGGCGCGGGGCGGTAGTCGATTTGCGGCTACCGCCGCGCGGGCGCGACCAGCCACGACGAACCCGCGGCCGACCACGCACCCTCGCGCCCCGCCCCTACTTCACACCCAGCACCTGCTCCACCGGATCGATCGCGAAGTACACCAGGAACAGCGCCGACACGGCCCACAGCAGCCAGTTGACCTCCTTCGCCTTCCCCAGCACCGCCTTGATCACGACGTACGCCAGGAACCCCGCCCCGATGCCGTCGGTGATGGAGTAGGTGAACGGCATCGCGGCGATCGTCAGGAACGCCGGGATGGCGATCTCGTACCTGTCCCAGTCGATGTGCTTGACGTGGGTCATCATCAGGAAGCCCACGGCGATCAGCGCGGGCGCCGCCGCCTGCAGCGGGACGATGGTGAGCAGCGGGGTCAGGAAGAGCGCCAGGCCGAACATGCCGCCGGTGATCAGGTTGGCGAAGCCGGTGCGGGCCCCCTCGCCCACCCCCGCCGCCGACTCGATGTACGCCGTGTTGGAGGAGGCCGAGCCGAGCCCGCCGGCCACCGCCGCCGCGCCGTCGATGAAGAGCACCCGCCCGATGCCCGGCACCTGCCCCTGTTCGTCGAGCAGCCCGGCCTCCGCGCTGATGCCGACGATCGTGCCCATGGCGTCGAAGAAGTCGGACAGGATCAGGGTGAAGACGAGCAGTACGGCGGTGAGGACGCCGGCCTTGCCGAAGCCGCCGAACAGGCTGAAGTGGCCGATGAGCCCGAAGTCGGGCGTGCCCACGACCTTGTCGGGGATCTTCGGCGTGGTCAGGCCCCAGCTCTTGATGTCGGCGGCGGAGTTGATGACGATCGCCACCAGGGTCATCGTGACGATGCTGATCAGGATCGCGCCCTTCACCTTCCGCGCGACCAGCGCGATGGTCAGGAGCACGCCGGCACAGAAGACGAGCACGGGCCAGCCGGTGAGCCGTCCGACGGCGCCGAGCTGCACCGGCACGGTGGTGTCGGCCGCGTCCGGGATCCGGCTGACGAAGCCCGCGTCGACGAAGCCGATGAACGCGATGAACAGGCCGATGCCGACGCCGATGGCCTGCTTCAGCTGCTGCGGGATGGCGTTCATGATCGCCTCGCGCAGGCCGGTCAGGACCAGCACGCAGATCAGCAGGCCCTCGAGGACGACCAGGCCCATCGCGTCGGACCAGCTCATCAGCGGCGCGAGCTGGAAGGCCACGACGGCGTTGAGGCCGAGTCCGGCCGCGATCGCGAGCGGCAGGTTGCCGCCGACGCCCATGACGACCGTCATCACGCAGGCCACCAGTGCGGTGGCGGTGACGAGTTGGCCGGTGTCGAGGGTGTGGCCGAACTTGTCCTTGGCGCTGCCGAGGATGATGGGGTTCAGGACAAGGATGTAGGCCATGGTGAAGAACGTGGCGAAGCCGCCGCGTATCTCCCGGCCGAAGGTGGATCCCCGTTCGGAGATCCTGAAGAACCGGTCGACGCCGTTCCCGGCAGGTGGCGCGGCCCCCTGCGGCCGGGCCGCCTTCTGCGTCTCGGACATGGTCGAACTCCTCGTCCCCTGAGCGTGCGTGTGCGGATGCTGGCTGGATTGTTCCCGCGTCGCACCGGTTTCAGGTTTTCCCCGTGTTACGTAATCGGGCTCGGTGTGGTTCGGTGGACCACACCGCGTCCGGCCCTTCGCACGAGACACATCGAACCCCCGTACGACGTACACGAAATGATCACTGCTACGCTCCGGATCTCGCCGGAACGTTCCTCCGGATCCGTGCAAGCCGTCTCATGTCATCTACATGACACAGATTCCCTGACAGAAGAGGTCACCCGTGGGCACAGTCGTCGACGACGCCGCCTCCGTGGAGTTCCATGCCTTCTTCGAACGCCACTACGCCGAACTCTCGCGTCTCGCCCACTTGTTGACCGGTGAGGCGGACGCCGCCGACGACCTGGCCGCCGACGCCCTGCTGGCGCTGTGGCACCGCTGGGACCGGGTGCGGGCCGCCGACCACCCGGTGGCCTACGCCCGGGGCGTCGTCGCCAACCTGGCCCGCACCCGCATCCGCAGCGCCGTGCGCGAGCGGCGCCGTATCGCCCTGTTCTGGTCGCACCGCGAGGAGACCACCGAGAACCCGGACGTCGCCGGAGTGGTCGACGTCCAGGGGGCGCTGGCCCGGCTGCCGTTCCGCAAGCGGGCGTGCGTGGTGCTCCGGCACGCGTTCGACCTGTCGGAGAAGGACACCGCACTCGCCCTGGGGATCTCGGTGGGTACCGTTAAGAGCCAGACGTCGAAGGGCATGGCGGAGCTGCAGCGGCTGCTGGGCGACTCCCAGGGTGTTCCGCAGCGGGTGCACGCGGCGATGGTGCCGCGGACCGGTGAGAGCGGAGGAAGGAAGCGATGAGGCAGCAGGACGTGCACGACGAGCTGCGCGCCCGGCTGCACGAGGCGGCCGAGACGCACGAACCGGACCGCGCCCGCATCCTGGCCCGGGTCGAGCGGGGCATGGCCGCACAGGACCGCCCGGACCATCGCGCCACCCTTCCGCCCGTGTTCGGCTGGGTCCGGGTGGTCGGCGCCACGGCCGCGGTCGCCGCGGTCCTCGGCATCGGCGGCTACGCGGTCGCCTCGGCCGTGCAGGACCCGCCCACCGAGAAGACGGTCGCGGTGTCCCCCACGCCCTCCGCGTCCCCGGACGCCACCAGCCGCCCCCCGTCCCGTACGGCCGCCCCGCCGGCCCCCAGCGCGCCCCCGGCCCACCCGTCCCCCCGGGCGAGTTCGACGCCCTCGCCGACCCCGAAGGCCTCCGCCACCCCCGCGGCCCCCGTCGCCGAGGGCGAGCAGGACGGCCCGCTCTGGTCGGACGGCTCGGTGGACCCGCACAGCAACGACTTCTGGGCACAGTCCGACGTGACCCTGAAGACCTCCGCGCAACTGACCGCACTCACGGTGCGGTTGAAGGTGGCCCAGACCGGTGGGGTGTCCGACGCCGGGGCCTGGCGCTCCCTGCCGGAGACCGACTTCACCCAGTCGGTCGCCGAACAGGGCGGCTTCCTCGTCTACACGTGGACGCTCAAGCCCGGCAGCAGGGTCGCCGTCGGCGAGTGGGTCTTCGCGGGCCAGTACAACCACCAGCAGGGCGGCCGCGACGCGAAGAACGACAGCTACACGATCACGGGCACGGCGGCGGGCAAGCAGTACGCGGTGACGGGCGGCTTCGCGACGCACACGACAGCCGACGGCGACTCATAGGGAAACAGCACCTCTCCGCGCCCTTCAGGGGCGCTGGGGGCACCCCCGGTCGAAGACTGGGGGAGGAACTGCGCGACCAGCCCCGACGGCCGCGCACCCCGCGACGCACCCGTCAGTTCATGGTGGATCCGATGACCGTGGACCCGGTGGTCAGAAACACCGTCACCGGCAACGCTCCACTCGTCGGCCGCGCCGCGTACGCGGACGTCGCATCCGTCGACCTGAACGCCGGCACACTCACCCCGCCGTCCCAGCTGTTCGCCGCCGACACCGCCCTGGACCCCAGCTTGTCCGCCCCGCCCCCGTTGCCCACCGCCAGGTTCCGCGCCAGCCGCGCCTTGCCGGTCTCGAAGAAGAACCCGGCCTGGGCGTTCGCGTAGGCGGTGTTGCGGTTGAGGACGATCGCCCCGGTGTTGGAGTTCTCGGTGAACCCGTTCAGCGTGTTGTCCCAGGCCGCGTCGTCGTTGACGACGTGCGCGACGGCGACGCCCCCGCCGCCCAGCTTGAACCCGTTGCCGTTGCCCTCGAACGCGGAGTCGTTCCACCGGTTCTTGCCGTTGCCGAAGGCCCAGCTGTGCTCGATCCTGACGGGCGACGAGAACTGCCACAGGTCGAGGCCGTCGTCCGAGTTGTCGTACAGGCGCGCGCCGGTCACCTTGTTGCCGGTGCCCGAGCCGAACTTGATGGCGATGCCGTCGGCGTTCTGCCCGTGCCCGGACTTGTCGTAGTTCCCGTAACTGTCCAGGTTCTGGACGAGGTTGTTCACGGTGTTGTCGCCGCGCAGCGTGAATCCGGAGTCGCCGTTGTCCGCGGTGACGAGGTTGCTGAAGATCCCGCCCGTGGAGGAGGTGACGACGAAGCCCTGGGCCGGGGAGTTCTGGAAGGTGAGGTCCTGGACGGTCCAGTAGCTGCCGTAGATCCCGGTCAGCCACTGCCCGGCGGGCAGCTTGGAGCCGTCGATCCGCACCTTCTCGCCGCTGTACGCCTTGAGCGTGATGCGGTTGGAACTCGTGCCGCTCGCCGTGGACTTGAGGGTGGCGGTCGGGGAGTAGGTGCCCGCGCGCACCTGGATGACGGTACCGGCGGCGGCGTTCGCCACGGCCGACTCCAGCTGGGCGGTGGTGGAGACGGTGACGGTGCTGGTGGCGGCCTGGGCACCGCCGTTCGACAGGCCGAGGTAGACGCCCGACGCCCCCGCGGCGACGGCCACCGCCGCGGCGATCGAGAGGGTACGCGTCCTGCGGTGGCGTCCGGTGCTGAAGCGCACGGGCCGTTCCTTTCCTTGGCGTCCTTGACGTGCTGTACGTGCTGGACGTGTCCGACGTGGGAGCGAAACGGGCCGGAGGGGCCGCCCCGGCCCGTTTCTGTCTCCCAGTCGCCGCCGTGACCGGAAAGGGTTGCCGTCCCTCCCGGTTACGACACGAAGTACGTCGGGTTCGGCAGCTTGTAGGTGCGGTCCGCGTGGCCGCCGTCCAGGTCCGAGTACTGGTCGCCGAAGTTGGCGACGATGTCGTACCCGAGGTCCTTCTCGATGTGCTTGCGGGTGCCGGACTTGTACTGCACGGTCGTGCAGGTCCAGCTGCCCGCGGTGGCGCAACCGCTCAGGTACGACGGCGGGTTGGCAGCGTCCTTGAGGAACATGTGCGCGCTGTCGAGGTTGACGTCGGCGCCGATCTTCTTCAGGTTCTCGACCGCGGCGGTCCGCTGCGCCTCGCTGAGGCCGGAGTTGTAGAAGACCTCCACGCCCGCCTTCGCCGCGTACTGGACGAGCTCGGCGCTGCCGAAGACGCCCGGACGGTCGGCCTTGTTGACGTAGGCCGCCCAGGTGGCGCTGTTGTACGTGTAGTTGTAGCGCTTCTCGTAGTCCAGGCTGAGCAGCAGCGTGTCGTCGATGTCGAAGACGACCGCGGGCTTCTCGCCCTTGCGGTGCGCCTTGCGCGCGGCCCGGTCGATGTAGCGCTTGGCGTCCGCGTCGATGCGCGCCAGGTCCTTGGCGTACGGGCTGGTCGGCGAGGCCTGGTAGACGCCGTTGGCGTCGGCGGCGGTGCCGTAGTAGGTGTCGATGTCCTTCACCAGGAGCCCGATGTTGTACGGCTCGTGGGTGGAGTTCGCGGTCGACTGGCCGGCCGTGGCGGCACCGGCGCCGTAGAGGGCACCGCCGGCGAGCGCACATGCAGCGATGGCAGCGACCGCTCTAAGTGATTTCCGCATGGAATCTCCGCGTCTGAGTTGGGTGGGTGTCGCACCAGGTCACGCCATGTCTACGCGCATCACACGGAATTCGGCGAGCGTGTTATCCGATCGATACTCACCACCCGTACGGACAACGGCCGGAGCGGTCCGGCCGGGCCGGGGACGTCGTGCAGGCGCGGGACATGGGGGCGGTGGGGTGCGCTTCCGGCTCGTGCCACGTGGTACAGGACACGTTCACGACAGGATTGCGTCGCGGAAGGCTCAGGGAAGTCATAGGGGCGCCCATGATTGCCGCGAAGGGATGACCCGTGACGTCCACCGCGCCTCCCCCCATACCCCGAGCCGCAGGATCGTTTCCGTTCATCGGTCACGCGCTGAAGATGCGCGACAACCTCGGCTTCATCGACTCGCTGCGCGAGACGCGGGAGCCACTCGTCGAGATCGTCCTGCAACCCGGGACGCGCACCATCGTGGTCCAGGACCCGGCCCTGATCCATCAGATGCTCAAGGCCCTGGGGCCCACCCTCGACAAGGGCCGGCTCTACGACAAGCTGGGCCAGTTGCTGGGCGACAGTGTCGTCACCGCCGTCGGCCGCAACCACGTACGCAAACGCCGCCAGCTGCAACCGGCGTTCGCCCACACCGAGATCAGCCGGTACGTCGACCTCATGCGCGGCGAGGTGACGGCCACGGTCGCCGGCTGGCAGCTCGGACGGACCCTCGACGTACGCGAGGCGATGGTCGGGCTCAGCCTGGACATGCTGGCCAGGACGGTGTTCGCCGGGAGCCTCGACGACGCCGTCTTCCGCCGGCTGCGCAGCGACCTGTCGGTGGTGCTGAACGACGTGGGCGTCCGCATCATGGTGCCCGACTGGGCCGAGCGCCTGCCGCTGCCCTTCAACCGCCGCTTCGACCGGGCCAGGGCCGGCGTGCGCGCCACCATCAACACCGCCGTCGACGAGCTGCAGGCCTCCGGGCACGACACCGGGGACATGCTCTCCATGCTGCTGCGCGCCGTCGACGAGGAGACCGGCGAGCCGCTGACCGGGCATCAGATCTGCTCCGAGATCCTCACCCTGGCCGTCGCGGGCACCGAGACCACCGCGTCGGTGCTGTCCTGGGCCCTCTACGAACTCGCCCGCCACCCCGACATCGAGGCCCGGGTCCTGGCCGAGCTGGCAGAGGTCCTCGGTGACCGGCCGGTCGCCTTCGACGACGTGCCCCGGCTGCCGTACCTGAACCGGGTGATCACCGAGACCCTGCGGCTGCACCACCCCGGCTGGCTGGTCACCCGCCGCACCACCGAGGAGACCCGGCTCGGCAGGTGGACGCTGCCCGCCGGCACCGAACTGGCCTACTGCCAGCACGCCCTGCACCGCGACCCCGAGCGCTTCCCCGACCCGCAGGCCTTCTCGCCGGACCGGTGGGCCGACCCCGCGCAGGAGCTGCCGCCGGGGGCGTTCCTGCCCTTCGGGGACGGCAAGCACAGGTGCATGGGGGACCGTCTCGCCCTCACCGAGATGGTCACGGCGCTCGCGACGATGCTGCGTTCGGTACGGCTGGAACTCTCCGAGGGCCAGGTCGTCCGCCAGGTCGCCCGGCTCACCGTGCGGCCGCACACCCTGCGGATGACCGTCCGCCCCCGGAGCCGTCCCCGCACCGGGGCCGGCATCTAGCAGGTGCCTGGTCGGCGGGTCGGTCGGTCGACCGGATGCGCCGGGACATCCGCACGGAGGTCCCGGCGCAGGCAGTGACCGAGGAGGCGGGCCCTAGTCCATGGTCGCCCCGATGGTCGTGCTCCCCGTCGTCAGGAAGGTGGTCGCCGGCAGCGACCCGTCCGACTGGCGGGCGTTGTACGTCGTCGAGGCGTCCGTCGACTTGAAGGCGGGGGTGCTGATGCCGCTGTCCCAGTTGTTGCCGGCGGACACCACCGAGGAGCCCTTGCTGACCGCCCCGCTGCCGTTGCCCACCGCGAGGTTCTTGCCGAGCCGGGCCGCGCTGGTGGCGAAGTAGTAGCCCCAGCCGCCGTTGGCGTAGGCGGTGGTGCGGTTGATGACGATCGCGCCGGTGTTGGAGTTCTCGGTGAACCCGTTGCCGGAGTTTCCCCAGGCGGCGGAGTTGTTGACGACATGCGCGACGGTGACGCCGTTGCCGCCCAGCTTGAAGCCGTTGCCGTTGCCCTCGAAGGCGGAGTCGCCCCAGCGGTTGACGCCGTTGCCGAAGGACCAGGTGTGCTCGACGGTGACCGGCGAGGAGAAGGACCACAGGTCGATCCCGTCGTCCGAGTTGTTGTACAGCCGGGCCCCGGTGACGAGGTTGCCGGTGCCGGAGCCGAACTTGACGGCGACGCCGTCGGCGTTCTGGCCGTGCGTGGCGGCGTCGTAGTTGCCGTACGAGTCGAGGTTCCTGACCGTGTTGTTCACGGTCCCGTCCCCGGTCAGGGTGAAGCCGGAGTCGCCGCCGTCGATGGTCTTGATGTTGCTCCAGTTCGTCCCGGTGCAGGACTGGCAGACCACCGCGCTGTCCGGGGAGTTCTGGAAGGTGATGTCGGAGACGTTCCAGTAGTCCGCGGTCAGCTTGAAGATCCACTGGCCGGAGGGGAGCGAGGAGCCGTCGATCTTGACCGTCTCCGAGCCGTACGCGGTGAGTGTGACCGGCGCGGAGGAGGTGCCGTTGGCGGTGGACTGGAGGGTGGCCGTCGGGTAGTAGGTGCCGCCGCGGACTTGGATGACCGTGCTGGCGGTGGCGTTCTTGACGGCGTTGGACAGGTCGGTGGAGTTGCTGACCACGACCGTCGCCGCGTGTGCCGGGGTGGCGAGCACGGCGAGGCCGAGCGACGCCGTGGTCACGGCGAGCGCGGCGGTGAAGGTGCTGATTCGACGCATGACGTGCGGGTCCTTTCGTCGATCAGAGGGAGTGGTGCGGCCGGGGCCGCCAGTCGCCGAGGTAGGTCGCGGGGGTGTGCGACGCGGCTTCGGCGGCGGTGAGCTGCGGCCGGTTCCCGGGGACGGTGATCACCGCGCCGGGACCGGAGTTGCGGTACTCGGCGAACCGCATGGACTGCCACGGGTAGGCGTCCCGCATGTTCGTCCAGGGCGCGACGGGGTCGATCCCGGGGCCGATGAGACTGTCCCGCACGACCAGCGAGGGCCAGGCGGTGGTCTCGTACGTCGGCACCCAGGGGCGCGCCAGCTTGTAGGCCCCGTCCTCCGCGCCGGAGGAGAACCGGCAGCGGACGGCGAGGAACCCGTGCGGGTTGGCACGGGCGGTCGAGGGGGCGAACACCATGCCCTTGGGGGTGAAGGCCACGTCCCGCTGCAGGGTGCGGAAGTGGCAGTGCTCGTACACCGCGGTGGCCCGTCCGAAGACGAAGTCGACGTCGCCCTCGATGTGACAGCGGTGGAAGAACTGCCGCCCGAAGGAGCCGAGTTCGGTGGTGTCGGCGAACAGGGTGTCCTGGTGGGCGAGGAGCCGCACGTTCTCGACGTGCGTGCGGTCCCCGGTCAGGCAGGCGGCGACGGCCTGGGTCCCGGTGATGTCCGGGTGGTCGGCGCGCAGCCAGTCGTTGGCGAGGGTGAGGTCGCGGACGACCAGTCCGGGCGCCGCCGAGGTGAAGGTGGCCGAGCCGGCCGTGCCGTACGTCCCCGAACCGTCCGGTCTCTGCGTCCCGTTGGCGTTGTCGTGGACGATGACGGCGGCCCGGGGGTCGCGGCTCGCTCCTCGCAGGGTCAGCTGGAGCCTGTCCGCAGGCACGTCGACGACCTCGCGGTAGGTCCCCGGGTGCACGACGATCGTCCAGCCGGGCCCGGACACGGCGTCCACGGCCGCCTGGACGGAGTCGCCGGGCCGGACGTGCAGGGTGCGGCGATCGCGTGCGAGGGCCGGGCCCGGACCCGTGGCCGCCACCGCGGCTCCGGCGGCGAGAAAGGCGCGTCGGGTGGGCATGTCAGCACTCCTGCCAGGGGGTCCAGTCACCGAGGTAGGCCTGCCGGGTCGCGGACCCGGCCTGTTCCGCGCCGAGTTGGGGCCGGTTCCCGGGGACGCTGATCGCCGCGCCGGGACCGGAGTTGCGGTACTCGGCGAACCGCATGGACTGCCAGGGGAAGGCGTCCGACATGTTGGTGTAGGGCGCGACGGCGTCGATGCCCGCGCCGAGGTACGTGTCGCGGACGACGAGCGAGGGGCGGGCGGTGGTGTCGGAGCTGGGCACCCAGGGGCGGGCCAGCTTGTAGGCGGCGTCCGGGGCTTCGCTGCTGATGCGGCTCCGGCTCACCAGGAAGCCGTGCGGGTTGGCGGCCGCCGTCGACGGAGCGAGGACGAACCCGTACGGGGCGGCCGCCAGGTCGGTCCGGTTCAGGGTGCGGAAGCGGCAGCGCTCGTACACGGCCGTGGCCCGCCCGAAGACGAAGTCGACGTCGCCCTCGACGTGGCAGCGCCCGAAGTACTGCCGGGCGAAGGCCCCCAGGGCCGTCGAGTCGGCGTACAGGGTGTCCTGGTGGCCGAGGAACCGGCAGTGGTGGAAGGCGCTGCGGTCGCCCTGCACCTTGAGCGCGACGGCCTGGGTGGCGGTGATGTCCGGGTGGTCGGCGCGCAGCCAGTCGTTGGCGAAGGTGATCCAGCGGGCGGTGAAGCCGTCGGCCTGCACGGTGGTGGTGGCGGAGCCGGTGGTGCCGTACGTGCCGCCGCCGGGCTTCGGGGTGCCGGCCGCGTTGTCGTACACGATGACGACGGCGCCCGGGTTCTCGGCGGCGCCGATCCAGGTGGCCTCGGTGCGGGTGGCGTCGACGGCGACCGTCTCCCGGTAGACGCCGGGGGCGAGGACCAGCGTCCAGCCGCTGCCGGTGGCGGCGGTGACGGCGGCCTGGACGGTGCTGAAGTCGCCGCGGCCGTGCGGGTCGACGTACAGGGTCAGCGGGGTGCGCCGGCGCTCCGGGGAGCCGTACCGCCCGAAGGGGCGAGCGGCGGCGGGCGCGGGGCGGGCGGTCAGGGCGAGCGTGGCGCCCGCCCCGGCGCCCGCGGCGAGGAAGCCCCGTCTGGACAGGGGATGGTGGAGCGAGGACATGCGGGTGCTCCTTGAGGAGGGAAAGGGGTGGCGGTACTCCTTGCCGTGGGGGGTGGGGCCGGGGCGGACTCCGGTGCGCGCCCCGGCCGCGGGCGACGCGCGTCAGCGCAGGCGGCCGGCGCCCGCGCCGCAGTCGACGATGCGTGGCACGGCCTGCGCCGGGTCGACCTCGGTCCGCAGGGTCGGCGTCCAGGTGGAGCCGGCGGTGAGGGTCTCGGCGGGGATCTGGGCGTTGTGGACGGCGATCAGGTCCGTCGGCTCACCGTTGACGTAGTTGTCGTCGGCGGTGAGCGTCGACTCGTTCCACTTCTTCAGGACCGAGCCCGCCCTGACGGTGTCGGGCAGGGTGAACGCGTTGTGTTCGGCGACGAGTTGGGACTCGATCCCGATGCCGTAGCTGTAGCCGTAGCCGTCCTCGGCGACGAAGTGGTTGTTGTAGGAGTCGACCTGTCCGAACCGCACCCGGGGTGCCCGCTCCACCAGGTCGGAGAACAGGTTGTGGTGGAAGGTGACCTTGAGGTGCCCGCGGTCGACGGCCGCGGTGGACGCGCTGTCGCTGTTGCCGATGAGGATCGTCTTGTCGTGGTCCGCGAAGACGTTCCAGGAGGCGGTGACGTAGTCGGCGCCCTTGACGATGTCCAGTTCGCCGTCGTGCTGCTCGAAGATCCGCCCGAAGTACGACGGCAGCGTGCTGTCCGGGTGTTCCCCGTCGGTGAACGTGTCGTGGTCCATCCACACATGGGTGGACCCGTAGACGACGGCGCTGTCGTACTCGGAGTTCCAGTTGCCGTCGGCGGTGTCGGTCGGGTCCCACTGCGGGAAGCAGTCGAGCGGGCTCTCGAAGCTCAGGTTGCGGACGATGACGTTGTCGACGGCCTTGATCTGCAGGCTGGCGCCCTTGAAGCCGGCGTCCTTGCCGATGCCGACGATGGTGGTGTTGGCCGGGACGTACGCCTTGATGTAGGCGTCCTGGGCGGCGGCGGAGGCGCGGCGCAGCCCCTCCGGGCTGTCGTCGGGCTCGTTGTCGAGGTTGGTGGAGTGGCCCCAGACCTCGGGCGAGTACGTGGCGAGGTAGGCGGCGAAGTCGTAGCCGGGCACGGCGAACGAGTCGCAGCTCGGCCCGTCCGCGTCGATCGTCCCGCTGACTCTGATGATCTTCGGCGCGGTGCCGCCGTCGGCGAGGGCGGCCTTGAACCCGTCCCAGGTGGTGACGGTGTAGACGTGTGCGGCGTCGGCGGCGGCCCCGCCGGTGGTCCCGGTGGTGGCAGCTCCCCAGCCGTCGTTCGCGGCGAGCACCTGGCGGTCGAGCGCGGTCCGGTGCGGGGCGGCGGCCTGGGCGGTTCCGGTCACGGCCAGGACGAGAGCCGTGCAACCGGCCAGCGCGCCAATGACGCGTCCATGACATATCTGTGTACGCACTGTGCGGTTCTCCTCGGCTATGCGGGTGGCCAGGTGATCCAGGACGTCGGTATGTCCTCGTGCAGCCGGATGACGTCGTGCCGGGCCAGCACCCGGGTGCGCAGCAGCTCCTGCGTCACGAGCCGGGCCACGGCAATGGCCCCCGGCGGGTTGAAGTGCGTGTTGTCCTGCTCGCTGTCGGTCCAGTTGAAGTACGTCTTGGTCGCCTCGGCCCCGAGCGACTGCCACAGCGCGAGCGACAGCGCCTCGACGTCGAGCAGCGCCACGTGCTCCTGCTCGGCCAGCGCACGCATCGCCGCCGGGTAGTCGCCGTGGGTCGGCACGGCGTTGCCGTCGGCGTCGAACCTCCTGCGCTCGACCGGGGTGGCGAGCACGGGCCGGGCACCGCGCGCCCGAGCGCCGTCGAGGTACCTCCGCAGGTACTCCTGGAACGTGGTCCAGGGCTCGGTGTACCGGGTCGGATCGGCGCTCTTCTCGTCGTTGTGCGCGAACTGGACGAGCAGCAGATCGTGCGGCCGGATGGTCGCGAGGATGGCGTCCAGCCGTCCCTCGTCGACGAAGCTCTTGGAACTCCGGCCGTTCACGGCCTGGTTGGAGACGCCGACTTCCTTCCGGAGAAAGAAGGGAAGCGCCATTCCCCACCCGGTCTCCGGAGCCGCGTCGGCGTATTTCTGGGCGGCGGTGGAATCACCGGCGATGTAGAGGGTTCTCGGATTCCTGCCGGGCGACCGACCGGCGAGAGGAACGGCGGCAAGAGCCGCGGAAGTCACCTGTCTGCGCGTAAGGGACACAAGGGTGCACCTTTCAGGTCTTTGTCTTGGGGGCGCTGGGGGTACCCCCGGCCGAAGGCTGGGGGAGGAACCGCGCGACCAGCCACAACGGACCCGCAGTCCCCCACGGACCGAAACCGGCCGAGCTCTCAGTGGTTCTTCTTCCAGTCCGCCTGGGCCTTGTTCAGCTGATCGGCCAGCGTGTCCAGGAACTCCTTCGCCGTCATTTTCCCGAGCAGCACCTTCTGGAAGTTCGGCTCGTTGTCGGCCTTGGAAATCGTGTTCCAGTCCGGCAGGTAGTAGGGAAGCTGCACGATCTTCGTCGTCGCCCCGTTGAGCGCCTCGGCGGCCAGCTTCGTCGGCTCCGACGCCTGCACCCAGGCGTCCTGCGCCGCCTCGTTGTTCGCCGGCACCTGCCCCGCCGACTCGTTCCACTTGCTGTTGGCCTCGTGCGAGGCGGCGAACTCGATGAACTTCCAGGCGGCGGCCTTGTTCTTGCCGGACTTGAAGAGACCGAGCCCGTCCACGGGGTTGGAGACCTGCACCCGGGTCCCGTCGTCCAGCGTCGGATTCGGAATGCCCTTGAACTTCCCGCTCAGCGCCTTCTCGTGGTCGGCATAGGAACCGAGGTTGTGGCTCAGCATCCCGATCGTGCCGGAATCCCACTGCGCGACCATCTTGGTGAAGTCGTTGTTGACGTCGGCGGACGGGGTGTCCTTCTTGTACAGCCCGACGTACTTCTCCAGGGCGGCGACGTTCTTCGGGTCGTTGACGGTGGTCGTGTCGCCGTTCCAGAAGGAGGTGATCCCGCTCTGCCCGTACGTGGCGTCCAGCGCCTGGGCGATGGAGCCCTCGCCGCCCCGGATGGTGTACCCGAACCTGTTCTTCGCCTGGTCGGTGAGTCTGTCGGCGGCCGCGTAGAAGTTCGTCCAGGTGGCCGGCGCGTCCAACTCGGCCGCGGCGAACAGATCGGTCCGGTACCAGAGCGTGCCGTTGTTCGCCGAGGTCGGCACGGAGTACGTCTTCCCGTCGCCGCCGGCGGCCGTGACGCTCTCCAGGAACTTCTCGTTGAGCTCGCCCTTCAGCGGGCTCTTGGCGAGCCGACTGTCCAGCGGCTCCAGCGCGCCCTGCGCGGCGACCTCCGCGAGCATCGCGGTGGTGACCCCGCCGACGTCGGGCAGGCCGCCGCCCTGGATGGCGGTGTCGTACTTGGACTGGACGCTGGCGGCGGGCACCCCGACGTACGTGACCTTGATGTCGGGGTTCTGCTTCTCGAAGTCGGCGATGATCTCCTTCCACACGTCGGTGCGGACACCGCCGTTGTTGTCCCAGAAGGTGACCGTGCCCTTCCCGGAGCCCTCGCCGCCCTTGCCGCCCGCGCTGCCGCTGCCGCCGTCGCCGCAGGCGGTGGCGGTCAGCGCGAGCACGGAACCCAGGGCGACGGCGAGGGCCGCGCGCCTGCTTCTGCGGATGCTGCTCTTCATCGATCGGCTCTCTTCTGTCTGGGGTCGGCAGGGAGTGACGCGGAAGTGCGTGGCGGCGGCCCCGACAGCGTCCGCGGCACCCGGCCGACGGTCGTCCCTCATGGGCTCACCTCCTTGGGCGGGGCCCAGGGGGCGCCCAGTTCGGAGTAGAGGGAGAGGGTGTCGGCGCCGGCCGTGACCAGGGCGTCGATGCCGGTCACGACCCGGCGGCCGTCCTCGGGCCGGCGGTACCAGGCGTCGGCGGGCAGCGCGACCGGGTCGCCGGCCACTCGAATCGCCTCGACGACCTTCATGAAGGCGCCGGTGGCGTCCGGTTCCACCAGCAGGGCGGCGCCGGTGGTGAGGTGGTCGGCGAGGTTCTCCAACAGGTCCGTGCTGCCGTACTCGGTCTCCTCCGGGCCGTGGCCGGCCCGCTGCACCAGCACCCGGTCCTGCTTGTACCAGTGGGTGATCCGGCCGCCGGTGCCGTGCACCAGGACGTACGGGTCGCCCGGCTCCTCGGCGCAGAGCGTGGCGGCGACCGTGACCGGGCCGCGCGGGGTGCTGACGCGGACGCAGGAGGTGTCGTCGGACTCGATGTCGTTGGCGCGCAGCAGCTCGGTCTCGATGCCGGTGACGTCCTCGGCGCGGTCCGTGCCGAGCAGGGCGAGACCGGTGGCGACGGCGTGCGCGAGGGGGTTGGTGAGCACCCCGTCGACGACGTCGACGCCGTTCAGCCGCCGCTTGCCGGCCCAGGGCGCCCGCCGGTAGTAGGCCTCGGGACGGGCCCAGGCACCCGCGCCGCCCACCCCCACCACGTCGCCGACGGCGCCCTCCGCGATCAGCCGCCGGATCGCGGGCACGGCGTGCGAGCCCAGCGACTGGAAGCCGATCTGGCAGGCCACGCCCGCCTTCGCGACCCCGTCGGCCATCCGCCGGAACTCGGCGTACGACGGCGCCGGCGGCTTCTCCAGGAGCAGGTGCACGCCCCGCTCGGCGGCCGCCAGGGCGAGGTCCGTGTGGGTGGGGATGGGCGTGCAGATCACGGCGATCCGGGCACCGGTCGTATCGAGCAGGGCGCCGAAGTCCGCCGACTGGGCGGGCTGCCCGAGCCCCTCCGGCAGTTCGTCGGCGCCCAGCGGGGTCAGCTCGCAGATGCCGGCGAGCCGTACGACGCCCTTCTCCTGGAGCCGGCGGATGTTCTCCAGGTGCCAGCGGCCGTGGCCGCGCGCGCCGGCCAGCACGAGGTCGATGGGTGAAGAGCTCACGATGTCCTCCCTGCGTCGTCGATCTTTGGGTGCAGGGTAAGCGTTTTCCCCGGTCCGCCCGCGACGTGTCTCATCCCTTCACCGCCCCCGCGCCGAAGCCGGTGATCAGCCACTTCTGGATGAAGGCGAAGACGATCACGACCGGTACCGCGGCGATGATCCCGCCCGCGGCCAGCGCGCCCAGGTCCACGCTGTCTGCGCTCATCAGGGTGTTGAGGCCGACCGGGATGGTCTGCTTGCTCTGGTCGGAGAGGAACATCAGGGCGAACAGGAAGTGGTTCCAGGCGTGCACGAAGGCGAAGGAGCCGACCGCGACCAGCCCCGGCCGCAGCAGCGGCAGGACGACGATCCGGAAGGCCGTGAGCCGGTTGCAGCCGTCGACCCAGGCGGCCTCCTCCAGGGAGTACGGCACGTTCCTGATGAAGCCGCTGATCAGGATCATCGACAGCGGCAGCTGGAAGACGGTCTCGGCGACGACCACACTGCCGAGCGAGTTGATCATCTGGAGCCTGGCGAAGATCTGGAAGAGCGGGACCAGGAGCAGCGCGCCCGGCACGAACTGCGAGCAGAGCAGGGCCAGCATGAAGCCGCGCTTGAGCCTGAAGTCGAAGCGGGCGAGGGCGTAGCCGCCGGCCAGCGCGACGACCGTGGTCAGCAGCAGGGTCGAGACTCCGACGTAGACGCTGTTGGTGAAGTAGGTGCCGAAGCTGCGCTCGGTCCACACCTTCTGGAAGTGCTCGAAGGTGACCGGCCAGGGGACGAGGGAGGTGGAGCCGGCCGGGCGCAGGGCGAAGAGCAGGATCCAGTAGAAGGGGACCAGGGTGAAGAGGAGGTAGATCCCGAGGGGGAGGTAGATCTGCCAGCGGGGCACCTCGTCCCAGGCGCGGCGCCGCCGGTGCGGCCGGGCGGGTGCGGACACGACGGGTTCGGCCTCGGCGGCGATCTCGGTGATCACTTCGCCTCACCTCCGAACTTGCTCAGCCGCAGGTAGAGGACGGAGCAGAAGAGCAGGATCACGAAGGCCACCGTGGTCAGCGCGGAGGCGTAGCCGAAGTCGTGGGCGTCGACGCTGGTGTTGGCGATGTAGAGGGGAAGGGTCGTGGTCTCCCCCGCCGGGCCGCCGCCGGTCAGGGTGTAGAGCAGGTCGACGTTGTTGAACTCCCACACCGCGCGCAGCAGCGTGGACAGGACGATGGCGTCCTTGAGATGCGGCAGGGTGATGTGCCGGAACTGCCTGAGGCGGCTCGCCCCGTCGACCTCCGCCGCCTCGTACAGGTCCTTGGACACGGACTGCAGGTCGGCGAGGATGAGGATCGCGAAGAACGGCACGCCCCGCCACAGGTCGGCGACCACCGCCGCCGGGAAGACGGTGGCGGGGTCGGAGAGCCAGCTGGTGCCGTACGACCCGATGCCCGCGTCGGCGAGGTACCGCGTGATGCCGGTCTGGGAGTTGTAGAGCAGCACCCAGATCGCGGAGGTCAGCACGCCGGAGACGGCCCACGGCGAGAAGACCAGCGCCCGGCCCAGGGCCCGGCCGACGAACGTCTGGTTGACGATCAGCGCGAGCGCCAGCCCGAGCAGCAGCTGCAACCCGACTTCCACCACGACCCACTTGGCGCTGAAGGTCAGCGTGTCCCAGAACTGCGGGTCGTGTGCGAAGGCCTGCGTGAAGTTGCCGAGGCCCGCGAAGCCGTTCCGCCAGGGCTTGGTCGGGTTGTAGTTCTGCAGGCTGTAGTAGAAGACGCTGAGCACCGGGTAGGCGATGAAGCCCAGCATCAGCAGGGCCGCCGGGGCGATCAGCAGGTACGGCAGCCTGCGCGGCGTCGCGGAGGCACGGCGCCGCCGGGGAGGCGCGGGCGGTTTCGCCACGGCTGCGGCTTGGGCCATGACCTGTTCTCCGTTCGCGATGGGGCGGTTGCGGTATGTATAGGAAGCGCTTGCTTCATGCACGTGTTTGAAGCGCTTCGACGATCTGCGTCGAAAGGGGGCCGGAGTCAGCCCGCGTACGGGTCCGGGACTTCTCCCGGCCGGGCCAGGAACTCGAAGTCGCAGCCGGTGTCGGCCTGGGTGACCTGCTGGTCGTAGAGGGCGCCGTAGCCGCGTTCGTACCGCGGCGGCGGCGGTGTCCACGCGGCCCGGCGCCGCCGCAGCTCCTCGTCGTCCACGTCGAGCCGGAGGGTGCGGGCCGCGACGTCCAGGGTGACGGAGTCCCCGGTGCGGACCAGGGCGAGCGGACCGCCGACGTAGGACTCGGGGGCGATGTGCAGCACGCAGGCGCCGTAACTGGTGCCGCTCATCCGGGCGTCGGAGATCCGGACCATGTCCCGCACGCCTTGCCTGAGGAGGTGGTCGGGGATGGGCAGCATGCCGTACTCGGGCATGCCCGGACCGCCCCTGGGCCCGACGTTGCGCAGGACGAGCACGCTGTCGGCGGTGATCCCGAGGGAGGGGTCGTCTATGGTGCGCTGCATGGTCCGGTAGTCGTCGAAGACGACGGCGGGCCCGGTGTGCTTGAGCAGCCGCGGCTCGGCGGCGATGTGCTTGATGACGGCGCCGTCCGGGCAGAGGTTGCCGCGCAGCACGGCGACCCCGCCCTCGGCGGCCACCGGGTTGCCGCGGGGCCGGATGACGTCGTCGTCGTGCACCCGGGCGCCGGCGAGCTGCTCGCGGTAGGTGTCGTACGACACCGTCGGCCGGTCGAGATGGAGCAGGTCGGGGATGCGGGAGAGGAAGCCGGGGAGGCCGCCCGCGAAGTGGAAGTCCTCCATCAGGTACCGCTGCCCGCCGGGGCGGACGTTGGCGAGGACGGGCACGGTGCGGGCGATGCGGTCGAAGTCGTCGAGGGTGAGGCGCACCCCGGCCCGGCCGGCCATGGCGATGAGGTGGATGACGGCGTTGGTGGAGCCGCCGAGCCCGAGGACGGTGGTGACGGCGTCCTCGAAGGCGTCGCGGGTGAGGAGGTCGGAGAGCCGCCGGTCGCGGTGGACGAGTTCGACGATCAGCATCCCCGCGCGGGCCGCCATCCGGTCGTGCCCGGAGTCGACGGCCGGGATGCTGGACGCGCCCGGGACGGTCACGCCGAGCGCCTCGGCGGCGGCGGTGAGGGTGGAGGCCGTCCCCATGGTCATGCAGTGACCGGGGGAACGGGCCAGCCCGCTCTCCAGCTCCGCCATCTCGCAGTCGCCGATGAGCCCGGCGCGCTTGTCGTCCCAGTACTTCCACATGTCGGTGCCGGAGCCGAGGACCTCACCCCGCCAGTGGCCCGGGAGCATGGGCCCGGCCGGCACGAAGACGGCCGGCAGGTCCACCGAGGCCGCGCCCATGAGGAGGGCCGGGGTGGACTTGTCGCAGCCGCCCATCAGCACGGCCCCGTCGACCGGGTACGACCGCAGCAGCTCCTCCGTCTCCATGGCGAGGAGGTTGCGGTAGAGCATCGGGGTCGGCTTCTGGAAGGTCTCCGAGAGGGTGGCGACCGGGAACTCCAGCGGGAACCCGCCCGCCTGCCACACACCCCGCTTGACCGCCTGCGCCCGGTCACGGAGGTGCACATGACAGGGGTTGATGTCCGACCAGGTGTTGAGGACGGCGATGACCGGCTTGCCGAGGTGTTCCTCGGGGAGGTAGCCGAGCTGGCGGGTGCGGGCGCGGTGGCTGAAGGAGCGGAGCCCTTCGGTGCCGTACCACTGGTGGCTCCGCAGGTCCTCGGGCCGCCTGCGCGGGACGCTCGCGCCGGGGCTCACAGCGGCCACCCGGCGGCTATGGCGGCGACCTCGGCACGCTCGTCCTCGGGCAGTTGCCTGCTGGGCGGGCGGACGTCGCGGCGGCAGAGACCGAGGGCGGCGAGGGCCTCCTTGACGACGGTGACGTTGTCGGCGGAGCCGTTCGCGGCCCGGAGTTCCTCGAACCGGCGGATCTGTTCCCAGACCTTCATGGCAGCCGGGTAGTCACCGGATCGAAGCGCTTCGATCATGTTCAGCGAAACGGCCGGGGCGACGTTCACGAGGCCGGAGGTGAAGCCGGTGGCGCCGGCCGAGAAGTAGGAGGGCGCGTAGGGCTCGGCGAGCCCGGCGACCCAGACGAAGCGGTCGAGCCCCGCGTCCCGGGCGAAGGCGGCGAACTTGGCGGCGTCCGGGACGGCGTACTTGACGCCGATCACGTTGGGGCAGGCGTCGGCGAGTTCGGCGAGCCGGGCGCCGGGGAGCTGGGCGTTGCGGACGTAGGGGACCACACCGAGCTCGGGGACGGCCGCTGCGACGGCCCGGTGGTAGTCGACCCAGCCCGCCTGCGACACGTACGGATGGACGGGCTGATGGACCATCACCATCTGCGCGCCGTGCTCGCGGGCGTGCCGGGCCGCGGCGACGGCGGTCGCAATGTCGTGCCCGACCCCGACCAGGACGACCGCCCGGTCCCCGGCCTCGTCGAGGGTCAGCTCGGTGACCAGCTGCCGCTCCTGCGGGGCGAGGGCGTAGAACTCGCCGGTGTTGCCGTTGGGGGTGAGGGTGCGCACGCCGCCGTCGAGGAGCCGGCGCAGCAGGGCCCGGTGGGCGTCCTGGTCGATGCCGCCGTCCACGGCGAACGGGGTCACCGGGATGGCCACCACGTCGGCCAGCGCCGCCCGATGGCTCTCGAACACCACGCCGCTCATTCCTGGCCTCCCTGGCCTTCCTGGTCGGCCGCCCGGGGAAACGCCCGGTCGACGAAGGACGCGATGTGGGTGTGCAGGGCGCGGGCGGCACCGTCGGCGTCGCCCGCGAGCGCCAGCCGCAGCATCTCCCGGTGCTCGCCGGCCTCCTGCTCCCAGGAGGGGGAGGCGGCCCAGGCGACGGCGGAGACGAGGGCGGCCTGGTCGCGGACCTCGTCGAGCATCCGGCCGAGGAGCGGGTTGCCGCACGGGAGGTACAGGGCGCGGTGGAAGTCCCGGTTGGCGAGGGAGCGTTCGGCGGTGTCGGTGGCGTCGTCGGCGCGGGTGAGGGCGTCCCGGGCGGCGTCGAGGGAGGCACCGCGCCGCACGGCCCGCCGCAGGGCCTCGGGTTCGAGGAGCAGCCGCACGTCGTAGACCTCCCGCGCCATGTCCGCGTCCACCATGCGCACCGTGACGCCCTTGTACTGGCTCATCACGACCAGCCCGGTCCCGGCGAGGGTCTTGAGCGCCTCCCGCACGGGCGTCTTTGACACCCCGAACTGCGCGGCGAGCTCGGTCTCCACCAGGGCCTGACCGGGCGTCAGCCGACCGGTCAGGATGCGGTGTTTGATCGCGTCCAGCACGAACTGCGTGCGCGACGGAATCGGCATGGGCACAGAGGTCATGCGCGCCTCTCGGGGTCACGAATCAGGTGCGGGACCTGATCTGACGTATCTGATCTCGCGTATCGCGTCTCATATATGACGTACGAGGTATGACGCGGATGAAGGTAGGGGGACGGCTGTGTTTCGTCAATGCTTCTGACAAAGGTGGTCGCAGTGGGGGGACCCGAGCCGTGGCTGGGCAGCCGACCACCGATTCCCTGACGGGAATTGCCGGTCACGGTGGTGCGCCGCAGGATGCGCTGCGAAACGACCTGCCGGCAAGGAGACGTACATGATCGAGATCGACGCGCAGCGCCTGGCCGACCGCTACATGGCCCAGTGGACTGTGCCGGACGCCGCCGAACGCCGCGCGGCCATCGAGCGGCTGTGGGCCAAGGACGCCACCCACGTCCTTCATCCGCCCGCGAAGATCCGGGAGATCGCCGCGGAACTCGGCTTCGACCACACGACCCTGGAGGCCCAGGGGCATGACGCCATCGAGAGCCGGGTGGCACGGAGCCACGAGCGGTTCGTCGAGAAGATGGGCTTGACTTTTCGGCCGCGCGCCGACGCGGTACGCCTGCACGGCGTGGTGAGGTTCGGCTGGGAGACGGTGTCCACCGAAACCGGTGACGTCGTGGGTGGCGGTCTGGAGATTCTCGTGCTCGACGACGACGGCCGGATCAAGGCCGACTACATGTTCCCGGGGGCCTGACCGGCAGAAGAAGGCCTGGCGGCGGCCGAGAGTGCCTCGGCTGTCGCCGCGTCGGCCGGCAGGAACGCCTCCAGCTTGAGCTCGGCGAGTGTCACGTCGACGGCGGTGGCGAAGGTCGTCACGGTCGTCATCAGGCGCAGCTCACCGTGCGAGGACCGCAGGCGGAGCGGGACGGCGAAACCCAGTGCCCCGGCGGGCGGCTCCGGCTCGGGAACGTACCCGGCGAGCTCGGCACGCAGCTCCTCCAAGTGGCCGAGACGGGCGAGGATGTGTCGCGCCCGTTCGGCAAGGTTGTGGATGCGGGGCGCCAGGCCGTCAGGATGCAGCGCAAGGCGGTGGACGTTCGTGCCCGGGCCCACCAACTCGGCGGCCGCGCCCTCGGCGATCAGGTCGAATGCGGTGTTCGCGGCGATGAGGTCGCCGCCCCGGTCCACGACCAGCGCCGGATACGGCAGATGCCCGCGCAGGATGTGATCGATCGCCGTGCGCACGGGGGCCGGCACCGGGTCGTCGAGTGGGCTTTCGGGACGGGCGGGCGCGTACCGCGCGGCACTGGCCCGCACCGGCCGGATGTACGACGGATGGCTGCCCTACCCGCCCGACCTCGCCCACTACGCGCCCGGCCTCCACGATCTCCGCAGGGCGGCGGACGCAGGACGCGCGGCGGAGGACATCATCCCCGCGCTGTTCGTCTCGGTACGGATCGACCAGGACGTCGAGAGCGGCCGCCGGGCCCTGGACGGCTGCTCACGGGCCACTTACGGCATGCCGCTGCAGGAACTGGAGCGGATCCAGGCAGCCGTCACCGGTTCCGCCGACGAGGTGCCGGAGCGCCTGGCACGGTACGTCGCCGCCGGCATCCGGCACCTCGTCGTACGTCTCGGTGCCCTGGACCTGCGCTCCCAGCGCGACCAGCTCGACCGGGGCGCGGACCTGATCCCCGCCGTACGGAGGGCAGCGGGACGCGGCTCCGCACCGGAGGGTTCCTGAGCCCCGGCCCAGCTACCCGGAGTGATGCCGGCGGGACGGTTCCCTCCCGTTTCAGAACCCCCGCGCCTCCCCCTCCCGCGCCACGCTGGTGGGCCGTTCCGACTCCACCCCTGCCCGGGCCGCCGCCATCTCCCGGGTCAGGGCCGGGCCCACGTGGGTGATGAGGAGTTCCCGTGCTCCCGCCTCCCGGGCGATCCGACCCGCGTCCTCCGGGGTCAGGTGAGTCCGTTCGCCTTCGCGATGCCGGTCGAGGTGGGCCTCGCACAGGAAGACATCCGCGCGGGCGGCCAGCTCGGCCAGGGCGGCGCACGGGCCGCTGTCGCCGGAGTACGCCAGCACGCTGCCCTGGCACTCGGCGCGCAGCCCGTAGGCCTCCGTGCCGTGGGCGACCGCGCGGGTGGCGAGCCGCAGGTTCCAGTGCTGGACGGCGTGGCCGTCGTACAGGGGCCGGAAGTCGAGGATTCCGCTCAGGAAGCCCAGGTCCGGGCGGCCGAAGAAGCCTGCCAGGCGTGCCGCGCACTCCTGCGGCGCGTAGACCGGGATCGGTGCGGCCGGGGTCAGGCCGCCGAAGGCGTACGCGTATGCGGCGGCCGCCAGATCCGCGCTGTGATCCGCGTGCAGGTGCGAGAGCCAGATCGCGGTGAGCCGCGCCGGATCCGTGTGCCGCTGCAACTCCGCGAAGGTCCCGGTCCCCGCGTCCACCCACACCTCGGCGCCGCCGCCCCGCAGCAGGTAGCCGGAGCAGGGGCGGCCGGGCCGGGGGTAGGGGGCGGCGGTGCCGAGGACGGTGAGGCTCAAAGGCATGGCGAGGAGAGTACGGATCCGGGTCCCCGCCCGCTCACGGATCGAGCCCTTTTACGGCCTGACCGCTCACCGGCCGATCCGCCCCGGCCGGCCCGCTACGCCTTCCACCCCGGGTCCCGGCCGCTCAGCCCCACCGCCCGGTCCAGCAGCCGCGCGCCCTCCGGCACCGGCACGCGGGGACCGAACGGGCCGCGGCCGCCCATCCGCAGGAAGCCGTACGCCGCCGCCAGGGCCGCGGGATCGGGGACGTACTCCTGGCCGGTGGCGCGGGCCAGGTCCCAGCCGTGGATCACCAGTTCGTCGGCGGCGACCGCGCCCGCCACCCCGCCCGGCAGGTCGATCCCGCCCGCACGCGTCATGCCGTCCCACGCCGACGGGTCCCGCCAGGCCTCCGCGAGCGCGTCGAGCGCCTTGGGCAGCTCCTGCCGCCACTGAGGTCCGAGGGCCGGCAGCGCCGCGCCGGGGCGGTGGTCGGTCGTGGCCCCCAGTTCCTTGCGGGCCGCGTCCCGGAAGGCCACGGACAGGCCCGCCACATGGCCCAGCAGGTGGCGGACGGCGTAGTCCGGACAGGGCGTCGGCCCCGCGAGCTGCCCGTCCGTCACCCGCTCCGCGAGTTCCGCGACGATCCTCGCCTGCGGGCCGAGGTCGATCATGGTCGTACCAGTCATCGTGCTGCCTTCCTGTGCACCGGTTCGGTCGTCCGCCCGGACTCCTCGATCCTCTTCAGGAGGTGGACCGCACGGCCTTCCGGAACTCATCGGCCCGCCACACCGACACCCCGCCCGGGAAGCACCGGAGGCGCGATCACCGGGGCGCCGACCGCACACCCGAACGACGAGCCGAGGAGGAACGAGGAACAACGAGGATCAGCGGGTTCGGCTCCGCGAACTTTCTAGGGCACCTTCCCGATCCCCTCACCCCCGCCTTAGACCCACGATGAGCAGGCATGACGACCAGCACCTCCTGGGCCGTGGCCCGCCTGCTCCGCGACCGCAACGCGGCCCTTTACCTCACCGGTGTCGTGGTGTCCGGCTTCGGTACCTCCGCGCTCTGGCTCGTGTCCGGTGTCTGGGTCAAGGACCTCACCGGCTCCGACGGCCTCGCCGCCCTGTGCACCGCCGCCCTCTGGGCCCCCACCCTCCTCGGCCCCGCCCTCGGCACCGTCGCCGACCGCGTCCGCCGCAGACCCCTGGTGGTCCGCACGAACCTCGCGCTCGCGCTCCTCCTGCTGCCGCTCTGGACGGTCCGCTCCGCCGCCTCCGTGTGGCTGCTCTTCGCCGTCCTCGTCCTCTACGGCGCGGCGGGCGTCGTCGAGGACGCGGCCAACTCCGCGCTGGTCGTCACCGCCGTCGACCCGGCGCTCCTCGGCGACTTCAACGGGCTGCGGATGACCGCCCGCGAGGGCATGAAGCTGGTCGCCCCGCTGACCGGTGCCGCGCTGTACACGGCGTACGGCGGGCCGGGCGTGGCACTGCTGGACGCCTGCACCTTCGTGCTGGCGGCAGGGCTGTGCGCGCTGCTCCGGGTGCGGGAGGAACGGCCCGGACCTGCACCGCGCGGCAACTGGCGCGAGCAGACCGCCGAAGGGGTCCGGCTGATCCGGGCGAACCCGGCCGTGCGGTCTCTGGTGCGGGCCGGCGGCGCCACGCTGTGCCTCGTCTCGCTGGGCAGCAGCCTGAACTACGCCGTGGTGGCCGCCCTCGGTCACTCCCCCGCCTACCTGGGGGTGCTGTACGCCGTCCAGGGCGTCGGTTCGGTGGGCGTCGGGCTGGTCTCGGGGCCCGCGCTGCGGCGGCTGGGCGAGCGGCGGTTCGCGGCGTGCGGGATCGCGCTGACGGGGGTGGCGGTGGCGGGGCGGGCGGTGCCATGTGACATGGCACTCCTCGCCTGCAGCCTCGCCGGCGGCCTGGGCCTCCCCTGCGTGCTGATCGCCGCCTACACCGCCGTACAGCGCGAGATCCCGGCCGCCGCGCTGGGGCGGGCGACCGCGACGGCCGACACGCTGATGTTCGCACCGAACGTGCTCGGACTGGCCGTCGGGGCCGCCCTCGTGGAACTCGTCGACCACCGGCTGCTGTTGCCGGTCCTCGGCGGGGCGCTCCTCCTCACCGCCGGGTCACTGGCTCACCGCAGCGCCTCCCGCACCGCCGCCAGGTCGCCGTCGGACGCCAACCCGGCGTGATACAGCCGCAGTTCGGTCGCGCCCTGCGCACGGGCGCGGTCCGCGTCGGCCGCGAGGGTCGCGGGGCTGCCGCCCATGCCGGAGACCACCGTGAAGTTGGCGGCCAGGACGGTGTCGTCCCGGGCGTGTTCGGCGAAGGGGGCGAGCAGGGCCGTACCGGAGGCGCAGGGGACCACGACGCCGTCCGCGACGGAGAGGATCCAGGCCGGGTCCACGCCCGCGTTGGCCCCGCAGTGGTAGGTCACCGGGTCGGCGTGCAGCAGCACCTGGAAGCCTTCGGGGGCCGCCGCCCGAACGGCGGCCACGGCCCTCTCCTGGAGCGTGCGGGCCTGTCCGTCGCGCCACGCGCGCGTGGCCGCGGCCACCGGCTCGCCGAGCAGCTTCTCCACCGTCGGCCACCCGGCGTCGTCGCCCGTGCCCCGCCACAGCGGCTCCAGGGCCTCCCGTACGGCGGCGGCCAGCTCGTCGGCGGCCAGGCCCTGTTCTTCGTAGCCGGTCCGGCACGCGGGGCAGAAGCACAGTGCCATCAGGTACTGGCCGGCGTCGCCAAGGCCGACCCCGGCGGTCTTGTCGTGGGCGTGCAGGTGCTGGAGGCCGTACCAGCCGAGGGACTCCAGTTCGGTGCCGGCCGCGCCGGGGCGGACGGCGGCCTCGGCGGCGAGATCGGTCAGGTACGCGCGCGTGGCGGGCTGGGCGATGCAGGGTGCCCAGGGGTAGCGGTCGCCGTAGGCGTTGACGACCGAGGTGTCCGGATGTTCGGCGCCCAGGCGGGAGTTGTGGGCGAGGATCACCCAGGTGTGGACGTCGAGACCGGCGCCGGCCAGGGCTTCGGCGGCTTCTCCGTAGGCGTCGCCGGGGGCCCAGTCGCCCGCCCGGTGGGGGCGGAGTCCGCGGCCCGCCCAGCGCTCGCCCGGCGGGTAGTAGACGGCCGCGTACTCGGCGGTGACGATGCGGTGGCGCGGGTGGCGGGGGGTCAGGGCGCGGGTGGAGTGGTAGGCGGAGGCCAGGGTCACCTGGTCGACGCCGAGTGCGGCGATGCGCTCCGGGGCCGCGGGGTCCCCGTCGACGTCCCAGGGGTACACGAACGCCGACGCCCTCAGCCGTCCTGCCCGGCTCGCTCCGGTACGGGTCACGCGCCCTCCTCCAGCAGTGCGTAGCCGCGCTCGATCAGTTGGGCGAGCTGCTTCACGTGGTCCTCGGCCGGCTCGTGCAGCGGAGGGCGGACCTCGCCGACGGCCAGTCCGCGCAGCCGTACGCCCGCCTTGACCAGCGAGACGGCGTAGCCCCGGCCCTGGGCGCGGAGTTCGACGAACGGGCGGTAGAAGCCGTCCAGCAGGCGTTCGGCCGTCGCCCGGTCGCCCTCGCGCAGGGCGGCGTGGAAGGCGAGGGCGATCTCCGGGACGAAGCAGAAGACGGCGGAGGAGTAGAGGTCGATGCCGATGGCCTGGTAGGCGAGCTGGGTCTGTTCGGCGGTGGGCAGACCGTTGAAGTAGAGGAAGTCGCCGGGGGCCTCGGTGCGGACGGCGCTGACGATGCGCTGCATGAGGTCCAGGTCGCCGAGGCCGTCCTTGAAGCCGATGACGCCCTCGGTGCGGGCGAGTTCGACGACCGCGGGCGGGGTGAACACGGCGTTGTCGCGCTGGTAGACGATCACCGGGAGCTCGGTGGCCGCCGCCACCTCGCGGTAGTGCCGGAGCAGGCCCTCCTGGCCGGCGACGACCAGGTAGGGCGGCATGGCGAGCAGGCCGTCGGCGCCCGCGGCCTCGGCGAGACGCGCGTAGCGTACGGCGAGTGCGGTGCCGTAGCCGGCGCCTGCCACCACCGGTACCCGCCCGGCGGCCGCTTCCACGGCCGCGCCCACGCAGGCCTCGAACTCCTCGGGGAGCAGCGCGTGGAACTCCCCCGTGCCGCAGCACGCGAAGACGGCGGCGGCGCCGGCCTCGACGCCCCGGCGGACGTGCTCGCGGTAGGCGTCGAGGTCGAGGGAGCCGTCGGGGCCGTAGGCGGTGACGGGGAAGAAGAGCGGCCCGCGCGGGTCACGGAGCCGGGCGGCGAGAGGGGCTGGCGTCACGGGCGCTCCCTGTCGAGGCGGTCGACGCAGATCGTGCTGCTGATGCATGTCTCTGATCGGCGTCCATATTCATGAACGCGACCACGTTACGAGGCCCCCTCAGCGCCGGTCAAGGCGGCAAACGACCAACAGTCGAGTGGATTCCCGCACTCCACGGCACACTTGACTCGGCGCGCCACCGCTCCCTAGCGTGTCCATGAATGTGAATATCAGACACGTACGCGACCGGAGTCGATCCAAGGAGACCGTGCATGCCCACGCCCCGCACGCTACTGCTCACCGGTGCCGCCGGCGGACTCGGCACCCTGATGCGGTCCCTGCTCCCGGAGTACGGCTACGAGCTGCGCCTGTTCGACGTGCGCCCGGTCGAGGGCGCACCGGACGCGATCACCGCCGACCTCGGCGACAGGGACGCGCTGCGGGCCGCCGTACAGGGCGTGGACGCGGTCCTGCACCTCGCGGGGATCTCCCTGGAGGCGCCGTTCGAGAAGATCCTCCGCGCGAACATCGAGGGCACCTACAACCTGTACGAGGCCGCGCGCGAGGCCGGGGTGCCGCGGATCGTCTTCGCCTCCTCCAACCACGCCGTCGGCTTCACCCCGGCCCCGCGCGCGGGCGATCCGCTGATCCCGGTCGACACCCCGCGCCGCCCGGACACCTTCTACGGCCTGTCCAAGTCGTTCGGCGAGGACCTCGCCCAGCTGTACTGGGACAAGCACGGCCTGGAGACGGTCTCCGTCCGCATCGGCTCCTGCTTCGCGGAGCCGGCCGACGTGCGGATGCTCTCGGTGTGGATGAGCCCCGCCGACGGCGCCCGCCTCTTCCACGCGGCCCTGACCGCCGAGGAGGTCGGCCACACCGTCGTCTACGGCTCGTCCGCCAACACCCGGCTGTGGTGGGACCTGAGCACCGCGCGGGCGCTCGGTTACGAGCCGCAGGACGACTCCGAGCAGTTCGCCGCGAAGCTGATCGCCGAGCACGGCGAACTGGACCCGCAGAAGCCGGCCCAGACCCACCTCGGCGGCCGGTTCGTCGACGACCCGCCGGTCTGGCCGTACTGAGCGGCAGGCCGGGCGGCGGAAAACGATCGCTCACGGCGGCGGGGGGGGCCCCCCCCGGCCCCCCCCCCCCCCGGGTGGGGGCACCCGGGGGCCCCCCCCCCCCCCCCCCCCCCCCCCCCCGCCCGGCCCCCCGGGGGCCCGCCCCCCGCCAACCGCCGCCCCCCCCCCCCCCCCCCGGGGCGGGGGTTTGCGTCGCCCCCCGGGGGGGGGGGCGGCCGGGCGGGGCGGGGGGGGGGGCCCAACCCGCCCGCGCGGGGGGGGGGGGGGCCCCCCCCGGGCCCCCCCCGCCGCCGTGTTCGGGCATCCGGGGCGCCCGCTCCCACGCCTCCCGCCGCAGCCGCGCAGGTCCGCGGCGGGCACTGCACCCGGCAAACGGGCGCACACGGGCAGTATCGGGCCCGCAACAGGCCTGGTCACCCCCGCACACCCGCTGTAGAACTTGCTGCATGGCCCGAACGGGCAGCTCCACGCAGCCGCACGCGACTCCACGCAGCTCCGTGCAGTTCCACAAGGAAGTGGGTGACGAGATGAGCACGCAGACGGCGGAGGAACGCCAGCGCGAGATCGTGCGGGCCGCGCGGGCCACCGGCTCCGTCGACGTCACCGCGCTCGCCGACGCCCTGGGCGTGGCCAAGGAGACCATCCGGCGCGACCTGCGCGCCCTGGAGGACCACGGCCTGGTGCGCCGTACCCACGGGGGCGCGTATCCCGTCGAGAGCGCCGGTTTCGAGACCACGCTCGCCTTCCGGTCGACCAGCCACGTGCCGGAGAAGCGGCGGATCGCGTCGGCCGCCGCCGAGCTGCTGGGCGACGCCGAGACCGTCTTCGTCGACGAGGGCTTCACCCCGCAGCTCATCGCCGAATCACTGCCGACGGACCGGCCGCTGACCGTGGTCACGGCGTCGCTGCCGGTCGCGGGCGCGCTGGCCGAGGCCGAGAACATGTCGGTCCTGCTGCTGGGCGGCCGGGTCCGGGCGGGCACACTGGCCACCGTCGACCACTGGACGACGAAGATGCTCGCCGGCTTCGTGCTCGACCTCGCCTACATCGGTGCCAACGGCATCTCGCGCGAGCACGGGCTGACCACCCCGGACCCCGCCGTCAGCGAGGTCAAGGCGCAGGCGATCCGGGCCGCGCGCCGGACGGTGTTCGCGGGCGTCCACACCAAGTTCGGAGCCGTCAGCTTCTGCCGCTTCGCCGAGATCGGCGCCCTGGAGGCGATCGTGACGAGCACCCTGCTCCCCACGGCCGAGGCCCACCGCTACTCCCTGCTGGGCCCGCAGGTCATCCGGGTCTGACCCACCACCGCCCTCCCCCGAGGGCTCTCCACACCCATCAATGCCCCATATATCACGATTCCTCCAGGAGCGATCCATGCGAACCCCGAGCCGACGGAGGCCGCGAGTCACCCTCGCCATGGCCGCCGCAGGGACGCTGCTCGCCCCGCTGCTCTCCGGCTGCTGGGTCGGTGCGGGCGGGTCCGGTTCCGGCGGCGACTCGATCAACGTACTGATGGTCAACAACCCCCAGATGACGGAACTCCAGAAGCTCGCCCCGCGCTTCACCAAGGAGACCGGCATCAAGGTCAACTTCACCGTCCTGCCCGAGAACGACGTCCGCGACAAGATCAGCCAGGACTTCGCCAACCAGGCCGGCCAGTACGACGTGGCCACCCTGTCCAACTACGAGATCCCGATCTACGCCCGCAACGGCTGGCTGCACGAGATGGACTCCTACGTCGCGAAGGACCCGGGCTTCGACCAGCAGGACATCCTGCAGCCGATGCGCGAGTCCCTGACCGCCGACGACGGCAAGCTCTACGGCGAGCCCTTCTACGGCGAGTCGTCGTTCCTGATGTACCGCAAGGACGTGTTCGCGGCGAAGGGCCTGACGATGCCCGCGCACCCCACCTGGCAGCAGGTCGCCGACCTCGCCGCGAAGGTGGACGGCGCGCAGTCCGGGATGCGCGGCATCTGCCTGCGCGGCCTGCCCGGCTGGGGCGAGATGATGGCGCCGCTGACCACGGTCGTGAACACCTTCGGCGGCACCTGGTTCGACAAGGACTGGAAGGCACAGCTGACCGGGTCCGGCTTCGAGAAGGCGACGAAGTTCTATGTCGACCTGGTCCGGGCCCACGGCGAGTCCGGCGCCCCGCAGTCCGGCTTCGCCGAGTGCCTCAACAACATGACCCAGGGCAAGACGGCCATGTGGTACGACGCGACTTCGGCGGCCGGCCTCCTGGAGGCGAACGGCTCCCCGGTCAGGGGCAAGCTCGGCTACGTCCCCGCGCCGGTGGAGCAGACCAAGTCCTCCGGCTGGCTCTACACCTGGGCCTGGGGCATCCAGAAGGCCTCCCGCAACCCCGACAAGGCCTGGAAGTTCGTCTCCTGGGCGTCCAGCAAGGAGTACGAGGACCTGGTCGGGCAGACCAGCGGCTGGTCCAACGTCCCGGCGGGCAAACGCGCGTCGACGTACACGAACCCGGACTACGTGAAGTCCGCCGCGGCCTTCCAGGAGATGACCAAGGAGGCCATCGAGAGCGCCCGCCCGAACGACCCCGGCGTCCAGCCGCGGCCCGCGCCCGGCATCCAGTTCGTCGACATCCCCGAGTTCACCGATCTCGGCACCAAGGTCTCCCAGGAGATCAGCTCGGCCGTCGCCGGACGGCAGTCCGTCGACTCGGCCCTCAAGAAGTCCCAGCAACTCGCCGAGAAGATCTCCAAGGAGTACGAGGGACGATGACCGTGACGACAGCCCCCTACGCAGCGACACCCGTACGCGCCACGCGGCCGCCCTCCGCCCGTCTGCGCGCCTGGGCCACCCGGGCCCCGCTCCTGCCCGCCCTGGTCTTCATGATCGTCGTGACCCAGCTGCCCTTCGTGGCCACGGTGGTCATCTCGTTCCTCGACTGGAACGCCCTCTACCCGAAGGCACGGCACTTCGCCGGCGTCGACAACTACCGCCAGGTCCTCACCGACGCCGACCTGCGCCACTCGGTCTGGACGACCGTGCTCCTGACCGTGACCGTGGTCCTGGTCAGCCTGGTCCTCGGCCTCGCGCTCGCCCTGCTGCTGAACAACAGATTCCGCGGCCGGGGCGTCGTCCGCACCCTGCTGATCGCCCCGTTCCTGGTGGTCCCGGTGGCCGCCGCCCTGCTCTGGAAGCACGTCCTCTACAACCCGGAGTACGGCCTGCTCAACGGCCTGTTGCACTACGTCGGCGGGCCGCAGCCCGACTGGATCTCCAACACCCCGCTGCTGGCCGTGGAGGCCGCCCTGGTGTGGCAGTGGACGCCGTTCATGATGCTGATCCTGCTCGCCGGGCTGCAGAGCCGGGACCCCGAGCAGATCGAGGCCGCGCGGGTGGACGGCGCGGGCGAATGGCAGATCTTCCGCCACCTGACCCTCCCGCACCTGCGCCGCTACCTCGAACTCGGCGCGCTGCTGGGCTGCATCTACATCGTCCAGAACTTCGACGCGGTCTTCACGATCACGTCCGGCGGCCTGGGCACCGCCAACCTCCCCTACACCGTGTACCAGAGCTTCTACCAGGCCCACGAGAACGGCCTCGCCTCGGCCGCCGGCGTCCTGGTGGTCATCGGCTCGATCATCATCGCGACCTTCGCCCTGCGCGTGGTGTCGTCCCTGTTCCGAGAGGAGGCGTCCCGCGCATGAGCAGTCTCGCCCTACGCGTCAGGAAGCACCGGGGCCGCGGCATCGGCCTGGTGGCCTGGCTGGTCGGCATCGTCTTCTTCTTCCCCATCGCCTGGATGGCGCTGACGTCCTTCCACTCCGAGGCGGACGCGGCGACCAACCCGCCCTCCTTCGGCGCCGCCCTCACCCTGGACGGCTACCGGGAGTTCTTCGGCGCGGGCGGCGGCGCGAGCCCCTGGCCCGCACTGGTCAACTCGGCGGTGGCGTCGATCGTCTCGACGCTCCTCGTCCTCGTCCTCGCCTTCCCGGCGGCCTACGCGCTGTCGATCCGGCGGGTGCGGAAGTGGACCGACGTCCTGTTCTTCTTCCTCTCCACCAAGATGCTGCCGGTCGTCGCCGGCCTGCTGCCGATCTACCTGTTCGCGAAGAACACCGGGATGCTGGACAACATCTGGTTCCTGGTCATCCTCTACACCTCCATGAACCTGCCGATCGCGGTGTGGATGATGCAGTCCTTCCTCGCCGAGGTCCCCGTCGCCGTCATCGAGGCCGCACAGATCGACGGCGCCCGGCTGCCGACCATCCTCGCGCGCGTGGTCGCCCCGATCGCCCTGCCCGGCATCGCCGCGACCTCGCTGATCTGCTTCATCTTCAGCTGGAACGAACTGCTCTTCGCCCGAGTCCTGACGGGCGTGGTCGCCGAGACCGCCCCCGTCTTCCTGACCGGCTTCATCACCAGCCAGGGCCTGTTCCTGGCCAAGGTGTGCGCCGCGTCGCTCGTCGTCTCCCTGCCGGTGCTCGCCGCGGGGTTCGCCGCCCAGGACAAACTGGTCCAGGGCCTGTCCTTGGGAGCCGTGAAATGAAGGCCGCCGTCATCGAGTCCGTGGGCCGTGCCGTCGTCACCGAGGTCCCGGACCCGACACCGGGCCCCCGCGAGGTCGTCGTGGAGGTGGCCGCGTGCGGCCTGTGCGGCACCGATCTGCACATCCTCCAGGGCGAGTTCGCGCCCAAGCTGCCGATCGTGCCGGGCCACGAGTTCGCCGGCGAGGTGGTCGGCGTCGGCTCCCAGGTCACCGAGGTGGCGATCGGCGACCAGGTCGCGGTCGACCCGTCCCTGTACTGCCACGAGTGCCGCTACTGCCGCGACGGCCACAACAACCTCTGCGAACGCTGGGCCGCGATCGGCGTGACCGTGCCGGGCGGCGCCGCGCAGTACGCCGTCGCCCCCGTCGCCAACTGCGTCAAGCTCCCCGAGCACGTCCGCACCCAGGACGCGGCCCTGGTCGAGCCGCTGTCCTGCGCGGTACGCGGCTACGACGTCCTGAAGTCGAGGCTGGGTGCGCACGTGCTCATCTACGGCTCGGGGACCATGGGCCTGATGATGCTGGAGCTGGCCAAGCGGACCGGCGCGGCGAGCGTGGACGTGGTGGACCTGAACCCCGTCCGCCTGGAGACCGCGCAGCGGCTCGGGGTCTCCGGCTCCGCGGCGAACGCCGACGAGCTGGACCGTCCGCGGGGCTGGGACGTGGTGATCGACGCCACCGGCAACGCGGCGGCGATCCAGGACGGCCTGGAGCGGGTCGCCAAGGCGGGTACGTTCCTCCAGTTCGGGGTCGCCGACTACGCGACGAGGGTGACGATCGACCCGTACCGCATCTACAACCAGGAGATCACCATCACCGGCTCCATGGCCGTGCTGCACAGCTACGAGCGGGCGGCGGAGCTGTTCGCGAACGGGGTCCTGGACCCCGAGGTCTTCATCAGCGACCGGCTGCCGCTCGACAGCTACCCGCAGGCGCTGGAGCAGTTCGCGGCGGGCGTGGGCCGGAAGATCGTCGTGGTGCCGTAGCAGTCGTGGCGCCGCAGAAGCTGTGGCGGTGGAGAAGTCGTGGTGCCGCAGAAGTTTAAGGGAACGGTAAAGCGGGGTCGTTCGTTCACCCGGCATGACAGCTATGACCCCTGGCTCGAACATCCCTCTGCCGGTCTCCCGGGTGGCGGTGGACGTCTCCGCCCCCGTGCGGCTCGACGTGTCGGGCCTGCTGCTCACGGGCGACGGCAAGGTGCGCTCCGACGACGACTTCATCTTCTACAACCAGCCCAGCGGCCCGGGTGTGACGTACCGCTCCGGCGGCGGTACGGCCCCGGACGCGATCACCGTCGACACGGCCGCCGTGCCGCCCGGCATCGAGAAGATCGTCGTCACCGCGAGCCCCGACGCCGCAGGCCAGACCTTCCAGGGCATCGAGCCGACGGCCACGGTCCGCAGCGCGGACGACGGCTCGGTGCTGGCCACCTTCACGCCGCCGCAGCTGGGCACGGAGACGGCCCTGGTGATCGTGGAGATCTACCTGCGCAACGGCGCGTGGAAGGCCCGCGCGGTCGGCCAGGGGTACGCCAACGGGCTGGCCGGCATCGCCACCGACTTCGGCGTGACGGTGGAGGAACCGGCCCCGGCCGCCCCTCAGCCGACCGCCCCCCAGCCGGCGGCTCCCACCGTGGTCGCCCCGCCCGCCGCTCCCCCGGCACCGCCCGCCCCGCCCGCCCCCGGCGCCGGGAAGATCAACCTCGACAAGGGCCGGGTCAGCCTCCAGAAGAACCAGACCGTGTCCCTGGTCAAGGGCGGCAGTCCGCTGCTCTCCCAGGTCAAGATGGGCCTGGGCTGGGAGCCGGCGTTCCGCGGCAAGGACATCGACCTGGACGCCTCGGTCATCGCCTACGGCCCGCAGCGCAACCACATCGACAGCTGCTACTTCGGCAAGCTGTCCATCCTGGGCGGCGCGATCAAGCACTCGGGCGACAACCTCACCGGTGAGGGCGGCGGGGACGACGAGGTGATCGCGGTGGACCTCGGCCGGATCCCCCCGGAGGTCACCGGCCTGGTCTTCACCGTCAACTCCTTCTCCGGCCAGAAGTTCACGGAGGTCGCCAAGGCCTACTGCCGGCTGCTGGACGCCGCGTCCGGCGAGGAGCTGGTCCGCTTCGACCTCACCAGCGCCGAGGCGCAGACGGGCGTGATGATGGCGAAGCTGGTGCGCCAGTTCTCCGGCGAGTGGGACATGACGGCGATGGGCTCGTTCGTGAAGGCCCGGACGGTACGGAACATGGTGAAGCCGGGGGCGGAGGCGCTCTGACCCTGGTCCGGCGACGGGTGCGCGGCCGTGGGCGCTACGGCCGCAACCCCTCCGTGAGCAGTGCCAGATAGCGCCGGATCTCCCTGCCCTGCCCGTCGGCCAGTTCCGACGCCGTGGCCAGCCCGTGTGCGAGCCGCAGGAGTTCGATCGGCTCGATGTCCGGGCGCAGGGTCCCCTCCTTCTTCGCCGCGTCCACCAGGCGGGTGGCGGCGCCGCGGACCGTGACGCCGCAGGCCGTGACCGTGGCGGAGCTGCCGTCCGTGACGGCGGAGCCCAGCAGGGTCTTCAGGCCGCGCACCTGGATGGTGGCGAGGCACAGTTCGTTCAGCCACTCGGTCAGTGCCGCGCCCGGCGCAAGCTCAGCGGCGAACTCGTCGGCCTTCGCGGCCAGCCCCTCCAGCCGGTCCACGAACGCGGCCTCCAGCAGCGCCTGCCGGGTCGGGAAGTGCCGGTAGAGCGTGCCGGAGCCGACGCCCGCCCGTTTGGCGATGTCGTCGAGCGACGCGTTCTCACCGTGCTCGGCGAAGGCCTCGACGGCGACCTTCAGCAGCCGCTCGTAGTTGCGGCGGGCATCCGCGCGCATGGGCCTGACCTGCGTCATCCAGTTACTCCTTGCGAACCGGGGACTCTCTCCGTATCTTATCGAAGACTAAACGGAGACAGTCCCCGCTTATCGCCGTGTGCTGTGTGTGCGCCACGGGCAGTCCACCTGCCCGTACTTCACCATGCCCGCGCCGGGGACGCACAGACCGGGAGAACCCATGTCCGCCCCGTCCAGCTCTTCCGCACCGTCCACCGCCGCCGACGCCCCGCCGGACTCCGCGCATCCCGCCAGGTCCGGCACCGCCCTCCTCGTCATCGTCACCGCCTACATGATGGTCGGCGTCGACGCCACCGTCGTCAACGTCGCGCTGCCCGACATCCAGCAGGGCCTCGGGTTCAGCCGGACCGGCCTGTCCTGGGTGCTCAACGCCTACACCCTCGCCTTCGGCGGCCTGCTGCTGCTCGGCGGGCGCGTCGGCGACATCGTCGGCCGCCGTCGTACGCTCGGCGCCGGAGCGCTGTTGTTCGCGCTCTCCTCGCTGCTCGGCGGGCTCGCCGCGGAGAGCGGCTGGCTGCTCACGGCGCGGGCGCTGCAGGGCGTCGGCGCCGCGCTGATCGCGCCCAGCACCCTGGCCCTGATCACCACCAACTTCCCTCCGGGCCCGCGCCGCCACCACGCCCTGAGCGTCTACTCCTCCGTGGCCGGCATCGGCGGCTCCGCCGGTCTGGTCCTGGGCGGCATGCTCACCTCCTGGGCGTCCTGGCGCTGGGCCCTGCTCATCAACGTGCCGATCGGCATCGCCCTGTTCGTGGCCCTGCCCCGGTTCGTCGCCGAGACCCCGCGCCACGCGGGCCGCTTCGACCTCGCGGGCGCGCTGACCGGAACGGCCGGGATGACCTCGCTCGTGTACGCGTTCATCCGGGTCTCCGAGGACGGCTGGACCGACAGCCGGTCCCTGCTCGGATTCAGCTGCGCCGTCGCGCTGCTCCTCGGCTTCACCCTGATCGAGTCCCGGGCCGGCCAGCCGATCATGCCGCTGCGGCTGTTCGCCGACCGGGACCGGGCGGGCGGCTATCTCACCCTCATGCTGCTGCCCGCGGGCATGTTCGGCGCCTTCTACTTCCTCACCCTCATCTGCCAGCAGGTGCTCCAATACAGCCCGTTGCGCGCCGGGTTCGCGTTCCTGCCCATGACCCTGGCCATGTTCACGATGGTGCGGCTGCTGCCGAAGCTGCTGGCCCGCCTCGGTGCCAAGCCGATCCTGCTGACCGGCATCACCCTGCTCGTCGCCGCCGGCGGCTGGCTGTGGCGGCTGCGGCCCGGCGACGGCTACGCCACCGGGCTGCTCGGTCCGCTGCTGCTGCTCGGCGTGGGCGTCGGCCTGAGCTTCATGCCGCTCAACGCGACGATCCTCGCCCGCATCGGGCCGCGGGAGGCGGGTGCCGCGTCCGGCCTGCTGCAGACCCTGCAGTGGCTGGGCGGCACCCTCGGACTCGCCGTCCTGGTCACGGTCTACGGCACGGCGACCCAACACGCGACGGGCACGCCGGCCGACATCCTCACCCACGGCGCGGCCCGCGCCTTCGGCATCGGGTCCCTGGTCGCGGTGGCCGCGCTGCTGGTGGCGGGGTTCGTCATCACGACGCCACGGAAGCAGACGGATTAGTCCCACACGCCGCGCGGGCCGTGCGTCGGCTGCCGGACCGCGCCCCTGAAAGCAGGGCGCTGCGGTGAGCGCCCCGTCAGGGGCGCGGGGAACTGCACGACCAGCCACGACGGCGCCGCACCCGACCACCGACGCCCACCGCCGCCCCGACGGATCGGCGAACCGGCTAGAACAAGGCGCTGTACGCATTCAGCGCCGGCTGCCCGCCCAGGTGGGCGTACAGCACCGTCGAGTCGGCGCCGATCTCGCCCCGCTCCACCAGGTCGACCATCCCCGCCATCGACTTCCCCTCGTACACCGGGTCGGTGACCATGCCCTCGGTGCGGGCGGCCAGCCGCATCGCCGCGAGGGTGGTGTCGTCCGGGACGCCGTAGACGCCGGCGTGGTAGCGGTCGTCCAGCTCCACCGTCAACTCGCCCTTGACCCCGATGAGTTCGCCGGTGCGGCGGGCTATCCGGGCCACCTGCTCGCGGGTCTCGGCTGGCTTGGCCGAGGCGTCGATGCCGATCACCCGGCGTTCACGGCCGCCCGCCTCTTCCAGCGCGGCGAACCCCGCGACCATCCCGGCCTGCGTGGACCCGGTCACCGAACAGACGATCACCGTGTCGAAGAAGACGCCCAACTCCTGTTCCTGTTCGGCGACTTCGTACGCCCAGCCGGCGAAGCCGAGGCCGCCGAGCGGGTGGTCGGAGGCGCCGGCCGGAATGGCGTACGGCTTGCCGCCGGACTCCTCGACCTCGCGCAGCGCCAGCTCCCAGCTCTCCTTGAAGCCGATGCCGAACCCGGCGCGGACCAGGCGGACGTCCGCCCCGGCCAGCCTGCTGATCAGGATGTTGCCGACCTTGTCATAGACCGAGTCCGGCCACTCCACCCAGCTCTCCTGCACCAGCACGCACTTGAGCCCGGCGCGGGCGGCCACGGCGGCCACCTGGCGGGTGTGGTTGGACTGCACCCCGCCGATGGAGACGAGGGTGTCGCAGCCCTTGGCGAGCGCGTCCGCGACCAGGTACTCCAGCTTGCGCGTCTTGTTCCCGCCGTACGCGATCCCGGAGTTGCAGTCCTCCCGCTTGGCCCACAGCGCGGCGCCGCCGAGGCGGGCGGTGAGGCGCTCCAGGGGGTGCACGGGCGAGGGGCCGAAGAGGAGGGGGTAACGGGCGTAGGAGGAAAGGGACATGGAAGCTCCTGGGGTCAGTCGGGGTCGGCCAGGTCGGCGAGGCTGCGCCAGATCTCCGCCGTGACCCGGACCGCCGCCTCCGTGTCACCGGCGGCACACGCCGCGATCAGCCGTTCGTGCAGGCCGGCCGAGCGGCAGGAGCCGCCCTCGCCGAAGCGGCGGCGCTCCAGGCGGCGGATGAGCGGGGTGTAGCGGGCCACGGTGGCGGCGGCCGCGCGATTGCCGGCCACCCGGACCAGGACGTCGTGCAATTCGTCGTCGGCGCGCAGGGCCCCGTCCACGTCACCGGCCTGTACGGCGGCGGCGAACCGGACGTTGGACACTCGCATCAGATCCAGGTCGACGTCCCGCAGCAGGGGCACGGCAGCCCACGTGACCAGTTCGTGCATGGCCCCGACCACCGCCGCCGCGTCCCGTACCTCGGCGGCCACGACCGGCGTGACCCGGGTGTAGCTCTGCGGCTTGCTCTCCAGGAGACCCTCGTCGACGAGCCGCGCGAACGCCTCCCGCACCGGCGCCCGGGACAGTCCGAGCCGCTCCGCGAGCTCGGCGTCGCGCACCACCGCGCCCGGTTCGATGTCCCCGGCGACGATGGCGTCCCGGATCGCGGTGTAGGCGCGGTCGCGGAGCAGGGTGCGGGTTACGGGTCGCAGGGCCTCCATGAACTGAAATGTTAGATATCAGTGGCGGGCGAGGGCAAGGGGGTGGCGGGCAGCGGTGTGACCCGCACCCCCCGTGAAGGTGCGGGTCACGATCGGAGGGCGGCGGTCAGGCCGCCGCTGTCTCCCACGGCCAGGCGGCGTTCCGGGCCGCCTCCAGCAGCGGGACCATGCCGAAGGCAGCGTCGGAAAGGCCCCCGAACACATGCCGGTTGCCCTGGCCCGACGGGCCGTGGCCCACCCGGTAGCCGGCCAGGTTCCAGGTGTAGACCGGTACGTGCGCCGGGACCTGCCGGGTCGGGTCGCCGTGCTGGTTGAACGCGTACTGCTCGTCGGTGACGATCAGCACCCGGTCCTGTCCCCGGTAGTGCGAGCGGATCGCCGACGTGGTGTCGGTGCCGCCCAGGTCGCCGAAGCGGCCCAGGACCTTCAGCACCGACTCGCCGTTGCCGAACGTCAGCCGCCTGCTCGTCGTACCGAACTCGACGAGATCCGCGTCCGCGGACCGCAGCGCGAGCGCCGTGCCGAAGATCGCCGCCGCGTCGGCCCGGTTGAGCTCCGAGCGCTCGGACAGCCGCGAGTAGAACATCGAGCCCGAACGGTCCACGAGCACCAGCGTCCGCCCCGGCAGCGCGGGCACGTTGGCCAGCGAGTGGCCGAGCGCCTGCTCCAGCGGGTACGACCAGCGCAGCGACGGCGCGTGCTGGTACGCGGCGAGGTACCGGAACGGGAACTGCCGCGACCGCGCCACCTGAGCCGGGTCGCCGATCCGGGCCGCGACGGTGGCCGCGACCTCGTCGGAGACGCCGGCCTCGTCGAAGTTCCGCAGGTTGCGGACGAGCGCCATGGCCCCCATGGACGGGATGACCGCCTCCCACGCGGCCTTGTCCATCGGCCCCTGCAGCCAGCCGGCCAGCGCCTCCCAGGTGAGGCCGGCCGCCGCGAGCCGCTCGGCGCCACCGGGCTCGGTGACGACCGCGCGGCGCTGCCCGACGGGCAGTGCCATCAGCTCACGGTGCGCGCCGAGCACCGGGCTCGACGTGGGCGGTACCGCGGTGTCCGGGTTGTGCCGCCGGTCCAGGGCGTACCGGAACAGCTCGCCCTGCCACGGCCTGTCCGGGTCCGGCGCCGCGTGCACCAGGTTGAGGACGTCGCCGAAGCGGTATCCCTTGGACGCGGTGTCGTACTTGAGCAGCGACTTGCCGTGGTAGAGCCGTCGTACGGCGTCGGCGATCCCTCGCTTGACGGGCTTGGGGACGGCACGGCCGTACGTCGCCGTCCAGTACGCGAGCAGCTCGCCGGGCTCGTCGGGCCGCTGCAGCACGGAGGCGACGACCTGGCGGTTCGAGGGGCCGTCGGTGGCCCCCGCGGCCAGTCGGGCGTGCACGTACTCGGCGGCGCCCACGATCGAGGCGGTCCGCATGTTGCCCTCGCCGCGCAGCCAGCCGAGCAGGCCTGCGGTCCAGGCCGGGTCGGTGACGGCGAGCTCGCGCAGCAGCTTGGCGAAGCGGTCGTCGCGGTCCGTGCCGGACTCGTAGAAGGTCTGCTGCGAGACGAAGTTGGCGACGGCGAGCAGGAAGAGCTCGGACCGCGCGTCCCGCTCCCGGCCGCGACCACCCTCGTAGGTACGGAGCACGCGTCCCGTGGAGGTGACCCGCGAAGTGGGCTGCGCCCGGGCCGCCTTGGTGTTGAATCGCGCCATGGTGAATTCCCCCCGAATTCGATGGAGTCTGGGAGGAGGCGCGGCAAAAGGAGGGTGTCCGAGGTCGAAATCGACTGCGGTCGCTTATCAACTGGCGCGTCTTCCGTTCCGCCACATCGGCCCCGAGCCGATGACGGGATTCGAACCCGCATGGGGGATTCACCCCCACCAGTCCCCGAAGTATCCGCTGTCTTCGCACCGGACACCCACCATGAGCTGCGCCTCCCGAGGTCAAGAACACGCACCGGGAGGTGCATGAAGTTTTCGGTGTCCAGAGATCGAAGTCGGCGGAACCGACGTAGGTGCTCTAACCCCTGAGCTACACCGGCGCGTTGTACCGGTGGCGGGACTCGAACCCGCGGCCGCCCCATTATGAGTGGAAGTAGGTCCTGCCTTCGCACCTGGACGTGTACAACCTTAGGAGGCGGGCCGCGGGCCGGGCGAGCGAATTACTCTCCGCGCTGCTGGCGCTTCCAGGGCCCGGTGATGGCGAGCATGATGCCCGGGGTCTGGATGTTGGCGTAGAGGGTCCGGCCGTCGGGCGAGAAGGTGACGCCGGTGAACTCGCTGTACTCGGGCTCCTCCGCGGTGCCGGTGTTCAGCTCGTTGCGGGCGATGGGGTAGGTGCGGCCGCTGTCGGTGGCGCCGAACAGGTGCTGCAGGCCCTCGCCGTCCTCGGCGATGACCAGGCCGCCGTACGGGGAGACGGTGATGTTGTCCGGGCCGTCGAAGTTGCCCTCCACGGACGGGTCGGGGTTGACGCCGATGCGGACCTTGAGGGTGAGGGTGCGGCGCTTGGGGTCGTAGAACCAGACCGAGCCGTCGTGCTGGACGGGGCTCTCCGCGCGGGCGTAGGAGGAGACGATGTACACGCCGCCGTCGCCCCACCACATGCCCTCCAGCTTGCGGGCGCGGGTGACCTGGCCGGTGCTGAACTGCTTGCGGACGGAGGTGGTCCTCGCGTCGCGGTCAGGGACGTCGGTCCAGTCGACGCCGTAGACCGTGCCGATCTTCGTGGCGCGGGAGAGGTCGTCGACGAACTGGCCGCCGGAGTCGAAGCACCTGAACGCCTGGAGCGTGCCGGCGTCGTCGGCCAGGGTGCGCAGCTTGCCGCGCCCGTGGTGGAAGTGCTCGGGCGGGGTCCAGCGGTAGAGCAGGCCGTTCGGGTTGGAGGCGTCCTCGGTCAGGTACAGGTGGCCGCGCTTGGGGTCGACGACGACCGCCTCGTGGGCGTAACGGCCCAGCGCCTTGAGGGGTTTGGGGTTCTTGTTGGCCCGGCGGTCCTCGGGGTCGACCTCGAAGACGTAGCCGTGGTCCTTGGTGAAGCCGTTGGTGCCGGCCTTGTCCTCGGTCTCCTCGCAGGTGAGCCAGGTGTCCCAAGGGGTGTTGCCGCCCGCGCAGTTGGTGGCGGTGCCGGCGATGCCGACCCACTCGGCGACGTGCCCGCCGGGGCGGACCTCGACGACCGTGCAGCCGCCGGCCGCGGCCGGGTCGTAGACGAGGCCCTCGGTGAGCGGAACCGGGTACGGCCAGTTGGCGCGGGGGCCGGCCAGCTCGTGGTTGTTGACGAGGAGGGTGGCGCCGCGCGGGCCGTCGAAGGTGGAGGTGCCGTCGTGGTTGGAGGGGGTGAACTCCCCGGACTCCAGCCGGGTCCTGCCGCTGTACGTGATGACGCGGTACTTGAAGCCGGCGGGGAGCGCGAGGATGCCGTCGGGGTCGGGGAGCAGCGGCCCGTAGCCGACGCCGCCGTGCCCGTGCCCGTGCGCCGCGTCGGCCGCCTCGGTCTCGGTGGCGGCGAGGGCGTTCGGAGCGGTGGCGAGCGCGCCGACGCTGCCGGCCAGTGCGACACCGGCACCGGTGATCGCGGATTTCGCGGCGAAGTCCCTGCGGGAGAGCGACATGGTGTCTCCTGTGACGGTCGGAGTGCCGTGGAGGGTGGCGAACCTCAACTCGGCGCACACGCTCTCGCCCACCCCTGAACTCCGGTTGAACGCAGGGCGACTTCACGGCTGTCTCTTCCATGAATCCGTAAGCCCCGCCCCACGCCTCCCAAAAGCCGACCCCAAGAACACCCCGCAGAGGGCAACGACTTCCCCCAGCCGCTTCACGCCCGCCGCGACAGCGCTCTCGTCCTTCCCGCCACCACGGCGCTCGGCCCGGACGGCGGCATCCGGCGGCGCCCGACCTCCCGCACCGGCAAGCACTCGCGACAGCCCGTCGGTTGATCTCTTTTCCGCCGCAACGACGCCAGGCCCGGACGGCGGTGCCGACGATGCCCCCACCAACCCGCACGCCCCATCACAGCGGCGCGCACCACGAGACCGCGCCCCGCCGCATGCTCTTCTCCCGCCGCGACGGCGCTCAGCCGTGCACAACGCAGTCGGGGGCGACCTCCGCGCACCCCGCCCCTTCGGCCCTTACCCCCCGTGCTGCGACCGCGCCTTGAACGCCGCCTTCCGGGCCTCCTTGGCCACCTTCTTGTCGGGGTGGAGGCGACCCATCGCCTCCAGGACGTCGGCGGTGTCGGGGTGGCCCACCCGCCACGCCTCGGCGAAGAAGCCGCTGTGCTGCTGGGCCAGGCCCTCCACCAGCGCCTGGAGTTCCTCGGAGTTCCCTTCGGCGGCCAGCTGTGCGGCCACCGTGTCGATGGTCAGCCAGAAGATCAGGTCCTGGGAGGGCGCCGGCACGTCGGCGGCGCCGCGTTCGGCGAGCCAGACCCGCGCCAGGCCGCCCAGCTCGGGGTCGTCGAGGACCTCGCGGAGGGCGGGCTCGGCCTCGGCGCCGAGCAGGGACAGCGCCTGCTGGCAGCGCAGCCGCCGCAGCGGGGCGCCCGGGTCCGCACCGCGCGCGGCGGCCAGCAGCTCGCGGGCCGCGGCGAGGGACTCCCGGCGGGCCAGCCACTGCTCGGTCTCGGCCTGCGCGGCCCCCTGCGGGAACGCGGCCGTGCCGTCGAGCAGCGCGTCCGCCCCCTTGTCGGCGAGCTCCCCGACCGCCGGCGCCGCGAAGCCGGCCTCCAGCAGCCGCGCCCGCAGCCCGTAGGCGCCGAGCGGGGTGAGCCGCACCATGCCGTAGCGGGAGACGTCGGCCTCGTCGACCGGTCCCGCCGCCGGCTCCTCCTCCGCGTCGGCCATCAGCGCCTCGTCGACCGGCTGGTACTCGACGAGCCCGACCGGCTCCAGCAGGCGGAACTGGTCGTCGAGCCGCATCATCGCGTCGGAGACCTGTTCGAGGACGTCGTTGGTCGGCTCCCCCATGTCGCTGGGCACGATCATCGACGCGGCGAGCGCGGGCAGCGGCACCGGCGCCTCGCCGGGACCGCCCTCGCTCACGGTCAGCAGGTACAGGTTGCCGAGGACGCCGTCGAGGAAGTCCGCCTCCGCCTCCGGGTCCCAGCCGAGTGACGAGAAATCGACCTCGCCGCCCTCGTCGAGCGCGTCGACAATTCCGTCCAGGTCGGGCACGCTCGCGTCGGCGATGACGGTCTCCAGCGCGGCCTGCCACACCGCGAGGACGTCGTGCGGCGAGCCCCCGGTGAGCAGCGCCAGCTCCTCCCCCGCCGCCACCGTCCCGGCCTCCTCGTCGGCGATCTCGACCAGTCCGGCGTCCACGGCGACCCGCCAGGCCTCACCGGCGTAGGCGACGGCGTCCTCCCCGGTGAGTCCGAGCGCCTCGGCGGCGGCCGGGAGCTGTTCCTCGACCAGTTCGCCGCCCGCGTCCACGCGGGTGTCGGGGCCGGCCCAGCGGGCGAGCCGGGCGGCCCGGGTGAGCAGCGGCGTGGACAGCGCGGCGTGCGCCAGCTCCGCTTCGGAACGCAACCGCACCGGGGGCAGGGGGGCGCTGTCAGACATCGGCTGGTTCTCCTCGGACGCCTCAACGGTCGTACGGCGACATGGACACCGTATCGACGGCCGTACGACCACCTGGACGCCGTACGGCTCAGCCGCTCAGCCTAGACGGATTTCCACCCATGCCGCCCGGTTCATCTCCCCGCCCGGCCCCGCACATGGCCGAAACCTTGACAACTGCCGTGGCCAGGCAGGAGATTGACGCGCGTAGAAACCGGGGGGACAACTGTTCACTCGATGTCTACGCGTGTCATATCCATGTCATGTGGTGTTCATGGACGTGTCATGAACACCCCGTAAACCGCCCTCGTCCCGGCGCTTCCGTATGTCCCCGGAGGGATTCCCTTGCCGAGCAGGTCTTCCGCGCGTCTCGCCGCGCTCACCGTCGCCGCCGTCTGCAGCGCGGCGTCCACCGTCGCCCTCACCTCGCCCGCCCAGGCCGACGGACTGCGCATCCACGACGTCCAGGGCACCACGCGCACCTCGCCGTACGCCGGCCAGAAGGTGACGGACATCCCCGGCATCGTCACGGGCACGCGCACCTACGGCTCCTCCAGAGGCTTCTGGATCCAGGACCCGACGCCGGACGACAACCCGGCCACCAGCGAGGGCGTCTTCGTCTTCACCAGCTCCACCCCGAAGGTCGCGGTCGGCGACTCCGTCACGGTCACCGGCACGGTCTCCGAGTACGTCCCGGGCGGCGCCGCCACCGGCAACCAGTCGCTGACCGAGATCACCAAACCGACGGTCACCACGGTCTCCACCGGCAACGCGGTCCCGGCGCCGGTCGTGATCGACAAGAAGTCGGTGCCGAGCGCGTACACCCCGACGGGCGACACGGCCGCGAGCAATTCGATCAACGGCCTGACCCTCCAGCCGAAGAAGTACGCCCTGGACTACTACGAGTCCCTGGAGGGCATGAACGTCCGGGTCGAGAACGCCCGCGTGGTCACCGCCACCGACCCGTACGCCGAGCTGTGGGTCACGGTGAAGCCGCACGAGAACCGCACCAACCGCGGCGGCTCGCTGTACCGCTCCTACCGCGACCAGAACACCGGCCGCCTGCAGATCCAGTCCCTCGGCTCGACCGCGGACTTCCCGGCGGCGAACGTCGGCGACACCCTGACCGGCGCCACGACCGGCCCGATGGACTACAACCAGTACGGCGGCTACACCCTGGTCGCGAGCACGCTGGGCACCCTGAAGAGCGGCGGCCTGCAGCGCGAGACGACGAAGAAGCAGTCGCACGGCCAGCTGGCGGTGGCGACCTACAACGTCGAGAACCTCGACCCCTCGGACGGCACCTTCGCCGCGCACGCGTCCGCGATCGTGAACAACCTCCAGTCGCCCGACATCGTGTCCCTGGAGGAGATCCAGGACAACAACGGCGCGACGGACGACGGCACGGTCGCCGCCGACGTGACGGTGAACAAGCTGATCGACGCGATCGTCGCGGCCGGCGGCCCGAAGTACCAGTGGCGTTCCATCGACCCGGTCAACGACCAGGACGGCGGCGAGCCCGGCGGCAACATCCGCCAGGTCTTCCTGTTCAACCCGGAGCGGGTCTCCTTCGTCGACCGCGCGGGCGGCGACTCCACCACCGCGGTGGGCGTCACCAAGGTGCACGGCAAGGCCCGGCTGACGGCCTCCCCCGGCCGCGTCGACCCGGCGAACACCGCCTGGACGACCAGCCGCAAGCCGCTCGCCGGTGAGTTCGTCTTCCAGGGCAGGACGGTCTTCGTGATCGCCAACCACCTGAACTCCAAGGGCGGCGACCAGGGGCTGACCTCGCAGTACCAGCCGGTGGTACGCAGCTCGGAGACCCAGCGCCACGCACAGGCGACGCTGGTCAACGCGTTCGTCCGGAGCATCCTCGACGTCCAGAAGGACGCCGAGGTGATCGCGCTCGGCGACATGAACGACTTCGACTTCTCCGGCACCACCAAGATCCTGGAGAGCCACGGCGCCCTCTGGTCGGCGATCCAGTCGCTGCCGACCAAGGAGCGCTACACCTACGACTACCAGGGCAACGAGCAGGTCCTGGACCAGATCCTGATCAGCAAGCAGATCCGCGGCAAGGGCGACTTCGAGTACGACAGCGTGCACATCAACTCGGAGTTCCACGACCAGATCAGCGACCACGACCCGCAGGTGCTGCGCTTCCGCCCGTAACCGGCCGCAGGCTGCTCAGGACTGGCCGAACACCCCGTTCAGCCAGTCCTGCCAGGCGATCTCGTTCGCCTCGGCGTCGGCGTCCGGCGCGAAGTCGTGGACGCTGACGCCGACGGGGGCGCCCCAGTGGTTGCGCCCGAAGAACCGGATGAGGGCGTCCTCGGTGCGCAGTCCGACGAAGTACGGGTCGCGGTAGTCGACCACCGCGTCCAGGGCCCGCCCGCCGGGCCCGTGGACGCTCGCCTTCGCGCCCGCCGCCAGGTCGTCCGGCAGCCCGAGGGCGCGGCCCACGGCGGTGAAGGCGTCCGGTGCCTGGGAGGCCTCCGGCCCGTTCAGCTGGGCGAAGCTCACCGGGCGGGGCGCGAAGTGGGTGAGGTACTCGCGCAGGGTGTGCAGGTAGAAGTCGGTGTGCCGGCTCGCGCCGTCGTACTGGTTGTCCCAGTCGTCGGTGAAGATCCCGCTGTGCACGTAGCGCACCCAGGCGCGGCGGCCCTCGTCGCGCTCCTCGATGACGTGCTCCAGCTGGTTGGCGCTCTGCGTCGGGAAGCCGACGTCCTCGCTGCGGGTGACCAGGTGGTGCGGCGGGTCGTAGGCGGTGACGGTGGAGCCGAAGGCCGCCGTGCCGCCCACCCGGGGCTCGGGCGGCTGCATCGGCCACAGATAGCCGCCGGTGCCGTGGGTGATCGCCTCCCACACCTCTGCGGGCGTGGCGTCGACCTCGAACTCGCGGGCGATCTCGAATTCCTTGGACATGATGGGGCTCCTGCCGCCTACTGTTCCGGCTCGAGGGTGGGCCGGTCCTTGACCGTGGGATGGACGGCGACCACGATCCGGTGGTCCCGGCCGGCCTCCGTGTCGGGCGCGTCGTACTTGCGGATGAGCGCGCTGACGCCCGCCGTCAGCTCCTGCACGAAGGCCGCGCGGTCGGCGGCGGAGGCGAACCGGACCTCACCGTCCAGCGCGTAGGTCGCCAGCCGCTTGTGGGCCTTGGCGGCCCCGGTGACCAGCATGCCGACGTCGCGCACCAGGCGCGCGCCGAGCGCGAGCAGCCAGCGTGCGGAGAGCTGGTCGCGGAAGCGGTCCGGGTCCGGCTGCACGGCGGGCAGGGCGGCCGGCGAGATGACGTACGACGCGGCGGTCGCGCGCATCAGCCGTTCGGTGACGTTGCCCTTGCGCCGCTCGCCGGCCAGTTCGACCAGGCCGTGCCGCTCCAGCGTCTTCAGGTGGTAGTTCACCTTCTGCCGGGGCAGCCCGACCCGGCCGGCCAGCATCGCGGCCGACGCGGGCGCGTCGGCCAGTTCGGCGAGCAGCCTGGCCCGTATGGGGTCCAGCGACACGGCCGCTGCCTCGGGGTCCTCGATCACGGTGACGTCCAGCATGGCTCCACCGTCTCACCGAAAACTTTTTTTGTCCACACAGGTGGAGTTTTCGGTGGGACGGTGGAGCGGAGCCCCCTTCGGGTCTCAGGTGCGACGGCTCCGGCGCAGCGCGCCGACCGCCACCGCGACGGCGACGGCGACGGCAGTGCCCGCGACCAGCACCGGCCGGGGGAGCCGGACGAGGGCCCGCACGGCCGTGCGGGCGGGCTGTGCGACCCGGTCCTCGACGGTGTGCCCCGCCCCGGCGGCCTGCTCCGTCGCCAGGTGCCCGGCGCGCCCCGCCCGCTCCTGGACGGCGTGCCCGGTCCGCAGCGCGCGCTCCTGGAACGTGTGGCGCGCCTTGGCCAACCGCTCCTGTGCCGTGTGGCCGCCCTTCATCGCCCGGCCCTGGGCCTGCCGACCGGCCCTGGCCGCGCCCTCGCGCAGCTGTACGCTCAGCGTGTCGGCCCGGTCCCTGAGGTCGGCGGTCCCGGTCAGCCGGGCCCTCGTTCCGCGTACGGTCCTCTTCGTCATCGGTGCTGCCCCTCCTGGTCTCGTCGGCGTCCGCTGTGCCTGCGGACCTTCCGAGTACCCGGTCCGGCCACCCTCAGCCCTGTTCACCCCGTTCGCCGAGCCGGGCCAGCTGGCTCTGGAACCAGTCGAGGCGGGCCTGCAACAGAGCGGCCTCCGCGACCAGTTCGGGCACCCCGAGGCCCTCCCCCGCCGCCACCGGGCCGCCGGTGGCCCCCGCGCCCCCGGCGATCACCCGCAGCCCCTGCCCCGCCCGCCGGGCGAACCCGGCGGGCGAGACGGACACACGGGCGCGTACACAGCCCGCGCAGGCGGCCGCGAGTCCCCGCCAACCGGGCCTGCCCCCGCCCGAGTCGGCGAGCGCGACGGCCGGTGCATCGCAGGCGCACGGCCCGACGGTCGCGGTCCGCACCCGCTGCCGGGCGTAGCGGAAGCCGCGCTCGAAACGGATGTAGGCGCCGAGGACGGAGACTTCGAGCAGCACGGCGGACCGGTGCTCGGCGGTGCACAACAGGGCCTCGGCGACCTCGCGTTCGTGCACGCAGTGGAAGCCGCAGTCGCACAGCCGCGCGGGCGGGCGATGCCGTCGGCCGTAGACGCAGGACGCGTCGTCCAGCACTCCGTACGGCAGCGCGCCGCCCAGCGACACACCGGTGAACCCGGCCCGCGTACCGTCCTGGGACAGCATCGGGTGGGCGATCTTGTAGCCGGTCGGCGGCTCCGTCGGCCGTTCCGCCGGGAGCCAGGGCCTCATCGGGCGGCCGGCGCCTCTTCGGACGCGGACGCGACCTGGGGCTCGCGGATCTCGTCGGGAAGTTCGGGAAGTTCGGGTACGTCGTCGCGGACGAGCGGCCGCTCCTCAGCTACCCCGGTGGCCAGTGCCTTGCCCAGCTTCATGGTGCCTCCCGTGACCCATGACCTGCCGTCGGTGACCGTCCGGCCCATAGTGGCCCATGAGCGGCCGAGTTGGACACAGGGCCTCAGGACACCGGCAGGGCGCCAAGAGGACGCCAGGAGCCGATGGCTTAGCATCACTAAGAGATAAGCCGTAGAAGAATTAAGTGGAGCTAATCCATCGCGCTGCCGAGACTACCCCCATGACGAACCCACACGGCACTCCCCGTTCGCCCCGCCCCTTCGGCCGTACGCTCTGCGCGATGGTCACCCCCTTCACCGAAGCGGGCGCGCCGGACCTCGACGGCGCCCGGCGGCTGGCCGCGCACCTGGTGGCGGAGGGCTGCGACGGTCTGGTGCTGAACGGCACCACCGGCGAGTCGCCGACCACGACGGACGCGGAGAAGGCGGAGCTGATCGGGGCCGTCCGGGCGGCGGTGGGTGAGCGGGTCTCGCTGGTGGCGGGCGTGGGCACTGCGGACACCCTGCACACCGTGCAGCTCACGCTCGCGGCCGAGAAGGCGGGCGCCGACGGGGTCCTGGTGGTGTCGCCGTACTACAGCAGGCCCCCGCAGGACGCTCTGGAGGCGCACTTCCTCCAGGTGGCCGAGGCGAGCGGGCTGCCGGTGATGCTGTACGACATCCCGGGCCGCACCGGCACCCGGATCGAGCCGGAGACGCTGGTCCGGCTCGCCGCGCACCCCCGGATCGTCGCCGTGAAGGACTGCTCGTACGACTTCCTCGGTACCCAGAAGGTGCTGGCGCGCACGGATCTGGCGTACTACGCGGGCTGCGACGAGCACATCCTCGCCCTGTACGCGGTGGGCGCGGCCGGCTGCGTGAGCACGGTGGCCAACGTCGTCCCGTCCCGGGTCGCCGCGATCCTGGCCGCGTTCGACGCGGGCGACACGGCTCGCGCGACCGAACTCCAGCTGCGGGCCGTGCCGTTGATCGAGGCGATGACGGCCGCGGGGCTGCCGGGCACCGTCACGGCGAAGGCGCTGCTCGCCGCGACCGGCCTGCCGGCGGGCCCGGTACGGGCACCGCTGCGGGCCGCCGGCCGGGAGGCGGCCGACCGGCTGCGGGCGGTGTACGAGGAGTTCGTCGCGGCCTGATCACCGCTCGCACTGGCGGCACGCGAAATCCACCGGTGCTCCGCCCGTCCGCTGCCGTACGTTGTCCCCGTGCGCCGCCCCCTGCTGTTCCTGGACGTCGACGGCCCCCTCAACCCGTACGCGGCGCAGCCCGAGCGGCGACCGGAGGGCTTCACGACGATCCGGGCGACCGTGCGTCCGGGTCGCCCGCTGCGGGTGTGGCTGAACCCGTCCCACGGCCCGGCGCTGCTCGCGCTCGGCTACGAGCTGTGCTGGGCGACCACCTGGATGGCGGAGGCCAACCGCTGGATCGGGCCGGTCGTCGGCCTGCCCGAACTGCCGTACGTCGACTTCGGGCGGGGCTTGTTCGCCGAGCGCGCGGACGGCGTCCACTGGAAGACCGAGGCGATCGTGGCGTACGCCGAGGGGCGGCCGTTCGCCTGGGTGGACGACGAGCAGAGCCCGGCGGACACGCTGTACGTCCGGGCCCACCATCCCGGCCCGGCCCTGCTCCGTCACGTCAGCCCCCGGATCGGCCTGAGGGAGCCCGACTTCGCCGCGCTGACCCGGTTCCGCGCTTCCCTGCCGTACGACGGCTGAACGCTCGGACTGCGGAACCGCCGGGCCTCCGGTGCGCGGCGCACGGAAGGGTGAGCGTGTCGACGACCACGCCGGCCGGCGCGCCGAGGCCGATCGGCAGGTGGAACACCGCCACCGCACCGCGCCCACGGCGACCCGCAGCCTGTGGGACCTCCGGTCCCGCCCCAGGAGAGCCGGGGACCAGAACGCGCGCAGGCCGGGGCACCCCGGCCTGCGCGCGGGTCGTCCCACCCTGCGCTCGGCTCTGTCTGCCCGGTTGGCCTCGACCACAAGCCGGGAGGGTGGCCGCAGGTCGCGGCCGCTGCCCGTCAGTTGTGGCTGTGCAGGATCTCGTTCAGGCCGCCCCAGACCGCGTTGTTCGGGCGGGCCTCGACGGCGCCGGAGACCGAGTTGCGGCGGAAGAGGATGTTGGAGGCGCCGTTCAGCTCGCGGGCCTTGACGATCTGGCCGTCGGGCATGGTGACGCGGGTGCCCGCGGTGACGTAGAGGCCGGCCTCGACCACGCACTCGTCGCCGAGGGCGATGCCGACGCCCGCCTCGGCGCCGATCAGGCAGCGCTCGCCGATGGCGATGATGACGTTGCCGCCGCCGGACAGCGTGCCCATGGTGGAGGCGCCGCCGCCGATGTCCGAGCCGTCGCCGACCACGACGCCGGCCGAGATGCGGCCCTCGACCATCGAGGTGCCGAGCGTGCCGGCGTTGAAGTTGACGAAGCCCTCGTGCATGACGGTGGTGCCCTCGGAGAGGTGCGCGCCGAGGCGGACCCGGTCGGCGTCGGCGATGCGCACCCCCTTCGGGGCGACGTAGTCGGTCATCCGCGGGAACTTGTCGATCGAGGTCACCTGGAGGTGCAGGCCCTCGGCACGGGCGTTCAGCCGGACCTTCTCGATGTCGTCGACGGCCACCGGGCCGAGGGATGTCCAGGCGACGTTGGCGAGCAGGCCGAAGATGCCGTCCAGACTCTGGCCGTGCGGCTTCACCAGACGGTGCGAGAGCAGGTGCAGGCGCAGGTAGACGTCGTGGGTGTCGAGGGGCTTGTCGTCGAGCGAGGAGATGACCGTACGGACCGCGACGACCTCGACACCGCGGCGGGCGTCCGGGCCGATCGCGTTCCCGGCGTTCTCGCCGAGCAGTTCCACGGCCCTGTCCGCGGACAGCCGCTCGGTGCCGGCCGGGCCGGGCTCGGCGAGGAGTTCGGGGGCGGGGAACCAGGTGTCGAGAACGGTGCCGTCGGCGGCGATCGTGGCGAGGCCGGCGGCGGCGGCACCGGTGGGACGAGGAGCAGTCGTGTCGGTCATGAGGGCAACCTAACCGGCCGGGGGCCCGCGAGGCGAACCAGCGTGCGGGGCGTCTCAGGGGGCGGGCCGTGCGGCTGCGCGCGGATCTTCGCAGGTGGCGGGGGCCTGCCGGGCCCAGCGGGCGCGGGGCGCGACGAAGGGGCGGCGGCGGGCGGCAACCGCGGCGCGCCGTCCTGACCGCTTCCCGGTCCCTGCCGTCCGCGGGGAGGCCGTCGGCCGGGGCGGCGGCCTCAGGGAATCACCCGCCCCAGCACCTCCCGCGCATATCCCTCGTCGTACGGCGTCCCGGTCAGCAGCACCTGGAGGCAGATCCCGTCCATCAGTGCGACCAGCGCCCGCGCCGTGACCGGATCGGTGTGCCGGGCCAGCCGCTCGGCGAGTTCGTCGGCCCACTCGGCGGCGACGGGGCGCAGGGCCGGGCGGCGCAGGGCGGCGAGGTAGAGCTCGTACTCCAGTTCCACGGAGGTACGGTCACCGCCCAGCCAGTCGCCGAGGATCCGGGCGAGGGCGGTGGCGAGGTCCGTCGAGGAGTCGTCCAGGCCGCCGTGGGCGGCGACCGTCTTGGCGAAGCCCTCGTTGGCCTGCCGCAGTGCGGCGACCATCAGCTCGTCGAGGGTCTTGAAGTGGTAGGTCGTCGAGCCGAGCGGCACGTCCGCCTCGGCGGCGACCGAGCGGTGGCTCAGCCCCGCCAGGCCCTTCTCGCCCACCACCCGGATCGCCGCGTCGATGATCCGCCGGCGGCGGTCGGGGTCGTAGCGGCGTGGCATCAGTGCGCGCCTCCCAGGTTCAGGACGACCACTCCCCCGATGATCAGGACGATCCCGGCGACCTTGACCAGGGTCAGCGTCTCCCCGAACAGCAGGAGTCCCAGCACGGCGATGGCCGCGGTGCCCACCCCGGACCAGATCGCGTACGCCGTGCCGATCGACAGGGTCTTCAGCGTCTGGGCCAGGAGCAGGAACGACACCAGGTAGCCCAGCGCCGTCAGCAGCGAGGGCCAGAGTCTGCTGAAGCCGTCCGCGTACTTCATCGCCGTCGTGGCGGCGACCTCGGCGGCTATGGCGCCGGCGAGCGTCAGGTATCCCATGTGTACGAGTGTACGCAACGATGTGTACGGGAGTACACAAAGACGCCGGCACACATCCGGCCACACCGAACGAGGGTGCCGGGTATGCCGTTTGCCCGCACGGGCACCGCACGAGGATGTTCAATGTTCATAGAAACCGCTAGCTGAAACGGCTCCCCGCAGCCCCGTTACTCCACTAGTGTGTGCACCTCTGTGATCCACGACTGCTTCACAGTTCACTCACCTCACCTTCACACCCCCGGCCGCCGCTGCCTTGGCGCCGCTGGAGGAAACGCGCATGCCAGAAACCACCCCCCAACCCCCGCCGCATCCCCCCTGGGAGAACGGCTGGGTCCCCGACACCTCCCGGGCTCCCGGAACCCGAAGACTCTGGCTGGCCGGCACGCTGGCCGTCGCCACCGTCGTCGCCTGCGTCACGGCGATAGCCGTCGACCACAAAGCCCCTGACAAGGCGTCAGCGGCCGGTCCCACGGTGTCGGCGAGCACCGACAACGGCCCCGGTCTGCTCTCCTTCGCCTCGCCGTCGGCGTCGGACACGACCGCCCCGCCCAAGGTCACGTCGGGGATGTCGGCGACCTCGCCGACCGCGTCCGCCACGGCGTCGGCCACCGCATCAAGCACCGGCCCGAAAAGCTCGCCGTCCGGCGCGCAGCCGTCCAGGTCCACGCCGTCCCAGGGGACTTCGGGCGGCTCGGGCGGCTCCGGACAGCAGACCGGCAGCTCCGGGAAGTCGGTCCGCTCGGTCAACTACCCGGACCGCTACTGGCACGTGAGCGGCAGCTACGTGTACCTCGACCAGCCCCGCGGCTCCGAGTCCCGCGAGGACTCGACCTTCGAGCTGGTCAAGGGCCTGGCGAACGCCTCCTGCTACTCCTTCGCCACACACGACGGGCTGTACCTGCGCCACCAGAACTTCGTGCTGCGCGCCGAGCGCAACGACGGCAGCAGCCTCTTCAGGCAGGACGCCACCTTCTGCCCCCAGAAGTCGCCGTTCTCGGACGACGTGCTGTTCCAGTCGGTGAACTACCCCAACTACGCCCTGCGCCACAAGAACTTCCAGCTGCGCCTGGACCCGTACGGCTACAACACGACCAACCGCCAGGACTTCTTCTTCGACCTCGTGGACGGGCTGGGCTGAGACACATGCAGAAGCGGCGGCACCCTGCCCGGGTGCCGCCGCTTTCGTGTGCCGGGGTCTCAGACGTTGAACCCGAGCGCCCGCAGCTGCTCACGGCCGTCGTCCGTGATCTTGTCGGGGCCCCACGGGGGCATCCAGACCCAGTTGATGCGCAGCTCGTTGACGATGCCGTCCGTGGCGGACTTGGCCTGGTCCTCGATGACATCGGTCAGCGGGCAGGCCGCCGACGTCAGGGTCATGTCGATCGTCGCGATGTTCGCGTCGTCGATGTGGATGCCGTAGATCAGTCCGAGGTTGACGACGTCGATGCCCAGCTCGGGGTCGACGACGTCGTACAGCGCCTCGCGGAGTTCTTCCTCCGAGGCCGGCTTCATCTCAACGGTCTCGCTCATGCCGTCTTCCTTTCGGCGTCGGCGCCACCCAGCGCCTGGGCCGTCGCGTCCTTCCACGCCATCCAGCTCAGGAGGGCGCACTTGACCCGGGCCGGGTACTTGGAGACCCCGGCGAACGCGACGGCGTCCTCCAGGACCTCCTCCATCGCGTCGTCGGGCTCGATCCGGCCCTTGGACTGCATCAGCTCCAGGAAGGTCTCCTGGACCTTCTGCGCGTCCGCCAGGTCCTTGCCGACCAGCAGGTCGTTCAGCACGGAGGCCGAGGCCTGGCTGATGGAGCAGCCCTGGCCCTCGTACGAGACGTCCGCGATGGTCGTGCCGTCGTACTTCACTCGGAGGGTGATCTCGTCGCCGCACGTCGGGTTCACATGGTGCACCTCGGCGTCGCCATCCCGGAGACCGCGCCCGTGCGGGTGCTTGTAGTGGTCCAGGATGACTTCCTGGTACATCGAGTCCAGCTTCACGGTTTCAGCTCACGCCCTTCAGCCGAAGAAGTTCCGTACGTGCTCCAGGCCCTCGACCAGAGCGTCGATCTCGGCCGGAGTGGAGTACAGATAGAACGACGCTCGCGTGGTCGCAGGAATTCCGTAGCGCAGGCAGACCGGCCGTGCGCAGTGGTGGCCGACCCGGACCGCGATGCCCTGCTCGTCGAGGACCTGGCCCACGTCGTGCGGGTGGATGTCCCCGAGGGTGAAGGAGATCGCGGCGCCCCGGTCCTCGGCCGTGGTGGGGCCGATGATCTTCAGGTCGGGGACCTGCTGGAGGCGCTGGACCGCGTACTCCGTCAGTGCGTGCTCATGGGCGAGGATCTTGTCCATGCCGATGGCGTTGAGGTAGTCGATGGCCGCACCGAGGCCGACCGCCTGGGCGACCGGCGGGGTGCCCGCCTCGAACTTGTGGGGCGCCGGGGCGTACGTCGACGAGTGCATCGACACGGTCTCGATCATCTCGCCGCCGCCGAGGAAGGGCGGCAGGTCCTCCAGGAGCTCCTGGCGGCCCCAGAGGACGCCGATGCCGGTCGGGCCGCACATCTTGTGGCCGGTGAAGGCCACGAAGTCGGCCTGGAGGGCCTGCACGTCCAGCGGCATGTGGGGCGCGGCCTGGGAGGCGTCGATGCAGACGAGGGCGCCGACCTCCTGGGCGCGGCGCACTATCGCCTCGACCGGGTTGACCGTGCCCAGGATGTTCGACACCAGCACGAAGGAGACGATCTTCGTCTTCTCGGTGATGATCTCGTCGATGTTGGACAGGTCGAGGCGGCCGTCGTCGGTGAGGCCGAACCACTTCAGCTTCGAGCCGGTGCGCTGCGCGAGCAGCTGCCACGGCACGATGTTGGAGTGGTGCTCCATCTCCGTGATGACGATCTCGGTCTCGTGGTCCACCCGGTAGGGCTCGTCGGCCCAGCCGAGCATGTTGGCCACGAGGTTCAGCGACTCGGAGGCGTTCTTCGTGAAGATCACCTCGTCGCGGCTGGGCGCGTTGACGAACTCCGCGACCTTGTCGCGCGCGCCCTCGTACATCGCCGTGGCCTCCTCGGCGAGCACATGCACACCGCGGTGGACGTTGGCGTTGTGGCGCTCGTAGTACTCGCTGAGGACGTCCAGTACCTGGCGCGGCTTCTGGCTGGTCGCCGCGTTGTCCAGGTACACGAGCTTCTTGCCGTCGTGGACCAGGCGGTCCAGGACGGGGAAGTCCTTGCGGATCGCCTCGGTGTCGAGGAGGCCCGGCAACTGTGTCACGCGGATACGCCACCCTTCGTGTATGCCTCGTAGCCCTCGTCCTCCAGCTTGTCGGCGAGCTCGGCGCCGCCGGACTCGACGATCCGGCCGGCCGAGAAGACGTGGACGAAGTCGGGCTTGATGTAGCGCAGGATGCGCGTGTAGTGCGTGATCAGCAGGGTGCCGACCTCGCCGGTCTCGCGGACCCGGTTGACACCCTCGGAGACGATGCGGAGGGCGTCGACGTCGAGGCCGGAGTCGGTCTCGTCGAGGATCGCGATCTTCGGCTTGAGCAGTTCGAGCTGGAGGATCTCGTGGCGCTTCTTCTCGCCGCCGGAGAAGCCCTCGTTGACGTTGCGCTCGGCGAAGGACTGGTCCATGTTGAGGCGCTCCATGGCCTCCTTGACCTCCTTCACCCAGGTGCGCAGCTTGGGGGCCTCGCCGCGGACGGCGGTGGCGGAGGTGCGCAGGAAGTTGGAGACCGAGACACCGGGGACCTCGACCGGGTACTGCATCGCCAGGAACAGGCCCGCGCGGGCGCGCTCGTCGACGGACATCTCCAGGACGTCCTCGCCGTCGAGAGTGACGGTGCCGCCGGTGATCGTGTACTTCGGGTGACCCGCCAGCGAGTAGGCGAGGGTCGACTTGCCGGAGCCGTTGGGGCCCATGATGGCGTGCGTCTCGCCCTGCTTCACGGTGAGGTCGACGCCCTTGAGGATCTCCTTCGTGGCGTTGTCGGCCTCGACGGTGACGTGCAGGTCTCGGATTTCAAGCGTTGCCATGGGTGCCTCAGGACTCCTGGGTGAGGGAGACGAGCACGTCGTCCCCTTCGATCTTTACGGGGTAAACGGGGACGGGGCGCGTGGCCGGGAGGCCGGACGGCTTGCCGGTGCGCAGGTCGAAGCTGGAGCCGTGCAGCCAGCACTCGATCTGGCAGTCCTCCACCTCGCCCTCGGAGAGCGAGACGTTGGCGTGGGAGCAGATGTCGTGGATCGCGAACACCTCTCCCTCGGTCTTCACGACCGAGACCGGCGTGCCGTCGAGTTCCACCCGCTTCGGGGTGTCCTCCTCCAGCTCGCTCAGCCCGCAGGCGCGTACGTACGCAGTCGACGTCATGCGACCGAGGCCTCCAGCTCCTCCTCGATCTTGGCGAGCAGGCGCTCCTCGATGTCGGCGACACCGATCTGCTGGACCAGTTCGGCGAAGAAGCCGCGGACGACGAGGCGGCGGGCCTCGTGCTGCGGGATGCCGCGGGCCATCAGGTAGAAGAGCTGCTCGTCGTCGAAGCGGCCGGTGGCGGAGGCGTGGCCGGCGCCGACGATCTCGCCGGTCTCGATCTCCAGGTTCGGCACCGAGTCGACCCGCGCGCCGTCCGTGAGGACCAGGTTGCGGTTCATCTCGTAGGTGTCGGTGCCCTCGGCCTTGGCCTCGATGAGGACGTCGCCGATCCACACCGCGTGCGCCTCGTCGCCCTGGAGGGCGCCCTTGTAGGCGACGTTGGACTTGCAGTGCGGGGTGTTGTGGTCGACGAGCAGGCGGTGCTCCTGGTGCTGCCCGGCGTCGGTGAAGTACAGGCCGTACAGCTCGGCCTCGCCGCCGGTGCCGGCGTAGGCGACGCGCGGGTGCAGCCGTACGACGTCGCCGCCGAAGGTGACGACCACGGACTTGAAGCTGGCGTCCCGGCCGACCAGGGCGTTGTGCTGGGCGACGTGGACGGCCTTGTCGTCCCAGTCCTGGACGGAGACGACGGTGAGCTTGGCGCCGTCGCCGAGGACGTACTCGACGTTGGCGGCGGTGACCACGTCACCGGTGTGGTCGATGACGACGACGGCCTCGGCGAAGGCACCCAGCTCGATGACCTGGTGGCCGAAGGCGACGCCGCCCTGGCCGTGCACGCTGATCCGGATCGGCTCGGTGAGCACCGTCTCCTTGGGGACGGTGACCACGCCGGCCTGCTCGAAGGCCGAGTACGCCTGGGCGGCGACCCGGTCCACGGGGGCGCCGGCCCGGCCGAGCCGGGGGTCGTCGCGGCCGACCAGCTCGACGGTGACGCCCTCGGGGGCCTCCACCGCGACCTTCAGGCTGTCGACGGTGGCGACCGCCGTGCCGTCGTGCAGCCCGCGCAGGCGCTCCAGCGGGGTGAACCGCCACTCCTCCTCGCGGCCGTGCGGGACCGGGAAGTCCGCGACGTCGAAGGAGGGGGGCGCGCTCATGCGCGTGGCGACGGTCGACTCGGCGGCCACCGCGATGGCGCCGGCGGTGGTGGAGCCCACCGGGGAGTTCTGAGCCTCAGCCATGGCTGTCGGTCTGCTCGCTTTCTTACGTGAGTGGCGTGACGGTGACGGCGGTGGCTTAGCCGACCGCGCCTTCCATCTGGAGCTCGATCAGCCGGTTGAGTTCGAGGGCGTACTCCATGGGGAGCTCCTTCGCGATCGGCTCGACGAAGCCGCGCACGATCATCGCCATCGCCTCGAACTCGGTCAGACCGCGGCTCATCAGGTAGAAGAGCTGGTCCTCGGAGACCTTGGAGACGGTCGCCTCGTGGCCCATGGACACGTCGTCCTCGCGGACGTCCACGTAGGGGTACGTGTCGGAGCGGGAGATCGTGTCGACGAGCAGCGCGTCGCACAGCACGTTCGACTTGGATCCGGCGGCGCCCTCGCCGATCTCGACCAGGCCGCGGTAGGAGGTGCGGCCGCCGCCGCGCGCCACGGACTTCGAGACGATGTTGGACGACGTGTTCGGCGCCATGTGGACCATCTTGGAGCCGGCGTCCTGGTGCTGGCCCTCGCCCGCGAAGGCGATGGAGAGGGTCTCGCCCTTGGCGTGCTCGCCCATCAGGTAGACGGCCGGGTACTTCATCGTCACCTTGGAGCCGATGTTGCCGTCGATCCACTCCATGGTGGCGCCCTCGTAGGCGACGGCGCGCTTGGTGACCAGGTTGTAGACGTTGTTCGACCAGTTCTGGATGGTCGTGTAGCGGCAGCGGGCGTTCTTCTTGACGATGATCTCGACGACCGCGGAGTGCAGCGAGTCCGACTTGTAGATCGGGGCCGTACAACCCTCGACGTAGTGCACGTAGGCGCCCTCGTCGACGATGATCAGGGTCCGCTCGAACTGGCCCATGTTCTCCGTGTTGATGCGGAAGTAGGCCTGGAGCGGGATCTCGACGTGCACGCCCTTCGGCACGTAGATGAAGGAGCCGCCCGACCACACGGCGGTGTTCAGCGAGGCGAACTTGTTGTCACCGACCGGGATGACGGTGCCGAAGTACTCCTTGAAGAGGTCCGGGTGCTCCTTCAGCGCGGTGTCGGTGTCGAGGAAGATGACGCCCTGCTCCTCCAGGTCCTCGCGGATCTGGTGGTAGACGACCTCCGACTCGTACTGGGCGGCGACACCGGCGACCAGGCGCTGCTTCTCGGCCTCCGGGATGCCCAGCTTGTCGTAGGTGTTCTTGATGTCCTCGGGCAGGTCCTCCCAGGACTCCGCCTGCTTCTCCGTGGAGCGCACGAAGTACTTGATGTTGTCGAAGTCGATGCCCGACAGGTCCGAGCCCCAGTTCGGCATGGGCTTCTTCTCGAAGAGGCGCAGGCCCTTGAGGCGGAGCTTGGTCATCCACTCGGGCTCGGACTTCTTCGCGGAGATGTCCCGGACGACGTCCTCGTTGATGCCGCGCTTGGCGGAGGCGCCGGCCGTGTCGGAGTCGGCCCAGCCGTATTCGTACTTGCCCAGGCCTTCGAGCTCAGGGTGGGCAGTCTCCGTGGGGAGAGTCATGCGGGGTTCCTCCCGGCCGTGCTAGCAGATGCGTCAGTGGAAATCTTGGGGATGAACGTCGTGCAGACGCCGTCGCCGTGCGCGATGGTCGCCAGTCGCTGGACGTGCGTTCCGAGCAGCTCGGCGAAGATCTCCGTCTCCGCCTCGCACAGCTGGGGGAACTGCTCCGCGACATGGGCGACCGGGCAGTGGTGCTGGCACAGCTGCTCGCCGACCGGTGCGGTGCGCGCCGTTGCAGCGTACCCGTCCAGGCTCAGCGCCTTGGCCAGCGCTTCGGTGCGCTCGTCGGGACCCACGCCCTCGATCGCCTTGCGGTACACGCTCGCCTGGGCGGCGATCCGGGCCCGCGCGAAGGCGGCGACCGCCTCCTGGCCGCCTCCCTGCTCGGCGATCCAGCGCAGCGCGTCGGCGGCGAGCTTGTCGTACGACTGGTCGAAGGCGTCCCGGCCGCAGTCGGTGAGCGCGAAGACCTTGGCGGGCCGGCCGCGCGTGCGCGCGCCGTACACCCGCTGCTCACGCGGGGCCACGACGTCGTCGGCGACCAGCGCGTCCAGATGGCGGCGGACCGCCGCGGGGGTCAGACCCAGGCGTCCGGCCAGCTCGGTGACGGTCGACGGCCCGTGGTCCAGGATCGACCGCGCGACCCGGTTGCGCGTCGAGCGCTCACCGGTCGCGAGCTCTTCCTGCGGGGCCCCCGTGGGGGTCTCCCGAGCCTCGCCGACGTTTTTCACAACGCCATTGTTGCGTAATTCCTCAGAGCCAGGCAAGCGGCGTCCGGGCGACATGACGGTGCCCTGCATCACTTAGGCATACCTAACCAGGAGTGAGCCCTGACCTGCGGAAACGATCTCTGATCGATCATCCCTCAGCCAATTCGGTGGCGCGCGACGGCCCTCTCCGCAACACTCCCGAACCATGCCCACACCCCCTCCGACCGGCCCTCTTGTCACCCGGGACACCCTCGCGCAGCAGCTTCGCCTGCTGGGTGTCAAGTCCGGCGAGACCCTCCTCGCACACACCTCGCTCAGCTCCCTCGGCTGGGTGAACGGCGGAGCCGTCGCGGTCGTGCAGGCCCTCCTCGACGCCCTCGGCCAGGACGGCACCCTGGTGGTCCCCACCCAGACCGGCGACCTCTCGGACCCCGTGGTGTGGCGGAATCCGCCGGTGCCCGAGGAGTGGTGGGAGACGATCCGGGCCACCATGCCGCCCTACGACCCCCGGACCACCCCCGCCCGCGGGGTCGGCGTGATCCCGGAGACGGTGCGGACCTGGCCGGGTGCGCTGCGCAGCGCCCACCCGCAGACCTCCTTCGCGGCCGTCGGCCCCCGCGCGGCGGAGATCCTCGACGGCCACGCCCCGGACTGCCGGCTCGGCGAGCGGAGTCCGCTGGCCCGGCTGGAGAAGCTGGACGCGCGCGTGCTCATGCTCGGCACCGGCTACGCCACCTGCACCAGCTTCCACCTCGCCGAGTACCGCATCCCCTCCCCCCGCGTCCGGGTCGGCCGCCCCGCCCCAGGCGGCGGCTGGGAGGAGGTCACCGAGGTGGCGATCACCTCGGACCGCTTCGACGAACTGGGGTACGACTTCGAACGCGACCGGAGCGCCGTCGTCCGGGCCAGGGTCGGCGCGGCGGACGCCCGGCTCTTCCCGGTGGCGGAAGCCGTGGCCTACGCCGAGCGGTGGCTGGCCGTACACCGACCCCGTGAGGAGGAGATCTAGCACCCGGCCGTCCGGGTGACGGCCGGCGTCCTTAGACTCTGTCACCATGCGAAGTGAGCCGGTGGTCCAGGTGCGGGACCTGGTGATGCGGTACGGCGCCAAGACCGCTGTGGACGGCCTCGACCTGACCGCCGAGGCGGGCGTGACCGCCGTACTCGGCCCCAACGGGGCGGGCAAGACGACCACGATCGAGACCTGCGAGGGGTACCGCAAGCCGGCTTCCGGCACGGTGCGCGTCCTGGGCCTCGATCCCGTACGGCAGTCCGCCGAGCTGCGCCCCAGAGTCGGCGTGATGCTCCAGTCCGGGGGCGTCTACTCGGGCGCCCGCGCCGACGAGATGCTGCGGCACGTGGCGAAGCTGCACGCGCATCCGCTGGACGTGGACGCGCTGATGGAGCGGCTGGGCCTCGGCAGCTGCGGCCGGACGTCGTACCGCCGCCTCTCCGGCGGCCAGCAGCAGCGCCTCGCGCTCGCCATGGCCGTGGTCGGGCGCCCGGAACTGGTCTTCCTCGACGAGCCGACGGCGGGCCTCGACCCGCAGGCCCGCCACGCCACCTGGGACCTGGTCCGGGACCTGCGCACCGACGGCGTCTCGGTCATCCTCACCACGCACTACATGGAGGAGGCCGAGCAACTCGCCGACGACGTCGCCGTCATCGACGCGGGCCGGGTGATCGCCAAGGGCTCCCCCGAGGAACTGTGCAAGGGCGGCGCCGAGAACACCCTGCGGTTCACCGGCCGCCCCGGCCTCGACGTCGGCTCCCTGCTCAAGGCGCTGCCGGCCGACTCCACGGCCGCCGAGCTGACCCCGGGCTCCTACCGGGTCGTCGGCAAGGTCAACCCGCAGCTGCTGGCGACGGTGACCTCGTGGTGCGCCCAGCACGGCGTGATGCCCGACCGCATCTCGGTCGAGCGCCACACGCTGGAGGACGTCTTCCTGGAGCTGACCGGCAAGGAGCTGCGCTCATGACCACCGCGACCGGCACCTTCACCCCCGCACCGGGCGCCGCCCCGCTCCCCCGCATGATCGCGGCGCAGGCGTCCCTGGAGACGAGGATGCTGCTGCGCAACGGCGAGCAGCTGCTCCTGACGGTCGTGATCCCGACGCTGATCCTGGTGCTCTTCAGCTCGGTGGACATCGTCGACACGGGCAAGGGCAGCTCGGTCGACTTCCTGGCCCCGGGCGTCCTCGCCCTCGCCGTCATGTCCACGGCCTTCACCGGCCAGGCCATCGCGACCGGCTTCGAGCGCCGCTACGGCGTCCTCAAGCGGCTCGCCTCCTCCCCGCTGCCCCGCTGGGGGCTGATGACGGCCAAGACCGCGTCCGTCCTGGTCACGGAGATCCTCCAGGTGCTCCTCCTGACGGTGATCGCCCTCGCCCTCGGCTGGTCCCCGCACGGCAATCCCCTCGCCGTCCTGCTCCTCCTGGTCCTCGGCACCGCCGCGTTCTCCGGCCTCGGCCTCCTGATGGCCGGCACCCTCAAGGCGGAGGCGACCCTGGCCGCCGCCAACCTGGTCTTCCTGCTGCTCCTCGTGGGCGGCGGCGTCATCGTCCCGCTGGACAAGTTCGGCGGGGCCCAGTCCGTCCTCGCCCTGCTGCCGATCTCCGCACTGTCGGACGGCCTGCGGGACGTGCTGCAGCACGGGGCGGGGACGCCGTGGGGGGATCTGGGGATCCTCGCGGTGTGGGCGGTGGTGGGGCTGGGGGCGGCGGGGCGGTTCTTCCGCTGGGAGTGACGCGGGAGACGGGGCGGGAGACCAGGCAGGGGACGGGGCAGGGGACGGGGCGGGGAATGACGCGGTCCGGACTTGCGGCGTGCGACGGGTGACACCCTCGTGTCTCCCGCGCGAATGAGAGGCACACGCAGCGGGAAGACCCCCACCCGTGTTCGAACCCGCGGACTCACCGGCACCAAGATCGCTGCAGCCGCTGCTGCACGACGTCGTCATCTGTGTCGACGCCCCGGCCTTCGCCGCCTCACCGCGCGACGGACAACTGCGCGGAGCACACGTCCAGGGCTTCTACGACCATGACCGCCGCCTGCTGCACACGCTGTGCCTGCTCCTCGACGACCGGGAGCCCGAGCCCATCGGCGTCCAGCCCCTCGGCCCGCACCAGGTGCGGTTCACCGCCGTCCACCGCGACCCGAGAGACCGTACGGACGATCCGACGATGATCGTCGAGCGGGTGCGCACCGCGGGCGTGGGAGAGACCATCTCGCTGCGCAACGTCGGTACCAGCAAGCGCCGCCTGCGGGTGGAGTTGGCCGCGGCGACCGACCTGGCCGACATCGCCGACGTGAAGCGGGGCCGCCGTCAGGCGCCCGTGCCGTGCACCGGAGCGAGTGACGGCGCGGGTCTGGAGTGGCGCTCCGCCTCCGGACACGCGGAACTGCGCACCACCGTGTCCGCGATCGGTCCCGCGGTCGCCGACGGTCCCGAGGGCGGCACCCTCACCTGGTCGCCGGTGGTCCTCAGACCCGGCGAGTCGTGGCAGGTGACGGTCACGGTCGCCGGCAGTACGGTGCCCGAGCCGTCCGGACACCCGGTGCGCCCGCGAGAACCCACGCCCTGGAGCGAGCCGGTCGTCGAGACCGACGACCCCCGGTTGCGGGACCTGGTTTCCTGGGGCCTGCGGGACCTCGACGCCCTGCGGCTGGCGGACCCGCTGGGCGGTGCCGACGGCGCCGCCGAGGACCAGTTCATCGCGGCGGGCTGCCCCTGGTACCTCACCCTTTTCGGCCGGGACTCGATCTGGTCGGCACGGATGCTGCTGCCGCTCGGCACCGCCCTGGCCCGCGGCACCCTGTGGGCGCTGGCCCGCCGGCAGGGCAGGGTGCACGACGTCTTCCGGGAGGAGGCGCCCGGACGGATCCTGCACGAACTCCGCCCCGCCACGGCCCAGCACGGCAACGGCATGCGGCTCCCCTCCCACTACTACGGCTCGGTCGACGCCACCCCGCTGTTCGTGACCCTCCTGGTGGAGGCCTGGCACTGGGGGCTGCCGGACGCCGAGGTCGACGCGCTGCTGCCGTACGCGGAACGTGCCATGGACTGGGTGCTGGAACGCACCGGCGAGGACACCGACGGGCTGCTGCGCTACAACCCGCCACGGTCCGACGGGCTACGTCATCAGTCGTGGAAGGACAGCGAGGACGCGGTACGGGACGCGGCGGGCCGGCCCATAGAGCCGCCGCTGGCGCTGTGCGAGGTGCAGGGGTACGCGTACGAGGCGGCGAACGGTCTGGCCGAGCTGCTCCGGGGCCGGAACCGGCCCGACGAGGCCCAACAGCTCCTGAACTGGGCCACCGCCCTGAAGAAGCGTTTCGCCGACCTCTTCTGGCTGCCGTCCGCGGACGGCCCGGCCGCACGCTATGTCGCCATCGCGGTGGGCCACGGCCCCACCCCCGTCAGCGGTCCCGCCTCGAACATGGGCCAGCTGCTGTCCACGGGCATCCTGGACGAGGACGGCTGCCGTGACGTCGCCACCTGGCTGGCCCACCCGCAGCTCAACTCCGGGTGGGGCCTGCGCAGCCGGTCGGCCACCGTGCCCGGCTTCAATCCCCTGAGTTATCACGGTGGTTCGGTGTGGACGCACGACACGGCGATCGCGGTGCGCGGGCTCTGCGCGACGGGACACCATCAGGAGGCGCTGGCCCTGCTGCACGGACTGCTCGGCGCCGCGACGCACTTCGGGTACCGGATGCCGGAGCTGTACGCGGGTGACGCGCGCAGCAACGGCTCCCCCGCGCCCCTCGCCTATCCCGCCGCCTGCCGGCCGCAGGGCTGGTCGGCGGCTTCCGGGGTGGCCGTGCTGGCCGCGCTGCTGGGGCTGCGGCCGGACATCGCCCGCAGGACTCTGGCGGCGAGGCCCACGATGCGCGTGCCGATGAAGGTGCGTGGTCTGGTGCTGGCCGGCAGACCGCTCGCGGTCGAGGTCGCGGAGAACGGCACATGCGCGGTTCCCGAGTTGCCCGAGGGGTGGCGGCACGTGCCGGGCTGAGCGGCGGCGCCGAGCCGCCGGGCGTACTCGTCGAGCATGGGCTCGACGTAGACGCGCTCCAGGTCGAAGCGGTCCCTGACGTGTTCACGAGCGAAGTGGCCGGCCTTCCTGGCCGCCTCCGGCCCGGCGAGCAGCCCCCACACCAGGTCGGCGAACTGGGCGGCCAGCGCGTCCTCGTCCTCGCACGGCGGAACCAGAGTGCTTCCGCCCTCGCCCAGGCCGCCGACACCGGTGGCGACCACGGGCCGGGCCGCGCACATCGCCTCCAGCGGGGCGAGCCCCATGGGCTCGTCGAACCGGGACGGGTAGACGACGACCGCCGCCTCCTCGTAGAGCTTGCGCATGTCGTCGACGCCCGCCTGCCGGAACTCGACGTCCTGCCCCTCCCCCTCGCGGAGATCGTGGTCCCGGACGAGCCGCTCCAGCGTGGCCCGGAAACCGCCCTTCTCGTGATGGAAGTCGACCGTGGAAGCCGGATCGGTCAGGACCAGACGAGGCCTGAGCGGCGGAGCGCCGTCCGCGCGCTCCGCACCGCGGTCGATGATCTTCCGCAGCATCATGATCGCCACTGCGGCGCCCTTGTTCGGGATGAGCCGGGCCGGCAGCAGGACGACGGGACGCGGACCGATCTCTCCCAGCTCGGGGACGTCGAGGTACGGCTGGGTGTCCACGCCCAGATAGGTGCGGTCCACGCTCTTCCCCAGCACCGACGCGCACTCCCTGACCAGGAAGTCGGACACCGCGTGGTGGACGTCCCAGACGGCGCACTCCCGGGCCAGTTCCTCGGCCTGCGGATCGCGCCAGATGCTGTGGTAGGTGTGCGGCAGGACCAGTCCGAGCTCTTCCTGGAGGCTCTTCAGGGCACGGGCCGGGACGCTGGAGAAGTGGTGCAGGTTGTGCCCGTGCACAAGGCGGATGGGATCGCGGTCCCGGACGAGGTGCGCACGGAACCAGTCGGCCAGCTCCCGTACCTCGTGCTCGTCGTCACGGCGCGGCACGGCCAGGTCGAGCAACCGGTGCGCGTGCATCTCGACACCTGCGCAGGGGCGTTCGGGACTCGGGGTCCCGGTGAACACCGTGACCCGGTGCCCACGGGCCGCCAAAGCCCGTGAGTACTCCCAGAGATGCGTCTCGACGCCACCCACACACGGCGGAAAGGACCAGTGCACCAGACCGATGTGCAGAGGGTGATCCGGAGGAGATCCCTCCTCGGTGTCGAGCCCTTCCTGCTGCCGCTGCACCGTGCCTCCGTCTGGATGTCGTGAATGCCCGAAACGAACGCCGGACTAACGACCTAGTACCGGGACAGGACACTCCGCATAGACGCCGACTGGTTCCGCGCAGTTGCTCTGGCTGCCGGTTGAACCGACGAGGAGAATGGGACGCTACAGCATGGGCATAGCCGGGGGGAGCGTCATGCGGACAGTGCCCGATAAGCGACTCTTCAGGACCGTCCTCAGCTCGGTCACAGGGGCCGTGGCGATCTTTTTGTCCGTGATTGCGCAGGACACGGACGGCACCCGGCTCGTGGAGCTGGCTTCGAGCGCCGGTGTACTCGGGGGCATCTCCGCAATCTCCGGCTACTTCGTCGTCCACGCTCGCACCCCGCAGTCCGTCCACGAGGGCGAGGACCGGGGTTCGTTGTACTTGCCCCCGCCCAACCTTCCGGATCCCTCCCGGTACTTCACCGGACGCAAGCAGGAACTCCGCGACATCGCGAAAGCCTTACGGCCCGGCCGCCGCAACGGCGGCATCAGGATCGCCGTCGTCCACGGGCCGGCCGGGGTCGGCAAGTCCCAACTGGCCGCCGCCTACGCCGAGGAGCAGCTCAGGCACCAGCGTTCCCTCGTCTGGTGGCTGTCGGCATCCAGTTACGAGCGGCTCAGGAGCGACCTGCTGGAACTGGCGGCCTGCCTCGGCATTCCGCAGCACGACTCCAAGAACGTCATGCTCAACCGGCTCTGGGGAAAGCTGCGTGACTCGCCCGGCTGGCTGCTCGTCTACGACGACGTGCGGCGGGGCAGCATCGGACCGCTGAACGAGGAGAGCGACGATTCACGTCCGTCCCTGCTGCCGCGGGCCGGGCACGGCGAGGTAGTGATCACCACCCAGCAGCGGGAGGGCTGGGTCGGGCACCGCGCCGTCTCGGCCCTGATCGAACTGTCCGACCTCGGAGCCGCGGACGGCCTCGCGTTCCTCAGGCTCCGCGTCGACCAGAACAACAGCGACGAGCAGCTCGACAAACTGGGCGCACAGCTCCACTGGTGGCCTCTCGCACTGGAACAGGCCGGCGCGTACATCGCCGGGACGGAGATCTCCGTCCCGGAGTACCTGCACCGGCTGCCCGACCTCTCCAAAGGCCGCGGCGTCGTGGCCGTCACCTTCAGGCTCGCCTTCGAACGGGTGACGGCGGCCGACCCCGTGGCCGAGGACCTCATGCGCCTGTGCTCCTTCCTCGCCTCCGAGGACGTGCGCAAGGACATGCTGCTGGGCAACACCGCGGTGGTCCCCTCTCCGCTGCGCGACGTCATGGAGGACCCCGCCACGTTCAACCACGTGGTCCGCGAGCTGTCCGACTACTCGCTGCTGCGCCGCACCGGGGACAGCAGGCTCAACACCGTCACCTACGCCATGCACCCCCAGGTGCAGTTCCAGGTCCGCCAGGACATGGACGAGGAGTCGAGACTTCTCTGGTCGCAGGCCGCCGTCCAGCTCCTCGAAGCGGCCTTCCCGAAGCGGCCGTGGCAGCTGGACCAGCGCATCCAGTGCGAGAGCCTGATGCCCCATGTCGTGGCGGCGACCGCCGAGCTGACCTGGGCCGCCGACGCCGGCGACCACGAGCTCGGCGCGGCCCGCGACCCCCAGGCCCTGGCCCGTCTCCTGCACCGGGTCGGCCAGTACCAGGAGCACCGCTGCGACTGGACCCGCGCCCTGGACTACTTCAAGCAGGAGGCGGTCCTGCGCGCCCTGCACACCGACGACGATCTGGGGCGTACGACGGCTCTGCTGTCCGTGGCCAACCAGCGCTACCGGCGGGCCCAGCTCGCCATGGCCGAGCAGGAGTGCCGTACGGCACTGGACGAGTGCGAGAGCCATGAGGGCGTTCCCGGATTTCTGCCCATCCGGGCCCATTGCCGGCGACTGCTCGGCGGGATCCTGCGGGAACGCGCCAAGTTCGAGGAGGCTCGGGAGGCGATGGAACTCGCCATCTCGATGTACGAGAGTCCGGAAGCCCGCTGGGAGGACCTCGACCGGGCCGCCGCCGAGCAGGAACTCGGCCTGATCCATCGCAACGCGGGGCAGCTGAGGCAGGCGCTGGAGCGCTACCAGGGTGCCGAGGACCGGGTGCCCAGCGAGGGCAGTGAGGAGCCGCGTGACCATCTGGTCTTCCGGGCGATGCTCCAGCGTGACCGGGCCATCGTCGCCCAGGACCGGGGCGACCTGGCGACCGCCGAGCGCGGGCTGCGCGCCGCCCTGGTGGTCTTCATCGGCAACCGCGGCACCGACGACTTCGAGACCTCGCAGGTCAGCAAGTTCCTGGCGGACGTCCTGCGGCGCCGCGCCGAGGAGGTGCGGACCCGGGCGCGGGAGACCCACCACCCGATGCGCCGCGTCCGGATGATGCGCGAGGCGCGCCGCCGACTCGACGAGGCCGACGCCCTGCTCGGACCGGTGGTGGAGTTGCACCTCAAACGCCGCGAGAGCGAGGAGCACAAGTACGCGGCCTGTCTCAACAAGCTGGGTTCCCTGCGGCTGGCCCAGGGACGTCACCAGGAGGCCCTGGACGCCCTGCTGGAGGCGGAGTCCATCTACCGCGAGTCCTACGACGCCGGGCATCCCTACCGGGCCAAGACCCTCTCCCGCCTCGGCGCCGTCCTGATCGCAACCGGCCGCACAGTCGTCCTCTCCACGGGCGACGAGGTGAACGCCGAACAGACACTGCGGCTCGCCGAACAGATCTTCCGTACCCGCCTCGGCGACAGCCACCCCTCCCTCGTGGCGGTGTACGAACGCCTCGCCCAGTGCGCCCCGGACGCGACCGCGAAGGCGGAGCTCCGTGGCCGGGCCCGCCAGATCAAGGAAGGGCTCTACAGCGACACGCTGCCCGAGCCCCAGCTGGCGGTCACGCCCGACGCGGCCCCCTCGTGAACGCATGCACAAGCGGCCCCCTACGATGGTGCCCGTGCCAAAGCTGACCCCCACCGACCTCGTAGCGGCGGTGCGCAACCCGCTCGCCTTCATCGCCGACCGCTGGACGCCGGAGCCCCGGACCGTCCGGCGGGCGGCTCTCGCCGCACTTGTCATGTCGGTGGTCATCGTGGTCACCGGCGGCGCGGTGCGGCTCACCGGCTCCGGGCTCGGCTGCCCGACCTGGCCCGAGTGCACCGCCGGCTCGCTGACCCCGACCGACGCGCTGAGCTACCACAGCGCGATCGAGTTCACGAACCGCATGCTGACCTACGTGCTGTGCGCGGCGGTCGGCTGGGCGATCATCGCGGCCCGCTCCCAGAAGCCGTTCCGGCGCAGCCTGACCCGGCTGGGCTGGGCGCAGTTCTGGCTCGTGATGAGCAACGCGATCCTCGGCGGCATCGTGGTGCTCGTCGGCCTCAACCCGTACACCGTCGCCGCGCACTTCCTGCTCGCCACGGCGCTCATCACGGTCGCCGCCCTGATGTGGCAGCGCACCCGCGAGGGCGACGGCGAGCCGCGTCCGCTGGTCGGCAAGGCCGTACAGCAGCTGGTGTGGGCCCTGGTCGGCGTGACGCTGCTGCTCATCGCCGCGGGCACGGTGGTGACCGGCGCGGGACCGCACCCGGGCGACTCCGGCGACGTCGAGCGCATCGACGTCAGCTGGTCCGGTGTCGCCGAACTGCACGCGGTGTTCGCCTGGATCGTGGTGTCGCTAACCTTCGCGCTGTGGTTCTTCCTCAAGGGCGTCGGCGCACCCCAGGGACCGCGGGACCGCGTCCGCGAGCTGTTCCTGATCCTGCTCGGTCAGGGCGTGATCGGTTACGTCCAGTACTTCACGCACCTGCCGACGGTCCTGGTCGGCCTGCACATGTTCGGCTCCTGCCTGGTGTGGATCGGCGTACTGCGGGTCCTGCTCTCGCTGCGGGAACGCGCCGAGGTCGCGGCCGACGTACCCGTTCAGGCGAACGACGCCGTGAGCGCGTCGATCGCCGGGCCCAGGTAGTCCCGGGTCAGCCGGGCCCGGCGCGCCGTCCACTCCCCGGTGGGCGGGGCGGGGTCGCCGTAGCGGCGGCTCCGGATGTCCTCGACGACCTCGGCGGGGGCGCCCAGGGCCGGCAGCAGGTCCAGGGCCTCGCGTTTGGAGATCAGGCGGCCCTCGCGGACGGTGACGGTGGCGCGGGCGAAGGTGATCAGGCCGAGGTCCACCCAGACGTCCCGGGTCCACAGCGGGGCCTTGTCGACGACGGGGCGCCAGTAGTCCCGCTGGTCGCGGAGGACGAAGTCGACGAGTTCCCGGTCCGTCACCGGTGGCAGCAGTCCGGAGGGCGCGGCCCCGTGCAGCACCCGCCCGAAAGCGTGCAGCTCACGCCGGGTCACCGGGCCGACCGGCCGCCTGAACAGCTCCTCGTACGCGAAGGTGACGTGGCGCCGGGCCGGGTCGGCCGCGGTCGACGGGGTCAGATAGGTGCAGTGCAGGACGGAAGCGAGCGGCAGCGTGCGCAGCCGGGCGTGCGCCACCGCGACCTTCCATACGACGGCCGGGGTCACCGGGCCCGGCAGCACCGCGATCAGGTCCAGGTCGCTGCGGCCCTCCTGGTAGTCCTCGCCCGCGGCGAGCGAGCCGTGCGCCCACACGGCCACGGGGTCCAGCGCCGACAGCTCGCGGACGAAGCGGGCCAGTAACGTCTCGGTGTCCATGGGCTCAGTCTGGACAGCTCACTCCAGCCCGCACACCCGTTTCAGTCCAGCCCGTACACCCGTTGCGCGTTTCCCGCCGCGATCAGCCTGGCCACGCGCTGGGCGTCGCCGAGCGACCAGGCGCCCTCGGCGACCCAGGTGCCCAGGACCCGGGCGAGGGACTCGCGGAAGAGGCGGGCGCCGACCACGTGCAGCTCGGGCAGGCCGTGGGCGCCGCTGGAGAAGAGGATCTTGCCGAAGGGGGCCAGCTCCAGGATCTCGGCGAGGATCGTCGCGGCGCGGGCGCCGGTGCGCACCAGGGCCGCGCCCGAGTCGGCGTACACGTGCGGGAAGACGCCGGCGAGGTGGGCGGCGTGGCGGTGGTAGGGGTAGCCGTGCAGCAGGACCAGGTCGGTGCCGAGGCCGGCGGTGGCCCGGACGAAGTCGGTGAGCAGGACCGGGTCGGTGCGGTCGATCCGGGCGCCGGGTTCGCCGAGACCCGCGTGCAGCTGGAGCGGGAGGCCGGAGGCCACGGCGATCCAGAGCAGGTGGCGCAGGAGGACCGGGTCGGCCAGTTCGCCGCCGACCCGGCGGCCCGCCAGCCAGCGGCCGGCCGCGCCTCTCACCTCGCCGGGGCCGGGGGGTTCGGGTGCCAGTGCCAGGCCGTGCCGGAGACCGGCGACGGAGGTGAAGGCGACCGCGTTCGCCGCCGCGCCGTGCACCGACTCGGCGAGGTTGGCGAGGAACGACTCGACGGTGCCGGAGGTGTCGGCGACCTGCTCGGCGAGGAGCTCCAGGCGGACGATCTCACGGGCCGCCGCCGCGCCGGTCGAGGCCATCTCGGCGGGGCCGGTGAGGTCACCGGGCAGGCCGGTGTCGACCAGGTAGGTGGTGATGCCGCTGCCGCGCAGGAGCCGGCGGCCGGTCTCCAGGACGCCGAGTTCGCGGCGCCGGGCCAGGTAGCGGGCCGGCGCGCAGTGGGGTTCCAGGCCGAGGAGCGGGGGGCACCAGCGCCGTACCGCGAAGCCGGTCTGGGTGTCGAAGAGGGTGGTACCGGCGGCCGGGGGGCCTTCGGTGCGGGCGAGCTGGGCCTCGAAGGTGCCGAGGCCGAGCTCCGTACGGAGGACGCCGTGGCAGTACTGGTCCACCAGGGACGGCGTTTCGATCATCCGGGCTCCCCGTGGACGACGGTTGCTTGACCGTCTTAACGGGTGAACCTGGACTGAGGTCGCGGTTCCGCTCGGGAGTGCCGGTTGTGCGGCGGCCGCGGGCCGTCCGCGGTTGACCGCGCAGTTCCCCACGCCCCTTCGGGGCGCGTTGTTCAGCCGCCGATCTGAATGCCGGCCATCCGCTTCCACTCGTAAGGGCCCGTCGCCACCTTCGCCGCGAACTCGCCGTCGAAGGACTCGTGGACGGTGATGCCGGACTTGGCGACCGCCTGCTCGGCGATCTCGTACGTCGGGGCCACCAGGTCGCCCCAGCCGCCGTCCTCGCCGACGAGGACGATGCGGGCGCCGCGTTCGCCGATGTAGGCCACCTGGCCCTCGGCGCCGCCGTGGGCCTTGGCGAAGGTGCTGATCTGCTTGGCGAGGCGCGCGACCTTGCGCTCGGCCTTCGGGTCCGCCTCAACCTGCTGCGTGTCTGCCATGGTCAGGATGCTACCGACGAGTAGATCGGATGGCGACGGCCGGGGTGAGTGACCCCCACCTCAGGGCCTGCCTCAGGCCCAGCCTCAGGCCCTACCTCAGGAAGGGGTCCACGGCGACGGCCACGAACAGCAGCGACACATAGGTGATCGACCAGTGGAACAGCCGCATCTCCTTGAGCTTCCCGCCCGTCACCTCGGCCTTCGCGCGGTTCTGCAGCGCGTGCGCCTCCCACAGCCACCAGCCGCCCGCCGCCAGCGCGACCAGGGTGTAGAACCAGCCGGTGTAGCCGAGGGGGGTGAGGAGCAGCGAGACGCCGACCATCACCCAGCTGTAGATGACGATCTGCTTGGCGACCACCTTGTTGGAGGCGACGACCGGCAGCATCGGCACGCCCACGCGCGCGTAGTCGTCCTTCACCTTCATGGAGAGCGGCCAGTAGTGCGGCGGCGTCCAGAAGAAGATGACCAGGAAGAGGATGAGCGGCGCCCAGGAGAGCGAGTCGGTGACGGCCGACCAGCCGATCAGCACCGGCATGCAGCCGGCGATGCCGCCCCACACGATGTTCTGCGCGGTACGGCGCTTGAGGATCATCGTGTAGACGACGACGTAGAAGAGCAGCGCACCGAGTGACAGCCAGGCGCTCAGCCAGTTGACGGTGAGACCGAACAGCAGGGTGGAGCCGACCGCCAGGGTGATGCCGAAGGCCAGGCATTCGCGCGGGCTGACCATGCCGGTCACCAGCGGACGCTGCGCGGTCCGGTCCATCAGCGCGTCGATGTCCCGGTCGATGTACATGTTCAGCGCGTTGGCGCCCCCCGCGGACAGGTAGCCGCCGACGCAGGTGAGCAGCACCAGCGTCAGATCGGGCACGCCCTGCTGCGCAAGGAACATCACCGGAACGGTGGTGATGAGCAGCAGCTCGATGATCCGCGGCTTGGTCAGCGCCACGAAAGCTTTGACACGGGCCCCGAACGGCCGGTGGCTCGGGCTCTCGCTCGCACCGAGCACCCCCGCTGGACGGGATTCGACGGCCGTCACGCACACCCCTGACAGAGACTCCCAGCGAGCCCCGCCGTGTGAACTCACGGTAAAGGCTCGCGCGTACCACGCCACTTTAGACGTTGCCCATACCCCGACCTTCGCGGGGGTGGGGTCGTGTTGGGAGGCGTCTCGGGAGAGGGGCGGAGTGGCTCGATTGAGCAGTCAGATGAGCGGTTCCGTATTCATGTGCCGAATGCCTTCTCGGCCAGTCGGGAGGCGGATCCCCGAGAGTCCCGGCAGTCTGGAATCACTCGAAAAAATGCACGTCCTTACGGGGGTAGGCTCGACAACGGCCGGTGGGCACCCAGTGCACCGGCAGCCGGTGCGGGCGCGTGCCCGGGGACCGGTAACCGAACATGTGGAGAGGAGCCCTGACCCAGGGTGAGCACCAAGCCGACCACCACAGACCTCGACTGGACCGAGTTGGACCAGCGGGCCGTAGACACCGCCCGCGTCCTGGCCGCCGATGCCGTACAGAAGGTCGGCAACGGCCATCCGGGTACGGCGATGAGCCTGGCGCCGGCCGCGTACACCCTCTTCCAGAAGGTGATGCGGCACGACCCGTCCGACCCCGACTGGGTGGGCCGCGACCGCTTCGTGCTGTCCGCCGGTCACTCGTCGCTGACCCTCTACACGCAGCTCTACCTGGCCGGCTTCGGTCTGGAGCTGGAAGACCTGGAGTCCTTCAGGACCTGGGGCTCCAAGACCCCGGGCCACCCGGAGTACGGCCACACCAAGGGCGTGGAGACCACCACCGGCCCGCTCGGCCAGGGCGTCGCCAACGCGGTGGGCATGGCCATGGCCTCCCGCTACGAGCGCGGTCTGTTCGACCCGGACGCGCCGCAGGGCGAGTCGCCGTTCGACCACTTCATCTACTGCATCGCCGGTGACGGCTGCCTCCAGGAGGGCATCTCCGCCGAGGCGTCCTCGATGGCCGGCCACCAGAAGCTCGGCAACCTGGTCCTGCTGTGGGACGACAACCACATCTCGATCGAGGGCGACACCGAGACGGCCGTCTCCGAGGACACCGTCAAGCGGTTCGAGGCGTACGGCTGGCACGTGCAGCGGGTCGCCCCGAAGCCGGACGGCGACCTGGACCCGCACGCCATCTACAACGCGATCGAGGCCGCGAAGAAGGTGACGGACAAGCCGTCCTTCATCGCGATGCGCTCGATCATCGCCTGGCCCGCCCCGCACGCGCAGAACACCGAGGCCGCCCACGGCTCGGCGCTCGGCGAGGACGAGGTCGCGGCCACCAAGCGCGTCCTCGGCTTCGACCCGGAGCAGCACTTCGCCGTCGCCGAGGAGGTCATCGCGCACACCCGGCAGGCCGGCGAGCGCGGCGCGGCCGCGAAGGCCGAGTGGGAGAAGTCGTTCCAGCAGTGGCGGGACAACAACGCCGAGCGGGCTGCCGACTTCGACCGCATCGCCGCGGGCGAGCTGCCCAAGGGCTGGGAGGAGAAGATCCCGGTCTTCGAGCCCGGCAAGGGCGTCGCGACCCGCGCGGCCTCCGGCAAGGTGCTCCAGGCGCTCGGCGCGGTCATCCCCGAGCTGTGGGGCGGTTCCGCCGACCTCGCCGGGTCGAACAACACCACCATCGACAAGGACAGCTCGTTCCTGCCGGCGGACAACCCGCTGCCGGGCGCGAACCCCTACGGCCGCACCATCCACTTCGGTATCCGCGAGCACTCCATGGCCGCGGAGATGAACGGCATCACCCTGCACGGCAACACCCGTGTCTACGGCGGTACGTTCCTCGTCTTCTCCGACTACATGCGCAACTCCGTGCGGCTGTCGGCGCTGATGCACCTGCCGGTGACGTACGTGTGGACCCACGACTCCATCGGTCTGGGCGAGGACGGCCCGACCCACCAGCCGGTCGAGCACCTCGCCTCGCTGCGCGCCATCCCGGGCCTGAACGTGGTCCGCCCGGCCGATGCCAACGAGACCGCCATCGCCTGGCGCGAGATCCTCCGGCGCTACACGAAGGTCTTCGGCAAGGGCGCCCCGCACGGCCTGGCGCTGACCCGCCAGGGCGTGCCGGTGTACGAGTCCAACGAGGACACCGTCAAGGGCGGTTACGTCCTCTTCGAGGCGTCGAACGGCGCCCCCGAGGTCATCCTGATGGCCACCGGCTCCGAGGTGCACGTCGCCGTCGAGGCGCGCGAGCAGCTGGAGGCCGACGGCGTGCCCACCCGGGTCGTCTCCATGCCCTGCGTGGAGTGGTTCGAGGAGCAGGACCAGGGGTACCGGGACAGCGTCCTGCCGCCGTCCGTGAAGGCGCGGGTGTCGGTCGAGGCGGGTATCGGCCTCACCTGGCACAAGTACGTCGGGGACGCCGGCCGCATCGTTTCCCTGGAGCACTTCGGTGCTTCCGCCGACGGCAAGGTGCTCTTCCGCGAGTTCGGCTTCACTGCCGAGAACGTGGCCGCCAAGGCCCGGGAATCCATCGCCGCCGCCCAGCGCTGACGCTCATATACGACACGTAGGAGATGTAATTCCATGACAGACGCACTCAAGCGCCTCTCCGACGAAGGCGTCGCGATCTGGCTGGACGACCTGTCGCGCAAGCGGATCACGTCCGGCAACCTTGCCGAGCTGATCGACCAGCAGCACGTCGTGGGCGTCACCACCAACCCGACGATCTTCCAGAAGGCGATCTCTTCGGGCGACGGCTACCAGCAGCAGGTCGCGGACCTCGCCGCCCGCAAGGTGACCGTCGAAGAGGCCATCCGCATGATCACCACGGCGGACGTCCGCGACGCCGCCGACATCCTGCGCCCGGTGTTCGACGCGACCGACGGCCAGGACGGCCGCGTGTCGATCGAGGTCGACCCCCGTCTCGCGCACAACACGACGGCGACCATCGCCGAGGCCAAGCAGCTGGCCTGGCTGGTCGACCGCCCCAACACGCTCATCAAGATCCCGGCCACCCAGGCGGGCCTGCCGGCGATCACCGAGGTCATCGGCCTCGGCATCAGCGTCAACGTCACGCTGATCTTCTCGCTGGAGCGCTACCGCGCGGTCATGGACGCCTACCTCTCCGGTCTGGAGAAGGCCAAGGAGCGCGGCCTGGACCTGTCGCTCATCCGTTCGGTGGCGTCGTTCTTCGTGTCCCGGGTGGACACCGAGATCGACAAGCGCCTGAACGACCTGGGCACCGACGAGGCCAAGGCGCTGCGCGGCAAGTCCGCCGTCGCCAACGCCCGGCTCGCCTACCAGGCGTACGAGGAGGTCTTCTCCTCCGACCGCTGGCAGGTGCTGGAGAACGCGGGCGCCCGCAAGCAGCGTCCGCTGTGGGCCTCCACCGGCGTGAAGGACCCGGCGTACAAGGACACCCTGTACGTCGACGACCTGGTCGCGCCGAACACGGTCAACACCATGCCGGAGGCCACCCTCCTCGCGGTCGAGGACCACGGCGGCATCACCGGCGACACGATCACCGGCACGTACGAGCAGGCCCGCGCCGACCTCGACGCCGTCGAGGCGCTCGGGATCTCGTACGACGACGTGGTCCAGGTTCTGGAGGACGAGGGCGTCGAGAAGTTCGAGGCGTCCTGGAACGACCTGCTCAAGTCGACCCAGGCGGAGCTGGAGCGCCTGGCCCCCTCGGAGGGCTGAGAACCTTGTCAAGCAGCAATCCGCTGCGTGACCCCGCAGACCGACGGCTCCCGCGTATCGCGGGGCCGTCGGGCCTGGTCATCTTCGGCGTCACGGGCGACCTCTCCCGTAAGAAGCTCATGCCCGCCGTCTACGACCTCGCCAACCGGGGTCTGCTGCCACCGGGCTTCTCCCTGGTCGGCTTCGCCCGCCGCGAGTGGGCCAACGAGGACTTCGCCGCCGAGGTCCACGACGCCGTCAAGGACCACGCGCGCACCCCGTTCCGCGAGGAGGTCTGGCAGCAGCTCATCCAGGGGATGCGCTTCGTCCAGGGCACCTTCGACGACGACGACGCGTTCGAGCGGCTGCGCTCCACCATCGAGGAGCTGGACAAGGCGCAGGGCACGGGCGGCAACTTCGCCTTCTACCTGTCCGTCCCGCCGCGCTCCTTCCCGGTGGTCATCCAGCAGCTGAAGAAGCACGGCCTGGCCGACCAGTCCGGCGGCTCCTGGCGGCGCGCTGTCATCGAGAAGCCCTTCGGCCACGACCTGAAGTCGGCCGAGGAGCTCAACAAGGTCGTGCACGAGGTGTTCGAACCGGACCAGGTGTTCCGGATCGACCACTACCTCGGCAAGGAGACCGTCCAGAACATCCTGGCGCTGCGCTTCGCCAACACCATGTACGAGCCGATCTGGAACCGGTCCTTCGTGGACCACGTGCAGATCACCATGGCCGAGGACATCGGCATCGGCGGCCGGGCCGGCTACTACGACGGCATCGGCTCGGCCCGTGACGTCATCCAGAACCACCTGCTCCAGCTCATGGCCCTCACCGCCATGGAGGAGCCGGCCTCCTTCGACGCGGACGCACTGGCCGCCGAGAAGGAGAAGGTGCTCGGCGCGGTACGGCTGCCGAAGGACCTCGGCAGGTCGACCGTGCGCGGCCAGTACGCGGCCGGCTGGCAGGGCGGCGAGAAGGTCATCGGCTACCTCGAAGAGGACGGCATCGACTCCAGGTCGAAGACCGACACCTACGCCGCGGTGAAGCTGGAGATCGACAACCGCCGCTGGGCGGGCGTCCCCTTCTACCTGCGCACCGGCAAGCGACTGGGCCGCCGCGTCACCGAGATCGCGGTGGTCTTCCAGCGGGCCCCGCACTCCCCCTTCGACCACACGGCGACGGAGGAACTGGGCCAGAACGCGATCGTCATCCGCGTCCAGCCCGACGAGGGCATCACGGTCCGCTTCGGCTCCAAGGTGCCCGGCACCTCGATGGAGATCCGGGACGTCTCGATGGACTTCGCCTACGGCGAGTCGTTCACCGAGTCCTCGCCCGAGGCGTACGAGCGGCTGATCCTGGACGTCCTGCTGGGCGACTCCAACCTCTTCCCGCGCACGGAGGAGGTCGAGCTGTCCTGGAAGATCCTCGACCCGATCGAGGAGCACTGGGACACGCACGGCAGGCCCGCCCAGTACAAGTCCGGCACCTGGGGCCCCGCCGAGGCCGACGAGATGCTGGCACGAGACGGACGGAGCTGGCGCCGCCCATGAAGATAGACCTCACGGACACCACGGCCGGCAAGGTCAACAAGGCGCTGGTGCAGGGCCGCCGGGCCATCGGCACGCCCGCCGTGGGCATGGTGCTCACCCTCGTCATCGTCACCGACGAGGAGAACGCGTACGACGCCCTGAAGGCCGCGGGCGACGCCTCGCACGAGCACCCCTCGCGCACCCTGGTCGTCATCAAGCGCGTCTCCCGCTCCCCCCGCGACCGTACGGCGTCCCGCCTGGACGCCGAGGTCCGGGTGGGCGCGGACGCGGGCTCCGGCGAGACGGTGATCCTGCGGCTGCACGGCGAGGTCGCCGACCACGCCGACTCGGTCGTGCTGCCACTGCTGCTGCCGGACGCCCCGGTCGTGGTCTGGTGGCCGGTGAACGCCCCGCTCGACCCGGCGAAGGACCCGCTGGGCGCCCTCGCCCAGCGCCGGGTCACCGACACCTACTCCTCCGAGCAGCCGGTACGGGAGCTGTCCGCGCGCGCGGACGCCTACACCCCCGGCGACACGGACCTGTCCTGGACCCGGATCACGCCGTGGCGCTCCATGCTGGCGGCGGCCCTGGACCAGGTGGTCTGCGAGGTCAAGGCGGTCGAGGTGGAGGGCGAGGAGTTCAACCCGAGCTGCGAGCTGCTGGCCATGTGGCTCGCGGACCGGCTGGACGTCCCCGTCAAGCGCTCCCTCTCGGCCGGCCCCGGCCTGACCGCGGTCCGCCTCGCCACCAGCGAGGGCGCGATCGCGCTCGACCGCGCCGACGGCTCCCTCGCGACGCTCTCCATCGACGGTCAGCCGGACCGCGCGGTGGCGCTGAAGCGGCGCGACACGGCCGAGCTGATCGCGGAGGAACTGCGCCGGCTCGACCCGGACGACACCTACGCGTCGGCGCTGCGGTTCGGCGTGGAGCGTCTGAACGCGTCGGCCTCCCCGGCCACGGAACCGGTGCCGGAGCCGGTACTGGAGGCGTCGGCTCCGGAGGTCTCCCCCAAAGGAGAACCGGTCACCCACGCGGCAGCAGCCCCCGAAGCCGCTGCCGAGGCTCCCACGACAGAAGCGGCACCGCAGGAAAGGCCGCCGCTGAAGAAGAGGGCGAAGGCGACATGAGCACTCCCCAGCTGGTCGTGCACCGCGACAAGGAGCTGATGGCGCAGGCCGCCGCGGCCCGTCTGATCACGAAGATCGTGGACGCCCAGGCCTCCCGGGGCGAGGCGTCCGTGGTCCTCACGGGCGGCCGCAACGGCAACGGCCTGCTGGCGGCCCTGGCCGCGGCCCCGGCCCGGGACGCCGTCGACTGGGGCCGGCTCGACCTCTGGTGGGGCGACGAGCGCTTCCTGCCCGAGGGCGACCCGGAGCGCAACGTCACCCAGGCTCGTGACGCCCTGCTCGGCCAGGTCCCGGTGGACCCGAAGCGCGTGCACGCCATGCCCGCGTCGGACGGCCCCTGGGGCACGGACGTGGACGCGGCCGCCGAGGCCTACGCGGCAGAGCTGGCCGCCGCGGCCGACCCCGAGAACCACGGTCCGGTGCCGACCTTCGACGTCCTGATGCTGGGCGTCGGCCCGGACACCCACGTGGCCTCGCTCTTCCCGGAGCTGCCCGCGGTCCGCGAGACGGAACGCACGGTGGTCGGCGTCCACGGCGCCCCCAAGCCACCGCCGACCCGTGTCTCCCTCACCCTCCCCGCCATCCGCTCGGCCCGCGAGGTCTGGCTGCTGGCGGCGGGCGAGGACAAGGCCGAGGCCGTCGCCATCGCCCTCTCCGGCGCGGGCGAGATCCAGGCCCCGGCCGCGGGCGCCCGGGGCCGCCAGCGCACCCTGTGGCTCCTGGACTCGACGGCGGCCTCCCAGCTGCCGCGGTCGCTGTATCCACCGGCTTCGGCGTGACGAAACCGGCAGAGCACTGACGGAGGAACCCGTACGGCCACCGCGGCCGTACGGGTTCTCTCATGTTCCGGGCCTAACGCCCGCGCAGCTCCCGGTACTTGGCCACCAGTGCCGTCGTCGACGCGTCCAGGCCGGGCACGTCCGCGCCCTCGGTCAGGGCGGGTTCGACGCGCTTGGCGAGCACCTTGCCGAGCTCGACGCCCCACTGGTCGAAGGAGTCGATGTTCCAGACGGCGCCCTGGGTGAAGACCTTGTGCTCGTACAGCGCCACCAGCTGGCCCAGGACCGACGGGGTGAGTTCCTTCGCGAGGATGGTCGTGGTCGGGTGGTTGCCCTTGAAGGTGCGGTGTGCGACCTGCTCCTCGGCGACGCCCTCCGCGCGGACCTCCTGAGCCGTCTTGCCGAAGGCCAGTGCCTGGGTCTGGGCGAAGAAGTTCGCCATCAGCAGGTCGTGCTGCGCCTTGAGTTCGCCGCTCAGCTCGGCGACCGGCTCGGCGAAGCCGATGAAGTCGGCCGGGATCAGCTTGGTGCCCTGGTGGATCAACTGGTAGTACGCGTGCTGCCCGTTGGTGCCCGGCGTGCCCCACACCACCGGGCCGGTCTGCCAGTCGGCCTCCTTGCCGTCGCGCGCCACGTACTTCCCGTTGGACTCCATGTCCAGCTGCTGGAGGTAGGCGGTGAACTTGGAGAGGTAGTGGCTGTACGGCAGCACCGCGTGCGACTGGGCGTCGTGGAAGTTGCCGTACCAGATGCCCAGCAGGCCCAGCAGGAGGGGCACGTTGGCCTCGGCGGGGGCGGTGCGGAAGTGCTCGTCGACCAGGTGGAAGCCGTCGAGCATCTCGCGGAACCGGTCCGGGCCGACGGCGATCATCAGCGAGAGGCCGATCGCCGAGTCGTAGCTGTAGCGGCCGCCGACCCAGTCCCAGAACTCGAACATGTTGGCCGTGTCGATGCCGAAGTCCGACACCTTCTCGGAGTTCGTGGACAGGGCCACGAAGTGCTTGGCGACCGCTTCCTGCCCGGCCTTCAGCTCGGTGAGGAGCCAGTTGCGGGCGGAGGTGGCGTTGGTGATCGTCTCGATGGTGGTGAACGTCTTGGAGGCGATGATGAAGAGGGTCTCCGCCGCGTCCAGGTCGCGGGTGGCCTCGTGCAGGTCGGCGCCGTCGACGTTGGAGACGAAGCGGACCGTGAGGTCGCGGTCGGTGAAGCTGCGCAGCACCTCGTAGGCCATCGCGGGGCCGAGGTCGGAGCCGCCGATGCCGACGTTGATCACGTTCCTGATGCGCTTGCCCGTGTGGCCGGTCCAGGCGCCGGAGCGGACCCGGTCGGCGAAGTCGCTCATCTTGTCCAGGACCGCGTGCACCTGCGGCACCATGTTCTCGCCGTCGACCTCGACCACCGCGTCGCGCGGGGCGCGCAGGGCCGTGTGCAGGACCGCACGGTTCTCGGTGACGTTGATCTTCTCGCCGCGGAACATGGCGTCCCGCAGGCCGAAGACGTCGGTGGCGGCGGCCAGCTCCCGCAGCAGCCGCAGCGTCTCGTCGTTGACCAGGTGCTTCGAGTAGTCGATGTGGAGGTCGCCGACCTGGAGGGTGTAACCCGTGCCGCGTCCCGGGTCGGCGGCGAACAGGTCCCGCAGATGGGTCCCGGCGAGCTCCTCCCGGTGCTTGGCGAGCGCGGTCCACTCGGGCGTCTGGTTGAGCCTGGTACGGCCGTCTGCGTTCATTCCGACTTCAGCCTTCTTCCTTGCACCTGTCCTGTTGCGTGCCTGTGCCGCCGCCGTTCCAACCTAGTTGATCAGCTCCGGGCACGGCCTGCCGTCGCGCCGTCCCGCGGCGCAACAACAGGTACGTCCGGCTTGCGCACCGGTATCAACGAGGTGACGGCCAGGCCGAAGAGGACGGCGGCCAGCAGCGCCGGTCCGTTCAGTCCGCAGGCTCCCGCGACGGCTCCGCCGAGGAGGGCGCCGAGCGGCGCGCCGGACGTGGAGGAGGTGCGGAAGGCGGCGGCGATCCGGCCGGTCATCGACTCGGGCGCGCGTTGCTGCATCAGCGTGACCTGGTTGACGTTCCACACCATGTTCATCGCGCCGAGCAGCAGCATGCCGGCGACGAGCGCGCCGAGGTGCCGGACGGTCCCTATGAGCAGCAGGGAGGACGTCTGGACCGTCCCGGCGACCAGCAGGGCCCGCACCCGGCCGGTGCGGCGGGCGATGCGCTGGGCGAGGAAGCCGCCCGTGATGCTGCCGGCCGAGTAGGCGGTCATGGCCGCGGCGTACCCGGCGGTGCCGGCGTGCAGCCAGCGCGTGACGTGCAGCACGAGGGTGGCGATCAGGGCGCCCATGCCGATGTTGCAGAGCAGGGTGGCCACGCAGATGGCCCGCAGGGCGCGGTCCTGCCACAGGGCGCGCAGGCCCTCTCCGATCTCCGTGCGCAGGGTGCTGCCGGCCGGGCGTGGCGCCCGCTCCGGCGGCCGGGTCCGGAGGGAGGCGACCAGGGCGGCGGCGGCCAGGTAGGTGCTCGCGTCGGCCGCGAAGGGCATGAACGCGCCGGCCGACAGGAGCAGCGGCACGAGCGGGGCGCCGACCAGGCCGCCGGCGATCTGCTGGCCGGTCATCAGCCTGGCGTTGGCCCCGCCCAGGGCGTGCCGGTCCACCAGGGACGGCAGCAGGGCCGTGGAGGCGTTGTCGAAGAGCGTCTGCAGGGTGGTGAGCGCGAAGGCGAGCAGCAGCAGTAGAGGGATCGAGGCATGACCGAGTGCCACGGCGAGTGCGAAGGCGGCGACGAGCAGCCCTCGTACCGTGTCCACGGCCCACATCGCGCGCCGCTGGTCCACCCGGTCCGCGACGGCACCGCCGAGCAGGCCGAACAGCAGCCAGGGCAGATAGCCGCAGGCGGTCACGGAGGCGATGGCGAGCGGGTCGGCGGTCAGCCGCGCGGCCAGCAGGGGCAGCGCGGACGACCGTAACGCGTCCCCGAACCGGGAGACCACGGCGGCCGTCCACAGCTGCCCGAATCCCCCGCGCCACGCGGGTGCCCCCTCGCCCACCGTCACCGCCGCCCCCTCACGATTCGCCGATGCACAAACCGTAGAGGGCACCACTGACAACGGGCCGGACGCGTACCCGGCCCGGGCCGTGGAGACAGCTCCGGCCAGGCGCCCGCAGGCTCCCGGCCGGTCCCAACTCCTAGATCTCGCCTCGCAGTTTGGCGAGCGCCTCGGCGAGGATCGCCTCGCCGTCCGCGTCGCTGCGCCGCTCCCGTACGTACGCGAGGTGCGTCTTGTACGGCTCGGTGCGCGGCGGGTCCGGCGGGTTGTCCCGGTCCTGACCGGCCGGGAAGCCGCAGCGCGGGCAGTCCCAGGTCTCGGGCACCTGCGCGTCGCTGGCGAAGCTGGGCTGCGTCTCGTGCCCGTTGGAGCACCAGAAGGAGATGCGCAGACGCGGCGCGGACTCGCCGCGCTCGGCCTCGCCCATCGGCCCCGCCCCGACCCGGCTACCTCGGATCGCGTTGCCACTTGCCACGGTCGTAACTCCCTGCGTGATGGTGCCGCGAAGCGAGTCGGCGTGTCGCTTCGTTGCGAGCGCCTCAGTCTACGTAAGGCCCAACGCGCGTCCAGTGGTGGGAGTTACCGCCCCAGCACCTAGACGCAAGCCCCATGATAGGCCGCGCTCAGGTGCGCGTACCGAACATGGGGCCTTACGTACAGATTGTGCGTGTGTGCGAGTCGCGGATCAGCTGTTCGTCTTCATCACGATGCCGAGGACGATGATGCACGCGAGCCACAGCAGACCGATCACCAGGGTGATCCGGTCCAGGTTCCGCTCGGCGACCGAGGAACCACCGACGGAGGACTGCATACCGCCACCGAACATGTCGGAGAGGCCGCCGCCCTTGCCCTTGTGCATCAGCACCAGCAGCATCAGCAGCAGGCTGAAGACGATCAGGGCGATCGAGAACCCCAAAACCACGGCTGGACCAACTCTCTCGGATTCGGATGAACGACTCTGGTGAACCACGGGGACAAGGCAGCTGACCGCCTTGTCCCCGCAAGGGTACGACGGATCGTCCCCGGGGCCTACTCGCTCACCCCGATCACTGGTCGCGGAAGCGCACGATCTTGACGAATTCGTCCGCGTCCAGCGAGGCACCGCCCACCAGAGCGCCGTCGATGTCGGCCTGCGCCATGATCTCGGCCACGTTGCCGGCCTTGACGGAGCCGCCGTACTGGATGCGGACCTGGTCGGCCAGCTCCTGGCTGTACAGCTCGGCGAGCTTGGCGCGGATCGCGGCGCAGACCTCCTGGGCGTCCGGGGCGCCGCAGACCTTGCCGGTGCCGATGGCCCACACGGGCTCGTAGGCGATCACGACGGTCTCGGCCTGCTCGGCCGGGAGGTCCTTGAGACCGCCCTCCACCTGGGCCAGGGTGTGGCCGACGTGGTTGCCCGCCTCGCGGACGTCCAGCTCCTCGCCGACGCACAGGATCGGGGTCAGACCGTGCTTGTAGGCGGCCTTGACCTTGGCGTTCACGATCTCGTCGGTCTCGGCGTGGTACTGGCGGCGCTCGGAGTGGCCGATGACCACGTACGTGCACTTCAGCTTGGCCAGCATGGGGCCGGAGATCTCGCCGGTGTAGGCGCCGGAGTCGTGCGCCGAGAGGTCCTGGGCGCCGTACTTGATCTTGAGCTTGTCGCCGTCGACCAGGGTCTGCACGGAACGCAGGTCGGTGAAGGGCGGCAGGACGGCGACCTCGACGGCCTCGTAGTCCTTGTCGGCCAGGGCGAAGGCGAGCTTCTGGACGTGCGCGATGGCCTCGAGGTGGTTGAGGTTCATCTTCCAGTTGCCCGCCATGATCGGCGTGCGCGTGCTCATGTAGGTCAGTCCTCCAGTGCGGCGAGGCCGGGGAGCGTCTTGCCCTCGAGGTATTCGAGGGAGGCGCCGCCACCGGTCGAGATGTGTCCGAACGCGTTCTCGTCGAAGCCGAGGATGCGCACGGCGGCTGCGGAGTCCCCGCCGCCGACGACGGTGAAGCCCTTGGACTCGACGAGGGCCTGGGCGACCGCCCGGGTGCCCGCGGCGTAGTCCGGGTGCTCGAAGACGCCCATGGGGCCGTTCCAGAAGACGGTGGCGGCGTCGGCGAGCTTAGAGGCGTACAGCTTGCTGGTCTCCGGGCCGATGTCCAGGCCCATCTGGCCGGCCGGCATGGCGTCCGCGGCGACCGTGCTGGGGTTGGTGTCAGCCTTGGCGGACAGGTCCGGGAACCCGGGAGCGACCAGGGTGTCGACGGGCAGCACGATCTCCACGCCGGTCTTCTCGGCGCGCTCCAGGTACTCGGTGACGGTCGCGAGCTGGTCCTCCTGGAGGAGGGAGCTGCCGACCTCGTACCCCTTGGCCTTGAGGAAGGTGTAGACCATGCCGCCGCCGACGAGGATGCGGTCGGCCTTGCCGAGCAGCTGGTCGATCACGGCGAGCTTGTCGGAGACCTTCGCGCCGCCGAGCACGACGACGTAGGGCCGCTGGACGTCCTCGGTGAGCTTCTTCAGGACGCCGACCTCGGTGGCGATGAGGTAGCCGGCGTAGTGCGGCAGCCGGGCCGGGAGGTCGTAGACGGAGGCGTGCTTGCGGTGCACGGCGCCGAAGCCGTCGCCGACGTAGACGTCGGCCAGGGCGGCGAGCTGGTCGGCGAACTCGCCGCGCTCGGTGTCGTCCTTGGAGGTTTCGCCGGCGTTGAAGCGCAGGTTCTCGACGACCGCGACCTGGCCGGGCTCAAGGCCCCGCACCGCGTCGTGGGCGGCGGGGCCGACGGTGTCCTGGGCGAACGCGACCGGGGCGCCGAGCAGTTCGGCGAGCCGCTCGGCGGCCTGGAGCAGCGAGAACTTCAGGTCCGGGGCGCCCTTGGGGCGGCCCAGGTGGGAGGCGACGACCACCTTGGCGCCCGCGTCGGCGAGGGCCTTGACGGTGGGCAGGACGGCGCGGATGCGGCCGTCGTCGGTGATGAGACCGTCGGCCATCGGCACGTTGAGGTCGGCACGGACGAAGACCCGCTTGCCGTCGACCCCTTCGGCGAGGAGTTCGTCGATCGTCTTCATGGTTGGGGACTCCTACAGGAGGGCTCTTGATCGTACGAGGACTGATCGAACCGTATGCGGCCGGGTCGATCCTTACGCGCGTCAGGGCCCGGGCGGCGCGACCGTGCGCTGCCCGAGCCCTGCTACCGCATCGTGGTGCCTGTTCGGCCGATCAGAGCTGTTCGCCGACGAAGACCGTGAGGTCGACGAGGCGGTTGGAGTAGCCCCACTCGTTGTCGTACCAGCCGAGGATCTTCACCGTGTTGCCCTCCTGGACCATGGTCAGGGAGGAGTCGAAGGTGCAGGAGGCCGGGTCGCCGACGATGTCCGAGGAGACGATCTCGTCCTCGGTGTACGCCAGGTAGCCCTTCAGGTCGCCGTCCTCGGAGGCCTTCTTGAACGCGGCGTTGACCTCGTCCTTGGTGACCTCGCGCTGCAGCGTCACGACCAGGTCCGTGGCGGAGCCGGTCGGGACCGGGACGCGCATGGCGATGCCGTCCAGCTTGCCCTTGAGCTGCGGGAGGACCAGCGCGGTGGCCTTGGCGGCACCGGTGGTGGTCGGGATGATGTTCTCCGCGGCGGCCCGCGCGCGACGCAGGTCCTTGTGCGGGAAGTCCAGGATGCGCTGGTCGTTGGTGTACGCGTGCACCGTCGTCATCAGGCCCTTGACGATGCCGAAGTTCTCGTCGAGGACCTTGGCCATCGGCGCCACACAGTTGGTGGTGCAGGAGGCGTTGGAGATGACGTGGTGGTTGGCCGCGTCGTACTTGTCCTGGTTGACACCCATGACGATGGTGATGTCCTCGTTCTTGGCCGGAGCCGAGATGAGGACCTTCTTGGCGCCGCCCGCGATGTGCTTGGCGGCGTCGTCCTTGTTGGTGAAGATGCCGGTCGACTCGATGACGATGTCGACGCCCAGGTCGCCCCACGGGATGTCGGCGGGGTTGCGCTCGGACAGCACCTTGATGGTGTGGCCGTCGACGGTGATCGTGTCGGCGGTGTGCGACACCTCGGCCTTGAGGCGGCCGAGGATCGTGTCGTACTTCAGCAGGTGTGCGGTGGTCGCGGTGTCACCCAGGTCGTTGACAGCCACGATCTCGATGTCAGCGCCCTGCTCCAGCAGCGCGCGGAAGTAGTTGCGACCGATACGACCGAAGCCGTTGATGCCTACGCGGATCGTCACGAACCGATCTCCTCGTTGGTACGCCGGCCATGCGGTGCCGGCGAGCTGTATTTGGGATGTCCCCGACCACCCATGACCCTACCTCCCTGAGGCTTCCGCGGTGACATCCAGATGCCCCATACACGGCGAGGCGGTCCGTACCCGCCAGTAGGGGTACGGACCGTCTCGGATCGGTGGTCGGATAGCACCGTTTTGTCACGAAATGCCGACCCGTATTCGCCGCCCTTTCACTCGTTCGTGAGCGGGTCGGCTCACTTGTCGCCTGCCGTCGGCGTCAGTTGTCGAGTGCTGTCAACGCCTTCTTCACCAGAGCGGCACGATCGGCCGCGGAACCGACCTGTTCCAGGCCGAAACCGAGCAGCACGGTGCGATCGGTGGTGACCGCTCCGTACGTCCGGAACAGCGTCCCGGTGCGCTCCCAGTCCTTGAGGACGGCCGGGCTGCCCGCGGGCGGGCCGGCCACGCTCCAGGGGCCGAGGGAGGTCTCGAAGCCCTCGGTCTCGGTGGCCGCGCCGCCGAGCACGAGCGAGGCGTCGTCGAGAAGGACGCCGTGCCCGCCGGTGCTCGGGTCGGTGATGTAGCCGATGGAGATCTCGACGGTCTTCCCGGCGTACGCGCTCAGGTCGAAGCTCACCGGCTGCCAGCCCGCCGAGCTGCCGGTGAAGCTGTTCCAGGAGCCGCTGGTGCCGCTCGCGGTGCACCGGCCGTCCGCGATGGTCAGGTAGTGCTTCAGCCACGGGTGCTCGGCGATCAGGAAGCCCGCCCCGCACTCGCTCGGTACGGCACTGCTGGTGGCGCCGCCCTTGTCCGGCAGGGTCGTCCAGTCGTCGGCGCCGACGACGTGCGCCTCGACGACCGCGTGGTCGTAGCCGGGTTCGGTGTCCCACAGCAGCCTGGCGCCGAGGGTCGGCTGCTGGGACGCGGTGACACCGGTGAGGTCGATGGTGCGGGTGAGGCGCTTGTAGGAATCGTCGGTGTGGACGGCCGCGGCCATGTACGACCCGGAGTACGGCCCGTACGGGTTGACGGTGCCGGCGAACTGGCCGGCGCCCGCGCTGGCGAACTGGGGGTACGTGCCGGGCGAGAGCTCGTCGGAGGTGACCGCGTAGGTCCCGGCCTTGTCGAGGGGGTTGGCGGCGGTGCCGCTCAGGGGCCCGCTGAAGCCGTCCAGGGTGCCGGAGCCGGTGAAGCCGGTGGCCCCGGGTGTCGAGGTACGGGAGTAGGCGCCCAGGTAGTACTGGCTGAAGTCGTCCGACGGGGTGCCGTCGGCAAGGTTCACGCTGCCGCCGGCCAGTTCGCCGGCCTCGATCAGCTTGCCGCCCTCGTTGAGGTAGGCGCGCAGCTGGAGCTGGGTGTCGTTGCCCGGACCGCTCGTACCCGAGTAGTGGACGACGGTCTTGAAGTGCTTGAGCACGCCGAGCGCGTCGGGCGCGCCCTGGGTCGCGACGTCCCAGACGACCGCCTTGTGCCCGGCCGCTTTCAGCGCGTCGACGTAGGTCTGCGCCTGGGTGGCCTTGGCGCCCTCCTCGGCGACCACCAGGGTGTCCGCCTTGGGCAGCTCGGCGACGGTGTACGTGAAGTGCGGGCCGGAGACCTTCTTGCCGCTCTTCGTCTCACCGGTGGACCACACCTCGACCTTGTCGCCCGGGTCGCCGTCCTTCACCTTGGCCCGGTACTCGTCGAAGTAGAGGTTGTCGTCGCCGCCGTAGGTCTCGCCGCCCTTCCAGCGCTTCAGCGCCATGTCGAGGGTGCGGCCGCCGTTGACGCGATACTTGAGCTCCTTGTCGCGGATCGCCTTGCGGACGACGACCGAGACCTCCTGGTCGGCACCGCGCGAGTACGACGTGGCGAACGTCGCCGGGGTGAAGTCGGCGGCACTCAGGCCCACCGAGGAGACCGGCTGGTCGGGGTGGGCGGCGGTCTCGGCGACGGAGAGCGCGAAGGGGATGTTCTTCTCGAACTCGTCCTGGATCAGCTTCTCGTCGTCCGGGTAGTTGAAGACCGACTGGCAGTCGGCGGCGTTCCAGGCGTCGTTCGGGTCGATGTTCGAAGCGGTCTGACAGGTCGACATCTCGGGGGTGAACATCGCCATGCCGTTGACGTTCGACGCGTGCCCGTCCGCCTCGCCGTTGGTGGTGTACAGCTCCGAGGAGACCTGCGAGTGGTAGCCGGGGATCGCCGGGTTGTCCGGGGTGCCGGCGAGCGCCTTGTAGAGGACGTCGTCCGGGGTGGGCGTGGCCACCTGCCAGCCGACGCCGTAGAGGAGGAGTTCGGCGGCGGAGTGGTAGTTGATGCCGTACGTGAACCCGATCCGCTTCTCGAAGTCGTCCAGCGCCTTGGTCTCGGGCTCGGACTCGGGGCTCGCGCCGCGGTAGGTCTCGCTGGTGGGGTTGGGGGACGATCCCTCGTCGTCGTAGCCCCACTTGTAGCCGAAGTTGCGGTTGAGGTCGACGCCGTCACCCGTGCTGATGACCCCGTCGCCGTTGACGTCCCGCAGGTTCTTGCGCCACAGACGGGTGTCGGAGTTCTGGAAGGTGTAGTCGTAGCCGTCGGGGTTGGCGGACAGCACGAACCACAGCTCGGTCGAGTCGACGATCTTCTTGATGCGCTTGTCGGTGCTGTAGTTGTCCAGGTAGTAGTGCATCAGCCGGCGGGTCATCTCCGGCGTGATCCATTCGCGCGCGTGCTGGTTGGACACGTACAGCACGGACGGCCTGGAGCCGTCCTTCGACTTCTTCGCGCCCTTGGTCAGTTTGAGCGCGAGGATGTCCTGCCCGTCGACCGTCCTGCCGATGGATTCGACCTTGGTGAGACCGGGGTTGGCCTGCGCGGTCGCGAGGATCTCCTGTTCGAGACCGCCGGTGCCGCTGTACGGGCGGAACACGCCCTGGGAGGCACCCTCGACCCGGGCCTCCGCCTTGGCCGACACCGTGTGCTCGGTGAGGTCGACGCCCTGCTTCTCCAGCTTCTTCGCCTGCTGGTCGGTCAGGTACAGCTCGACTTCCGTCTTTCCGGATCCGGTGACCTGGTCGCCGAGTTCGTTGCCGTCCTGCCCGGCTTCGAGCAGGAGGGGAATCTGTTTCCTGGTGACGTCGGCGTGGAAGACCTTGACCTGGTCGGGGTCGGGTTTCGCCGAGCTTGCGGTCTGCGCCTGGGCCATGGGTGCGAGTGCGGCCGAGCCGATCAGGAGCGCGCCGACAGCGAGGATCGATCTCGCTCTGTGTCTCATGAACCCCCCTAGCAGTGGTTCGCCACGGCGGCGAACTCCTGCCAGGCTCATGACACTTCATGATCCAGTCAAGGGCGCCTCATGGCCAGTTCACGGTGGCTTAAAAGGGACGTAAACACCGGTGCCGACGGCCGTCGTGACCATCGGCACCGGTGGGGTGACGGTGCCTCAGCCTGCGAGGTTGTCGGCCAGTTCCTCGGAGAGGTTGGCCTCGGTGCCCGGGATGCCCAGATCGGACGCACGCTTGTCGGCCATCGCGAGCAGCCGGCGGATCCGTCCCGCGACGGCGTCCTTGGTGAGCGGCGGGTCGGCGAGCGCACCCAGCTCCTCCAGGGAGGCCTGCTTGTGCTCCATGCGCAGCCGGCCGGCCGCCGCAAGGTGCTCGGGCACCTCGTCGGCGAGGATCTCCAGGGCTCGCTGGACCCTGGCTCCGGCCGCGACGGCGGCGCGAGCGGAGCGGCGCAGGTTGGCGTCGTCGAAGTTGGCGAGGCGGTTCGCGGTGGCGCGGACCTCACGGCGCATCCGGCGCTCCTCCCAGGCCAGCACCGACTCGTGCGCGCCGAGGCGGGTCAGCAGGGCGCCGATCGCGTCACCGTCACGGACGACCACCCGGTCCACCCCGCGCACCTCACGGGCCTTCGCGGCGATGGACAGCCGGCGGGCGGCGCCGACCAGCGCCAGCGCGGCCTCCGGGCCCGGGCAGGTCACCTCCAGGGAGGAGGAGCGGCCGGGCTCGGTCAGCGAACCGTGCGCCAGGAAGGCGCCGCGCCAGGCCGCCTCCGCGTCGCAGGTGGCTCCGGAGACGACCTGCGGGGGCAGGCCCCGGATCGGCCGGCCCCGGCCGTCCACCAGACCCGTCTGGCGGGCCAGCTGGTCGCCGCCCGCCACCACCCGCACGACGTACCGGGAGCCGCGGCGCAGCCCGCCGGGTGCCATCACGATCAGCTCGGAGCTGTGACCGAAGATCTCCAGGATGTCCCGCTTGAGGCGCCGGGCCGCCATCGCGGTGTCCAGCTCCGCCTCGATCACGATGCGCCCGCTCACCAGGTGGAGGCCGCCCGCGAACCGCAGAATGGCGGAGACCTCCGCCTTCCGGCAGCAGGTCCGGGTGACGGGTAGCCGGGAGATCTCGTCCTTCACCGCTGCCGTCATCGCCATGGGCCGATCCTTCCATGCATCCGAAAAATACGGTCGTACGCGGCGGCCAACAGCTCCGGGTCGTGCCGGGGTGAACCGTCGGTCCGGGCCACGGGGCTCAGCTCGACCGCGGCTCCCAGCCGCTTGGCGGCCTCGGTGAGCGAGTCGCGGTCGGGCACGGCGGCCTCGTCGGCCAGCACCACGTCCAGGGCGAGTTTAGGGGCGTGTCGCCCCAAAACCTCCAAATGACGCTGCGGTGAGAAGCCTTCGGTTTCTCCCGGCTGCGGTGCCAGGTTCAGCGAGAGGACCTTGCGGGCCTTGGTCTCGGTCAGCGCGTCCAGCAGATCGGGGACGAGCAGGTGCGGGATCACCGACGAGAACCAGGAGCCGGGGCCGAGCACCACCCAGTCCGCGTCCAGGACGGCCGCCACCGCCTCCGGCACGGCCGGCGGGTCGTGCGGCACCAGGTGCACGGACTGCACCTCGCCGGGCGTGAGCGCCACGGTGGCCTGCCCGCGGACGAGGTCCACCTCCTCCGGCCGCTCCGGGTCGTGCCCCTTGACCAGGGCCTGCAGCTCCAGCGGCACGGCGGACATAGGCAGCACACGCCCGTGCGCGCCGAGCAGCCTGCCGACCAGGTCCAGGGCCTGGACGTGGTCGCCGAGCTGCTCCCACAGGGCGACGATCAGCAGATTGCCGACCGCGTGCTCGTGCAGGTCGCCCTTGGACTGGAAGCGGTGCTGGATGACACGGGCCCAGGTCTGCCCCCACTCGTCGTCACCGCACAGGGCGGCGAGGGCCTTGCGGAGATCACCCGGCGGGAGCACACCCAGCTCGTCGCGCAGGCGCCCGCTGGAGCCGCCGTCGTCGGCCACGGTGACGACGGCGGTGAGGTCGCCGGTGATCCGCCGCAGGGCTGCGAGCGAGGCGGACAGGCCCATGCCGCCGCCGAGGGCGACCACCTTGGGCTGGGCACCGCGCCGGCGCGGCCGGGCGCCGCGGGCCTCGACGGGACGGCCGGCACGGGACTCGGGCACCATCCGGCGCAGCCTGCTCAGCCGTGGACTGCGCTCGGTCACTCGCGCCCCATGTCCCGGTGCACGACTACGGTCTCCACTCCCTCGGCGGCCAGGCGGGCAGCGAGCTTCTCGGACACGGCGACCGAGCGGTGCTTGCCGCCCGTGCAGCCGATGGCGATCGTCACGTAGCGCTTGCCCTCCCGCCGGTACCCCGTCGCGATCAGTCGCAGCAGCTCGGCGTAGCGGTCGAGGAACTCCTTGGCGCCCGGCTGGTTGAAGACGTACGCCGACACCTCCTCGTTGAGGCCGGTGTAGGGGCGCAGCTCCGGCACCCAGTGCGGGTTCGGCAGGAACCGCATGTCGGCGACCAGGTCGGCGTCGACCGGCAGGCCGTACTTGAAGCCGAACGACATCACCGTCGCCCGCAGCTCGGGCTCCTCCTCGCCGGCGAACTGGGCGTCCATCTTGGCGCGCAGCTCGTGCACGTTGAGGCTGGAGGTGTCGATCACCAGGTCGGCGTCGCCGCGCAGCTCACGCAGCAGCTCCCGCTCGGCGGCGATGCCGTCGACGATCCGGCCGTCGCCCTGCAGCGGGTGCGGGCGGCGCACCGACTCGAAGCGGCGGACCAGGGCGTCGTCGGAGGACTCCAGGAAGACGATCCGGCGGGTGACGCTCCGGCTGTCGAGGTCGGCGAGGGACTCTCGCAGGTTGTCGAAGAAGCGCCGGCCGCGCACGTCGACGACGACCGCGATCCGCGCCACGTTGCCCTGCGAGCGGGCGCCCAGCTCGACCATGGTGGGGATGAGGGCCGGCGGGAGGTTGTCCACGACGAACCAGCCGAGGTCCTCCAGGCACTTCGCCGCCGTGGAACGGCCGGCTCCCGACATGCCGGAGATGATCACCAGCTCGGGGATGGCCGCCTCCGGCACCCCGGCAGCGGTGGCGTCCGTACTCACTTCTGCTCCGTTTTCCTGGTCCGCTTCGGCTTGCGCTTCCTGCGGCTGATCCTGGCGCGCCTCGATGTGGGTTTCCTCGGGCTCGCCCTGCGTTTCGCTGAACGCCGGATCTCGCTGTGCTGTGGGCTGTGCGTCGTGCTCGGTCATCTCTCCTGGCCCCGTCGATCGTCCGGGGCGCCCGCGGGTACGGGCTCCCCCGAGGCGTCCGCCGTCGTCTCGGGCGCCTCGTCTTCCCTGTCATCCATGATCTCTCCGGTCGCCGTGTTCACGGCGGGTGCGGCCGGGGCCGCCTGGGCGAGTGCCACGGCGATGGTCTCGGCCGTCTTGCGGCCTATCCCGGGCACTTCCTGGATCTGCTCGATTGTGGCGGACCGCAGCTTCTTCACCGAGCCGAAATGCTTGATCAACGCCTGTTTCCGGGTCTCGCCGAGCCCCGGTACGTCGTCCAGGGGGCTGGAGCGGAAGCGCTTGGCCCGTTTGGTGCGCTGGTAGGTGATGGCGAAGCGGTGCGCCTCGTCACGGATGCGCTGGAGCAGGTAGAGGCCCTCGCTGGTGCGGGGCAGGACCACCGGGTCGTCGTCCTCGGGCAGCCAGACCTCTTCGAGCCGCTTGGCGAGGCCACAGACGGCGATGTCGTCGATACCGAGCTCGTCGAGCGCCCGCTTCGCGGCGGCGACCTGCGGCCGGCCGCCGTCGACGACCACGAGCTGGGGCGGGTAGGCGAACTTCCTGGGACGGCCGTCCTCGTCCTTGAAACCGTTGACGGGCCCGGCGTCGGGGTCGGTGCGGGGGTGGCTCTCACTGTGGGTACGGGTTTCGGAGGCCGTGGCGGTGCCGGAGTCCGTGCCGGCGTCCTCGGCGCCGTCCTCCGCCCATTCGCCGGTCCGCTCCTTGTCGGCGAGGTAGCGGCGGAAGCGGCGGGTGATCACCTCGTGCATGGAGCGCACGTCGTCCTGGCCGGCGAAGCCCTTGATCTGGAAGCGGCGGTACTCGCTCTTGCGCTGCAGGCCGTCCTCGAAGACGACCATGGAGGCCACCACGTCGTCGCCCTGCAGGTGCGAGATGTCGTAGCACTCGATGCGCAGCGGGGCGCTGTCCAGCTCCAGGGCGTCGGCGATCTCCTCCAGCGCGCGCGAACGCGTGGTGAGGTCGGAGGCGCGCTTGGTCTTGTGGAGGGCGAGCGACTGCTGGGCGTTGCGCTGCACGGTCTCCATCAGGGCCTTCTTGTCGCCACGCTGCGGGATGCGCAGCGAGACGTTCGACCCGCGGCGGTCGGTGAGCCATTCCTGGACCGGCTCGACCGGCTCGGGCAGGGCCGGGACCAGTACCTCCTTGGGGACGGCGTCACCGGTCTCCTCGCCGTAGAGCTGCTGGAGGGCGTGCTCGACGAGGGCACCCGTGGTGACGTCCTCCACCTTGTCCGTCACCCAGCCGCGCTGGCCGCGCACGCGTCCGCCGCGGACGTGGAAGATCTGGACGGCCGCCTCCAGCTCGTCCTCCGCGACGGCGATGAGGTCGGCGTCGGTCGCGTCGGCGAGCACGACCGCGTTCTTCTCCATGGCCTTCTTCAGGGCCTCGATGTCGTCGCGCAGCCGGGCGGCCCGCTCGTACTCCATCTCCTCGGCGGCGTCCGTCATCCGCTGCTCCAGACGGCGGAGATAGGTGCCGGTGCGGCCGGCCATGAAGTCGCAGAACTCCTCGGCCAGTTCGCGATGCTCCTCCGGCTCGATCCGGCCGACGCAGGGGGCCGAGCACTTGCCGATGTAGCCGAGCAGGCAGGGGCGGCCGGTGCGGGCGGCGTTCTTGAACACGCCGGCCGAGCAGGTGCGCACCGGGAACACGCGCAGCAGCAGGTCGACGGTGTCCCGGATCGCCCACGCATGGCCGTACGGCCCGAAGTAGCGCACGCCCTTCTTCTTGTGACCGCGCATCACCTGGACCCGCGGGAACTCCTCGTTCATCGTCACCGCGAGGTAGGGGTAGCTCTTGTCGTCGCGGTACTTCACGTTGAAGCGGGGGTCGTACTCCTTGATCCAGGAGTACTCCAGCTGGAGTGCCTCGACCTCCGTGGACACCACGGTCCACTCCACGGACGCTGCGGTGGTGACCATCGTCCGGGTGCGGGGGTGCAGGCTCGCCAGGTCCTGGAAGTAGTTCGCCAGGCGCTGGCGCAGGCTCTTCGCCTTTCCGACGTAGATCACCCGGCGGTGCTCGTCACGGAACCTGTACACCCCGGGAGTGTCCGGGATCTGTCCCGGCTTGGGGCGGTAGCTGGAGGGGTCGGCCATGTCTCACACCCTACTGGCGAGCACCGACACCGCGACGAGCCTGTGGACAACCGTGGGCGGACGGGGCCGGGCGGGGCGGCGGGGGCGAGGGCGGGAGCCAGGGGGGGCACCAGGGCTCCGGATGCAGAGCCGACGGGACGGAGCGGCCGGGACAGGGCGGCTGGGACAGGGCGGCCGGGTCTGCGGGACAGGGAGGGGTACCAGGCCTGCCTGGGGTTTCGGACGCCCGGCCGAGTGGGCGGCAGGGCTTCGCGGCCGGTGAGCAGGGGCAGCTCGGCGGCCCAGCACCGGCGGCAGGCCGGGGACAGCGGCGGACGGCGACGCACGGTCGGAAGTCGGTGCGGGGACTGCGCGCCTCCGGGCGAGCACAGCGCGCAGCCGGCCCCCGCGGCCGGCGGCTCGCGGTCTGCCCACCTGGCGGGCGGATCGCGGAATCGGACACCTCGGCGACGTCGCGAGCCGTTCCGGCGCACCCCGGACGCGGACCCGGTGGGCAACCGGCCCGGCGCGGCTCCGCCGCTCGGGACGGATCTTGCTCCGCTTCCTCCCCAAATCGACCCCTCACCCACGAACGATCCCCGGCCTCCTGGCCGAGAGCGGCACGGCCACGCCCGCACCCTCCGGCCGGTGGGCGGGGGTGCGCCCCGGCCAGGTGGGCGCCCGGGACCGGCCGAAGGTGTTGTCGGGGATTGGTCAACACGCTTCAATGCGGGGGAACTCGGGGCCGTGAGCGACGGCCTGCGGACGCGGCCCGCCCAGGTGCGGCCGCCTCGGCGCCGACGGGGTGGCCCCGAACCGCGCCAACGGCCTGACCAGCCGTTGAACCCCCCGACAGAAAGGCCCCCTGCATGCGGCACGGCACACAGCACGCGGACGTCGCGACCGCGGAACTGGACTCGGTCCTGCGCGGCGGCCCCTTCCACGTGGCCCTGCGCGCCGCGATCGCCGCCCGCGGGCTGCCGCTCCAGCGCGTGCAGCACCACCTGTCCCGCTACGGCGTCAAAGTGGGCGTCACCAGCCTGAGTTACTGGCAGCAGGGGGCCCGCCGACCGCAGCGCCCGGAGTCGCTGCGGGCCGTCCGCGCGCTGGAGGAGATACTCCAGCTCCCGGACGAGTCCCTGATCCGGCTGCTCGCCGAGACCACCGACCAGGAGCCCGCCGCGCGCCGCCCCGCCGCCCGCTCCTACCGCTCCCTGATCGAGGCCTGCGACGTCCTCGACCGGCTGCAGAGCGAACTCGGCTGGTCTCTCGACGGCGGCCTGCACACCCTGGGACACCACGAGCGGGTGCGGATCGGCGCCCACCGTGAACTGGCCGCCCGCGAGTCGCAGCACATCGTGCGCGCCCACCGGGACGGCGTCGACCGCTTCGTGGCCGTCCACCACGGCGACCCCGGCTGCGCCCCGCAGCACATGACCGTGCGCGCGCTGGAGAACTGCCGCGCGGGTCGTGTCCGTGCGGACGAGGAGACCGGCCTCCTCGTCGCCGAACTCCTCTTCGGCACGCGTCTGCGCTCCGGCGACACCTTCCTCTTCCGCTACGCCGTGGAGGACGGCACGGCAGGTGTCTCACGCGAGTACGTCCGCGGCTTCGGCTTTCCGGGCGGCCAGTACACCCTTCAGGTGCGTTTCGCCACCGACGCACTGCCGACCCGCTGCCACCGGTTCGCCCAGCACTCGGCGGCGGCCCCCCGCAGCGGCCGCCAGACCCTGCCGCTGAGCGGGCTGCACCGCTCCGTCCACCTGGTCGAGCCCCGGGTACGGCCGGGACTGCTGGGGATCGGCTGGGACTGGGAATGAACCGGCGCCGGCACCCGGTCCTCGGGTCAGGCGCCGGGTCCCGCCACGATCCGGCCGTTCGACTCCTTGACCGGCAGTTCGTTCAACGGCTCGGTGGCCGGTGACCGCACCACCTTCCCGGTCACGGCGTCGAACTCGCTGCCGTGGCAGGGGCAGACCAGGGTCGTGCCCTGGAGCCTGTCGATCGGGCACCCCGCGTGCGTGCAGACCGTGCTGTACGCCTTCAGCACGCCTGCGGCGGACCGGCTGACGACCACGTTGTGCTCCCGGTGGAGCCGGGCGCCGCCCTCGGCGACCTCGCTCCCGGCTCCGAGGTCGACGGGCGCGGTAGGTGTGGCGTCCGCCGTGGCCGCACCGCCCGGTGCCTTGCAGGCGGCCGCCCCCAGTCCGGCGACCGATGTGACGACCGCTCCGCGCAGGAGGGTACGGCGGCTCGTGAAGGGGCGGGCTGGCACGAGGGGCTCCAGGTGGATCGGGGCGGGCGGTACGGGGCGCCGGGAGACAGCCGCCCCGGACCGTGCGGGAAGACCCTACCTGGGCGGATCGTCCCGCTTCGGGGTGGGGGCGTAGCAGGGGGCGGGACTCGCTCGATAGCGCGTAAACGCTTGCGCAAGCGTTTACGCGGCCGCGTCGGATGGGGTAGCTTCCAGCCGAAGATCCCGCGGCGGCGAACGGGAACCGACGTGCCGATCCGGAACCGCCGGCCCGAGCCGGAACCACCGAGCCCTCGCCCGGAGTAGGGAGCGGGGAGCCGGGAGCGACAAGGGGAGCCTCATGCCCACCATGGCCGACGTCGCCCGCAGCGCCGGTGTCTCCGTGGCGACCGTCTCCCATGTGCTGAACGAGACCCGCCCGGTGCTGCCCCACACACGTCAGGCCGTGCTCGACGCCATCGAGGAACTGGGCTACACACCCAACACCCTCGCCCGCTCCCTGGTCACGTCCCGCACCCGCTCCATCGGGCTCGCGGTGTCCGCGATCAGCAACCCCTACTTCACGGAGATCCTCCAGGGCGTCGAGGCAGCCGTCCTGGAGCACGGCTACAGCCTGCTCATCGCCGACCCGCACGACGACCCCGAGCACGAACGCAAGGTCGTCCAGCTCCTCCACGAGCGCCGCGTCGACGGCCTGATCGTCGTTCCCTCCGCCGACCCGCGCGCACTCCTCGCCTACCTCGGCCGCCACGCCGTACCGACCGTCCTCCTCGACCGGGTCGTCGACGGCCGTGCGGACACGGCCTCGCCCTTCGACCAGGTCTGCGCCGAGAACAGCGAGCCGACGGCCCGGCTCGTCACCCACCTGGCCGGTCTCGGGCACCGCCGGATCGGTCTGGTCGCGGGGCTGCCCGGGCTGAGCACCACCGGCGAGCGGGTCGCCGGCTACCGACGGGGGCTGACCGCGGCCGGGCTGCCGCAGGACGAGGACCTCATCGTCCCGGGCAATTCGGAGTCGGCGGCTGCCGAGCAGGCCACCGCCGCCCTGCTGGCGCTCGCCGCCCCGCCCACGGCACTGGTCACCGCCAACAACGCGATGACCATCGGCGCCCTGCGCGCCCTGCGCACGCGGGGCCGTTCCGTACCGGACGACATCGCCCTGTGCTGCTTCGACGACTTCGCCTGGGCCGACCTTTTCTCACCCAGGCTCACCGCCATCGCCCAGCCGAGCAGGGAACTCGGCGCCGAGGCGGTCCGGGTGCTCCTGGAACGGCTGGCCTCACCCGGCAGGCCCGCGCGGACCGTACGGCTCCCCTGTGCCTTCGTGCACCGGACGTCGTGCGGGTGCCGGGAGGAGGACACCACCGCAGACCCCGCTGGTACCCGTAGCACTCCCAGGTACCCGTAATGCCCCAGCGCCCTTCAGTACCCCGGGAAAGGAACCCTCTCGTGATCGTCGTCGCCGGTGAAGCCCTGATCGATCTGGTACCGCAGGGCACGGGCGCCCTCGCGGCCCTGCAGCCGGCGCTCGGCGGCGGCCCGTACAACACCGCCGTGGCCCTCGGCCGCCTGGGCTCCGCCACCGCGTTCTGCTCCCGCGCCTCCGGCGACGCCTTCGGCGAGGCCCTGCTGGACGGGCTGCGGCGGGCGGGTGTGGACGTCTCCCTGGTGGAGCGCGGGCCGGAACCGACCACCCTCGCGGCCGCCACGATCGACCCACGGGGGTCCGCCGCCTACTCCTTCTACGTCGAGGGCACGGCCGATCGCCTGTTCACCGCCCCCGCCGGCCTCCCCGCAACGACCCGGGCGGTCTCCTTCGGCACGCTCTCGCTCGTCCTGGAACCGGGGGCGAGCGCCTATGAGGAGCTGATGCGCGACGCGGCCGGGCAGGGCCTGTTCACCGCACTCGACCCGAACATCCGGGCGGGTCTGATCGCGGATCCGGACGCCTACCGGGCCCGGTTCAAGAGCTGGCTGCCCTCGGTGACCCTCCTCAAGCTCTCGGAGGAGGACGCCCTGTGGCTGGGCGGCACCCCGCACGAATGGCTGGCGGCGGGGCCCTCGGCCGTGGTGATCACTCACGGCGGTGACGGTCTCAGCGCTTTCACCCGCGACGGTACCGTGTACGCCGTCCCCGGTGAGGAGGTCGCCGTCGTGGACACGATCGGCGCCGGTGACACCGTGAACGCGGCTCTGCTGCACGGTCTGGCAGTCCAGGACGCCCTGTCCGCCGAGTCGCTCCTGGGACTGGACGCCGACGGGTGGACGAGGCTGCTGCGCTTCGCGGCGCGTGCGGCTGCGATCACGTGCTCCCGGGCGGGTGCGGAACCGCCGTACGCCTCCGAACTCGAAGGCTTCGCTCTCTGACTTCGCTGTTGAGGAGTCAAGGTCCTTCGTGGCCGCGGAAATCCGGCGGCTGTTCGTGGAACGTGCGGCGCCCCACGGGAAGTTCCCGTGGGGCGCCGCACTTTTCTGGATTTTTCCCAACCCGTCGCCCAGCGGCCTCAGGCCTTGCGGGCCCGCGTCGCCTTCTTCGCGGGAGTCGCCTTCTTCGTGGCTCCGGCCGCCTTCTCCGTGGCCGCGTTGTCGGCGGTCGTGGCGGTCGCCGTCTTTCTGACCGTCGACTTGGCCGCGACGGTCTTCTTCGCCGCGACCGTCTTCTTCGCCGCGACGGTCTTCTTCGCCGCCGTGCTGCGCGGCGCCTTCACCGAACTGGCGTCGCTGATGCGGTCCGCGCCGAGGATCTCGCGCAGGAACTTGCCGGTGTGGCTGGCCGGGACTGCCGCGACCTCCTCGGGCGTGCCCTCGGCGACGACGAGTCCGCCGCCGGCGCCACCCTCCGGACCCATGTCGACGACCCAGTCCGCGGTCTTGATCACGTCGAGGTTGTGCTCGATGACGATGACCGTGTTGCCCTTGTCGACCAGGCCCCCGAGGACCTTCAGCAGCTTGCTGATGTCCTCGAAGTGCAGACCGGTGGTGGGCTCGTCCAGGACGTAGACCGTGCGGCCGGTGGAGCGCTTCTGCAACTCGCTGGCGAGCTTCACACGCTGCGCCTCGCCGCCGGACAGGGTGGTCGCGGACTGGCCGAGGCGGACGTAGCCGAGGCCGACGTCCTTCAGGGTGTTCAGGTGGCGGGCGATCGACGGGACGGCCTCGAAGAAGGCCGTGGCCTCCTCGATCGGCATGTTCAGGACCTCGGAGATGGACTTGCCCTTGTAGTGGACCTCCAGGGTCTCCCGGTTGTACCGGGCACCGTGGCAGACCTCGCACGGGACGTAGACGTCCGGGAGGAAGTTCATCTCGATCTTGATGGTGCCGTCGCCCGCGCAGTTCTCGCAGCGGCCGCCCTTGACGTTGAAGGAGAAGCGGCCGGGCAGGTAGCCGCGGACCTTCGCCTCGGTGGTCTCGGCGAACAGCTTGCGGATGTGGTCGAAGACGCCGGTGTACGTCGCCGGGTTCGACCGCGGGGTGCGGCCGATGGGCGACTGGTCGACGTGCACGACCTTGTCGACGAGGTCGTCGCCGTCCACGCGCGTGTGCCGGCCCGGGACGTTCCGCGCGCCGTTCAGCTCGCGGGCCAGGTGCGTGTACAGGATGTCGTTGACCAGCGTCGACTTGCCGGATCCCGACACGCCCGTGACGGCCGTGAAGACGCCCAGCGGGAAGGACACGTCGATGTCCTGGAGGTTGTTCTCGCGGGCGCCGTGCACGGTGAGCCGGCGGGAGGGGTCCTGCGGGCGGCGGATGTCGGGCAGCGGGATCGCCTTCCGGCCCGACAGGTACTGGCCGGTCTGCGACTCCTCGTTCGCCAGCAGCTCCTTCAGGGAGCCGCTGTGCACGACCTTGCCGCCGTGCTCGCCGGCGCCGGGGCCGATGTCGACGACCCAGTCGGCGACCTTGATGGTGTCCTCGTCGTGCTCGACGACGATGAGCGTGTTGCCCATGTCGCGCAGCCGGACCAGGGTCTCGATCAGCCGGTGGTTGTCGCGCTGGTGCAGGCCGATCGACGGCTCGTCGAGGACGTACAGGACGCCGACGAGGCCGGAGCCGATCTGGGTGGCCAGGCGGATGCGCTGGGCCTCGCCGCCGGAGAGGGTGCCCGCCGCGCGGTTCAGCGAGAGGTAGTCCAGGCCGACGTCGACCAGGAACTTCAGCCGCTCGTTGACCTCCTTGAGCACGCGCTCGGCGATCTTCTTGTCGCGCGCGTTGAGCCTGAGCTCGCCCAGGAAGTCGGCGCAGTCACTGATGGACATCGCCGAGACCTCGGCGATCGACTTGTCCATGATCGTGACCGCGAGGACGATCGGCTTCAGGCGCGTGCCCTGACAGGTCGGGCAGGGCACCTCGCGCATGTAGCCCTCGAAGCGCTCGCGGCTGGCGTCGCTCTCGGCCTCGCTGTGCCGGCGCTTGACGAACGGCACGGCGCCCTCGAAGGGCGTGGTGTACACGCGCTCGCGGCCGTACCGGTTGCGGTAGCGGACCTCGATCTGCGTCTTGTGGCCGTAGAGCAGGGCCTTCCTGGCACGCTGGGGCAGCCCCGCGAAGGGGATGTCGGTGCGGAAGCCCAGCGCGTCGGCGAGGGCGCCGATCAGGCGGCCGAAGTAGTCCTTGGTGTGGCCGTGCGACCAGGGGTGGATGGCGCCCTCGTCGAGCGACTTGTCCTCGTCCGGGACGATCAGCTCCGGGTCGACCTCCATGCGGGTGCCGATGCCGGTGCACTCGGGGCAGGCGCCGAAGGGCGAGTTGAAGGAGAAGGAGCGGGGCTCCAGCTCCTCGAAGGACAGGTCGTCGTACGGGCAGTACAGGTGCTCCGAGTACATGCGCTCGCGCTCCGGGTCGTCCTCGGGGAGGTCGACGAAGTCGAGCACGACCATGCCGCCGGACAGGCCGAGCGCGGTCTCCACGGAGTCGGTGAGGCGGCGCTTGGCGGTGTCCTTCACCGTGAGGCGGTCGACGACCACCTCGATGGTGTGCTTCTCCTGCTTCTTCAGGGTCGGCGGCTCGGAGAGCTGGATGGTCTCGCCGTCCACGCGCGCGCGGGAGTAGCCCTTGGTCTGCAGGTCGGCGAAGAGGTCGACGAACTCGCCCTTGCGCTCGCGCACCAGTGGCGAGAGCACCTGGAAGCGGCTGCCCTCCGGCAGCTCCAGGACCTTGTCCACGATGGCCTGCGGCGACTGGCGGGAGATCGGGCGCCCGCACTCGGGGCAGTGCGGCTTGCCGATGCGCGCGAAGAGCAGCCGCAGGTAGTCGTAGACCTCGGTGATGGTGCCGACCGTCGAGCGCGGGTTGCGCGAGGTCGACTTCTGGTCGATGGACACCGCGGGGGACAGGCCCTCGATGAAGTCCACGTCCGGCTTGTCCATCTGCCCGAGGAACTGGCGGGCGTACGAGGAGAGCGACTCCACGTAGCGGCGCTGGCCCTCGGCGAAGATCGTGTCGAAGGCCAGGGAGGACTTGCCCGACCCGGACAGACCCGTGAAGACGATGAGCGAGTCACGAGGCAGGTCGAGCGAGACGTTCTTCAGGTTGTGCTCGCGCGCGCCACGGACGATGAGACGGTCGGCCACAGCCGGTCCGCACCTTTCTTGAGAGAAGTGACAGGGGCAGGGCCCCGTGCTTCTTCAGACTAGGGGGAGCCACTGACAACGCCGGTCGGATTCCTGGATGCGTAAACAATCCCGGACCATCCAGCATGCCCGACGCCGCCACCGACGATATAGCACGCGCATTCGATTTACGGAGCCCGTGCGAAACCTTCACCCGAACGTGTGGCGGGGCTACTGTCAGCCCCATGATTGATCACGCTCATGACCTGGCGTCTGTACACGAAGCGACCGAACGGCTGCTCACCGCAACCGCCGCACTGGACAACGCGGCCGGAGCGCGACCGTCACGGCTGCCCGGCTGGACGGTCGGTCACGTCCTGGCCCACCTCGCCCGCAACGCGGACGCGCTCGGCAACGCGCTGGACGGACGTCCCATGTACGTCTCCGCCGAGGCGCGGGACGCCGACATCGAGCGGGACGCACCGCGCGCGCTGGACACGCAGCTGGCAGACCTGCGTGTGAGCCATGACGGATTCCGGGCCCGGGCGGCCGAGCCCGCGGACTGGACGCGCACGGTGGAGCTGCGCAACGGGGTCACCGACACCGCGGCCCGGGTGCCGTTCCGTCGCTGGGCCGAGGTCGAGCTGCACCATGTCGATCTCGGCATCGGGTACGAGCTGGAGGACCTCCCGGCGGAGTTCACCGAGCGGGAGATCGACTTCCTGGCGGACCGCTTCGGCGGGCACCGGGAGGTCCCACCGACCGGTCTGCGCAGTGACGGCGGCCAGGTCTGGACGACGGGCGGCGGCGCGCCGGGCGGACCGATCGCCGTCGAGGGCTCCACCGCCGACCTGCTGGGCTGGCTCGCGGGCCGCCGCGACGGCTCGGCCCTGGCCGTGAAGGGCGGCGCCCTGCCCGTGCTTCCACCGCTGTAGCGCGCGTGCGGCGCGCGGCACATCGGCACGCGCTCCCCGCTATAGGCTGACCGCCATGACGTACAGCGGAGAGGTGACGGTCGGCGGACCGGCGGACGTGCACGAGCTCAAGGACCTGATGATCACCAAGATCGCGGTCGGGCCGATGGACAACAACGCCTATCTGCTGCGCTGCCGCGCCACCGACGAGCAGTTGCTGATCGACGCGGCCAACGACGCGGAGACGCTCCTCGGCATGATCGGTGATGACGGCATCGCGTCCGTCGTCACCACGCATCAGCACGGCGACCACTGGCAGGCGCTGGCCGAGGTCGTCGCCGCGACCGGCGCCCGGACGTACGCGGGCCGCGAGGACGCCCCCGGCATCCCGGTCACCACCGATGTCCCGGTCGGCGACGGCGACGTGATCCGGGTCGGCCGCGTCGAGCTGACCGCCCGCCATCTGGTCGGCCACACCCCGGGCTCCATCGCCCTGGTCTACGACGACCCGCACGGCCATCCGCACGTCTTCACCGGGGACTGCCTCTTCCCCGGCGGTGTCGGCAACACGCGCAAGGACCCGAAGGCCTTCGCCAGTCTGATCCACGACGTCGAGACGAAGATCTTCGGCGAGCTGCCGGACGAGACCTGGGTGTACCCGGGGCACGGCAACGACACCACCCTGGGCACGGAACGCCCGCACCTGCCGGAGTGGCACGCGCGCGGGTGGTGAGTTCCGGGGGGCGCCGGTTGTGAACGCAGGGCGCGCAGGCCCATCGCGCGCCCCGTGTGAAGAGTTCACACGCGCCGGTCTCCGGCGCACGCTCCCCGCGCACGCCGTCGCGCGGTCAACTGGTGGCAGCCCCGCACAGGATGACGGCTCCTGCGCGGTACGGGCCGCCGGTCATCATTCCCCGCCCTCGGCCGGCGGCCCCGGCGTGTCCGCCCCCGCGCGCGCAGCGTTCACAAGACCGCAACACCCGTTCCCACTATGCGGACAAACACCCGCTTGACGTGGACAAACGCGGCGTTCGCTGTCACTCTCCCGCCATGCACCCTGCCCCGAGCGCACTGCGCCGCGCTGCCGCCGCTGCCACCATAGCCCTGCTCGCCACCGCCGTCGGCTGCGCTCCGCAACCGGACGACAAGGCGTCCGGCGGGTCCTCCTCGTCGGCCGGAACCACCTGCGCCAAGGGCAAGTTGGCCACCCAGACCTCCGGCAAGCTGACGATCGCGACGGACGAACCGGCCTACGAGCCGTGGTTCAAGGACGACAAGCCGGCCAACGGCGAGGGCTTCGAGTCGGCGGTCGCGTACGCCGTGGCGAAGCAACTGGGGTACGACAAGAGCGCGGTCGTCTGGCAGAGCGTGCCGTTCAACAAGGCGTTCGCGCCCGGCGTGAAGACCTTCGACTTCGACATCAACCAGGTGTCCATCAGCACCGAGCGCAAGAAGGCCGTGGACTTCTCGTCCGGCTACTACGACGTGCGTCAGGCCGTCGTCGCGCTCAAGGGCAGCAAGGCCGCCAAGGCGACGGGCATCGCGGATCTGAAGGGTCTCAAGCTGGGTGCCCAGGTCGGCACGACCAGCCTCGACTACATCAGCGACGTGGTGAAGCCGTCGCAGGAGGCGGCCGCGTTCTCCAAGAACGACCAGGCCATCTCGGCGCTCAAGAACGGCCAGGTGGACGCGATCGTCGTCGACCTGCCGACGGCCTTCTACGTCACCGCGGCCCAGGTGACGGACGCCAGGATCGTCGGCCAGTTCGAGAACCAGGGCGGCACGCCCGAGCAGTTCGGACTCGTGCTGGACAAGGGCAGCGGCCTCACGTCCTGCGTGACGTCGGCCGTGGACGCCCTGCGCAAGGACGGCACGCTGGCCAAGCTGGAGAAGCAGTGGCTGTCCGACGCCGTCGACGCTCCGGTGCTCAAGTGACGGTCACCAAGGACGAGTCCGGCCAGGAGGGCGCGGACGACAAGGGCGACATGCCGGCCGGTGCCCCCGTGGGCGCCGACGGTTACACCCCCTCCGGGCGGCGGCTGGAGCGGGAGCGCTACCGGCGTGCCCGCGCCCGTCGCGCGACCGCGATCGCCGCGCTGTCGACCCTGGTCACGGCAGTCGTCCTCTACCTGGTCGTGGTCAGCGCGCCGGGCTGGGAGCGCACCAAGGAGACCTTCTTCGACGGGCAGTACGCGCGCGAGGCGTTCCCCAAGGTCCTCGAAGGCCTGTGGCTCAACGTCCGGCTGCTGCTGATCTGCGGCGTAGTGGTGCTCGTCCTGGGCATGCTGATCGCCATCGCCCGTACGCTGCCGGGGCCCGTCTTCTTCCCCCTGCGCGCGCTGGCGGCGGCCTACACGGACTTCTTCCGCGGTCTGCCGCTGATCATCAACCTGATGATCGTGGTCTTCGGGGTGCCCGCACTGCGCCTCCAGGGTGTGACCGTCGACCCCGTGCTGCTGGGCGGTGCGGCGCTGACGCTGACGTACTCCGCCTACGTCGCCGAGGTGTTCCGCGCCGGCATCGAGTCGGTGCACCCCTCGCAGCGCGCCGCGGCCCGCTCGCTCGGGCTGACCAACCGGCAGGCGCTGCGGTACGTGGTGCTCCCCCAGGCCGTGCGCCGTCAGGTCCCGCCGCTGCTGAACGACCTGGTGTCACTGCAGAAGGACACGGGGCTCGTCTCCATCGGCGGCGCCATCGACGCGGTACGGGCGTCCGACATCATCGCCCAGCGCAGCCTGAACTACACGCCGTACATCGTCGCCGGGCTGGTCTTCGTGGCGTTGACCATCCCGATGACCCGCTTCACGGACTGGGTGACGGCCCGGATGGACCGGCAGCGGTCCCAGGGAGGAGCCATATGAGCGACGCGCCTGTGCTGCGCATGGAGTCCGTCCGCAAGACGTTCGGGGACTCGGTCGTGCTGCGGGACGTGGACCTTGAGGTAGCCCCGCACACGGTGACGGCGCTGATCGGCGCCTCCGGGTCCGGGAAGTCCACGTTGCTGCGCTGTGCCAACCTCCTGGAGGAGATCGACGACGGCGCGATCTGGCTGGACGGCGAGGAGATCACCGACCCGCGCGCCGACCGGGACGCGGTGCGCCGCCGTATCGGCGTGGTCTTCCAGGCCTACAACCTCTTCCCGCACATGACCGTGCTGGACAACATCACCCTGGCGCCGCGTCGGGTGCACGGCGTCTCCCGCGCGGAGGCCGAGGAGCGGGCCAGGGAGCTGCTCGAACGCCTCGGACTGGACGGCAAGGCCGGTGCCTATCCCGACCGGCTGAGCGGCGGTCAGCAACAGCGGGTGGCGATCGTGCGCGCCCTGGCGGTACGGCCCCGGCTGCTGCTGCTCGACGAGGTCACCGCCGCCCTCGACCCGGAACTGGTGGGCGAGGTGCTCACCGTGGTCCGTGGCCTCAAGGGCGAGGGGATGACCATGGTGCTGGCGACGCACGAGATGGGCTTCGCCCGGGACGTCGCCGACCAGGTCTGCTTCCTCGACGGCGGCGTCGTACTGGAACGCGGCACCGCCGAGCAGGTGTTCGGCGACCCGCAGCAGGAGCGCACCCGGCGCTTCCTGCGGCGGATCGTGGAGGCCGGCCGGCTCTGAGGCGCTACGCGTCCGCGGTGGCGGCGCCGACCAGTGCCGCCACCCGCTCCACGCCGAACACATAGCCCTGCACACCGCATCCGGCGATCACTCCGTCGGCGCGCAGGGAGACGTAGGAGTGGTGCCGGAACGACTCGCGCTTGTGGATGTTGGAGATGTGGACCTCCAGCACGGGCATGCCGTCACAGGTGTTGAGGGCGTCCAGGATCGCGACCGAGGTGTGCGAGTAGGCACCTGGGTTGATGACGATCCCGCAGTGGCCGAGGCGTGCCTCGTGGATCCAGTCGACCAGTTCGCCCTCGTGGTTGGACTGCCGGAAGTCCACGGTGCCGCCGTGCGCGGCCGCCGCCTTGGCGCACAGGGCCTCGATGTCCGCGAGGGTGTCGGAGCCGTAGATCTCGGGCTGGCGCTGGCCGAGCAGGTTCAGATTGGGCCCGTTGAGGATCATGATCGGGGCGTTGGCCAGGGTGCGGGGCACGATTCCTCCGGTCCGTGGGACAAACTCGGTGGGACATCCATGGGAAGGACGAACGGCCCGGGAGGACCGCTGCTCGCTCCGGTTTATCACGGTGCGCGGCGGCTCCTGTGAGGGCCGTCTCACCACCGCGCGCCCCCGTAACCCGTGATCACCCTGGGTAGTTGACGGAGCATGCTTGATGTACGCACCGTAAGGACCCCCTCGATGCTGCGGCTGGCGGCCGCCTCGCTCACCGGGACCGCGATCGAGTTCTACGACTTCTTCGTCTACGGGACGGCCGCGGCGCTCGTCCTGGGGCCGCTGTTCTTCCCGACGTTCTCACCCCTCGCGGGGACGCTGGCGGCGTTCGGGACGTTCGGCGTGGGGTTCGTGGCCCGGCCGCTGGGCTCGGTGCTGTTCGGGCACCTCGGGGACCGGCGCGGCCGGCGTCCGGTGCTGGTCGCGTCCCTGCTGCTGACGGGGGCGTCGACGGTCTCGGTCGGGTTCGTGCCGGCGTACGACAGGATCGGCATGGCCGCTCCCGTGCTGCTGCTGGTGCTGCGCTTTCTGCAGGGGCTGGGGCTCGGCGGGGAGTGGGGCGGGGCGGTGTTGCTGACCGCCGAGCACGCGCCCGCCGGACGGCGCGCCCTGTGGTCGAGCTTTCCGCAGATCGGTCCGGCCTTCGGCTTCCTCCTCGCCAACGGCGTGATGCTGGTCCTGTCGGCGACCCTGACGGACGCCCAGTTCGCGCAGTGGGGGTGGCGGGTGCCGTTCTGGGCGGCCGGGGCGCTGGCACTGAGCGGGCTGTGGCTGCGTTCGGCGCTCCCCGAGAGTCCGCAGTTCCTGGAGATCGAGGAGCCCGCGCGCATGCCGTTCGCCGAGGTCGTACGGCACCACTGGCGGCTGGTGCTGCTGACGGCGGGGGCGCTCGCGGTCGGGTACGCGGTGTTCTACGCGGTGACGACCTGGTCGCTGGCGTACGGAACGGAGCGGCTCGGGGTGAGCCGTACCGTCATGCTGACCTGCGTCATGGCCGCCGTCGTCGTGAAGGGGTCGCTCACGCCGGTGATGGCCCTGCTGGGCGACCGCTACGGGCGCCGGGCGCTGTGCCTGGTGGGATGCACGGCCTCGGCGCTGTGGATGTTCCCGATGGTCGCGCTGCTCGCGACCGGACAGCCGCTGCTGATGTTCCTCGGGTTCACCGGTGCCCTGATCGCCTTCATCACCATGTTCGCGGTGGTCGCCGCCTACCTGCCGGAGCTGTACGAGCCCAGGTTGCGCTGCACCGGTGCCGCCGTCGGCTACAACCTCGGCGGGGTCCTCGGCGGCGCGCTGACGCCGATCGTGGCGACGGCGCTGGCGGAGCACAGCGGGCGCGTTCCGTGGGCCGTAGGGGCGTATCTGACGGCGATCGCGCTGTTGAGCCTGGGCTGCTTCGCGCTGCTGCCGGAGACGCGTCCGGTGCCGGTGGCAGCGGTCGAGCCGGTCGCCGGGTGAGCAACTCCGGGGCCGCTACGGGTTGATCGCCAGTTCCAGGTAGGCGGCGAACAGCACCAGGTGGACGCCGCCCTGCAGCGGTGTGGCCCGGCCCGGCACCACGGTCAGGGAGCTGACCACCACGGTCAGTGCGAGCAGCAGCATGTGAGTGGCGCTCAGGCCGAGGACCAGGGGGCCGGAGAGCCAGACGGAGGCCAGGGCCACGGCCGGGATGGTCAGGCCGATGCTGGCCATGGCCGAGCCGAGGGCCAGGTTGAGACTGGTCTGCACGCGGTCCCGGCGGGCCGAGCGCAGGGCGGCGATGGTCTCGGGGAGCAGTACCAGCAGTGCGATGACCACGCCGACCACGGCCTGGTGCAGGCCGGCCGCCGCCACGCCGGACTCGATCGTCGGCGAGACGCCCTTGGCCAGTCCGACGACCCCGACGAGAGCGAGACCGAGCAGACCGAGGCTGATCCAGGCGGCCCGCGCGGACGGGACCGCGGCGTGGTCGTCGGCGGTGATCGGGTCGCCCTGCCGGGTGATCGGCAGGAAGTAGTCGCGGTGCCGCACGGTCTGGGTGGCGACGAAAAGGCCGTACAGGATCAGCGACGACAGGGCCGCGAACGTCAGTTGCACTCCGGAGAACTCCGGGCCCGGTTTGCTGGTGGTGAAGGTCGGCAGCACCAGGCTGAGCGTGGCCAGGGTGGCCACGGTCGCCAGGGCGGCGCCGGTGCCCTCGGGGTTGAAGACCGCCGTGCCGTGGCGGAGTGAGGCGACGAGGAGGCAGAGGCCGACGATGCCGTTGCAGGTGATCATCACGGCCGCGAAGACGGTGTCCCGGGCCAGGGTGGAACTCTTGTCGCCGCCGTCGACCATGAGGGTCACGATCAGGGCGACCTCGATGATCGTGACGGCGATGGCGAGGACCAGGGAGCCGAAGGGTTCGCCGACCCGGTGGGCCACGACCTCGGCGTGATGGACCGCGGCGAGGACCGATGCGGCGAGGACCACGGTGACCAGCGCGACGACCGCGCCGGGCAGGCTGCGACCCCAGGTGAACAGGAGCAGGACGACCGCGAGCACCGGCACGAGGAGCGTCCACTGGGTGGTGAGCGGCCTGAGCCGAATGATCATGCAGCGATGGTGGCAGAGGCGTAAGGGCTTCGCATTCCGGTCCTTTCGGCCTCCCGGGGGCCTGCCGTCGGCGCGGCGCGGCCCCCGGGACGTGCGGGTGCCGTCGGTCGGGCGGTTACGTGAAGTCGGTCAGGTCCACGACGTCACAGTCGGTGAACGACGGCGGCCGGGTGCACAGGGCGGCCATCTGCTCGGCGAACTTGCTCGTCTCTGGGTCGTCGCTGTTCTGCATGGCCTCCTCGTAGGAGTTGAACTCGATCACGCCGAGGTAGCGTCCCGGCCGGTTCCGGTCCCGGAGGATCAGGCGGCGGGTGGGGCTGTTCTCTCGGCCGGCGAGCCGGCTGCCCATCTCGTCGGCGAGGGCCTTCAGCTCGTCGATGCGGTCGGTCTCGAAGTCGATGATCTGGACGAATGTCACGGTTGCCTCCACCGGGCGGCGGCGTCCCCGGACCGGGGACGTTCCGCCACCCAACGAAGCATCCGGGGCGATGGGTCGGCAATGCGCTTCGCACCGCTGCGCGGGGTGGTTGTTCCTACGTCCGACGTGGTCAGACGTCGATGCTGTCCTTCGGAGCGCCTTCGCTCCCGGCCTGCGCCGCCTCGGCCGCCGCCTGCTTCCTGGACGCCCTGAGGCTGGTGATCGTGGTGACGATCAGGACCGCGCAGATCACGCCGAGCGAGACCGGGATGCTGATCTCCGGGACGTGGACGCCGGACTCGTGGAGCGCGTGCAGCACCAGCTTGACGCCGATGAAGCCGAGGATGATGGACAGGCCGTAGGAGAGGTGGACCAGCTTCTTCAGCAGTCCGCCGATGAGGAAGTACAGCTGCCGCAGGCCCATCAGCGCGAAGGCGTTGGCCGTGAAGACGATGTAGGGGTCCTGCGTCAGGCCGAAGATCGCGGGGATGGAGTCCAGCGCGAACAGGACGTCGGTCGTACCGATCGCAAGCATCACGACCAGCATCGGGGTCATGACCCGCTTGCCGTTCTGCTGGATCCACAGCTTGGTGCCGTGGTAGCGGTCGGCCACGCCGAACCTGCGCTCGGCGGCCTTGAGCAGCTTGTTCTCCTCGAACTCCTCTTCCTCCTGGTCGGCCCGCGCCTCCTGGATCAGCTTCCAGGCGGTCCAGACGAGGAAGGCCCCGAAGAGGTAGAAGACCCACGAGAAGCTGGCGAGGATCGCGGCGCCCGCGGCGATGAAGGCGGCCCGCAGCACCAGGGCTATGAGGACACCGACGAGCAGCACCCGCTGCTGGTACTGCGAGGGCACGGCGAACTTCGCCATGATCAGGACGAAGACGAAGAGGTTGTCGACGCTCAGCGACTTCTCGGTGATGAAGCCCGCGAAGAACTCGCCGGCGGGCTGGCCGCCGCCGAAGACGAGCAGGCCGAGGCCGAAGAGTCCGGCGAGGGCGATCCAGACGACGGTCCAGATTCCGGCTTCCTTGACGGACACGTCGTGCGGTTTGCGGCCGATGAAGAAGTCGACTGCGATCAGGGCGGCCAGCCCCAGGATGGTGAGGACCCACAGGGTCACGGATACATCCACTGTTGCCTCCGGTTAGTGAACGGCAAAGATTCGGCGTTGCGCTACCGGAGGTCTCTTCCACCCGGGACGGGCCGACGCCCCGGGATCCGACCGGATCCGTATTGACGGGTACGCCGCAGCAGACAGGGAGTACTCCCCTCCGTACGGAAAACAGTACCCCAATCACCAAGGAAAGGTAAAGTGATTGGCAAAAGAAAGGCCAAGTCTCCTGGTCAGGATCCTTTACATGCGCTTGGTACGGGCTGTCGCGACCCGGATGAGCACCTGCTGGAGCACCTGGCTGCCGGGCGGCACGAGATCGGGCTCGTACGTCCAGGCATGCCCCACCCACGGGTCGGCCAGGTGATCGTCCGGTACCGGAGTGAGTCGCATCAGTGAACGCCAGAGCGGATCGAGCAACGGGCCGTAGGCGGCGGCGTCCTCACGATCGGCGACCAGCAGGAGATGGACGCCGACGTCAGGGCCCTCGTCCGCGAGATAGCGCAGCTGCGTGACGGCCCGGTCGTCGAAGCCGTGCGGGAAGTCGTGCACGACCAGCAGCTGCCGCGAGGTGTCCAGACCGGGCGGGAGCGCGTCGGACGCACCGCCGCGCACCGCCATCTGCACCAGGTCGACGCGCTCCGTGAGCCGCCCCAGCACACCCGCCACACCTGCGGCGCCCATCGCGGGCGGCGCGTCCAGCACACCGGCCCCGGTCAGCGGTGCGAACGCGGAGGCACCGGAACCCGCCGGATCGACGACCTGCACACCGAACTCCCCCGCCGGATGGACGGCGAGCAGCCGGGCCGCGAGCGCCACCGCCGTCTGCAGGGCGAGGTGCCGCAGCTCACCCGCATCCTCGAACGGGGTCGCGTCGGGCACGCCGCTGTCGATCCACAGGCCCCGCTCCAGGGGCAGCCGGACCAGCATCGGGATACGCAGCGGGGCGCTCTCCGGAAGGTGGAGGTCACCCAGCCGGACGGCCATCGGTGACTCCGCCGGCACCTGGTAGCCGTGCCAGACCGGGTTGTCCCAGCGTGCGTACGCAGGTGGCAGCGCGGGCTCGACGACCTCGGACTCGGCGGTGAGCTGGGCGAGGTCCCGGGCGAGCACCGCCTGTGCCTGGTCGACCAGCTGGGCGTGCCGGGCCTGGGCCGCCTCACGTGCGGCGTCGCCCGCCGAGCCCAGGCGGCTGCGCGGGTCGGACAGGACCTGGTCGAGTTCCTTCTCCATGCGCGACTCGGCGAAGTCGACAGCGCTGCGACAGGCGGCGGTGGAACGCGCCAGGTCCTCGAACATGCCCCAGACCTGGTTGTAGAGCCGCTCGTCCATGGACCAGCCGGCGGCGTCACCGGCGACCGGCGGCGGAGGTCCGTCCGCCGGGGCCGAAGCCTCGGGGGCCGGGGGCCGGGACGCCTGGCGGCGCTTCGGATGCGTGTAGTCGACGGGGCCCCCGGCGGAAGTGGCGGCCGCCGGGGCACCGGGTCCGCCGGAAGCCGGGGGCCTGGCGGCGTCGCCGGGCGTCGGCTCCGACTCGGCGGGCCCGTCGGAGGCCGCAGGTCGGCCGGCCGTGTCGCCGGGTGGCTGGACGCCGTAGGGAGACGCGGCTGCGGAAGCGGTGCCCGGCAGGTCCGGGCCGGTGACGGGGGCGGCCGTACGCCGGGAACGGTCGGTGTCCGCGGTGCGGGCCGGGACCGCGCGGGCCAGGCCGCGCGCCACCGCCTCCTCGATCCCGCGGGCGAGTTCGACGGCTCCGGGCAGGCCCTGATCGGCGAGGAGCCCTGTCAGGCCCTCCGCGTAGCCCTGGCCCACCGCGCGGATCTTCCAGGCGTCCCGGCGGCGGTAGAGCTCCAGGGCGACGACCGCCGACTCGGCGTCCAGGCCGGTGAGGGTGTAGCCGGCGACCTCGGTGCCGTCGAGGCCGGTGACCGCGGCACGCGGTGCGGCGAGCGCGCCGAAGCGGGGCGGACCACCCGGTGTGGCGGGCAGGGCGATCAGGACGCTGACCCGGTGCACGGCCGCGGGCATGGCGTCGAGGTCGACGGCGAGCCGGTGTTCGGCGGCCGCCTGCCGGGAGACCTCGATCCCTGGCAGGGTGGGCGCGCCCGGATGGGCAACCCCGTCGGCGCCCCGTACCCGGCCGCTCTCGTCCGCGAGGGTGGCCCCGGCCACGACCGGCACGTCGGCCGAGATCCGGATCTCGATCCGGTTCCGCGAGAGCGGGTGGTTCTGCCCGCGCACCAGCTCGGCCGCCATCGCCCACGTCCCCCTGTGTGTCGTGTCCTCTTGTGCCGTCGGGCCGGTGCTGAGCGCTCCGCCGGAAGCGCGGCGACATGCCGTCGGACGACTGCGGCGCCGTCGTGGCTGGTCGCGCCGTTCCTCCCCCGGTCTTCGGCCCGCGGGGTGCCCCCGGCGTTCCTTCGGGGTACTGCCCAGCCTCAGCGGACCAGGCCCGCGCCCTTTTGCGGCGGAGCGCTCAGAGGATCGGCAGGATCGAAGGCACCAGGTCCTGGAAGGTGCGGCCCTTGGCGGGGACGCCCAGGGCCGTCAGCGTCCAGCCGGATCCCGACCGGTGCACCTTCGCCATGATCTGGGCGGTGTACTCGCCGCCGCCGTCGAGCGTGTAGCGGGCGAGTTCCTGGCCGGTCGTCTCGTCGACCAGCCGGCAGAAGGCGTTCTGCACCTCCTGGAAGGTCTGGCCGGTGAAGGAGTTGACGGTGAAGATGATCTGGTCGACGTGGACCGGCACGCGCGCGAGGTCGACGAGGATGGCCTCGTCGTCGCCGCCCTGGCCCGCGCCGCCGACGAGGTTGTCGCCCGTGTGGCGGACCGAGCCGTCGTCACTCACCAGGTGCCGGAAGAACACGACGTCGACGGGCTGCTTGTCGGCGAACAGCACCGCCGAGGCGTCCAGGTCGATCTCCCGGGTGCGCGAGCCGAACAGCCCGCGGCGGGGCGCCGCCTTCCAACCAAGACCCATGCGGACCGCACTCAGGGAGCCGCCGTCCTTCTTCTCCAGGCTGATGGCCTGACCCTTGGTCATGTTGACGGTCACGGCTGTTTCCCCTCGTCGGATGTCCCCTGCTGCCGCGGAGTCCGCGGTTGACCAAAACCCTATGCAGCGCCGCTGACAGTGCCGAACCCCGGCCCGCGCTTTGTGTCGGTCTTGCAACACTTCGCGTACTTGCCGGGGCCCGACGGCGGATCAGGGGTCAGGCCAGGCCCGCCTCCCTCATCTGGCGCAGTTCCTTCTTCATCTCGGAGACCTCGTCACGCAGCCGGGCCGCGATCTCGAACTGCAGATCGGCGGCGGCGGCACGCATGCGCTCCGTCATCTCCTCGATCTGCTCGGCGAGTTCGGCAGCCGGGCGGTCGGTGGGCACCGCTTCCCTGACCTTGCCCTTGGCGGCCTTGCCTGCCTTCGCACCCTTGGCCGCCTTGTCGCCCAGGGAGGGAACGGGAGCCTTGGCCCCCTTGCCGTCCTTCAGCTTGCGATAGCCCGAGCCGAGCAGTTGCTCGGTGTCGACCTCTTCGCGGGCGATCTGGGCGACGATGTCGTTGATCTTCTTCCGGAGCGGCTGCGGGTCGATGCCGTTGGCCTTGTTGTACGCGACCTGCTTCTCCCGGCGCCGGTTGGTCTCGTCGATGGCCTTCTCCATCGCCGGGGTGATCTTGTCGGCGTACATGTGGACCTCGCCGGAGACGTTGCGCGCCGCACGGCCGATGGTCTGGATCAGCGAGGTGCCCGAGCGCAGGAAGCCCTCCTTGTCGGCGTCGAGGATCGCCACCAGGGACACCTCGGGCAGGTCGAGGCCCTCCCGGAGAAGGTTGATGCCGACCAGGACGTCGTACTCGCCGGAGCGCAGCTCGCGCAGCAGCTCGACGCGGCGCAGAGTGTCGACGTCGCTGTGCAGGTAGCGCACCTGGATGCCGAGCTCCAGGAAGTAGTCGGTGAGGTCCTCGGCCATCTTCTTGGTGAGCGTGGTGACCAGGACGCGCTCGTCCTTCTCGGTGCGCTTGCGGATCTCGTGCACCAGGTCGTCGATCTGGCCCTCGGTGGGCTTGACGACGACCTCGGGGTCGACGAGGCCGGTGGGGCGGATGATCTGCTCGACGACGCCGTCCCCGCGGGAGAGCTCGTACGCGCCGGGGGTCGCCGACAGATACACGGCCTGCCCGATCCGCTCCTGGAACTCCTCCCACTTCAGCGGGCGGTTGTCCAGCGCGGAGGGCAGCCGGAAGCCGTGGTCGACCAGAGTGCGCTTGCGGGAGGCGTCGCCCTCGTACATGGCGCCGATCTGCGGCACGGTGACATGCGACTCGTCGATGACGAGGAGGAAGTCGTCCGGGAAGTAGTCGAGCAGGGTGTTCGGCGGGGAGCCGGGCAGGCGGCCGTCGAAGTGCATCGAGTAGTTCTCCACACCGGAGCAGGAGCCGATCTGGCGGAGCATCTCGATGTCGTACGTGGTACGCATGCGCAGCCGCTGGGCCTCCAGGAGCTTGCCCTGCTTCTCCAGTTCGGCCAGGCGCTCCCCCAGCTCCTTCTCGATGTCGTTGACGGCCCGCTCCAGGCGCTCGGGGCCCGCGACGTAGTGGGAAGCCGGAAAGACGTAGAGCTGCCGGTCTTCGCTGATGATCTCGCCGGTGAGCGGGTGCAGGGTGGACAGCGCCTCGATCTCGTCGCCGAACATCTCGATGCGGACGGCGAGCTCCTCGTAGACCGGGAAGATCTCGATGGTGTCGCCGCGGACGCGGAAGGTGCCGCGGGCGAACGCCAGGTCGTTGCGCGTGTACTGGATGTCCACGAAGCGGCGCAGCAGGTCGTCGCGGTCGATCTCGTCGCCGACCCGCAGCGGGACCATGCGGTCGACGTACTCCTGCGGGGTACCGAGGCCGTAGATGCAGGAGACCGAGGCGACCACGATCACGTCGCGGCGCGTGAGCAGCGAGTTGGTGGCGGAGTGGCGCAGCCGCTCGACCTCCTCGTTGATCGAGGAGTCCTTCTCGATGTAGGTGTCCGACTGCGGGACGTACGCCTCGGGCTGGTAGTAGTCGTAGTACGAGACGAAGTATTCGACCGCGTTGTTCGGGAGAAGCTCGCGGAACTCGTTGGCCAGCTGGGCGGCCAGTGTCTTGTTCGGCGCCATCACCAGGGTGGGGCGCTGGAGCTTCTCGATCATCCACGCGGTGGTGGCGGACTTGCCGGTGCCGGTCGCGCCGAGGAGGACGACGTCCTTTTCACCGGCCTCGATGCGCCTGGCCAGGTCGGCGATGGCCGCCGGCTGGTCGCCGCTGGGCTGGTACGGGCTGACGACCTCGAAGGGCGCCACCGTGCGTTCGATGTGGGAAACGGGCCGCATGGGTTCCACCGTACGACCCCGCACTGACAACCGGTTCTGATCAGCGATTCTGCGGTGTGCGGGCGCTGTGGTGACTCTGCTGGCGGCCGACGCGGAGCTGCGGGCGGCGGCTCGGGTGGTGGGTGATCTCGTCGGCCGGGACGCCCGGCTTGTGCGCCACGCGGAGCTGGTCGGGCCTGCCCGTGACCATCAGCGGGTCGAAGATCACGACGACGGCGGCCAGGCAGAGGAAGGCCAGCGGGCCGATCAGCATGGGGGCGAGCAGCGAGGCGGGAGAGTCACCCGGGGACGTCACGCCGGCGCTGTGCAGGTGGACGGAGAGGGCGGCCATGCCGGTGTAGTGCATGCCGCTGACGGCGAGCCCCATGACGAGGCTCGCGCCGACGCTCCACAGGAAGCCGCGGACCTGCCCGGCCGCCCACAGGGCCGAGGTGGCGGCGACGACTCCTATCACCACCGACGCGGCCACCATGGCCGTGTTGTACTGCAGGGTTCCGTTGAGGCGCAGCCCGGCCATGCCCAGGTAGTGCATCGAGGCGATGCCCAGACCGGTGATCGTGCCGCCCGTGAAGAGCGCGGTTCCGGTGGCGCCCCGGTAGCCGACTATGAAGATCCCGACGCCCACCATGACGATGGCGAGGCCGAGGCTCGCGTAGGTGAGGGGCTTGTCGTAGTGGATCGGCGTCTCCTTGACGCTGAACCCCATCATGGCGACGAAGTGCATGGTCCATATGCCGGAACCGATCGCCGCCGAGCCCAGGGCGAGCCAGGCGGGACGCCAGGAGTGAGCCACCAGCATCGCCCGGGTCGTGCAGCGCAGCCCGAGGGCGCCACCGAGGCAGGCCATCAGATAGGCCACCAGCGGGGTGACGACCCCGTAACTGAATCCGTCGACCGTGCCTTGCATGCGCGGCTGCCCTTCACCCTTTGCGTCCCGGAATATGTGCAATACGCCCCCGTCCCAGGACCGCCCGAGCGGTCAGGGTTGACGCAGAGAGTATGACCCGCACCGGAATGGTCGAACGATTTTCCGGCAAAGAAACACGCCCTTGCCGCAGTTGTGCGGCAACGGTGAGCGGGCTTGGGCGACTCCATCCGATCTGTGGTCGTCCCGCACCCGCGAGCTGTTGACTCCCTGCTGTCACTCTTGTGCTGTCCGTATTCGCTCGACGTGAGGAGTGCGCATGCACGCGCGCGCAGTCGCCGCCACGGCCACCGCGCTGCTGGGAACGGCAGCCCTGCTGAGCCCCGTCCCCGCCGCCCGGGCGGGTGACGCCGCCGAACCCACGGTGCTCGCGCACCGGGGCGCCTCCGCCTACGCCCCCGAGAACACGCCGGCCGCCATCGACAAGGCCGCCGCACTGGGCTTCACCTGGGTCGAGAACGACGTCCAGCGCACCAGGGACGGCCGGCTCGTCGTCATCCACGACGACAGCCTTCGGCGCACCACCGACGTCGCACAGGTCTTCCCCGGCCGGGCGCCCTGGAAGGTGAAGGACTTCACCGCGGCCGAGGTCGCCCGGCTGGACGCGGGCAGCTGGTTCGCCCCCGCGTACCGGGGCACGCGGGTGCCGACGCTTGCGCAGTACATGCGCCGGGTCGAGCACAACCACGAGAAGCTGCTCCTGGAGATCAAGAACCCTGAGCTGTACCCCGGCATCGAGCAGCAGGTCCTTAAGCTGCTGGGCAGCGAGGGCTGGCTGGACCGCCGGCATCTGGACCGGCTCGTCGTGCAGAGCTTCAGCGCGGACAGCCTGCGCACCGTGCACGCTCTCCGGCCCGCCGTGACGACCGGCTACCTCGGCACACCGTCCGTGGCGTCCCTGCGGCGCTACGCGGGCTTCGTGGACCTGATCAACCCCTCGGTGGACTCGGTCTCCGGCGGCTATGTACGGAACGTGCACGCGCTCAAGGGGCCGCACGGCCGGCCGCTGCGCGTCTTCACCTGGACGGTGAACGACGCGGTCACCACCTGGAAGGCCGTCGGCTACGGCGTGGACGGGATCATCACCAACAAGCCGGACGTGGTGCGGGCCGCGCTGTGCGCGAGCTGACCCGGGCCGGGGCGACGGGCATTGTCAGTGGCGGGCCGTACGGTGGGGGACATGGACAGCGAAGGGCAGTACGGGCAGCGGGTGGTGTGGGCCGTCGTGGGCACCGACATCGGTCCGCTGCTGCTCGCGGTGACCGGCAGCGGCCTGGTCAACGTGGTGTTCCACGCCACCGAGGCGGTGCGGGAGCGGACGCTGGAGCGGCTGGCGGCCCGGCTGGGCGCCGAGCCCGTCGAGGATCCCGCGGAGCCGGTGCTCGCCGAGGCGATATCCCAGCTGCGGGCGTACTTCGCGGGCCGGCGGCAGGACTTCGACCTGCCGCTGGACTGGTCGCTGATCTCCGGCTTCAACCGGCAGGTGCTCCGCGAACTGGCCGCCGGTGTCCCGTACGGCACGGTGGTCGGGTACGGCGACCTGGCGGGGCGCGTCGGGCAGCCCGGCGGGGCGCAGGCGGTCGGCGCGGCGATGGGCGCCAATCCGCTGCCGGTCGTCGTGCCCTGTCACCGGGTGGTGGAGAGCGACGGCGGGATCGGCGGGTTCGGGGGCGGTCTGGAGACCAAGCGGAAGCTGCTCGCCCTGGAGGGCGTGCTGCCCGAGCCGCTGTTCTGAGGCGCGGCCACCGGGCCCTGATCGTGCGGCGCCCCGCCGGTTGCGGTCAGCCGTAGTGCCGTGCCTCGACGACGTTGCCGTCGGGGTCCCTGAAGTAGAAGTTGCGCGGGGCGGTGCCGCGGGCGCCGAAGGAGTCGTGTCCGATGCCGGTCATGGGTACGGCGTGCTCGGCGAGGCGGGCGTGCAGGGCGTCGAAGGCGTCGGACGGCAGGGACAGACAGACGTGGTTGACGGGGTGGCCCGCGCTGCCGGCTGCGCCGGGAAGGGCCGGCATGCGTTCGGCGAGGGTGCGCGGCGCGAGGTCGATGATGGTCTCCTCGTTGACGCGTACCGAAGGGAAGGGCACCTCTCCCGCGGTGAACTCGGCGACCCGCAGCGGCTCCAGACCGAGCATGCGCTCGTAGAAGCCGGCCGCGGCGGCCGGGTCGGCGACCCAGAGGACGACATGGTCCAGACGTACCGGGTGATTCGTCATACCGCCCAGGCTGGTGGCGTCCCCCACAGGCCGCAAGCGTTTAGCCGGGTACGGCCCCCGCCAGAGATGAGGGAAGACCGACGGACAGGAGGCAGGCGTGGTGCTGGTGGTGTCGGAAGAGGTCAGGGAGGCGCTCGGCGCGGGTCGCGCGGTGGTCGCCTTGGAGTCCACGATCATCGCGCACGGGCTGCCGCGCCCGCGCAACCTCCAGGTGGCACTGGAGCTGGAGGACACGGTACGGCGTGCGGGCGCGGTGCCCGCCACCATCGCCGTGCTGGACGGGCGGCCTCATGTCGGTCTGGACAAGGACCAGTTGGAGCGGATCGCCAACGAGGACGGGATCCGCAAGCTGGGCCACCGCGACCTGCCGCTCGCCGTGGCCGCGGGGGCGAGCGGGGCGACCACCGTGTCGGCGACGGCGCAGCTGGCGGCACTGGCCGGCCTCCGGGTGTTCGCGACGGGCGGTCTCGGCGGGGTGCACCGTGAGTGGACGGCGACCCAGGACGAGTCCGCCGACCTGGGTCTGCTGGCACGCACCCGGATCACGGTGGTGTGCGCGGGCGTGAAGTCGATCCTCGACGTGCCGGCGACCCTCCAGCGTCTGGAGACCCTGGGTGTGGCCGTCGCGGGCTACGGCACGGACCGCTTCCCCGGCTTCTACCTGTCCGACTCCGGGCATCCGGTCGACTGGACGCTGCGGACCCCGGAGCAGGTCGCAGACGTGATGCGGGCGCAGGACGCGCTGGACGCGGCGGACTCGGCGCTGATCGTCGCCAACCCCGTCCCGGAGGCGGAGCAGCTCGACCCCGCGCTGCACGCGCGTGTGCTCGCCGACGCGCTGCACGCGTGCGAGGCGGACGGGATCGCCGGCCAGGCGGTCACGCCGTTCCTGCTCGACTATCTGGTCCGGCACACGGACGGCGCCTCGCTGGAGGCCAACCTGGCGGCGGTGCGCGGCAATGTCGGGCTGGCGGCGCGGATCGCCTCGGCGTGGGCCAGGGGGTGACGACCGAGCGGGCAGCGACGGGCGGGGCAGCGTCACCCGATGGGGAGGCGTCACCCGGTGGGGAGGCGATGCCGCGCGGGGAGGCGGCGGGCGGGGCGCTGCTGGTCGTCGGGGACGTCGTCACCGATGTGGTCGCGCGGTACCGGGGGCCGCTCGCGGTCGGCACGGACACGGCCGCCGTGATCCGGACCCTGCCGGGCGGGGCGGGCGCCAATGTGGCCTGCTGGGCGGCGCACGCGGGCTGTGCGGACGTACGGCTGCTGGGGCGGGTGGGTGCGGACTCGGCACGGTGGCACGAGCGGGAGCTGGCCGCCGCCGGGGTGCGGCCCCGGCTCGTGGTGGACCCCGAGGCCGCGACAGGGACGGTGATCTGCCTGGTCGACAACGGCGCCTCGGCCGAGCGGACCTTCCTCACCGACAGCGGGGCGTCCCTGCGGCTGGAGCCCGCCGACTGGTCGGACGCGCTGCTCGACGGGGTGGCCCGGCTGCACCTCTCCGGCTATCTGCTGTTCTCCGAGACGAGCCGGGCCCTGGTGGCGACGGCCCTGGCGGCGGCCCGCGCGCGTGGCGTGCCGGTGAGCCTGGACCCGGCGTCGGCCGGGTTCCTCGTGGCACTGGGCGTGGACCGCTTTCTGGCGCTCGTCGAGGGGGTCGACGTCCTGCTGCCGAGCCGGGACGAGGCCTGTCTGCTGACGGGGCTGCCCGATCCGGCGGACGCCGCGGCCAAGCTGAGCCGCCAGGTGCCGCTGGTGGTGGCCAAGGCGGGGGCGGACGGCGCGCTGGTGGCCCGAGCGGGCGGCGTCCTCGCACGTGTCCCGGCCTCGTCGGCGACGCCCCGGGACACCACGGGCGCCGGTGACGCCTTCACCGGGGCGTTCCTCGCCGCGCTGGTCGCCGGCGCGGACGCCCGGGAGGCGGCGGCGCAGGGTTGCCGGGCGGGCGCGCGGGCGGTGGAACGCGTGGGCGCGAGACCGCCCGCCCGCGGCTGATGCAGGCACCGCGCCCCCGCCACGGGCGGCGGGCCTACGCCTTGCGGCCCCACGCGGAGATCATCGGGGCCGTGGCGAGGTCCATGCTGCCCGTGGCCACGTTGGCCAGGTGCTGGTCGATGTCCTCGTCGGTGGCGAGGCCCGCCGCGACGAGCCGACCCCGGATCTGCTGGACGGTGGCGGTCTCCAGCGCGGTGCAGGCGGGCGAGGCGACGGGGAAGTAGGCGTCGGCCGCCACGTCGTGCAGCCCGGCCTCGCGGAGCAGCCGCGGCAGCTTGCGGCCGTACGACAGGTCGGCGCCGCGTTCGGCGAGGAGCCTGCGGAAGCCCTGGCGCAGGCGGTTGGCGAGCTGCTGTTCGGGGCCGTACTCGTAGGGGCAGGTGAGGGGCTGGAGGGCTGGGTCGGCGTCCTCGATCAGCAGTCGTCCGCCGGGGCGCAGGGCCTTGATCATGGAACGCAACGCCCGTTCCCGGTCCGGCACATGGACCAGGACGAGCCGGGCGTGCACCAGGTCGAAGCCCTCCCCCGGCGGCTCCTCGGCGCCGACGTCGTGGGTGCGGACCTCGACGGGTGGGCGGGCGGCCGTGGCGAGCAGAGAGGTGTCGATGTCGGTGGCGACGACCCGGCCCGTCGGCCCGACCTTCCCGGCCAGCCAGGACACCACGGAGGTGCCGCCGGCGCCGACCTCCCAGCAGCGCCAGCCCGGTCCGAGACCGAACGCGTCGAGGTGGCGGAAGGTGGTCGGGTCGAAGAGGTCCGCGAAGGCGTCGAAGCGCTGTCCGGCCTCGCTCTGGCGGTTGTCGAGGAGATACCCGTCGGCCTGTGTCATGAAGCGATGATTTCAGTTGCCCGGCACGCGGCTCGGGAACAGGACCTGGAACGCGAGTCGAGAATCCGGCTCGGGAAGGCGGCTCGGCAACACGGCTCGGCAACACGGGTCGCGAATCCGGTTGTCCACAGGCGGGAACCAACCGGAACTCGCCGTTCCCACAGGCTTACCCGTGTCTCACACCGGGCTGGCAGACTGATCGGGCAGGGCGGGAAGCGTTGCGCGAGTGGATCCATGCAAGGAGATCCGGATGACGATGGCAGGGAATCTGCGGAAGGTCACAGGGCTGGGCAGGAGCGGCGGCCTGCGCAGGGTGGCGCGGCTGGCCCGGCGGCTGCCCCGCGTCGACCTGAACCATCACGCACGGTCCCCGCTGGGCTCCTCGGTGGTCAACTGCGTGACGTACGAGGACGGGGCGCGGGTTCCGGAGTGCAGCGATCTGTACTCCGCGGTGGAGCGGGTGCGCAAGCGGGGCGACGGGTTCGTCTGGCTGGGGCTGCACGAGCCGACGGACAGCGAGTTCGCGGGCATCGCCGAGCTGTTCGACCTGCATCCGCTGGCCGTGGAGGACGCGGTCGAGGCCCATCAGCGCCCGAAGGTGGAGCGGTACGGCGAGACGCTGTTCGCGGTGTTCAAGACGGTCTGCTACGTAGAGCACGAGAAGCTGACCGCGACCAGCGAGGTGGTCGACACCGGCGAGATCATGGTGTTCGTCGGCGAGGACTTCGTGATCACGGTGCGGCACGGCCGGCACGGCTCGCTGGGGCCGCTGCGCGAGGAGCTGGAGTCCACGCCGAGCCAGCTCGCGAAGGGGCCGGCGGCGGTGCTGCACGCCATCGCGGACCACGTGGTCGACGACTACCTGAGCGTCACGGACGCGGTGCAGGGCGACATCGACCAGGTCGAGGCGGCAGTCTTCGCGGAGAACGGCGCGCGGGCCGACCCGGGCCGGATCTACCAGATGAAGCGTGAACTCCTGGAGCTGAAGCGGGCGGTGGTGCCGCTCGGCCGGCCGATGGAGGAGCTGACCACGCGGCCGATACGGGCGATCTCCCCGGAGATACAGGCCTACTTCAGGGATGTGCTAGACCACCTGATGCGGGCGAAGGAGCAGATCGCGGCCTTCGACGAGTTGCTCAACTCGATCCTCCAGGCGCATCTGGCACAGGTGACGGTCGCGCAGAACGAGGACATGCGGAAGATCACGGCCTGGGCCGCGGTGATCGCCGTGCCGACGATGGTGTGCGGTGTGTACGGCATGAACTTCGATCACATGCCGGAGCTGCACTGGCGGTTCGGCTATCCGCTCGTCATCGGCGTCATATCCGTGGCGTGCCTGGTGCTGTACCGCGGCTTCAGGCGCAACGGCTGGCTCTGAGCCGCCCGGCCGCACCGGCCCCGAGCAGGGTCCCGCTCCGGTCGCCATCCGGTCGCCATGCGGTCCCGATCCGGTCCCGCCGCGGGTCCGCTCAGCCGCTCCACGCCGGGTGCCGCGGGTCGTCGGCGCGGACCAGGACGTCGGCCGTGCCGGCGGGGTCGGTCTCGGCCGCGTAGCGCTCGAACGCGGGGAGGGTCCAGTGGTCGGCCTCGGGGGTACGGCGGCGCAGGGCGCCGGGAGTCAGGAGGAGGTGGACGGTCAGGTCGAACGGGAACCAGTGCCGCAGCAGGAGCGGTCCGTGCAGCAGCAGGAGGCCGCCGGCCGGGAGTGGGACATAGGGGCTGCGGGTGGCGCGGTCGGTGGCCGGGTCCCACAGATCGGGCAGGACGCGACCGGTCCCGCCGGGGTCGAGAGGGCCGAAGACCTCCCGCCACAGGGCGTTGGTGTCGAACCAGCCGCCGTAGTACGACTCCGCGTCGCGCCGGCCGTGCTCCAGGCGCAGCGAGGCGGGGCGCAGGAAGCCCTCGGTGCCCACGACGAGCGACGGCCGGCCCCGTACGCGCAGCGCCTCACCGACACGCTCCGCCAGGTCTCCGGGCCGGGCGGCCGGGGCGCCGTCGAAGGCGACGCGTGGCCAGGCACTCCCGTCGGCGGGCTTCAGTTCGGCCAGCCGCTCGGCGAGACGCTCGGCGAGCCGGTCCCAGGTGATCGCTTCGAGTCGCACAGGATCATGATGCCGGGTCGGCCGTTCGGGCACGCCGCGGGTGGTTCCCGGGCCGGGCAGCGCGGCCGGACAGCGGGGACGGACAGCGCGGACGGTGAACGTGACAGGCCGCGAGCCGGGCGTGCGGAGGCCGCCACCGCCCGCTCGGCAGGGAGGGAGGGCGCGAACGACGTGAGATCAGCCCCCGGGGAGGGGAAAGTACCGCATATGACACGCCTCGCAACTCCCCCTCACCACAGTGGACTTCTGGTCGTGCAGCCGCTTCGGCACAAGCGGTGTGCGGCGTGCCGGCGAGGGCCGTTGCCGCTGCTGGTGGTGGAGGACGGGGTGCCGCGGTGCCTCGAGTGCACCGATCTCGGGCACCTGGTGTTCCTGCCCCGGGGCGACACGGCACTGACCCGGCGGTCCCGGGAGGAGAGCACGCTGTCGGCGGTGGTGGTCCGGTTCAACCGGCGCAGGAGCCGGTACGAGCGGCAGGGCGTCCTGGTCGAGGAGGCCGCGCTGGCCCGCGCCGAGGCGCGGTGCCTGGCCGACGCCGAGGCACGGCGGCGGCGCCGGGCGCGGGACGCGAAGCGGCGGGCGGCCGAGGACGTGCGGTTCACGGAGGCGTTCGCGGCGGAGATCCTGCGCCTGTTCCCGGGCTGCCCGGTGGAACGGGCCAGGGCGATCGCGGCGCACGCGTCGGTGCGGGGCAGCGGGCGGGTCGGGCGGACCGCTGCCGGGCGGGCGCTGACGGAGGGAGCGGTGGTCTCTGCGGTGGTGGCAGGGGTGCGGCACGTGGACACGCCGTACGACCAACTGCTGATGAGCGGGGTGCCGCGGTACGAGGCGCGGCGGCGGATCGCGCGGACGGTGGAGGCGGTGCTGCGGGAGTGGGAGGCCGGGGTGACGATCCGCCTGACCGGGTGACGGCGGGCTGGGACGCGGCCGCGGTGGCGGGCAGAGGCCGGGCCGCGGTGGCGGGCAGGAGCGGTGACGGCGAGGGGGGTGAATCTGGCCGGATGTGTATGTGGACGGGCTTCACAGTCATGGGGAGGGGTGGCCCGTGGGCATTGATCCGAGAGGCGCAGGCGTCCAGGGGCGAGAGTGGGTGTGGTGGTCGTGATCGACGGGCCGTATTACGTGCTGGTCCTGTTGGGGGTGCTGGGGGCCGGACTGGTGGCGGGGGTGTTCTGCGGGTTCTCGACCTTCGTGATGCGGGGGCTGGCCTCGTTGCCGCCGGCGCAGGGGGTCGCCGCGATGAACGCGATCAACCGGGCGGCCCTGACCCCGGTGTTCATGCTTGTGTTCGCGGGGTCGGCGGTGGTGTGCGCGATGATCGCGGTGGTGACGTTCGTGGTGTGGCCGGACGACGGGAAGGTGGCGCTGCTGCTGGGCAGCGGGCTGTATCTGTTCGGTTCCTTCGGGCTGACCGTGATGGCGAACGTGCCGCGGAACGAGGCGCTGGCCAAGCTGGAGCCGGGCGCCCCGGAGGCCGTCTCCTACTGGCCGGTGTACGTGCGTGAGTGGACGTTCTGGAACCACGTGCGCACGGTCGCGGCGGCCGCGGCGGCGGTCGTCTATGTACTGGCCCTGTCCTGAGGGTGCCGTGGAAGCACATCGGTCCCCGCCTGGACACCTGCTGGACAGGGGCTGGACACGGGCTGGATCCCGCCTGGCGCCGGCCTGGCAGCCGGCTGGCTCCCCGCTGAGGAAACCCCGCCAGAAAGCGCTCTCGGCCACTCTGCGGGCATACCCGAGGGGACGTATCGTGGCCGAAAGAGCGCCGCCCGATGACGCACGGCCTGGGGTACCGCACGCGAGGAAGACGACCATGGCCGATCCCAAGGGGTTCATGACCACGCCGCGCGAGGAGTGGCCGCGGCGGCCCGTCGAGGAGCGGGTCCGGGACTGGGACGAGGTGTACGTCCCCGGCGCGCTGCTGCCGATCATCAGCAAGCAGGCGGACCGCTGCATGGACTGCGGGGTGCCGTTCTGCCACGACGCGTGTCCGCTGGGCAACCTCATCCCCGAGTGGAACGACCTGGTGTCGCGGGAGGACTGGCGGGCGGCGAGCGACCGGCTGCACGCCACGAACAACTTCCCGGAGTTCACCGGACGGTTGTGCCCGGCGCCGTGCGAGGCAGGGTGCGTGCTCGCGATCAACCAGCCCGCTGTCACGATCAAGAACGTCGAGTGCGCCATCGCGGACCGTGCCTGGACGGAGGGGTTCGCCTCACCGCGGCCGCCGGAGCGGCTGTCCGGGCGGACCGTGGCGGTGATCGGGTCGGGGCCGACGGGGCTCGCGGCGGCGCAGCAGCTGACCCGGGCCGGGCACACGGTCGCCGTGTACGAGAAGGACGACCGGCTCGGCGGGCTGATGCGGTACGGCATCCCGGAGTTCAAGATGGAGAAGCGCCATCTGGAGCGGCGGCTGGGCCAGATGCGGGCCGAGGGGACGAAGTTCCGTACGTCGGTGGCGGTCGGGCGGGACCTGCGGGCGGCGGAGCTGCGGGCCCGGTACGACGCGGTGGTGATCGCGACCGGGGCGACGGCGTGGCGGGAACTTTCGGTGCCGGGTCGCGAGTTGGACGGAATACACCAGGCGATGGAGTATCTGCCGCTGTCCAACCGGGTGTGCGAGGGAGATCTGGCCGAGTCGCCGATGTCGGCGGCCGGGAAGCATGTGGTGATCGTGGGCGGGGGTGACACGGGGGCGGACTGTCTGGGGACGGCGTTGCGGGAGCGGGCCGCGTCGGTGACCCAGCTGGACATCTACGCGCAGCCGGGCGCGGAGCGGGACGAGGACGTCGAGCCGTGGCCGACGTATCCGAAGATCTACCGGCTGTCGGCGGCGCACGAGGAGGCGCGGGACCTGGAGACGGCGCCCTCGGCGGACGCGGACGCCCGGTTGTTCGCGGCGTCGACGCTCCGTTTCACGGGCGACGACGGCGGGCACGTGCGGTCGCTGCATCTGGTGGAGGTGGACGAGTCGCGGCTGCCGGTGCCGGGGACCGGGCGGACGCTCCCGGCCGACCTGGTGCTGCTGGCGCTCGGTTTCTCCGGGCCCGACCGGGAGGACGGGCTCATCGACCAGCTGGGGGTGGCGACGGAGCCGCGCGGCACCATCTCCCGGGACGCGGGCTTCGCCACGAACGTACCGGGCGTGTTCGCCGCCGGGGACGCGGCTCGCGGGCAGTCCCTGATCGTGTGGGCGATCGCCGAGGGGCGGGCGGTGGCGGCGGCCGTCGACCATTACCTGACCGGGAGTTCGCAACTGCCGTCGCCGATATCCCCGTACGACCGGCCGATGGCGGTGTAGGTGCCGAGGCGGATGTGGGCCTGGCTGTGACGCCCGTGTCCCGAAGGGCCTACGGCTTGCGCGCCACCGCCCCGTAGCCCGGGATCACCCCGTCGTCCTGTCCCGGTACCGGCTCGCCCAGTTCCGGGTGCCAGTGGTGGACGACCGACACACCCGGTTCGACGAGTTCGAGGCCGTCGAAGAAGCGGCCGAACTCGGCGCGGGAGCGCAGCGCCAGCGTGACCCCGGCCGCCCTGAGTTTCGCGATCGCCGCCGCCGACTCCTCCGGGGTGAAGTCGGCGGTGGCGTGGGTCATCATCAGGTAGCTGCCGGACGGCAGTTCGGACAGCAGCCGGCCGACCAGTTCGTGCGCCCCGTCCTCGTCCGGGACGAAGTGGAGCAGGGCGACGAGCGACAGCGCGACCGGGCGGTCGAGATCCAGGACCGCCCGCGCGCCGGCGACGATCGCCGCCGGGTCGCGCACGTCGGCCTGGAGGTACTCCGTGGCACCCTCGGCCGTGCCGCGCAGCAGGGCCGCCGCGTGGGCGAGCACGATCGGGTCGTTGTCGCAGTAGACCACCCGGGCGTCGGGCGCGATGCCCTGGGCGATCTGGTGCAGGTTGGGCTCGGTCGGGATGCCCGTGCCGATGTCCAGGAACTGCCGTACACCGTGCTCGGCCAGCCACCGGGTGGCGCGGTGCATGAAGGCGCGGTTGACCCGCGCCATGACCGGTACCCGGGGATCGAGGGCGAGCATCTGCCGGCCCATCTCCTCGTCGACGGGGTAGTTGTCCTTGCCGCCGAGATACCAGTCGTACATGCGCGCCGGATGCGGCTTGCTGGTGTCGATCACGAGGCACTCCGTAAACGTCTGACGCGGACGATGATCAATTCAGCACCATTACTCAGCACCATCACAAAGAACTTGAACAAGAACAAAGAGAAGAGAGAAGGGGAAAGCAGGCAGAAGGAGACAGAACCGTTCAGGAGAGCAGGAAGTCGGCCTCCCCCGCCTTGGCGCCCTCGATGAAGGCCGTCATCTCGTCCGTGGTGTAGATCAGCGCCGGCCCGTCCGGGTCGGTCGACTGACGGACGGCGATCCGGCCGTCGGCCAGCTTCATCGCCTCCAGGCAGTTGCCCCCGTTGCCGCCGCTCCACGGCTTGTGCCAGCCCTCGCTGCCCAGTTCGCGGGCAGGCATGCCGTTGTAGATCCGCTCGGTGCGGTTCCGCGGCCCGGACTGGGGCTTTATGCGATCCATTCACAGCTCCTTGCGGAGATCCCGGAGGATCTCCTTCGTGCGTTGTGCCGTAGCGGCCTGCGCCGCCATGCGGTCCATGACTTCGAGGTGGGTCGCCACCTCGGTGCGCGCGTCAAGGTAGACGGCGCCGGTCAGGTACTCGCTGTAGACCATGTCCGGCAGTTCGGGCATGGCGAATCGGAACAGCACGAAGGGCCCGTACGTCCCCGGGTGCGGCCCGCTGGAGAACGGGGCGACCTGGAGCGTCACATTGGGCAGCTTCGTGATGTCGAGCAGTCGGTCGATCTGTGCGCGCATCACCTCCGGACCGCCGACCGGGCGGCGCAGGGCGGTCTCGTCCATCACCGCCCAGAAGCGCGGCGCCTCTTCACGGGTGAGCAGTTGCTGGCGTTGCATGCGCAGGGCGACGTGGCGTTCGATCTCCTCCGGCTCGGTCTGGCCGACGGCGCCCGACCTGAGCACCCCGCGCGCGTAGTCCTCGGTCTGCAGCAGGCCGGGCACGAAGTGCGGCTCGTAGGAGCGGATCAGGCTGGCCGCGCCCTCCAGGCTGACGTACATGGAGAACCAGCTCGGCAGGATGTCGTGGAACCGCTGCCACCAGCCGGGCCGGTTGGCCTCCTCGGCGAGGCGGACGAAGAGGTCGGCCTCGTCGTCGGTCACCCCGTAGGCCTTCAGGAGCAGTTGGAGGTACGGGATCTTGAGGCCGACCTCGGCCATCTCCATCCGGCGGACCGTGGCGGGCGCCACGCGGAGCACACGGGCGGCCTCCTCACGCTTGAGCCCCGCGCGTTCCCGCAGGTCGAGGAGGCGCCGACCGAGGACCACCTGGCCCACCGTCGGCGCGGACCGCGGCTCGCTCACGCTCCACCTCCACGAAGTTCCCTGTTCCCGGGCCGGTCTGGCCGGCACCCCGGACGTCACACACCTACACGGTCACGCACACACCACGCACACACGCGGTCACGCACATACAGGTGTCACCCGGCATGCTGACAGCCCAGCGGCGCCATTCGAAGACTCATTCGAAGATCTGACAGGATGACCGAAATAACCAATAGGACCGAATTGGCCGGAACAGCCGGAACATCCTGTTCGGTCGCATCGATCGCATTGGCCGGATCGGTCCGTCGGATCCTCACTGATCCCAACTGGCGCCGCTCGACATGCTGTTGCGAGCAGTGTGCCACGGCCCTTCGCCGCGTCACACAGCACTCTGCATTTTTCAGAGTGACACTTGCCAAGTGTTCACGGCGGGGAGATAGTGGCAAGCGTGATTCCGTCCGCGCCCTTAGGAACAGACGCCGCCGCAGACCGGTTCGGTCTCGGCGCTGATGGGGGTCCTCCCGTGCGAACTCGTTCGACCGTGGAGGAGGCAGCCGGCCCGGGTGAGGACGCTGCCGGCCGCCGGTTCCGGTTCGAACTGGCCGCTCATCCGGGTTCCCCCGCCCAGGCGAGACGCCTGGTGCGTGCCCGGCTGACCGGCTGGTCGGTCTGCGCGGACACCTGTGACACCGCCGCCCTGGTCATATCCGAGCTGGTCACCAACGCGATCGTGCACACCGCGAGCACGCGCGTCGTGTGCGAGTTGCACGACCACGACGACACGGTGCGCATCGCCGTGCAGGACGAGGGCTGTGCGCCCGACGAGCCCCACCCGTCCCCGCAGCGCCCGGAGGAGGAGCACGGGAGGGGGTTGCTCCTCGTCGAGGCGCTGTGCCAGGCCTGGGGGGCTCAGGAGCACGGGTCCGGGCTGCTGGTCTGGGCGGAGCTGCCGCGCCTGACCGACGCCGCCCGGAACACCGTGGAGCCATGCAACGACCTGGGCTGGGGCGCGCGCCCCGCGCCGGGTCCGTCGCACGGCTCGCCCCACGAACCGGCGCACACGCCGGCGCCCCGGCCGTCGCCGGACTCCGGCGCGGCAGGACGGGCCGAGGCACTGCCGGCGCCCCGGCGGAGGCAGCCGTGAACGGCGCGTCCGGCTCCGGCCATTCCCTGGGACTCGACACGCTGATCCGCCTGAAGCGGGACCGGCGGCCGTCGCCCGCGGGTGGTGCCGACGGGTCGTTCCCCGTGCCCGGCGGGTCGTTCCCGGTGCCCGAGGGCATGACGGCTCCGCTGGGCTGCGACGCGGTGGCGGTACCGGCACGGCTCGGGCCGCTGGTGGTACCGCGGCTGCCGCGGGTGGGATGCGTGTACGCCGACGGCACCCGCTGGTGGTGGATCGTCCCGACGGACTCCGACGACGCTCTCACCTGGCCCGCCCCGGCCCACTACGGCCCGGGCTCCCTCCTTCCCGGCACCGCCCGCCTGATCCACCGCCCCGAGGGCACGGTGCCCTACACCCCGCCGATCCCGCTGTACCTCGCGCTGTGCCGGGTGACCGGCACGACACCGGAGTGGTCCCGCCCCCTGAGCGCGTGACACCGCACGGCCCCGGCCGACAGTTCCGGCGCGACTCCCCAGCGACTCCGTGCC
>NZ_JBIVXP010000001.1:242638-469086 GCF_044769305.1 Streptomyces sp. NPDC090499
TGCCGCCCCGGACCGTACCCCTCGCGCACTCCCCCGCGCCCCGCGAGCCTCGTCGCGCGCCCTGCCCGGTGGCGGCTCAGCCCGCAATAGTGGCCGGCCGATCCCGCTGTACCTCGCGCTGTGCCGGGTGACCGGCACGACACCGGAGTGGTCCCGCCCCCTGAGCGCCTGACACCGCACGGCCCCGGCCGACAGTTCCGGCGCGACTCCCCAGCGACTCCGTGCCGCCCCGGACCGTACCCCTCGCGCACTCCCCCGCGCCCCGCGAGCCTCGTCGCGCGCCCTGCCCGGTGGCGGCTCAGCCCGCAATAGTGGCCGTTCGTCCACGGGCACGTACCCGGACACGGGCACGGACACCGCCGCGGACGGACACGGACGGCACGGACGGACACGGTCTCGGCCCCGGGGAGGATCGCGGTGAGGAAGAAGCGGGACACGGCGGCGCCCGAGACGTCGGAGTCCGAGCAACTGCTGTTCGGCGGACCGCTCCGCTACGACATGGGCTGGAGCCAGCACGGCAACGCCTTCCTGGAGCTGGACTTCCGCGCCATGATGACCCGGCTGCCCGGCATGCTCGCGTCCAGTCTGCGGCTGGCCCGGCAGGCGGACGCCGGGGCCGCGCGGATCGTGCTGGCCGCTCAGGTGGGCGTCGGAGTGACCCAGGCCGCGAGCCTGCTCGCCGTGAACAGCGTCCTCGCCCGGCTGATCGGCACCGGCTCCGGCACCGTCGAGGAACGGCTGCGCAGCGCCGCCCCCGCCCTGGTGGCCCTGGCCGTCGTCATGTCCGTGGCCGCCCTGCTGCGCGCCGCGTCCACGTACGCAACCGGCCGTCTGGAGCCCAAGGTCGAGCGGGTGGCGACCGCGATGTACCTGGAGCGGGCCGCGGCCGTCGAACTCGCCGCGATCGAGGACCACGCCTTCCACAAACTGCTGGACACCGCGCAGTACGGCGCCTCCTCGGCGCGCCGCATGATCATGTACGGCACGCGCGTGGTGAACGCGATGATCTCGCTGATCACCGCGGCCGGTGTGCTGACGGTGCTGCACCCGGCCCTGCTCCCGCTGCTGATCACGATGACAATCCCGAGCGCCTGGGGCGCCCTGACCAACGCCCGGCGGCGCTACGAGTCGTACCACACCTGGGTACAGCACGCCCGCGCCGGCCACCTGATCGGAGCCCTGCTCACCGAGCCGGAGGCGGCGCCGGAGATCCGGGTGCACGGGGTCGGCCCGTTCCTGCTGCGGCACTACCGGGCGATGTCGGAGACGGCGGAGGCGGAACAGGCCAGGTTGGCCCGGCTGGCGGCCCGTACCGGCCTGATCGCGGCGGCCTGGACCGGCCTCGCGACCGTCGCCACGTACGCGACGCTCGGCGGGCTGCTGCTGAGCGGGGCGATGGCCCTGTCGGTGGCCGGTACGGCGGTGATCGCGATCCGCAGCGGCTCGGCGAGCCTCAGCACCCTCGTGCTGGAGATCAACACGCTGCACGAGGAAGCACTGTTCGTGGGCGACCTGGAGCGGCTGTACGTCGAGGCGGCACAGCGGGCGATCCCGCTCGGCGGTGACCCGCTGCCCGAGGATCCCCAGGAGATCCGCTTCGAGAACGTCACCTTCACCTATCCGAGTGATCATCCGGACGAGAACGTCCGCCCCGCCCTGGACGACGTCACGCTCAGCATCCCCGTCGGCCGGATCGTCGCCCTGGTCGGCGAGAACGGTTCCGGCAAGACCACCCTGGTCAAGCTGCTGGCCGGGCTGTACCAGCCGGACCGCGGCCGCATCCTGTGGGACGGCGTCGACGCGGCTCGGGCCGACCGGCAGCGGCTCGCCGAACGCATCGCCATGGTCGCCCAGAACTTCAAGCGCTGGCCTTTCACCGCCAAGGTCAACGTGGCCGTCGGCCGCTCGTCGGCGCCGCTCACCGACGAGCGGCTGGCCGCGTCGGTCGCGGAGGCGGGCGCGCAGGACGTGGTCGAGGACCTGCCACGCGGTCTGGACACCCTGCTGGCCCGCCACTTCAGCGGCGGGCACGAGCTGTCCGGCGGCCAGTGGCAACGGCTGGGCATCGCGCGGGCCGCCTACCGGCGCGGTCACATCCTGATCGTGGACGAGCCGACGGCCGCCCTGGACGCCCGGGCCGAGCTGGAGGTCTTCGAGAAGATCCGCGCGCTGGCGGGCACCGGGCAGACCGTCGTGCTGATCACCCACCGGCTGGCGTCGGTCCGCCACGCGGATCTGGTGCACGTCCTCGACCAGGGCCGGCTGGTGGAGTCGGGAACCCCCGACGAACTGCTGGCCGGCGGCGGGGTCTACGCGGAGCTGTACGCGCTCCAGGCGGACCAGTTCGCGGCGAAACTGCCGGTCCGCGAAGCCGGTTGACGGTCACGGCCCGGCTAGGCCTCGACACCGCCGGTGCCGCGCACGATGACCAGGAACGTGTCCGTGGCCAGATCCATCACGACCTCGGCGGGCAGCCCTTCGAGCCGCCGAGCCTGCGCGAACTCCTCCGCAGGCCATGATCCTCGCGGTCCGCCTGCGGGAAAGCGTTCGAGCACGGTTCGCCCGTTCACCATCCTGCACCTCCAGAAATGCGTCTTACCTGTAGGAGTTAACGCTCTGGAGAACGCGAACGGCTCGCCCGGTGACGCTACTGAGACATACCCGACACACGGTCGGGGCGGACGGTGAGGGTCCGTTGACTCTCGGCATACTTTCGGCCACTTCCGTGACCGACTGTGTCAGTCTTCGTACTCGTCGTGATAACGGATGCGGTCACTGCCCTCCGGCAGCCGGCCGAGGGCCGTCAGGTCGAGCAGCGAGGTGGCCGGGCCGAGTCCGTCGAGACCGCGGCCGTACACCGAGTAGGTGTGGAAGACCCGGTCGTACTCGCGCAGGAAGCAGCTGATGCCGGGCCGTTCGACCGGTTCGTCGTCCACGACGATGGTCGCCTCGAAGTCGCGGTTGAAGTCGCGTTCGAAGTCGGTGTGGCAGGACGAGTACCAGGGCAGCGTCCAGCCCATCCGCGCCTTGAACGGCAGGATCCTGGTGAACGGCGCCCGGGAGACCGCCGCGAACGAGGTGCCGCGCGCCCGCAGATGGGCTAGGTGGCCGACCTGGTCGAGGAAGGCGGCGCAGCAGGGGCAGCCGGCCTCCCACTCCGGGGCGAACATGAAGTGGTGGACGACGAGTTGGGCCCGCCCCTCGAAGAGGTCCAGCAGGGTCGCCTTGCCGTCGCCGCCCTCGAAGACGTACTCGGGGTCCACCTCGACCATGGGCAGCCGGCGCCGCTCGGCGCTCAGCGCGTCCCGCGCCCGCGCGAGTGCCTCCTCCTTGCGCAGTAACTCCGCACGCGCGGCACGCCACCGCTCACGCGAGACGATCTCCGGAAGCGACATGGACCCTCCAGTACGACGGTCGGTTCCGGGTGGTGACCGCGGGAGGGAGGAGAACTCATCGGCGCGGCCGAGATTTTTTCCGTACCTTCCTCACTCCCCGCGCCGACGCAGCCGCGTACCCGTCAGGTGTCGTACTCCAGGATGCGCCGTCCGTGTCCGCGGCCGACGAGTCCGGCGGGAGCGGAGCCGCGCCCGGCCCGGCCCGGCGCCGCGGTCTGCGGGAGCGGAGCTCGTCGCCCCGACGTAGGGCACGGTCCCCGGCCCGTGCGAGCCGAGCCGCGCATCCGGTCCGGGCCCTGTCGCGAGGCGGCCCGGACGAGCACGCTGGCCGCACCACCTCCTGGAAGGAGCCCGGCATGCTCCTGGGCACCTGGAACCTCGAAAACCTCTACCGGCCCGGCAGCCCTTACGGCCCCAAGGACAAGTCCGCCTACGAGGCGAAGCTCGCCGCCCTCGCCGCCGTGATCGGCGCGCTCGACCCGACCCTGCTCGGCGTACAGGAGGTCGGCGACCCCGACGCCCTGGCGGACCTGGCCGAACTGCTCGGCCCGAACTGGCGGTTCGCACTCTCCTCGCACCCCGACGGCCGGGGCATCCGGGTCGGCTTCCTGGCCCGTACCGAGCTGACAGCGGCCGCCGACACGGCCGCGTTCCCGGCCGGCCTGCGCCCGGTGCAGACGGACGACTCGGGCGCGACCGCCACCCAGGCCGGGCGCGGCTTCCTGGCGGTCACGGTGCAGGGCCCGGCCGGACCGCTCACGGTGGCCGTGGCCCACCTCAAGTCCAAGCTCCTGACCTACCCCGGCGACCGCTTCTACCCGCACGACGAGGGCGAACGGGCACGTTACGGGGCGTACGCCCTCTACCGGCGCGCCGCCGAGGCGACGGCACTGCGGGCGCTGGCGGACGAACTGCTGGCCGGGCAGGGCGCGTCCCGCGACGTCGCGGTCCTCGGCGACCTCAACGACGAGGTACAGGCGGCCACCACCCAGATCCTCCTCGGCCCGCCCGGCTCCGAACTCGGCACCCCCGGCTACGACCACGCGGACAGGGGCGACGCCGTACGGCTGTGGGACGTCGCCCCGCGCATACCGGCGGAGCAGCGTTACTCCCGTGTCGACTCCGGGCGGCACGAACTGATCGACCACGTACTGCTCAGCCACCGCCTGGTGCACCGGCTGACGGAGGCGGGCACGGGCCTGCCCGGTACGACCGCGCCGCCGAGGCTGCCGTCGGTGGGCGCGGATCCGGCGGAGCGGCGGGGGGTCGCGGGGTCGGACCACGCGCCGGTGTGGGCGCGCTTCACGGACTGAGAGGTCCACGGCGGTCACCGGCTCCGGCCTCTGTCACCCGCTCCCGTGATAATCGTCCCGCCGACGTCCCCGAACGGCTGGAGCCCGCCTTGCCCGCACAGCCCACGCAGCCCGCACAGCCCGCACAGCCCGCACTGTACGACTTCGCCACCTGGGAACCGGTGCTGCGGCTGTTGCAGGCCGCCCCCGCGGAACGGCCCGCCGCACCGGACATCCAGGTGTCCGGACACATCGGCCGGTTCGGCTGGAGCCTGCTCCTGCGGCGACCCGCTCCGCAGCCGGGCCGGGCGGCTCAGGTGGAGGACGTCCAGGAGGAGTACGACGCGGTGGGGCGCGTACAGGCCGCGCTCACCGAGGCCGGTACCGACGCCATGTCCTTCGTCGCGGAGATCCGGCCGGACGGGCGGACCGTGCTCCACCTGATCGGCCCCAGCCCCGCCGTGACACCGGCCGGCGGGGGTCCGCACCCGGGTGCGCTCGTCCTGGTCGAGAACGCCGTGCCCCAGCCGTGGCGGCGGCTGCCCGACCCGGTCCCGGAAGCCCCGACGCACCCCTCCGCGGACCCCGCCCTGCTGGCGCGGACGCTGCGCGAGCGGCTCCCCGGCGCCGTCGGCGCGACCGGGGCGGAGCTCGCCGAGGCCGAGGCACGGCTCGGTGTCCCGCTGCCCGAGGAGCTCAGGGCGCTGTACCGGGTGACGCGGGCGCACTGGGAGCACTGGGACGACCCGGAGGACAGCTACGCGGCGGCCGGCTGCGAGCTCTTCCCGCTGGACGAGCTGTACCTGGCCGAGGCGGGGACCCGGCAGGCCGACTGGCGGTTCGCGGCGAAGGACGCGGTCGTCACCCCGCCCGACGCCGCCGTGCAGGGCCTGGTCGGCTCGCCGGGCTGGATCGTCTTCGGCGACAACGGCGGCGGCGACCGGATCGCGGTGGACCTCACGCCCGGCCCGTGCGGCCACACCGGCCAGGTCATCATGATCGGTCACGAGGACCACACCGGTGCCGACCTGCTCGCCGACTCCCTCACCGACCTGGTGGTGAACCTGCCGGAGGACGTCCGGCGGAGCGGCGCGGCCGGCCACCTGCCGCCGGCCGTGGCATACGTCAACCACCGGGGCATCGCCGGCGTCGAGGAGGCCGCGCACCCCGATCTGGAGGTGCTGAGCATCGGTGTGGTGGAGGAGGGCCGGCGGTTCGGGCTCGCCCCGGTCACCGGGCTGCCCCGGCTGCGTACCCTCAGCGCCTACCCGGACACGCTCGCCGACCCGCTGGAGATCGCGAAGCTGACCGGCCTCGAGTTCCTGGAACTGGGCCCGGAGGACTGGCGCGTCCTGCTCGACGCCTCGGCAGTGCCGCGCGGCCTCCTGGCGGCCGCCGTCGGGGTGCGCGGCAACCAGCCGCCACTGCCGGTCGTGGCGCTGGCCAACGAGATCCTCGCCCTGTGGAACCGCCCGCCCATACCGGTCACGGTGCTGGAGGGCGCTCTGGGGCAGTGAGCTAGGCGGCGACCGGCATCCGCGGCACCACGACCCCGAGCCGCCGCCCGCCGCGCTCCAGTTCTCCTGCCAGGTCTTCGAGTTGCCGGGTGTGCCGGTCGGTCAGCCGTCCCGTCTCGTCGAGGTGCACCGCGCACGCGGTGGTCGTGTCCACGAGCCGTTCGAGTACGGCGGCCACCGCCTCCGTGCCCTCGGTGCGGCGGGCGAGGGCGGGGAGTTCGGCGGCGCCGAGGGCGATGGCGGCACGGGCCTCGGCGAGGGTGCGGTAGGCCTCGCGGCGCAGGGCCCACCGTTCGCCGCGGTCGCCGGACCCGCTCAGGACGTGGTCGAGATAGGCGTGCGCGGCCCGCCCGGCCGCCGCGAGCCGGGCCCGTACCCCGCCGCCCCGCCGCCCCGCCAACGGCAGATGGCCGACGATCAGCACGAGCGCACAGGCCAGCAGCGTCTCGCCGATCCGGCTGACGGAGGCCTGCGGTTCGCCGCCGACCATGACCAGGGCGAGCACGAGGACGGTGACGACGGCGGTCTGGGCGCCGAAGTGCCGGGTGGCCACCGGGATCACCGCGCCGCAGACGGCGACCAGGGCGACGAGTCCCTCGGGCCTGGGCAGTACGGCGGCGAGGCCGGCGAAGACGAGGGCGCCGAGCACGGTTCCCGCGGCCCGGCACAGCACCCGGGAGGCGAGCGGCCCGAGGTCGGGCTTGACGAGGAAGACGGCGGTGGCCGGCAGCCAGTACCAGTGCTGGTGCTCGCCGTACCAGCGGGCGTGGTGCAGGGCCTGGGCGATGGCGGCGCTGGCCCCGAAGCAGAGGGCGACCCGCAGCCCGTACTCGCGCCCGCCGCTGCCGAACGCGGCCCGCACGATGTCGGCGGCGCTGCGGCGCCGGGCGGGCGGCCGCTGCCCGCCGCCCTCGGGCTCGGCCCGGTCGAAGGCCGCCGCGGCGCGCAGCAGGGCGTCGTCGAGGGCGCGCAGCGCGGGCGCGGACCGCGAGGGCGCGGGCAGCGGGCCGGTACCGCCGTTGGCCCGGACGGCGACGGCGAGCCGCCGGGGCCCCTCGGCCGCCCGCGCGGACACCGGCTCCCCGGCCCAGGCGAGCGCGGTGGCCGCCTCGGCGAGGGGCAGGGCCGCGGCGTACTGGGCGTGCAGCCGGCGTTCGGCGGCGGAACTGGCGTACCGCCGCAGCCGGGGACCGGTGAGCGCGTCCTGGGCATGGTCGAGCGCGGCGGTGAGGGCGACGCGCCGGCGGCCCGCGGCCTCGCCGCCCACCGCGTCGAGCAGGTCGGCGACGGCGTCGTACACGGCGGCGACGGCGGCCCGCTCCCCGTCGAAGCGGAAGTCACCGGCGAGGGCGCCCGGGGTGGGCAGGGCCAGCCGCAGCACCACCAGCCACCCGGCGCCGGCCAGAAAGGCGAGGGCCCGCTGCCAGCCCGCCTCGGCGACCGGCATCCCGGCGCCGATGGCGGCGGCGACCAGCAGCTGGGTCCCGGCCCCGGAGGCGACGGGCCCGACGGCACTCATGCCGCCGGCGACCAGCCCGAGGCCGGTGAGCAGCAGGGTCAGGGGGACGGCGGTCAGGTGTTCCCCGCCGTAGGTGCCGACGAGCAGCCCGAGCGCTCCGGCCGCGGCGGGCGCTCCGAGCCGTCGGACGGCGGACCGCCGGCTGCCCGGCCGGTCGTTGATCCCGGCGAGCATGGCGGCGATGGCGGCGACGACACCGAGGGAGGTGCGGTGCAGCAGGACCGCGGCGAGCAGCAAGGGCCCGGCGGCCAGCGCCCCTCGCGTCACCGCGCTCCAGGACACGGGCCCGCGCTGGGCGCGCAGGGCGTGGGCGAGCCAGGGCGGCAGGGCGATACGACGGGACACGGGGCTCCTGTCCGGACGAGGGCGGGGTGTGCCTTCGGGCGACGGTGGCCGGGCTGTTGGCTTCGGTGTCCACGGTAGATCGCGTTCCGGTACGAAAAGGTGCGTTCGCATTTCGCGGGTGTGACAAGTGCCCCGGAGAGCCGCGTTCATTATGAACGCAATTCCCCGCGGGCCCGGTTCGGAACGGAACGCGAGCGGGCCCGGGGGCGTAGCCTGCCCCCGGGCCCCGGAATGCCGCCCATCGTCACACGCCGGCACGCTTGAGAACCCGGGTCAGTCGTGAGGTCGCCGCGTCCTTCCTTTGGACCACCACGCATCGAGCTGCGCGGGCAGGACTTGAACCTGCATTTCGACGTGCTGGGGCCCGGGCCCGGTCGATCCGGCGATCGGCGGCGAATGCTGAGTCTGGAGCGAGAGTCTGAGATTCAACGCGGCCCGCCCGGTGTGCGCGGTGTGCGTTGTCCACACTGTGCGCACTGTGGGTTCGACCGCTCTTCACGACAAGGCTCAGCTTCAGCTTTGCGCTCCTCGCGCACCCCGGCCGCAGGGGCCGGGGAGTCTGGAAAGGCTATCCGAAGAGATAGCCGAACACGGCGTCCCCGACCCGCTGGTCGACGACGTCGGCGCCGTTCGCCTCCTCCCGGGCGAACTTGACGGCCTGCTGCAACTTCTCGACCCGGTCGAGGAGTTCGTTGACCCGCCGGGCGGGCAGGGCACCCGAGAACTTCACGGTGGTCCAGTACCCCACCGGCACGTCCTCGTAGTAGACCTCGACCTGGGCCGGATGCTTCTCGGTGGCCTCGGCCTTCACGTGGTTGCGGGGCACCTTCCTGGTGCGCAGGGTCCGCACCGGCTCGGTCTTCCACGCGTCGGTGGAGGGGTCCTGCACCCACGACTCGGAGGCGTCGAGGACGGGCAGCTTCCGCACAAAGGTAGTGAGGTCGACGAGCTGCTTCTCCAGGAACAGCAGGTAGGCGACGGGCACGTCGGCGACCAGCACCCGCCCGTCCACCTTCACGTCGGCCCTGGCCTCGCAGTTGGCCCAGTCCTTGGTGGCGGTCACGTCGAAGAGCCGCGTCAGCGTGGCCGAGGTCTCCCGCAGCACGTCCTCGGCCTTGACCTGGACCCGCGTGGACTCGGGCGGCAACTGCTCGCCCTCCTCGTCCTTCGGCTGGTACGTCCGCGAGATACCGGCCAGCAACGCGGGCTTCTGCAGCCCGTGATGAGCCGACGTCAGGTCCTGATGCGCCTTGGACTTGATGCCCTTCTCGACCGCGATGATCTGATTGAGTTTCGCCACGTGAGGGAAGGTAGCAGCGGCAACTGGCTTATTCCCAAGCATTTTTCGAGCAGCCCGAATAGGCCACGCGACGCCGGGCTGCGAGTCGGCCTCACTCGCGGCCCGGACCAACTCCCTGGATTCCGCGCGCAATCCGCCGAGGATGTCATCGCCTTTCCACAACCCGGCCCGCTCCACAAGCCGCTTCTCGTTCGTCACCCACTCGCCCCGGGCGCAGTGCGGAGATCCGGCCGGCGGCGGGGAACCGGGGCCGGCTGCCCCGCGCCCGGCCGGGAAATTCAGGTGCGGCCGCCCGGTGCGAGCGCGGATGATCGTCAGGTTGTCCGCCGTTCACCACAGGAGCCCCCGTGATCCAGCGCGTCACCACCCCGGCTCTCTTCCCGCCGCCCGGCTACTCGCACGTCTCCGTCGTGGAGGCCGGCACGAAGCTCGCGTTCCTCGCCGGTTCCGTTCCGCTGGACGACGAGGGGAAGCTCGTCGGCGAGGGGGATCCGCCGCGGCAGGCCGAGCGGGTGATCGCCAACCTGCGGGAGCAGCTCCGTTCGGTCGGCAGCGACCTGGAGCACGTGCTGGCGACGGACGTGTACGTCGTGAGCAGTGAGCCCGCGGTGCTGTCCAGCGTGTGGGAGGTCGTCGAGGCCTCGGGACTGAGCGCAGGGCCGCACTCGTCGACGCTGGTCGGGGTCGCCTGTCTGGGCTACACCGGGCAACTGGTGGAGATCACGGCCACGGCCGTCGTGCCCGACGGGGCGCGGGGGTGAACGACGGGGTCGTACTGCGCCGGGCAGCCGGGCCGGATGCCGCCGGGGTCGCCGACGTCTGGCTGCGGTCGTTCGACACCGCCCTGCCCACCGTCGTCCGGCCGCGTTCGGACGACGAGGTGCGCGCGTACATCCGGGACGTCGTGGTACCGGCGCGCGAGACCTGGGTCGCGGAGGCGGCCGGGCGCGTCGTGGGCATGATGGTGCTCGCGGAGGATCTGCTGTCCCAGCTGTACCTGGCCCCGGAGTGGCGGGGGCGCGGCATCGGTGACCGGTTCGTGGCGCTGGCCAAGGAACGCTCCCCGGCGGGGCTGACGCTCTGGACCTTCCAGGTCAACAGGCCCGCGCACCGGTTCTACGAGCGGCACGGCTTCGTCGCCGTCGAGCACACGGACGGGAGCGGGAACGAGGAGCGGGAGCCGGACGTGCGGTACGTGTGGCGGCCCTGAGCCGGTCCCGGCCCCTGTCCCGAGCGGGCACCAGCACTACGGCCGCCCCGGCGCGGCCCCCCACACCCGGCTCTTCGCCAGCGGCTTGCGGTAGCTGCCCGCCCGGCTGGTCGTGAGCCCCAGCGTCACCAGCGACTCGGCCAGCTTCACCGCCGCGCCGACCCCGTCGACCACCGGGACCCCCAGCTTCTCCCCCACCACCCGCTGCAGCCCCGTCATCCCGGCGCAGCCGAGGACCAGGACCTCGGCGCCCGCGTCCCGGACCCGCTCGGCGGCGGCGAGGAACGCGGCCTCCGTGCGCCCGGGGTCACCGGCGAGGTCGAGGACGCCGAGTCCGGTGCCGGCGACGGCGACGCAGTTGCGGGCCACTCCGGCGGTCTCCAGGCTGTCCTCGATCTGCCCGCGCGACCGGTCCAGGGTGGTGACGACGCCGTAGCGGCGGCCCAGCAGGCAGGCGAGATGGGCGGCGGCCTCGGTGATGTCGACGACCGGCACGTCCACCAGCTCCCGGACGCCTTCCCGCCCGTGCTCGCCGAAGCCGGCCATGACCACCGCGTCGTAGGCCGGACCGGTGTACGTCCGCAGCGCGTCCAGGACCGCCGCCGCCGACAGGTAGCTGTCCAGCCAGCCCTCCGCCGACTCGGGCCCCCAGTGCGGGGTCAGCCCGGTCACGGCGGTGCCCGGGCCTGCCGCGGCCCGGGCACCTCGTACGATCTCCTCGGTCATCTCCTGCGTGGTGTTGCAGTTGGTGACGACGATCCGCACGTTCGTCAGACCTCCTCGGCGACGGGGGCGGGGACGGGGGCCGGCGCGCGGTCACCGCGGCACAGTGCCAGGTACAGGCCCGCGGCCAGGGCGGTGCCGATGAACCAGGAGTACGGCGCCACGTCGCTGAACGTCTTCACCAGCGCGAGCACGGCCGCGACCGCCGCCGCGGGCAGGAACGCCCACAGAGCCTTGGGGTTGACGCCCGTGCGGTAGTGGTACGGGGAGCCGGGGGACGCGTCGAAGAGCTGCTGGACGTCCACCCTGCCGCGCTTGATCACGTAGTAGTCGACCATGATCACGCCGAACAGCGGGCCCAGGAAGGCGCCGAGTCCGCCGAGGAAGTAGTTGACGACGGTGGGGTTGGAGAAGAGGTTCCAGGGCGTGACGACCAGCGCGGCCACCGTGCTGATCATGCCGCCGACCCGGAAACTGATCTTCTGTGGCCAGACGTTGGCCAGGTCGTACGCGGGTGAGACGAAGTTGGCGACGATGTTGACGCCCATGGTGGCGACCGCGAAGGTCAGCGCGGCCACGACCAGGACCCAGGTGTTGCCGACCTTGGCGACCAGTTCGGCCGGGTCGGTGATGGCCTCGCCGAAGACCTCCAGGGAGCCGGCGGTGACGATCACGGAGACGACCACGAAGGCCGTGGAGTTGATCGGCAGGCCCCAGAAGTTGCCGCGGCGGACGGTGCGGTAGTCGGGCGCGAAGCGGGAGAAGTCGCAGAAGTTGAGCATCAGGGTGCCGTAGGTGGCGAGGATCAGGCCGATCGCGCCGAACCACTGCCGCCACTGCTCGCCGGTGGAGACCGGGTGCGGGGTGGAGGTGAGCGAGATGGTCCAGTGCGCCTTGGCCAGGATCCAGACCGCGAGGGCGATCATGACCAGCCAGATCGCCGGGCCGCAGAAATCCTGGAACCTGCGGATCGTCTCCATGCCCCGGCTGATGATCGCCGCCTGGACCAGCCACAGCGACACGAAGGAGATCCAGCCCAGCGTGTCGAGGCCCAGGAAGGAGCTCTCCGTGAGGGACTTCAGACCCGGCCAGGCCGCCAGCAGCATCACGTTGACGGCGACGGACGCCAGGTAGGTCTGGATGCCGTACCACATGATGGCGATCACGGCCCGGATGAGCGCCGGGATGTTGGCGCCCCAGACACCGAAGCTGATGCGGCTGACCACCGGGAACGGCACGCCGTGGCGCTGGCCGATCCGGCCCATCCAGTTCATGCCGACGTAGATGAGCACGAAGCCGACGAGGAGGGAGGTGAAGACCTGCCAGACGTTCATGCCGAGGACCAGCAGGCCGGCGGCGAAGGTGTAGTTGCCGAGGTTGTGGACGTCGGACATCCACATGGCGAAGAGGTCGAAGACCTTCCAGTTCCGCTGCTCGGCGGGGGCAAGGTCTTCGTTGGTGAGCCGGGGGTCGGGGACGAACACGGTTGCGCCGGTGGCTTCGGCGCGGTCGGCGAGGGACACGGGGCCTCCAGGGAACCAACCGGTGTACCAGCTTTTGGTATACCAAACTGCGGTCATGGTGCTCCCGTCAAGCGTTCCGACCGATGTCCGTCCCGTTACGGCTCCGTAAAAGCCCTCCGGGTCGGCGAAAATGACCTCATGGGCTCCCCCACCACGAAGATCGAACCTCTCGGCGCGGTACGCGAACGCGTCCTCGCGACCCTGCGGCAGGACATCATCGCGGGGCGGCTGGGCCCGGGCGACCGGCTGGTGGAACGCGAGCTCGCCGAACGGTTCGGGGTGTCCCGGGTGCCGGTCCGGGAGGCGATCCGGGCCCTGGTCGCCGAGGGCTTCGTCCTCTTCGAGTCGGCCCGCCGCACGGTCGTGCGCCGGCTGACCCCGACCGACGTCAAGGAACTCTTCGAGCTGCGCGAGGCGTTGGAGGTGTACGCGGCCGGGCTGGCGGCGGCCCGGGCCACCCCGGAGGCACTGGCCGAGCTGCGGGAACTGCTCGACCGCGCGGCCGGGGCGACCGCGGCGGACGACGCCGAGACCATCACCGACATCAACACCCGTTTCCACGACCGGATCCTGGCCCTGGCCGGCAACAGCCTGCTCATCTCGGTCATGGAGCCGGTGGACGGCCGACTGCGCTGGCTCACCCGGCGCAACGAGGAGTGGCCGCAACTCCTCACGGAACACCGCGAGTTGTACGACGCGATCGCCTCCGGCGACCCGGACCGCGCCCGCGCCCGCGCACTCGGCCACGTCCAGGCCAACTACCGGTCGACCGTCCGGCACCTGTTCGGCGAGGACATCGGCGACCAGCCGCGGGATCCGGCCGCCGAGTAGCCATCCACAGGAACACCAGTTCGCACAGGAATCTCCTAGAGTTCTCCTCACCAATGAAGATCGAAACGGATCCGCACGGACCGGAGCCGGAACCGAGAGGACCGGAGACGGATCGGCACGGACCGAACGGGGAGGGCATGACCATGGTGAGCAGGCGGGGGCTGTTGAGCGGGGCCGCGCTGGCGGGCATGGGCGCGGTGGCCGGCATGACGGTGGGCACGGGGAGTGCCGCCGCCGACGAGCCGCTGGACACGCCGTTCACCCCGGTCGCCGCACCGCATCTGGCCGAGGCCGAGCAGCTGGTGCGGTACCAGCGGCTGCTGGCGGCCGGCTACCTGCCGACGGGACCGGCCGGGCACTGGCCGCTGGACGGCACCGGCGCCGACCGCTCCGGCCTGGAGCACCCGGTCACCCTGGGCCCGGGGGCGAGCTGGACCGCGCTCCGCGCGGGCGGCGAACTGAGCTTCGACGGCACCGCCGGTGCCTACGCCGCCACCGCCTCCGTCCTGGACACCACGGCCCCGTTCACGGTCACGGCCTGGGTCCGGCTGGCCGAGGACGCCGTGCTCACGAACATGTACACGGCCGTGAGCCAGGACGGCGGCAGCGTCAGCCGCTTCCTGCTCCAGTACGACGACACGGCCGGGACCTGGGCGTTCAAGGTGCGCAGCGAGGACCAGAGCACCAAGGTCTCGGCACTGGCCGCGGCCCGGGTGACGAAGACGGGCGTCTGGACCCACCTGGCAGGTGTCTGGGACGGCACCCGCGTCCAGCTCTACGTGAACGGCGTCCTGGAAGGCAGTGCCGACACCGCGCTGTCCTGGGCGGCGACCCAAGGTTTCAGCATCGGCCGGGCCCGCTGGGACGGCGGTTACGCGAACCGCTTCAAGGGCGCGGTCGACGACGTCCGCGCCTACGGCCGTGCCCTCGACGCCGATGAGATCGCCCTGGTCAGCGGGCGTACGGCACGTGCGAACAACGTCTATCTGATGGACACGGCGGCGACCGTGACCTGGGGCCGCCCGGACGACCTGGCCGGCTGGGTGGCCCGGGCCCGCTGCTCGTCCTTCGTCACCGCGGTCCTCAGGCACACCTACGGCTGGGCCACCGACACCTACTTCCTCCAGTACTTCCAGGAGAAGGGCCCGGAGGCCGCCGACTACTGCTCGGCGTTCCGCAACGGCACCGCCGGACCGCGCTTCCGCCGCATCCGCAAGGTCGCCGACCTGCGGCCGGGCGATCTGATCGCCGTCGACTACAACGGACAGGACGCGGAGAACACCGGGCACATCGTCATGGTCCGCGAGGTCAAGGGCGTCTTCAGCGGGGTCACCGACTTCACCGGCGAGACCCAGTACGCCGTCGAGATCGTCGACTGCACCTCCGACCCGCACGGCGTCTACGGACTCAGCAACTACCCGCGCTACCCGGACACCCGCATGGTCAGCAACGTGGCCGGCGAGAACTTCCAGGGCGTCGGCATCGGCCACATGATGTTCTACGCCTCCGACGCCACCGGCGAGTTCTCCCGGTACCGCTGGAGCGTCAACTCCTCCGCGTCCACCGGCACCCACACGGTGGACGACCGCCCGGTGGCGGCGGCCCGGATCGTCTGAACCCCGCCGCTCACGCCGGTCACCGTGTCGGCCGTCAATCCAGTCCGGCCGCCTCCGCCGCCGCCCGCAGCACCTCGCGGAGCATCTCGGGGGTGAGGCGGCCGGTGAAGGTGTTGCGCTGGCTGACGTGGAAGCAGCCGAAGAGGTCCAGGCCGCCGAGGCCGACCCGGGTGCCGTGCGCGAAGGCCGGGCGGGGCCGGGGCACGGTCCAGCCCGCCTCCGCGAACGCCGGCAGCGCGGCCTGCCAGCCGAAGGCGCCGAGCACGACGGCCGCGCGCAGGGTCGGCCGCAGCAGCGTCAGCTCCTCGGTCAGCCAGTGACGGCAGGTGTCACGCTCCCCGGGGGTCGGCTTGTTGTCGGGCGGGGCGCAGTGCACGGGCGCGGTGACGCGCACGCCGTACAGCTCCAGGCCGTCGTCGGCGCGCACCGAGGTCGGTTGCGAGGCGAGCCCGACGTCACACAGCGCCTGGTACAGCACGTCGCCGGAGCGGTCGCCGGTGAACATCCGGCCGGTGCGGTTGGCACCGTGCGCGGCCGGGGCGAGGCCGATGATCAGCAGCCGGGCGTCCGCGGGCCCGAAGCCGGGGACGGGCCGGCCCCAGTACGTCCAGTCGGCGAATGCGGCCCGCTTGGTACGCGCCACGTCCTCCCGCCAGGCGACCAGACGGGGACAGGACCGGCAGCCGCCGACGCGCTGGTCGAGGCGGGCGAGCCGGGTGCGAGGGGCGTGGTCCACGTTTCAACGGTAGGGCCGGGGCCAGGTTTGCCGAAGCGGCTCGGGCGGGGGCGGCGGGGGTACGCGAGGGCGCCGTGTCGGTCTGTGCGGGGGGCGGGCGCGGGTGGTGTGTGGCTGGTCGCGCAGTTCCCCGCTCCCTGCCGGGGCGCGGTGGTGGGCCTCGGTAAAACGGTTCCGTCGCTTTCGGCCCGGAGAGCTAAGGTCGGGACATGGCTTCTGAGGATGCGGACGACGGCAGGGAGCAGACGAGCGGCGAGGCAGCCGAGGCTCCCGCGCCCCCGGCTCCCGACCCGGCCGCGATCGCCGCCGCCGTCGCCGCTGCCGAGGCCGCGGGTCCCGCCCCCGGTGAGAACGTGCGGATCGACAGCTGGATCTGGGCCGTCCGACTGGTCAAGACCCGCTCCCTGGGGGCCACCGCCTGCCGGGGCGGACATGTCCAGGTGAACGGCGAGCGGGTCAAGCCCGCCCACTCCGTGCGCGTCGGCGACGAGGTGCGGCTGCGTCACGAGGGGCGGGAGCGGGTCGTCATCGTGAAGCGGCTGATCCGCAAGCGGGTCGGCGCCCCGGTGGCCGCCGTGTGCTACATCGACAACTCCCCGCCGCCCCCGCCCCGCGAGGCCTTCTCCGCCATCGGCATCCGCGACCGCGGTACCGGCCGCCCCACCAAGCGAGACCGCCGCGAGCTGGAACGACTGCGCGGCCTCGGAGGCATGGGCGGCATGGGCAGCATGGGCGGAGCGGGTGGGGCCGGCGCGGGCGGGATGGGCCCGGCAGGCCGGACGGGCGGTGGACGCCCCCACGGACGGTGATCCACCGGCCGGCCCGGTCGGCGTCCGGCCCGTCCGGGGAACCCGGCCCCGCGTCCGCTCGGCGGGGTCACCCGCGCCGGGTCGCCGGTACCGCCTTCACCCACGTCCCGTCCTCGGTCAGATACTCGGCCACCTCCAGTCCCGCCTCCGCGAGCGCCTCCTCGAACTGCTCCGGTGTGAGCGGCCGGGTCAGGAAGGTCTGGGTCCAGGTCGCGTCCGGGAACTCGTACTCCGCGTGCACCGAGTTCACCCCGTCCCCGACCGGCTCGGCCGACAGGATCCGGACGGTGTAGCCGCCGGGGTCGACCCGCTCCCTCGGCACCTTCGCGTGGTAGTCCGCACCCTCCCGCTGGATGAGCACGAAGCCGCCGTCCGCCACGTGCGCCGCGCAGGTGCGCAGCATGCCCCGGCGCACCTCCGCGTCCCCGGTGTGCACCAGGAACGACGCGAGCATCACCACGTCGAACTTCTCGCCCAGGTCGAGCCCTTCGATGGTGCTGCGTATCGTGCGCGCCCCGCGCACGCGCGCCAGCATCTCCGCCGACTCGTCCACCGCTGTGACCGTGAACCCGCGCTCCAGGAGCGGATGCGTCATGCGCCCCACACCGCTGCCCAGCTCCAGGATGCGGGCACCGGCCGGGACCGCCGCCTCGATGATGTCCGGCTCGGCTCCCGCGGTCAGGCGCGAGTAGAGCTCGACCGCGCAGCCGTCGGGGGTGATCGCTCCCGGACCCGTCCCCTCGTACCCCTCACGCATTTCAATCGTCATGCCCGGACAACGGCCGGTCCCCGCGCCGCCGTTCCCGCACCCCGGCAGTTCACTCGTTCGAGCAGTTCGAAAGCCCGACGGGAACTTTCCTGCGGAGGCGGCGGTTGACGGCCGTCACCGGTCCCACGGGAACCATCCGTGCCCGACGTACCAGTGGCCGCCCGCCCGCAGGTGGTCGCCGACCGCACGCTCCACCGACGTCCGCCGGGGCAGGTCCCGTACCGGCAGGTCCGGGTCGCCGAAGACGAACCCGACCGGTGTGGCGTCGGCCGGCTCCGGGTCCTCCCAGCCGGGCCGGAACCGGTCCTGGAAGCGGACGATGTTGGAGTCCGCCGCGAGGTGCCGGCGCAGCTGCGGATCGAGCAGCCAGGAGTGGCAGGTCGCGACGGCGTGGGGCTCCTCGGGGAAGTGCCGGGCGAAGAACTCCCGGGCGTGGTCCAGGGAGCGGTCGCAGGCGGCCGGGGTGAGCGGCCCGAGGAAGTCGGGGATGTGCAGGTCCAGGGAGGGCTCGCCGCCGGTCACCTCGGTACCGGCCGATCTGATCGCCTGCGCCGTGCGCTCGCCGAGTCCCGTCCGCTCGTACTGCAGCCGTCCCAGCTGGTAGAGCCGCCCGCAGAAGTGCCGGGTGAGCCAGTGCCCCTGGCGCGCTCCGAGCCCTCCCCTGCCGTGCCGCCTGCGGTGCAGTGCCATGCCGCGGCCGAGGTCGGCGAGCGTGTGGCGGGAGACGTCGTCGGGGATGCCGCGCGCCCGGTGCACCGCGCGGGCGTGCGGCACCGCCGCGAGGAAGACGTACACGAGGAAGTACTCGCCCAGGGCGGCCGGGGCCTGGGCGGCCCGGTCGGCGAGCCCGGACGGGTCGTCCACCTCCCGGACGGCACCGGTCACGTCCTCGGCGCCCGCCGCCACCAGCCGCCCCACCCCGGGGTCGGCGGCCACGGCCCGCCGCAGGGCCACCACCTCGTTGATGTCCTCGTGCGGCACGGCGAGGTCGAGGAGCAGGTCGGGCAGGTCGGCGGCGTCCGGCAGCACGGCTGGGTCCCCCTTGGTGAACGTCCGGTCGAGGAGTACGTTGCAGAAAGGAACGGTGATCCGGGATGCGAACAGGCAGTGAACCGGTGACCGCCCGCAGTGCCCTGCGGGCGCGGTTGTGGCTGAGCGTGTGGGGGCTGGCCTGGGCCGTCTTCGGCACGGTGGTGTTCGCGCTGGTGGGGCGGCCCGGCTGGGCTGCCGCCTGCGGGGTGCTGTGGCTGGTGGCCACCGTCGACATGGCCGTGGTCCTCAGGCACATCCGGCAGGGCCCGCACTATCAGCCGGGCCGCGATGTGCCGCCGTACCAACCCGCGGACAGCCGCCCCCCGCCGTTCCGGCACCCGCCGCAGCACGGTCACCCCTGAGGGAGCGTCCGGACACGTTCCGTCGGCTCACGCGTCGCTGTCGAAACGGGCCGCTTTCAGGTACTCCGGGTTCGGGTCCAGGGCGGCCGCCAGCCGGAAGTGGCGTATCGCGAGGTCGGCGCGGCCCTGGCGCTGGTAGGTGCGGCCGAGCGCGAAGTGGGCGAACGCGTTGTCCGGCTCGCGCTCCAGGACGATGGTGAACTCCAGCTCGGCGGGGCGCAGTTGCGCGGCGGCGAAGAAGGCACGCGCGCGCAGCAGCCGAGCGGCGGTGTTCTCGGGGTGCGCGCCGATCACTCCGTCGAGCAGCTTCACCGCGCCCCGCGGGTCCCGTGCGTTGAGCAGCTGCTCGGCGGCACGGAAGTCGATGACATGCGTCTCCGGAGTACGTCCGGTCGAACCGCTGGTCTCGGGCACGGCAAAGTCCTTCCCTCACTGAAGCGGTTCAACGCCCGGACGGGTGCCCGCTATTTCGTGGCCGCATTCGGCTCGTCCGGACCGGCCGTCCGCGCGCGGCGCAGGAGGTCGGCCCACACCTCCCCGACCCGCTGCCGCAACGCGTCCAGGGGCACGTCGTTGTCGATCACGATGTCCGCGACCGCCAGGCGCTTCTCGCGCGTCGCCTGCGCGGCCATGCGGGCGCGGGCGTCCTCCTCGGTCATCCCCCGCAGCCGGGTCAGCCGGTCCAGCTGGGTCTCGGGAGCGGCGTCCACCACGACCACGACGTCGTAGAGCTGCGCGAGGCCGTTCTCCGCGAGGAGCGGGACGTCGTGGACCACCACGGCGTCGCCGGCGGCCGCGCTCTCCAGCTCGCGGGACCTGGCCCCGACGAGGGGGTGCACGATCGCGTTCAGTACGGCGAGTCGCGCGGGGTCGGCGAAGACGATCGAGCCGAGCCTGGGCCGGTCCAGGCTGCCGTCGGCGGCCAGCACCTCCGGGCCGAAGGTCTCGGTCACGGCGGCCAGACCGGGGGTTCCGGGCGCGACGACCTCACGCGCGATGCGGTCGGCGTCGATCAGCACCGCGCCGTGCCCGACGAGCAGCCGCGACACCTCGCTCTTGCCGGCTCCGATCCCGCCGGTGAGGCCAACTTTCAGCATGCCCCGAAGCTTAGGCCCTGCCACCGACACCGGCCGGGACAGGGCCCGGTCGCCGTCGCACCGGCCGGGGGCGGCGGGCCCCGGCCGGTGCGTGGTCACGTGCGGGCGCGGTGCGGGTCTCAGTTCTCGCCCTCCCGCTCCGCGAGGAAGCGCTCGAACTCGAGGCCGATCTCGTCCGCCGAGGGGATCTCCACCGGCTCGGCGAGCATGTTGCCCCGGGTCTCGGCGCCCGCGGCCGCGTCGTACTGGTGCTCAAGACCCTGCACGAGGGCGGTCAGCTCCTCGTCGCCCTCCTGGATCTGGCTGTCGATCTCCGTCTGGGTGCGGTACGCGTCCGTGCGCAGGGCGTGCGCGATGCCCGGGAGGACCAGGCCGGTGGCGGCCGTGACGGCTTCCAGGACGGTCAGGGCGGCGTCCGGGTAGGGCGAGCGGGCGATGTAGTGCGGCACGTGCGCGGCGACGCCCAGGACGTCGTGCCCGGCCTCCATGAGGCGGAATTCGAGCAGCGACTCGGCACTGCCGGGCACCTGGGCCTCGTCGAAGGGGCTGCGGTGTCCGGGGACCAGGTCGGTGCGGTTGCCGTGCGGGGTGAGGCCGACGGGGCGGGTGTGCGGGACGCCCATGGGGATGCCGTGGAAGTTCACGGACAGGCGGACGCCGAGCCGTTCCACGATCTGCCGTACGGCCGCGGCGAAGCGCTCCCACTCGACGTCCGGCTCGGGGCCGGACAGCAGCAGGAACGGGGCGCCGGTGGCGTCCTGCACCAGGCGGACCTCGATGCTGGGCTCCTCGTACTCGGTCCAGCGGTCCCGCTTGAAGGTCAGCAGCGGGCGGCGCGCCCGGTAGTCCACGAGCCGGTCGTGGTCGAAGCGGGCGACGACCTGGTGGGGCAGCGAGTCGAGCAGCCGGTCGACGATCTGGTCGCCGGTCTCGCCCGCGTCGATGTATCCGTCGAAGTGGTAGAGCATGACAAGACCGGCCGACTCCTGGGCCAGCGCCATGTCGACGACGGCCAGCCCCTTCGGCTCCCATGCGTACAAACCCTGCGGATCAAGCACTGTGACCGCTCCTCCTCGTGTTCGTACGGGTCAACGCGGCACTGGCCACAGGCATTCCCGCCGCCCCACCGAACAGGCCCCTCTCACCGCCTTCTCATACCGGGAGGCCTGCTGGTACCGGAGTCAGGCCGTCATCACGCGCGCGTGGAGCGCCGTCACCGCCTTGCGTGCGGAGCTGAACGCGCCGTGCTGCCAGGCGTCCGTGTAGCTGAGCCAGTCGCCGGCGAACCAGACCCGGCCCGCGGGCTCGGTCAGGGGCTTGTAGCGCGCGTCGTCGGGGCCGCCGGGGGTGTCGTGCCAGGCGGCCTCCAGGTGCGGTGTCTGGCGCCAGTGGTGGGAGAAGGAGGAAGCGAGTTCGGTGCGGTACTTGTCGCCGTAGATCTTCACTCCGGCGGCGACCGCGCGCCGTTCCCGCTGGGCCGGGGTGAGCCTGGCGTAGGAGTCGGCGTCGTCGTCGTAGTTGTAGTAGCCGATGAGTACGCCCCGTTCGCCGTGGAAGCCGTACGAGGGGTGCCAGATGTGGGTGACGTCCTGGTCGGTCTCGGTGATGCCGCCGTAGATGCGGTGGTCCAGCTCCCACCAGCGGGAGCGGTATTCGAGGCCGATCTTGGCGGCCGACGACGGGGTGACGGCCGCCAGGGCGTTCTGCACGCCGGAGCCCAGGTTGTGCGGGACCTTGGCGAGGATGTTGGGCGGCATGGCCGCCACGCAGTAGTCGGCCTCGACGGCCCTGGTACGGCCGCCCTGGGTGTACGTCACGGTGACGCCGTGACCCGTGTCGGTGATCCTGGAGACGACGGCTCCGGTATGTATGCGCCGGTCGCCTATCGCCCGGGTGAGCGCCTTCGGTATCCGGTCCATGCCGCCGACCGGCTGGAACATCAGCATCGCCTGGTCGAAGCCGAACTCGAAGGAGAAGTAGCGCCCGACTCCGCTCGCGAGCACCGCGGAGGCGGTCGGGACGTCGCCGAGGAGCACACCGGGGGTGCCTGCGGCGGCCGGTACGGTCGTGTATCCGCGCCGTTCACCGCCTTCGTAGGTCAGTTTGTCGCCGAGTTCGCCCCAGTCCTTGAGGAACTCGACGAGCCGCTCCTGGTCGGTGGCCGTCAACGCCCCGTCCAGCGCGCCCTTGTCGGTCGCCTTGGCGAGCAACTCGGAGACGTAGCCGTACACGTCGGCCTTGGCGGTGCGGTACCGCTCGGGCTTCGTCATGCCGGCGGACTCGTTGTACAGGTACGCGTCGGCGTTGACGTTCGTGAACACCTCGATGGGGACGCCGAGTTCGCGACAGTAGTCGAGGGTGATCATCCACTGCGGGATCCGGGCCGGCCCGGCGTTCATGTAGTGGCCGTCGGCGAACCGCGCGGTCTGCGTGTTGCCGTACAGGTCGGTGGTGGAGTCCCCGCCGCGCACGGTGAAGTTGCGTCCGCCGGTGCGGTCCCTGGCCTCCAGGATCGTACAGTCGTAGCCGGCCTTGCCGAGTTCGTAGGCGGTCGCGAGGCCGGCGATGCCGCCGCCGAGGACGACGACCTTGGCCGCGGCGCGCCCCGTGAGGGTGAAGTCGCTCGCGCTGGGCGCCCGGAACGGCTGTTCGCGCTGGGCGGCCTGGGCGGTGGGGGCGAGACCGAGCGCTCCCATGGTGGCGAACATGGCGCCGGCGCCACCGGTGAGACCGACGTTTCTCAGAAACGACCGCCGGCTCGTCCCCGACCCGTACTGAGGCTGTGTCATGACGCGACTCCCCTTCCGATCTTGAACGAAGACCGGGGAAGCGTCCCAGCGCCGCGTTACGGCCCGGCGGCTGTTCGTGTATCCCACACGTTTCGACGGTCGGGAGCGCGACGGCCATCAACTCCCTTGGGAGCGCGGGGAACTGCGCGCCCGGCCCGCACCGGCCGCCGGCCGAAGTGCGACCGGACCGCACGAAGCCGCAGTGCATCCGGACCGCACGAAGGGGCCGCACCTCGAAAGGTGCGGCCCCTCAGTTACCGGCTAGGCCCAGCGGCCTGCGATCAGCTCTGGCCGCCGGCCAGCTTCTCGCGCAGCGCGGCCAGCGCCTCGTCCGAGGCCAGCGCACCGGAGGTGTCGGCGCCCTCGGAGGAGTACGAACCGCCACCGGCGGCCGGAGCCGCACCCGCGGCGTCGCCGCCCTCGGCAGCGGCAGCGGCGTCGGCCTCGCGGCTCTTGATGACCTGCTGCTGGTGCTGCTCGAAGCGCTGCTGCGCCTCGGCGTACTGGCGCTCCCACTCCTCGCGCTGCTTCTCGTAGCCCTCGAGCCAGTCGTTGGTCTCGGGGTCGAAGCCCTCGGGGTAGATGTAGTTGCCCTGGTCGTCGTAGGACGCGGCCATGCCGTACAGGGTCGGGTCGAACTCGACCGAGGCCGGGTCGGCACCGAAGGACTCGTTGGCCTGCTTCAGCGAGAGGCTGATGCGGCGGCGCTCGAGGTCGATGTCGATGACCTTGACGAAGATCTCGTCGTTGACCTGGACGACCTGCTCCGGGATCTCCACGTGGCGCTCGGCCAGCTCGGAGATGTGGACCAGACCCTCGATGCCCTCGTCCACGCGGACGAACGCACCGAACGGAACCAGCTTGGTGACCTTACCCGGGACGACCTGACCGATCTGGTGGGTCCGGGCGAACTGCTGCCACGGGTCTTCCTGGGTCGCCTTCAGCGACAGGGAGACGCGCTCGCGGTCCATGTCGACGTCGAGGACCTCGACGGTGACCTCCTGGCCGACCTCGACGACCTCGGACGGGTGGTCGATGTGCTTCCAGGACAGCTCGGAGACGTGGACCAGACCGTCGACGCCACCCAGGTCCACGAAGGCACCGAAGTTGACGATCGAGGAGACCACACCGGAGCGGACCTGACCCTTCTGGAGGGTCGTGAGGAACGTCTGGCGGACCTCGGACTGGGTCTGCTCCAGCCAGGCACGGCGGGACAGGACCACGTTGTTGCGGTTCTTGTCCAGCTCGATGATCTTCGCCTCGAGCTCCTTGCCCACGTAGGGCTGGAGGTCGCGGACGCGGCGCATCTCGACCAGGGAGGCCGGGAGGAAGCCGCGGAGGCCGATGTCGAGGATGAGACCACCCTTGACGACCTCGATGACGGTACCGGTGACGATGCCGTCCTCTTCCTTGATCTTCTCGATGGTGCCCCACGCGCGCTCGTACTGGGCGCGCTTCTTCGAGAGGATCAGGCGGCCTTCCTTGTCCTCCTTCTGGAGGACGAGGGCCTCGATCTCGTCACCGACGGCGACGACCTCGTTGGGGTCGACGTCGTGCTTGATCGAGAGCTCGCGGCTCGGGATGACACCTTCGGTCTTGTAACCGATGTCGAGCAGGACCTCGTCCCGGTCGACCTTCACGATGACGCCGTCGACGATGTCGCCGTCGTTGAAGTACTTGATCGTCTCGTCGATCGCGGCGAGGAAGGCTTCCTCGTTACCGATGTCGTTGACCGCTACCTGCGGGGTGGTGGCGGTGGTCTCGGTGCTGCTCGTCATGTGAGAAAGGGCTCCGGTACGGACATTGAAGTCGTAGGTACTGCTTACGCCGGGAGCCTGTTTCGCTCTGTAGAAGCCGGACAGCCTAGGAAGCGCCACCTGAAACCACTGGTGGCGCCTCGACAACCGAGGGGACATACAACAGATGCGAGCGCAGCCTGCTACGTCTGAGGTGCGCAGGCCCGCAGCGCAACTTGTAGCATACGGGGGCAGCCGGGCAGGGTCAATGCGCGAAGGCGCACACCCGGGGCGGAACACCGCATACCCGGCACAAGAAACGTCCCACCAGGCCACGCACGCCTGAAACACCTCGTCCGTGACACGCCCGTGACGGGGTTGCACGGAAGAGTACGACGAGGGAGCCGATCATCCAAGAGCCCGATTCGTTCGACCTGGAAGCGGCCGGTGCGACGGCCGGCGCCGAGGCCGAACCGGAAGCCACCCGGCGTGCCGCCGGGGTCGCGGAGAGCAGCCGGGCCAACCGGGGCTGGTGGGACCGCAACGCCGACGAGTACCAGGTCGAGCACGGCACGTTCCTCGGCGACGACCGTTTCGTGTGGGGTCCCGAGGGCCTCGACGAGGTGGAGGCGGAGCTGCTCGGCCCCCCGGAGGAGCTGAAGGGCAAGGACGTCCTGGAGATCGGAGCCGGCGCGGCCCAGTGCGCGCGCTGGCTGGCCGCCCAGGGCGCCCGGCCGGTGGCCCTGGACCTGTCGCACCGCCAGCTCCAGCACGCGCTGCGTATCGGCGGATCGTTTCCCCTGGTCTGTGCGGACGCGGGCGCGCTGCCCTTCGCGGACGCCTCCTTCGACCTGGTGTGCTCGGCGTACGGGGCGCTTCCCTTCGTCGCCGATCCGCGGCTGGTGCTGCGCGAGGTGCGCCGCGTGCTGCGGCCGGGCGGCCGGTTCGTCTTCTCGGTGACCCACCCGGTCCGCTGGGCGTTCCCGGACGAACCCGGCCCCGAAGGGCTCACGGTCTCGGCCTCCTACTTCGACCGGACGCCGTACGTCGAGCAGGACGAGGACGGCCACGCGGTCTACGTCGAGCACCACCGGACGCTCGGCGACCGGGTCCGGGACATCGCCTCCTCGGGTCTCCGGCTCGTCGACCTGGTGGAGCCGGAGTGGCCGGCCTGGAACACCTCCGAATGGGGCGGCTGGTCCCCGCTGCGCGGCAATCTCATCCCGGGGACGGCGATCTTCGTGTGCGAGCGGGACTGAGCGGCACAAGATCACAAGATAAAAGATCACGCGCGCGTGCGCGATCAGCTGAAGCGCACGCGTGAAGCGCACGCGCGCGTACGGGCCTCCCCGGGGGCGTACGACACTAGGGGGCGTGATCCGTTACGACGCCCTGGACGCGCTGCCCGTGCGGCAGGCCCTGCCCGGCCTGCACGACGCCCTGGACGGGCACGGCACCGCCGTCCTGGTGGCACCGCCCGGCACCGGCAAGACGACGCTGGTGCCGTTGGCACTGGCCGGGCTGCTGGGCGAGGGGCCGACACGGCGGGTGGTGGTGGCCGAGCCGCGCCGGATCGCCGCCCGCGCGGCGGCCCGCCGGATGGCCTGGCTGCTCGGCGAACAGGTCGGGCGGAGCGTCGGCTACACCGTGCGCGGCGAGCGGGTCGTGGGGCGGCACACGCGCGTGGAGGTCGTCACGACCGGTGTGCTGCTGCAGCGCCTGCAGCGCGACCAGGAGCTGTCCGGCGTCGACGCCGTGATCCTGGACGAGTGCCACGAACGCCATCTGGACGCCGACACGGTGGCGGCCTTCCTCTGGGACGTGCGGGAGACGCTGCGGCCGGAGCTGCGTCTGGTGGCCGCGTCGGCGACCACGGACGCGCAGGGCTGGGCGCGGCTGCTGGGCGGGGCGCCGGTCGTCGCGGCGGCCGGTGTTCCGTACCCGGTGGAGGTGGTGTGGGCGCCACCGGCCCGGCCGGTCCGGCCGCCGCACGGGATGCGGGTCGACCCGGCGCTGCTCGCGCACGTGGGGTCGGTGGTGCGGCGGGCCCTGGCCGAGCGGGACGGGGACGTGCTGTGCTTCCTGCCGGGCGTGGGCGAGATCGCGCGCGTGGCGGGCCGGCTGGGCGACCTGGGAGACGTGGCGGTGCTCCAGGTGCACGGCAGGGCACCGGCCGCCGTCCAGGACGCGGTGCTGGCGCCCGGGACCGGGCGCCGGGTGGTGCTGGCCACGGCGGTCGCCGAGTCCTCGCTCACCGTCCCCGGCGTACGGGTGGTCGTCGATGCGGGGCTCGCGCGGGAGCCGCGGGTGGACCACGCGCGCGGACTGAGCGCGCTGGCGACGGTACGGGCGTCCCGCGCGGCCGGGCGGCAGCGGGCGGGGCGGGCCGGGCGGGAGGCGCCGGGGGCGGTGTACCGCTGCTGGTCAGAGGCCGAGGATGCCCGCCTGACGGCCTTTCCGGCCCCGGAGATCAGGGTGGCCGACCTGACCGCGTTCGCCCTTCAGACGGCCTGCTGGGGCGATCCGGGGGCCACCGGACTGGCGCTGCTGGACCCGCCGCCGGCCGGGGCGATGGCGGCGGCCCGGGAGGTGCTGACGGCGATCGGCGCGGTCGACTCCGCCGGCCGGGCGACGGACCGGGGGGTAGGGCTGGCCCGGCTGGGGGTGCATCCGCGGCTGGGGCGGGCGCTGCTGGACACCCCGGGCGGGGGCGCCGAGGTGGTCGCGCTGCTGAGCGAGGAGCCGCCGCGGGAGTACGGGGACGACCTGGCGGCCGCGCTGCGCGCTGCCCGGCGGGGCGGTGACGCCTACGCCGGACGCTGGCTCGCGGAGGTACGGAGGCTGAAGGCGGACGGCGAGCGTGCTTCGGCGGACGGCGTGGACGACCGCACCGTGGGTCGCGTCGCCGCGCTCGCCTTCCCCGAGCGTGTCGCCAGGGCCGACGGCGGGTCGTATCTGATGGCCTCCGGCACCCGGGCCGAGCTCGGTGAGGGCAGCCCGCTGGGCGGTGCGCCGTGGCTCGCGGTGGCCGTGGCGGACCGTCCGGTCGGCAGCGGACACGCGCGCGTGCGGCTCGCCGCGGTGGTGGACGAGGACACGGCCAGGTCGGCGGCGGCCCCGCTGTACGCGGAGGACCAGGAGGTCCGCTGGGCCGACGGGGACGTCGTCGCGCGGCGGGTGGAGCGGCTGGGGGCGATCGAGCTCGCGGTGCGGCCGCTGCGGGACGCCGACCCCGCCCTCGTACGCGAGGCGCTGCTCGACGGGTTGCGGCGCGAAGGACTCGGCCTGTTGCGGTGGACGCCGGACGCCGCCGTGCTGCGGCAGCGGCTCGCTTTCCTGCACCTGCACCTCGGGGAGCCCTGGCCCGACGTCTCCGACGACGCGCTGCACGCGCGCGTGGACGAATGGCTGGAGCCGGAGCTCGGCCGCGCCCGCCGACGGGCCGATCTCGGGCGGATCGACGCCGGGGAGGCGCTGAGGCGGCTGCTGCCGTGGGCGGGCGGGGAGGCCGGGCGGCTGGACGAGCTGGCGCCCGAGCGGATCGCCGTACCGAGCGGGTCGCGGATCCGGGTCGACTACGGCACCCCCGAACAGCCGGTGCTCGCCGTGAAGTTGCAGGAGATGTTCGGTCTGCAGGAGTCGCCCGCGGTGGCCGGGGTGCCGGTGCTGGTGCATCTGCTGTCGCCGGCCGGGCGCCCCGCCGCGGTCACCGCCGACCTCGCCTCGTTCTGGCAGGACGGCTACAAGGGCGTACGGGCCGAGCTGCGCGGGCGGTATCCGAAGCATCCCTGGCCCGAGGATCCCGCCACGGCCGAGCCGACCCGGCACACCAACGCACGGCTCAGGCGCTGACCGGTTCCGGGACCGGGGTGCCTGCCGGTGCCGGGTCGGCGGGGCGGCGGCCGCGGGCCTCCAGGCAGAGGGAGAGGGCGAGCAGGGCGACACCGAGGGACAGGAACCCCCAGGGGAGGTAGGAGGTCAGCATCAGGACGAGGGTGCGGTTGTGCTTGACCAGGGCGACCGTGCTCTCGATGTAGTCCTCGCGCATCTTCACGTCGCCGGCGAAGGCCGTCACCTTGGCGCGGCCGCCCAGCAGGGTGCCGCCGCGCAGCTCCTCCTTGTGGATCTCCTCGCCGTAGACGGGCGCCCCGGTGGCGGGCTCGACCCAGAACTTCCGGACCGTGGTGTACCACCGTGTGGTGCCGGTCTTGGCGATGCTCTCCGGGGTGATGCCCTGCACCGGCAGCTTCTTGGGCATGGGGACCTTGGTCCAGGGGATGGTCTGCTCGAAGTAGTAGACCTTGACGCCCCGGAAGGTCTGCGTCCCCTTGTAGTGGATGGGGTTGGTGGTGCGGGTCTGCGCGTCGAAGTACTCGTAGTCCCGTTTCTCGGTCAGGAACGGGAACTTGAACTCGATGCCGTCCCGGGTCACCGGGTCGCCGTCGACCATCTCGCCGGTGGCGTGCACGGGTTCCTGGCTGTGGGCGTCGAAGATGTAGCGCTCGGGGATCTCGGAGACCATCTTGCCGTCGGGCCCCTGGACGTAGGACAGGCCGTCCCAGACGACGACGTCCCGGCCCGCCGTCTTCTCGATCTTCTGCGCGGCCGCCACGTTGCCCTTGAGGGTCTGCACGATGGTGACCTGGGGGACCTTCTTCGCCTTCATGGTGCCGTAGTCGAGGAGCGTGGCGTCCTTCGCCACCAGGACCATGTCCTGGTACTGGTTCGCCGGGATCTTGGCGAGCCGCGGGAAGGCGTACCAGCGCAGCAGCGGGGACAGCGCGGCGAAGAACACGGCGAAGGCGAGCAGGACCAGACTGGCCTTGCGGCGCATCTCGGCCTCCCGGGGCGGCGGTTACGGGTGTGAGGGCACCGTCGTGAGCAGCGGCTTCGGGGACGTCCTTCCGTCCGGCGACCCGAGGGCGCTGACCGTCACCACCAGGACGAGCGCGACGGCGAGACCGGTCGCGGCGGCGATCAGGGCACGCATACGGGACCTCCCTACGGCCGACGACTTCCTGATGGATCGTCAGGTCCGGGGGCACCGTAGCAACGGGAGGGTGAGATGAGAACAGGTCGTACGACGACGAGGGCGCCGTCCCGCGTCGGCGGGAGGGCGCCCTGGTGGTCGTACGGCGGTGGGTCAGGAGGACGCGGAAGCGCTCGGGGAGGCGGAGGCCGACGCCGATGCGGAGGCGCTCGGTGACGGGCTCGGCGAGGGGTCGGCCGCGGCGACCGTCAGTTCCACGGTGAGCGTGGCGCCGCCGGTGGTGGTGATGCGGAGCAGGAACGTGCCGGTGGTGTCGTCCGCGTACAGCTTGGGCAGCGTGAGCCCGCCGTCCGCGTCCGTCTGGAGGTCGGTGAGGGTGCGGACGGCGTTGCCGTTCGCGTCCTTGAAGTAGGGGCCCTTGTCGTTCTCGCTCGTGTCGTCCGCCGACTTGATCAGCGTGGCGGTGGCGGCGACCTTGTCGGCGACGGCACCCTGGTAGGTGGCCTTCGCCTGCACCTGGTCGGTGAACTCGCCGCCCGGGGCGCAGGTCGGCGCGGTGGTGTTGACGAGGGCGAGGGTGTCGGCGGCGCGCGCGGTGACGGTCGCGTCGTAGTCGACGCCCTTGACCGTGCGGCCGACCACGCTGGCATGGACCGTGAAGTCGCCGGTCTTCTCGCCCGCCTGGAGTGCCGGGGCGACGGCGACGCCCTTGCTGTCGGTGGCGACCGCGGCGGTGTTCTCGCCGCCGCTGAAGGTCGCGTCCGTGTCCCCGACGATGGTGAAGCGCACCCGGACCTTGGCGACGGCCCGGCCGGCCTTGGTCTCCGCGCGCGTGCTGATCTGCTTGCCGAACGCGTCGCCGGCCGTCGCCGTGAGCGTGGCGGTGCCCGCGTCCTCCAGGTGGTCCACGGTGTCGGTGGCCGTGGGCGGCACGGTCGGCGTCGTGCTGGGGGTGCTCGGCGTGGGCTCGGTGGGCTTCGGTGCGCTGGTGGTCGGCTTCGTCGTGGAGCCGTCGGATCCGGAATCGCCGGAGCCGGTGGAGCCGTCGCTGCGGTGCGTGGGCAACGTTCCGGTGCCGTTCGGGACCGAGTGGGTGCCCTTGCGGTAGAACTCGTACCAGGACAGGACCAGGTTGAGGTAGTCCTGCGAGTTGTTGTAGCTGAGGATCGCGCTGTTCATGTCGGCCTGGACGGACAGGTCCCAGCCGTTGCGGCACAGGTAGTGGCCGGCGGCGAGGGCCGCGTCGTAGACGTTGTTGGGGTCCTTGACGCCGTCGCCGTTGCCGTCGCGGCCGGCCCACGCCCAGGTGGACGGGATGAACTGCATGGGGCCGACGGCCTGGTCGTACTGGCCGTTGCCGTCGTACTTGCCGCCGTCGGTGTCCGGGATGAGCGCGAAGCCGTTGCCGTCGAGCTGCGGGCCGAGGATCCGGTGCAGGGTGTTGCCCTCGGCGTCCACGTCACCGCCGCGGGCCTGGCCGGACTCGACCTTGCCGATGGCCGCGAGCAGCTGCCAGGGCAGGTTGCAGCCGGGCTTGGAGCCGCGCAGCTCCGCCTCGGCCTTCTTGTAGGCGTCGAGCACGGTGGCGGGGATGCCGGCCTCGGCATCCCCGCGGGAGACGGCGGTGCCGATGCTCGACGAGGAGGCCGTGGGACTCGCGCCGGGGTTCGGGCTGTTGAGCGGCGGCAGGTCCGTGAAGTACGGCGAGTTGCCGGTGGCGCCGTCGGCCGATCCGGCTCCGTCGGGCGCGGAGGTGCTGGCGCCGGCGTTGGCCTGTCTGCCCGTGTCTCCGGACGTGGCGCCCGGTGCCTGGGACGCGGACAGTGCCGCTACCGCCAACGCGGCCGCGGCGGTCGTCGCCGCTCCCTTGCGCAGCCGCCTGCCGAATTGCGCCGCCATAAGGTGAACCCCTCCCATGGACGCCTTCTGAGCGTCCGTCTCCGTCTGTCCGCTCGCCCCTGGTGTGACGGTCGACCCGGTGCTGTGGTTGCCCCCTGTTACCTCTTTCGCGTGGTGAGGTAGCGCATCCGGCCGTGCACGCCGGGGCGGCGACCCAGGCGACCCTACGACAACTTCCCTTCCGCGGACACCCGCCGGTGCCCGATTTTCACCAGTTGGCCATCCCCCGTTGAACGATGGTGGTGTGGCGGATACTTGTCGTACGCGATCACTTGTTCGGCGCTCCGGCCGACGACTGCTCCAGGGGGCCCGGATGCCGTTCACTCTCAGCCATGCCGCCGCCGTGCTGCCCGCCGTGCGCGGCGACGGGACCGGACGCGGACGGCTGGTCCCGGCGGTGCTGGTCGCGGGGTCCTTCGCGCCCGACCTCACCTACTACGCGGCGAGCGCGGTGCCGGACGCGATGGAGTTCGGCGACTTCACGCACTCCTTCACCGGTGTCCTCACCGTCGACGTGCTGTTCGCCTGGGCACTGGTGGCGCTGTGGCTGCTGGTCCGGGAACCCCTCGTGGCCCTCGCGCCCCGAGCCCGCCAGGGGCGGACGGCCGCGCTGCTGCGCTGCGGGGCGCCACGCACGCGTGCCGGGCTCCGCACGGCCGCCTGGTGGTACGCCTCCGCCGTGCTCGGCGGGCTCACGCACGTCGTCTGGGACGCGTTCACGCACCACGACCGCTGGGGGACCCGGCTGGTCCCGGCCATCGGCCACGACTTCGCGGGCATGCCGGTGTACACCCTGCTCCAGTACGGCAGTTCGGCGGCCGGCGCGGCCGTGGTCGCCGTGGTCGCGGTCCGCGCGGTACGGCGGGCGCCGGCCGGGGAGCCGGTGGGGGTGCCGCTGCTGTCGGTGCGGGACCGGTGGTGGGCCGGCGCCGGAGTCATCGGCTGCGCCCTGCTTGCGGCGGTGCAGCGGGCGGTGCGGTGGTGGGAGTACTGGGGGGCCGCGGCGAAGCCCTGGGAACTGCTGCCGACGGTGCTCTTCGGAACGGGCGCGGGGCTGCTGCTCGGGGTGCTGGGGTACGCCGTGGCGGTCAGGGTGTGGCGTCCGGCTCCGACGGCCGACGGCGTGCGGCGGAGTGCCTCGGCCGTTCGGTGAGGCTCGCCACGAACACGGTCATGGTGCGGGGGCGGCGGGGGCCGGGGAGTGCGGTGAGGAGCAGTGCGAGGTAGCTGCGGGCGAGGTCGAACCACTGGCGCAGGTCGGGGCGGGCGCGGAGCCTGCGCCGGAGGCGGGTGACGGCCCGGCGGACGGTGACGGCGAGGTCGGCGGGGATGCGGGCGGTGCTGGCGCCGGCCGCGAGCGCCGGGGCCAACGGGGACGCCGTGGCCTGAGCGGAGGCAGAGGCGGAACGGGCCTTGGCCGGCGGCCTGCTCTGGGGCGTCCGGCGGTGAACCATACGTATACCCATGGCCGCATCCTTGCCGGTGGCGGAGACCGGGGCGTTCTGACGGGGTCCACGCGAGTGACGTGTCAGCACCCCTTCCACTCCTCCGCCCCGCCCCCTCGCTCCGCCACCTGTCCCCTCTCGCCGTAGGCGTCAGTGCGCCGCCGATTCCCAGTCCGGGCCCACGCCCACCGAGACGTCCAGGGGAGCGCGGAGGTGGACCGCGTTGGACATCTGGTCGCGCAGGACGGATTCGACCCGGTCCCGCTCGCCAGGGGCGATCTCCAGGACGATTTCGTCGTGGACCTGCAGGAGCATGCGGGACTTCAGGTCCGCCTCGCGCAGCGCGCCGTGCACCCGGAGCATGGCGATCTTGACGATGTCGGCCGCCGTGCCCTGGATGGGCGCGTTGAGTGCCATCCGCTCGGCCGCCTCCCGGCGCTGCCGGTTGTCGCTGTTGAGGTCGGGGAGGTAGCGGCGGCGCCCGAAGAGCGTCGCCGTGTAGCCGGTGGCGCGCGCCTCGTCGACGACACGGTGCAGGTAGTCGCGGACTCCGCCGAAGCGCTCGAAGTACGTGTCCATCAGGGCCCGCGCCTCGCCCGCGTCGATGTTCAGCTGCTGGGAGAGGCCGAAGGCGGAGAGACCGTACGCGAGGCCGTACGACATCGCCTTGATCTTGCGGCGCATCTCCGCGTCGACGGCCGAGCGGTCGACGTCGAAGACCTGGGAGGCGACCGTGTTGTGCAGGTCCTCCCCGGAGGTGAACGCCTCGATCAGGCCCTCGTCCTCGGAGAGGTGGGCCATGACGCGCAGCTCGATCTGGCTGTAGTCGGCGGTCATGAGCGACTCGAAGCCCTCGCCGACGACGAAGCCCCGGCGGATCGCGCGGCCCTCGTCGGTGCGGACCGGGATGTTCTGGAGGTTCGGGTCGGTGGAGGAGAGGCGGCCGGTCGCGGCGACGGTCTGGTTGAACGTGGTGTGGATGCGGCTGTCGGCGGCGACGGTCTTGATCAGGCCCTCGACCGTGACCCGCAGCTTGGCCTGCTCTCGGTGCCGGAGCATGATCACCGGCAGCTCGTTCTCCGTCTGGCCGGCGAGCCAGGCGAGCGCGTCGGCGTCGGTGGTGTAGCCGGTCTTGGTCTTCTTGGTCTTCGGGAGCGCCAGTTCACCGAAGAGGACCTCCTGGAGCTGCTTGGGCGAGCCCAGGTTGAACTCGTGGCCGGCCGCCGCGTGCGCCTCCTTCACGGCCTGCTGCACCGCGCCCGCGAACATCTGCTCCATCGCTTCCAGGTGCGCGCGGTCGGCCGCGATGCCGTTCCGCTCCATCCGGGCGAGCAGGGCGGAGGTGGGCAGCTCCATGTCACGCAGGAGGTCCGCGGCGCCGACCTCCTGGAGCCGGGTCCCGAAGGCTTCGCCGAGGTCGAGGATCGCGCGGGCCTGGATCATCAGGGCCTCGGCCTCGGCGCCGTCGTCGGCGCCGAACGCCAGCTGGCCGTCGGCCGCGGCGGCCGGGGCCAGCTCGCGGTGCAGGTACTCCAGGGACAGCGCGTCCAGGTCGAAGGAGCGGCGGCCGGGCTTGACCAGGTACGCGGCGAGCGCGGTGTCCATGGTGACGCCCTCGATGGTCCAGCCGTGCTCGGCGAAGACCCGCATGGCGCCCTTGGCGTTGTGGAAGACCTTGGGCCGGGCGGCGTCGGCCAGCCAGGCCGCCCACGCGTTCTCGTCGGCCTCGTCCAGCTCGGCGGGGTCGAACCAGGCCGCCGCTCCCCCGGCCGCCGCCAGGGCGACCTCGGCGACCGAACCGGTGCCGAGCGCCCAGGTGTCGACGGTGGCGACACCCAGCGGCTGCTCCGTGCCGTGCCCGGCGAGCCAGCCGGCCAGCTCGCCGGTGCCGAGGACGGTGCCGTCGACCTCCACGCCCGCCTCGGCGACCGGCGTGGACTCGGCCTCCTCGGCGCCGGGGTCGACGGCGTAGAGCCGCTCGCGCAGCGACGGGTTGCGGATCTCCAGGGTGTCCAGGATCATCGCGACGTTCTTGCGGTCGTACGGCGCACGCTCCAGCTCGGCGACCGTCCTCGGCAGCTCCACACCGCGCTCCAGCTCGGTGAGCCTGCGGTTGAGCTTGACGGACTCCAGGTGGTCGCGGAGGTTCTGGCCGGCCTTGCCCTTGACCTCGTCGACGCGCTCCACCAGCTCGGCGAAGGAGCCGAACTGGTTGATCCACTTCGCGGCGGTCTTCTCGCCGACGCCGGGGATGCCGGGGAGGTTGTCGGACGGGTCGCCGCGCAGGGCCGCGAAGTCCGGGTACTGGGCGGGCGTCAAGCCGTACTTCTCGAAAACCTTCTCCGGGGTGAACCGGGTCAGCTCGGAGACGCCCTTGGTCGGGTAGAGGACCGTGGTGTGCTCGGTGACCAGCTGGAAGGAGTCGCGGTCGCCGGTGACGATCAGGACCTCGAAGCCGGCGGCCTCGGCCTGGGTGGCGAGGGTGGCGATGATGTCGTCGGCCTCGAAGCCGTCGACGGCGAAGCGCTGCGCGTGCATGGCGTCGAGCAGCTCGCCGATCAGCTCGACCTGGCCCTTGAACTCGTCCGGGGTCTTGGAGCGGTTCGCCTTGTACTCGGTGAACTCCTCGGAGCGCCAGGTCTTGCGGGAGACGTCGAACGCCACCGCGAAGTGCGTGGGGGCCTCGTCACGCAGGGTGTTGGCCAGCATCGAAGCGAAGCCGTAGATCGCGTTCGTCGGCTGCCCCGTCGCGGTCGTGAAGTTCTCCGCGGGCAGCGCGAAGAACGCGCGGTACGCCAGCGAGTGCCCGTCCATGAGCATCAGCCGGGGACGGGGGCCGCCGGGGGTCTTGTCGGTCTGCTTCGCTGCTGTCTCTGCCACGCCCCCGATCCTGCCACGCCGCACTGACAGTGAGGGCCGACGGTTCGGGTTGCGCTGAGCTCGGCGCCGCCGGACTGCACCGTCGTGGCTGATCGCCGTTGCGGGCGGGAAAGATCTGCTGCGGCGAGAAGGATCCGGGGACCGAAGGCGGCGGCCCCGCAAGCCACGGGTTCCGTTGCCAGCCACGGGTTCCGTTCTCCGCCGCAGGTTCCGTTCCGAACCGCGGGTTCCGTTCCCAGCCACGGGCTCCGTTCTCCGCCGCCGCCCGTGCTCGATGGTTGCGCCGCCCGTGCTCGATGGTTGTCGGTGGCGCGTGCGAGTATCGGGTGCACATGGCATTGGTGCCGGCGTAGAGGGAGAGCGTGCGATGGCGACGAAGCCGCCCAAGGAGGACCCGGTCCAGGACGCCCCGCAGGTCGCGGAGCCGAAGCACGCCGCCGCGGGGCTGCCCGCGATCGGGCACACGCTGCGCATCGCCCAGCAGCAGATGGGTGTGAAGCGCACCGCGCTCACGCTGCTGCGGGTGAACCAGAAGGACGGCTTCGACTGCCCCGGCTGCGCCTGGCCGGAGCCCGACCACCGGCACGCGGCCGAGTTCTGCGAGAACGGCGCGAAGGCGGTGGCCGAGGAGGCCACCCTGCGGCGGGTGACCCCCGACTTCTTCGCCGCGCACTCGGTCGCCGACCTGCACCACCGCAGCGGCTACTGGCTCGGCCAGCAGGGCCGGCTCACCCACCCCATGTATCTCGCCGAGGGCGCCGAGCACTACGAGCCGGTCGGCTGGGAGCAGGCCTTCGACATCATCGGCGAGGAGATCGCGGCGCTCTCCTCCCCCGACGAGGCGGTCTTCTACACCTCGGGGCGGACCAGCAACGAGGCCGCGTTCCTGTACCAGCTGTTCGCGCGCGAGCTGGGCACCAACAACCTGCCGGACTGCTCCAACATGTGCCACGAGTCCTCGGGCTCGGCGCTGAGCGAGACGATCGGCATCGGCAAGGGCAGTGTCCACCTTGAGGACCTGTACAAGGCCGACCTGATCATCGTGGCCGGGCAGAACCCGGGCACCAACCACCCCCGGATGCTCTCCGCGCTGGAGAAGGCCAAGGCCAACGGCGCGAAGATCATCAGCGTGAACCCGCTCCCGGAAGCCGGCCTGGAGCGGTTCAAGAACCCGCAGACCCCCCAGGGCATGCTCAAGGGCGCCGCGCTCACCGACCTGTTCCTGCAGATCCGCATCGGCGGCGACCAGGCCCTGTTCCGGCTCCTCAACAAGCTCGTGCTGGAGAGCGAGGGCGCGGTCGACGAGGAGTTCGTGCGCGAACACACCCACGGGTTCGAGGAGTTCGCGGCGGCCGCCCGCGCCGCCGACTGGCACGAGACGCTCACCGCCACCGGACTCACCCGCGAGGAGATCGAGAAGGCCCTCGCCATGGTGCTCGCCTCGGAGCGCACCATCGTCTGCTGGGCCATGGGGCTCACCCAGCACAAGCACTCGGTGCCGACGATCCGGGAGGTCGTCAACTTCCTTCTGCTGCGCGGCAACATCGGCCGCCCCGGTGCGGGCGTGTGCCCGGTCCGGGGCCATTCGAACGTGCAGGGCGACCGCACGATGGGCATCTTCGAGCGGCCGGCCCCGGCCTTCCTCGACGCCCTGGAGAAGGAGTTCGGCTTCGCGCCGCCGCGCGAGCACGGCTTCGACGTCGTCCGGGCCATCCGTGCGCTGCGCGACGGCGAGGCGAAGGTCTTCTTCGCGATGGGCGGCAACTTCGTCTCCGCGACGCCCGACACGGAGGTCACCGAGGCGGCGGTGCGGCGGGCCCGGCTGACCGTGCACGTGTCGACGAAGCTCAACCGCTCGCACGTCGTCACGGGCGCGCGGGCGCTGATCCTGCCGACGCTCGGCCGCACCGAGCGCGATCTCCAGGGCAGCGGCGAGCAGTTCGTCACCGTCGAGGACTCCATGGGCATGGTGCACGCTTCGCGCGGCCGGCTGGAGCCCGCGAGCCCGCACCTGCTGTCGGAGCCGGCCATCGTGTGCCGGCTGGCCCGCCGGGTGCTCGGCGAGAACAGCCGTACGCCGTGGGAGGAGTTCGAGAAGGACTACGCGACGGTCCGGGACCGTATCGCGCGCGTGATCCCCGGCTTCGACGACTTCAACGCGCGTGTGGCGCACCCGGGCGGCTTCGCGCTCCCGCACGCCCCGCGGGACGAGCGGCGCTTCCCGACGGCCACCGGCAAGGCGAACTTCACGGCGGCCCCGGTCGAGTACCCCGAACTGCCCGAAGGGCGGCTGCTGTTGCAGACGCTGCGCTCGCACGACCAGTACAACACCACGATCTACGGCCTGGACGACCGCTACCGGGGCATCAAGAACGGCCGCCGGGTGGTCCTGGTGAACCCGGAGGACGCGCGGCTGCTGGGCGTCGCCGACGGGGCGTGCGTGGACCTGGTCGGCGAGTGGAAGGACGGCGTGGAGCGCCGGGCGCCGGGCTTCCGGGTGGTGCACTACCCGACCTCCCGGGGCTGCGCGGCCGCGTACTACCCGGAGACCAACGTGCTGGTGCCGCTCGACTCGACGGCGGACATCAGCAACACCCCGGCCAGCAAGTCCGTGGTGATCCGCCTGGAGGCCGGCGTGCCGCACCCGAGAGCCGCCGTCTGAGCGCCCGCTCAGTGCGTCTGGAAGAATCGGCGGCCGACTGAGCGTTTGCTCAGCCGAGACGGACAGCCGCACGACGAACGGAGCCGGCCCATGGGCGAGCAGCAGCACGTGAAGTTCCCGCAGCAGGTCATCGACGAGTACGCCGCGCTCGGCGTCGACCTGCAGGCCCTGTTCTCGGCGGGCCACCTCGGCAACCGGATGGGCGTGCAGATCGTGGAGGCCTCGGCGGAACGGGTCGTCGGCACCATGCCGGTGGAGGGCAACACCCAGCCGTACGGGCTGCTGCACGGCGGTGCCAGCGCGGTGCTGGCGGAGACCCTGGGCTCGGTCGGTTCGATGCTGCACGGCGGCAGTTCGAAGATCGCGGTCGGTGTCGACCTGAACTGCACGCATCACCGCGGCGCCCGCTCCGGCCTGGTCACCGGCGTGGCCACGCCGGTGCACCGGGGGCGTTCCACGGCGACGTACGAGATCGTGATCAGCGACGAGGAGGGGCGGCGGGTGTGCAGCGCGCGGCTGACCTGCCTGCTGCGTGACGTGCGCCCGGGCGACGAGGTCCACCTCCGGGACGCCGGCGCCTGACCGGCACCCCGGCGGGGCGGACGGCCTCGGCAGCGCGTGCCGAGGTCAGCGCCCGGTAAGAGAACGCCGGGGAAGCCCCGCGGACGGCCGGCGCCGCCGCCGCGCACCCCGCCGGGAAATGCGAAAAAGTTCCGAAGGCTTGACTTTCTTTCCTCGACGTAACTCTACGTAATACGCATGTAATCCCCATTCGCTGTTTCACCCCAGTTCCCGGGGCACGCCGCGGTCCTCGCCCACCTCGAAAGTCGCCCACAGCAACGGCCTGACGTAATGCCCAAAACCGCCGAGACGCCTGAACGGATCATGCCGGGTCCTGCGGGTTCTCAGAATGCGGACGGGGCGAATCGGGCTCAATTCCTGCTTTCCCCCCACGATGTACCGCTCTGCATTACCTCGTGTCATAACAAGAGCGTCACAGCCTTCGACAAGCACTCCTCCACGTTCCTCACCCGCGCTTAGAGTCACGGCCAGTCACCGCTCCATAGGGAGTTCGGTACCGGCGCGGCACCCGTCGTTCCCCGCGAGGGGGCGCATGCCCGCGGAAAGGATCGATTGTGCGACAGCGTTCTCTGGTGATTCTTACCTCCGTGCTGACCACCGGAGCCCTGACCCTCACCGCCTGCGGCTCCCGCGACGACAACAGCAAGAGCGGCGACAGCGGCAACGTGACGGTCACGATCGGCGTCGACGCCCCGCTGACCGGTCAGAACTCCGCGACGGGTCTCGGCATCCAGTACGGCGCCCAGATCGCCGTCGACGACGCCAACAAGAACAAGACCGTCCCTGGCGTCACCTTCAAGATCAAGGCGCTGGACGACAAGGCGATTCCGGCCACCGGCCAGCAGAACGCCACCCAGCTCGTCTCGGACAAGACGGTGCTCGGCGTCGTCGGCCCGCTCAACTCCGGTGTGGCCACGCAGATGCAGCAGGTCTTCGCCACCGCCAACCTGGTGGAGATCTCCCCGTCGAACACCGCGCCCGAGCTGACCCAGGGCAAGAACTGGCAGACGAGCAAGTCCCGCCCGTTCAAGACGTACTTCCGCACCGCGACCACGGACGCCCTGCAGGGCGCCTACGCCGCGGACTACGCCTACAACGTCGCCAAGAAGAAGAAGGCCTTCGTCGTCGACGACAAGCAGACCTACGGCGCGGGTCTGTCGAAGATCTTCCAGGAGCAGTTCGCCAAGCAGGGCGGCAAGGTCATCGGCACCGACCACGTCAACACCGGCGACCGCGACTTCTCCACCCTGGTCACGAAGATCAAGAACTCGGGCGCCGACATCCTCTACTACGGCGGCCAGTACGACGAGTCCGAGGTGCTGACCAAGCAGCTCAAGGCCGCCGGTGCCAAGATCCCGCTGTTCGGCGGCGACGGCATGTTCAGCGACACCTACATCAAGACCGCCGGCGCGTCCGCCGAGGGCGACCTGGTGACCTCGATCGGCGTCCCGGTCGACACCCTGCCCGCCGCCAAGGACTTCGTGGCCACCTACAAGGCCAAGAAGTACCCCGGTGACTACGGCACCTACGGCTCGTACTCCTACGACGCCACCACCGCGATCATCAAGGCCGTCGGCCAGGTCGTGAAGGACGGGAAGATCCCGGACGACGCCCGCTCCCAGATCGTCGGCGCCGTGCAGAACACCTCTTTCGACGGCATCTCCGGCAAGATCTCGTTCGACGAGTACGGCGACACCACGAACAAGCAGCTGACTGTCTACCAGGTCAAGAGCGGCAAGTGGGCGTCCGTCCAGAGCGGTACGGCCAACCCGAAGTAGTCGGCCGAAGCACATCGCAGCACCCGGGCCGCGCGGCACAGACCACCGTCACCGCGCGGCCCGCCCTCTACCGCCCCCCTGACTCTCCCCACCACATGGAGGCCATGCGGTGAACACCCTGCCGCAGCAGCTGGCCAACGGGCTGTTCCTCGGCTCGATGTACGGTCTGATCGCCATCGGCTACACGATGGTGTACGGCATCGTCCAGCTCATCAACTTCGCCCACGGCGAGATCTTCATGACCGGAGGCTTCGGCGCCCTCACGGTCTACCTTCTCCTGCCGGACGGCATATCCATGTGGGTAGCCCTGCCGGCGATGCTCATCGGCGGCGCCCTCGTCGCCGTCCTCATCGCCGTCGGCGCCGAACGCTTCGCGTACCGACCACTGCGCGGCGCACCACGCCTCGCCCCGCTGATCACCGCGATCGGCCTGTCGCTCGCGCTCCAGCAGGCGGTCTTCAACTGGTACCACGTCGACGGCGACGCCAAGACCGCCCGGGTCTTCCCGCAACTGCCGTTCGGTCCGGTGCACATCGGCTCCGTGACCGTGCAGAGCGGTGACATCTTCCTGATCATCGCCGCGCCGCTGTGCATGGCGATCCTGGCCCTGTTCGTCCGGCTCTCCCGCACCGGCCGCGCCATGCAGGCCACCGCCCAGGACCCGGACACCGCCCAGCTGATGGGCATCGACACCAACCGCATCATCGTCATCGCCTTCGCGATCGGCGGCTTCTTCGCGGCCGTCGCCGGTGTCTCGTACGGCCTCAAGTACGGCTCCGTCTCCTACGACATGGGCTTCATCGCCGGTCTGAAGGCGTTCACCGCGGCCGTCCTCGGCGGCATCGGCAACATCTACGGCGCCATGCTCGGCGGGCTCGTCCTCGGCATCGCCGAGGCCATGGCCACCGCCTACATCGCCAACATCCCGGGCATGCAGCAGCTCGGCGGTGGCGGCTGGGCCTCGGTGTGGGCCTTCGTCCTGCTGATCCTCGTACTCCTCTTCAGACCACAGGGTCTGCTCGGCGAACGCGTCGCGGACAGGGCGTGAGCAGCATGACCGACACCACGACCAACTCCCCTGCCGCACCGGAGCGCGGGCCGATCCGGCTGCCCCTGTCCGTCGCCCGGCTGCTCATCGCCGTCGGTGCGGTGGGCACCGTCGCCAGCACCTTCATGAGCTGGACCTGGACCTCCGAGTTCCCCGGTGACCTGACCGTCTACGGCTACCCGGCCGGCCTGCAGATCCTCGCCCTGGTGGGCGGCGTCCTCACGCTGCTGTTCGGGCTCACCCTGTGGGACGTCAAGGGGCTGCGCTGGCTGAACCCGGCGGGCGCCACCTCCCCGGTCTTCCTGACGGCCCTGTCGGCGTTCGCCGTCTGCTGGTTCACCGGCATCGCCATCGCCGTCGACCTCGGCGGCCTGGTCAACCTCGACCCCGGCGCCTACGTGGCGATGGCGGCCTCCGCGCTGCCCGTCCTCGGCGCCCTCGCCCTGCCCCACCCCGCGCCGGGCACCGGCGTCCGCGGCTACCTCGCCAAGCCCCAACTGCCCGTTCCCGGCAAGGCGACGCCGCTCGCCGAACGCGGCATCATCACCGCCGGCGTGGCGATCGCCCTGGTGGCCTTCACCTACGGCATCGGCATCGACAACGACGCGAGCGAGACCTTCATCGGCTTCCTGCTCCTGGTCGTCTTCGCCGCCTGGGGCCTGATGCACACCGGCCTCGTCGACCGCTTCGCGACCACCGCGGCGCACCACAAGGGGTTCGCCTCGGCGCTCGCCTTCGTCGCGGCCGTGATCTTCCCCTTCACCCAGAGCGACGACCACAACGCCAACGTCGGCGTGAACATCCTGATCTTCGCCACCGTCGCCCTCGGCCTGAACATCGTCGTCGGCCTCACCGGCCTGCTCGACCTCGGTTACGTCGCGTTCCTCGGTGTCGGCGCCTACGCGGCTGCCCTGGTCTCCGGTTCGGAGTACTCCCGGTTCTCCGGTGTGCACTTCCCGTTCTGGGCCGCGGCCCTCACCGGCATGGCCGCCTCGCTGGTCTTCGGTGTGCTGATCGGTGCGCCGACCCTGCGGCTGCGCGGCGACTACCTGGCCATCGTGACGCTCGGCTTCGGTGAGATCTTCCGCATCACCGTCAACAACCTGGACGGCGACTCCGGTCCGAACATCACCCGCGGCCCGAACGGCATCACCCAGATCCCGGACCTGAACATCTTCGGGTTCAACCTGGGCGAGGCGCACGACGTCGGCGGTTTCACCCTGGGCCGGTTCGCCAACTACCTGTTCCTGATGCTCATCGTCACCGCGATCGTCGTGCTCGTCTTCACCCGTGCCGCCGACTCCCGTATCGGCCGCTCCTGGATCGCCATCCGCGAGGACGAGACCGCCGCCACCGCCATGGGCATCAACGGCTTCCGCGTCAAGCTGATCGCCTTCGCCCTCGGCGCCTCCCTCGCGGGCCTCGCCGGCTCCGTGATGGCGCACGTCAACTACAGCGTCAACCCGCAGCCGTACCAGTTCGCCGGCGCCGCCCCGCCCAACTCGGCCTTCCTGCTGGCCGCCGTGGTCCTCGGCGGCATGGGCACCGTCAGCGGCCCGCTGCTCGGCGCGAGCGTGCTCTACCTGGTCCCGGAGAAGCTCCAGTTCCTGCAGAACTACGAGCTGTTCGCCTTCGGCGTCGCGCTGATCCTGCTGATGCGGTTCCGGCCGGAGGGCATCATCGCCAACCGCCGCCGCCAGCTGGAGTTCCACGAGACCGGCCAGCTCGACGTACCGGCACAGGCGACGCTGAGCGACGATCCGGCCGTCACCAAGGCAGGGGCGTAAGGAACCATGACGACACCTGTACTCGAAGCCCGTGACGTCACGATGCGCTTCGGTGGTCTGACCGCCGTCCGGTCCGTGGACTTCACGGTCAACAGCGGCGAGATCGTCGGCCTGATCGGACCGAACGGCGCCGGCAAGACCACCTTCTTCAACTGCCTCACCGGCCTGTACGTGCCCACCGAGGGCACGGTCTCCTACCAGGGCAAGGTGCTGCCGCCCAAGCCGCACCTGGTGACGCAGGCGGGCATCGCCCGGACGTTCCAGAACATCCGGCTCTTCGCCAACATGACCGTCCTGGAGAACGTCCTCGTGGGCCGCCACACGCGGACCAAGGAGGGCCTGTGGTCGGCGCTGCTGCGCGGACCCGGCTTCCGCAAGGCCGAGAAGGAGTCCGAGGCGAAGGCCATGGAGCTCCTGGAGTTCATCGGCCTGGCCGGCAAGCGCGACCACCTCGCGCGCAACCTGCCCTACGGCGAGCAGCGCAAGCTGGAGATCGCGCGGGCGCTGGCCAGCGAACCGGGCCTGCTGCTGCTCGACGAGCCGACGGCCGGCATGAACCCGCAGGAGACCCGGGCCACCGAGGAACTGGTCTTCGCCATCCGGGACATGGGCATCGCCGTCCTCGTCATCGAGCACGACATGCGCTTCATCTTCAACCTGTGCGACCGGGTCGCCGTCCTCGTGCAGGGCGAGAAGCTCGTCGAGGGCACCTCCGACGTCGTCCAGGCGGACGACCGGGTCATCGCCGCCTACCTGGGCGAGCCCTTCGAGGGCGACCCCGGGACGGCGGAGGCGGCCGAGGTCGAGGCCGCGGAGGCCGCCGCCGAGGGCCGGACCGCCGACGCGGCTCCGCCCGCCGACGCAGCCCCGGCCGTCGACGCCGAGGCCGCGGACGCGGACACGGATGCCGACGCGGAGAGCACCGAGGCGGACAGCACCACCAAGGGAGAGGCCCAGTGACCGCACTGCTGGAGGTCGAGGACCTCAGGGTCGCCTACGGCAAGATCGAGGCCGTCAAGGGCATCTCGTTCAGTGTCGAGGCCGGTCAGGTCGTGACCCTCATCGGCACCAACGGCGCCGGCAAGACGACGACCCTGCGTACCCTGTCGGGGCTGCTCAAGCCCTCCTCGGGGAAGGTCGTCTTCGACGGCAAGCCGCTCGACGCGGTTCCCGCGCACAAGATCGTCGCGCTCGGGCTCGCCCACTCCCCCGAGGGCCGGCACATCTTCCCCCGCCTGACCATCGCGGAGAACCTGCAGCTCGGTGCGTTCCTCCGGAAGGACAAGGCGGGCATCGAGAAGGACATCCAGCGGGCCTACGACCTCTTCCCGATCCTGGGCGAGCGGCGCAAGCAGGCCGCGGGCACCCTCTCGGGCGGCGAGCAGCAGATGCTGGCGATGGGACGGGCGCTGATGTCCCAGCCGAAGCTGCTGATGCTGGACGAGCCGTCGATGGGGCTGTCGCCGATCATGATGCAGAAGATCATGGCGACGATCCTGGAGCTGAAGTCGCAGGGGACGACGATCCTGCTGGTCGAGCAGAACGCGCAGGCGGCGTTGTCGCTGGCCGACCAGGGGCATGTGATGGAGGTCGGCAACATCGTGCTGTCGGGCAGTGGGCAGGATCTGCTCCATGACGAGTCCGTCAGGAAGGCCTACCTGGGTGAGGACTAGAGGTCGTGGGTTCGCTGCGGGCCGGATGCGGCTGGTCGCACAGCTCCCCGCGCCCCTTACGGGGCGTTGATCCGCCCGGCGCCACAAACCACAAAGGCCCGCGCTCCTTTCTCCGGGGCGCGGGCCTTGTCGTGCGGGGGAAGGGGTTACGCCTTGCCGGACTTCTTCTCGTCGCTGTCCGCGATGACCGCCTCCGCGACCTGCTGCATCGACATGCGGCGGTCCATCGACGTCTTCTGGATCCAGCGGAACGCGGCCGGCTCGGTCAGACCGTACTCGGTCTGGAGGACGGACTTCGCGCGGTCGACCAGCTTGCGGGTCTCCAGACGCTGGGAGAGGTCGGCGACCTCCGCCTCCAGCTGCTTCAGCTCGCTGAAGCGGGAGACTGCCATCTCGATCGCCGGGACGACGTCGCTCTTGCTGAACGGCTTGACCAGGTAGGCCATCGCGCCGGCGTCGCGGGCGCGCTCGACGAGGTCGCGCTGTGAGAAGGCGGTGAGCATCAGGACCGGGGCGATGGACTCCTCGGCGATCTTCTCGGCCGCCGAGATGCCGTCCAGCTTGGGCATCTTGACGTCGAGGATGACGAGGTCGGGGCGGTGCTCGCGGGCCAGCTCGACGGCCTGCTCGCCGTCACCGGCCTCGCCGACGACCGTGTACCCCTCTTCCTCCAGCATCTCCTTGAGGTCGAGCCGGATCAGGGCCTCGTCCTCGGCGATGACGACACGGGTCGTCAGCGGAGGCACGTGCGACTTGTCGTCGGGTGCGTCGACTGGCTGGGGCGACTCGGCGGCGGTCACGGGGGCTCCTCGTTCAGGGCAGGGGCACTGCTGACAAGAGCCTACCTAGCTACGGTATGGTGGACGCGCGGAGGGTCGGGGTTCACCTTTGATTCTTCGAGCCCCGGTAGCCCAATTGGCAGCAGGCAACGGATTCAAAACCCGTACAGTGTCGGTTCGAGTCCGACCCGGGGCACTTTTCATTGGATTCCAAGGTCGCGTAATTGCGTGACCGAAGGGCCCCTCCGGTCGACCGGAGGGGCCCTTCGCACGTTACTTGGGGCTGTCGTCCTCGCCGATGTGGTGCACCCGGACCATGTTGGTGGAGCCGGAGACACCGGGCGGGGACCCCGCCGTGATGACCACGACGTCGCCCTTCTGGCAGCGCCCGTACTTCAGCAGCAGTTCGTCGACCTGGTCGACCATCTTGTCCGTCGAGTCGACGTGCGGGCCGAGGAGGGTCTCGACGCCCCAGGTGAGGTTGAGCTGGGAGCGGGTGGCCGGTTCCGGGGTGAAGGCGAGCAGCGGGATCGGCGAGCGGTAGCGGGAGAGCCGGCGGACGGTGTCTCCCGACTGGGTGAACGCGACCAGGAACTTCGCGCCCAGGAAGTCGCCGATCTCGGCGGCGGCCCGAGCGACCGCGCCGCCCTGGGTGCGGGGCTTGTTGCTCTCGGTCAGCGGCGGCAGGCCCCTGGCGAGGATGTCCTCCTCGGCCGCCTCGACGATCTTCGCCATGGTGCGGACGGTCTCGACCGGGTACTTGCCGACGCTGGTCTCGCCGGAGAGCATCACCGCGTCGGTGCCGTCGATGACCGCGTTGGCGACGTCGGAGGCCTCGGCACGGGTCGGGCGCGAGTTCTCGATCATCGAGTCGAGCATCTGGGTGGCGACGATGACCGGCTTGGCGTTGCGCTTGGCGAGCTTGACGGCGCGCTTCTGGACGATCGGCACCTGCTCCAGCGGCATCTCCACGCCCAGGTCGCCGCGGGCGACCATGATGCCGTCGAAGGCAGCCACGATGGAGTCGATGTTCTCGACGGCCTGCGGCTTCTCGACCTTGGCGATCACGGGAAGGCGGCGGCCCTCCTCGTCCATGATGCGGTGGACGTCCTCGATGTCCCGGCCGCTGCGGACGAAGGACAGGGCGATCACGTCGAAGCCGGCGCGCAGTGCCCACCGCAGGTCGGCCTCGTCCTTGTCGGACAGGGCGGGGACGGAGACGGCGACGCCGGGGAGGTTGAGGCCCTTGTGGTCGGAGACCATGCCGCCCTCGACCACCGTGGTGTGCACGCGGGGGCCGTCGACGCGGGTGACCTCCAGGCAGACCTTGCCGTCGTCGACGAGGACGCGCTCGCCGGGGGTGACGTCACCCGCCAGACCCGTGTACGTCGTCCCGCACTGGTGCCGGTCGCCCTCGGCGCCCTCCTCCACCGTGATGACGAAGGTGTCACCGCGTTCGAGGAGTACCGGGCCTTCGGTGAAGCGGCCGAGCCGGATCTTCGGGCCTTGAAGGTCGGCGAGCATCCCGACGCTGCGACCGGTCTCGTCGGAGGCCTTGCGGACACGCTGGTAGCGCTCCTCGTGCTCGGCGTAGCTGCCGTGGCTGAGGTTGAATCGGGCGACGTCCATGCCGGCCTCGACCAGGGCCTTGATCTGGTCGTACGAGTCGGTGGCGGGCCCCAGAGTACAAACGATCTTTGCTCGGCGCATGTTTCGAGCCTAGGCCTTACCGGCGGGTAGAGAATTGGCCGTACATGACGACCCAACAACCTTTGCGTGAAGGCCTATTGACAAGTGTTGAATGTGCGGCGTCCCGCTCCTATGAGCATCTCGCACTTGTTGAATGCGGCGTGTTCAGGTCATCGGATCGAAACCTCCCGGGCCTGTTGTCGGCGGTCATGCGCAGGACAGAATCTACGCGCGTCGTTGACCGAATCGCGAGGAGATCAAAAGATGCCCTTGAACCGTCGGAAATTCCTGGAGCAGTCCGCCGCGACCGGAGCGGGCGTGGCGATCGCCGGCGCGGCGGCGGCCCCGGCGCAGGCGTCGGGACGGCCGGCCCGGCACCCCAGGCGGTACTCGCTCACCGTCATGGGCACCACCGACCTGCACGGGCACGTCTTCAACTGGGACTACTTCAAGGACGCGGAGTACTCCGACCCGGCCGGCAACGCGATGGGCCTGGCACGCATCTCGACCCTGGTCGAACAGGTGCGCAGGACGAAGGGTCGCCGCAACACTCTGCTCCTGGACGCCGGTGACACCATCCAGGGCACCCCGCTGACGTACTACTACGCCAAGGTCGACCCGATCACCGCCGAGGGCGGCCCGGTGCACCCGATGGCGCAGGCCATGAACGCGATCGGGTACGACGCGGCCGCGCTCGGCAACCACGAGTTCAACTACGGCATCGAGACGCTCCGCAGGTTCGAGGACCAGCTGGACTTCCCGCTGCTCGGCGCCAACGCGGTCGACGCGAAGACCCTGAGGCCTGCCTTCCCGCCGTACCTCATGAAGAAGTTCCACGTCCCCGGCGCCCCGCCGGTCAGGGTCGCCGTCCTCGGCCTGACCAACCCGGGCATCGCGATCTGGGACAAGGCCTACGTCCAGGGCCGGCTCGCCTTCCCCGGCCTGGAGGAGCAGGCCGCGAAGTGGGTGCCGAAGCTGAAGGCGATGGGCGCGGACGTGGTCGTGGTCTCGGCGCACTCCGGCTCCTCGGGCACCTCCTCCTACGGCGACCAGGTGCCGTACGTGGAGAACGCGGCGGCGAACGTGGCCAGGCAGGTGCCGGGCATCGACGCGATCCTGGTCGGCCACGCGCACGTGGAGATCCCGGAGCTGAAGGTCGTCAACGAGGCCACCGGCAGGACCGTCGTCCTCTCCGAGCCGCTGTGCTACGCCGAGCGCCTCTCCCTCTTCGACATCGAGCTGGTGTTCGGCAAGGGCGGATGGGAGGTGGAGTCGGTCGCGGCCTCGCTGCTGAACTCCAAAACGGTCGCCGACGATCCGAGGATCACCCGGCTCCTGAAGGACGAGCACGCCAAGGTCGTCACGTACGTCAACCAGGTCGTCGGCACCGCGACGGAGACCCTCACCACGGTCGAGGCCCGCTACCGGGACGCCCCGATCATCGACCTGATCACCAAGGTCCAGGAGGACGTGGTCAAGGCGGCCCTGGCGGGCACGGAGTACGCGTCGCTGCCGGTGCTCGCGCAGGCCTCGCCGTTCTCGCGGACCTCCGAGATCCCGGCCGGAGACGTGACCGTCCGGGACCTGTCGAGCCTCTACGTCTACGACAACACGCTGGTCGCCAAGCTGATGACGGGCGCGCAGATCCGCGCGTACCTGGAGTACTCGGCGGGGTACTTCGTGCAGACGGCGGCGGACGTCACCGTCGACACGGACAAGCTGACGAACGCGAACAGCCGCCCGGACTACAACTACGACTACGTCTCCGGCCTGCGGTACGAGATCGACATCGCGCAGGCGGCCGGGTCCCGGATCAGGAACCTGACCTTCGAGGGCGCCGCCCTCGACGACGCCCGGCAGTTCGTGTTCGCCGTGAACAACTACCGTGCCAACGGCGGCGGCGCGTTCCCGTACGTCGCCTCGGCCAAGGAGCTGTGGTCGGAGTCGACGGAGATCCGCACCAGGATCGCCGAGTGGGTGACCGCCAAGGGGGTCCTGGACCCGAAGGACTTCGCGTCGGCGGACTGGAAGCTGACCCGCGACGGCACGCCGGTGTTCTGAGGGTGCCGGGAGGGCGCCGGTCCGGGACCGGCGCCCCGCGCTCAGTCGACCAGCGGGGTGAGCTGCCTCGGCTGCTGCTGCGCCGGGACCCGCTCGTCCGGCCGCTCCAGGCCGAAGCTGGTGAAAGCCGTGCGCGCGGGCAGCGCGTAGGGGTCCTTGCCGGTCAGGGTGTTGAGGATGGTCGCGCTGCGCCAGGCGGCCAGGCCCAGGTCCGGGGCGCCGACACCGTGGGTGTGGAGTTCGGCGTTCTGGACGTACGCCGTGCCGGTCACCGACGGGTCGAGGACGAGCCGGAACCGCTCGTCCACGCGCGGGCGTTCGCTGTTGTCCCGGCGCAGGTACGGGTCGAGTCCGGCGAGCAGGCGGCCGAGGGGGCGTTCGCGGTAGCCGGTGGCCAGGACGACGGCGTCGGTGGTGAGCCGGGAGCGGCTGCCCTGCTGGACGTGTTCGAGGTGGAGCTCGACCTTGGTGGTGGCGACGCGTCCGGCGGTGCGGACCCGGACCCCCGGGGTCAGGACGGCCTCGGGCCAGCCGCCGTGCAGCGTACGGCGGTACAGCTCGTCGTGGATGGCGGTGATGGTGTCGGCGTCGATGCCCTTGTGCAGCTGCCACTGGGCGGAGGCGACCCGGTCCCGGACGGGCTCCGATAGGGCGTGGAAGTAGCGGGTGTAGTCGGGGGTGAAGTGCTCCAGGCCGAGCTTGGAGTACTCCATCGGCGCGAACGCCTCGCTGCGCCCGATCCAGTGCAGCTTCTCGCGGCCGGCGGGCCGGTTGCGCAGCAGGTCGAGGAAGACCTCGGCGCCGGACTGCCCGGAGCCCACGACGGTGACGTGCTCGGCGGCGAGGAAGGCCTCGCGGTGGTCGAGGTAGTCGGCCGCGTGGATGACCGGGACACCCGCGGACTCCACGAGGGGTCTGAGCGGATCGGGCACGTACGGCACGGTGCCGACCCCGAGCACCACGTTCCTCGTGTACGTGCGGCCGAGCGACTCGGCCTCGCCTTCGGCGTCGAGCCGGGTGAAGTCGACCTCGAACAGGTCGCGTTCGGAGTTCCAGCGGACGGAGTCGACCTGGTGGGAGAAGCACAGTCCGGGCAGGCTCTCGGCGACCCAGCGGCAGTAGGCGTCGTACTCGGCGCGCCGGATGTGGAAGCGCTCGGCGAAGTAGAAGGGGAAGAGCCGGTCGCGGGCCTTGAGGTAGTTGAGGAACGACCAGGGGTTCGCGGGGTCGGCGAGGGTCACCAGGTCGGCGAGGAACGGGACCTGGATGGTGGCGCCGTCGATCAGCAGCCCGGCGTGCCAGCCGAAGCCCGGTCGCTGCTCGTAGAAGACGGCGTCGAGTTCGGCGAGCGGGTGGGCGAGCGCGGCGAGGGAGAGGTTGAACGGCCCGATGCCGACGCCGACCAGGTCGCGGGGTGCTTCGGGCTCGTGGCGTGGGGGGTTGGGCGTCGAGCTCATTGGGGCGTGGTTCCTTCCACGAGTTTCAGGAGGAGGGCCAGTTCGTCCGGCCGGGTGTGGGGGTTGAGGAGGGTGGCCTTGAGCCAGAGCCGGCCGTCGAGGCGGGCCCGGCCGAGTACCGCCCGGCCGTCGTGCAGCAGCCTGCGCCGGACGTCGGCGACGTCGTCGTCGGTGGCTCCGGTGGGGCGGAACAGCACCGTGCTGATGTTCGGCCGGTCGTACAGGTCAAAGGCGGGGTGTTCGCGGACGAGGGCGGCGAACTCCCGCGCGCGGGCGCACACCTGGTCGACCAGCGCGCCGAGTCCGGTGCGGCCCAGGGTCTTGAGGGTGACCGCGATCTTGAGGACGTCGGGGCGCCGGGTGGTGCGCAGGGAGCGGCCGAGCAGGTCGGGGTAGCCGGCCTCGGTGTCGTCGTCGGCGTTGAGGTAGTCGGCGTGGTGGTGGAGGACGCCGAGCTCGCCGGGGCGGGCGACGGCGAGGAGGCCGGCGGCGACCGGCTGCCAGCCGAGTTTGTGCAGGTCGAGGGTGACGCTGTGGGCGCGCTCCAGGCCGGCCAGCTTGTCCCGGTGCCGGTCGCTGAAGGCGAGGCCGCCCCCGTAGGCTGCGTCGACGTGCAGCCGGGCGCCGTGGGCGGCGCAGAGCCCGGCGATCTCGGGGAGCGGGTCGATGAGCCCGGCGTCGGTGGTGCCCGCGGTGGCGGCGACCAGCAGCGGCCGGGGCAGCTGGGTGAGGGCGGCGTGCAGGGCGGCCGGGTCGAGGGTGCCGTTCGGGGCGGGGACCACGACGGGGTCGGGCAGGCCGAGCAGCCAGGCCGCACGGGGCAGCGAGTGGTGGGCGTTGGCCCCGCAGACCAGCCGGAGGCCGCCCCCGAGGGCCTCGCGGGCCAGCAGCAGGGCGAGCTGGTTGGACTCGGTGCCGCCGGTGGTGACCACCGCGTCGGAGAGGCCGATGGTGTGCGCGAGGGTGCGGGTGACCAGGGCTTCCAGGGCGGCGGCGGCCGGTGCCTGGTCCCAGGAGTCCAGGGACGGGTTGAGGGCGCTCGCGGCGAGGTCGGCGGCGGTGGCGACGGCCAGCGGCGGGCAGTGCAGATGCGCCGCGCACAGCGGGTCGGCGGGGTCGGCTGCGCCCTCGGCGAGGGCGGTGACCAGGGTGCGCAGGGCGTCGGGGTCGCCGTCGTCCGGGAGGACGTCCCCCACGGCGTCCGCGACCCGCTCGGCCACCGCCTCGGGTCCGCCCGCGGGCAGCGGTCCGCCGCGCGCCCGGCCGCCCGCGCGCAGCGCGTCGAGCACGGTGTCCAGCAGAGGCCGCAGGGCGTCGGGGCCCTGGGGTCCGGATGCGAGAGGCGGCGTGCTCATGGGATCTCCTCGGGGCGCGGCCGAAAGGGGTTGTCCGAAAGGGGTTGTCCGCGGGGGGAGTTCCAGCTTGTACGGGATTGGGTCTGCGCGCCCCCAAAGTTCAACGATCGAAACCCGAAAGTGGGTACTGCCGTGCGGGGAAAACCTGTCGGGGCGGTGCGCCCCGGGCGCGTCGGAGCAAGCGGTGAAAGGGCGTTGAGACCCGGGCTGACCGGGGTTAGCGTCGGTCGCGTGGTTGACGCGTGGATGATCGACGTGCCCGGTGAGCGGGTGCTGGTGCGGGAACCGCGGCCTGCGGACGAGGCGCCGCTGCTGGACCTCTTCGAGGCCTGCGAGGACTGGTTCGTGGCGGCGACCGGGCTGCCGTCGGGGCCGGGCGACGTGCAGAGCCTGTTCTACGGGCTGCCCGAGGGCGCCGACCCCGCCGACAAGGTGCTGCTGGTGCTGGAGCGGGACGGGGTCGTCTCGGGCCTGGTGGACGCGGTACGGAACCATCCGGCGCCCGGCGCGGTGGCGGTGGGGCTGTTCCTGCTGGCGCCCTGGGTGCGGGGCCGGGGGCTGGGGCGGGCGCTGGCCGAGTCGCTGCTCGCGCATGCCGACGGGGTGTCCCTGGTGACGGCGTCGGTGCCGCCGGGCTGGCGTTCCGGGGAGTGCTTCCTGGAGCGCCTGGGTTTCACGCTGGGCGCGGAGGCGTCCCGGACGGCCGAGGTGGGCAACCGGCGGGCGGGACCGCGGGAGGGCGCGGTGCGCCGGGCGGAGCTGCGGCTGTCCGCGGGCTGACGGGGCCGGCCCTGGGAAGCGAGGACTTCACGGGCGGAAGCCGGCCGCGTGGTCGGCGGCCCGCTGTGCGAAGGTCCGTGCCGGCCGGCCGGTGATCTTGAGCTCCGGTGCTTCTCCGGCACCGAGCCCAGGAGCGGCGGCCGGTCCCCGCATCGTCGTCGGGGACCAGCCGTGCCCGGGTCGTCGTACGTCCGCCGCCCTACGCCTCGCGGACCCGCAACGCCCTTTCCAGGTCGTCCAGTTCGTCGACCAGGTGGCGGCGCAGGGCCGTCACCGGCTCGCCGTCGGCCAGGCAGGCCCGGCCGAGGGCGAGGTTCTCGGCGTCGACGGCGTGCGCGGGGAAGGCCTGCCGGCCGGTGACCGTGGCGATGCGGGGGCCGCGCCGGGCGGCGACGGCGACCGCGTCCCGGTAGTACCGCGGCACGTAGTCGCGGACCAGGTCGGCCTGCTCGGGGTGCCAGAAGCCCTCGGCGGTGGCGGTGAACAGGTAGTTGGACAGCTCGTCGCCGGTGAACATCGCCTCCCAGGCGGTGCGCTTGGCCTCGGGGTCGGGCAGCGCGGCCCGGCAGCGCGCGGCGCCCTCCTGGCCGCTGGCGCTCGGGTCGCGGGCCAGTTCGGCGGCGATCCGGGCCTCGTCGACGGCGCCGAGGACGGCGAGCCGGGTCATGATGCGCCAGCGCAGCTCGGGGTCGAGCTCGGGCCCGCCGGGCACGGTGCCCTCGGCGAGCCAGGCGGCGATGGTGTCGGGGTGGGCGGCGGCGGCGATGAAGTGCCGTACGGCGATCAGGCGCAGCCCGGGGTTGTCGCCGTCCTCGGTGCGCCGCATGAAGTCGCGGCACAGGGCGGAGACGGTGGCGAGGGCCGCGGGGCGGTCCTCGGGCCTGAGGTACCGGTCGACGACGTGGACCGCTGTGAAGGCCAGCACGCCCTGGACGAGGGCGAGGTCGGTCTCGCGCGGGAGATGGGCGCGGGCGGTCTCCAGGTAGGCGGCGGGCGGCAGCTCGCCGTCGCGGACCGCGTCCCGCAGGGCGTTCCAGACCACCGCGCGGGTCAGCGGGTCGGGCAGGCCCGACAGGTGGGCGCGGGCGGTGGCGGCGGACCCGGCGTCGAAGCGGACCTTGGCGTAGGTCAGGTCGCCGTCGTTGAGCACGAGCAGGGCGGGGCGCTTGCCGAGGACCTGGGGCGCGGTCTGCGGGATGTCGAGGTCGATGCGCTCGCGCAGGGTGAGCCGGGCCTCGTCGGTGAGGTCCTGGTCGTAGACGCCGACGCTGATGCGGTGCGGGCGGCTGCCGGTGCGCTCGACGGTGAGGGTGCGGGTGCCGTCGGCCGCGGCGGCCAGGACCGGGGTGAGGGTGTCGACGCCGGTGGTGCGCAGCCAGGTGTCGGCCCAGGCGTGCACGTCGCGTTCGGTGGCGGCGGCGAGGGAGTCGACGAAGTCGGCGAGGGTGGCGTTGCCGAACCGGTGCCGCCGGAAGTGGATGTTGATGCCGTCCAGGAAGTCCTTCTCGCCCATCCAGGCGACCAGCTGGCGCAGCGCGGAGGCGCCCTTGGCGTAGGAGATGCCGTCGAAGTTGAGCAGGGCGGCGGCGGTGTCGTCGACGGCCTCGGGGGCGACCGGGTGGGTGGAGGGGCGCTGGTCCGCGTCGTAGCCCCAGGCCTTGCGGGCCACGCCGAAGTCGACCCAGGTGTCGGTGTACCGGGTGGCCTCGGTGAGGGTCTGGTAGCCCATGTACTCGGCGAAGGACTCGTTCAGCCAGATGTCGTCCCACCACCTGAGGGTGACCAGGTCGCCGAACCACATGTGGGCCATCTCGTGGGCGATGACCATCGCGCGGGTCTGCCGCTCGGTGTCGGTGACGGCGGAGCGGTAGACGAACTCGTCGCGGAAGGTGACCAGACCCGGGTTCTCCATGGCACCGGCGTTGAACTCGGGGACGAACGCCTGGTCGTAGGAGTCGAAGGGGTAGGGCTCCTCGAACTTCTCGTGGTAGCGGTCGTAGCACGCGCGCGTGATGTCGAGGATCTCCTCGGCGTCGGCGTCCAGGTGCGGGGCCAGGGAGCGGCGGCAGTGGATGCCGAAGGGCAGTCCGCGGTGCTCGGTGCGCACCGAGTGCCAGGGGCCGGCGGCGACGGCGACCAGGTAGGTGGAGATCAGCGGGGTGGCGGCGGCCTGCCAGCGGCCCTCGCCGAGGTGCTCGGTGACGCCGTTGGCGAGCACCGTCCAGCCTTCGGGGGCGGTCACCGACAGCTCGAAGACGGCCTTCAGGTCGGGCTGGTCGAAGGCGGCGAAGACGCGCTGCACGTCGTCCATGAACAGCTGGGTGTAGACGTACGTCGCGTCGTCCGCGGGGTCCGTGAAGCGGTGCATGCCCTCGCCTGTGTGCGAGTAGCGCATGGTGGCCTCGACGCACAGTTCGTGCTCGCCCGCGGCGAGGTCCTTCAGCGGCAGCCGGTCCTGGTCGAGCGTCCCGGGGTCGAGGGGCTGTCCGTCGAGGGTGACGGCGCGCAGGGTGGCGGGCTTCATCTCGACGAAGGTGTCGCCGTCGGACCGGGCCGTGAACCGGATCACGGTGCGGGAGTCGAAGGTCTCGTCCCCGGTGGCCAGGTCGAGGTCGATCGTGTAGCGGTGGACGTCGAGGAGCTCGGCGCGGCTCTGCGCTTCGTCGCGAGTCAGTACGGACATGCGGGCCATGCTGCCTGATGACACCGACAACGCACAGGGGCGGGTGCGGTACGCGGCTTATGTCCGGCCCGGGTCATGGGGTGGCACGAGACGGCGCCGATGGGCGCCCCCTGCGCCTGGAGCGCCTGTTCGAGCGCCCCTCACCGCACGGGGGTCGCCCTGCGGTGATCGCCACCGCACGGGGTCCCCCTGCGGTGCCGGACGCTCGTCGAGGTGTGCGCCGGGTTCCCCGGATCAGCGGCCTTCGGTCTCCCGGCCGTTCACGGTGTCCTCGGCGATGGATTCGTGGTGCCTGATCACCTCGGCGATGATGAAGTTCAGGAACTTCTCGGCGAAGGCGGGGTCGAGCTTGGCGTTCTCGGCGAGGGCGCGCAGCCGGGCGATCTGCCGGGCCTCGCGGGCCGGGTCGGCCGGGGGCAGCCGGTGGACCGCCTTGAGGCGGCCGACCTGCTGGGTGGCCTTGAAGCGCTCGGCGAGCATGTGGACGACGGCCGCGTCGATGTTGTCGATGCTGTCGCGCAGCCTGCCGAGTTCCTCGCGGACGGCGGGGTCGACGTCACCGGTACCGGTGTTGCTGGTGGTCATGGGCGTCAACCCTAAAGGGGGCGGCGAGGTGATCCCTAAGGGCCGTCGGCGGATCCGGCCACCGGCGGACCCGGTTCGCCGTCCTCCTGGAGGCCCTCGTTCCAGTCGTCGGGCACGGCCCGGCTCTGCTGGGCGCGGAAGCGCACCGGGGCGGTGCCGACCCGGCGGGTGAACAGGCGGGAGAAGTAGGCCGGGTCGTCGTAGCCGACGCGGCGGGCGACGGCGGCGACGGAGAGTTCGGTGGTGGCGAGGAGTTCCTGGGCGCGGCCGAGGCGGATGCCGATCAGGTAGTCCTTGGGGCTGCACCCGGCGACCCGGCGGACGGCGGTGCGCAGCTCGGCCGGGGTCATGCCGTGCCGGGCCGCGTGGTCGGCGACGGTCATCCCGGTGCAGGCGTCCCGGGCGAGCGCGTGCAGCATCGGGTCGCCGTCGGGGGCGAGGTCGGCACGCGCGCGTCGCAGGGCGACCAGGAGTTCGTGCACGGCGGCGCCGGTCTCGACCTCCAGGAGGGGGTTGCCGCGGCGGGCGGCACGCGCGATACGGGCGATGACGTCCCGGGGGCCGGTGGCGTCCGCGAGCGGGACCACGGGCCGCTCGGGCTCGATGTAGCCGAGTTCCGTGTAGGTCACGGTGTCGGGTCCGGCGAAGGTCACGAACGCCTCGTCCCAGCCGCTGTCCTGGTCGGGACCGTAGTGGTGCGGGACGCCGGGCGTGAGCCACACCAGCGCGGGCGCCGTGACGGCGGTGCGGCGCCCGTCGGGCATCCGGTACCAGCCCCGGCCCGAGCTGATCACCACGGCGACGTGCCCGTCCAGCACACGCGGGCCGACGGCGGGCACCGCGCCGTACTGGAGGCCGACACCGAGGCAGACCAGGCCGAGCCGGTGGTGGACCGCGCCGGGCGTGAAGAACCGCATCCAGGTACGGAAGACCGGCGCTCCCTGCGGCACTGCGCGCCCCTTCCGTGCGTCACTCGCGTGCGTCTCTTGCGTGCGGTTCTTCCGCGCGTCTCTTCCGTCCAAGTGCTGCCGATCTTTGTCCATGGTCTCGGCGCGCGCCAGCAGGCCAAGGTGAGCGTATGAGCGACTTCACGGTGGGCGAAACGGATTTCCTGCTGGACGGCCGGCCGGTACGGCTGCTGTCCGGGGCGCTGCACTACTTCCGGGTGCACGAGGACCAGTGGGGCCACCGGCTGGCGCTGCTGCGGGCCATGGGGCTGAACTGCGTGGAGACGTACGTCCCCTGGAACCTGCACGAGCCGCACCCCGGCGGCTTCCGCGACGTCGAGGCCCTCGGCCGCTTCCTGGACGCGGCGCGGGAGGCGGGCCTGTGGGCGATCGTGCGGCTGGGTCCCTACATCTGCGCGGAGTGGGAGAACGGCGGGCTGCCGCACTGGGTGACGGGCGAGCTGGGCGCACGGGCACGCACGCGTGACGAGCGTTTCCTCCGGTACACGGACCGCTGGTTCCGCCGCCTGCTGCCCGAGGTCGTGTCCCGGCAGCAGGACCGGGGCGGCCCGGTGATCATGGTGCAGGTCGAGAACGAGTACGGCAGCTACGGCTCGGACGCCGCCTACCTGGCCCACCTCACCGGCCTGCTGCGGGCCGAGGGTGTCACGGTGCCGCTGGTCACCTCGGACGGCCCCGAGGACCACATGCTCACCGGCGGCTCGGTCCCCGGCCTGCTCGCGACGGTGAACTTCGGCTCGCACGCGCGCGAGGCCTTCGAGACCCTGCGCCGCCACCAGCCGCAGGGCCCGCTGATGTGCATGGAGTTCTGGTGCGGATGGTTCGACCACTGGGGCGGCGAGCACGTCGTACGGGACGCCGGGGACGCGGCGGCGGCGCTGTGGGAGATCCTGGAGTGCGGGGCGTCGGTCAACGTCTACATGGCGCACGGCGGCACCAACTTCGCCGGCTGGGCGGGCGCCAACCGGCCCGGCGGCGAACTGCACGAGGGTCCGCTGGAGGCGGACGTGACGTCGTACGACTACGACGCCCCGATCGACGAGTACGGCCGCCCCACGGAGAAGTTCTGGCGCTTCCGCGAGATCCTCGCCGCCTACCACGACGGCCCGCTGCCCGAACTTCCCCCGGCCCCGCCCCGGCTGGCCTCCCCGGCGGACGCGGAGCTGACGGGCTGGGCCCCCCTCACCGGCGTCCTGGAGACCCTCGGCACCCCCGAACGCGTCCACCCGGTCCCGCCCACCTTCGAGGAGCTGGACATCGCCCGGGGACTGGTCCGCTACGAGGTGGACGTGCCCGGCCCGCGGCAGCCGTACCCGCTCACCGCGCGGGGCCTGCGCGACCTCGCGGTCGTGTACCTCGACGGCACACCCGCCGGGGTCCTCACCGAGGAGGAACCCCAGCTCAAGAAGCCGGTCGCAGGCCCCGCGCGCGTGGAGCTCTGGGTGGAGTCCCTGGGCCGCGTCAACTACGGCCCGCGCTCGGGCGAGCCGAAGGGCATCACCGGGGGCATCCTGCACGAGCGCCAGTTCCTGCACGGGGTACGCGCGCGTGGACTCGACCTGGACGCGTTCGAGGGGGGCGTGGCGGCGGTGCCCTTCGGTCCGCCGCCGGAGGACGGCACGCCCGGCCTGTACCGGGCAACGGTGACGATTCACGGCGCAGGGGACGCGCGCGTGGAACTCCCCGGCTGGACCCGGGGCTTCGTCTGGATCAACGGCTTCAACCTCGGCCGCTACTGGTCGACGGGCCCGCAGCAGTCGCTCTACGTGCCGGGCCCGGTCCTGAAGGAGGGCGAGAACGAGGTCTGGGTCCTGGAGCTGCAGGACACCGCACGGGAAACGGTCCGGCTGGCGCCCCTCTAGGGGCGCGGGGCGGTAGTCGACCTGCGGCTCCGCCGCGTGGGCACGGTCGACCCCCGCCGGCCCGCGGTGTCCGGGCAGCCTTCCGCCCCCCAATCCCCGCCGTCCCCCGCATACTGTGAAAGACAGCTCCAGCGGCGTCCGTGGGGGTAGGAGACGTGGCGAACGGCGGCCCGGTAGAGCACGGCTACCCGCACCTGGACACCGTGCGGGCCGCCATCACGGCGTTGTACCGGCGGCTGTCGTACGACACCGTCCAGACCTTCGCCACCAGCGTCGTCCCCGCCGACGTCGCGTTCTGCGACACCGACGACCTGCACCTCGGCTCGCAGCGCGTCGCCCGCGAGATCGTCCGGCACTTCCGGCTGCCCGACGCCCGCATGATCGTCGGCTTCAAGGACATGACGCACGCGGCGAACGTCGAACTCACGGCGGGCCCGGAGTACTTCGTCGAGCTGAACGACCGTTTCCGCACCCACCGCGAGGACATCGGCGCGGCCCTCGCCCACGAGGTGATGCACGTCTACCTGCACCGCCTGGACCTGTCCTTCCCGGGTGTCCGGGAGAACGAGATCCTCACCGACACGGCGACCACCTACCTCGGGGCGGGCTGGCTGCTGCTGGACGCCTACCGGGAGCACGGCGAGGCCTCCCAGAAGCTCGGCTACCTCACCCCGGAGGAGTTCGGCTACGTGCTGGCCAAGCGCGCCCTCGTCTTCCACGAGGACCCGTCGGTGTGGTTCACCAGCCCGCAGGCCTACACCGCGTACCAGAAGGGCATGGCCAGGGCCCGCCAGGACGCGGAACAGCCGCCGCTCAGCGCGGCCGGGTGGGCGGGCCGGCGCCGCTACGCCCGGGACCGCCGCCATGCCCCCGCCGCGCCGCCTTCGCAGCCCGGTGCCTCCTACGCCTTCACCCCCGACAGCGGCGGCCGGCTGCGGGTCTCGTTCCCGTGCCCGACCTGCCACCAGCGGATCAGGGTGCCGGTGCGGGGTCGGGTCCGGGCCCGGTGCTCACTGTGCCGGACGGTGCTGGAGTGCGACACGTAGACCCCGCCGGACCCCGCGCCCCCGGTCTCACGCCCCGTACACCGCCCCCGGCGGCTCCGCCTCGGCCAGCAGTTTCAGCGCCGTCTCCCCCGCCTCCGCCGGGGTCCACCGGGCCCCCTTGTCGGCGGTCGGGCCGGGCCGCCACCCCTCCATGACGGTGATCCGGCCGCCCTCCGCCTCGAACACCCGCCCGGTGACGCCGGCGCTCGCGGCGGAGCCGAGCCAGACCACGAGCGGGGCGACGTTCCCGGGGGCCATGGCGTCGAAGCCGGCGTCGGGGGCGGCCATGGCCGCGGCGAAGGCGCGCTCGGTCATCCGGGTGCGGGCGGCCGGGGCGACGGCGTTGACCTGGACGCCGTAGCGGGCCAGCTCGGCCGCCGCGACCAGGGTGAGACCGACGATGCCGGCCTTGGCAGCGCTGTAGTTGCCCTGCCCGACCGAGCCGAGCAGGCCCGCGCCGCTGCTGGTGTTGACGATCCGGGCCACCGGGCTGCGGCCCGCCTTGGCCTCGGCCCGCCAGTGCGCGGCCGCGTGCCGCAGCGGCAGGAAATGGCCCTTGAGGTGCACCCGCATGACCGCGTCCCAGTCGTCCTCGCCGAGGTTGACGAGCATGCGGTCGCGGAGGAAGCCTGCGTTGTTGACGAGGGTGTCGAGGCGGCCGTAGGCGTCCAGGGCCGCCGCCACCAGCGACTCGGCACCGGCGTCGGTCGCGATGTCCCCGCCGTGCGCCACCGCCTCGCCGCCCGTCGCACGGATCTCCGCCACGACGGCCCCGGCCGGACTGTCCGCCGCCGGCCCGCCGTCGAGGCCGACGCCGAGGTCGTTGACGACGACCCGGGCGCCCTCGGCGGCGAAGGCGAGGGCGTGGGCCCGGCCGAGCCCGCGGCCGGCGCCGGTGACGACGACGACCCGGCCCGCGCAGATTCCGTTCATCTCACTCCTCCTGGTCGTAACGGTCGGACGGCTTGTTGGCAGTTGCGGCGTCGAGGAAGGCGGGCCGCTCGCCGCCCCCGTGCACGAGCAGGCTCGCCCCGCTGATGTAGGCGGCCGCGCCGGAGGCGAGGAAGACGGCGGCGGCGCCGACGTCGGAGGGGACGGCGAGGCGGCCGAGCGGCACGGTGCGGGAGACGGCGTCGAGGCCGTCCGGGCCGCCGTAGTGGAGGCCGGCCAGTTCGGTGCGGACCATGCCGACCACGAGGGTGTTGACCCGGACCTCCGGCGCCCACTCCACCGCCATGGACCGGGCGAGGTTCTCCAGCCCCGCCTTGGCCGCGCCGTAGGCGGCGGAGCCCGGCGAGGGGCGGCCGCCGCTCACGCTGCCGATCATCACCACCGCTCCCCGGGCCCGCCGCAGGTGCTCGTACGCGGCGAGGGACGCGGTCAGCGGGGTGAGGAGGTTCAGCTCGATCACCCGGGCGTGCCGCTCGGCGTCCGCGTCGGCGAGCCGCCGGTAGGGGGCGCCGCCCGCGTTGTTGACGAGCACGTCGAGGCGGGGCAGGGCGTCGAAGAAGGCGCGCACGGCGGGCGGGTCGCGCAGGTCTAGCGAGGTGAACTCGACGCCTTCGAGGGGTTGTTCGGGCGGCCGGCGGGCGCAGGCCAGGACCCGGGCGCCGGTCTCGGCGAAGGCCCTCGCGATCCCGGCGCCGACCCCCCGGGTACCGCCGGTCACGACGACCGTCCTGCCGCTCGGCGAGTTATCCACAGGGCCTCCCGCTCGTCCGCACCGGCTGCTAGCTTCGAAGCCTCACACCTAACAAATGTTTGGTGGAAAGGCAGCTGACTGCGAAGGTAGCTGATGCGTCCATGGGTGTCTCCACCTCGTCTCCGGAAAAGGGCATCGCGCTCGTCACGGTCGACCACCCCCCGGTGAACGCGCTGCCGGTGCGCGGCTGGTTCGCGCTGGCGGACGCGGTGCGCGCGGCGGGCCGCGACCCGGCGACCCGTTGTGTCGTGCTGACGGCACGGGGCCGGGGCTTCAACGCGGGTGTGGACATCAAGGAGATACAGGCGGACGGAAACGCGGCACTGCTCGGCGCCAACCGGGGCTGCGCGGAGGCCTTCGCGGCGGTGTACGAGTGCGAGACCCCGGTGGTGGCCGCGGTGCACGGCTTCTGCCTGGGCGGCGGGATAGGGCTGGTGGGCAACGCGGACGCGATCGTGGCGAGCGAGGACGCCGTCTTCGGGCTGCCGGAGCTGGACCGGGGCGCCCTGGGCGCGGCCACCCACCTGGCCCGCCTGGTCCCGCCGCATCTGATGCGGACGCTGTACTACACCTCGCGCACGGCGACCGCGGCCGAGCTGCACGCCCACGGCTCGGTGTGGCGGGTGGTGGACCGCGGTGAACTGGACTCCGCGGCGCTGGAGCTGGCGCGGGAGATAGCCGCCAAGGACGGCCGGCTGCTGCGCCTGGCCAAGGCCGCCATCAACGGCATCGACCCCGTCGACGTGCGGCGCAGCTACCGCTTCGAACAGGGCTTCACCTTCGAGGCCGCCCTCAGCGGGGTGGCCGACCGGGTACGCGACACCTTCGGGAAGGAGGGTGCGGGGAGTGACTGACAAGACGATGACCGCCGACGAGGCCGTCGCCCGGCTGACCAGCGGCATGACCCTCGGCATCGGCGGCTGGGGTTCCCGGCGCAAGCCGATGTCGCTGGTCAGAGCGGTACTCCGGAGCGGCATCGACGATCTGACGCTGGTCTCGTACGGCGGCCCGGACGTCGGGATGCTGGTCGCGGCCGGCCTGGTGCGCAAGCTGGTGACGCCCTTCGTCACCCTCGACTCCGTCCCGCTCGAACCGCACTACCGCGCGGCGCGCGAGCGCGGGGCGTTCGAGCTCATGGAGGTCGACGAGGGCATGTTCATGTGGGGCCTGCACGCGGCCGCGAACCGGCTGCCGTTCCTGCCGGTGCGCGCCGGGATCGGCTCGGACGTCCTGCGGGTCAACCCCGGCTTGCGGACCGTCACCTCGCCGTACGAGGACGGGGAGACGTTCGTGGCGATGCCCGCCCTGCGCCTGGACGCGGCCCTGGTCCACGTCAACCGCGCCGACCGGCTGGGCAACGGGCAGTACCTGGGCCCGGACCCGTACTTCGACGACCTGTTCTGCGAGGCGGCGGACGCGGCCTACGTCTCCTGCGAACGGATCGTGGACACCGCCGAGCTGACGAAGGAGGCGCCCCCGCAGTCGCTGCTCGTCAAGCGGCTGAACGTGACGGGGGTCGTGGAGGTGCCGGGCGGCGCACACTTCACGTCCTGCGCGCCCGACTACGGCCGGGACGAGGCGTTCCAGCGGCTGTACGCGACGACGTCCTGGGCGGAGTTCTCCGGGCGGTTCCTGGCCGGGGACGAGCAGGCGTACCGGTCGGCGGTGCGGAACTGGCAGGAGGAACAGGAAGGGCAGGAGGGGCAGGGGTGACGGACACACCGCACACGCAGGTGCTGCGCTCCGAGTACTGCGTCATCGCCTGCGCCGAGGCCTGGCGCGGCTCCGGTGAGATCCTGGCGAGCCCGATGGGCCTGATCCCGTCCCTGGGCGCCCGCCTGGCCCGGCTGACCTTCGCGCCGGACCTGCTGCTGACCGACGGCGAGGCCCTGCTGGTCCGCCCGGACGGGACACCCGAGGGCTGGCTGCCCTACCGGCAGCATCTCGCCCTGGTCTCCGGCGGGCGCCGGCACGTGATGATGGGCGCGAGCCAGCTCGACCGGTACGGCAACCAGAACATCTCCTGCGTCGGCGACTGGTCCCGGCCCCGCCGCCAGCTGCTGGGGGTGCGCGGCGCGCCGCTCAACACCCTCAACAACCCGACGAGTTACTGGGTCCCGAAGCACTCCCGGCGGGTGTTCGTGGCGCAGGTCGACATGGTGTGCGGGGTGGGGTACGACCGGGTCGCCGCGCACCCGGGCACGGAGCGCTTCCACCGCATCCCGCGGGTCGTCACCGACCTGGGCGTCTTCGACTTCGAGACCCCGGACCACTCGATGCGGCTGGCGGCGCTGCATCCCGGGGTGAGCGTCGGCCAGGTCCGGGAGGCGACCGACTTCGAGCCGGCCGTCCCGGACGAGGTGCCGTACACCCGGGAACCGACCCCGGAGGAGCTGCGGCTGATCCGCGAGGTGCTGGATCCGGCCGGGGCGCGGACGAGGGAGGTCGCCGGCTGATGGAGACGGCACTGACCCGGCTGGCCGGGGTCCGGTATCCGATCGTGCAGACCGGGATGGGCTGGGTGGCGGGCCCCCGCCTGGTCTCGGCGACGGCCGCCGCCGGAGCCCTCGGCATCCTGGCCTCCGCCACGATGACCCTCGACCAGCTGCGGGCGGCGATCGCCGAGGTGCGGTGCCGTACGGACGCCCCGTTCGGGGTGAACCTGCGGGCGGACGCGGCCGACGCCGGCGACCGGGTCCGGCTGATCATCGACGGGGGTGTGCGGGTGGCGTCCTTCGCGCTCGCCCCCTCCCCCGAGCTGATCGCCGAGCTGAAGGAGGCGGGCGTGGTGGTGATCCCGTCCGTGGGGGCGCGGCGGCATGCCGAGAAGGTGGCGGCGTGGGGCGCGGACGCGGTGATCGTGCAGGGCGGCGAGGGCGGCGGGCACACCGGCGAGGTGGCGACGAGCGTGCTGCTGCCGCAGGTGGTGGACGCGGTGCGGATACCGGTGGTGGCCGCCGGGGGGTTCTTCGACGGCCGGGGGCTGGTGGCGGCGCTGGCGTACGGCGCGGCGGGGGTCGCGATGGGGACCCGGTTCCTGCTCACCTCGGACTCGACGGTGCCGGACGCGGTGAAGGCGCGGTATCTGGCGGCGACGGTCAGGGACGTCACGGTGACCAGGGCGGTGGACGGGCTGCCGCACCGGATGCTGCGGACCGATCTGGTGACCGCGCTGGAGCGCTCGGGCCGGGCCCGGGGTCTGCTGCACGCGATCCGGCGGGCGGCGGGGTTCCGGAAGCTGTCCGGGCTCACCTGGCCGCAGATGGTGCGGGACGGCCTGGCCCTGCGGCACGGCAAGGAACTGTCCTGGAGTCAGGTGCTGCTGGCCGCGAACACGCCGATGCTGCTCAGGTCGGCGATGGTGGACGGCCGCGCGGATCTCGGGGTGATGGCGTCCGGGCAGGTCGCCGGGGTGATCGACGACCTGCCGTCGTGCGCGGAGCTGGTGGGACGGATCATGAAGGAGGCGGAGGACACACGGGAACGGCTGACGGCCCTCAAGTGAGGCCCTACAGACGCTCGACGATCGTCACGTCGCCTGTCCCCCGCCCTCGCACCTGGGCACCTCTCCAACGGCCCCCTCGCACTGCTCGGCCCCAGGGGGCCTCCCAGGCTTCGGCGGCCTGCGGCGGACTCCGTCCGCCGATGCGGGCGGCCGCTCCTTCACCGCTTCAGTCACATGCGCTCGATGATCGTCACGTTCGCCTGCCCCCCGCCTTCGCACATGGTTTGCAGGCCGTACCTGCCGCCGGTGCGTTCCAGTTCGTGGAGGAGGGTGGTCATCAGTTTGACGCCGGTGGCGCCGAGGGGGTGGCCGAGGGCTATCGCGCCACCGTTGACGTTGACCTTGGCGGGGTCGGCGCCGGTCTCCTTGAGCCAGGCGAGGACGACCGGGGCGAAGGCCTCGTTGATCTCGACGAGGTCGATGGCGTCGATGGTGAGGCCGGTCTTCTTGAGGGCGTGGGCGGTGGCCGGGATCGGGGCGGAGAGCATCCGGATGGGGTCCTCGCCGCGGACGGAGAGGTGGTGGACGCGGGCCCGGGGGCGTAACCCGTGTTCGCGGACGGCGCGTTCGGAGGCGAGGAGCATGGCGGCGGCGCCGTCGGAGACCTGGGAGGAGCAGGCGGCGGTGATGGTGCCGCCGTCGACGACCGGCTGCAGGGCGGCCATCTTCTCCAGGGAGGTGTCGCGGCGCGGGCCTTCGTCCACGGCGACCGGGCCGTAGGGCACGATCTCCCGCTCGAAGCGGCCCTCGTCGATGGCGCGCAGTGCCCTGCGGTGGGAGTTCAGGGCGAACTCCTCCTGGTCCCGGCGGCTGATGCCCCACTTGGCGGCGATCATCTCGGCGCCGGCGAACTGGTTGACGGGCCGGCTGCCGTAGCGGGAACGCCAGCCCTCGCTGCCCAGGAAGGGGCCCTCGGTCAGGCCCAGGGGCTCGGCGGCCTGGCGGGAGGCGAAGGCGATGGGGATCTGCGACATGTTCTGGACGCCGCCCGCGACCACCAGGTCCTGAGTGCCGGAGAGGACGGCCTGTGCGGCGAAGTGGACGGCCTGCTGCGAGGAGCCGCACTGGCGGTCGACGGTGACGCCGGGCACCTCCTCGGGCAGCCCGGCCGCCAGCCAGCAGGTCCGGGCGATGTCGCCGGCCTGCGGCCCCACCGCGTCGAGGCAGCCGAAGACGACGTCCTCGACGGCGGCCGGGTCCACGCCCGACCGCTCGACCAGGGCGGTCAGCACATGGGCGCCCAGATCGGCCGGGTGGACCCCGCTCAGTCCGCCCTTGCGCCGCCCGACCGGCGTACGCACCGCTTCGACGATGTAGGCCTCGGCCATATCGGCAACTCCCTCGGCAGAAAGGGGCTTTCAACGAATGGGTGGGCTACTCACGGACGGCGATCCCGTCCAGCACCATCGACAGGTACTGGCGGGCGATCTCCTCCGGGCTGTGCTGTCCGCCGGGCCGGTACCAGGAGGCGGCGACCCACACGGTGTCGCGCACGAACCGGTAGGTGAGGCGGACGTCGAGGTCGGCGCGGAAGACGTGCGCGGCGACCCCGCGCTCCAGCGTCGACAGCCATGCCTTCTCGAACCTGCGCTGCGACTCGGCGAGGAACTCGAACCGCTGCTGCGCGACCAGTTGCCTGCTCTCCTTCTGGTAGATGGCGACGGCGGCGCGGTGCCGGTCGATCTCCCGGAACGACTCGGTGACCAGGGCTTCGAGGGTCTCACGGGGACCGAGCCCGGCGTCCAGGACGGTGCCGTAGCCGTCCCAGAGCTCGTCGAGGAAGGTCCGCAGGATCTCCTCCAGCATCGATTCCTTGGAGTCGAAGTGGTAGTAGAGGCTGCCGGCGAGCATGCCCGCGTGGTCCGCGATCTTGCGCACGGTGGTGGCGTTGTAGCCCTGCTCGGCGAAGACCTCGGCGGCGGTTTCGAGGAGTTCGCGGCGCCGGGCGGGGGCGGCGGTCACCTGGGGCTTCTTCTTGGTCGGCACGGGTACATTCTCGTCCTACGGGTGCTGGCTGCTGACGGAGACGACCTCTCCGGTGAGGTACGAGGAGTAGCCGGACGCCAGGAAGACGATCGCGTTGGCCACCTCCCAGGGTTCGGCGTACCGTCCGAAGGCCTCGCGGGCGGTGAGCTCCGCCAGCAGTTCGGCCGAGGTCACCTTCACCAGGTGCGGATGCATGGCGAGGCTCGGCGCCACCGCGTTGACCCGCACGCCGTACCCGGCGGCCTCGATCGCCGTGCACCGGGTCAGCGCCATCACGCCGGCCTTGGCGGCGGCGTAGTGGGCCTGGCCGGCCTGGGCGCGCCAGCCGACGACGGAGGAGTTGTTGACGATCACCCCGCCCTGCCCGCCCTCGCGGAAGTGCCGCAGGGCGGCCCGCGAGCACCGGAAGGTGCCGTTGAGGGTGACGTCCAGGACGCGCGTCCACTGGTCGTCCGTCATGTCGACGAGGGCCGAGGTCCCGCCGAGACCGGCGTTGTTGACCACGATGTCCAGCCGTCCGTGCTCCCGCACGGCGGTGTCGAAGAGCCCCTGGACCTGGGGCTCTTCGGTCACGTCGCACGGGACCGCGGTCACGGCGCCCGGATGCTCGCCGGCCAGCTCGGCTGCGTACTCCTTCAGGCGCCGCGCGTGCGCGTCGCTGATCAGCACGCGGGCGCCCTCCTCCAGGAAGCGGCGCGCGGTCGCCCCGCCGATCCCCGCCCCGGCCGCGGCGGTGATCACGGCGGTGCGCCCCTTGAGCAGCCCGTGCCCGGGCACGTACTCCGGACTCTCGACGCCTGTCATGACCCCACGCTAACCTACCAAACACTTGTTAGGGAAGGATGGTGACGGCGACCGTGGACCTGACCCACAGCCCGGCGGACGAGGAGTTCCGCACCGAGGCCCGCGCGTGGCTGGCGGAGCACGTACCCGACCCCCCGCCTCCGTCCCTGGAGACCGCCGAGGGCTTCGCCGCGCACCGCGTCTGGGAGGCCGAACTGGCGGCGGACCGCTGGTCGGTGGTGTCCTGGCCGAAGGAGTACGGCGGCCGGGGCGCGGGGCTGCTGCGATGGCTGGTCTTCGAGGAGGAGTACTGGGCGGCGGGCGCGCCGGGCCGGGTCGGCCAGAACGGCATCAGCCTGCTCGCACCGACCCTCTTCGACCACGGCACCGAGGAGCAGCGCGCGCGGGTGCTGCCGCCGATGGCCACCGGGGAAGTGGTCTGGGCGCAGGCCTGGTCCGAGCCCGAGGCGGGTTCCGACCTGGCCTCCCTCACGTCCAGGGCCGTGCGGACGGACGGCGGCTGGCTGCTCACCGGCCAGAAGACCTGGTCGTCACGGGCGGCCTTCGCCGACCGCGCGTTCGGACTGTTCCGCAGCGAGCCCCGCACGCCCAGACCGCATCAGGGCCTCACGTACCTGATGTTCGACCTGCGCGCGCCCGGGGTGACCATGCGTCCGATCGGCCGTCTCGACGGGAAGCCGGCGTTCGCGGAGCTCTTCCTGGACGAGGTGTTCGTGCCCGACGACGACGTGATCGGCGAGCCGGGCCAGGGCTGGCGGATCGCGATGTCGGCCGCGGGGAACGAGCGGGGGCTGACCCTGCGGTCGCCGGGGCGGTTCCTGGCCGCCGCCGACCGGTTGCGGGACCTCTGGCGGGCGCGGGGCGAACCGGAGTCGGCCGCGGCCCGGGTGGCCGACGCCGTCGTCGGCGCCCGCGCGTATCAGCTGTTCACCTACGCGGCCGCCGCCCGCTTCCTGGACGGCGGGTCGCTCGGCCCGGAGTCCAGCCTGAACAAGGTGTTCTGGTCGGAGCTGGACCTGGCGCTGCACGAGACGGCGCTCGACCTGCTGGGCACGGAGGGCGAACTGGCCGACACACCGTGGTCGGAGGGTTATGTCTTCTCCCTGGCCGGGCCGGTCTACGCGGGCACCAACGAGATCCAGCGCGACATCATCGCCGAGCGGCTGCTCGGCCTGCCGAAGGGACGCCGCTGACATGCGTTTCCTCCCCGACACCGGGCAGCGCGACTTCGCCGACGCCCTGCGGGCGCTGCTGACGGCGGCGGACACGCCGGTGGTGATACGCGACTGGAGCCGCGGCGAGCAGGCGAGCGGGCGGGCGCTGTGGGGCCGGCTCGGCGAGGCGGGGGTGTTCGGGCTCGCGGTGCCGGAGGAGTACGGCGGGGTGGGTCGCCGGGCCGTCGAACTCGCCGTCGCGTTCGTGGAGTTGGGGCGGTTCGCGGTGCCGGGGCCGCTGGCGGAGACGGTGGCGGCGGCGGTGCTGCTCGATGACGGCGCCGGCCTCGCCAAGCGGTTCCTGCCGGGGATCGCGTCGGGCGGGACGGTGGCGACGGTGGCGTTCGAGCAGCACGGTTACGGGTTGGCACTGGACGGGGACGCGGCGGATGTGCGGCTCGCGGCAGCGCCGGAGGGCCTGCTGCTGTCCTCCGGCGCCGGGGCGGTACGCCGGTCCCTGGACCCCGCGCGCCGGCTCGCCCCGCTGTTTCCGGTCGGTGAGCTGCTCGGTGCGGAGCCGCCGTGGGCGCAGGCACTGACCTGGGCCCGGCTGGCCACGGCCGCGCAGGCGCTGGGGGTGGGGCTGGCCCTGCTCGACAGAACGGTGGCGTACGTCAAGCAGCGGACCCAGTTCGGCGTGCCTGTCGGGTCGTTCCAGGCGGTCCGGCATCGACTGGCCGATGTGAAGATCGCGCTGGAGTTCGCACGGCCGCTGGTGTTCGGGGCGGCGGTCACGATGGCGCCGGCGGACGTGGCGGCGGCGAAGCTCGGCGCGTGCGAGGCGGCGTACGCCGGGGCGCGGGCCGCGCTGCAGCTGCACGGGGCGATCGGTTACACGGCGGAGTACGACCTGTCGTTGTGGCTGACCAAGGCACGTGCGCTGCGCGGTGCCTGGGGGGCGCCCGAGGACTGCCGAGGGGTGATACTCGAAGGCCGCGGGTGAGCTGCGTGCCGTCCGTGGCCGGTCGCGCGGTTCCACCCCCGGCCTTCCACCCCCGGCCTTCCACCCCCGGCCTTCCACCCCCGGCCTTCGGCCGGGGCGCCTGCCCTCGGGGCGTCTCTAGTGGTGATCCCCGCTCGTGATCTCCCGGTACTCCTCCTTCGTCGGCTTCGGGATGTGGGTGTCCGGGCCGTACATCCCCTTCGCCATACTCGCCCGTACCCGCTGGGCGAGCGTGACCTTGCGCCGTACGCCGTTCGCGTCCTCCAGCGGCCCGATCTCGTACGGCGGGTTCTGTTCGTGCTGGGTGAGGACGAACAGGCTGCCCTGGCCGAGCGGTTCGTGGACCTCGATGTACTCGCCGTGCGGGAGCATCTTGATGAGGCCGGTCTCCCTGCCGTGCAGGACCTTGTCACGGTCCCGGCGCTGCAGGCCGAGGCAGATGCGTTTGGTGATGACGAAAGCGAGGACGGGGACGACGAAGACGGAGATCCGGACGAACCAGGTGATCGAGTTGATGGAGAGGTGGAGATGGGTGGCGACGATGTCGTTGCCGCCGCCGATCAGCAGCACGAAGTACTCGCTGAGCCAGGCCACGCCGAGGCCGGTGCGGACCGGCGCGTTGCGCGGCCGGTCCAGGATGTGGTGCTCGCGCCTGTCGCCGGTGATCCACGCCTCGATGAACGGGTAGACGCCGATGGCCAGCATGAACAGCGGGAAGAGCGAGAAGGGGATGAAGACGCCCGGCTCCAGCGTGTGGCCCCAGGCGTTGATCTCCCAGCCGGGCATGACGCGGATCAGCCCCTCGGAGAAGCCCAGGTACCAGTCGGGCTGGGCGCCGGTGGTGACCAGGTCGGGGCGGTAGGGGCCGAAGGCCCACACCGGGTTGATGGTGGCGATGCCGCCGATGAGCGCGAGGATCCCGAAGACCAGGAAGAAGAAGCCGCCGGCCTTGGCCATGTAGACCGGCAGGAAGGGCATGCCGACCACGCTCTTCTGGTCGCGTCCGGGCCCGGGGTACTGGGTGTGCTTGTGGTAGAAGACCAGGATCAGGTGGGCGACGACCAGTCCCAGCATGATCCCGGGCAGCAGCAGCACGTGGATCGGGAAGAACCGCGAGATGATGTCGTGGCCCGGGAACTCCCCGCCGAACAGGAAGAACGAGAGGTACGAGCCGACGATCGGGATCGAGAGGATCGCGCCGTCGGCGAACCGGACGCCGGTGCCGGAGAGCAGGTCGTCGGGGAGCGAGTAGCCGGTCAGGCCGGTGAGGATGGCGAGGAACAGCAGCAGCCAGCCGAACAGCCAGTTGACCTCGCGCGGCTTGCGGAAGGCACCGGTGAAGAACACCCGCATCATGTGGACGACCATGCCGGCCACGAAGACCAGCGCCGCCCAGTGGTGGATCTGCCGGATCAGCAGGCCGCCGCGCACGTCGAAGCTGATGTGCAGCGTCGACTCGTACGCCTTGGTCATGATGATGCCGTTCAGCGGCTGGTAGGTGCCGTGGTAGACGACCTCGGCGCCGCTGGGCTCGAAGAACAGGGTGAGGTAGATGCCGGTGAGGATCAGGATGAGGAAGCTGTAGAGGCAGATCTCGCCCAGCATGAAGGACCAGTGGTCCGGGAACACCTTGCGCATGTTCGCCTTGGCCAGGGCGTAGATCCCGAGCCGGCCGTCCGCCCAGTCCGCGAGCTTCTCACCCTTGCCGGGCGGCTCCGCTCGGTCCGCGGAACTTCCCACCCGTGCCTGTCCGTTCACCGTTCGTGCCGCGTCGTCCATACGTCGCGTCGCCTCCCCGCCGGATCACCCCTCAGGGTGGCACGCCGGAGCGCTACAGCCAACGGTGCGACGTAAACTCAGCCCGCCCCGACGATGCCCGCCGCCCGCGCCGCCGCCAGCCACTGCGGGAACTCGCCGACGAGACGGTCGTACAGCTCGCCGTCCGGCACCTTCCGCGGGTCCGAACCGGCGTGGAAGAAGCCCGCGTTGTCCACCGCCCGCTTCCCCGGCACCGCCAGTTCGTCGAGCTTGCGCAGGAAGTCGAACTGTTTGCTGTGCGGGTCACCGAAGCCGACGAACTGCCAGAACAGCGGCAGCCTGGCCGCCTTGCACAGGTAGCGTTCCGCGGCGAGCTTGTTGATCGGGCCGCCGTCGGTCTGGAAGACGACCAGGGCGGGCGCGGTGGACCCGCTGTCCAGGTAGTGGTCGATCACGGCGTCCATGGCCAGGTGGTAGCTGGTCTTGCCCATGTGCCCGAGCCCGGCCGCGATCTTCTCGATCCGGCCGGTGTGTTCGGCCAGCTTGATGTCGGTGACCGCGTCGATGTCCGTGGAGAAGAAGACGACGGGGACCTGACCGTCGTCGTCCAGGTGCGCGGAGAGGCCGAGGACCCGGTCGGCGAGGGCCTGCACGCTGCCGTCCGCGTAGTAGGGCTTCATCGAACCGGAGTAGTCGACGACCAGGTAGACGGCGGCCCGCAGTCCGTCGAGTCCGTGTTTGGTGAGGGAGATCCCGGCCGACCGGTACGAGCCGACCAGCGCGGGCGCGGTCTGCTCCACCTTGCTGAGACTGATCGCGGCCATGTCCTGCTCCCCCTCGCCCCTGGTTCAGGAGGCCGAGGTTACTTGATCGCGGAAAGGCGGCGGCGCCTGCCCGGTCGTCCGGTCGGGGACTGTGGGGCAGGCGCCGTCTGTGTTCCGTACGCCTTTGTACGGGACGTCTGTTGAGGTGTGGCTCAGACCATCAGTGAGCGGTCCGTCGGGCGGATCGGGGCCGGGAGGTCGCTGGCGCCGGTGAGGAAGCGGTCGACGCCCTTGGCGGCCGAGCGGCCCTCGGCGATGGCCCAGACGATCAGGGACTGGCCGCGGCCGGCGTCACCGGCGACGAAGACACCGGGGACGTTGGTCTGGAAGTCGGCGTCGCGGGCGACGTTGCCGCGCTCGTCGAGCTCAAGACCGAACTGGTCCACGACACCGTTCACCCGGTCGGTGCCGGTGAAGCCCATGGCCAGGGTGACCAGCTGGGCCGGGATCTTCCGCTCGGTGCCCGGCTTCGGGGTCAGCTTGCCGTCGACGAACTCCACCTCGGTGAGGTGCAGCCACTGGACGTTGCCGTCCTCGTCGCCCTCGAAGTGGGTGGTGGAGACGGAGTAGACCCGCTCGCCGCCCTCCTCGTGCGCCGAGGTGACCTTGTAGAGCATCGGGAAGGTCGGCCACGGCTGGTGCGGTGCCCGGTCCTCGCCCGGCCGGGGCATGATCTCCAGCTGGGTGACGGAGGCCGCGCCCTGGCGGTGGGCGGTGCCCACGCAGTCCGCGCCGGTGTCGCCGCCGCCGATCACGACCACGTGCTTGCCCTCGGCCGAGATCGGGGAGGTGACGTAGTCGCCCTCCTGGACCTTGTTCGACAGCGGCAGGTACTCCATCGCCTGGTGGACGCCCTTGAGCTCGCGGCCGGGGACCGGGAGGTCGCGGGCGGTCGTGGCGCCGGCGGCGATGACGACCGCGTCGTACCGCTTCCTCAGGTCGGTCGCCTTGAGGTCGACGCCGATCTCGATACCGGTACGGAAGCGGGTGCCCTCCGCGCGCATCTGCTCGATACGGCGGTTGATGTGCCGCTTCTCCATCTTGAACTCGGGGATGCCGTAGCGGAGCAGGCCGCCGACGCGGTCGGCGCGCTCGTAGACGGCGACCGTGTGGCCGGCCCGGGTCAGCTGCTGGGCGGCGGCCAGGCCCGCGGGGCCCGAGCCGATGACGGCGACGGTCTTGCCGGACAGGCGCTCGGGGGCCTGCGGGGCGACGGTCCCGGCCTCCCACGCCTGGTCGATGATGGAGACCTCGACGTTCTTGATGGTGACGGCCGGCTGGTTGATGCCGAGCACGCACGCCGACTCGCACGGGGCCGGGCACAGGCGGCCCGTGAACTCCGGGAAGTTGTTCGTGGCGTGCAGGCGCTCCGACGCCGCCGTCCAGTCCTCGCGGTAGGCGAAGTCGTTCCACTCGGGGATCAGGTTCCCGAGCGGACAGCCGTTGTGGCAGAACGGGATGCCGCAGTCCATGCACCGGCTGGCCTGCTTGCTGATGATCGGCAGCAGCGAGCCCGGGACGTAGACCTCGTTCCAGTCCTTGACGCGCTCGGTGACGGGACGGGTCTTGGCGACCTCACGGCCGTGGTTCAGGAAGCCCTTCGGGTCAGCCATTGATCGCCGCCTCCATCATCTTCTCGTGGGTCTCGGTCTCGGAGAGACCGGCTCGCTCGGCGGCGTCCTTGGCGGCGAGCACTGCCTTGTACGTGCTGGGGATGATCTTGCTGAACCGCTGCACGGCCGTGTCCCAGTCGGCGAGCAGCTTGTCGGCGACCGTGGAGCCGGTGTCCTCGGCGTGCCGGCGCACCACGTCGTGCAGCCACTGCCTGTCCGCGTCGTCCAGGGCCTCGATCGCGTCCACGCTGGCGACGTTGACGTTGTCGCGGTTCAGGTCGATGACGTAGGCGACGCCGCCGGACATGCCGGCCGCGAAGTTGCGGCCCGTCTCGCCGAGGACCACCGCGTGGCCGCCGGTCATGTACTCGCAGCCGTGGTCGCCCACGCCCTCCGAGACCACCAGCGCGCCGGAGTTGCGGACGCAGAACCGCTCGCCGGTCCGGCCGCGCAGGAACAGCTCGCCGCCGGTCGCGCCGTACGCGATGGTGTTGCCCGCGATGGTGGAGTACTCGGCGAGGTGGTCGGCGGCCCGGTCCGGACGGACGATGACACGGCCGCCGGAGAGGCCCTTGCCGACGTAGTCGTTGGCGTCGCCCTCCAGGCGGAGCGTGACACCGCGCGGCAGGAAGGCGCCGAAGGACTGGCCGGCCGAGCCGGTGAAGGTGATGTCGATGGTGTCGTCGGGCAGGCCCGCGCCGCCGAACTTCTTCGTCACCTCGTGGCCGAGCATGGTGCCGACCGTGCGGTTGATGTTGCGGACCTTGATCTGGGCGCGCACCGGCTGGGCGTCGATGGCGCTGGACGCGGCCAGGGCGTCGGAGGCGAGCTTGATCAGCTCGTTGTCCAGGGCCTTCTCCAGGCCGTGGTCCTGTGCGACGGTCCGGTGCAGGGCCGCGCCCTCGGGGAGTTCGGGCACGTAGAAGAGCGGGGCCAGGTCCAGGCCCTGCGCCTTCCAGTGGTCGACGGCACGGGTGACGTCCAGCGCCTCCGCGTGGCCGACGGCCTCCTCGATGGTGCGGAAGCCCAGCTCGGCGAGGATCTCGCGGACCTCCTCGGCGATGAACCTGAAGAAGTTCACCACGTACTCGGCCTTGCCGGAGAAGCGGTCGCGCAGCACCGGGTTCTGGGTGGCGACGCCGACCGGGCAGGTGTCGAGGTGGCAGACGCGCATCATGATGCAGCCGGAGACGACGAGCGGCGCGGTCGCGAAACCGAACTCCTCGGCGCCGAGCAGCGCGGCGATGACGACGTCACGGCCGGTCTTCAGCTGGCCGTCGGTCTGCACGACGATGCGGTCCCGCAGGCCGTTGAGCAGCAGGGTCTGCTGGGTCTCGGCGAGGCCGAGCTCCCAGGGGCCGCCCGCGTGCTTCAGCGAGGTCAGCGGGGAGGCACCCGTGCCGCCGTCGTGGCCGGAGATGAGCACCACGTCCGCGTGCGCCTTGGACACACCGGCCGCGACCGTGCCGACGCCGACCTCGGAGACCAGCTTGACGTGAATCCGCGCCTGCGGGTTCACGTTCTTGAGGTCGTGGATCAGCTGGGCCAGGTCCTCGATGGAGTAGATGTCGTGGTGCGGCGGCGGGGAGATCAGGCCGACGCCCGGGGTGGAGTGCCGGGTCTTGGCGACCCACGGGTAGACCTTGTGGCCGGGCAGCTGACCGCCCTCGCCGGGCTTGGCGCCCTGGGCCATCTTGATCTGGATGTCGTCCGCGTTGACCAGGTACTCCGAGGTCACGCCGAAGCGGCCGGAGGCCACCTGCTTGATGGCGGACCGGCGCGCCGGGTCGTAGAGGCGGTCCGGGTCCTCGCCGCCCTCACCGGTGTTGGACTTGCCGCCCAGCTGGTTCATGGCGATGGCGAGGGTCTCGTGGGCCTCGCGCGAGATGGAGCCGTAGGACATGGCACCGGTCGAGAAGCGCTTGACGATCTCGGAGACCGGCTCGACCTCGTCGACGGGGATCGGCCGGCGCCCCTCAAGGCCCGTCTTGAAGCCGAACAGGCCGCGGAGCGTCATCAGCCGCTCGGACTGCTCGTTCACGCGGTCCGTGTACTTCTTGAAGATGTCGTAGCGGTTGGCACGCGTCGAGTGCTGGAGGCGGAAGACCGTCTCCGGGTCGAACAGGTGCGGCTCGCCCTCGCGGCGCCACTGGTACTCGCCGCCTATGTCGAGGGCGCGGTGCGCCGGTGCGATGCCGGAGGCCGGGTAGGCCTTGGCGTGGCGGGCGGCGACCTCCTTGGCGATGACGTCGATGCCGACGCCGCCGATCTTGGAGGCGGTGCCGTTGAAGTACTTGTCGACGAAGCCCGCCTCGAGACCGACGGCCTCGAAGACCTGGGCGCCGCGGTAGGAGGCGACCGTGGAGATGCCCATCTTGGACATGACCTTCAGGACGCCCTTGCCGAGGGCGTAGATCAGGTTGCGGATGGCCTGCTCGGCCTCCATGCCCGGCAGGAAGGTGCCCGCGCGGGTCAGGTCCTCGACGGACTCCATGGCCAGGTACGGGTTGACGGCGGCGGCGCCGAAGCCGATCAGCAGGGCGACGTGGTGGACCTCGCGGACGTCACCGGCCTCGACGAGCAGGCCCACGTGGGTGCGCTGCTTGGTGCGGATGAGGTGGTGGTGGACGGCCGCGGTGAGCAGCAGCGACGGGATCGGCGCGTGCTCGGCGTCCGAGTGCCGGTCCGACAGGACGATCAGCCGGGCGCCGTTCTCGATGGCCGCGTCGGCCTCGGCGCAGATCTCCTCGATGCGCGCGGCGAGCGAGTCGCCGCCGCCGGAGACCCGGTACAGGCCGGACAGGGTCGCGGCCTTGAAGCCGGGCATGTCGCCGTCGGCGTTGATGTGGATGAGCTTGGCCAGCTCGTCGTTGTCGATCACCGGGAAGGGCAGCACGACCGAGCGGCAGGACGCGGCGTTCGGGTCGAGCAGGTTGCCCGCGGGGCCCAGCGAGCTGCGCAGCGAAGTGACGAGCTCTTCCCGGATCGCGTCCAGCGGCGGGTTGGTGACCTGCGCGAAGAGCTGGGTGAAGTAGTCGAAGAGCAGCCGCGGGCGCTCGCTCAGCGCGGCGATGGGCGAGTCGGTGCCCATGGAGCCGATCGGCTCGGCGCCGGCCTTGGCCATCGGCGCGAGGATGACGCGCAGCTCCTCCTCGGTGTAGCCGAAGGTCTGCTGGCGGCGGGTGACCGAGGCGTGGGTGTGCACGATGTGCTCGCGCTCGGGCAGGTCGCCCAGCTCGATCTCGCCGGCCTCCAGCCACTCCGCGTACGGCTGCGCGGCGGCGAGGCCGGCCTTGATCTCGTCGTCCTCGATGATGCGGTGCTCGACGGTGTCGACGAGGAACATCCGGCCGGGCTGCAGCCGGCCCTTGCGGACGACCCTGGCGGGGTCGATGTCGAGGACGCCGACCTCGGAGCCGAGGACGACCAGGCCCTCGTCGGTGACCCAGTAGCGGCCGGGACGCAGACCGTTGCGGTCGAGAACGGCGCCGACCTGGGAGCCGTCGGTGAAGGTGACGCAGGCGGGGCCGTCCCAGGGCTCCATCATCGTGGCGTGGAAGCCGTAGAAGGCGCGCCGGGCCGGGTCCATGGAGTCGTGGTTCTCCCACGCCTCCGGGATCATCATCAGCACGGAGTGCGGCAGCGAACGCCCGCCGAGGTGCAGGAGCTCCAGCACCTCGTCGAAGGAGGCCGAGTCGGAGGCGTCGGGCGTACAGATCGGGAAGACCCGGTCCAGCTTCTCCTGCGGGCCGAACAGGTCGGAGACCAGCTGCGACTCGCGGGCCCGCATCCAGTTGCGGTTGCCCTTGACGGTGTTGATCTCACCGTTGTGGGCGACGAACCGGTAGGGGTGGGCGAGCGGCCACGACGGGAAGGTGTTGGTGGAGAACCGGGAGTGCACGAGCGCGATCGCGGATGCGAAGCGGCGGTCGGACAGGTCCGGGAAGAAGGGCTCCAGCTGGCCGGTGGTCAGCATGCCCTTGTAGACGATGGTCCGCGCGGACAGCGAGGGGAAGTAGACGCCCGCCTCCCGCTCGGCGCGCTTGCGCAGCACGAACGCCCTGCGGTCCAGCGCGATGCCCTCGCTGGCGCCGTCAGTCACGAACACCTGCCGGAAGACCGGCATGGTGGAGCGGGCGGTGGCGCCCAGCAGCTGCGGGGCGACCGGGACCTCGCGCCAGCCGAGGACGGTGAGGCCCTCGTCGGCCGCGATCGTCTCGATCTGCGAGACGGCGTCCTGCGTGCCGTCCTCGGGCAGGAAGGCGATACCCACGGCGTACGCACCGGCCGTCGGCAGTTCGAATCCGGCCACCTCACGGAAGAAGGCGTCGGGCACCTGGGAGAGCAGGCCCGCACCGTCGCCGGAGTCGGGCTCGGAGCCGGTCGCGCCGCGGTGCTCCAGGTTGCGCAGAACCGTGAGCGCCTGCTCGACCAGCGCATGGCTCGCCTCGCCGGTGAGGGTGGCCACGAAGCCGACGCCGCAGGCGTCGCGCTCGTTGCGGGGGTCGTACATACCCTGCGCAGCAGGGCGAGCATCCATGAACGACCAGTTTCGGCCGTTCGTGGAGTGCTGGGACGGCTGGCGCGGCGTACGCATCGGCTCTCCCGTCGTCGTCAGTGGCGTATAGCAGGTGCCGAGGGACGACGCTGGCCCTCTGCGTTTTTGTTGCGAAATTTCACGCAGGTTACATGATGGAGCGGTTCTCGGGAACTGGATACACCGTTCCAACATGCGGACGCCGCAGGGGTTTACGGCGACGTACCGCGCAAAGCGGTGAAGGTGGTGGGGGACCGATCCGGACAGATCCGTGTCCATCGGTCCGCAGGGGCGGGGTGGGCGTCGCGCCACCCCACAGGTGCATGGCAGGCCTCATTGCCTGCGGCGCTTACGGCTCATGCCCAGTGGTTAAGCATTCGAAACCAGCGAGTAACGGGTATTTATGCGGCCCAACGCATAGCTACCAGTCGCCCTATCCTACGGCCGTCCCGAAAAGGGTGCCCAGGGCGTACGTCACACCGGCCGCCGCGCCCCCCAGCGCGAGCTGCCGCAGACCGCTGAACCACCAGGTCCGCGCGGTCACCTTGGCCACCACGGCACCGCAGCCGAACAGCCCGGCGAAGGCCAGCAGCAGGGCGGGCCAGAGCGCGGTCGCGCCGAGCAGGAACGGCAGCACGGGCAGCAGCGCGCCGAGCGCGAACGACCCGAAGGAGGAGACGGCGGCAACCAGCGGCGAGGGCAGGTCCCCGGGGTCGATGCCGAGTTCTTCCCTGGCGTGTATCTCCAGCGCCTGCTCGGGGTCGGCGGACAGCTGCCGGGCGACCTCCCGGGCCAGCGCCGGCTCGACGCCTCGCGCCTCGTACAGCGCGGCCAGCTCGGCCTCCTCGTCCTGCGGGTGCCTGCGCAGCTCCCGGCGCTCCACGTCCAGCTCGGCCTCGACGAGCTCGCGCTGCGAGGCGACGGAGGTGTACTCGCCGGCGGCCATCGAGAAGGCGCCGGCGGCAAGACCCGCGAGCCCGGTGATCACGATGGTCTGGTGGCCGACGGCGCCGCCGGCCACGCCGGTCATCAGGGCGAGGTTGGAGACGAGTCCGTCCATGGCACCGAAGACGGCGGGCCGCAGCCAGCCCCCGTTCACATCCCGGTGGGTGTGGTTGTCACGGTGGGCTTCGTGCAGAGTCGCCTGCGTCTCGATGACGGCCATGAAGGGTCCCCCAAAAGGTCTCGCCGCATGCCCCGAATAAGCTGAGGCAAAGCTAAGTTTGGACATGTTCTATCTTTTGACAACTCTGACGCTACGCCCCCGCATTCCCCGCCGCCAGCAAGGAAAGGCTGGGCTAACCTGCGGTTTTACCTCTCTCCGCTCACACGTGCGAGGTGCTGCACAGATGTCGACCGGGTGATGTAGAGGCCCTTCAGGCTGCGGTCAACCGCCGTTGGTGGGACACATCCGCAAACGGTTCCGCGCCCCCGCGCGAAGCCCCTCCCGGAGAGGCCCGCCCATGTCACCGATCGTCTGCACCCCGCCGGTCCCCGCCCCCGACGAGCGCGCCCCGGAGCTGCACGACCGAGCGCGGGGCGCGCTCCTGGGCCTGGCCGTGGGAGACGCGCTCGGGGCACCGGCGGAGAACATGAAGCCCTCCGAGATCCGCGCCCGCTGGGGCCGCATCACGGGATACGTGACCGACCGTCCCGCCGGTACGGACGACACCGAGTACGCGATCTTCTCCGGCCTCCTCCTCGCCCGGCACGGCTCCGCGCTCACCCCGGCCCACGTCGAGGCGGCCTGGCACGAGTGGATCGCCGACCGCGCCGAGGGCCCCTTCAAGGGCGCCGGCTTCAGCGAACGCGGCACCCTGGAGAACCTCCGCCGGGGTCTCGCCGCCCCCATCTCCGCCCAGCACCGGCACGCCTGGAGCGACGGACTGGCCATGCGGGCGGCGCCCTTCGGCGTCTTCGCGGCGGGCCGCCCCGCCGAGGCGGCCCGGCTCGTCGCCGTCGACGGCTCGGTGAGCCACGAGGGCGAGGGCATCTACGGCGGCCAGGCGGTGGCGGCGGGGGTCGCGGCGGCGATGGCGGGCGCCCCGCCCACGGCGGTGGTCGCCGCGGCGCTCGCGGTGATCCCGGACGACTCCTGGACGGCCCGCTCCCTGCGCCGGGCCGTCTCGGTGGCCCACCGCGGCGAGCGGGCGGTCCGCTCCGCGGTGGTCATCGGCGGCTACCCGTGGACCGACCTGGCCCCGGAGGCGGTGGCCCTGGCCTTCGGCGCGTACGCCGCGGCGGACGGCGACTTCCGCGACGCGGTGCTGACGGCCGTCAACATGGGGCGCGACGCGGACACCACGGCCGCGGTGGCCGGCGCGCTGGCCGGAGCGACCCGGGGGGAGACGGCGATCCCACGGGAGTGGGGGGCGGCGATCGGCCCGGTACGCGGGAGCTGCCTGCCGTCGATGGCGGGGCACCATGTGCTGGAGGTCGCGGAACTGCTGACGGCCGCGGCAGCGGCTGGGTCTGCGGCATCAGCTGGGGCTGGTGCTACAGCTGGTGCTGCGACTGCTGCTGGTGCTGCGGCTGCGGCTGCGGCTGCGGGACGGACGGGACCGGGGTCCGCCATGCCGGCGTTTCCGCCGAGCGAACCTCAGACCGTCACGTCAGCCCTGCTGCCGGCCGAGCCGCACCCCGAACCACCCGTCCTCACCCCCACCGAGCCGCCACCGGCGGCCGCCTTTCTGCCGGCCGAGTCGGGTGGTGGGCGGACGAGGTCACGGGGATCCAGAGGGCGGAGTCCCCTGGGGGCCGGGTGCGGCGAGGGGCTCCGGTGAACCGGCGTCGTATCGAGGGGCTCCTCCTCGGCCTCGCGGCGGGCGACGCCGCCGGCTGGCCCTCCGCGCGGCACCGCGCCTCCCGCATGCCCGAGTGGACCCGCCGCCTCACCCGCGAACTCGACACCTTCGCCGAGCACAACGCGACCACCACCCTCCCCGTCCCCATCGCCCTCAACCAGCCCCCCGAGCCGCTCCGCCTCGGCCCCTCCGACGACGCCGAGTGGGCCGCCTTCGCCGCCGAGGCCGTGCTGCGCGCCGGCGACGACACCCTCCTCGGCGACCTCAGCCGCGAGCTCCGTACCCGTGCCGCCATCGACCTCACCTGGACCGCCGTCGCCTCCGAGGTCGCCGCCGCGGCCGAACGCGCCCCGGAGATCGAGTCGGCCGTGCTCCCCCTGCGCGCCCGCATCTCGGTCCGCGCCGGCCTCGGCAACCTCGCCGCCGGCCTGCGCCCGCCCGCCACCGGCCACGACAACCCGCACTACTTCGACGACGCCGCCTGCGTCCGCGCCTGCGCCCTCGCCGTCGCGCACCCCGGCGACCCCCAACGCGCCGCCGACCTCGCCGAGTTCGACGCCCGCTACACCCAGGACGGCGACGGAGTGCACGGCGCCCGCGCGATGGCCGCCGCCCTCGCCCTCGCCCTCGTCGGCGCCGAGGTCGAAACCTGCGTGGCCGCGGCCCTCACCGAACTCCCCGAGGCCACCGAGATCGGCCGCAACGCCCGGCACGCCCTCACCCTCGCCGGCACCGCGGACTCCGCGTTCGCCCTGATCCCCCTCCTCGAACACCAAATCGTCGACCACGTCTACAGCTACGGCATCGCCGCCGCGGAAACCGTCCCGGTCGCCCTCGCCCTCGCCACCGCCGCGCGCGGCCGGATCGCCGAGGCCGTGCCCGCGGCCGCCTGCCTCTCCCGGGTCGCCGACTCGGCCCCCGCCCTGGCCGGCGCGCTCACCGGCGCACTCGGCGGCGCGACAACGATCCCGCCGTCCTGGCGGGACGCCTGCCGCACCCTGTCCGGCTGCGCCCTCCCCCGCCTCACCGGCACGGACCTGGTGGAACTCGCCGGACTCCTGGAAGCCACACAACCGGCCCGTCCAGGTGGATGATTCGGTGCATGACGCCCAAAGGAGAAGAAAGCACCGGAGCTTCGCTCGACGACCGGATCACCGGAGCACTGGTCGGGGCCGCCGTCGGCGACGCCCTCGGCGGTCCGGTCGAGGGCTACTCCCCCGACCAGATCCTCGAACGCCACGGCGGCCGCGTGCACGGCATCGTCGGCCCCTGGAACGGCGACGCCTGGCGCACCGCCCGCCCCATCGCGCCGTACCACAAGGGCGACGGGCACGTCACCGACGACACCTTGATGACCCACGCGCTGGTACGGGTGTACGACCGCGTCCGCGACCACCTCGACGCGTACGCCATCGCCGACCACCTGGTCCCCGACCTGATGACCAACCCCCGCTGGATCCCGGAGCTGGAGTCGGAGACCATCCCCCTGCACCGGATCTTCCTCGCGGAGAAGTGGCTCGCGACCCGCCTCCACTACGGCCACGCCGACCCCCGCGAGGCCGGCGTCGGCAACATCGTCAACTGCGGTGCGGCGATGTACATGGCCCCGGTCGGCCTGGTCAACGCGGCGAACCCGCAGGCGGCGTACGCCGAGGCCCTGGACATCGCGGGCGCCCACCAGTCGTCGTACGGCAGGGAGGCGGCGGGCGTCTTCGCGGCGGCGGTGGCGGCGGCGGCCGGACCCGGCGCGACACCGGACTCCGTGGTCGGCGTCTGCCTGTCCGTGGCGAAGGACGGCACCCGCGAGGCGATCGAACGCGTCTGTGAAACGGCGGCACACCACTCCGACTTCGAGTCGGCGCTGGTTCCGCTGCGCGCGGCGGTCGCCCCCTACGACACGGTGGGCCCCGACTACCGGTCCCCCTCCCTCGGCGCCCGCCGCCCCTCCCGCCTGCACTCCATCGAGGAACTCCCGGTCGCCCTGGGCATGTTGCTGGTGGCCGACGGCGACCACCGGCACGCCGTCCTCGGTTCCGTCAACTACGGCCGGGACTGCGACTCCATCGCGACGATGGCGGGCGCGATCACCGGGGCGCTGGGGTCGCCGGTCCCGGAGGAGTGGTCGAAGCGGGTCGCCGAGGCCAGCCGTCTCGACCTCTGGGAACCCCCTCGTGTCCTGGCCGCGGTGGTCCGGGAGGTCTTCGCCCGCGACGTCGAGCGCCGCCGCGCCCACGAGGAGTCCATCGCCCGCCTCGGAGGTCCGAGTTGCTCCGACTGACCTGGGTCCAGCCGGAGGACCTGCTGGGCCACGAGCTGCGCCAGGCCCGGCAGGACGGGCGAGAGCCGTCGGCGATCGCGGCGCGCTGGCGGGCGGCGGGGGGCGCGGACGCGCCGGACCGGGCGGGCGCGTCGCCGGACCGGGCGTCCCGGTACCTGCGCCAGCTGGCGGAGGATCTGCTCGACGAACTCGCCGACCTGCCGAGTCGGTTGAACGAGCCGACGGATCTGGCCGGGATCAAGGCGCTGTGTCCGCAGTGGCCGAGCGCCCACCCGGGAGGGCGGTGCGGGCCGTCGTGCGACTGCGGCCGCGACGTGGCCGATCACGCAGTTCCCCGCGCCCTTGACGGGGTGCTGCAGCCGCCGCATCTTTCCACCTCGGCCGCGGGCGGTCGTGCCGCTGGGGCGGCACGGGGAGGCACCCGGCAGGCGCCGGTGACCGTCCCCGCCCCCCGGCCTCCGCACCCCCGCGCCTACCACGCCGCCTGGCTGGGCCGAGCCGTCGGCTGTCTGCTCGGCAAACCCGTCGAGAAGCTCCCCCTGCACGCCATCCGCGAACTCGCCCGCGCCACCGGCAACTGGCCCCTGAACCAGTACTTCACGGCCCACGGCGTCCCCGCCGGACTCCTCTCCGCCCACCCCTGGAACCGCCGCTCGGCCCCCACCTCCCTCGCCGAGAACATCGACGGCATGCCCGAGGACGACGACCTCAACTACCCCCTGCTCAACCTCCTCCTGCTCCAACGCCGCTCCAGGACCTTCACCACGGCCGACGTCGCCGCCCTCTGGCTCGACGAACTCCCCGCCGGCCGCACCTTCACCGCCGAACGCGTCGCCTACCGCAACCTCCTCACCGGCGTCGAACCCCCGCACACCGCCCGCCACCGCAACCCCTTCCGCGAGTGGATCGGCGCCCTCATCCGCGCCGACGCGCACGGCTGGACCAACCCCGGCGACCCGGCCGCCGCGGCCGAACAGGCCCACCGGGACGCCACCCTCACCCACACGGCCAACGGCGTCTACGCGGCGATGTTCACCGCGGCCGTCATCGCCACCGCCGCCACCGGCGGCCACGACGTCCACACCTGTCTGCGCACCGGCCGGTCCGTGATCCCACCCCACTCACGCCTCGCCCGCGCCGTCGACCACGCGATCCGGCTCGCCGGGGAACACGACGACTTCGACACCGTCGTCGACGAACTCCACGCCGTCCATTCCCCCACCCACCACTGGGTGCACGCCATTCCCAACACCGCCCTGATCGCCGCCGCCCTCACCCACGCCGACGGCGACTTCACCGGCTCCGTCTGCCGCGCGGTGAGCGGCGGCTGGGACACCGACTCGAACGGCGCGACGGCGGGGTCCGTCGCCGGTCTGCTCGCCCGTGACCCCGACGCGCTGCCCGACCGCTGGACGACCCCGCTCAAGAACCGACTCGCCACCTCCGTCGCCGGCTTCGACGGCACCGGCTTCGACACCCTCGCCCACCTCACCCACCTGGAGGCGACCCGCTCATGACCCACATCGCCGTACTCGGCAGCATGAACATGGACCTCGTCGCGTACGCCGAGAAGGCACCACAGCTCGGCGAGACCGTGACGGGACGGGCGTTCCGCACGATCCCCGGCGGCAAGGGCGCCAACCAGGCGATCGCCGCCGCCCGCGCCGGCGCCACCGTCTCGATGATCGGCGCGGTCGGCCACGACGTCTACGGCGTCCGGCTGCGCGAGACCCTCGAACACTCCGGCGTGGACACGGACTCGCTGCGCACGATCGAGGGGCCGTCCGGCACCGCGCACATCGTGGTGGACGACGAGGGCGGCAACGCGATCGTCGTGATCCCCGGCGCGAACGGCACCGTCGACCATCTCGCCCCCGGCGACGAGGGCGTCATCGCCTCCGCCGACACCCTCCTCCTGCAGCTGGAGATCCCCCTCGCAGCGGTGGTGGCCGGCGCGCAGGCCGCCCGCCGGCACGGCGTCCGGACCATCCTCACCCCGTCCCCCGCCCGCCCGCTGCCGTACGAGCTCCTCCACAGCATCGACCTCCTCGTGCCCAACGAGCGGGAGGCGGCCACCCTCACCGACCGCGGCGACCCGCGCGACGCGGCGGCCGCGCTCCTCGACCGGGTACCGCAGGTCGTCGTCACGCTCGGCGCGGCCGGCAGCCTCTACCTCACCCGTGACGCCGCGCCCCTCGTCGTCCCCGCGCCCCGGGTGACCGCCGTCGACTCGACAGGCGCGGGCGACACCTTCGTCGGCGCCCTCGCGGTGGCCCTGGCCGAGGAGAAACCGATCCGTGAGGCCCTGTCCTGGGCGGCGGCCGCGGCGGCGATCTCCGTCCAGCGGGAAGGAGCGACGGAGTCGATGCCGTACCGCCCGGAGATCGAAACCCAGTACACCGCATGAGTACGGCACCCGAGGCGGCCCCGCCCCTCACCGGTCTGCGCGTCCTCGATCTGGCCACCCTCTTCGCCGGTCCCCTCGCCGCCACCCTGCTCGGTGACTTCGGCGCCGAGGTCGTCAAGGTCGAGCACCCCGCCAAGCCCGACCCCTCCCGGGGCCACGGCCCGGCCAAGCGAGGCGTCGGACTGTGGTGGAAGCTGCTCGGCCGCAACAAGCGCACCCTCACCCTCGACCTGTCCAAGCCCGGCGGCCGTGACACGCTGCTCCGGCTGGCCGCCACCGCCGACGTGATCATCGAGAACTTCCGCCCCGGCACCCTGGAGAAGTGGGATCTCGGCTGGGAGGAGCTGTCCGCCGCCAACCCGCGCCTGGTCCTGGCCCGGGTCACCGCCTTCGGCCAGTTCGGCCCCTACGCCCGCCGCCCCGGCTTCGGCACCCTCGCCGAGGCGATGAGCGGCTTCGCGGCGATCACCGGCGAACCGGACGCCCCGCCCACGCTGCCCCCGTTCGGGCTCGCCGACTCCATCGCCGCTCTGGCCACCGCGTACGCGGTGATGACCGCGCTCGCGGCCCGGGACCGCACCGGCGAGGGCCAGGTCGTCGACATGGCGATCATCGAGCCGATCCTGGCCGTCCTCGGCCCCCAGCCCACCTGGTACGACCAGCTCGGCTACGTCCAGGCACGCACCGGCAACCGGTCCGCCAACAACGCCCCGCGCAACACCTACCGCACGGCGGACGGCAGCTGGGTCGCGGTGTCCACCTCGGCCCAGTCGATCGCCGAACGCGTGATGGGCCTGGTCGGGCGCCCGGAGCTGATCGACGAGCCGTGGTTCGCGACCGGGGCCGGCCGGGCCGCGCACGCCGACGTCCTCGACGCGGCCGTCGGCGGCTGGGTCGCCACCCGCTCCCGCGCCGAGGTGCTGGCCGAGTTCGAGAAGGCGGAGGCGGCGGTGGCGCCGATCCAGGACGTACGGGACGTCATGGAGGACCCCCAGTACCAGGCGCTGAACACGATCACCACCGTCCCCGACCCCGACCTGGGCCCCCTGCGCATGCAGAACGTCCTCTTCCGGCTCTCGGCCACCCCCGGCGCGATCCGCTGGACCGGCCGCCCGCACGGCGCCGACACGGAGGAGATCCTCGCCGAACTGGGCCTGACCCCGGCCCAGGTACGGGCCCTGCGCGAGGAGGGCGCCGTATGACCTCCATGCCGTTCCCCCTGACCTGGCTGTACGTCCCCGGCGACCGGCCGCACGTGGTCGCCAAGGCGCTGGCCTCCGGAACCGACGTGGTGGTGATCGACCTGGAGGACGCGGTCGCCCCCGACCGCAAGGACTACGCCCGTACCGCAACCGCCGAGCTCCTCGCCCACCCCCAGCCGGTCCCGGTCCACGTCCGGATCAACGCCCTGGACACCCCCTGGGCACAGCCCGACACCGAGGCCCTCCTCGCCCTCCCCGGCCTCGCCGGGCTCCGCCTCCCGAAGGTCACGAGCCCCGAGGACATCCGCCGCCTCGCGTCCCGGACCTCCGCTCTCCCCCTCTACGCCCTCCTGGAATCGGCCCTGGGCATCGAACACGCCTACGCCATCGCCGCCGCCCACCCCGCCCTGCGGGGCATCTCCCTGGGCGAGGCGGACCTACGGGCCGACCTGGGGGTACGGGACGACATCGGCCTCGACTGGTCCCGTTCCCGGATCGTGGTCGCCGCGCGGGCGGCGGGCCTCGCCCCACCGCCCCAGTCGGTCCACCCCGACACCCGTGACCTCAACGGCCTCGCCGCGTCCTGCGCCCACGGGCGCGCCCTGGGCTTCCTGGGCCGCGCCGCGATCCACCCCCGGCAGCTCCCGATCATCGAACGGGCCTACCTCCCCACCGAGGCCGAACTCGAACAGGCCGAAACGGTCATCAAGGCCGCCACCACGGAACAGGGCGCCCAGGCCCTCCCCGACGGCAGCTTCATCGACGCAGCGGTAGTGGCCGCAGCCCGCAGAACCCTGTCCCTACTGAACCGCCGCTGACCCCTTCCCCCCACCGACACCGCCCCTCCGCCGCCGACTTCCCACGCCGGGACCTTCCCCCCGCCGACGGTTTCCCTCCACCGACAACTTCCCCCCGGCGGCAACTTCCCTCCGGCGGCAACTTCCCTCCGGCGGCAACTTCCCTCCGGCGGCGGTCTTCTTCCACCGACAACTCCGCCCGACCGACAACCTCCCCCGGCGGGAACTTCCCTGCGCCGGTGGATTCTCACCGCCGGTGATTTCTCACCGCCGGTGATTTCCCTCCGCCGATGGTTTCTTTCCGCCGCGACGGCGAGCACCCCCGCGGCGCCGTCCGGCGGTGCCAGACCTGCCGCACCCTCCGGCGCAGACACGAAGAGGGCGCCCGGTTCGATCCCGGGCGCCCTCTTCGTCGTACGGCAGACAGGTCAGCTCTTCTTGGTCCCCGACCCGGCCTCGTCCTTGGCCTCGGCCTTCACCTCATCGTCGGCGTCATCGTCGGCGTCGGCTTCGGCCTCGTCGCCGGCTTCGGCGTCGTCGCCGGAGGGCTCCGCCTCCTTCGCCTCAGCGGACTCCGCGGCCTCGCCGGCCTCACCGGTGCCGTCGGCCTCACCGTCGGGGACGCCCGGCTCGACCACCGCCTCGCGGCCCGGCCGCTTCTTCGCCGAGACCACCATGTACAGCACCGCGAGCAGGAACACGATCATCGCGGTCCAGTCGTTGAGCCGCAGGCCGAGGATGTGGTGGGCGTCGTCGACGCGCATGTACTCGATCCAGCCGCGGCCCACGCAGTACGCCGCGACGTACAGGGCGAACGCCCGCCCGTGCCCGAGCTTGAAGCGGCGGTCGGCCCAGATGACCAGGAAGCCGACGCCGATGCACCACAGCGACTCGTAGAGGAAGGTCGGGTGGTAGTAGCCGGGAACGCGGCCGCCCTCGGAGGACGTGATGTGCAGGGCCCACGGAAGGTGGGTCTCGCGGCCGTAGAGCTCCTGGTTGAACCAGTTGCCCCAGCGTCCGATCGCCTGGGCGAAGGCGATGCCGGGGGCGATGGCGTCGGCGTAGGCGGGCAACGGGATGCCCCGCCGTCGGCAGCCGATCCACGCGCCCACCGCACCGAGCGCGATCGCGCCCCAGATGCCGAGGCCGCCCTGCCAGACCTTGAACGCGTCGACCCAGTCACGGCCCGCGCTGAAGTACAGCTCGTAGTCCGTGATCACGTGGTAGAGGCGCCCGCCGACCAGGCCGAACGGTACGGCCCAGACCGCGATGTCGGCCACGGTGCCGGCCCGCCCGCCCCGGGCGATCCAGCGCTTGTTGCCGAGCCAGACGGCTACGAAGACACCGATGATGATGCAGAACGCGTAGCCGCGCAGCGGGATGGGTCCGAGGTGGATCACTCCGCGCGACGGGCTGGGAATGTAGGCAAGTTCTTCCATGGCAGGGTCGACGCTACCGTGCCGGACCGGGCCGACGGCAACCAGCCCGGCTACGGCTCCATAACGGGGGCGTGAGAATCGCTTGCTCCCCCTTACTGCTTGTTCGCTTCCTCGACCAGCTGCTTCAGCTTGGCCAGGGTCATCGTCTGGTCCTGGTAGATGTTCTTGCCGTCGAGCAGGACGGTCGGCGTGCCGTCGAACTTGGCGGCCTGGAAGGCCTGGTTGGACTTGACCACCCAGGAGTTGTGCGTGCCGTCCTTGACACACTTCTGGAACGCCGGCGTGTTCAGCCCCTGGACCTTGCCGGCGAGCTCGATCAGCTTGTCGTTGCTCGCGAACGCGTCGTCGGTCTCCTTCGGCTGGTTCTCGTACAGCACGTCGTGGAAGTCACGGAACTTCCCGGCGTCCTGGGCGCAGGCCGCCGCGTTGGCCGCGTTCCGGGAGCCGCTGCCGCCGAGGTTGCCGTCGATCAGCGTGACCAGGTGGTACTCGATCCTGAGCTGACCGGCGTCGACCAGCTCGTGGAGCGTCGGGCGGTACGCGGTCTCGAAGGCCTGGCAGGCCGGGCAGCGGAAGTCCTCCCAGACGGTGAGCGTCGCCTTGGCGCCGTCCTTGCCGACCGGGATCGCGAGGCTGTCCTTGCCCTGCGCGCCGGAGGGCGCCACGACCGGGCCGGAGCTCGCGCTGCCCTTGTCCTTGCCCGCGTTCGCGGCGATCACGCCGATCACCGCCGCCAGGCCCAGGACGCAGACGACGCTCGCGCCCACGATCAGCGCGCGCCGTCGCTTGTCCGAGGCCCGCTGCTTCTCGCGCTCGGCCGCCAGCCGCTCACGGGCCATCCGCTTTCCGTCACGATTCTTCTCGCTCACACCCCCAGAACGAACCGGGGAGGCGCAGCGCGCCTCCCCGGTCCCAGGTCCACCCGTTCGAGTGACCGAATGTTCTGTTATGCCGGGAGTTCCCGGACGGCCTACGCCTGTCCGCGCACGCCCTTCGCCAGGTCCCCGGCGAGTTCGCGGACGGCCGCGATGCCGGCCGCGTGGTCCGGCGCGTCCAGCATCCGCTTCACGAAGGCCGAACCGACGATCACGCCGTCGGCGAAGCCGGCGACCTCGGCGGCCTGGGCCGCGTTGGAGACGCCGAGGCCGACGCAGACGGGCAGCCCGGTGCCGGTGGCCCGGGTGCGTTCGACCAGGTCCTGGGCCTGCGCCCCGACCGATTCACGCGTACCGGTGACGCCCATCAGCGAGGCCGCGTAGACGAACCCGCTGCCCGCCGCCGTGATCGTCGCGAGCCGCTCGTCCTTGCTGCTCGGCGCCACGACGAAGACCGTCGCGAGGCCGTGCTTCTCGGCGTGCTCCCGCCACAGGGCCGACTCCTGCACCGGCAGGTCGGGCAGAATGCAGCCCGCGCCGCCGGCCTCGGCCAGCTCCGCGGTGAAGCGTTCGACGCCGTAGCGGTCGATGGGGTTCCAGTACGTCATGACGAGGATCGGCTTGCCGGTGGCCTCGTGGGCCTCCCTGACCGTGCGCATGACGTCCGCGATCCTGACGCCGCCGCGCAGGGCGATGTCGTCGGCGGTCTGGATGACGGGGCCGTCCAGGACCGGGTCGCTGTGCGGCAGCCCGACCTCGACGACGTCCGCGCCGCCGTCCAGGGCGGCCCTGATCGCCTCGATGCCGCCGTCCACGGTCGGGAAGCCGGCCGGGAGGTAGGCGATGAGCGCGGCGCGGCCCTCGCCCTTGGCACCCGCGAGGGTGTCGGTCAGCAGCTGAATGTTCCCGCTCACTTGGCGTCCCCCTCGATCTCGGCGGTGTCGGCGGCGTCGGCCTCGACCACGGCGTCGGCCTCGCTGTCGTACAGGCCGAAGTAGCGCGCGGCGGTGTCCATGTCCTTGTCGCCGCGGCCGGACAGGTTGACGACGATCAGCCCGTCCTTGCCGAGCTCCTTGCCGACGTCCAGGGCGCCGGCGAGGGCGTGGGCGCTCTCGATGGCCGGGATGATGCCCTCGGTGCGGGAGAGCAGGCGCAGGGCCTGCATGGCCGCGTCGTCGGTGACCGCGCGGTACTCGCCGCGGCCGGAGTCCTTGAGGTAGGAGTGCTCGGGGCCGATGCCGGGGTAGTCCAGACCGGCCGAGATCGAGTACGGCTCGGTGATCTGGCCCTCGTCGTCCTGGAGGACGTAGGACCGGGAGCCGTGCAGGATGCCGGGCTCGCCGGCGGTGAGGGTGGCCGCGTGCTCGCCGGTCTCGATGCCGTGGCCTGCCGGCTCGCAGCCGATGAGGCGGACGCCCGCGTCGGGGATGAAGGCGTGGAAGAGGCCGATGGCGTTGGAGCCGCCGCCGACGCAGGCGACCGCCGCGTCGGGGAGCCGCCCGGCCCGCTCCAGGAGCTGGCGGCGGGCCTCGACGCCGATGACCCGGTGGAAGTCGCGGACCATCGCCGGGAAGGGGTGCGGGCCCGCGACCGTGCCGAAGAGGTAGTGGGTGTGGTCGACGTTGGCCACCCAGTCGCGGAACGCCTCGTTGATGGCGTCCTTGAGGGTGCGGCTGCCGGACTTCACGGCGATGACCTCGGCGCCGAGCATGCGCATACGGGCCACGTTGAGGGCCTGCCGCTGGGTGTCGATCTCGCCCATGTAGACGGTGCAGTCGAGGCCGAACAGCGCGCAGGCGGTGGCCGTCGCCACGCCGTGCTGGCCGGCGCCGGTCTCCGCGATCACCCGGGTCTTGCCCATGCGCTTGGTGAGCAGGGCCTGGCCGAGCACGTTGTTGATCTTGTGCGAGCCGGTGTGGTTCAGGTCCTCGCGCTTGAGGAAGATCCGGGCGCCACCCGCGTGTTCGGCGAAGCGGGGGACCTCGGTGAGGGAGCTGGGGCGGCCGGTGTAGTTGACCAGGAGGTCGTCGAGTTCGCGGGCGAACTCGGGGTCGTGCTTGGCCTTGTCGTACTCGACGGCGACCTCGTCCACGGCGGCGACGAGGGCCTCCGGGATGAACTTGCCGCCGAAGGCGCCGAAGTAGCCCTCGGTGGAGGGCACCTGGCCTTCTGGGTCAGGGAAGAAGTAGTCGCTGGGCATGCGGAAACCTCACGGTGAGTGCGTGTGAAAAGACACTATTCGCCGTGGGGGCGGAGTCCGTCGTACGACCTCAGACCGCGTGCGGCCGGTCGCGCAGTTCCCCGCGCCCCTTTGGGGCGCGCTGCCATCGACGTCCGTTGACCTGCCCGGGTTCGTCACCGATGACGTATCGCACCCGACGGCCGTGGACACGCCTCGCGGGGGCTCGGCAGCCCCTGGGGCGGCAGCCGCGCGCGAGGCGGGCGTACCGGTCCACGGTCGTCACGGTGAGAGTCATCGGGTTCAGCCTAGTGGGTGATCAGGGGCGGCCGTGCCGGAGTGCCGGGTGTTCGCCCGCCGCCACCAGGTCGGCCACCGCCGACTTGGGGTCGCGGCCCGTGACCAGGGACTCGCCGACCAGGACCGCGTCGGCGCCCGCGTTGGCGTACGCGATCAGGTCGTGCGGGCCGCGGACGCCGGACTCGGCGACCTTGACGACGTGGGCGGGGACCTCGGGGGCGACCCGCTCGAAGGTGGAGCGGTCGACCTCCAGGGTCTTCAGGTTGCGCGCGTTGACACCGATCACCTTGGCGCCGGCGTCCACCGCGCGCTCGACCTCGTCCTCGTCGTGGACCTCGACGAGCGGGGTGAGGCCGATGGACTCGGCGCGCTCGATCAGCGACTCCAGGGCCGGCTGGTCGAGGGCGGCGACGATCAGCAGCGCGAGGTCGGCGCCGTACGCGCGGGCCTCCCACAGCTGGTACGACGTGACGATGAAGTCCTTGCGCAGCACCGGGATGTCCACCCGGGCCCGGACGGCCTCCAGGTCGGCCAGCGAGCCGCCGAAGCGGCGCTGCTCGGTCAGGACCGAGATGACGGCCGCACCGCCCGCCTCGTAGTCCGCGGCGAGCCCCGCCGGGTCGGCGATCGCGGCCAGTGCGCCCTTGGACGGGCTGGAGCGCTTCACCTCACAGATGACCTTGACGCCCTCACCGCGCAGCGCGGCCACGCCGTCCTTGGCGGCCGGCGCCTTCGCCGCGCGCTCCTTGAGCTCGTCGAGGCTGACGCGCGCCTGCCGTTCCGCGAGGTCGGCACGGACGCCGTCGATGATCTCGTCGAGCACACTCACGAGAGCGGCCCCCTTCCGGACGGTTCTTCCAGGCGGTCAAAAACCCATGGGCCGAAAACTCATGGTCACTGCGATGGTATCCGGAGGACGGGGTAGGCCTCACATCCGGTTGACGCCGGTCCCAGTACCTGGACACCCACCGGTTGATCAAGGATGCAACCAGCCACCGAGGGGCAGGTTCCGGACAACGGTGAAGACCAGTAGCAGCACGCCCAGGCTCCACATCTGCACCGGCCTGAGCTCGATCCGGGCGGGCCGGCCGCGCGCCGCGCGTACCACCCAGACGGTCCACACCACGGCGAAGGCCAGATAGGCGAGGACGCCCGCCGCGTTGTCCCGCAGCGCCGCCAGGAAGTCGCCGTGGACGAAGGCGTGCGCGCTGCGCAGGCCGCCGCAGCCGGGGCAGTACAGGCCGGTGAGCCGGTAGAGCGGGCAGACCGGGTAGTGGCCGGGCTGGTTGGGGTCGACGGTGCCGACGTAGGCGAAGGCCCCGACGACGGCGCCCAGTACGGAGACGGGCACGGCCAGCCGGCCCCGTAGGGAGGGCGTCACCGGCGGGGCGACTGCTGCACTGTGACTGTCGGCGTTCACGCCTCGCATTGTGCCCCGTACGGTCGGCACACGCGCGAGAGGGGCGCCCGGATCCGGGCGCCCCTCTCGGGAAAGCTCTGGTCGGTCAGCCCTCGGCGGCGACCGGCTCGCGGGTGACGGCCGGGGCGGAGTGCGACATCATCAGGGCGCCACCGTTGGTCTGCTTCGGCTGGCCGAGACCCATGGAGCGCATGATCAAGCCGACGACACCGCCGAGGACCACGATCACCATGCCGGCCCAGAAGCCGAGCGGCTGGGCCATCACCATGAACGCGCCCGCGACGCAGAAACCGATGAAGGCGATGGTGACGCCGGTCCAGGCGGCCGGGGTGTGACCGTGGCTGCTGCCCGCCATGACTTGCTCCTCGTTGCTCGTACGTGTCCTTCCGGACGCTCGTCCTCCATTGTCCCGTACGAGCACCGGTGCGGGACGCGGGGGTGGCGTCTGATTCGCCACATCGACTGAAACCCCCGCCGGCCGTAGCGCCCCGTAGCTGAAGCGCCCCGTAAGGGGCGCTGGGGGCACCCCCGGCCGAAGGCTGGGGGAGGAACTGCGCGACCGGCCCCCACGGCGCCGCAGCCGACGAACGGCCTGTCACGGCGCCCCCGGCGAAGCGTCACGCGCTGGTGGGATCCTCGCCCCGGTCGAGCGCCTTCCAGATGTCCTCGGGCCGGTCGGGATCGACCGGCTTCGGCGCCCGCCGCGGCCGCTCCGCCCCCGTACCGCGCTCGTAGCGCCCGGACATGGCGGGCCACAGCCGCCCGTAGCGCAGCGCCAGCAGTCCGGCGACCAGGATGAGCGCACCGCCGGCCGCGGCGACGTACGGCCAGCCGGTGTGGCTGAGCGCGTCGACCGTGGCGGAGGTGTCCCCGCTGGCCTCGGCGGCCTTCTCGTCGAGCGCGGAGCCGTCGGCCGCGCCGAGCAGGGCCGCGGCGGCGATGCCGGCGCCGGAGAGCGCGAGGAGGCCGGAGACCAGGAAACGGCCGGCCTTGCGGACGGCGAAGACGGCGACGAGCGCGGCGAGGCCCACTATGGCGAGGGCCGCGGGGACGCCCGTGACGTCGCTGCCCTTGGCGGTCAGCGGGAAGTTGCCGCCTGCCACCGTCGCGGTGCCCGCCGCCCAGCGCTGCCGGGTGGACAGCAGGGCAACGGCCGCGCCGAGCGCGCCGAAGAGCAGCGCGACGGCAAGGCTGCGGCGGCCGGACCGGGCGGGTTCACCGGCTTCGGAAGTGGGGTGAGGAACAGCAGTCACGTACTCCACTATCGCCTGAACCCCGCGCGAACGGTCACCCGGGGTCGGGTGAGAAGCGCCCCACTTGCCCGGTCCGTGCGCCTACTTGCCCAGTCTGTTGGCCGTGTGCACCGCGCGCAGGACCGCCGCCGCCTTGTTGCGGCACTCCTGGTCCTCGGCGACCGGGTCGGAGTCGGCGACGATGCCGGCACCGGCCTGGACGTACGCCGTGCCGTCACGGAGCAGAGCGGTGCGGATGGCGATGGCGGTGTCGGAGTCGCCCGCGAAGTCGAGGTAGCCGACGCAGCCGCCGTACAGCCCCCGCCTCGACGGCTCCAGCTCGTCGATGATCTGCATCGCCCGGGGCTTGGGGGCGCCGGAGAGGGTGCCGGCCGGGAAGCAGGCGGTGAGGACGTCGAAGGCGGTGCGGCCGTCGGCGACCTTTCCGGTGACCGTCGAGACGATGTGCATGACGTGCGAGTACCGCTCGACGGACATGAAGTCGACGACCTCGACGGAGCCGGGCTCGCAGACCCGCCCCAGGTCGTTGCGCCCGAGGTCGACGAGCATGAGGTGCTCGGCACGCTCCTTGGGGTCGGCCATCAGCTCGTCGGCGAGGGCCTGGTCCTCCTGCGGGGTGGCCCCGCGCGGCCGGGTGCCGGCGATGGGATGCACCATGGCCTGCCCGTCCTCCACCTTGACGAGGGCCTCCGGGCTGGAGCCCACGACGTCGAAGCCGTCGAAGCGGAAGAGGTACATGTACGGCGACGGGTTGGTGGCCCTCAGGACCCGGTACACGTCCAGTGCGCTCGCCGTGCACGGGGTTTCGAACCGCTGGGAGGGGACGACCTGGAAGGCCTCGCCCGCGCGGATGCGCTCCTTGATGTCCTCGACGGCCACCTGGAAGTCGGGGCCGCCCCACAGGGCGGTGTACTCGGGGAGCTCGGAGGGCGGCAGGACGGCGGGCGGCTGGGCGACCGGGCGGGAGAGGTCGGCCTCCATGGCGTCCAGGCGGGCCACGGCGTCCGCGTGGGCCTCGTCGACACCGGTGTCGAGGTCGTTGTGGTTGATCGCGTTGGCGATCAGCAGGACCGAGCCCTCCCAGTGGTCCATGACGGCGAGGTCGCTGGTGAGGAGCATGGTCAGCTCGGGGAGTCGGAGGTCGTCGCGCTCCCCCGGGCCGATCTTCTCCAGGCGGCGCACGATGTCGTAGCCGAGGTAGCCGACCATGCCGCCGGTGAAGGGGGGCAGCTCCTGGTCGTGGGGGGTGTGCAGGGCCTCGATGGTGGCGCGCAGGGCGGCCAGCGGGTCGCCGTCGACGGGCACGCCGACGGGCGGGGTGCCGACCCAGTGGGCCCGGCCGTCGCGGGCGGTGAGGGTGGCGGCGGAGCGGACCCCCACGAAGGAGTACCGGGACCAGGAGCGGCCGTTCTCTGCGGACTCCAGCAGGAAGGTGCCGGGGCGCTCGGCGGCGAGCTTGCGGTAGAGCGCGACCGGGGTGTCGCCGTCAACGAGGAGCTTGCGGGTGACCGGGATGACGCGCCGGTCGGTCGCGAGCTTGCGGAAGGTCTCGAGGTCCATGGCGGCAGACCTTACTGATCGGAGGCGGGTACGCCGGAATCGGCGGCCTCGTGACCGTGCTCGGCGTCCTTCAGGAGCACGTCGGCGTCGAAGCAGGTCCGGTCGCCGGTGTGGCAGGCGGCGCCCACCTGGTCGACCTTGACCAGCACGGTGTCGGCGTCGCAGTCGAGGGCGACCGACTTCACCCACTGGAAGTGGCCGGAGGTGTCGCCCTTGACCCAGTACTCCCGGCGGCTGCGCGACCAGTAGGTGCAGCGGCCGGTGGTGAGGGTCCGGTGCAGCGCCTCGTCGTCCATCCAGCCGAGCATCAGCACCTCGCCGGTGTCGTACTGCTGGGCGATGGCGGGGAGGAGTCCGTCGGCGCTGCGCTTGAGGCGGGCGGCGATCTCCGGGGCGAGGCCACTGGACGGGGGCGTACCCGTCGTACCGGTCGTACTGGTCATGGGTGCCATTGTGCCGCGCGGCACCGACAGTCACGGTCCGTGTCCACTGTCCGGACGGTGCGGCTGGCCGTAGGCTGGCGGTATGTCGACCTTCGCCAAGCGTGAACGGCTCCTGCTCGCCGACCTCTTGGAGACCGCCGGTCCCGAGGCTCCGACCCTCTGCGAGGGCTGGGTGACCCGTGATCTGGCCGCGCACGTGGTGGTGCGCGAACGCCGGCCGGACGCGGCCGGCGGCACGATGATCAAGCAGCTGGCGCCGCGCCTGGAGAAGGTGACGGCCGAGTTCGCGGCGAAGCCGTACGAGGAGCTGATCCAGCTCATCCGGACCGGTCCGCCGCGGTTCTCGCCGTTCCAGCTCAAGCAGGTGGACGAGGCGGCCAACACCGTCGAGTTCTACGTGCACACCGAGGACGTCCGCCGGGCCCAGCCGGACTGGTCGCCGCGGGAGCTGGACCCGGTCTTCCAGGAGGCCCTGTGGACCCGGCTGGAGCGCACCGCCCGGCTGCTCGGCCGGGGCCTGCCGACGGGCCTGGTGCTGCGCCGCCCGGACGGCCAGACGGCGGTCGCCCATCGCGGCGCACCCGTGGTGACGGTGACCGGCGAGCCCTCCGAGCTGCTGATGTTCGCGTTCGGCCGGCAGAACACCGCGAAGGTCGAGGTGACCGGCGACGAGAACGCGATCGCCAAGCTGAACGAGTCCAGGAAGCTGGGCATCTGAGGAGCCCGCGGTGATCCGGGTCGCGATGACGAGCGTGTACGTGGACGACGTGCCGAAGGCGCACGCGTTCTACACGGACGTCCTCGGCTTCGAGACCCGTACCCGCCTGGACCTGGGCGACGGCACCCTGTTCGTCACGGTCGGCGCCCCGCATGGCGCCCAGCCGGACCTCCAGCTCCTGCTGGAGCCCGGCGAGGGCCCTCTCGCCGACCCGTACCGCAAGGCCGTCTACGAGGCGGGCCTCCCGGCCATCGTGTTCGCCGTCGACGACATCCGTTCGGAGTACGACCGTCTGCGCACCCTGGGCGTCCGCTTCCCGCACGAGCCGCAGGACCAGGGCCCTGTGATCGCCGCCGTCCTGGACGACACCGTCGGCAACCTGATCCAGCTGACCCAGCCGAAGGGCTGACCGCCCTCAGCGGGGCAGTTCGGCCCGGCGCAGCCCCGGTACGGCCAGCGCGACGACCCCGCCGAGTCCGCAGACGGCGGCGCTGACCACGTAGACCGGGCCGAGCCCGAAGGCGCCGATCGCGGCGGCCGTGAACGGCATGCTCAGCGGGGTGAGACCGAGGCTGACCAGGCTGGAGACGGAGGTGACCCGGCCCAGGCAGGCGGGGTCGGCCTGGGTCTGCAGCAGGGCTGCGCACAGGGCGCCGCTGAGCCCGGCGAGCAGACCGATCAGCAGGGCGACGCCGACCGCGTCGACGAGGCCCGGCACGAAGGCGAGGGCGCCGATCGTGACGGACCCGGCGAGGATCGAGACGCCGGCGGCCAGACCCGCGCGCGGCAGCCGCCCCCGCACGGTCAGCAGCAGGGAGGCGGCCCCGGCACCGGCGCCGAACCCCGCGAGCACCCAGCCCACGCCTGCCGCACCCCAGCCGCGCCGGTCGGCGAGCAGGGTCAGCCCGACGTTGAGGGGGCTCACGAAGCCCAGGTCGCCGAGGGCGATGGCCAGCATCAGCGGGGCCAGGACCCGGTGCCGGCGGACGTGGGCGAGGCCGGCCCGCAGATCCTGCCAGGGGGTGGGCGCGGCGGCCCGGCCGCCGGCCGGGAGTTCCCGCACCCGCAGGGTCAGCAGCAGGGGTACCGACACGGCGATGAGCAGCCCGGCGAGGCCGAAGGCGGCCGCGGCGCCGCCGGCGGCCACGCCGAGGCCGCCGAGCGGGGCGCCGAGGATGCTCGCGACGCGGATGGCGATACCGCGCATGCCCTGCACGCGGGCGAGCTGGTCGCGGCTCGTCACGCGCACGGGAAGGGCGCCCACGGCGGGCATGAACACCGCGTCGACGATGCCGAAGACCAGGGCGAGCGCCGCGAGCGGCCACAGGCCGGGGCTGGTCAGGAAGAGCAGCGCGGCCGCGGCGAGGACGGCCGCGCAGCGGACGGCGTCGGAGCCTATGACGACCCGGCGGGGCCCGAACCGGTCGGCCATCACCCCGCCGAACAGCATCAGCACGGCCCGGGGCAGGGCGCTGACGGACATCACCGCCCCGGCCTGCGCGGGTGACCCGCCCTGGACGGCGGCCCAGGACAGGGCGACGTAGTAGACGCTGTCGCCGACCATGGAGGAGGTGTAGGCGCCGAGCCAGCGCAGGACGTTGGGGTCGCGGTGGGCGGGGCGCGGCGCGGCGGTGGCCGGGGCTGCGAGGGTCGCGGTCACGGAGGCGGGCCCTTCTCAGCGGCGGAACGGGAAGCCGTACACGTGCAGCGCGACGTGCTCGCGCCCTTCGGTGTCGCCGGCGGCCTCGGCGGACCGGCCCTTCTCGTCGTACTTCCTGGCCAGCGCGACCAGTTCCTCGCGGAGTTCGTCCAGTTCGGCGGCGGTGAGGCGGAGCAGGGACTCGCTGTCGGGGGCGGCGGCGTTCCACTCGGCGCTCCAGGTGGCGCGCTCGTCGAGGTAGCGGCGGTACAGGTCGGCCCGCTGGTCGTGGAAGAGCCGGGTGGCGGCGAGGTGGGCGGCAGCCTTCTCCGGTGCGTCCCGGAAGTCGCGGTCCCGGATGGCGATGCCGTCCGAGGCGGGCTGCCACCAGCGCTCCCGGCCGTCCGCGCGCTGCGGCTCGGCCGCTTCGATGAGGCCGTGCTCGGCGAGTTTGCGCAGGTGGTAGCTGACCAGTGAGACGGCCTCGTCCACCTGCTCGGCGAGCTGCGAGGCCGTCGCCCTGCCGGCCACGCACAGGCCCCGGTAGAGCTTCATGCGCAGTGGGTGGGCCAGCGCCTTGAGGGTGCCGATGTCGGTGATGCGGAGGTCTCTCTGCCGGTCCGTCATGTCACCGACCGTAGATACAAAAGAAAAGTTGCGCAATGGATTTTGCGCAACTTTCCTTTCGTATCCGTGCGAGGAAAAGCCCCGGCGTCCGTCACGGACACCGGGGCTCGGGCTCGGTACGCGGTGTCACCGCACCGGGTGACCCGCACCTCGCAAGGTGTCCTTGACCTCGCCGATCCGCAGGTCCCCGAAGTGGAAGACGGAGGCCGCGAGCACCGCGTCCGCGCCCGCTGCCACCGCCGGCGGGAAGTCGGCCAGCCGGCCCGCGCCGCCGGAGGCGATGACCGGCACGGTCACGTGCTTGCGCACCGCCGCGATCATCTCCAGGTCGTAGCCGTCCTTCGTCCCGTCCGCGTCCATCGAGTTGAGCAGGATCTCCCCGGCGCCCAGTTCGGCGGCCCGGTGGGCCCACTCGACGGCGTCGATGCCGGTGCCGCGGCGGCCGCCGTGGGTGGTGACCTCGAAGGAGCCCGACTCCGTGCGGCGGGCGTCGACCGAGAGGACCAGGACCTGACGGCCGAAGCGTTCCGCGATCTCGCGGATCAGGTCCGGGCGGGCGATGGCCGCCGTGTTGACGCCCACCTTGTCGGCGCCCGCACGCAGCAGCTTGTCGACGTCCTCCGCGGTACGGACGCCGCCGCCGACCGTCAGCGGGATGAAGACCTGCTCGGCCGTGCGGCGCACCACGTCGTACGTGGTCTCCCGGTTGCCGGAGGACGCGGTGATGTCCAGGAAGGTCAGCTCGTCCGCGCCCTCCGTGTCGTACACCTTGGCCATCTCGACCGGGTCGCCCGCGTCGCGCAGGTTCTGGAAGTTCACGCCCTTGACGACCCGGCCGTTGTCCACGTCCAGGCAGGGGATGACTCGGACCGCCAGGGTCATGAATCCACGGCTCCTCTGTATGCCTCTAGCTCTGCCTCGACCAGGATGCGCGGGTCGACGAAGCCGGTCACCACGACGAACGTGGTCACCGGGCGCACCGGGTCGAAGACCTCCTTGTGGGCGCGTCCCACCGCGTCCATGTCGCGCGCGTGCGCGAGGAACAGGCGGGTGCGGATCACCGACTCCGGTCCGAGGCCGAACTCGGCGATCGCCTCCAGGGCGGTGGCGAAGGCCACCCGGGCCTGCTCGTACGGGTCGCCCTCCCCGTACAGCACGGTGCCCTTGAAGGACGTCGTACCGCCCACCACCACACGGTCGCCCGCCGCGACGGCACGGGCGAAACCGAAGCTCTCCTCCCAGGGACTTCCGCTCTGCACGCGCCGTACGGCATCGGACGTCATGGTGACACTGCCTCCAGTGCTTCTTCCAAGGTGAACGCCTTGGCGTACAGGGCCTTTCCGACGATGGCGCCCTCGACACCGAGGGGTACCAGGTCGGCGAGGGCCCGGAGGTCGTCCAGCGACGACACGCCGCCGGAGGCCACGACCGGCCGGTCCGTCGCCGCGCACACGTTCTTCAGGAGCTCCAGGTTCGGGCCCTGCAGGGTGCCGTCCTTGGCGATGTCGGTGACGACGTAGCGGGCGCAGCCCTCCCGGTCGAGACGGGCGAGCGTCTCGTAGAGGTCGCCGCCGTCGCGGGTCCAGCCGCGGCCCCGGAGGGTCGTACCGCGCACGTCCAGGCCGACCGCGATCCTGTCGCCGTGCTCGGCGATGACCTTGGCGACCCACTGAGGGGTCTCCAGGGCGGCCGTGCCGAGGTTCACGCGGGTGCAGCCGGTGGCGAGGGCCGCGGCCAGGGTGGCGTCGTCGCGGATGCCGCCGGACAGCTCGACCTTGATGTCCATCGCCCCGGTGACCTCGGCGACCAGCGCGCGGTTGTCGCCGGTGCCGAACGCCGCGTCCAGGTCGACCAGGTGCAGCCACTCGGCGCCCGACGCCTGCCAGGCGAGCGCGGCCTCCAGCGGGGAGCCGTAGGAGGTCTCGGTCCCGGACTCGCCGTGCACGAGGCGGACGGCCTGGCCGTCGCGGACGTCGACGGCGGGGAGGAGTTCGAGCGTGCTCACAGTGTTCCGATCCAGTTGGTGAGGAGCTGGGCGCCGGCGTCGCCGGACTTCTCGGGGTGGAACTGGGTGGCCCACAGGGCGCCGTTCTCCACGGCGGCCACGAACGGCTTGCCGTGCGTCGACCAGGTGACGATGGGGGCGCGCATCGCCGGGTTCGTCGTCTCCAGGGTCCAGTCGTGGACCGCGTAGGAGTGCACGAAGTAGAAGCGCGCGTCCTTGTCCAGGCCCGCGAACAGTTGGGAGCCGACCGGGGCCTCGACCGTGTTCCAGCCCATGTGGGGCACGATCTCGGCCTGCAGCGGCTCGACCGAGCCGGGCCACTCGTCGAGGCCCTCGGTCTCCACACCGTGCTCGATGCCGCGTGCGAACAGGATCTGCATGCCGACGCAGATGCCCAGCACCGGCCGTCCGCCGGACAGCCGGCGGTCGATGATCCAGTCCCCGCGCGCCCCGCGCAGGCCCTCCATGCAGGCGGCGAAGGCGCCGACACCCGGCACCAGCAGGCCGTCCGCGTTCATGGCCTTGTCGAAGTCACGGGTGATCTCGACGTCGGCGCCGGTGCGGGCGAGGGCGCGCTCGGCGGACCGGACGTTGCCGAAGCCGTAGTCGAAGACGACGACCTTTTTCGACGGTGCGGTCAATTCCACACCTCCAGCCTCATGACGCCCGCCACCAGGCACAGGGCGGCGCTGATCGAGAGCAGCACGATCAGGCTGGTGGGCATCTTCTGCTTGACGAAGGAGATGATTCCGCCGACCAGGAAGAGTCCGACGACGATCAGTATGGTCGAGAGGCTGTTCATCGCTTACAGCGCGCCCTTCGTCGAGGGGAGGATGCCGGCCGCGCGCGGGTCGCGCTCGGAGGCGTAGCGCAGCGCCCTCGCGAGAGCCTTGAACTGGCACTCCACGATGTGGTGCGCGTTACGTCCGTACGGTACGTGCACGTGCAGGGCGACCTGCGCCTGGGCGACGAAGGACTCCAGGATGTGCCGGGTCATGGTGGTGTCGTACTCGCCGATCATCGGCGCCATGTTCTCCGGCTCGGTGTGCACCAGGTACGGGCGGCCGGACAGGTCGACGGTGACCTGGGCGAGGGACTCGTCCAGCGGGACCGTGCAGTTGCCGAAGCGGTAGATGCCGACCTTGTCGCCGAGGGCCTGCTTGAAGGCGGCGCCGAGGGCGAGGGCGGTGTCCTCGATGGTGTGGTGCGAGTCGATGTGCAGGTCGCCGTCGGTCTTCACGGTGAGGTCGAACAGACCGTGCCGGCCGAGCTGGTCGAGCATGTGGTCGTAGAAGCCGACGCCGGTGGCGATGTCGGTCTTGCCGGTGCCGTCGAGGTCGATCTCGACGAGGACCGAGGTCTCCTTGGTGGTGCGCTCCACGCGCCCTACGCGGGTCATGCGTCCAGCTCCTTCTTGACTTCACGTACCGCGTCGAGGAACGCGTCGTTCTCTTCGGGGGTTCCGGCGGACACCCGCAGGAAGCCGGGCACGCCGTTGTCCCGGACGAGGACTCCCCGGTCGAGGATCTTCTGCCACACCGCGTGCGGGTCCGCGAACCGCCCGAACTGCACGAAGTTGGCGTCGGACTCGGTGACTTCGAGGCCCGCCGCCCGCAGTTCGGCGACCAGCCGGTCCCGCTCGGCCTTCAGCTGCTCGACATACTTCAGCAGCGTGTCGGTGTGCTCCAGGGCGGCCAGCGCGGTCGCCTGGGTGATCGCCGACAGGTGGTAGGGCAGCCGTACGAGCTGTACGGCGTCGACCACCGCGGGGTGCGCGGCCAGGTAGCCGAGGCGCAGGCCGGCCGCGCCGAAGGCCTTCGACATGGTCCGGGAGACGACGAGATTCGGCCGACCTTCGAGCAGCGGCAGCAGCGAGGCGCCGTGGCTGAACTCGATGTAGGCCTCGTCGACCACGACCATGGACGGCCTGGCGGTCTGGGCGGCCTCGTAGAGCGCGAGGACCGTCTCGGCCGGGACCGCGTTGCCGGTGGGGTTGTTGGGGGTGGTGATGAAGACGACGTCCGGCCGGTGCTCGGCGATGGCCGCCGAGGCCGCAGCGACGTCGAGGGTGAAGTCCGCGTTGCGGGGGCCGGAGATCCAGCGGGTGCCGGTGCCGCGCGAGATGAGCGAGTGCATCGAGTACGAAGGCTCGAAGCCGATCGCGCTGCGGCCGGGTCCGCCGAAGGTCTGCAGCAGCTGCTGGATGACCTCGTTGGAGCCGTTGGCCGCCCACACGTTCTCGATGGTGAGCGGGTGGTTGCCGGTCTTCGTCAGGTACCTGGCCAGCTCGGTGCGGAGCTGGACCGCGTCCCGGTCGGGGTAGCGGTTCAGGTCCCGGGCGGCCTCGCGCACCCGCTCGGTGATCCGCTCGACCAGCGGTTCGGGCAGCGGGTAGGGGTTCTCGTTCGTGTTCAGCCGTACGGGGACGTCCAACTGGGGCGCGCCGTAGGGGGACTTGCCGCGCAGCTCGTCCCGTACGGGGAGATCGTCGATGCCGAAGCTCACTTGCCCGTCGGTACCTTCCATCCGAACCTTGCCTTGATCGCCGCGCCGTGCGCGGGCAGGTCCTCCGCCTCCGCCAGCGTGACCACGTGGTGCGCGACGTCGGCCAGCGCGTCCTTCGTGTAGTCGACGATGTGGATGCCGCGCAGGAACGACTGCACGGACAGGCCGGAGGAGTGGCAGGCGCAGCCGCCGGTGGGCAGCACGTGGTTGGACCCGGCGGCGTAGTCGCCGAGGGAGACCGGCGCCCAGGGCCCGATGAAGATCGCGCCCGCGTTCTTCACCCGGTCGGCCACGGCGGCGGCGTCGGCGGTCTGGATCTCCAGGTGCTCGGCGCCGTACGCGTCGACGACCCGCAGGCCCTCGTCGACGCCGTCGACCAGGACGATCGCGGACTGGCGGCCCTTGAGGGCGGGGACGATCCGGTCCTCGATGTGCCTGGTGGCCGCGACCTGCGGCTCCAGCTCCTTCTCCACCGCGTCCGCCAGCTCCACGGAGTCGGTGACCAGCACCGCCGCCGCGAGCGGGTCGTGCTCGGCCTGGCTGATCAGGTCGGCGGCGACGTGCACCGGGTCGGCGGTGGCGTCCGCGAGCACGGCGATCTCGGTCGGTCCGGCCTCGGCGTCGATGCCGATCCGGCCGGTGAAGTAGCGCTTGGCGGCGGCCACCCAGATGTTGCCGGGGCCGGTGACCATGTTCGCGGGCGGGCAGGACTCGGTGCCGTACGCGAACATCGCGACGGCGGTGGCGCCGCCGGCCGCGTACACCTCGTCGACGCCGAGCAGGGCGCAGGCGGCGAGGATGGTCGGGTGCGGCAGGCCCTCGAACTCGGCCTGCGCCGGGGAGGCGAGGGCGATGGACCCGACGCCGGCCTCCTGCGCGGGCACCACGTTCATGATCACGGAGGACGGGTAGACCGACCGGCCGCCGGGCGCATAGAGCCCGACGCGCTCCACGGGCACCCACTTCTCGGTCACGGACCCGCCGGGCACGACCTGGGTGGTGTGGGCCGTACGGCGCTGCTCGCGGTGGACGAGACGGGCGCGCCGGATGGACTCCTCCAGGGCCGCGCGCACGGCCGGGTCGAGCTCGTCCAGCGCCTTGGCCAGGGCCTCGGCCGGGACCCGGACCTGCTCCAGCGTGACCCCGTCGAACTTCTCGGCGAAGTCGATCAGCGCCGCGTCGCCCCGATGATGCACGGCCTCGCAGATCGGACGCACCTTCTCCAGGGCGGCCGAGACGTCGAAGTCGGCTCGGGGCAGCAGGTCGCGCAGCGCGAGGCCCTCGGGGAGGGCGTCGCCGCGCAGATCGATTCGGGAGATCACAGGCTCAATTCTCTCAGACGGCACTCGGAGCCCGTCCGCGCGTATCAATGGCTGATACAGAACGTGAGCCGGCGACCGCACCGGCCGCCGCTCCGTGGCTTGATACGGGGCGCGGGGCGGCGGCCGGCACATAGCCTGGCCGGAACTCGGAAGATCACCATTACCAACTGTGTTCGGGATCTCACGCACCGGGCATCACCGGTTGTACCGAACACGACCCGCGAGTAGTTGAGGAAGAAGGAAAAGCCGTGACCCAGGGGGACGGCGTCCGGGACGGGGATCTGCCGGACGATCTGACCGCGGCCGAGGCCGGTATGTGGCAGGCGTTCCGCAACGGCAGCGTGTACGACCTGAGCAGCGGCGACCTGCACGTGGACGATCCGCACGGCGGCCACCCGTGGGGACCCGAGCGGACCGTGCGGGCCCGGATCGTGTGCTGGCTGCTGCTCGACGGGCCGCCGGCGCTCGACGGCCGGGTGGCCTCGCTGAAGCTGGCCGGCGTCCGGATCACCGGGCCGCTGGACCTGGCGGGCGGCACGGTCACGCCGTACCTGGAGCTGCGCGGCTGCCGGTTCGACGACGAGATCCTGCTGCCGGAGGCACACTTCACGACCGCGCGGTTCGTGGACTGCGCGGCGCCCCGCCTGGAGGCCGCCCGGCTGCACACGGAGGGTGACCTGCACCTGCCGCGCTGCCGCTTCCTCGGCGGGGTCCGGCTCACCGACGCGCACATCGGCACCGACCTGCTGCTGAACCAGGCGGTGGTCTACCGGGACCGCAGCGGGCGGTCGATCGCGGCGGACGGCATGAGCGTCGGCCAGGACCTGCAGGCGGAGCTCCTGGAGACGCACGGGGAGCTGAGCCTGCGCAGCGCCAAGGTGGGCGTCTCGCTGAGCCTGCGCGGGGCGCGGCTGCGCAACCCCGACGGCCGGTTCGCGCTGAACGCACCGCAGCTGACCGTCGGCCGGACCCTGTACCTGACCCCGGCCGGGGTGGGCGGCCCCTGGCAGAGCGGGACGACCCCGGCGCGTGGGACGCGGATCCAGCGGTTCGAGTGCCAGGGCGGGGTCCGCCTCGACGACGGGCGGTTCGGGGACGCGGTGGACCTGGAGCGGGCTCGGCTGACCTTCACTGACGACCAGGAGCTGTCGCTGCGCCGGGTGCAGGCGCCGGAGCTGCGGTTCCTCGGGGAGGAGCCGCAGCGCGGGCGGGTGGTGCTGTCCGGCGCCCGGGTCGTCAACCTGGTGGACCGGGCGACCAGCTGGCCGGGTCCCGGACGGCTGCACATGGGCGGCTTCGGCTACGAGAACCTGGTGCCGCAGGGCCCGTTCCCGCTGACCCGGCGCCTGGACTGGGTGGCGGCTGCGACCGCCGAGTACAACCCGGAGCCGTACGAGCGCCTGGCGACCGTGCTGCGGGCCGCCGGCGAGGACGAGGACGCCCGCGAGGTGCTGCTCGCCAAGCAGCGGCGGCGCCGCGAGACGCTGCCGCCGGCCGCCAAGCTCTGGGGGTTCGCGCAGGACCTGACGGTGGCCTACGGCTACCGGCCGGGCCGGGCGGCGGTGTGGATGGCGGTGCTGTGGGCGGCGGGCACACTCGCGTTCGCGCACGCCCCGCATCCGCCGATGAACTCGGGCGGCCACCCGGCCTGGGATCCGGCGCTGTTCGTCCTGGACCTGCTGCTGCCGGTGATCGACCTGGGCCAGGTCGGCCAGTGGCGGCTCACCGGCGGCTGGCAGTGGGCGGCGGCGGTGATGATCCTGCTGGGCTGGATCCTGGCGACGACCGTGGCGGCGGGGGCGACGCGGCTGCTGAGGCGGGGGTGACGCGGCTGCCGAGGCAGAGGTGACGGCTTGATGCCTCCGGGGCAGCCGAGGAGGCTGTGCCGCTGACAGGTACCGAACAGGTGAGCAACAGTCACCTTTTACTTCTCCTTGACCGGCGACCATACAACTTTCGTGGAGTTGGCCATAACGTCTGGCGCTGCCCCGACCTGCGGACTTTCAATGGTCAACGCCATGGCTTCGCTGCGCGCGCTCTTCCGTTCCGCACGGAGGGCAACGAACGTCCCGCCTCTCGCCTCCGGACCGCTCCCGGCCGACGACGAGGTGTTCCTCGACGCGCCCGACGACCGGCTCGCCCCCGCGCTGGTCGCGGCCGGCCGGGGCGAGCACGAGGCGGCCGCGAAGCTGCTGGCCGGCACCCGGGACACGGCCGAGTGGGAGGAACGCGACCGGTACGTGCACCGGCTCGCCCTCTTCGCCCGCTCCCGCGCCGAGTGGCTCGGCCAGTGGGCCGCGGCCGCCCCGCACGACCCGGACCTGCTGCTGGTCCAGGCCCAGCTCGCGGTGGACCAGGCCTGGGACTCGCCCGCCCGCGCGGAGCTCCTGCGCCCGCTCAGCCCACTGATCACGGCTGCCGCACGCGGCGACGACCGGGACCCGGTGCCGTGGCGGATCGCCCTCGACCACGCCCGCGGCACGAACGCCGGCCACCGGTACTTCGAGGAGCTGTGGGAGGCGGCCGTCCGCCGCGCCCCGCACCACCACGGCTGCCATGTGGCGGCGCTGCGCTACCTGGGCACGTACTGGCACGGCTCGCACGGCGAGTGCTTCGACTTCGCCGACCTGGCCGCCCAGGACGCTCCGGCCGACTCCCTGGTCCAGGCCCTGCCCGCCCGCGCCGCCTTCGCCTACCTCACCGACGGCTGCGGACCCGAGGTGCCGCGGGCCCGGCTGGACGCGGCGGCCGACCGCGCGATCGCGCTCTCCGCGCGGTTCCCGGCGGCCGACACCTGGCCGGCCGAGATCCGCAACAAGCTGATGTACCTGCTGGTCCACCTGGAACGCTGGGAGGCCGCCCGCACCCAGCTGGACCTGATCGGCCCGTACGTCACGTCCTTCCCCTGGGGCCGGCTCTCCGACGACCCGCTGGGCCATTTCGTACGCCTGCGCACCCACCTGCTGTCCGGTACGGAACCGCTCCCCGAGGCCGTGCTGATCCCCTCGCCGAGGGCCGCGGGGCGCCCACGGGCCGAGCACGGCGGACATGTTCCCGCCGATGACCACTAGGCTGTGGCGCCGTGACCACCGTCCGTCTCCCCCTCTTCCCGCTGAACTCGGTGCTGTTCCCGGGGCTCGTGCTGCCGCTGAACGTCTTCGAGGAGCGCTACCGCGCCATGATGCGCGACCTGCTGAAGACACCCGAGGAAGAACCGCGCCGGTTCGCCGTCGTGGCGATCCGCGACGGCCACGAGGTGGCACCGAGCGCGCCGGGCATGCCGGACCCGACGGCGCAGCCCGACCGGGGCCCGGCGGCCGGCTTCGGACCCGACCCCCTCAAGTCCTTCCACCGGGTGGGCTGCGTGGCGGACGCGGCGACGATCCGGGAGCGGGCGAACGGCACGTTCGAGGTGCTGGCGACGGGCACGAACCGGGTGCGGCTGCTCTCCGTCGACGCGTCGGGCCCGTTCCTCACGGCCGAGCTGGAGGAGCTGACGGAGGAGCAGGGCGACGAGGCCGGCGCGCTGGCCGAGGGCGTCCTGCGGGCCTTCCGCCAGTACCAGAAGCGCCTGGCGGGCGCCCGCGAACGCTCCCTGTCCACGGGGGTCGACCTCCCCGACGAACCGTCGGTCGTCTCCTACCTGGTCGCCGCCGCGATGATGCACGACACCCCCACCAAGCAGCGCCTCCTCCAGGCCCCCGACACGGCGTCCCGCCTCCGCGACGAGCTGAAACTCCTTCGCTCCGAGACGGCGATCATCCGTAACCTGCCGTCACTGCCCGCGGCGGATCTGACGCGGACGCCGACGAGCCTGAACTGAGCCGGGGTCTCCTGAATGCCGAAGAACTCGAAGAAGCAGCAGTCCGGTGGCGGAGGCACCCCGGCGACGGTGGCCCTGACCACCGCCGGCGTGGATTTCACGGTCCACTCCTACGACCACGACCCCGCCCACCCGTCCTACGGCGAGGAGGCGGCGGAGGCGATGGGCGTGTCCCCCGACCGCGTCTTCAAGACCCTGGTCGCGGACGTCGACGGCGCGCTCACGGTCGCGGTCGTCCCGGTGGCCGGCAGCCTGGACCTCAAGGCACTGGCCACGGCGGTCGGCGGCAAGCGGGCGGCGATGGCGGACCCGGCCCTGGCCGAGCGCACGACGGGCTACGTCCGCGGCGGCATCTCCCCGCTGGGCCAGCGCAGGAAACTCCCCACGGTCCTGGACGCCTCGGCCTCGGCCCACGCCACGATCTGCGTCTCGGCGGGCCGCCGGGGCCTGGAGGTGGAACTCGCCCCGACCGCCCTGGCGACCCTCACGAACGCGACCCTGGCCCCCATCGGGCGTGCGTGACCTCTCGACGAACCCTCCGTACTGGGTTAAGTACGGAGGACATGTCGAAGAAGACACGGAAAAGAAAGTGGCGCCTGAAGAAGGCCCGCTCGAACCACGGTCGCCGTCCGGCCTAGGCGAGTGGGGGCGCGGGCCGCGGAGCCTTACGGGGTTCCCGTGCCCCTGCACCTCCAGGCATCACGTCGACTACAGGCCGTCAGGGGCCGACCGCGCAGTTCCCCGCGCCCCTGACTCCGCTGCCCCGCCCCCGCTTCCCAGTCACCGAACACAGGCCCAAGAACGAGCACCGACCGTCCGCCACCGCATCACACCCCGCGCGGCGATTGAGGACAAGGCCGCCCTGCACCACAGACCGAGGACGACGACCGACGCCCACCGCATCCCAGCCCGCCCGCCATCCGAGAACACAGGCCGACCGCCACCACATCACACCCCGCGCGGCGATTGAGGACAAGGCCGCCCTGCACCACACCACAACCCCCACCCGTCCGAGAACGACGACCGACGGCCACCACCTCGCAGCCCGTCCGGCGTTTGAGGACGAGGCCTTTCGGGCCGATGCGGGGGTCCGGGGGCGGCAGCCCCCGGAGCGGGCGGTCGAAGGGGGCCCACCCCCTGGAGGACGGGACGTGGACGGGACGGGTAGGTGCGGCGGGGGCGGGAAAAGCTACGCCGGTGGAGCGGCGTACGGGCCGTCCTCGTACGGGGGCTCCGGGTCCCGCGGACCGAACAGCGCCGTCAGCCCCAGATGCACCACCAGCGCCGACAAGGACCACGCCAGCAACGCCCCCTTCGCCCCGAGCTTCAGCGGCGCCGAGAACGTCACCCCCTTGCCCACGGCCTTCGCATGGGCGATCACGTCCGACTCCGGCCCCAGCCACATCCCGAGCCGCCAGGCCAGCACCGACGCCAGCAGCCCCCCGACCCCCAGCGCCACCACCAGCGGCACACCCCCGCGCCGCCGCCACACGAACACCGCCACCGCGCTCACGACCCCGAAGGCGAGTGCCAGCAGCGTGAACGTCCCGTCCACCCCGGCCGCCTGCTCCCCCTCGCTGTCCTTGAGGTAGACCGCCCAGTTCTTGCCGGACTGGTCCCCCACCAGCGGCACATGCGGCGCCAGCCACAGCCACAGCAGCCCGAGCAGCACCCCGCTCACCGCCACCGCGACGGCGATCACGGCGCCTTCCCGCAGCTCGGTCTTCATCCCTGGACCGTCCTGTCCGTACTCCCCCGCGCCCTCCCCGGCGGGCGGCGGAGCCTGCCAGGCCTGATGCGGGGACTGGTCGTGCGGCGGCGGAGGCGGCGTCAACGGTGCGGTCACGATGCCATCGTGCCAGGTCGGCCTGTGGGGCGCGTCACCGGACGGCGGCCCTGCGGTACGCCCAGGTGGCGACGGCCAGCGAGACGACCCCCACCCCGGCGCACACCCCCAGGTCAGCGAGGACGACGGCCCAGTCCGGCCGCGCCCCGAAGGTCCGGGCGTAGGCCTCGACACCGTACGTCGACGGCAGCAGGTCGCGCGCGAACTGGATGATCCCCGGCATCCGGTCCGGCGGCAGCACACCGAGCAGCAGCGCCGCCGACATGCCCAGCTGCCCGAGCAGGGTGGCGAGTTCGGGACGGGGCGCGAGCAGCCCGCAGGCCGCGCCCAGCCCCGCCAGGGCGGCCCCGGCGAGCGGGATCACCGCGACGAGGATCCACAGGTTCCCGAGCGGCAGCCCGAACAGCACGCACCCGAAGACGGCCGTGACCAGCGTCCCCGGCACGGTGAAGGAGGCGTACGCCGCGGCCGCCCCGAGCACCACGGAGGCCGGCGGTACGGGCAGCGTGGCGTAGTGGTCGAGCCCGCCGCTCGCCCGCAGCTGCCCGAAGTACTGCGCCAGCAGGTTCAGCGCCACGTAGGCGACGACGACCACCGACGAGCCCGCCACCACGGACTGGGCCTCGCCCCGCGAGTCCACCACCCCGCGCATCATGATCATGATGCCGACGGACTGGAAGGTCGCGACGAACAGCAGCGGGATCCGTGCCACCCGGGCCCGGGACAGCTGCGCGCGGTAGACGGCCACCAGCGACGGCCACAGCCGCGCCCGCGGGCCCAGCTCGGCCGCCGGGCCGCCCGGCGCGGTCTCCTCCACGGCCAGGGCACCGCCCGGCAGAACCTCAGCGGGTACGACACTCACGTCGCGCTGCTCCCTTTCCGTGCGGCACCTGCGGCCCGTACCGCTGCCGCGTCTTTCCGTACGCGCCCGGCCGCCGTCCTGTTCACCCTCACGTCCGCCGTCACGCCTTCACCAGCCCCTGCCGTGCGGCGCCGCCCAGCGCCAGGTAGACGTCCTCCAGGCTGGGCGTGGCGAGGGTGAAGTCGTCGAGGGCGGCGAAGGCGGCCCCGCCGGTCACCGTGGCGACGACGGCTCGCGCCTCCTCGGGCGCGAGCCGCAGTGTCCAGCGCCGGCCGGACTCGACGGCGCGTTCCCGCAGGACAGCCACCTCGGGGACCTCCAGCGGCGCCCGTTCCCGCCACACCAGCTCGACCCGTACCTCGCCGGCGACCCGCTCCTTGAGCCCGGCGGGGGTGTCGCAGGCGATGACCCGCCCCTGGTCGAGGACGGCGACCCGGTCGAGGACCGTCTCGGCCTCGATGACGTTGTGGGTGACGAGCACCACGGTGGCGCCGTGTTCGGCCCGCCGCCGGTCCACGGCGGCCCACACGGCCCGCCGGGCCACGGGGTCCATCCCGGTGGTCGGTTCGTCGAGCACCAGCAGGGGCCGCTCCCCGACCAGCGCGGCGGCGAAGCAGGCGAGCCGCCGCTGTCCGCCGGAGAGCTTCTTGAGCGCCCGCCCGGCGATCGGCGTCAGGCCCAGCTCCTCCAGCACGGCGTCGCGCTCGCGCCGCGCCTCGCGCGCGTCCAGTCCGCGCAGCCGCCCGGTGGTCTCGGCCGCGAGGGACACGGTCAGCTCGTCGAGGGCGCTGGACTCCTGCCCGAGGTAGGCGAGGATCCGCGCGGCCCGCTCCGGGTGCCGCACGATGTCGTGCCCGAGGATCTCGACACTGCCCGCGTCGGGCCGCAGCAGCCCGGTGAGCTGCCGTACGAGCGTCGACTTGCCGGCCCCGTTCGGCCCGAGCAGCCCGAAGATCTCCCCGCGCCGGACGTCGAGCTCCACCGCGTCGGTGGCCCGCACCTCGGGCACGGCGGGAGCACCACGCCGCCCTTTGACCGCGGCGTAGGTCTTGGTCAGCCCACGCACGGCACACACGACATCACCCTGCCGCCGCAGTGCCCGACCCACGCCCGTACTCACAAGGGACGAGACTACGGGGTCGCCCCCGTTTACTCGCCTTTGGGGCGCCTCGCTTCCCGACTCCGTGAGAGCAGCGCCCCTGAAAGGGGCGCTGGGGGTCCCCCGGCCGAAGGCTGGGGGAGGAACTGCGCGACAGGCCCCCACCGGTCCGCAGCCGAAGTCACCCTCCGTCACTCGGCGGACGCATGCTCCCCGGCCCCCGCCGGCACGTCGAACTCTCTCCAGAACCCCGCCCGAATGGCGTACCGGTCATGCTCGTCGATCTGGTCGTCCTTGTGCGCCAGCAGCCCGAACCGCGCCGCGTACCGCAACAGCTCCCCGTCGATCCGGTGCGGAATCCGCGGGTACATCCCGGACAGCTTGTGCAGATGGCTCTGGTCCCCGAGCCGCGACATCCACCGCCGGGCGAACACCTGCCCGACCTCGTACGGATCCCCGCCGACGGTCGTGATGTCCTCCTCCCGGTCGGCCCACCGCTGCTCCGCGGTGGTCAGCTGCGCCAGCGTCGGCATGGAGGCCGCCTCCGCCGGCTCCGCCGCGACCCCCGGCCGGTCCACCCACCCCTTGTCGGAGGACCACCGCAGGGTGGCCGTGGTCGCCGCCTGCTGGACCGGCGACTGGACCGGCTGCGCGCCCGGCGCCCGCAGCGCCGCGAGGTCCTTGGGCGTCGGCACCCCCTTCGGCGCCGGCACCCGCTCCTGCGCCCCGTTCTCCACGACGCTCGCCGCGGGCGCCCGCTCCACGTCCTCGGTCCCCGGCTCGGGAGCCGCCGCCAGCGACGACTCGGGCAGCGGCGCCGAGAGGATCGCGGCGATCTCCGGCCGCGGCACCGGGGGCGGCGCGCAGACCGCGGTCAGCTCCTTGGCCCGTACCGCCTGGGTGATCCACGCCCGGTCCAGCACCCGCCGCTCGTCGGCCTCGGCGACCAGGTCCTCGGACTGGTTGTAGTCGCCGTCGGCGGCCTGCACGGCCCACAGGTGTACGGCGACCCCGTGCTCCTTGGCGGCCATCATGCCCGGCAGCAGGTCCCCGTCGCCGGTCACGAGGACGACGTCGGAGCAGGCCCTGTTCCTGGCCAGCTCGGTCAGCTCGGCGTGCATGGCCGCGTCCACGCCCTTCTGCGCCCAGCGCCCGTCGCTGCGGGTCAGCGCGCCGAGCCGGACGGTCACCCGGGGCATCACACGCAGCCGGCGGTGTTCCGGCTGGGGGACACGGTCGGGGGCGCCGTCGAACCAGTAGATGCGCAGCAGTGGACGCTCGGTGTCGGACTCCGCGCGGTCGCGCAAGGCCTGGATCAGCGCGGCGTGGTCGACGGTGATGCGGGATCGGGAGGGCTCACCGGCGAGGAGACTGGCGGCGGCACCCAGCAGATACCCGGCGTCCACCAGGACGATGCAGCGGTCCACGCGACTCACCCTCTTTCCGGGAGGTTTGCTTTCGGGGCTTCCTTCGAGTCTGCCCGACCACGCGGGGGTTAACGGCCCGAACTCGATCTTCGGCGTGGCGTTTCGGGACCTTGCTCTCCGACAAGCCCTGTTACAGACGGTAATTATCCGAAATGCGTCCGTTGTCAGCCTATGTGAATCTGAATTCGGCCCCTAGATCCCCCACAGGAGGCAGATCACCATGGCCAAGAACAAGAACCGCAAGGGTGGCTCCCAGAACCGCACCCCGCAGAGCGAGCAGACCCACGAGCAGCACGGGCAGCGTACGTCGGGCGAGTCCCAGGACTCGCCGGTGTCGCACATCCAGGGCAGCCCGGCGGACGTCGCTCGCAAGAAGCAGAAGAGCTTCGGTCACAACTGAGCGACCGACCAGGTCCCCCCGGGCTGTTGAAGCCCAGGCACACAGGAGGGGCGCACCCGTTGCGGGTGCGCCCCTTCCGCCTGTGCGGCGGCCGGCGGCGGGCCGGGAGCCGGGGCCTATCCGGCCAGGCAGGACGGGCCGAGCAGCACCTTGAGGTCGCCGAAGAGCGCCGGGTCCGGCTTCACCCGGTGCCGGTCCAGGCGCAGCACGGTCGTCTTGGTCGGGCCCTGGAGCTTGATCCGGACCTCGCTGTCGCCCCTGTGGTGGCTGAGGATCTCGCCGAGGCGGCTGACCATCGGCGGCGTGACCCGGGTGGCGGGGATGGTGAGGATCACGGGGGCGTTGGTGCCGGCGTTGGAGAGGTCCGGGACGGTCAGCTCCATTCCCACCAGCCGGGGCACGTCCTCACGCTTGTCGAGGCGGCCCTTGACGAACACCACCGCGTCCTCGATGAGTTGGGTCGAGATGAGCTGGTAGCTCGCCGGGAAGAACATGCACTCGATGGAGCCCGCGAGGTCCTCCACGGTGGCGATCGCCCAGGCGTTGCCCTGCTTGGTCATCTTGCGCTGGAGACCGGAGATGATCCCGCCGATGGTGACCACCGCGCCGTCCGCGTGCTCGCCGCCGGTGAGCTGGGCGATGCCCGCGTCGGCCTTGTCGGAGAGCACGTGCTCCAGGCCGAAGAGGGGGTGGTCGGAGACGTACAGACCGAGCATCTCCCGCTCCTGGGCGAGCAGGTAGGTCTTGTCCCACTCCTCGGTGGTGAACTCGACGTCCAGGCCGAAGCCGGGCTCGTTGCTCTCCTCCTCGCCCATTCCGCCGAAGAGGTCGAACTGGCCCTCGGCCTCCTTGCGCTTGACCGCGACCACGTTGTCGATCATCGAGTCGAAGTGCGCGGTGAGGCCCTTGCGGGTGTGTCCCAGGGCGTCGAAGGCGCCCGCCTTGATCAGGGACTCCGTGGTGCGCTTGTTGCAGGCGACCGCCTCGACCTTGTCGAGGTAGTCGGGGAAGGAGTTGTACTTGCCCTTGGCCTTGCGGCTCCTGATGATCGACTCGACCACGTTCGTGCCGACGTTGCGGACGGCTTCGAGGCCGAAGAGGATCACGTCGTCGCCCTGCGCGGCGAAGTTGTGCACCGACTCGTTGACGTTCGGCGGCAGCACCTTGATGCCCATGCGCCGGCACTCGTTCAGGTAGACGGCCGACTTGTCCTTGTCGTCCTTGACCGAGGTGAGCAGCCCGGCCATGTACTCGGCGGGGTGGTTCGCCTTGAGATAGGCGGTCCAGTACGAGACGAGTCCGTACGCGGCGGAGTGCGCCTTGTTGAAGGCGTAGCCGGCGAACGGGACCAGCACGTCCCACAGGGCCTGGATGGCCTCGTCGCTGAAGCCCTTGTCGCGGGCGCCCTTCTGGAAGAGGACGAAGTTCTTCGCCAGCTCGTCGGGCTTCTTCTTGCCCATCACGCGGCGCAGGATGTCGGCCTCGCCGAGCGAGTACCCGGCGATGATCTGGGCGGCCTTCTGGACCTGCTCCTGGTAGACGATCAGGCCGTAGGTGACGGCCAGGACCTCTTCCAGGGGCTCCTCCAGCTCCTTGTGGATCGGGGTGATCTCCTGGAGCTTGTTCTTGCGGAGCGCGTAGTTGGTGTGCGAGTCCATGCCCATCGGGCCCGGACGGTAGAGGGCCGACACGGCGGAAATGTCTTCGAAGTTGTCGGGCTTCATCAGGCGCAGCAGGGAGCGCATGGGGCCGCCGTCGAACTGGAAGACGCCCAGGGTGTCGCCGCGCTGGAGGAGTTCGAAGGTCTTCGGGTCGTCGAGCGGCAGGGCCAGCAGGTCGAGGTCGATGCCCTTGTTGGACTTCACCATCTTGACGGCGTCGTCCATGATCGTCAGGTTGCGCAGGCCGAGGAAGTCCATCTTCAGCAGGCCGAGCGACTCGCACTGCGGGTAGTCCCACTGCGTGATGGTCACGCCGTCGGTGTGCCGCACCCAGATCGGGGCGTGGTCCACGATGGGCTCACTGGACATGATCACGCCGGCCGCGTGCACACCCATCTGCCGGACCAGGCCCTCGACGCCCTTCGCGGTGTCGATGACCTTCTTGACGTCCGGCTCGTTCTCGTACATCCCGCGGATCTCGCCGGCCTCGTTGTACCGGGGGTGCGAGGGGTTGGTGATGCCGTCGAGGTCGATGCCCTTGCCGAGGACGTCGGCGGGCATGGCCTTGGTGAGGCGGTCGCCCATCGCGTACGGGTAGCCCAGCACGCGCGCGGAGTCCTTGATGGCGTTCTTCGCCTTGATCTTGCCGTAGGTGCCGATCATGGCGACCTTGTCGGCGCCGTACTTCTCGGTCACGTACCTGATCACCTCGACGCGCCGACGCTCGTCGAAGTCGATGTCGACGTCGGGCATGGAGACGCGCTCGGGGTTGAGGAACCGCTCGAAGATCAGGCCGTGCGGGATCGGGTCGAGGTCGGTGATGCCCATGGCGTAGGCGACGATCGAGCCGGCCGCGGAGCCTCGGCCGGGGCCGACCGCGATGCCGTTGTTCTTGGCCCACATGATGAAGTCGGCGACCACGAGGAAGTAGCCCGGGAACCCCATCTGGATGATGACGTCCAGCTCGTACTCGACCTGCTTCTGGCGATCGTCCGGGATGCCGCCGGGGAAGCGGCGCTCCATGCCCCGGCGGACCTCCTCCTTGAACCAGGTGACCTCGGTGAAGCCGTCGGGGATGTCGAACTTCGGCATGAGGTTCTTGGCCTCGAACATGCCGGTGGTGTCGACCATCTCGGCGACCAGGAGCGTGTTGGCGCACCCCTCCTGCCAGGCGTCCGAGGAGTCGACGGCGTACATCTCGTCCGTGGACTTCAGGTAGTAGCCGGTGCCGTCGAACTTGAAGCGGTCCGGGTCGGAGAGGTTCTTGCCGGTCTGGATGCACAGCAGGGCGTCGTGGGCGGTCGCCTCGTGCGCGTACGTGTAGTGCGAGTCGTTCGTCACCAGCGGCGGGATGCCGAGCTTCTTGCCGATCTCCAGGAGGCCGTCGCGGACCCGGTGCTCGATCTCGATGCCGTGGTCCATCAGCTCCAGGAAGTAGCGGTCCTTGCCGAAGATGTCCTGGTAGTCGGCGGCCGCCTTCAGGGCCTCGTCGTACTGCCCGAGGCGCAGCCGGGTCTGGAGCTCGCCGGAGGGGCAGCCGGTGGAGGCCACGATCCCTTCGGACCACTGGGAGATCGTCTCCTTGTCCATCCGGGGCCACTTCTGCAGCCAGCCCTCGGCGTACGCGTCCGAGGAGAGCCGGAAGAGGTTGTGCAGGCCGGTGCTGTTCACGGCCCACATCGTCTTGTGGGTGTAACCGCCGGAACCGGAGACGTCGTCCCGCTTCTGGTGCGGCTGGCCCCACTGGATCTTGCGCTTGTTGCGCCGGGACTCGGGGGCGACGTACGCCTCGATCCCGATGATCGGGGTGACCCCGGCCTTCTTCGCCGTGTGGAAGAAGTCGTACGCCCCGTGCAGGTTGCCGTGGTCGGACATGGCGATGTGCGTCATGCCCATCTCGTTGCAGGCGTTGAACATGTCCTTGAGCCGCGCGGCACCGTCCAGCAGCGAGTACTGGGTGTGGACGTGCAGGTGCGTGAAGGGCGGCTTTGACACGGTTTCGGCCTCCGAAATCAAGCAGGTGCGGCGCGAAGCGCCTCGTTGAGGGGCGGTGGTCGGGCGACGGGTGGGCAGGCGTCGACGATCTTCCGACCGGCTGCGGACAGTCTGGTGGGACAGCGGAATCCTATGCCTCGGCACTGACACCCGGCGGCCTGCCCCGCGTACCTTCGTGCCGAGAAAGCGGGCACTCCCGGGGACCTTCGCACGTTGGTCCGGGCGAGAGATCCGCGCCACATGTCAGGCACCACACGCACCAGGAGGCACCCAGCGATGTCGGTCCCCACGCTCAACGGCGAGCAGCGCGGCGAGGAGATCCTCGCCGTCTTCGACACCGCCTTCGGCGAGCTCCTGGCCGCCGACCCGGCCGCGTTCCGCGTGAAGTTCCGGAAGATGGCGGCCTCGGCCTTCGCCTTCTACCGGGGCACGGCCGCGCTCTTCTACCACGACCTGGACGCCGAGACCGCAGGGCAGGGCGGCGGGAGGACGTCCGCACCGGGCGGCGGGCGGATATACACCGGGCCGTACCTGGACGAGCGCACCTCGCGCGTGTGGATCCACGGCGACCTGCACGCGGAGAACTTCGGCACGTACATGGACTCCAACGGCCGCCTGGTCTTCAACGTCAACGACTTCGACGAGGCCTACGTCGGCCCGTTCACCTGGGACCTGAAGCGCTTCGCCGCCTCCGTCGCGCTGATCGGATACGCGAAGGCGCTCAGCGACGAGCAGATCACCGAGCTGGTCGAGGTGTACGCGGACGCCTATCGCGAGCGCATCCACGCGCTGGCGACGGGCGCGAAGAGCGACGAGGTGCCGCCGTTCACCCTGGACAGCGCCGAGGGCCCGCTGCTCGGCGCGCTGCGCGCGGCCCGCTCGCTGACCCGTTTCGAGCTGCTGGACTCGATGACGGAGATCCGCGACTTCGAGCGCCGCTTCGCCTCCGGCGGCGGCTCCATCGAGCTGGACGCCGCCACCCGGTACAAGGTCCTCGCCGCCTTCGACGGCTACCTGGAGACGCTCCCCGAGTCGTCCCTCTCCCGCCCGGACTCCTACCGCGTGAAGGACGTCGTGGGCCGCCGCGGGATCGGCATCGGCTCGGCCGGCCTGCCGTCGTACAACATCCTCCTGGAGGGCGCCACGGACGCCCTGGAGAACGACGTGGTGATCTACATCAAGCAGGCCCAGACCCCGGCCGTCTCCCGGCACGTCACGGACCCGGTGATCCGGGACTACTTCCGGCACGAGGGCCATCGCACGGTGATCTCGCAGCGCGCCCTGCAGGCGCACGCCGACCCGTGGCTGGGCTGGACCGAGCTGGACGGCGCGGGTCAGCTGGTCGCCGAGGTGTCGCCGTACGCGGTGGACCTGGACTGGAGCGACATCGACGACCCGGAGGAGATCGCCGCGGTGGTCGCGGACCTCGGCCGGGCCACGGCGTCGATGCACTCGGCGGCCGACGACACCTCCGGCGAGTCCCTGGTGCCGTTCTCCACCGAGCGGGCCATCGACGCGGCGATCGCGGCGGACGAGGACGGTTTCGCCGGCCTGCTCACCGAGTTCGCGCACAGCTACGGCGCACGCGCGCGTGCCGACCACCAGATCTTCGTCGACCTCTTCCGCAACGGCCGCATTCCAGGGCTGTAACCTTCGCCGATTCTCAGGGCCCTTTTAGGGGTCCCCTACATGAGTACGTGACAGACTCTCCACCGCTATGGACATATCCGGGACCCAGCTCAGAGCCGTGCGCGCGGCGCTGTTCACGGCTTTCGTCGTGACGCTCAGCACCGCGTCGCACGTGCTGCTGTCCCGGGCCCCGCTGCCGTTCACGACGGTGGCCGCGGTCGCCGCCGGCGTGTTCGGCACGGCGTACGCGCTGGCGGGCCGCGAGCGCGGTTTCGGCCGGATCGCGGCCCTGCTGGTCCCGCTGGAGCTGGCCGCCGACACGGTCTTCACCACCGGCCAGCACGCCTGTTACGGCCGGGCGGGCGGCCCCATCGCGGGCCCGCTGCGCGCGGTCGGCTTCGACGTGCTGTGCCACGGCGGCACGGTCGGTACCCCGCTGGCCCGGATGACCGGCGGCTCCCGGGCCGCCGCGGCCCTCACGCAGGCCGATCCGACCGCCGCCTGGCTGCTGCTCGCCGCGCACGTCGGTGTCGGCCTGCTCGCCGCCGCCTGGCTGCGCCGCGGCGAGCGTGCCCTGACCCAGCTGGTGCGCGCCGTCGCCGCCACCACCTTCCGCCCGCTGCTCCTCGCGGCCGCCGCGGGCACGGTCCGGCCGGCCCCGGTACGGCGGCTGCCGCGCCCGGCACCGCGTCCTGCCGCCGTCCGCGACCTGCTCCTCGCGCACTCCCTGGGACGGCGCGGACCGCCGTGCTCCGGGGCGCTCGCCCTGCCCTTCGCCTGAGCGCCCCGCCCACCCGGGCACGCCCCTCGTCCGAGTACTTCGAACACTCCGAGTACGACGAGTTCCCCACACGTATCCCGCGTACGACATGTGCGCGTCCCCTATGGAGATCACCAACATGAGCAAGCGGAACAGCGCAGCTGCCAAGAACGCGGCCCGGGAGCGGCTGCGCGCCGAGCGCGAGAAGCAGGCCAAGCGCGCCAAGGTCAGGCGGCAGCTCATCGTGGCCTGCTCGGTCGTGGCCGTGCTGGCCGCGGCGGGCGGCATAGGCTACGCCGTCGTCCAGGCCAACAAGCCCGGCCACTGGGAGGCCGTGAAGGACGAGAAGGTCGTCGCCCCGGCCAACACCACGGGCACCGACGGCACCACCGTCGTCATCGGCAAGTCCACGGCCAAGAAGACCCTCAAGGTCTACGAGGACCCGCGCTGCCCGGTGTGCGCCCAGTTCGAGCAGACCGTCGGTGCCACCTTCAAGAAGGACATCGACGACGGCGAGTTCAAGTTCCAGTACGTCGGCGCCACGTTCATCGACAACAAGGACAACGGCGAGGGCTCCAAGAACGCGCTCAGCGCGCTGGGCGCGGCGCTGAACGTCAGCGACCAGGCCTTCCTCGACTACAAGACCGCGCTGTACTCGACGAAGTGGCACCCGGACGAGACGACCGACAAGTTCAAGGACGACAGCTACCTCATCAAGGTCGCCCAGACCGTGCCGGCGCTGAAGGACAACACGAAGTTCCAGGACGCCGTCAAGAAGGGCACCTACGACGCCTGGGCGATGGCCATGTCGAAGCAGTTCGACGACAACAAGGACGGCGTGACCGGCACGCCCGGCTTCGTCATGGACGGCAAGCAGCTCAACGGCGGCTCCCCGCTCCTGACGGTGGCCGACTTCAACAGTGTGGTGGGCGCGGCCCTCAAGGCCTGACCCGAAGACCGGCCGCGAGCCTCGGCCGCCGACCACGAGAAGAAGAGCGGGCGAACTTTCACCGGTTCGCCCGCTCCTTTTCATACCGGTCAGTAACCTGATCCCTCGTGACCAGTCGATTCCGAGCCGACGACGGCTCCAACTCGCTTACGCCCCGCCGCCGTACGGTCGTCAAGGCCGCGGCGGCGACCGCTGTCCTGGCTGCACCGCTGGCCGCCGCACTGCCGGCCCGCGCCGCCTCGGACGCGCCCGCCTTCCTGCACGGCGTCGCCTCCGGCGACCCGCTGCCCGACGGCATCCTGCTGTGGACACGGGTGACGCCGACCGCCGACGCGACGCCGGGTTCCGGGATCGGCCCGGACACCGAGGTCAGCTGGGTGGTCGCCACCGACAAGGCGCTGACGAACGTCGTCTCCAAGGGTTCCACCACCGCGACCGCCGCCTCCGACCACACCGTCAAGGCCGACATACGCGGCCTCGCCCCGGCCACCGACTACTGGTTCCGCTTCTCGGCCGGCGGCACGGACTCCCCGGCGGCGCGCACCCGCACCGCGCCCGCCGCCGACGCCACTGTCTCCGGCCTGCGCTTCGGCGTGGTCTCCTGCGCCAACTGGGAGGCCGGCTACTTCGCCTCCTACCGGCACCTGGCCGCGCGGAGCGACCTCGACGCCTGGCTGCACCTCGGCGACTACATCTACGAGTACGGCACCGGCGAGTACGGCACCCGCGACACCGTGGTCCGGCAGCACGCGCCCACCCACGAGATCATCACCCTCGCCGACTACCGCATACGGCACGGCAAGTACAAGACCGACACCGACCTGCAGGCCCTGCACGCCAAGGCGCCGGTCATCGCCATCTGGGACGACCACGAGTTCGCCAACGACTCCTGGTCCGGCGGTGCCGAGAACCACACCGAAGGCACCGAAGGCACCTGGACGGCCCGTCAGGCCGCCGCCAAGCAGGCCTACTTCGAGTGGATGCCGGTCCGCCCGGCCATCGCCGGCACCACCTACCGCCGGCTGCGTTTCGGCAGGCTCGCCGACCTCTCCCTGCTCGACCTGCGCTCCTTCCGCTCCCAGCAGGTGTCCACGGGCAGCGGCTCGGTCGACGACCCGGACCGCACCATCACCGGCCGCGCCCAGCTCGACTGGCTCAAGGCCGGTCTGAAGGCCTCCGACACCATCTGGCGGCTGGTCGGCAACTCGGTGATGATCTCGCCGTTCGCCATCGGCGCGCTCTCCGCCGACCTGTTCAAGCCGCTCGCCAAGCTGCTCGGCCTGCCCCAGGACGGCCTCGCCCTCAACACCGACCAGTGGGACGGCTACACCGACGACCGCCGCGAGCTGCTGGCCCACCTGCGCTCCAACGCGATCGGCAACACGGTGTTCCTCACCGGCGACATCCACATGGCCTGGGCCAACGACGTGCCCGTGGACGCCGGGACCTACCCGCTGTCCGCCTCCGCCGCCACCGAGTTCGTCGTCACCTCGGTGACCTCCGACAACCTCGACGACATCCTCAAGGTCTCCCCCGGTGTCGTCTCCACCGTCGCCGCCCCGGTCATCCAGCTGGCCAACCGCCACGTGCACTGGGTGGACACCGACCGCCACGGCTACGGCGTCCTGGACATCACGGCCGCGCGGGCGCAGATGGACTACTACGTCCTCTCCGACAAGACGAAGGCCGACGCCACCTCGTCCTGGGAGCGGTCGTACCGCACCCGCACGGGCACACAGAAGGTGGAGCGGACGTACGACCCGGTGTAGCTCCGGCGGGAGGCCACCCGTCAATAAATAGATCGCCTGTTCGGTAACCCCTTGGTAGCGTGATCAAGTTGACGGACCATCACCCAGGCGGCCCGTCAGAAACCGATCACGATTGGAGACAAATGGCCACCCCCCAGCGTGCCATGAAGAAGTCCGCGGTACTCATAGCCACCATGGCCCTCGCCGGTCTCGCGACCGTCGCTCAGGCGCAGGAGGCATCGGCGGCACCGGCATTCGTCAACCTGACCGTGCTGGACACCCACGGGGCTCCCATCTACTCCCAGCCCACCTCCTCGTCGACCCGGTACCGCGTGGACGCGTTCAAGACGGTCGAGCGGATCCAGTGCTCGACCACCAAGACCCCGTCGGGCGAACGGTGGTTCCGGATCTACGACTCCCAGCCGACGGCCTGGGTGTGGTCCGGGCACTTCGCGTCGCTGGTGAACCCGCCCAAGGAGTGCTTCCCCGGCTGAGTGAGGCCTCCGGCACACCGCAACACCGGTAGACATGCCTGACGGACCGGCCCCGGTCGTGACTTCATGCGAACAAGCGGCCGAGGCCGGTCACAGCGTGTCGAGGAAGCCGAGCGCCACCCGCCAGGTGGCCTCGGCGGCCTCCTCGTCGTAGTCCGGCAGACCGGGGTCGGTGTAGAGGTGACCGGCCCCCGGGTACCGGTAGATCTCCACATCGGCGCCGACCCGGCCCATCTGCAGGTACCAGGCGCTCAGCCAGTCGTCCGTCTCGAAGGCGTCCGGCTCGGCCACGTGCAGCTGCACCGGCAGCTCGTCCACCGAGGCGCTGGGCGCGATGTCCGACGTGCCGTGCAGGAGCAGCAGCCCCCGCGCCCGCTCGTCGCCCAGCGCCAGCGTCTGCGCGATCGAGGCCCCCAGCGAGAACCCCGCGTACACCAGCCCGCGCTCCGAGTACGGCGCCGCCGCCAGCACGGCCCGCTTCAGCAGCTCGTCCTTGCCGATCGACTCGTTGAACTCCATGCCCTCCTCGACCGTCTCGAACGTGCGGCCCTCGAAGAGGTCCGGCGTCCACACCACGTGCCCGGCGGCACGCAGCCGGTCCGCGGCCTCGCGCACCGCGGGCCTGAGCCCATAGGTCGAGTGAAAGAGCATGATGTTCATGAACCCATGGTGCCAGCCTGCCGCGTGACGCCTGTCACCCCCTTCTCCTCGAACGGCATGTTCAGGATCCCGTCGGAGCGGTTACGTTCGGATCCATGGAGATGGAGAACGTACTCCGCCCGCTGATCGTGGTCGGCGGCGCCGTCGTCCTCACCCTGCTGATCGGCTGGGCGACCGACCTGCTGCTGCGCAAGGCCGACGCCCGGCACAGCGAGACACCCCTGTGGGGCCTGCTGCGGCGCGGCCGCATCCCCTATCAGCTGGTGTTGTGCGCGGCCCTGCTCAGAGGCTCCTACGGCCAGGCCGAGCTGATCCTGGAGCACCGGGTCGCCGTCGGCCAGATCCTGACCCTGGTGCTGATCGGGTCGGCCGCCTGGCTGGTGGTGCGGATCGCGGCGGCGGTCGTCGACACGTCGTACACCCGCTACGCCCGCGGCCACACCGACGCGGCCCGGGTCCGCCGGGTGCGCACCCAGGTGTCGCTGATCATGCGGGTGGTGACGGCGGTCGTCGGCGTGGTGGCCGTGGCGGCGATGCTGCTGACCTTCCCGGCGATGCGCGCGGCCGGCGCCTCGCTGCTGGCGTCCGCCGGCATCCTCGGCATCGTCGCCGGTGTGGCCGCCCAGTCCACCCTGGCGAACATGTTCGCCGGGCTGCAGATCGCCTTCGGCGACATGGTGCGCCTCGGTGACACGGTCGTGGTCGACGGCGAGTGGGGCACGGTCGAGGAGATCACCCTGACCTTTCTGACGGTACGGACCTGGGACGAGCGGCGGATCACCATGCCGGTGTCGTACTTCACCTCCAAACCCTTCGAGAACTGGTCGCGGGGCACCCCCCAGATGACCGGGATCGTCTACTGGCACCTCGACCACTCGGCGCCGGTCGAGGCCATGCGGGACAAGCTCCAGGACATCCTGCGCGGGTGCGCGGCCTGGGACGGGCGCTCCTACGGCCTGGTGGTCACCGACTCGACGCCGAACACCATGCAGGTGCGGGCGCTGGTGACCGCCAAGGACGCGGACGACATCTGGACGGTCCGGGTGACCGTCCGCGAGCAGATGATCACCTGGCTGTGCGCGGAGCACCCGTACGCCCTGCCCCGGGTCAACACGGCCGACGCGGTCCTGCCGCCCAGCGGGATCATCCCCTCCCAGGACGGGGCCACGGCCAACCGGCGCCTGCACGAGCCGCCCCGCACCGGTCGCGGCTGAGGCCTCGTTCAGTGGCCGCGTTCGGCGCCGCCGTTGACCTGGACGACCTGCGAGGTGACGTGCCCGGCGGCCGGGGAGGCCAGCCAGTGCACGGTGGCGGCGACGTCGCCGGGTGTGCCGGCCCGCCCGGTCGACGTCTCGGCGACGAGCTGCTCCCGCCGGGCCTCGGCCACCGGACCGCCGAAGAAGTCGGTGTCCTCGACGTACCCGGGCGCGACCACGTTCACGGTGACCCCGCGGGGGCCGAGCTCCCGGGCCAGGTCGTGGGCGTAGGGGTGCAGGGCCGCCTTGGAGGCGGCGTAGGACCCGCTCCCCGAGCCCCGGAAGGCCGCTATGGAACTGATGAACAGCACCCGGCCGCCGGGATCGGCGAGCCGGTCCTTCAGCGCCTCCGTGAGCAGCACCGCGGTCAGCGTGTTCTGCCGGAAGTTGCCGGTCCAGACGCGGGCGGCGGCGTCGAGCGGGTCGCCGGTCCCCGCGTCCGGGGCGAGGGCCGCGTTCCCGCCGGCGCTGTGGACGAGCACGTCCACGGTCCCGAACTCGTCGGCGACGAACCGTGCGAGGGCACGCACCTGTTCGGGTTCGGCCAGATCGGCGGCGTACACCTCCGCCCCGGGCACCCCCGCCTTCTCCAGCACCTCTCTGCGCCGCCCGAGCAGCAGCACCCGGTCCCCGTCCCCGGCGAACACCCGCGCCGCGGCGAGCCCGATCCCGGTTCCTCCACCACTGATCACAATGTTCCGAGCCATGATCCGAGACTACGAGGGCGGAGCCGACGGCGCCTGTGACTGTCCACAGCCGCCATGTGCTTGTATTACTGCCGCTGTACAGCGCCGCGTCCGAACGACGGCCCCCGGCGCGAAGCGCTCAGCGCAGGCTGCGGACGTCCAGGTGCCGCAGCACCCGGTCCACGATCTCCGGATCCGCCCCCGGCTCGCTGCGCGCCGCCAGCACCTCGTGCCGGGCCGCGCTCAGCATCTCCTGCTGGATCCGCCGCAACCGCTTCAGCCGCCGCATGCGCCGGTCGTGGCCCTCCCGCCGCTCGTCCTCCACGACGTCGGGGCTGATCCGGAACCCGATCTCGAAGGCCCGCCGCAGCATCTGCTCCGTCACGTCCTCCGGCAACTCCTCGACCTGCTCGATCTCCTTCAGGCGCCGCCGTGCCGCCTTCGCCGCCCGTACCGCCAGCTCCTTCTCGATCTCCTTCTCGCGGTCGGTGTCGGCCCGTACCCCCAGCCGTTTCACCAGCCACGGCAGGGTCAGCCCCTGGAGGACCAGCGTCGCCATGATCACGCCGAAGGCGATGAAGACGATCTCGTCGCGGTCCGGGAAGGCGGAGCCGTCGTCCGTCTTCAGGGGGATGGCCAGGGCCAGCGCCACCGACGCCACCCCGCGCATCCCGGACCACCACATCACGATGGTCTCCCGCCAGCTGGTCGGGATCTCCTCGTCGTAGTCCCGCCGGGCGTGCAGCCGCTTCGTCAGCCAGGTCGCCGGCAGCAGCCAGACCAGCCGCACCACGACCACCACGCCCACGACCGCGGCCGCCCAGCCGAGCAGCTCGCCCCAGCGGCCGGACGCCGTGCGGATCGCGTTGTGCAGCTCCAGGCCGATCAGCCCGAACGCGACACCGGTGACGAGCGTGTCGACGATGTCCCAGAAGGTGTATCCGACGAGCCGGGTCATCACGTCGTCGGCGCCCACCGCGTGCTCCGCGAGGAACAGCGCGGTGGTGAGTACGGCGAGCACCCCGGAGCCGTGCAGTTCCTCGGCGAGGACGTAGGACGCGTACGGGACGAGCAGGGTCAGCCCGATCTGCAGGGTCGCGTCGCCGAGCACGTCCATCAGCTTGTTCGCGCCCCAGCCGAGCACCAGCCCCACGACGACCGCGACCACGGCGGACAGCAGGAAGTCCAGCCCGGCCCGCCACGGGGAGAAGGTGTGGCTGACCACGGCCGCGATGGCCACGTGGTAGAGCACGATGGCCGTGACGTCGTTGAAGAGTCCCTCGCCCTCCAGGATCGACACCAGCCGGCGCGGCAGCCCGAGCTGTCCGGCGACGGCGGTCGCGGCGACCGGGTCGGGCGGGGCGACCAGCGCGCCCAGCGCGATCGCGGCCGCGATCGGCAGTCCGGGCACGACGGCGTTGGCGACGACGGCCACGCACAGCGTGGTGACGAAGACCAGGGCCACGGCGAGCAGGAAGATCGGCCGTCTGTTGGCCGCGAACTGCCGCCAGGAGGTCCGCCGTACGGCGGCGTAGAGCAGCGGCGGCAGCAGGCCGGGCAGGATCAGCTCGGGCGGGATGTTCACGTTCGGCACGAAGTCGACGACCGCGAGGACGATCCCGAACAACGTCATCAGCACGGGCGCCGGCAGGCCGAACCGGTCCCCCACCGGAACGCTCACGAGGGCCCCGAGCAGCAGCACGAACAACAGGGCCAACTGATCCACGGCCAGCGCTCCGGGTGTAGACGATCACACAGCGGGCCTCCAGCGTGCCATGCCGGCTACAGAACCCGGCGCATCCCCCGGTGCGGGATGCCCGCCTCCTCGTACTCCCGGCCGTACGGCTCGTAGCCCAGCCGCTCGTAGAAGCCCAGCGCGTGGGTCTGCGCGTGCAGGTCCACCGCGGTCAGGCCACGCGCGCGTGCGGCCTCCTCGATGGCCCGGACCAGGGCGACGCCGATGCCGAGGCCGCGGGCCTCCTCGGCGACCGCGAGCCGGCCCAGGGAGCCGAGGGAAAGGTCACCGCCGGTCTTGGCCGCGGCCCGCTCGCCGTACAGCAGCCGGCCGGTGCCGAGGGGTGCGCCGTCCTCGCGGACCGCCAGGACGTGCACCGCGACGGAGTCGTACGCGTCGTACTCCAGGTCCTCGGGAACGCCCTGCTCCACCACGAAGACCTGCTTGCGCACCGCGAAACACGCCTCCAGGTCGAGCGGGTCCTCGGCGACGCGGACCGCGTACGCGCGCGTACTCATCCGTACGTCTCCTCGCGGACCTGGTCGAGCGCCTGCTGCAGGTCGGCCGGGTAGTCGCTGGCGAACTCGACCCACTCACCGTCCCCGGGGTGCTCGAAACCGAGGCGGACGGCGTGCAGCCACTGGCGGGTCAGGCGCAGCCGCTTGGCGAGCGTCGGGTCCGCGCCGTAGGTGAGGTCGCCCACGCAGGGGTGGCGGTGCGCGGCCATGTGGACGCGGATCTGGTGGGTGCGGCCGGTCTCCAGCTTCACGTCGAGCAGGGAGGCCGCGCGGAAGGCCTCGATGAGGTCGTAGTGGGTCACGGAGTCCTTGCCGTCGGCCGTGACCGCCCACTTGTAGTCGTGCTGCGGGTGGCGGCCGATCGGGGCGTCGATGGTGCCGCTGGTCGGGTCGGGGTGGCCCTGCACCAGCGTGTGATAGCGCTTGTCGACCGTGCGCTCCTTGAACTGGCGCTTCAGCGACGTGTACGCCCGCTCCGACTTGGCGACCACCATCAGGCCCGACGTGCCGACGTCGAGGCGGTGCACGATGCCCTGGCGCTCGGCGGCGCCGGAGGTGGAGATGCGGTAGCCGGCGGCGGCGAGCCCACCGATCACGGTCGGGCCGGTCCAGCCCGGCGAGGGGTGCGCGGCCACGCCGACCGGCTTGACGATGACGACCACGTCATCGTCGTCGTGCACGATCTCCATGCCCTCGACGGGCTCCGCGACGATCTCCACGGGCGCGGGCGCCCCCGGCATCTCGACCTCCAGCCAGGCCCCGCCGTGCACCCGCTCGGACTTGCCGACCACCGAGCCGTCGACCTGGACCTTGCCCGCCGCGGCCAGCTCGGCCGCCTTGGTGCGGGAGAAGCCGAACATCCGGGAGATGGCGGCGTCGACGCGCTCGCCCTCCAGGCCGTCGGGCACGGGCAGGGTTCGGATCTCGGGAATCGTGCTCACCCGTCGAGTATGCCGGACAGCGCCGACAGCCCCGTACGCAAGCCCCTGCGGGCGCCTGCCGCCCCCGCGTCAGTCCTTGTGGACGGTCCCGTCCGGGTCCAGGCCGCGGAAGGAGAGCAGCACGATCAGGATGCCGCCGCAGACGATCGCCGAGTCGGCCAGGTTGAACACGGCGAAGTCCTTGGGCGCGATGAAGTCGACGACCTGGCCCTCGAAGATCCCCGGCGAGCGGAAGATCCGGTCGGTGAGGTTGCCGAGTGCGCCGCCGAGCAGCAGGCCGAGCGCGACCGCCCAGGGGAAGCTGTACAGCTTGCGCGCCAGCCGGAAGATCACGACGATCACGGCCGCCGCGATCAGGGTGAAGATGATCGTGAAGGCGCCGCCGAATCCGAAGGCAGCGCCCGGGTTGCGGATCGCGTGGAACTCCAGCCAGTCGCCGACGACCTCGATCGGGGCGTGGTGCTCCAGCTTCGCGACCACGATCATCTTGCTGACCAGGTCGAGGGCGTACGCGAAGGCGGCCACCGCGAACAGCACGGCGATCCGGCGCCCGCGGCCGGGCCGCAGGTCCGCGGTGGACTGCTGATCCGCACCGGACGCGTCGGACGCACCGGGCGCCGCCGTCCGCTCGCCGCCGTCGTCCGGGGTGCCCGGCGTACCGATGATGCGTTCCGCCTCTGCCACGTGAGTCCCTCAACCTAGGTGCCTGCCTCGGGACGAGACTACGGCACACCCCACGGGACCCCGATGCTCAGTAGCGGCGTTCCTGCTTCTGCTTGCACTCCACGCACAGGGTGGCCCTCGGGAAGGCCTGCATCCGGGCCTTCCCGATGGCGTTCCCGCAGTTCTCGCAGAGGCCGTAGGTGCCCGCGTCGAGCTTCTGCAGGGCGCGCTCGGTCTGTTCGAGCATCTCGCGCGCGTTGGCGGCCAGCGCCAGTTCGTGCTCGCGGGTGATGTTCTTGGTGCCGGTGTCGGCCTGGTCGTCACCCGCGCCGTCCCCGGAGTCCCGCATCAGCCCGGCCAGGGCGCTCTCGGACGCGTCGAGCTCGGCGCGCAGCCGCATCGCCTCGGCCGTCAGCTCGGTGCGCGCCTCCTCGACCTCCTCCGGCGTCCACGGGTCCTCGCCGGGACGCACCGCGAGTTCGCCCGGAGCCGCCGTGGCGATCCGTGCCTTGGGGACGGCGGTGTCCGCCGCCGCGGCCGTGCCAGGAGTCTTCTTCGCAACCACCGTCGTGGCTCCCGTCTGCTTCGCGGCCCGCGCCGCGCCCGCTTTCTTGGCCGTGCTCTTCTTGGCCGTGCTCTTCGTCGCCGCGGTCTTCGTCGCCACGGTCCTGGACGCGCTCTTCTCCGCCTTCGCCGACTTCGCCCCGTCGGCCTTCTTCGCGACGGCCTTCTTCGCGGCCGTCCCGCTCACGGGCGACTTCTTCGCGGCCTCTCTCCCGGCGGAGGCCTTTTCACCCGGCGCTTTCCTGGAAGGAGCCGCCGCTGTCGCGTGCGTGCCCTGCTTGCCGTGGCCCCCCTCGGGGTCGCCGCCGGAGGCGGCCGCACCCCTGGACCGGCCGGACGCCGGCTGCTGTACGGCGGTCTTCTTCGCCACCATGGCCGCAGCCCCTTCACATATTGTGATCTTGCACGCGAACCGTGCTGGGACGATAAATCGACTTGAGTCCCGCGGCAACGGGGCACGCCGCCCGATCCGCCTGCCCCGCACCCCCCACGCAGCAGGTATGCATGCGTTGTGCCCAGCTCCCCGCGCGGTAATCCGCCGAGCCGGACATCCCAGGATGCGAACACGCGTACCACGCCATTCGGGTCATCTCGGCAGGTGGGCCGCCCTGCCCGGGCGGCGTCCGGAAAACGGGTCGGCCGCTGTCCGTGCGGCGCCGTACACTGGGCGGAGCGAGAAGCGTGGATGGGGACGAGTAGCGGCGTACGCAGCCCAGAGCGACCCGGGGACGGTGGAAGCCCGGGGGCGAGCGCGACGTGAAGATCACCCCGGAGCCGCCGGAAGAAAGCCCTGCAGTAGAAAGCCCTGCAAGGGTCGGTAGAGCCGGCTTCGCGACCCCAATGAGGGGGCTCACCGGCGCGCACGGCGTCCGGAGGGCCAAGGAGGGTGGTACCGCGGGAGCGCGCCGCACACGGCGTAGGCAGGACAAGGCTCTCGTCCCTCCGACGGAAGGCAGCAAGTCCGTTGGAGGAAGCTCGCAGATGACAGCGCCGACGTACCGCCAGGTGCCCGCACAGGTCGACCTGCCCGCCCTCGAGCACGCCGTGCTCGACTTCTGGCGCGAGCAGAAGATCTTCGCCAAGACCCTGGAGCAGTCCGAGGGCCGCCCCGAGTGGGTGTTCTACGAGGGCCCGCCCACCGCCAACGGCATGCCCGGCGCCCACCACATCGAGGCGCGCGTCTTCAAGGACGTCTTCCCCCGCTTCCGCACCATGCGCGGCTACCACGTGGCCCGCAAGGCCGGCTGGGACTGCCACGGCCTGCCCGTCGAGCTGGCGGTCGAGAAGGAGCTGGGCTTCAGCGGCAAGCCGGACATCGAGAAGTACGGCATCGCCGAGTTCAACGCCAGGTGCCGGGAGTCGGTGACCCGCCACACCGACGCCTTCGAGGCGCTGACGACCCGCATGGGGTACTGGACCGACCTCGACGACGCCTACCGCACGATGGACCCCGAGTACATCGAGTCGGTCTGGTGGTCGCTGAAGACGATCTTCGACAAGGGCCTGCTGGTCCAGGACCACCGCGTCGCCCCCTGGTGTCCGCGCTGCGGCACCGGCCTGTCCGACCACGAGCTGGCGCAGGGCTACGAGACGGTCGTCGACCCCTCCGTGTACGTCCGTTTCCCGCTCACCTCCGGTCCGCTCGCCGGCCAGGCCGCGCTCCTGGTGTGGACGACCACCCCCTGGACCCTGGTGTCCAACACGGCGGTCGCCGCGCACCCGGAGGTCACCTACGTCGTCGCGACCGACGGCGAGGAGAAGGTCGTCGTCGCCGAGCCGCTCGTCGCCAAGGCGCTCGGCGAGGGCTGGGAGACCACGGGCCAGTCCTTCACCGGCACCGAGATGGAGCGCTGGACCTATCAACGTCCGTTCGAGCTCGTGGAGTTCCCGGAACCGGCGCATTACGTCGTGAACGCGGAGTACGTCACGACCGAGGACGGTACGGGCCTGGTCCACCAGTCCCCCGCCTTCGGCGAGGACGACCTCAGGGTCTGCCGCGCCTACGGCCTGCCGGTGGTGAACCCGGTCCGCCCGGACGGCACCTTCGAGGAGGACGTGCCCCTGGTCGGCGGCGTCTTCTTCAAGAAGGCCGACGAACGGCTCACCGAGGACCTCAAGCAGCGCGGCCTCCTCTTCAAGCACCTGCCGTACGAACACAGCTACCCGCACTGCTGGCGCTGTCACACCGCGCTGCTCTACTACGCGCAGCCGTCCTGGTACATCCGCACCACAGCGATCAAGGACCGGCTGCTCGCGGAGAACGAGCGGACGAACTGGTTCCCGGAGACGGTCAAGCACGGCCGGTACGGGGACTGGCTGAACAACAACATCGACTGGGCGCTGTCCCGCAACCGCTACTGGGGCACTCCGCTGCCGATCTGGCGCTGCGAGGACGACCACCTGACCGTGGTCGGCTCCCGCGCGGAGCTGACCGAGCTGACCGGCACCGACCAGTCGGATCTCGACCCGCACCGCCCGTTCATCGACGAGGTCACCTTCGCGTGCCCGCAGTGCGCGAAGACGGCCACGCGCGTGCCGGAGGTCATCGACGCCTGGTACGACTCGGGTTCGATGCCGTTCGCGCAGTGGGGCTACCCGTACAAGAACAAGGACCTGTTCGAGAGCCGGTACCCGGCCCAGTTCATCTCCGAGGCGATCGACCAGACCCGCGGCTGGTTCTACACCCTCATGGCGGTCGGCACGCTGGTCTTCGACAAGTCGTCGTACGAGAACGTGGTCTGCCTGGGGCACATCCTCGCCGAGGACGGCCGCAAGATGTCCAAGCACCTGGGCAACATCCTGCAGCCGATCCCGTTGATGGACCAGCACGGCGCGGACGCGGTGCGCTGGTTCATGGCGGCCGGCGGCTCCCCGTGGGCGGCCCGCCGGGTCGGGCACGGCACCATCCAGGAGGTCGTCCGCAAGACGCTGCTGACCTACTGGAACACGGTCGCCTTCCAGGCGCTGTACGCCCGTACGTCGAACTGGGCGCCGTCCGCGGCGGACCCGGCCCCGGCCGACCGTCCGGTCCTGGACCGCTGGCTGCTCTCCGAGCTGCACGCGCTCACCGACCAGGTGACGCAGGCGCTGGAGGCGTACGACACCCAGCGCGCCGGCAAGCTGCTCTCCGCGTTCGTCGACGACCTGTCCAACTGGTACGTCCGCCGTTCCCGGCGCCGGTTCTGGCAGGGCGACAAGGCCGCGCTGCGCACGCTGCACGAGGTCGTGGAGACCGTCACCAAGCTGATGGCCCCGCTGACCCCGTTCATCACCGAGCGGGTGTGGCAGGACCTGGTGGCGCCGGTGACCCCGGGCGCCCCGGAGTCGGTGCACCTGTCGTCCTGGCCGGAGGCCGACCTCTCCGCGATCGACCCGGAGCTGTCGAAGCAGATGGTCCTGGTGCGGCGGCTCGTGGAGCTCGGCCGGGCCACGCGCGCGGAGTCGGGCGTCAAGACGCGGCAGCCGCTGTCCCGGGCGCTGGTCGCGGCGGTCGGCTTCGACGCGCTCGACCCGGAGCTGCACGGGCAGATCACCGACGAGCTGAACGTGTCGTCGCTCGCGTCCCTCTCCGAGGTGGGCGGGTCGCTGGTCGACACGACCGCAAAGGCCAACTTCCGGGCGCTGGGCAAGCGGTTCGGCAAGCGGGTGCAGGAGGTCGCCAAGGCGGTTGCCGCGGCGGACGCGGCCGCGCTGTCGCTGGCGCTGCGCGAGGGCACGGCGTCGGTCGAGGTCGAGGGCGAGACGGTGACGCTGGCGCCGGACGAGGTGATCATCACGGAGACGCCTCGTGAGGGCTGGTCGGTGGCGTCGGACTCCGGTGCGACCGTCGCCCTCGACCTGGAGATCACGGAGGAGCTGCGCCAGGCGGGCCTCGCCCGGGACGCGATCCGGCTGATCCAGGAGGCGCGCAAGAACAGCGGGCTGGACGTCGCCGACCGGATCGCGCTCCGGTGGGTGTCGACCGACCCGGCGGTGATCGCGGCGCTGGCGGAGCACGCTCCGCTGATCGCCGACGAGGTGCTGGCGACCGACTTCTCGCAGGGCGAGGGGGATGACGGTTACGGCGATCCCTTCACCGACGAAGGGCTCTCGCTGACGTTCCGGCTGCAGAAGGCGTAGCCGCCGGCCTGTCCCAGAAGGGGCCCGGTCTCCACGGCGGGGATCGGGCCCCTCTCGCATGCGCGGGCCGGAGCACCCACCGTGCGCGGTTCCCCGCGCCCCTTCAGAGACCCCCACCCCCTCACACCTGCGGGCCTACGCCCTGAGCGTGCGCGGTTCCCCGCGCCCCCTCGGACACACCAGCCCCCTCACACCTGCGGGCCGACGCCCTCAGTGTGCGCGGTTCCCCGCGCCCCCTCGGAGACACCAGCCCTCTCGTATGCGCGGGCCGGAGCAGCCGCCGTGCGCGGTTCCCCGCGCCCCTTCAGAGACACCCACCCCCTCACACCTGCGGGCCGACGCCCTCAGTGTGCGCGGTTCCCCGCGCCCCCTCGGAGACACCAGCCCTCTCGTATGCGCGGGCCGGAGCAGCCGCCGTGCGCGGTTCCCCGCGTCCCTGGTGGGGGCGGTGGGTGGTGCTGGGAAGTGGGGGCGGACGCAACCCGCGTAAAAAGGGCGGGGCCCCGGATCGGAATCCGGGGCCCCGCCCTGTGGTGCTCTGCCGACGGCTACTCGCGCGTTACGCGCCCGCCGTCAGTTGTCGTCCTCGTCGATGAGGAAGCCACGCATCGGGGACGGCGCCTGGCCCATCGGAGAGGGGCCCTGCGGGCGTACCGGCGCCATCGGCTGGGTCATCGCCGGCGTCATCTGCTGCTGGCCGCCGTAGGACGGGGCAGCGGGGGACGGGCCGCCCATCGACGGGTTGCCGCCGTAGGACGGGGCGCTCGCGCCGGCCGGGGCCATGGAGGGAGCCGGGGACGGCGGGAGGGAGGCCGCAGCCGGGGTGCGCGGCGGCGCCAGGGAGTCGTCGGCCTGGGTCTCCAGCTGACGCAGCTGCGACTCCAGGTACGACTTCAGACGCGTGCGGTACTCGCGCTCGAAGCCGCGCAGGTCCTCGACCTTGCGCTCCAGCGTGGCGCGCGCGGACTCCAGGGAGCCCATGGCGACGCGGTGCTTCTCCTGCGCGTCCCGCTCCAGCGCGTCGGCCTTGGCGCGGGCGTCCCGCTCCAGACCCTCGGCGCGGCTGCGGGCCTCGCCGACGATCTTGTTGGCCTCGGAGCGGGCCTCGGCGATCGCCTGGTCGGCGGTCTGCTGGGCCAGCGAGAGGACACGGGCGGCGCTGTCGCCACCGGGGCCCTGACCGGGGCCGCCCATCGGACCGCCCATGGGGCCGCCCATCGGGCCACCCATCTGCTGCTGCATGGGGGGCTGGCCACCCATCGGGCCCATGCCCTGACCCATCGTGCCCTGACCCATCGGGCCGGGACCCTGGCCCATGCCCTGACCCATCGGACCGGGACCCTGGCCCATCGGACCCTGACCCATCGGACCCTGGCCCATCGGACCCTGACCCATCGGGCCCTGACCCATCGGGCCGGGACCCTGCGGACCGCCCTGGCCACTGGGACCGGCCGGCAGCTGCGGGGCGCCGCTCGGCAGCTGCGGGGGACCGCCCATGGGGCCACCCATCTGCTGCTGCGGCGGGCCCGATATGCCGGCGGGCACCGGAGCGCCGGGACCTCGCATGCCCTGCTGCGGCATACCGCCCTGAGGCATGCCCTGCTGCGGCATACCCTGAGGCATCCCGCCCTGCTGGGGCATCCCGCCCTGAGGCATGCCGCCCTGCTGGTCCTGCGGCTCCGGAGGCTTGCGCATGTTCTGCTGGTTCTGGGCAGCAGCGCGCGTGGCCGCGGCCAGCTTGGCGCGCAGGTCCTCGTTCTCGCGGAGCAGGCGCGTCAGTTCGGCTTCGACCTCGTCGAGGAAGGCATCGACCTCGTCCTCGTCATAGCCTTCTCGGAGGCGGACGGTCGTGAACTGCTTGTTCCGCACGTCCTCGGGGGTCAACGGCATCTCTTCACCTCAACGTAGTCGTCGGCATCGGCAAGACGGTAGGTCACATCGCTCATCACAGCCGACCAACGATCGCGATCAGGATGTAGACGATGATCATCAGTACGAAGAAGGACAGGTCGAGCGCCACGCCCCCGAGACGCAGCGGCGGGATGAACCGCCGCAGAAGCTTGAGCGGTGGATCGGTGACAGTGTAGGTGGCCTCAAGTACGACCACCATCGCCTTGCCGGGTTGCCATGAGCGGGCGAACTGGAACACGTAGTCCATGACCAACCGGAAGATCAGCACGATGAGGAAGCACATCAGCGCGATGTAGATCACATCCAGGAACACGCTCATGGTCCGTGCTTTCCCTCTCCCCTGTTTCCGTGCCTAGTACCGGTCTTGCGTCTCAGCTCTGGTTGAAGAACCCGCCCTCTGCGATGCGGGCCTTGTCCTCCGCCGTGACATCGACGTTAGCAGGCGACAACAGGAACACCTTCTGCGTCACCCGCTCGATGCTGCCGTGAAGACCAAACACCAAACCGGCCGCAAAGTCGACAAGTCGCTTCGCGTCTGTGTCATCCATCTCAGTCAGATTCATGATCACCGGGGTGCCCTCACGGAAGTGTTCCCCGATGGTACGGGCCTCGTTGTAGGTCCGGGGGTGAAGCGTGGTGATCCGGTAAGGCTCTCGTTCCGACACGACCTTGGGCATGATCACCGGTGCGTTCTTCTCCAGGCTTGCGCGTTCTTGTGTGATGGACGCCACGGGGGCGATGCGCGCCGGGCGTCCCGATTCCGCGGGGAGCGCAGCGGAATGCGACACCGGCTCGCGCGGGGGCGACGGCTGTACCACTCGTACCGAATCGTCCCTTTGGGACTGGTGTGAACCGTGGGACTGGTGTGACGGCTCATGCCGTCGGTGATCCCGCTCGGGCTCCGGGTCCAGTTCGGGCTCGAAGTCGTCGTCGGGGTCGAATCCGCGGCCGTCGTACCCATCGTCCTCCACGAGGCCGAGGTAGACCGCCATCTTGCGCATCGCGCCGGCCATGCTCTGAGTCCTCCGCTCTGTGGTGGATCGGTGACGACTACCAAGTCCCGCGATCCACACGGCCGTTGTGCCCATATTGGGCGGCATTGACCATATTTTCTGCTGTGGTCCGACTTCTTGGCGACGTTACCCGAGCCTGGGGCGGACTCCGAGTACCGCGGTGCCGACGCGTACATGTGTCGCCCCGGCGGCCACGGCTTCCTCAAGGTCCGCACTCATCCCTGCGGAGACCATGTTCGCAGCCGGATGGACTCGGCGCAGGTCGGTCGACAAATCCATCAACCGCTCGAACGCCGCCCGTTGGCGCCCCGCGTACTCCCCGGTGAGCGGAGCGACGGTCATGAGGCCGTCGAGCCGCAGTCCCGGCGAGCCGGCGACGAGGGCGGCCAACTCTTCGATTCCGCCCGGCGCCACGCCGCCGCGCTCCCCTCTGCCGCCCGCGCCCGCGTCGAGAGCGACCTGGAGGAGGCACCCGACCTCGCGGCCGGCCCGTACCGCCTCCTTGGACAGCGCGTCCACGAGCCTGGCACGGTCGACGGACTGCACGAGATCCGCATATCCCACTACGGATCGCACTTTATTGGTCTGCAATTGACCGACAAAGTGCCAAAGCAAGGGCAGATCCGAACATTCGGCGGCCTTGGGGGCCGCGTCCTGGTCCCGGTTCTCGGCGACGTGGCGCACCCCGAGCCCCGACAGGATCCGCACGTCGCTCGCCGGATAGGTCTTGGTGACCACGATCAGGGTCACCTCTTCCCGCTTGCGTCCGGCCGCCGCACAGGCGGCGGCGATACGCTCCTCCACGTTCGCCAGGTTTGCGGCGAGTTCGGTCTTACGGTCCGTCATGCCCCATCAGTCCAGCCACACATAGCCGGCGAGCCGCCCGGTGGTGCGGTCCCGCCGGTACGAGAAGTGATCACCCGACTCCAGCGTGCACACCGGCGACTGCGCCCGGTCGAGCACTCCGGCGCGCGCGAGCTGTGCGTGCACTCCGGCGCCCACGTCCACCGCCGGAGTGCCCCAGCCCGTCTCGGCGTGCGCCGTCGGCTCGACGGCGGCCACCTCGGCGCGCATCGCCTCCGGCACCTCGTAGCACCGGCCGCAGACGGCCGGTCCGGTGCGGGCGACGATCCGGGCCGGGTCGGCGCCGAGCGACTCCATGGCGTCGATCGCCGCCGGCACGATCCCCTTGACCATGCCCGGCCTCCCCGCATGGGCGGCGGCGGCCACTCCGGCCACCGGGTCGGCCAGCAGGACCGGCACGCAGTCGGCGGTCAGCACGGCGAGGGCGAGCCCCCTGACCGCGGTGACCAGCCCGTCGACCTCCGGGGTGAGCCGGGTGGTCCACGGTCCCTCGACCTCGGCCACGTCGTTCCCGTGCACCTGGTTCATCCAGACCACCCGGTCGGGGTCCAGGCCGAGCGACTTGGCGGCGATCTCCCGGTTGGTCCGTACCACGCCGGGGTCGTCACCGACCGCCCCGCCGAGGTTGAGCTCCTCGTACGGAGCGGCGCTCACCCCGCCCCACCTGTCGGTGAAGGCGAAGTGCGCGCCGCTCACGTTCTCGCGCTGTCCTATCACGTCGTAAGGATCACTTGAGGAAGTCCGGTACGTCCAGTTCCTCGGCCGCGCTGTCCGTGTAGGAACGGGACGGCGGGACCGGCGGGGCGACCGGGATGTCGGCCACCGGCTCGGGCGCCGGCTCCGGCTCCTCCTTCGGCGTCACGCTGCCGAGCGAGCCGAAGGACGTGCGCTCGGGCTCGCGCCGGGCCGGAGCGGGCTCCTCGCGGCGGGCGGACGCGGAGGACGAGCCGAGGACGTTGTCCCGGCGGGCCGGGGGCTGCCCCCCGTCGAAGCCGGCCGCGATGACGGTGACGCGGACCTCGTCGCCGAGGGCGTCGTCGATGACCGCGCCGAAGATGATGTTGGCCTCGGGGTGGGCGGCCTCGCTGACCAGCTGGGCGGCCTCGTTGATCTCGAACAGGCCGAGGTCGGAGCCGCCGGAGATGGAGAGCAGCACGCCCCGGGCGCCGTCGATGGAGGCCTCCAGGAGCGGCGAGGAGATCGCCATCTCGGCGGCGGCCACCGCGCGGTCGTCGCCACGGGCCGAGCCGATGCCCATGAGGGCCGAGCCGGCCTCGGACATGACCGACTTGACGTCGGCGAAGTCGAGGTTGATCAGGCCGGGGGTGGTGATGAGGTCGGTGATGCCCTGGACACCGGAGAGCAGGACCTGGTCGGCCGACTTGAAGGCGTCGAGCACCGAGACCTGGCGGTCCGAGATGGACAGCAGCCGGTCGTTCGGGATGACGATGAGGGTGTCGACCTCTTCGCGGAGTTCGGCGATGCCGTCCTCGGCCTGGTTGGCGCGGCGCCGGCCCTCGAAGGTGAAGGGGCGGGTGACCACGCCGATGGTGAGGGCGCCCAGCGAGCGCGCGATGTTGGCCACGACGGGCGCGCCGCCGGTGCCGGTGCCGCCGCCCTCGCCGGCCGTCACGAAGACCATGTCGGCCCCCTTGAGGACCTCCTCGATCTCCTCGCGGTGGTCCTCGGCGGCCTTGCGGCCGACGGCCGGGTTGGCGCCGGCTCCGAGTCCGCGGGTGAGTTCACGGCCGACGTCGAGCTTGACGTCGGCGTCGCTCATCAACAGCGCCTGTGCGTCGGTGTTGATGGCGATGAACTCGACGCCCTTGAGACCGACCTCGATCATCCGGTTGATGGCATTGACACCACCGCCGCCGACACCGATGACCTTGATGACTGCGAGGTAGTTCTGCGGTGCTGCCACGTCGAAGGCCTCTCGCCTCGAATTACGTTGCCGTCCTCGTGCGGTGCCCGCGCGGGACGGCAGATGCCGATTGGGACGGTCCGTAGCGCCGACCCGAACCCTAACGTTGAAGTTTAGGGTTACCAGTGTGTCCGTTCCTTGAAGTCTTCTGAACAGGACACTAAGTCGACAAGTGGCGCCCGTTCAACGAACACGCCGAACCTCCCGTTTTTCTTTTCACCCTATGTGATCAGCCGTAGCAGTGCCCAACCAGGGTGCTGGCCTGCGCTGATGTGCGTCAACTTGCCGATGACGCAGGGGCGGTGGGAACACTCACGTCGAAGTGCCGGGCACCGGAAGCGGCTTTCAGGAGTGCGGTGAGGGTGCGCGCCTTGGCGGCACCGTTCTCGGAACTGCCCCACTCCACGACGCGGCCGCCGGCCAACTCCAGCGAGATGTCGTCGTAGGAACGGACCTTGAGGGTCCGGGTGTCCCGGCGGACGGCGGCCGGAATGGCGCGCGCGACGTCGACGGCCTCCCGCACCAGCCGGTCGGTGCCGAACCGGCGCAGGCTCGCGGTCGCCGAACCCGACCGGGCCGGACTCAATTCCAGCTCCGGAATGTCTTTCGGCGCCTGCGAAACCATGGCGAACCGGACGCCCTTCCTGTCCACTTCGGTGAAATTTCCGCCCTTCGCGATGAGCAGCACGGGGGTGCGCTCGGTCACTTTCAGCCCGATTCCGCGGGGCCAGGAGCGGACCACGTCCACCGTGTCGATGCGCGGCAGTCTCCGGCGCAGCCTGGCCTCGATCGCGTCGGTGTCGACGGAGACGAGTGGTGCCCCGACCGGCACGTCGGCCGCCTCCAGGACGTCCTCGGGGGTCAGAACGGCCGTACCGGACACGGAGACATGGCGGACCCGCAGCCACGGGGAGCCGTACAGCAGCCAGGCGGAGCCGGAGCCGAGGAGCACCACGGCCAGTACCAGAATGACCATCCTACGAAAGCGGCGGTTTCGTAGCCGCCGGACGAGCGGCGGGCCGGACGACTCCTGCTGGCGCTCACCGCGTTCCGCGGTGGTGGTCGGTCCGGCCACGCTGCTCACTTGCCTTTCGTCATACGGTCCTATCGGCTTGAGGCGATCGCCTCGTACACCATGCCGACGAGCAGGTCGTCGGCGTCCCGGCGGCCGAACTCGCTTGCCGCGCGCGACATCTCGTACAGCCGGTGCGGGTCGGCGAGCACCGGCAGGACGTTCTGCTGCACCCACTCCGGGGTGAGTTCGGCGTCGTCGACCAGCAGGCCGCCGCCTGCCTTGACCACCGGCTGGGCGTTGAGGCGCTGTTCGCCGTTGCCGATGGGCAGCGGGACGTAGGCGGCCGGGAGCCCGACGGCGGAGAGTTCGGCGACGGTCATCGCACCCGCGCGGCAGAGCATCATGTCGGCCGCGGCGTACGCGAGATCCATCCGGTCCAGGTAACTTACCGGGATGTAGGGCGGCATTCCCGGCATCTGGTGCACCTGCGGCAGTTCGTTCTTCGGGCCGACCGCGTGCAGGATCTGGATGCCGGCCTGCTGCAGCCAGGGCGCGACCTGCTGGACGACCTCGTTGAGGCGGCGGGCGCCCTGGGAGCCGCCGGAGACCAGCAGCGTGGGCAGGTTGGGGTCGAGGCCGAAGCGGTGCCGGGCCTCGGGGCGGGCGGCGGCCCGGTCCAGGGTGGCGATGGAGCGGCGCAGCGGGATGCCGATGTAGCGGGCGTCGCGCAGCTTGCTGTCCGGCGTGGAGACGGCGACCCTGGCGGCATACCTGGAGCCGATCTTGTTGGCGAGGCCGGGACGGGCGTTGGCCTCGTGGATCACGATCGGCACGCCCAGGCGCTTGGCGGCGAGGTAGGCGGGCAGCGCGACGTAACCGCCGAAGCCTGCGACGCAGTCCGCCTTGGTGCGTTCCAGGATCTGCTCGGCGGCCTTGATGGTGCCGCGCAGCCGGCCCGGAACGGTGATCAGCTCGGGGGTGGGCCTGCGGGGCAGTGGCACCGCCGGGATCAGCGCCAGCTCGTAGCCGCGCTGCGGGACGAGCGTGGTCTCCAGGCCGCGTTCCGTGCCCAGGGCCGTGATCCCCACGGTGGGGTCCTGCCTGCGCAGGGCGTCCGCGAGGGCGAGCGCGGGCTCGATGTGGCCGGCGGTCCCCCCACCAGCGAGTACGACATGCACCGAAATTCACCGCTCTCCGGACGAGCGCGCCGCCGAGGCACGCCGTCGCATCGTGTTCCATCTCCGAGGCCCCTGAGGGCCCCCGGCTCCCCGCTTTCTACCAAAGCGAGGTTGCCGCATCGCAAGCGCGGCCCGCGCAGCAGGCTCGTCGCGCGCGAAGGCGATCAGCAGCCCGATGGCGAACATGGTCGGCAGCAGGGCGGAGCCTCCGTAGGAGAACAGCGGGAGGGGGACCCCGGCGATCGGCAGCAGGCCGAGCACCGCACCGATGTTGATCACCGCCTGGGCGGTGATCCAGGTGGTCACGCCTCCCGCGGCGTACCTCACGAAGGGGTCCTCCGTGCGTCCGGCCACGCGGATACCCGCATAGCCTAGAGCCGCGAAGAGGGCCAGTACCGACAGTGTCCCCGCCAGGCCCAGTTCCTCACCGGTGACGGCGAAGATGAAGTCGGTGTGGGCTTCGGGGAGTTGTCCCCATTTCTCCACACTCGCACCGAGGCCGGATCCGAAGAGTCCGCCGGAGGCCAGGGCGTAGATGCCATGAACCGCCTGCCAGCAGTCGGCGACGCCGCTGCGCGGCTCGGTGGCGCCGATGCAGGCGAGCCGGGCCATGCGGTTGGGGCTGGTCTTGATGAGGATCACACCGAGCACGCCCGCGATGGACAGCACGCCGGCGAACAGCCGGGTCGGTGCCCCCGCCAGCCACAGCACGCCGAACAGGATCGCGGTCAGGATGATCGCCGTGCCCATGTCGCCGCCGAGCATGATCAGCCCGAGCAGCAGGAAGCTCACCGGAACGAGCGGCACCAGCATGTGCTTCCACTGGGCCAGCAGCCGCTTCTCCTGTTTGCGCGCCATCAGGTCGGCGCCCCACAGCACCAGGGCGAGCTTGCCGAACTCGCTGGGCTGGATCTGGAAGGAGCCGCCGAGCGAGATCCAGTTCTGGTTGCCGTTGACGGACATCCCTATCCCGGGGACCTGCACCAGCGCCATCATGAAGACGGCTCCGGCGAGGATCGGGTAGGCGAGCGCCCGGTGCAGCTTCACCGGCATGCGGGACGCCACGAGCAGCAGCACGCCGCCGATGCAGGCGGCCAGGAACTGCTTCCGGAAGAAGAACGAGCCCGGCAGCGACATCTGCAGCGCGGTGATCTGGGAGGCCGAGTAGACCATCACCAGGCCCAGCACGATGATCAGCAGACTGCCGCCGAGGATCAGGTAGTACGCGGTCAGCGGCCGGTCCCAGGCCCGGTGGGCGCGCAGGTAGAACCGCCGCAGCGGGTTCTCACGCGCGGCGCGGGGCGTGGCGGGCCTGCGGACCGCCCGCTGTACGGGCGGGCGGCCGGTGCGGCTACCGGACATCAACGCCTCCGCTGAACGTCGACCGTCCCACGCGTCCCTCCGAAGGTCGCCCGGCAGGCGGCCGGGTCAGGCGCCGAGTTCGCGAACCGCCTGGGCGAACGCGTCACCGCGCTGGTTGTAGTTGGCGAACATGTCCATGGAGGCACAGGCGGGGGCAAGGAGCACCGTGTCGCCTTCGACCGCCAGCCGCCGGGCCTCCTGGACCGCCGCGAGCATCGCCCCAGTGTCGGTCCGGTCGAGGTCGACGACCGGGACTTCCGGCGCGTGTCGCGCGAGGGCCTCCCGGATGAGGGCGCGATCGGTGCCGATGAGCACCGCACCACGAAGCCGCTTCGCCGACTTGGCGACCAGTTCGTCGAAGGTCGCGCCCTTCGCCAGACCACCCGCAATCCATACGATCGACTCATATGATGCCAACGAGGCTTCCGCCGCGTGGGTGTTGGTCGCCTTGGAGTCGTCGATGTAGGCGACCCCGTCCACGTCGGCGACGTGCGCGATGCGGTGGGCGTCCGGCGTGAAGGCCCGCAGCCCGTCCCGTACGGCCGTGGGGGGCACCCCGAAGGCGCGGGCGAGGGCCGCGGCGGCAAGGGCGTTGGCGATGTTGTGCGGGGCCGGCGGGTTGACGTCGGAGACCTCGGCCAGTTCCTGGGCGTTCTTCTGCCGGTTCTCGACGAAGGCGCGGTCGACGAGGATGCCGTCCACGACGCCGAGTTGGGAGGGGCCAGGGGTGCCGAGGGTGAAGCCGATGGCCCGGCAGCCCTCCTCGACGTCGGCCTCGCGGACCAGTTCCTCGGTGAGCTTGTCGGCGACGTTGTAGACGCAGGCGACCCGGTTGCCCTCGTAGATGCGGCCCTTGTCCCTGGCGTACGCCTCCATGGAGCCGTGCCAGTCGAGGTGGTCGGGGGCGAGGTTCAGCACGGCCGCCGAGTGGGCGCGCAGCGAGGGCGCCCAGTGCAGCTGGTAGCTGGACAGCTCCACCGCGAGGACGTCGTACTCCTCGTCGCCGAGGACCGCGTCGAGCAGCGAGACGCCGATGTTGCCGACGGCGGCCGTACGCAGACCCGCGGCCTTCAGGATGGACGCCAGCATCTGGACGGTGGTGGTCTTGCCGTTGGTGCCGGTGACGGCGAGCCAGGGTGCGGCGCCGGGGCCGCGGAGCCGCCAGGCGAGCTCGACGTCGCCCCAGATCTCGATGCCGGCCGCGCGGGCCGCCCGGAACAGCGGCTTGTCCGGCTTCCAGCCGGGCGCGGTGACGATGAGTTCGGTGCCTGCCGGCAGGGTCGCGCCGTCACCGAGCCGGACCGTGACGCCCAGCGCCTCCAGTGCGGCGGCCTGTTCCCGCGCGCGTGCGTCGTCGCCGTCGTTGACGACCGTGACGACCGCCCCGCGCGCGTGGAGAACCTTGGCCGCCGGGACACCGGAGACGCCGAGCCCGGCGACGGTGACGTGCTTGCCCTGCCAGTCGGTCACTTGTCCGCTGCCCATCCTGCATAGAAGAGCCCGAGTCCGACAATCACACAGATGCCCTGGATGATCCAGAAGCGGACCACCACAAGGACTTCGGACCAGCCCTTGAGTTCGAAGTGGTGCTGGAGTGGTGCCATCCGGAAGACGCGCTTGCCGGTGAGCCGGAAGGAGCCGACCTGGATGACCACCGACATGGTGATGAGGACGAACAGGCCGCCCATGATGGCGACGAGCAGCTCCGTGCGGGAGAGGATCGCCAGGCCCGTCAGGACACCGCCGAGCGCGAGCGAACCGGTGTCGCCCATGAAGATCTTGGCCGGCGAGGTGTTCCACCACAGGAAGCCGAGGCAGGAACCCATCAGCGCGGAGGCGATGACCGCGAGGTCCAGCGGGTCGCGCACCTCGTAGCAGGCGTTGGGGTTGGTCAGGGTCGTCGCGTTGGCGCAGGACTCCTGGAACTGCCAGACGCCGATGAACGTGTAGGCGCCGAAGACGAGCACGGAGGCGCCGGTGGCCAGACCGTCCAGACCGTCGGTCAGGTTCACGCCGTTGGACATCGCGAGGATCATGAACAGCGCCCAGACCACGAACAGCACCGGGCCGATGGTCCAGCCGAAGTCCGTGATGAAGGACAGCTTGGTGGAGGCCGGGGTGTTGCCACGGGCGTCGGCGAACTGCAGCGACAGCACCGCGAAGGAGATGCCGACGATCAGCTGCCCGGCCATCTTCGCCTTGGCCCGCAGGCCGAGCGAGCGCCGCTTGACGATCTTGATGTAGTCGTCCAGGAAGCCGACCAGGCCCATCCCGCACATCAGGCCGAGCACCAGCACGCCCGAGTAGGTCGGGGTGTAGCCGGTGATCACCTTGGACAGGAAGTAGGCGGCGACCGTCGCCAGGATGAAGGCGATACCGCCCATCGTCGGCGTACCGCGCTTGCTGGCGTGCTCGCGCGGGCCGTCGTCACGGATGTACTGGCCGTAGCCCTTGCGGGCGAGGAGCTTGATCAGCAGCGGGGTGCCGATCAGGGTCAGGAAGAGACCGATGACGCCCGAGAAGAGGATCTGCTTCATCATCGGGCATCAACACCCTCGGCACCGGACTCCAGAAGCGCCTGCGCAACGCTCTCCAGGCCCACCGACCGTGACGCCTTCACGAGTACGACGTCCCCCGGGCGCAACTCGCTGCGCAACAGGTCGACCGCCGCCTGTGCGTCGGACACGTGCACCGACTCCTCACCCCACGAACCCTCGTTATATGCGCCCAGTTGCAGCCAGGAGGCTTCCACCCCCCCGACGGCGACGAGCTTGCCGACATTGAGCCGGACGGCGAGCCGTCCGACCGCGTCGTGCTCGGCGAGCGCCTCGTCCCCGAGCTCGGCCATCTTGCCGAGCACCGCCCACGTGCGTCCCCCCTTTGCCCGTGAGGCAGTGCCCATGGCCGCGAGCGCGCGCAGCGCGGCTCGCATGGACTCGGGGTTGGCGTTGTAGGCGTCGTTGACGATGGTCACGCCGTCCGGGCGCTCGGTGACCTCCATACGCCAGCGGGAGAGGGAGCCCGCCTCGGAGAGCGCGAGGGCGATCTCTTCCGCGGACATGCCCAGCTCATGGGCGACGGCGGCCGCGGCGAGCGCGTTCGACACGTGGTGCTCACCGTACAGGCGCATGGTCACATTGCTTGCACCGGAGGGTGTGTGAAGGCTGAACGCGGGCTGTCCCGTGTCCGTGAGTCGTACGTTCTCGGCCCGTACGTCCGCTTCGGCCGACTCTCCGAAAAGGACCACCTTCGCCTTGGTACGGGAGGCCATGGCCCGCACCAACGGGTCGTCCGCGTTGAGGACCGCGACCCCGCCGTCCTCGGCCGCGGGCAGCGCCTCCACCAACTCGCCCTTCGCCTGGGCGATCTGCTCCCGGCCGCCGAACTCGCCGATGTGGGCGGTGCCGACGTTGAGGACCAGACCGACCTTCGGGGGCGTCAGATCGGTGAGGTAGCGGATGTGGCCGATGCCGCGGGCCCCCATCTCCAGCACCAGGAACTTCGTCTCCTCGGTGGCGGACAGGGCGGTCAGCGGCAGCCCGATCTCGTTGTTGAACGAGCCGGGCGTGAAGACGGTCGGCGCCTTGGTGCGCAGCACCTGGGCGATGAGGTCCTTGGTGCTGGTCTTGCCGGCCGAGCCGGTCAGCGCCACGAGGGTCGCGCCGAGGCGTCGTACGACATGACGCGCGAGGGCGCCGAGGGCGGTCTGGACGTCGTCCACGACGATCGCGGGCACGCCGACGGGACGCGACGCCAGGACGGCGACCGCGCCGGCGGCAACGACCTGCCGGGCGAAGTCGTGGCCGTCCACGCGTTCGCCCACGAAGGCGGCGAACAGGCTGCCCGGCCCCGCTTCGCGGGAGTCCCGGACGACCTCCCCGGTGACCTCGACGGACGGATCCGGTATGTCGTGCGTCTGCCCGCCGACGACTTCTGCGATCTCGGCGAGAGAGAGGGCGATCACAAGTTCATCCCCTGGGTCTTCTGGATTTTCATCCCTGGGTTTTCCGGATGGCTTCGCGGAGGACCTGGCGGTCGTCGAAGGGGCGGATGACACCGGCGATGTCCTGGCCCTGCTCGTGGCCCTTGCCGGCGACCAGCACGGTGTCGCCGGGGTGCGCGCGGGCGACGGCGGCCTCGATCGCGGCGGCCCGGTCCTCGAAGAGGAGCACCTCGCCGCGCTCGTGGGCGGGCACCGAGGCGGCGCCTTCGAGCATGGTCGCGAGGATCGCGAGGGGGTCCTCGGAGCGGGGGTTGTCGGAGGTCAGTACGGCGATGTCGGCGAGCCGGGCCGCGGCGGCGCCCATCGGGGCCCGCTTGGTCCGGTCGCGGTCTCCGCCGCAGCCGAGGACGATGTGCAGCCGGCCTTTGGTGACCTTGCGCAGGGCCCGCAGGACCGACTCGACGGCGTCCGTCTTGTGGGCGTAGTCGACGACGGCGAGGTAGGGCTGCCCGGCGTCCACGCGTTCCAGGCGGCCCGGCACGCCCGGCACGGCGGCGATGCCGTCGGCGGCGGTCTGCGGGTCGAGCCCGGCGGCGGCGAGGGCGACGATCGCGGCGAGGGTGTTCGCCACGTTGAAGGGGCCCGGCAGCGGCGACTTGGCGGCGATCCGGACGCCCTTCGGCCCGACGACCGTGAACGTCGAGTCCATCGGGCCGATGTGCACGTCCGCGGCCCGCCAGTCGGCGTCGGGGTGGCCCTCCGCGGAGTAGGTGACGACCGGGACGGAGGCCTCCCGGGCCAGCCGGCGGCCGTACTCGTCGTCGGCGTTGACCACGGCCCGTCTGCTGCGTTCCGGGGTGAACAGCTGTGCCTTGGCCCGGAAGTAGTCCTCCATGTCGGAGTGGAACTCCATGTGTTCCGGGCTGAGGTTGGTGAAGACGGCGATGTCGAAGACGCAGCCGTCGACCCGGCCGAGGACCAGGGCGTGGCTGGAGACCTCCATGGCGACCGCCTCGACGCCGCGCTCGCGCATCACGGCGAACAGGGCCTGGAGGTCGGTGGCCTCGGGGGTGGTGCGCTCGGACTTGATGCGCTCGTCGCCGATGCGCATCTCGACGGTGCCGATGAGACCGGTGCTGTGCGCGGTCTTCAGGCCGCCCTCGACCAGGTACGCCGTGGTGGTCTTGCCCGAGGTGCCGGTGATGCCGATCTGGAGCAGGTCGCGGCCCGGACGGCCGTAGATGGTCGCCGCCAGCTCGCCCATCCGCCCGCGCGGGTCGTCGGCAACCAGGACCGGCAGGCCCGTCGCGGCGGCGCGCTCGGCGCCCGTCGGGTCGGTCAGTACGGCGACCGCGCCGAGGCCGGCGGCCTGGGCGGCGAAGTCGGCGCCGTGCAGCCGGGCGCCCGGCAGGGCGGCGTACAGGTCGCCGGGGCGGACCGCGCGCGAGTCATGGGTGATGCCCGTGACCTCGACGGTGCGTTTCGCGGGTTCCGGCTCGGCGGCACCCAGCTGATCGGCGAGCTCCGCGAGGGGTGTTGCGGAGACCTGAACCGGCCTGGGCGGCCCCGGATATGTCACGGAAGCGCCCTTCTGGGTGGTTTGGGACTGATCAGCGTGTGGCACGGCGGTGAGCGTACCGGGCGCACCCGCCTGCGAGCTAAAAAGGGGCCCGCGCGCAGCGCGGTCCTGCAAGGGCGGTGGCGGGCGACGGGTGGGCGAGGGGCGCGGCGTCCCGTGGTTCCCGGGATCGGGGGTGATCGTTGTCACGAGCTCGTTCCTGGTGGTCTGTGCGAGGTGCTGGGGCGCTGATCAGGGCTTGTAGTCGACGGGCAGGTTCGCCGCCTTGGCGCCGGTCGGCGGGATCTGCAGGGTCTTGAGGGCGAACTCCATCACCTGCTTGTAGATCGGGCCGCAGATCTGGCCGCCGAAGTAGCTGCCGGCGGTGGCGTTCTGGATGGCGCAGTAGACGGTGATGCGGGGCTTGTCGGCGGGTGCGAAACCGGCGAACGACGAGGTGTAGCCGCGGTACCTGCCGGTGGCCGGATCCACTCGGTTGGCGGTACCGGTCTTACCCGCGACGTTGTAGCCGGGAATGGCCGCCTTGGCGCCGGTGCCCTGCTCGTCGTCCACCACGGACTCCAGCATCTCGGCGAGGGTCTTGGCCGTCTGCCTGCTGATCACGCGGGTCTTCTTGGGCTGGGCGGCCGGGGTGAAGCGGCCGTCGGCACCCTTGGCGCCGCGCACCAGGGTCGGCTCGACGCGGACCCCGCCGTTGGCGATCGTCGAGTAGACGGAAGCCGCCTGCATGGCGTTGATGGAGAAGCCCTGACCGAAAGGAATCGTGTACTGCTGCGAGGTCGACCACTTGTTCGGGGCGGCCAGGATGCCCTTGGTCTCGCCGGGGAAGTCCAGCCCGGAGTAGCTGCCGATGCCGAACTTGCGCAGGTACGTGTAGAGGACCCGGTTGGCCTGTTCCTGGGTCTTGCCGAGCTGGCCGGTGGCGAGGATGGTGCCGATGTTGCTGGACTTGGCGAGCACGCCGTTGAGCGTGAGGTACCAGGTGTCGTGGTCGACGTCGTCCTTGAAGAGCCGGTCGCCGCGGTGCAGCCGGTTGGGCACCACCACGTGGGTGAGCGGGGTGGCGGCGTTCTCCTCCAGGACGGCCGCCATCGACATCACCTTGGCGGTGGAGCCGGGCTCGTAGGCGTCCTGGACGGCCGCGTTGCCCATCGCGTCGGCGTCGGCCGTCGACAGGTCGTTCGGGTCGAAGCCGGGCGAGTCGGCCATCGCCAGGATCTGCCCGGTCTGCGTGTCCTGGACGACCACGTAGCCGCGGTCCGCCTTGGACTTCTTGACCTGCTCGCTGATGGCGTTCTGCGCGGCCCACTGGATGTCCCGGTCGATGGTCAGCTCGACGTCGGAGCCGGGCACGGCCGGGGTCTCGGTGGAGCCCGCGGTGGGCACCTCGCGGCCGCCGGACTGGGCGTAGCGGATCTTGCCGTCCTTGCCGGTCAGCTCCTTGTCGAGCTGCTGCTCGATGCCGCCGCCGCCCTTGCCGTCGGCGTTGACCCAGCCCAGTATCCCGGCGGCCAGGTCGCCGTTGGGGTACACGCGCTGGCTGCTCGGGTCGGCGAAGACGCCGGCCAGCACGTTGACGGTGTTGTCGCCGGTCGCGGCCTTGGCGGTGAGCGCGGCCTTCAGGTCCTTGATCTGCTTCCAGACCTGCGGGGTCTGCCGGGTGGCGAGCCGGACGTAGCGCAGGTCCTTGTTCGCGGGCCGCAGCAGTTTGACGAGGTCGGCCTGGCTCCTGCCGAGGATCGGGGCGAGCAGCGCGGCGGCCTGCTCGGGTCCGTCGGCCACCTTGAGCTGCTTGCCGGTGAACATCGTGGGGTCGGCCGTGATGTCGTACGCGTCCTCGCTGATCGCCAGCGCCACGCCGTTGCGGTCGGTGATCCCGCCGCGCTCGGCGGCCAGGGTGTGCACGACGTACCGGTTCTGCTCGGCCTTCGCCGCGTACGCGCTGGCGTCGACGGCCTGGACCTGGAGCAGGCGGCCGACGAAGACCAGCAGCACCAGGGTCAGGGCGAGCCCGACCATGCGCAGCCGGGGGCGGGGGCTGCCGAGGCGCAGGGGGGGTGCGGCCGGGGGGCGCGGTCCGCCCGGGCGGCGGACCGGGCGGGCGCCGGGACCGGGAGCGGACCGGCTCCGGACGGCGCCCCTGGGGTCCCGGGGGCGGGGCGGCTTGGCGGGGCCGGGCACGCGGCGGCGCGGCGGCTGCCTGTTTCCAGAAGTGTCGGGCACTTCCGTCACCTGCCGGGGGTCGTGGTCGGGGCGGTCCCGGGCGTGAGGGCCGGGGTGGGCGTCGCTCCGGCCGCCGTCACCGGCGCGGAGGCCGGGGGTGCCGTCGCCGGCACGGAGCCGGTGGCCGTCGGGGCGGGTGCGGAAGCGGACTGCGTGCCGAGCGCCTCGGGAGCGGGCGGCGCGGTGGTCTGCCGGAGGCCGGCGGGGCTGGGGACACCCTTCACGGTGCCGTCCGGGCCGAGGAAGACCGGGTCGCCGCCGGGAACCATGCCGAGTTCGCGGGCGCGGCGCTGGAGGGCGTCGGGGGCGGAGTAGGCATCGATGTCCCGCTGCAGCGCCTGTTCCTCGTCGGTGAGGTTCTTCGTCTGCTTCTGCAGGTCGTCGAGTTTGAACGAGCCCTCGCTGAGCGCCGAGTTCAGCACCAGCAGGCCGATCAGGCCGCCGCCGAGGAGCAGGACGACGAGCAGGACGAACGGGGTGCGGGCGGCCTGGCGGGCGCGGCCGGCCGGGAAGAGCCGGGCGAGCCGGGCCGCCCGGCCCCGCAGCTCGGGTTTCCTACTCACGTGTCCTCCGGTGGGTCCGGAAACCCCGCTCGCTCACTCGGCTTCCTCCCTGATGCGCTGGGCTCCCCGAAGACGCGCCGGAGCGGCCCTGCGGTTCTCGGCGACCTCTTCCTCGGTGGGAAGTTCGGCACCGCGGGTGAGCAGCTTGAGCCGGGGCTGGTACTGCTCGGGCACGACCGGCAGCCCGGGCGGCACGGTGGTGGCGGCTCCGGCCGCGAACACCTGCTTGACGAGGCGGTCCTCCAGCGAGTGGTACGACAGCACGGCGATCCGGCCGCCGACCGCGAGGGTCTTCACGGCGGCCGGGATCGCCCTTTCCAGGACGGCGAGTTCGCCGTTGACCTCGATGCGCAGCGCCTGGAAGGTGCGCTTGGCCGGGTTGCCGCCGGTGCGCTTGGCGGCCTGCGGCAGCGCGTCCCGGATCAGCTCGACGAGCCGGGCGCTGTTGCTGAACGGCTCCTTGTCGCGCTCCCGGACGATCGCCGAGACGATCCGCTTGGCCTGCTTCTCCTCGCCGTACTGGAACAGCACGCGGACCAGATCGCCGGCCGGGTAGGTGTTGAGGACCTCCGCGGCGCTGATGCCGGTCGACTGGTCCATGCGCATGTCCAGGGGCGCGTCCTGGGCGTAGGCGAAGCCCCGGTCGGCCTCGTCGAGTTGCATCGAGGAGACGCCGAGGTCGAAGAGGACGCCCTGCACGCGCGCGATGCCGAGGCGTTCGAGTACGGCGGGGAGCTCGTCGTAGACGGCGTGCACGAGGGTGGCGCGGTCACCGAACGGGGCGAGCCGCTCGCCGGACAGGCGCAGGGCCTCCTTGTCGCGGTCCAGGGCGACCAGGCGGGCCTCGGGGAAACGGGTCAGCAGCGCCTCGCTGTGGCCGCCGAGGCCGAGGGTGCAGTCGACGACCACGCTTCCCGGCCGCTCCAAGGCGGGTGCCAGCAGATCCAGGCACCGCTGGAGCATCACCGGGACGTGTCGACTCTGGCCCTCCCGTCGCCCGCCACCGCCCTTATTCGGAAGCGCTTCGCGCCCTTGCATTTTTAGGGGGCCTCTCAGTTCCGGCACGGGGACGCACCGCCGGGTCCCCGCCCGCTCGGTACGCGCACCGCGCACGTGGGGAGACGGTCCGGGCACGTGCCGGGGTCTCCAGGGGATTTCACCAGCGGGGAGAGCCTCGCCTCCCGCTTCGCGTCACTTTAGTCCACCGTGTCGCGCGGTCAATCAACCGGCCTGCGCGGCGCGTACGGCGTCCGGGCCGGAGTGGGGATTCACCGGGAATCACCCGTGCGGACGCGTTCTGCCCTCCGTGTGGGTTAGCTCACAACAAGCCACGATGACGTTCTTTGTCCCCTCTCACAGGAGGCCGTGACCACACGTGACCAGTAACGTCATGACTATGACGACTTCCGCAGCAGTTCCCACTGGATCCGAAGGCGCCATAACCACGGACGGCACCGTGACGGACCGCCTGGTCGACGCCAACCGGACCTATGCGTCCGCCTTCTCCGACCCCGGCATGGACGCCCGGCCCGTGCTGCACGTGGCCGTGGTGGCCTGCATGGACGCCCGCCTCGACCTGCACAAGGCGCTCGGCCTGCAGCTCGGCGACTGCCACACCATCCGCAACGCCGGCGGCGTGGTCACCGACGACGTGATCCGTTCCCTCACCATCAGCCAGCGCAAGCTCGGCACCCGCAGCATCGTGCTGATCCACCACACCGGCTGCGGCCTGGAGGCCCTCACCGAGGACTTCCGCACCGAGCTGGAGATGGAGGTCGGCCAGCGCCCGGCCTGGGCGGTGGAGTCCTTCCGGGACGTCGACCAGGACGTCCGGCAGTCCATGCAGCGGGTGCGCACCTCGCCGTTCCTGCAGCACACCGACGACGTACGCGGCTTCGTCTTCGACGTCCGCACCGGCCTCCTGCGCGAGATCGACCCGGTCTGACCGGCCGCACCGAAGGCTCCACCCGCCCGGACCGGGCCGCCCCTCGGCCCGGTCCGGGCGTGTCACACCCCCCTGGCCCCCCTGGCACCGATCCCGGCGCCGCGCTCAGGTCCGCCGAGCAGACCGTGCACCCCGCAACCCGACCGCCGTAAGCTGTCGACCTCCTGTCGAATAGGCGGTCGAAAGGCCGCAAGACCGACATACTGCGGGCAGTTGTCCACAGGCGAGTGACACGAATCGGTAACGGCAGCAAGAATGCGGTGTGAGACGTCGCGCGGAACCATTCACGCGTGGTGTCCGTGATTCGGGGTGGGCCGGTTGTGCGAGACGACGCGCCGGCCGGGCAATGACGGGCCGAGGAGGGCCGGGTGACGACCTATGACGATCGAGCGAGCCTCACTGATCTGACCGCCACTGTGGAGCGCGTCCGCAGTTCGGTGGAGGGTGTGATCGAGGGCAAGCCCGAGGTCGTACGGCTTTCGCTGACCGTGCTGCTCGCCGAGGGGCATCTTCTGATCGAGGATGTCCCTGGCGTGGGCAAGACGATGCTGGCGAAGGCGTTGGCGCGGTCCATCGACTGCACGGTACGGCGCATCCAGTTCACGCCGGACCTGCTGCCGTCGGACATCACCGGCGTGTCCATCTGGGACCAGCAGCGCCGGGACTTCGAGTTCAAGCCGGGTGCCATCTTCGCGCAGATCGTGATCGGCGACGAGATCAACCGTGCCTCGCCCAAGACCCAGTCCGCGCTGCTGGAGTCGATGGAGGAGCGGCAGGTCACCATCGACGGGCAGACCTACGAACTGCCCAGCCCGTTCATGGTGGTGGCCACCCAGAACCCGGTCGAGATGGAGGGCACCTACCCGCTGCCCGAGGCCCAGCGCGACCGCTTCATGGCCCGCGTCTCGGTCGGCTACCCCAGCGTGGAGGCCGAGTTGCAGATGCTCGACATCCACGGCGGGGCGAACCCCCTGGAGGACCTCCAGCCGGTCGCGCACGCCCATGACGTCGTGAAGCTGATCGAGGCCGTGCGCGGGGTGCACGTCGCCGAGCCGGTCCGCAGGTACGCGGTGGACCTGGTGGCCGCCACCCGAACCCACCCCGACCTCAGACTCGGCGCCTCCCCGCGGGCGACGCTGCACCTGCTGCGCGCGGCGAAGGCGGCGGCGGCCCTGAGCGGCCGGGAGTACGCGCTGCCGGACGACGTGCAGGCGCTCGCCGTGGCCGTCCTGGCGCACCGGCTGCTGCCCACCGCCCAGGCCCAGCTCAACCGGCGCACCGCGGAGCAGGTCGTGCAGGAGATCCTGCAGTCCACCCCGGTGCCCGCGGCCCCCCAGCAGCAGACCGGCTTCGGTGGTCTGGGCCGGGGCGTGCCGGCGTATCCCCAGCAGCCCCCGCGGAGTCTGTGATGGGTGCCCCGGCGGAGGCCGACCGCGGGGAGACAGGCGGGATCCGCACGGCCCTGGCCGGGCTGACCACCCGCGGCCGCTCCTTCCTCGCGGCCGGCATCGCGGCGGTGATCTGCGCGTACATCCTCGGCCAGGCCGATCTGCGCCGGGTCGGGCTGCTGCTCGCCGTGCTGCCGCTGCTCTGCGCGGCCGTGCTGCACCGCACCCGCTACCGGGTGGCCGGCAGCCGCCGGCTCTCCCCCGCGCGGGTACCGGCCGGCAGCGAGGCCCGGGTGCACCTGAGGATGGACAACGTCTCGCGGCTGCCCACCGGCCTGCTGATGCTCCAGGACCGGGTGCCCTACGTGCTCGGCCCGCGCCCCCGCTTCGTCCTGGACCGGGTGGAGCCGGGCGGCCGCCGCGAGGTGTCCTACCGGGTCCGCTCGGACCTGCGCGGCCGCTACCCGCTGGGCCCGCTCCAGCTGCGCCTGACCGACCCGTTCGGCATGTGCGAACTGACCCGCTCCTTCTCGACGTTCGACACCCTGACCGTGATCCCGAAGGTCGAGCCGCTGCCACCGGTCCGGCTCAGCGGCGAGGCGAAGGGGTACGGCGACGGGCGGCAGCGTTCGCTGGCCCTGGCCGGTGAGGACGACGTGATCCCGCGCGGTTACCGGTACGGCGACGACCTGCGCCGGGTGCACTGGCGCTCCACCGCCCGCTACGGCGAGCTGATGGTGCGCCGCGAGGAGCAGCCGCAGCGCGCCCGCTGCACGGTCCTCCTCGACACCCGGGGCGGCGCCTACGAGGGCGCGGGTCCGGACTCGGCGTTCGAGTGGGCGGTCTCCGGTGCCGCCTCGGTCCTGGTCCACATGCTCGAACGCGGCTTCTCGGTCCGGCTGTTGACGGACACCGGCAGTTCGGTGCCCGGCGAGGGCGCCGACGGATTCGCGGGCACCGGACAGGAGTCGGCGGAGGCGGCCGGGCTGATGATGGACACCCTGGCGGTGATCGACCACTCGGACGGCACGGGCCTGTCCCGCGCCTACGACGTGCTGCGCAGTGGGAACGAGGGGCTGCTGGTGGCCTTCTTCGGCGACCTCGACGAGGAACAGGCGACGGTGGCCGCGAAGATGCGCCAGCGCAGCGGCGGTGCCCTGGCCTTCGTGCTGGACCCGGACACCTGGATCAGGGAGCCGGCCGACGTGCCCGCTCCCGGCGACGCGCACGAGGACCGGCTGCGGATGCTGCGCGAGGCCGGCTGGACGGCCGTCAGCGTGCCGCGCGGCGCCGGCGTGGCCGAGCTGTGGCGGCAGGCCGACCGGGAGCGCACCGGCCCGGCCGCGCTGAGCGGGGAGGCATGGCGATGAGCGGACGCGCCCGGCTCGCCCTCACCGCGGCGGCGGCGACGCTGATGGCGTCCTGCGCGCTGCTGCCGCTGGTCTCCCCGATGACCTGGCTGTTCCAGGCGGCGTTCCTGCTGGCGGTCCAGACGGGCGTGGGCGCGGCCGCCCGGCGGGTGCCGCTGGCCCGGCCGCTGACCGTGGCCGCGCAGGTCCTGGCCACGCTGCTGATGCTGACGTTGGTGTGCGCCCGGAGCCACGCGATCGCCGGGGTGATCCCCGGCCCGGACACCTTCCGGTACCTCGGCGACCTGCTCCAGCAGGGCTCGGACGACGTCAGCCGGTACGCGATACCCGCGCCGCTGACGCCCGGCATCCGGCTGATGGTGATCGGCGGGGTCCTGGTCGTCGGGCTGGTCGTGGACACCCTCGCGGTGACCTTCCGCAGCGCGGCCCCGGCCGGGCTGCCGCTGCTCGCGCTCTACTCGGTGGCGGCGGGGCTGTCCGACGGGCCGACCGACTGGCTGTGGTTCCTGGTGGCGGCGGCCGGCTACCTGATGCTGCTGCTCGCCGAGGGCCGGGACCGGCTATCGCAGTGGGGCCGGGTGTTCGGCGGGGCCGCGCGCACCCCGGGCGGCCAGGAGAGCGGCGCGGTGGCCCCGGTGCGCACCGGGCGCCGGATCGGTTTCGCCGTGCTGAGCGTCGCCCTGTTCGTGCCGTTCGTGATGCCCTCGATCCAGGGCGGCCTGCTGGACGGCGCCGGGACCGGTGTCGGCGTGGGCAACGGGAACGGCGGCACGATCTCCGCGGTCAACCCGCTGGTCTCGCTGCGGGACAGCCTCAACGTGGACGAGGACCGCCAGGTGCTGTCCGTGCGGACCACCAGCGACGACGTCTCCGACCTGTACCTGCGGATCGTGTCCCTGGACGACTTCGACGGCACCACCTGGAAGCCGGCCCAGCGGCACATCACCGGTGTGCCGGGCAGGTTCCCGACCCCGGCAGGACTGGGTGCCGACGTCAAGCGGACGACGGTGCAGTCGACGATCGCGGCCGCCGACTGGTACGCCCAGGACTGGCTGCCGATGCCGTACCCGCCGAGCGGGGTGAAGGTGGCCGGCACCTGGCGCTACGAGCCGGTCGGGATGACCCTCGTCGGCGACCACGGGCAGAACACGCGCGGTGAGACCTACCAGGTCACCAGCCTGGACGTGCAGCCGACGGCGGAGCAGCTGGCCGCGGCGCCGGATGCCTCGGCGGCGATGGAGAGGGAGTACACCAAGGTGCCCTCCTCGCTGCCGTCGGTGGTGGCGCAGACGGCGAAGGAGGTCACCGCGGGCTCGGCGAACCACTACGAGGAGGCGGTCAAGCTCCAGGACTATTTCGCGGTGACGGGCGGCTTCCAGTACGACACCCAGGTGGAGGTCGGCCGGGGCGAGGGCGCGATCGCGAACTTCCTGAAGCAGAAGCGCGGTTTCTGCGTGCACTTCTCCTTCGCGATGGCCGCGATGGCCCGGACGCTGGGCATCCCGGCCCGGGTCGCGGTGGGCTTCGCACCCGGCACCCCGCAGGCGGACGGCACGGTGTCGGTGGGCCTGAAGGACGCGCACGCCTGGCCGGAGCTGTACTTCGAGGGCGTGGGCTGGACCCGCTTCGAGCCGACCCCGACCCGGGGCACGACCCCGTCGTACACGGTGTCGCAGACGCCCGGCTCCTCGGTGCCGGACGAGACCCTGCCCTCCAAGGGCGCCTCGGCGGCGCCGTCGGCCTCGGCCTCGCAGAGCGAGAGCTGCACGCCGCAGCTGCGCAGGCAGGACGCCTGCGCCAGCGCGTCGGCGGTGGTCACGGTGCAGAGTGGCGACGGCGGCCCGCCGTGGTGGCAGCTGGCCCTGTGGGCGCTCGGCGGTCTCGCCGTCCTGGCGGTGCCGCTGTCGCCGATGCTGTACCGGCAGCGGGCGCGGGCGGTCCGGCTCGGGGCGCACGGCCGTACGCCGTCGGGCATGGCGGCGCACACGGTGGCGGTCTGGTTGGAACTGACCGACACCGCCTGGGACTTCGGCATCCTTCCGGACGAGTCGCAGACCCCGCGCAACGCGGCCGCCCGGATCGTCCGGCTCGGCCGTCTGGATCCGGCCGCCGCGGCCTCGGTGCACCGGGTGGCGGACGCGGTCGAACAGGTGCTGTACGCGCCACGGCCGCAACCGCCGGCGTGCCTCGCGGACGACGTCCGCCGGGTGACGGCCGCGTTCAACGGCACGGTCGGCGTCCCCACCCGCCTGCGGGCCCTGTTCGCTCCGCGGTCGAGCGTGCGCGCGGTGTGGGCGGCGTCGGCAGGGTGGTCCCGGCTGCGCGAGCGGGCGGCGGCCCTCCGGCCGACCCTGCGCAAGCCGTCGGAGCAGGAGGGCTGACGGGGGTGGCGTGGGGGGGACACGGCGGCTGCAGCGCCCCGTGAGGGGCGCTGGGGGTATCCCCGGCCGAAGGCTGGGGGAGGAACTACGCGACCAGCCCCCCACGCACCCGCAGCCGAGGGACGGCCCGCAGCGAAGTCTCGGGCTACGGCACCCGGCAACGCCTGAGGGGTGACCACCGACCGGCGGTCACCCCTCAGTCACACTCTGTTCGGCCTGTCGGCCCTTCCGGTGAAGCCGTCAGTGGCCCTGCTCGTCGCGGCGCCGCTGCCAGCGCTCCTCGATGCGGTCCATCATCGACCGCTTCGGCCGGCTCTGGCGCCGGGCCTGCGGGCCTGCGGGCTGCTCACCGGGTTTGGGGGCCTTGCGCCAGCCGGTGACGGCGAGGACCGCGCAGCCCAGCATGACGAGGAATCCCACCACGCTGACCCAGACCTGCTGGACGACCATTCCGGCGATGAGGAGCGCGATACCCACGAGGAAGCCGGCCACCGCCTGGTAGACCCGTCGCCGGGTGTACGTCCGCAGGCCGCTTCCCTCAAGCGCTGTCGCGAACTTGGGGTCTTCGGCGTACAGCGCTCGCTCCATCTGCTCAAGCATTCGCTGCTCGTGCTCCGAGAGCGGCACGGCGTCCTCCTCATCGTGCAGTCGCCGGGGCGACCCGGGGGGTCCCTTCAGGATAGGCAGGGAATCGCCCCCGTGAAACCCGCCCCTCTAGGCCAATTGGCCAACCGGAGCCCGCCATGGCAGTCCCGGCTCGCTGAGGCTTCCATTCCCCGGCAGCCGACCCGTCATGCCGGGCTGGTCTCCCTCGATCATACGGCGCAAACCCCTCGATCGGGGGGCCTGTGGCGTACTCCATCCGCTGTCGAGCCCCTGATCAGCGGGCGCGTCTCAGGAGAATCTCAGACCCCGGCGGCACCCGGTGTCTCGCCGAGCACGTGCAGCTGGGTGGCGACGGCGTGGAAGGCGGGGAGCTCGGCCGCGGCCGCCTCCAGCTTGAGCAGGGCGTCCAGCGCGCCCGGCTCGGTGTCCACCAGGACGCCGGGGACCAGGTCGGCGAAGACCCGCACGCCGTGCACGGCGGTGACGGCCAGGCCCGCGCCCTCGACCAGGCCGGTGAGCGTCTCGGCGGTGAAGCGGCGCGGCATCGGGTCGCCGCTGCCCCAGCGCCCGTCGGGGTCCTCCAGGGCCTGCTTGGCCTCCGTGAAGTGGCCGGCGAGGGCGCGGGCGACCACCGCTCCGCCGAGCCCGGCGGCGAGCAGGCTGAGGACGCCCTCGGAGCGCAGCGCGGCCACCGTGTTGCGCACGCCCTCGGCCGGGTCGTCGACGTGCTCCAGCACGCCGTGGCAGAGGACCACGTCGTGGGCGCCGCGCTCGACCACGTCGAACAGGCCGAGGACGTCGCCCTGGACGCCCTTGACCCGGTCGGCCACGCCGGCCTCGGCGGCCCGGCGCTCCAGCGCGAACAGCGCGTTCGGGCTGGGGTCGACGACGGTGACGCGGTGGCCGAGGCGGGCCAGGGGGACGGCGAAGTTGCCGCTGCCGCCGCCGGTGTCCAGGACGTCCAGCGCGTCCCGGCCGGTGGCCTTGATCCGGCGGTCGAGGGCGTCCTGAAGAACCTCCCAGACCACGGCGGTACGGAGAGAGGCGCGGGGTCGAGTGGGGTCCGGCACGGCAGTTGACTCCTCGGCGCGGCACCGCCTCTTCCCCGGCGGCGCGAACTCGGTGCCTCCCCGGGCCCGGGGTGCGGGAGGCGGGAAGGCTTCAGGCGCTCTCCACCCTATTGCCTCCGCCGCCCGTTGCCTCCGTCGCCTTGCCTGGTCACCCTGCGTCGGGCAGCTCCCTTCCCGGGTCGCCGGCCGGCCGCTCCCCGTCCTGCAGTCGCTGCTGCGGCAGCACCGGCTGGAGGACGAGCATCCGCTCGACGATACGGACGAACATCGCGACGTCCCGTATCAGGTCGTCGGCGTCCCGGCGGCCGGCCGCGCCCTGGATGCCGGCCTCGGCGCGGGCCCGGCGGGCGGCGCCGGAGGCGAACAGGGCGCTCCACTCGGTGAGCTCGGGCGCGACCTCGGGAAGCACTTCCCAGGCGCTGCGGATCCGGGCCCGGCGCCGGGGCGAGGTCTCGGGGCGGGCGCGGGCGGCGAGCACGGCGGCGGCGGTGCGCAGGGCGGCCAGGTGGGCGGTGGCGTAGCGCTCGTTGGGGGTGTCGAGCAGTTCGGCCTCGTCGAGTGCTGCGCGGGCCTGGGTGAGCAGGTCGAGGGCGGCGGGCGGGGCCGTGGCCCGGCGGAGCACGGGGTGCACGTCGCTCGCCGGGCCGGTCAGTGAGGGGGCAGGGCCGGTGGCGCGGCGCCGGTGGGCGGCGGACGCTGACGAGTTGGCCATGACGAACCTCCTGTCGTCTGAGTGACGGCGCCCTCACACGGGGTGCCGTATGTGCCCATCGTGGGGTATGGCACTGACAATCCGTTCTGACCTGGGGTTTTGCTTCGATCGTAGGTTCGGAGTAGTTTTTGCACTGACCAGTCAGTTCAAAAAGTGCTTCCTACGAGAGGCAGGGGGGAACCTGTGCACGGCGTACCTGTCAGGGCCGAGCACCTCGGGCTCAAGGGCCCGCGGGGCTGGGCGTTCCGGGGGATCTCCCTGGACGCCGGGCCCGGCGCGCTGATCGCGGTGGAGGGGCCGTCCGGCTCCGGCCGCACCTGTCTGCTGCTCGCGCTCTCCGGCCGGATGAAGGCCACCGAGGGCACCGCGGCCGTCGGCGCGGCCCGGCTGCCCAAGCAGCTCGCGGCGGCCCGGCGGATCAGTGCGGTGGCCAACGTGGCCGGGGTGACCGACCTCGAACCCGCCCTGACCGTCGGCGAACACCTGCGCGAACGGGCGCTGCTGCAGCGCCGGTTCGGCGACTCCCTGCGTGATCTGGTCCGGCCCCGGGCCGAGCGCAGGGCACGGGCCCGGCAGCGGATCGACGACGCCCTGACCGCCGTCGGGCTCGACCTGGAGTCGCTGCCGAAGGGCGCCCGGACCGCCGTACGGGATCTGGAGCGGATCGAGGCGCTGCGGCTGTCCGTGGCGCTGGCGCTGGTCGGGAAGCCGCGGCTGCTGGCCGTGGACGACGCGGACCTGAAGCTGTCGGAGTCCGAACGGGCCGAGGTGCGGGCGCTGTTGGCGTCGATCGCCGAGGCCGGGACGACGGTGGTGGCGGTGTGCGGAGAGGCGCTGCCGGGGGCCGTCGTCATCCGGACCGGAAACACCGCAGACACCGCAACCGCCGGAAGCACCGGAAGCACCGGAAGCACCGGAAGCACCGGAAGCACCGGAAGCACCGGAAGCACCGGAAGCACCGAGGCAGCCGGTACCGCAGAGGCGGCGGAGGCAGCGCAGGCAGCGAAGACATCGGAAGACAAGGAGGCCGGCGATGCGCTCGCCGCGACTGGCCGCGCTTGAGCTCAGGCGCTTCGGACGGGGTCGGCTGCCGCGCGCGGCCCTGGTGGCCCTGCTGGTGCTGCCGCTGCTGTACGGCGCGCTGTACCTGTGGTCGTTCTGGGATCCCTACGGCCGCCTCGACCGCGTCCCCGTGGCGCTCGTCAACGACGACAAGGGCGCGTCCGCGAGCGGGAAGCGGGTCACCGCGGGCGACGACATCGTGGCCGGGCTCAGGGACAGCAAGAGCTTCGACTGGCACGAGGTGAGCGCCGCCGAGGCCCGCCGGGGCGTCGAGAACGGCACGTACTACCTGTCGCTGACCGTGCCCGCCGACTTCAGCACGCGCATCGCCTCCAGCGCGGGCGACTCGCCGGAGACCGGCGCGCTCCAGGTGCGGACGAACGACGCGAACAACTACATCGTCGGGCAGATCTCCCGCACGGTCTTCAACGAGGTGCGCTCGGCCGCGTCCACCAAGGCGTCCCGCTCCTTCCTGGACCGGATCTTCGTGTCGTTCGCCGACATCCACGGGCAGACCGTGCAGGCCGCCGAGGGCGCCGACACCCTGGCCGGCGGCATCGGGAAGGCCGAGAAGGGGTCGAAGGACCTCGCGGACGGCCTGGCGGACGCCAAGACCGGCAGCGGGAAGCTCGCCAAGGGGATCAGGAAGCTGGACGCGGGCGCGGGCACCCTGGCGGACGGCTCGCGGCAGGTCGCCGACGGCACCCAGGCGCTGGCGGACCAGGTCGACGGGGTGTACGGCAAGGTCGGCCCGTACCTGGCGAAGAACGAGAAGACCATCGGTGACACCGCCCGGCTGGTCGCCGACTCGGCACAGACCGTCCGCGACAACCTGGGCCTCCTGGTGAAGACCGCTCCGGCCGCCGCGAAGACCGCCCACGCGGCCGCCGGCACCCTGGACCAGGTCTACGCGGCGCGCTGCTCGGCGGACCTGCTCGCCGACCCGGTCTGCCCCGACCTGAAGAAGGCCAGGGACGCGGCCGACGACGTGGCCGCCGTCGCCGACGACCTGAACACGCTGGTCGCCGACCAGAACGGCGACCTGAAGACGCTCGACAGGAACCTCGGCACGCTCCAGAGCCAGGCGCAGGCCCTCGCCGACCGCGCCCCGCACCTCTCCGAGGACGTCGCCGACGCCGTCAAGAAGATCGACAGGCTGAACGACGGCGCGGCCCGGGTGGCCACGGGCGCCGCGAAGCTGCACACCGGACTCGGCGCGTCCTCCGCCGGCGCCACCGGTCTCGACAGCGGACTCGGCAAGCTGAAGTCCGGCGCCTACGACCTCAACGGCGGGATGTACCGGCTCGCCGACGGGTCCGACACGCTCGCCGGCGGCCTGCACGACGGCGCGGCGAAGATCCCCGACTACGACAAGCAGGACCGGGACGAGCGCACCGGGGTGATGTCCGACCCGGTCCAGCTCGCCTCGCACGACCTGCACAAGGCGCCCAACTACGGCACCGGGTTCGCCCCGTACTTCATCCCGCTCTCGCTGTGGGTGGGCGCGATGGTGGCGTACATGCTGATCCAGCCGCTCAACCGGCGCGCTCTGGCGGCCGGTTCGGCGGCCTGGCGGATCGCGCTGGCGGGCTGGCTGCCGGTGGTCGCGGTCGGGGTGCTGCAGACGGCCGCGCTGATGGCCGTCCTGCACTGGGCGATCGGCCTGGAGATGGTCCGCGCGGCCGGGACGGTCGGGTTCCTGTTCCTGGTGGCGGCCTGCTTCGCGGCGATCGTGCAGTGGCTGAACGCGCGCTTCGGGGCGGCGGGACGGATCCTGGTCCTCGCCCTGCTGATGCTCCAGCTGACGTCGGCGGGCGGCACGTATCCCGTGCAGACCAGCCCCGGCTTCTTCAACGCGCTCCACCCGTTCCTGCCGATGAGCTACGTCGTGTCGGCGCTGCGCCGGCTGATCACGGGCGGCGGCCTCGGACCGGTGTGGCAGGCCTGTGCCGTCCTGGTGGCGTTCACGGCGGGTGCCCTGGCGCTCACCGCCCTCTCGGCCCGGCGCCGCCAGGTGTGGACGCTGGACCGGCTGCATCCCGAGCTGAGTCTGTGAGGACCTCCATGACCTCGTCCTCCGTGCCCGCGGGGGCCGCTGTTCCTGTGAGAATCAGGACCATGGAAAGCAGCAGCACCACGGGCGGCAGCACACGCCGTGAGGCCACCCGGCAGAAGCTCTACGAGGCCGCCGTCACGCTCATCGCCGAACAGGGCTTCTCGGCCACCACGGTGGACGAGATCGCCGAACGGGCGGGCGTCGCGAAGGGCACGGTCTACTACAACTTCGCGAGCAAGTCGGTCCTCTTCGAGGAGCTGCTGCGGCACGGCGTGGGCCTGCTCACCGCCTCCCTCAAGGACGCCGCCGAGCAGACCGCGCGGGAGGGCGGCAGCCGGGTCGACGCCCTGGACGCGATGGTCCGCGCGGGCCTGGTCTTCATCGACCGCTACCCGGCCTTCACACAGCTCTACGTGGCGGAGCTGTGGCGCACCAACCGGGCCTGGCAGTCGACACTGATGGTGGTCAGGCAGCAGGCCGTCGCGGTCGTCGAGGGGGTGCTGCGCGAGGGTGTGGAGAACGGCGAGTTCAGCGAGGAGATCGACGTCCAGCTGACGGCTGCCGCGCTGGTCGGGATGGTGCTGGTGGCGGCCCTGGACTGGAAGTCCTTCCAGCCGGAGCGGTCTCTGGACGACGTCCACGCCGCACTGTCCCGGCTGCTCCAGGGGCGGGTGAGCGGCAGGGGCTGAGCGCCCTTCCGGAACCGGCACGCGCGCGTGGGCGTGGGCGTGCGAAAGCGCCGGCCGCCGGCGGCCGCGTCTCCCGCGGGCCGCCGTCGGACCGGCGCCTTCCGTGCACCCCCGTGCTCCCCCGGTTTCCCGCTGTTCCCCCGGGTCCCCGCTCCCCCGTGTCTCGCTTCCGCCGACGCGAATCGGCGGAAGGAGCGGTCAAGGGCGAAGGTGCCGTTCCGCCGCCCCGTGTCGGCGGTGCCGGACCCGCGCCCCTTTCCGTGCCTCCACTCTCTCGTTCCCGCAGGTCGCGGCCCATCCGTGCGGGTACTCAACTCGTTCGCTGGGTACCCGTACTCAGATCTGCGCACCGGCGCCCAGGACGCGCGGCCCCGGACTGGTTACGATCGCGTCCGTGTCGGTACTCCCCTTGGTCTTCACCAGCGGCTGGGCCAGCGGAATCAACGCCTACGCGGTGGTGCTGCTGCTCGGTCTCTTCGGCGCGACGGGCCTGAGCGACGACGTCCCCCAGACGCTGCAGCGCCCCGAGGTGCTGATCGTCGCGGGCGTGCTGTTCCTGTGCGAGGCGGTCGCCGACAAGATCCCGTACGTCGACTCGGTGTGGGACTCCGTGCACACGGTGATCCGGCCCGTGGCGGGCGCCTGGGTCGGGGCGCTGCTCGCCGGGCAGAGCGGCTCGCTGAACGACGTGGTGGCCGGGCTGGTCGGCGGTTCCACGGCGCTGGCCAGCCACACCGTGAAGGCCGGGACCCGGATGGCGGTGAACACCTCGCCGGAGCCGTTCAGCAACATCGTGCTGAGCTTCGCCGAGGATCTCGGGGTCGCCGGGATCGTGTCGTTCGCGATGTTCCACCCGGTGGCCGCGGCGGTCGTCGCGGCGGTGCTGCTGGCGACCGGCCTGATCGTGCTGGTGTTCCTGATCTCCCGGATCCGGCGGTTCTGGCGCCGCCGGGCCCAGCGCCGGGAGGAACGGCGGCTGGCCGCGCACCTGCCCCCGCCACCGGGCTGACGGCCCGCCTGACCGCACTGTCGGTGGCGGTCGATAAAGTCGCCGCCATGGGACGGATTGCGGTGATCGGCGCCGGGATGGGCGCCATGGCGGCGGCCGCCCGGCTGGCCGTCGCGGGCCACCGGGTGACGGTGTACGAGCGTACGGAGACGTACGGCGGCGGGGTGCGCCGGTTCGAGCGCGACGGGTTCGCCTTCGACACCGGGCCGGGGCTGCTGACGCTGCCCGCCGTGTACCGCGACCTGTTCGTCAAGACCGGCAAGGAGCCGCTGGAGGACTGTGTCGAGCTGGTCCAGGTGGACCCGTCGGCGCGGCACGTCTTCGCGGACGGCACGGAGGTGTCGCTGCCGAACGCCTCCCGCGCGGGTGTCGTCGCCGCCCTGGACGAGGCCCTCGGGGCGGGTGCCGGGCAGCGCTGGGGCGACTTCCTGGTGCGGGCCCGGGAGGCCTGGGACCGCACCCGGCGCCCGCTCCTGGAGGAGCCGCTGTGGCCGAACTGGCGGGTGCTGGCCGAGCGCGAGCCGTACCCGTCGGTCCCCCACAAGAAGCTGCTGCGCACGCGCCGGGCGGACACCCTCTACGAGATCGGCGCCTGGGAGCTGCGCGACGAGCGGCTGGCCGCGCTCCTGAACAGCCACGCGCTCGCGTACGGTCTCAACCCCCGTGACACGCCGGCGAGTGCGGCCGTGCTGCCCTACCTGGAGCACGCCTTCGGCACCTGGTACGTGCGCGGTGGCATGCGGGAGCTGGCGCGCGCGGTGTACGAGCGGTGTGTGCGCAGGAGAGTCGAGTTCGTGTTCGGCGCCGAGGTCGTGGCGGTGCTGGCGAAGGACGGCCGGGCGGTGGGGGTGGAGCTCGCCGACGGCCGTGTGGCCGACGCGGACCAGGTGGTGGCCGGAGTGGATCCGGTGCGGCTCGACACCCTCACCCGGCCCATGGGCAACCGGCTCGACGCCGAAGGTGATGTCGCGGCCCGCCTGACGGCGCCTCGCCCGGTCCGCCTCACCGTGCTGCTCGCGCTCCGGGGCGGGCCGGAGGCCGGTGCCGCGCACCGCACGGTCGTGCACGCTCCGGACGACGAGACCGAACTGGACCTGCTGGCCTCGCCCGGCGGCGACCGGCCGGTGCGCCCCACCGTGACGGTGCTGCGCCCCGCCGACCCGGCGCTGGGACCGGACGACGAGCACGAGTCCGTGGTGCTGTCGGCGGTGCTGTCGGCCGACGCCGGCTGGGAGCAGGAGAGCACGGGCCGGATCTGCACGGACTTCCTCCTCAATGCCGCCGAGGCGGCCGTGCCCGGGCTGCGGGAGCGGCTGCTCTGGCACGAGACGCGGCTGCCGGAACAGGCTACGGACGCCACGGGGTTCGGGGGGATCTCCGCTCCCGCCCTGGCCGCGGGCGGGGGCCGCTTCCTGCACCCGGCCAACACCACCCGGGTGCCGGGCCTGTACCGGGTGGGCGACTGGTCCCACCCCGGTGGCGGGCTTCCGCACGCGGGCATGTCGGGGGCGCTGGTGGCCGGGCTGATCGTGGAGGGGCCGGAGTTCCGCGGCTCGCAGTGAGACGCGGTCCGCCAGGACGGTTCGGAACGCCGCGAGGACGGTTCAGAAACGGTACTGCTCGTCGTACCCGTTGCCCTGGTGGCCCTGCTGCTGCCCCTGCCCGTCGGCCTGGCCCTGGTAGGGGTACTGCTGCTCCTGCGGGAGTTCGCCACCGTAGGTCTCGTCGGCGCGCTGCTGCGGGACCCAGACGCCGCCCGCCGGGGTCTCGCCGTAGCCGCCGGTGCCGTTGCCGTACTGGCCCTGGGCGTAGCCCTGCTGGTCGTACTGCTGGGTGCCGTACGACTGGTCGTACCCGCCGCCGTAGGTCTGGTTGCCGATGTACGGGTCGGAGTAGTTGGCGTACTGCTGCTGGCCGCCGCTCGTGTCGTAGCCGTACTGCTGCTGGCCGTACCCGGAGTAGTCGTAGGCGTAGTTCTGGTCGGTGCCCTGGGCGGCGTACGCCTGGTCCTGGCCGGCGGTCGCGTAGGCGGCCTGCTGGTCGCCGGTGGCGGCGTAGCCGGAGTCGCGGTAGACGCCGTAGGAGCCGGTGTCCTCGGGCATCGGCTGCGGTTCGTACACCGCGGTGCTCTCGGCCGCGCCGGGCTCCATGGTGCGGGCCGCCGGGGTGAAGACGTCGTCGCGGTCGTACTCGTCGCCGCCGTAGGACGAGGCGCCGCCGTCGGCCGTGGCGTAGCCGCCCTGCTGCTCGGCGTAGGAGGAGTCGGCCGCGTCCGGGCCGGTGGCCTCCGGCCCCGGGTCCTCGCCCTCGTCGGGCTCGCCGCGGCGGCGCTTGGTCAGGCGGCCGCCGTCACCCTCCGCACCGGGGCGCTTGACCGCCCAGCCGGCCTCGAAGCCGCGGCGGAAGGACAGCGTGACGTAGGTCTGGCCGACCGCGAAGGCGATCGCGCCCACGCCGATCACGATGACCGACGGGATCAGGACACCGAAGACGACGCCGACGAAGCCGACGAAGGCGAGCAGCCGCCAGCGCAGCCGCGCCTTGTACTGCAGCAGTACCTCGCCCAGCAGCCACAGCGCGACGATGCCGAACGCTACGTAGAGGACCGTCCAGCCCATGTACGCCCCTCTCCCTGTAACCGCTACGCAGTGTGTCGTACTCCGGTGCGGCCGGTCTAGGCCCGCGGAGGATGGTGCAGGCCCAGGTTCTCGTAGATTTCCAGCGTCGCCGTGGAGTTGTTGAGCGTGATGAAGTGCAGTCCTGGCACTCCCTCGGCGAGCAGCCGCGCGCAGAACTCCGTGGCGTGTTCGATGCCAATGGAGCGTACCGCCGCCGGATCGTCTTTCGCTGTGAGGATCCGCTCTTTCAGGGCGTCCGGGAAGGCCGCGTTGCTGAGTTTGGGCAGCCGTTCCAGCATCTTCACACTGGTGACGGGCAGGATTTCCGGAATCACCGGGGTCTCGCAGCCGGCCGCGACGACCCGGTCGCGAAGGCGAAGGTACGACTCGGGCTGGAAGAACATCTGCGTGATGGCGTAGTCGGCGCCCGCGCGGCACTTGTCGACGAAGTGCCGGACGTCGGTGTCCCAGTCGCTGGAGCGCGGGTGCATCTCCGGGAAGGCGGCGACGCCCACGCAGAAGTCGCCGGACTCCTTGATGAGACGGACGAGTTCGGCCGCGTAGGTCAGGCCCTGCGGGTGCGCCACCCACTCGCCCATCGGGTCGCCGGGCGGGTCGCCGCGCACGGCGAGCATGTTACGGATCCCGGCGTCCGCGTACTGGCCGATGATGTTGCGCAGCTCGGCCAGCGAGTGGTCGACCGCGGTGAGGTGGGCGACCGGGGTGAGCGTGGTGTCCGCGACGATCTGCTGGGTCTCCCGGACGGTGCCCGCGCGGGTGGAACCGCCGGCGCCGTAGGTCACCGAGACGAAGTCGGGGGCGACCGCCTCGACCCGCCGGAGAGCGCTCCACAGGTTCCGCTCACCCTTGGGGGTCTTCGGCGCCGAGAACTCGAACGAGTACGTGGTCTTGCCGCCGGCGAGCATGTCGCGCACGGTGCGTGCGCGGTCAGTCCTGGTGGATGCGGTTCCGAGGGCCATACCCGCAGGTTAGTCAGGGGCGGCCGGTCACCCAACCGCACTCGGGACATTTGCCCGGATTGTCGAACTCTTGCGGAGCCTGTGTCCGGATACTGGACAAGTTTCCGGACAGCCGGGCCCCGTCACTGCCGCTGCCACCGCCACCGCCACGCACTCCCGCTACAGCGACCGCAGCCGCTTCGCGAACTCGGCCGCCGCCGCGCCCGGGTCGTCGGCCGCGGTGAGCGCGCGGACCACGACCACCCGGCGGGCGCCCGCGTCCAGCACCTGGTCGAGGTTGCCGAGGTCGATGCCGCCGATCGCGAACCAGGGGCGGTCGGTACCCAGGGCGGCGGTGTACCGCACCAGGTCGAGGCCGGGGGCGGGGCGGCCGGGCTTGGTCGGGGTGGGCCAGCAGGGGCCAGTGCAGAAGTAGTCCACGCCGTCCTGGACGGCGGCCGCGGCGGCCTCGGACTCGGCGTGTGTGGAGCGGCCGATCAGGACGTCCGCGCCGAGGACCGCGCGAGCGGCCGGGACCGGCAGGTCGCCCTGGCCGAGGTGGAGCACGTCGGCGCCGGCCGCGTGGGCCACGTCCGCGCGGTCGTTGACCGCGAGCAGCTTGCCGTGCCGGGCGCAGGCGTCGGCGAACACGGCGAGGTGCTCCAGCTCCTCGGCGGCCTCCATGCCCTTGTCGCGCAGCTGCACGATGTCGACACCGCCCGCCAGGACCGCGTCCAGGAACTCCGTGAGGTCGCCCTGCTCCTTACGGGCGTCCGTGCACAGGTAGAGCCGGGCGTCGGCCAGCTGGGCGCGGGCGGTGTCGGTCATCGGTAGGTCCCCCGTTGTCGTCGGTACTGGCTGCCTCAGACGGCGAGCGCCTGGGCGCGGCGTTTCACCTCCGTGCCGCGATTCTCGCTGAGCGCCTGCGCGGGGGTGCCGGGCAGGGTCGCGTCGGGAGTGAAGAGCCACTCCAGCATCTCTTCGTCCGTGAAGCCGTCGTCCCGCAGGAGCGTCAGGGTGCCGGACAGGCCCTTGACGACCTTGTCCCCGTCGATGAAGGCGGCGGGGACGTGCAGTGCCTTGTTCTCACCGCGGCGGACGGCGATGAGCTGGCCCTCCTTGACCAGCTGCCGCACGCGCGTCACCTCGACGTCCATCATCTCTGCGATGTCGGGGAGGGTGAGCCAGGCGGGGACGAGAGCATCGGTCTTCGTGTCAATCTCGGTCACGGGGTCAAGGGTAGGCGCTTTGCCGGGTGGGCCGCGATGGGTCGTTGTCCGGGTGCGGCACGGTGGGGGCCGGCCGCGCCCACGCGGCGGAGCCGCATATGTCACAGCCCCGCGCCCCTTCGGGGCGCGTTCCTCTCAGGGCGCTTTCAAGTGGTCGTGGCGTTCTTGAGCGGATTCCCCGGGTCGGACAAGGCCTCGGGGTCCATCCGGCGGCCCGCCTCGATCAGCCGTCGCCCCTGCGCCAGGTCGCGGGGGCGGCCTACCGCCAGCAGAGCGACCAGGCGGTCCTCGCGCAGCCAGCAGACGCTCCAGGACGGGCCGGAAGGGTCGCCGCGCCACACCAGCCGGTCGGCGCCTGCATGGTGGCCCGCGTACTGGACGAAGCGGCCGAACTGTTCGGACCAGAAGTACGGCACCGGGTCGTAGACGGCGTCGGTCTCGCCGAGGATGTTGGCGGCGACCGTGCGGGGGCCCTGGAGGGCGTTGTCCCAGTGGTGGATCAGCAGGCGCTCGCCGTAGCGGCCGGACGGGAAGGACGCGCAGTCGCCGACCGCGTAGACGTCGGGGACGTCGGTGCGCAGGCGGTCGTCGGCGAGTACCTCGCGGTGCGGGCCCAGCCCGATGCCGGAGCCGGTGAGCCAGGCGGTGGCGGGGCGGGCGCCGATGCCGACCACGACGGCGCCGGCGGGCAGCCGCGAGCCGTCGTCGAGCAGCACCGCGCCGGGCTCGACGCCCGCCACGCGCGCGTGCGTGCGCAGGTCGGTGCCGCTGTCCGCGTACCAGGCGGCCATCGGCGCGGCGACCTCCGCGGGGAGCGCTCCGGCGAGCGGCCGGTCGGCGGCCTCGACCACGGTGACCGCGCAGCCCGCCTCGCGGGCCGCGGTGGCGAACTCGGCGCCGATCCAGCCCGCGCCGACGACCACGATGTCGTGCTGCCGGGCGAGCACGGGCCGCAGCCGCTCGGCGTCGTCCAGGGTGCGCAGCAGATGGACGCCGGGCACGCCCTCGGTGCCGGGCAGCGTGACCGGCTCGGCACCGGTGGCGAGGACCAGGACGTCGTACGGCACCGGTCCCGCCTCGGTGTCGAGCTCGTGGTCGGCGGTGCGCACGCCCAGCGCCTCGCGGCCCAGCGCCAGCTCGATGCCGAGCGCCTCGAAGTCGACCTCGAAGGCGGAGCCCTCCGACTTGCCGAGCAGCACGGCCTTGGAGAGCGGCGGCCGGTCGTACGGCTGGTGCGGTTCGGCGCCGATCAGTGTGATGGTCCCGGCGAACCCCTGCTCGCGCAGGGCGACCGCGGTCTGCACCCCGGCCATCCCCGCGCCCACGACGACCACGCGCCGCGTCTGTGACGTGCTCCGTCGCTGCGTCTGCTCGCTCACGTGATCACCATAGACAAGAACGATAGACAACTGACAAAGAGTCAGTCAGGGGTCGTGGCGAGTGACCTGTTCCACAGCACGGCCCGCAGCGCGGTCCGGGGCCGTCTTACGGGGGCGGAGCCCCGCGGGCTAGGGTGGCGGGGAAGCACACGCGGGAGCCCGGACGCACCGGGCTGAGAGGGAGGCTGGCGGCCTCCGACCGTACGAACCTGATCCGGGTCATGCCGGCGAAGGGAGGGGCTGGACGCCCATGTCCTCACATACGTCCGACGTCCTCGTCATCGGGGGCGGCATCATCGGCCTGGTCACGGCCTGGCGGGCGGCCCGGCGCGGGCTCGCCGTCGCCGTGGCCGACCCCGAACCCGGCGGCGGGGCCGCGCAGGTCGCGGCCGGGATGCTGGCCGCGGTCACCGAGCTGCACTACGGCGAGCAGACCCTGCTGGGGCTCAACCTGGCCTCCGCCCGCCGCTATCCCGCCTTCGCCGCCGAGCTGACCGAGTTCACCGGCCACGATCTCGGCTACCGGCGCTGCGGCACCCTCGCGGTCGCGCTGGACGCCGACGACCGCGCCCACCTGCGCGAGCTGCACGCCCTCCAGCAGCAGTCGGGGCTGGAGTCCGAGTGGCTGTCCGGGCGGGAGTGCCGACGCCTGGAGCCGATGCTCGCGCCGGGCGTGCGCGGCGGGCTGCGGGTGGACGGCGACCACCAGATCGACCCGCGCCGGCTGGCGGCCGCGCTGGTGGCCGCGTGCGAACGGTCCGGGGTGGTGTTCCACCGCGACTGGGCCGAGCGCCTGGAGGTGGTGCGGGAGCGGGCGGCCGGTGTCCGCACCCGCGCGGGCGATGCCCTGACCGCCGGGCAGGTGGTGCTCGCGGGCGGCAGCCTGAGCGGGCGGCTGGCGGGCGTGCCCGACGACGTGCTGCCGCCGGTGCGGCCGGTGAAGGGGCAGGTGCTGCGGCTGACCGTGCCCGCCCGGTACGCGCCGTTCCTCAGCCGGACCGTACGGGCCGTGGTGCGCGGCGGGAACGTGTACCTGGTGCCCCGGGAGAACGGCGAGCTGGTCGTCGGCGCCACCAGCGAGGAGCTGGGCTGGGACACCACGGTCACCGCGGGCGGCGTGTACGAGCTGCTGCGCGACGCGCACGAGCTGGTGCCCGGGATCACCGAGCTGCCTCTGACCGAGACCCGGGCCGGACTGCGTCCCGGCTCCCCCGACAACGCGCCGCTGCTCGGGCCGACCCGCCTCGACGGACTGCTGCTGGCCACCGGGCACTACCGCAACGGGGTACTGCTCACGCCGGTCACCGGAGACGTCATGGCGGAGCTGCTGACCGGCGGCGAGCTGCCGGCGGAGGCCCGTCCCTTCACGCCGAGGCGCTTCGACCCCGTTCCCCGCGTACTTGTGGAGCAGACCGCATGAACCTCTCCGTCACCATCTCCATCTCCGTCAACGGGGAGCGCCGGGAGATCGCCCCGGGCACCGCTCTCGACTCGCTCGTACGGTCCCTCACCGCCGCGCCCTCCGGGGTGGCCGCGGCCGTCAACGAGACCGTCGTACCGCGCGGTCAGTGGTCCACGACCGGGCTCGCCGACGGTGACCGGGTGGAAGTCCTGACCGCCGTGCAGGGAGGCTGAGCGCCATGGCCGACGATCCCTTCGTCCTCGGGGGTACGACGTTCTCCTCCCGGCTGATCATGGGTACCGGGGGCGCGCCCAGCCTGGAGGTGCTGGAGCGGGCGCTCGTCGCGTCCGGGACCGAGCTGACCACGGTCGCGATGCGGCGGGTGGACCCGGGGGTACGGGGCTCCGTGCTGTCGGTGCTCGACCGGCTCGGGATCCGGGTGCTGCCCAACACGGCCGGGTGCTACACCGCGGGCGAGGCGGTGCTGACGGCCCGGCTGGCGCGGGAGGCGCTGGGGACCGATCTGGTCAAGCTGGAGGTCATCGCCGACGAGCGGACGCTGCTGCCGGACCCGGTCGAGACGCTGGAGGCGGCGGAGACGCTGGTGGACGACGGGTTCACGGTGCTGCCGTACACGAACGACGATCCGGTGCTGGCCCGGAAGCTGGAGGACGTGGGGTGCGCCGCGGTGATGCCGCTCGGGTCGCCGATCGGGTCGGGGCTCGGGATCCGCAACCCGCACAACTTCCAGCTGATCGTCGAGCACGCGCGCGTGCCGGTGATTCTGGACGCGGGAGCCGGTACGGCGTCGGACGCGGCGCTGGCGATGGAGCTGGGGTGCGCCGGGGTGATGCTGGCGTCGGCGGTGACGCGGGCGCAGGATCCCGAGCGGATGGCTCACGCCATGCGGGCCGGGGTGGAGGCGGGGCGGCTGGCCCGGCTGGCGGGGCGGATTCCCCGCAGGTACCTCGCGGAGGCGTCGTCTCCTGCGGAGGGCCTGGCCGTGCTGGACCCCGAGCGCCCCGCGTTCTGAACGCCGGTCCGCTCCCGTCCGCTCTCCCACCCGCGCACCACCCGAAACTCTCTGCTGAGAAGCGGGGCTCTCCCGTGGGGGCCGAGCGCCGTCGGCGGCTGCGGGAGGGGAGAAAGCACGCCCGGGGCCGAGCACCGTCGACGGCTGCGGGAGGGGAGAAAGCACGCCCGGGGCCGAGCACCGTCGACGGCTGCGGGAGGGGAGAAAGCACGCCCGGGGCCGAGCGCCGTCGGCGGCTGCGGGGCGGTGGGGGATGTATTTCAGCCAGGTGCAAAGCGTCACAGGTGCGCTGCAAGTCCCCCCGGAAAGCGGTCTCACCTGTGGGGGTGTCAGCCGGTGCTCGTACACTCGCTGGGTGGATATGACCCTTCAGGACCCTCTCGTCGGGCAGGTGCTCGACGGCCGGTATCGCGTCGACGCGCGGATCGCCGTCGGCGGGATGGCCACGGTCTACCGGGCGCTGGACGTCCGGCTGGACCGTGTGCTCGCGCTGAAGGTGATGCACCCGGCGCTCGCCGCCGACGGCTCCTTCGTCGAGCGGTTCATCCGGGAGGCGAAGTCCGTCGCCCGGCTGGCCCACCCGAACGTGGTACAGGTCTACGACCAGGGGGCCGACCGCTCGTACGTGTATCTCGCCATGGAGTACGTCGCCGGCTGCACCCTGCGTGACGTGCTGCGCGAGCGCGGCGCGCTGCAGCCGCGGGCCGCGCTGGACATCCTGGAGCCGGTGCTGGCCGCGCTGGGCGCCGCGCACCGGGCCGGGTTCGTGCACCGGGACATGAAGCCCGAGAACGTGCTGATAGGGGACGACGGGCGGGTCAAGGTCGCGGACTTCGGGCTGGTGCGGTCCGTGGACTCCGTCACCAGGACGACCGGCGCCGTGCTCGGCACCGTGTCGTACCTCGCGCCCGAGCAGGTCGAGAACGGGGCCGCCGATCCGCGCGTCGACGTCTACGCGTGCGGTGTCGTGCTGTACGAGATGCTCACCGGGCAGAAGCCGCACGACTCGGACTCGGCCGCGGTGATCCTCTACAAGCATCTGCACGAGGACGTGCCGGCGCCGTCCGCCGTGGTGCCGGGGCTCGCCTACGAGCTGGACGGACTGGTCGCCCGCGGGACCGCCCGTGATCCCGCGGTCCGGCCGCACGACGCCGTGGCGCTGCTCGCCCTGCTGAGGCAGACGCGGGGCGCACTCCGCGCCGAGCAGCTGGACGCCGTGCCGCCGCAGGCGCTGGCGGACGCGCACGACATCGCCGAGGACCGGACCAGTGTCATACCCCGGTCGCTGACGGTGCCCCGGCCGCTGCCCGTCAACGAGGAGGACGAGGGGGTGCTGCGGACCAGCAGGTTCGAGGCGCCGCCGGTCCCGGAGCGGCGGCGCGGGGGCCGTCGGTCCCGGCGCGGGCTGCTGACACTGGTCGTCGCCGTACTGATCGTCCTCGGTGCCGGCGCCGGCGTCTGGTACATCAACTCGGGGCAGTTCACCAAGGTCCCGCCCCTGCTGTCGAAGACGGAGGCCCAGGCCACCGAGCGGCTGAGGGAGACCGGGCTCGACGTCGGGTCGGTCGAGCACGCCTACAGCGACACGGTGAAGCGGGGCACGGTGATCAGCACCGACCCGGCGGCCGGCAAGCGCATCCGCAGCAACGACTCGGTGCAGCTCACCATCTCGGACGGCCCCGAGACGGTGAAGGTGCCGGACGTACAGGGGCGGACGCTGGCCAGGGCCAGGCTGCTGCTGACCGCCGGAGGGCTCCAACCAGGCATGGTGACACGGGAGTTCAGCGAGGACGTGCCCAAGGGGTCGGTCATCTCGTCCGACCCGGGGGCCGGGACCGGGCGGCACGCGGGGACCGCGATCGCGCTCGTCGTCAGCAAGGGGGCCCCGGTCGACGTCCCGGACGTCACCGGCGACGACCTGGACGACGCCCGGCAGGAGCTCCAGGAGGCCGGGCTGAAGGTGACGGTGTCCGCCACCGAGGTCAGCTCCGAGTACGACCAGGGGCAGGTCGCCCGGCAGACCCCGGCGGGCGACGCGCAGGCCGCCGAGGGCGACACGGTGACGCTGACGCTGTCCAAGGGCCCGGAGCTGGTCGAGGTGCCGAACGTGGTGGGGGCCACCGTGGACGACGCGACCAAGCTGCTGGAGCAGTCCGGCTTCCAGGTCAAGGAGGACCGCGGGCTGCTCGGGCTGTTCGGCGACACGGTGAAGAAGCAGTCGGTGGACGCCGGGGAGCAGGCCCCCAAGGGGTCGACGATCACGATCACCGTCCGGTGACGGGGGCCGGGCCCCGGCGTGACACCCTGGACGGGTGAAGAGCGAGCAGTCGGGTCCGTCCCGCAACCCCGTCGGCGGCCATGTCCCGGTGGCCGGCGGTCTGCACTCGGTGGGGCTGTCGTACGCCCGTGAGCTGCGGGCCGAGACCGTGCAGGTCTTCGTCGCCAACCCGCGCGGCTGGGCCACCCCGGCGGGCAGTCCGAAGCAGGACGAGGCGTTCCGCGCGGCCTGTGCGGAGGAGTCGATCCCGGCGTACGTGCACGCCCCGTACCTGATCAACTTCGGCTCGCACACCGAGGCGACCGTGGAGCGGTCGGTGGAGTCGCTGCGGCACTCGCTGCGGCGGGGGCGGGAGATCGGGGCGCTCGGGGTGGTCGTGCACACCGGCAGCGCGACCGGCGGCCGGGCCCGGGACGTGGCCCTGAAGCAGGTACGGGCACGTCTGCTGCCGCTGCTCGACGAGCTGACCCACGACGACGACCCGTTCCTGCTCCTGGAGTCCACCGCCGGGCAGGGTGCCTCGCTCTGCTCGCGGACCTGGGACTTCGGCCCGTACTTCGAGGCCTTGGACGCCCATCCGAAGCTCGGCGTCTGCCTGGACACCTGCCACGTCTTCGCCGCCGGGCACGACCTGACCGGGCCGGGCGGGATGCACCGGACGCTGGACCTGCTCGTGTCGACCGTCGGCGAGGGGCGGCTGAAGCTGATCCACGCCAACGACTCGAAGGACGTGGTGGGCGCGCACAAGGACCGGCACGAGAACATCGGCGCCGGGCACATCGGCGAGGACGCGTTCCGCGCGCTGATGACCCACCCCGCGACCGCGGGCGTGCCGCTGGTCATCGAGACGCCCGGCGGCAAGGAGGGGCACGCGGCCGACGTCGAGCGCCTCAAGCGGCTCCGGGAGAGCTGAGCCGGCCGGGCACCGGCGGCTCAGAGTTCCGGGCCGTCCCCCGGCTCCTCCTGGTAGGAGTACCGCTGTTCCTTCCAGGGGTCGCCGATGTTGTGGTAGCCGCGCTCCTCCCAGAAGCCGCGGCGGTCGGCGGTCATGTACTCGACGCCGCGGACCCACTTGGGTCCCTTCCAGGCGTACAGGTGCGGGACGACCAGACGGACCGGGAATCCGTGCTCGGCGGTGAGCAGTTCACCGTCCTTGTGGGTGGCGAAGAGGGCGCCCTCGGCGGCGAAGTCCGCGAGCCGCAGGTTGGAGCTGAAGCCGTACTCGGCCCAGACCATCACATGGGTGACCTCGGCAGCGGGCGGCGCGAGCTCCAGGACGGTCCGTGCCGGGATCCCGCCCCACTCCGCGCCGAGCATGCTGAACTTCGTCACACAGTGCAGGTCGGCGACCACGGTGGCGTACGGCAGGGCCGTGAACTGCTCGTGGTTCCAGAGGTGTGCGTCCCCGTCGGCGGTGGCGCCGAAGATCCGGAACTCCCAGCGCTCGGGCCGGAACCTGGGGACCGGGCCGTAGTGCGTGACGGGCCAGCCGCGCTGGAGCCGCTGTCCCGGCGGAAGCCCGGCTCCCGCGGTTTCCCGAGACGCGCGCTCCACCCGATGACCCATGCCCTCCATCCTGACAGACCACGGGCAGTGCACCTGACCAGGCAGATCCCCCGAAGATCGACAAATCGGCCAACTGGTGCCAACCATGCACTTACTTACTAAGTACGCACTTACTGGACGATCTTCCACGCTGGTGCAATCATGCGCCGCAAACACCCCAGTCCGTGGAAGGAGCCTCTGCGATGCAGGGCGACCCCGAGGTCATCGAATTCCTCAACGAGCAGCTCACGGGCGAGCTCACCGCGATCAACCAGTACTTCCTGCACGCGAAGATGCAGGAGAACTTCGGCTGGTACAAGCTCGCGAAGTACACCCGGCACGAGTCGTTCGACGAGATGAAGCACGCCGAGGTGCTCACCGACCGGATCCTGTTCCTGGAGGGGCTGCCCAACTACCAGCGGCTGTTCCACGTCCGCGTGGGGCAGACGGTGAAGGAGATGTTCGAGGCCGACCGGCAGATCGAGGTGGAGGCGATCGACCGCCTCAAGCGCGGGATCAAGATGATGCGCGAGAAGGGCGACGTCACGTCCGCGAACATCTTCGAGGAGATCCTGAAGGACGAGGAGCACCACATCGACTACCTCGACACCCAGCTGGAGCTGGTGGAGAAGCTCGGCGAGGCGCTCTACATCTCGCAGATCATCGAGCAGCCGGAGAGCAGCTAGGCGCTCCGCGGGAAAGGCCGAGGCAGGTCGTCGGTCACCTGCGGGCCCGTCGCGGCTGATCGCGCAGTTCCCCGCACCCCTTCGGGGCGCTCACCGGGCAGTGCCGCCAGTACGGGCCTGCCCTGGTCCGCCAGGTCGCGGCGCGGGCAGTTGCCGCGGCCGAGGATCGCCTGGATGCGGCGGACGCACGAACCGCAGTCCGTGCCGGCCTTGCAGGCGGACGCTATCTGGCGGGGGGTGCAGGCACCGTCCTCCGCATGCTGCTTGACCTGCGCCTCGGTCACTCCGAAGCAGCTGCAGACGTACACGCGGATTCACCTCCCGCCGGGATCGATCAGTGGTGCCGTCCCGATGGATCGGTGAGGCAAACCTAACCTTACCCATCACTCGGCGGGCGCAAAAGTGGGGTGGGGCGCGGATCGCATGTGATCCGCGCCCCACCCCCATGAGGCCGCCCTACTGGTCGCGGTACATCTCCGCGACGAGGAACGCCAGGTCCAGGGACTGGCTGCGGTTCAGCCGCGGGTCGCAGGCCGTCTCGTAACGCTGGTGCAGGTCGTCGACGAAGATCTCGTCGCCGCCGCCCACGCACTCGGTGACGTCGTCCCCGGTGAGCTCGACGTGGATGCCGCCGGGGTGGGTGCCGAGGGTCTTGTGGACCTCGAAGAAGCCCTTGACCTCGTCGAGCACGTCGTCGAAGCGGCGGGTCTTGTGGCCCGAGGCCGCCTCGAAGGTGTTGCCGTGCATCGGGTCGGTCACCCAGGCCACGGTCGCACCCGAGGCGGTGACCTTCTCGACCAGCTCGGGCAGCTTGTCGCGGACCTTGTCCGCGCCCATGCGGACGACGAAGGTCAGCCGGCCCGGCTCGCGGTCCGGGTCGAGGCGGTCGATGTACTTCAGCGCGTCCTCGGCGGTCGTCGTCGGGCCGAGCTTGAGGCCGAGCGGGTTGCGGATCTTCGAGGCGAACTCGATGTGCGCCCCGTCCAGCTGCCGGGTCCGCTCACCGATCCACACCATGTGGGCGGAGACGTCGTACAGCTTGCCGGTGCGCGAGTCGACCCTGGTCAGGGCGGTCTCGTAGTCAAGGAGCAGCGCCTCGTGCGAGGAGAAGAACTCGACCGTCTTGAACTCCTCCGGCTCCGCGCCGCAGGCCCGCATGAAGTTCAGCGCGTTGTCGATCTCGCGGGCGAGCTGCTCGTAGCGCTGGCCGGACGGCGAGGACTTCACGAAGTCCTGGTTCCAGGCGTGCACCTGGCGCAGGTCCGCGTAACCGCCGGTGGTGAAGGCACGCACCAGGTTCAGCGTCGAGGCGGACGCGTTGTACATCCGCTTCAGCCGCTCGGGGTCCGGGATACGGGCCTTCTCGTCGAAGTCGAAGCCGTTGACCGAGTCGCCGCGGTACGTCGGCAGGGTCACGCCGTCGCGGGTCTCGGTCCCCTTGGAGCGCGGCTTGCTGTACTGACCGGCGATCCGCCCCACCTTCACCACGGGCACCGACGCGGCGTACGTCAGTACGGCACCCATCTGGAGGAGGGTCTTGAGCTTGTTGCGGATGTGGTCGGCGGACACCGCGTCGAAGGCCTCGGCGCAGTCGCCGCCCTGGAGCAGGAACGCCTCTCCCTTGGCGACGGACGCCATCCGGGCGCGCAGCTGGTCGCACTCGCCCGCGAAGACGAGCGGCGGATACGACTCCAGCTCCGCAACGGCCTTGCGCAGAGCCTCGGGGTCGGGGTACTCGGGCTGCTGCGCCGCGGGCAGGTTTCGCCAGGTGTTGCCAGCACCGAGGCTGGTCTTAGCGTTCACGGTCACCTCGTAAACATTACGGGGTCGTGTCGCCATGTTTTCCTCCGGCTCGACTGGTGAGACGCCGCGATTGTCCTGTGGACAGGGCGCAGGGTGGGGTAGGGTTTCCCGCATGTTCGCGCATTCGACCCAGAACTGGTGGTGGACCGCTCCTCCGGCGGCCCACTGACTGCGCGTACGCAAGACTTCGCGAAGGCCGCCCGGAGGGGCGGCCTTCGGCGTTCCCGGGGTCGTTCCTCCCTCACCAGCCCCACCAGGCAGCAGAGGAACCATGGACCTGACCCAGTTGCTCCACGACGACCGCCCCTTCGCCCTGCTCCGCCGCCGCACCCCCGGCCACGACGGGAGCACGGTGGAGCTCCTGACCGGCCCGGTCACCGCCCACGACCGGCTCGCCGACCTGCCCGACGAGGGGCTGGCCCTGATCCCGTACCGGCAGATCCGGGAACGGGGGTTCGACGTCCGGGACGACGGGACGCCGCTGCTGGTCCTGACCCCGACGGTGGTATGTCACATTCCACTCGACGAGGCCCTCGCCACCCTCCCCTCCCACGACGTCCGCGTCGACTCCGGCGCCTTCGACGTCGACGACGACGCGTACGCCGAGATCGTCGGCCGGGTGCTGCGCGGGGAGATCGGCCGGGGCGAGGGCGCGAACTTCGTGATCCGGCGGACGTACCAGGGTGAGATCCCGGGCTTCGGCCGCGCCGACGCGCTGGCCCTGTTCCGGCGGCTCCTGGAGGGCGAGCGCGGCGCGTACTGGACGTTCGTCGTGCACACCGGGGACCGGACGCTGGTCGGCGCCAGCCCCGAGGTGCACGTGCGGATGTCCGGCGGCACGGTGGTCATGAACCCGATCAGCGGCACGTACCGCTATCCCGCCGAGGGCCCCACCCCCGAGCACCTGCTCGGTTTCCTCGCCGACGGCAAGGAGATCGAGGAGCTGTCGATGGTCGTCGACGAGGAGCTCAAGATGATGTGCACGGTCGGCGACATGGGCGGGGTGGTCGTCGGGCCGCGGCTGAAGGAGATGGCGCACCTCGCGCACACCGAGTACGAGCTGCGCGGCCGGTCCTCGCTGGACGTGCGGGAGGTCCTGAAGGAGACCATGTTCGCGGCGACCGTCACGGGGTCGCCGGTGCAGAACGCCTGCCGGGTGATCGAACGGCACGAGGTGGGCGGCCGCGGCTACTACGCGGGGGCGCTGGCCCTGCTCGGCCATGACTCCGGCGGCGCGCAGACCCTGGACTCCCCCATCCTGATCCGTACCGCGGACATCGACGCGGACGGCCGGCTGCGGGTGCCCGTCGGCGCCACCCTGGTCCGCGGCTCGGACCCGGCGAGCGAGGTCGCGGAGACGCACGCCAAGGCGGCGGGCGTGCTGGCGGCCCTCGGGGTACGGCCGTCACGGCCGCGTGCGGAGCGAACGGGACCGCGGCTGGCCGACGACCCCCGGGTGCGGGCCGCGCTGGACGGGCGGCGGACCTCCCTGGCGCCGTTCTGGCTGCGGATGCAGGAGCGGACCGGCGAGCTGTCCGGGCATGCGCTCGTGGTGGACGGCGAGGACACGTTCACGGCGATGCTCGCGCACGTGCTGCGGGCCGGCGGGCTCGACGTCACCGTCCGGCGCTACGACGAACCGGGGCTGCGGGCGGCCGTGCTCGCGCACCGGGGCCCGGTGGTGCTGGGCCCGGGGCCCGGTGACCCGTCCGACCTGGACGATCCGAAGATGCGGTTCCTGCGGGAGCTGGCGGCGGCCGTGATCCGGGAGCACCGGCACGGGGTGCTGGGCGTCTGCCTCGGGCACGAGCTGATCGCGGCGGAACTGGGGCTGGAGATCGTCCGCAAGGAGGTCCCCTACCAGGGGGCGCAGACGACCGTGGACCTGTTCGGGCGGCCGGAGACGGTCGGCTTCTACAACAGCTTCGTGGCCCGCTGCGACGACGAGGCGGCGCGGGAGCTGGCGGCGCACGGGGTGGAGGTGGGCCGGGCGGCGAACGGGGAGGTGCATGCGTTGCGGGGGCCCGGGTTCGCGGGGGTTCAGTTCCATCCCGAGTCGGTGCTCACGTTGAACGGGGCCGCCGTGGTGCGGGAGCTGGTGGGGCAGTTGCGCGGCACCGGAACCGTTCAGGCTTGAGTTTCGGGTGCGGGTGCGTGGGGGCTTGTCGCGCAGTTCCCCGCGCCCCTGGGTGTCCTGCCGTGGCCGTTGCCCAAAAGCTCGGCCCTGTGCAGGACGCCTTTGCGCGCCGTCACGGTGGCCGTGGCGGCGCGCGGGTGGAGCGGGGAAGCCGGCTGTCAGCCGAAGAACACCCCGACCTCCTCGTACAGCTTCAGGTCGACGGTCTTCAGCTTGGCGGTGGCCTCGGCGATCGGGACCCGGACGATGTCGGTGCCGCGCAGCGCGACCATCTTGCCGAAGTCCCCGTCGCGGACGGCGTCGACCGCGTGCAGGCCGAAGCGGGTGGCCAGCCAGCGGTCGAAGGCGCTGGGCGTGCCGCCGCGCTGGATGTGCCCGAGGACGGTGGTCCGGGCCTCCTTGCCGGTGCGCTTCTCGATCTCCTTGGCCAGCCACTCACCGACCCCGGAGAGCCGGACGTGCCCGAAGGAGTCCAGCGTGCCGTCCTTGAGGACCATCTCGCCGTCCTTGGGCATGGCGCCCTCGGCGACGACCACGATCGGGGCGTACGACGCCTTGAAGCGGGACGTGACCCAGGCGCACACCTGGTCGACGTCGAAGCGCTGTTCCGGGATGAGGATGACGTTGGCGCCGCCGGCGAGCCCGGAGTGGATGGCGATCCAGCCGGCGTGCCGGCCCATCACCTCGCAGACCAGGACCCGCATGTGGGACTCGGCGGTGGTGTGCAGCCGGTCGATGGCCTCGGTGGCGATGCCGACGGCGGTGTCGAAGCCGAAGGTGTAGTCGGTGGCGGACAGGTCGTTGTCGATGGTCTTCGGCACGCCGACGACGGGCACGCCGTACTCGTCGGTGAGGCGGGCGGCGACGCCGAGGGTGTCCTCGCCGCCGATCGCGATCAGCGCGTCGACCTCCAGCTTGGCGAGGTTGTCCTTGATCCGGCGGATGCCGTTCTCCTGCTTGAGCGGATTGGTCCGCGAGGAGCCGAGGATGGTGCCGCCGCGGGGCAGGATGCCGCGTACGGCGGCGATGTCGAGGCGGACGGTGTCGCCTTCGAGGGGTCCGCGCCAGCCGTCCCGGAAGCCGACGAAGTCGTAGCCGTACTCCTGCACGCCCTTGCGGACGATGCCCCGGATGACGGCGTTGAGCCCGGGGCAGTCGCCGCCTCCGGTCAGTACTCCGACCCGCATGGAAATGTCCCTTCGCCGCGGTTGCCTGTGGGACTCACGCTAATGGTGATCCAGCTCACACAGGGATGGGCGCGGAAGGGCAATTCCGGTGAATTGTCAGGCGGTTGGTTTACCGCCGCCCGAAGATCAGATCAGATCAGTCGTCGGATCGGCCGTCGGCTCAGTCGTCGGCTCAGTCGTCGTCGAGGCCCGCCTCTATCGCGTACCGCACCAGCTCCACCCTGTTGTGCAGCTGGAGCTTGCCGAGGGTGTTCTGGACGTGGTTCTGGACCGTGCGGTGGGAGATGACCAGGCGTTCGGCGATCTGCTTGTAGCTCAGGCCCTTGGCGACCAGCCGCAGCACCTCGGTCTCGCGGTCCGTGAGCCGGGGCGTGTCGGGCCGGTCGGGGTGCGCCTCCGGGGCGGGCTCGGAGGCCAGCCGGCGGTACTCGCCGAGCACCAGACCGGCGAGGCCGGGCGTGAACACCGGGTCGCCGACGGCGGTACGGCGGACCGCGTCGAGGAGTTCCTCCGTCGAGGCCGACTTCAGCAGGTAACCCGTCGCGCCGGACTTCACCGCCTCCAGGACGTCGGCGTGCTCCCCGCTCGCGGAGAGGACCAGGACCCGCAACGCCGGGTTGTGGCCGACGAGTTCCTTGCAGACCTGGACGCCCGGCTTGGCCGGCAGGTTGAGGTCCAGGACGAGGACGTCGGGCGCGGCGGCCTTGGCGCGGCGCACCGCCTGGTCGCCGTCGCCCGCGGTGGCGACCACCTCGAAGCCGGACTCGGCCAGGTCACGGGCGACCGCGTCCCGCCACATCGGGTGGTCGTCGACCACCATGACCTTGATGCTCATCGCCGCTCCGCCTTCCCCGGGGAGACCTTCGGTACCTTCAGCTCTACTTCCGTGCCCTGCCCGGGAGTCGAGAACAGCTCGGCGCTGCCGCCGAGGTCGCGCAGCCGCCCCCGGATCGACTGGGCCACCCCGAGCCGCCCCTCCCCCTCGGCCTGGGCGAGCCGCCCCTCCGGGATGCCGGGGCCGTCGTCCCGGACCGTCACCACCACCTCGCCGGGCTCGTCCTCGACCAGGATCCAGGCCCGCGCCGCCTCGCCCGCGTGCCTGCGCACATTGTCCAGGGCGGCGCCGACCGCGGCGGCCAACTCGCGTGCGGCGCCCGGCGGCAGCTCCACCGGCGCGCCGGGCTCGGCCAGGCTGACCCGGGACCCGGCGTACCGCGAGAGCAGGGTGCGCAGGTCGACGGGACCGCCGGTCTCCGGCTCCTCGACCAGGCGGACGACGGCGCCCTCGGCCTCGTCCTCCGAGAGCCGTGAGGGCGGCACCAGGCCACCGGAGACCAGCGTCCGCAGAGCCGCCTCCTGCTCGCCTGCCAGCCGGCCCAGTTCGGCCGCGTCGCCGCCGAGGTCCGCGCCGCGCCGCTGCACCATGGCGAGCACCTGGAGCACGCCGTCGTGGATGTCCCGGGCGAGCCGCTCCCGTTCCCTGGTCGCCGCCTCGATCTCCAGAGCGCGGGCGAGGGTGCGCTCGGAGGCGCGGGCGACCTCGACGACGTACCCGATGGCGATGGAGGCGACCCAGACCAGGATCACGTTGTGGACGGTGTCGCGGGCCGGGTGGCCGCGCTCGATCAGGTTGGCGGCGGCGACCGGCGTGGAGGCGAACGCGGCCCAGCGCCAGCCGCCCTTGAGGGCGTAGGCGAGGACCGAGCCGGCGGTCCAGATCGACGGCAGGGTCGGGCCGCCCCGGTCGATGTGACCCTGGGTGACCACCCACGGGGTCAGCACGATGCCGGTGAGCGCGACGGCGAGGTCGACGGCGAGGAAGCGCTTGGTGCAGGCCGCCGCGTTCTGCACGCGGGGCAGGGTCGCCAGGGTCCAGACGGTCAGGACGGCGTAGTAGGCGATGGCGACGCCCGCGCGGTCGTAGTCGTCGTAGGCGGAGGCGAACAGGCCGATCGCGTACAACAGGGTCAGCACGCGGTAGCCGGTGAGGGCGCGCCACAGCGGCTGCTCGACCGACATCCGTACGACGCGTTCCCGCTTGCTCATGTCCCCCGGTCCCCCTGCCCTCCCCGGCCGCCGGTCCCCCGGTTGCGGGCCCCCTGCCGCCGGTCTAGGACTCGGCGGTCTTCTTCTCGGCCTTCGCCGCGTCCTTCCCGGCCTTGGCCGCCTCCGCGATCTGCCGCTTGGCGGCCGTCGCGTAGATGTCCACGTACTCCTGGCCGGAGAGTTTCATGATCTCGTACATGACCTCGTCGGTCACCGCGCGCAGCACGAACCGGTCGTGCTCCATGCCCTGGTAGCGGCTGAAGTCCAGCGGCTTGCCGATCCGGATGCCCGGCCGCATCAGCTTGGGCATCACCTGCCCCGGCGGCTGGATCTTCTCGGTGTCGATCATGGCGACCGGGACGACCGGGGCGCCGGTCGCGAGCGCCACGCGCGCGAGGCCGCCGGGCTTGCCCCGGTAGAGGCGGCCGTCGGGCGAGCGGGTGCCCTCCGGGTAGATGCCGAACAGCTCGCCGCGCTCCAGCACGTCTATGCCGCTCTGCACCGCGGCCTCGCCGGCGCCGCGCGCGCCGGAGCGGTCGACGGGGAGCTGGCCGACGCCCTTGAAGAAGGCGGCCGTGAGGCGGCCCTTCAGCCCGGGGGTGGTGAAGTACTCGGCCTTCGCGATGAAGGTGACCTTGCGGTCCAGCACCGCGGGCAGGAAGAAAGAGTCCGAGAAGGACAGGTGGTTACTGGCCAGGATCGCCGGGCCCTCGGCCGGGACGTTCTCCAGGCCCTCCACCCAGGGCCTGAAGGTGACCTTGAGCGGTCCCCCGATAGCGACCTTCATCGCGCCGTACAACAACCGAGTGCCTCCTGTTTCCGTCGATCAGACCTTAACCCGGAGCGCCGGGAATGGGCCCGACGACCCTGGTCGGTGTCAGTGCCGTCGCGTACGGTGAAGCACAACCGGAGTCGTCGTCCACGGCTCCCGCAGTTCCGCCCTCTCGAACGAACTCGAAATGAATTGGAGACCGAAGGTGCCGGTTCTCCCCGGAGCCGAGCCGTACCGCCATGACGGCGGGGAGGCCGGTGTCCTCCTCTGTCACGGTTTCACCGGCTCGCCCCAGTCGCTGCGCCCCTGGGCGGAACACCATGCGGCACACGGCCTGACCGTGTCCCTGCCCCTGCTGCCCGGCCACGGCACCCGCTGGGAGGACATGGCCGTCACCGGTTGGCAGGACTGGTACGCGGAGGTGGACCGCGAGCTGCGGCTGCTGCGCGAGCGCTGCTCCCAGGTGTTCGTGGCGGGCCTGTCGATGGGCGGCACGCTGGCCCTGCGGCTGGCCGCGCGGAACGGTACGGGTGTGGACGGCGTGGTGATCGTCAACCCGGCGAACAAGGTGCACGGCCTGTCGGCGTACGCCCTTCCGGTGGCCCGGCACCTCGTGCGCACGACGCGGGGCATCGCCAGCGACATCGCCAGACCGGGCGCCGCCGAGGTGGGGTACGACCGGGTGCCGCTGCACAGCGCGCACTCGCTGCGGAACTTCTTCCGCCAGGTGGACAAGGAGCTGCCGCAGGTCACCCAGCCGCTGCTGCTCCTGCGCAGCGCCGCGGACCATGTGGTTCCGGCGGCGGATTCCGCCCGCATCCTGAGCCGGGTGTCCTCCACGGACGTAACGGAGGTCGTGCTGGAACAGAGTTACCACGTCGCGACGTTGGACCATGACGCGGACCGGATCTTCGAGGAGAGCCTCGCCTTCATCGGCCGGCTCGCACCCAGTGTCGGCAAGGAAGGGACGGCCGCAGTTGGCTGAGCACGACTCCGACCGCGAGGACCGCGAGCCGGACGAGACGGGGGTGCCCTTCGACGAGGCGGCCGCCTGGGCGGCGATCGTCGCGGGGTACGGCGACGAGCCGCCGGACCCACCGGGCACGACGCCCTTCAAGCCGGTGAAGGACCTCGCGCTGCCGGCGATGGACGAGGACGAGGACGAGACCGACGCGGGCGCCGAGCCCGCCGGGACGGGGGCCGCGACGGCCGAGGAGCAGCGGCCCGCGCAGCCGCTGGGCAGTTCCATCTCCTTCGCGCCCGGGGTGGGCGGCCCGCGTGACTACACGGCGCCGGAGCCGTCCGAGGACGACTTCGACGAGGACGACGAGGGCCACTTCGTGCCGCCCGAGCCGCCGCCGCTGCCGGAGGCCGACGCGACGGCCAAGTTCGCCTGGCTGGGTGTGGTGGGCGGCCCGCTCCTGCTGCTGCTCGCGGTGCTGCTGGGCTGGGACATGACCTGGTGGCTCGCGACGCTGGGCATCGGCGGCTTCCTGGGCGGGTTCGTCACGCTGGTGACCAGGATGAAGACCGACGACGAGGAGGACGGCGACCCCGGGCGGGGAGCCGTCGTCTGACCGGTCCGCTGTCGCCCGAGGGCCCGTCCGGAACCACTCCGGACGGGCCCTCGGGCGTCCGGACGCGCCGTCCCGCCGTGACCGCGCGGACCGGGCGAGGCAGCGGAGGGGACGGCAGCCGGTCAGGAGGCGGCGGGCACCCTGAGGGCGGCCAGGACCGGCAGATGGTCGGTGGCCGCCCGCAGATCCGCGTCGGTGACGCCGGGCAGGCCGGTCGGTACACCGCAGCCGAGCACCTCGATGCCCTTGGTCGCGAAGATCGCGTCGATGCGCTGGTGCGGGCCGGTGGACCCGGAGGTGAACTCGCCGCCCCAGGGTGCGGTGGTACGGCAGTCCTGGTAGGCGTCGGCCAGGCGGCGGAAGGTGCGGCCGTCGGGGCGGTCGTTGAGGTCGCCGCCCGCGACGGCGTGCTCCACGCCCAGGCCCGCGACCCGGTCGAGGAGCATGCCGCCCTGCTCGTAGCGCTCGTCCTGCCGGAGGCTGAGGTGGAAGCTGGTGACGCCGAGGCGGACGCCGCCGAAGCGGACCACGGCGGTCGCGAGGCCGCGGCGGTGCAGTCCCGGCGTGAGGGGAAGCAGGACGTCCTCGGTGCGCTCGACGGTGGCGCGGAGGTCGCAGAGGATCGCCGGACCGGCTGCCGTGGCTCCGCCCGTGAGGATCACCAGGTCGGCGGCGGACGCCAGGCGGGCGAGCTTCTTGCGCCAGCGGAAGAAGCGGGGGGCTTCCTGGACCAGCACCAGATCGGGGGCGCAGGCCCTGATGACGCGGGCGAGGGCGTCGGTGTCGTCCCGCAGGGAGCGGATGTTGTAGCTGAGGACGCGGATGACGGCGGAACCGTCGGGCTCTGTGTGGGAGTTGGGGAGCGTCACCATATTGATCAATGTACGCCGGGAGAGGGGCTGTGCGCCTACGGGGGTGGGGCGCAGGGTGGGTGTGCGACTGGCCGGTGCGTCGTGGCTTGTCGCGCAGTTCCCCGCGCCCCTTGAAAGCAGGTGGGACCCGTGGGCGGCGTTTACATGATCGGGTCGGGCTCCCGCGCCAGGTCGGCCGCGCCCACCAGGCCGGCCTCGTTGCCCAGCTGGGCCGCGATGACCTCGGCCACCGGGCGCCAGTTGCCGCCTACCAGCCAGCGCTTGTAGGACTTGCGGATCGGGTCGAGGACCAGTTCGCCCTCGTCCGAGAGGCCGCCGCCGACGATGAACGCGGAGGGGTCGAAGAGGGAGGCCAGGTCGGCGAGGCCGGCGCCGGCCCAGCGGGCGAGCTCGCGGTAGGAGTCGACGGCGACCGGGTCGCCCTGACGGGCGGCCACGGAGATGTGCTTGCCCTCGATGCCCTCGGGGGTGCCGTCACCGAGGGCGAGGAGGACCTCGGCGTTCTCGGGGGTGGCGTTGGCGCGCTGCTTGGCGTACCTGACCAGGGCGCGGCCGGAGGCGTACTGCTCCCAGCAGCCCTGCGAACCGCAGCCGCACAGCAGCCCGTCCGGGACCATCCGGATGTGCCCGAACTCGGCGGCGACGCCGAAGTGCCCGCGGCGCAGCTTGTTGCCGATGATGATGCCGCCGCCGAGGCCGGTACCGAGGGTGATGCAGATGACGTTGCGGTGGCCCTTGCCGGCACCGAACCTGTACTCGCCCCAGGCGGCGGCGTTGGCGTCGTTCTCCACCACCACGGGGAGGCCGACGCGGGCCTCGACCTCGTCCTTCAACGGCTCCTGGCGCCAGTCGATGTTGGGCGCGAAGTAGACCGTGGAGCGCTGCCGGTTCACGTAACCGGCGGCTCCGATGCCCACGCCGACGATCTCGTGCCCGGCGCGGGCGCCCTCTACGGCGGAAGCAATGGCGTCCACGATGCCCTCGGGCGTGCCCGGGGTCGGCACCTTGTGGGTCGAGAGGATGTTGCCTTCCTCATCGACCACGCCGGCCGCGATCTTCGTGCCGCCGATGTCGACGCCGATGGTGAGTCCCATGAATCCCTCAGTTTCGGTCGAGCCCCGCTACGGCCAACCGTACCCGAGGCCCTGCCGTCGGGTTCCCGTCGTCCGCCCGCAGCGCGGGCCGGCGGTGGCAGGGGACGCGGGACGGAGGGAATCGACGCGGCCGTCAGTCCAGGTCGATGCGTTCACCGGGGCTTGCGTCGTCGCCCGGGTCGTGCTTGCCGGAGGCCCAGCGGGTCTCCTGGGCCTGGACCGCGGAGCGGTAGGCGGCGAGGAGTTCGCTGCCGGCCGCGGCGAGGTGGTCGAAGACGTCCGGGTTGCGCTCTATGACGGGCTCGACGGCGTTCTTCGCCTGCTGGACGACCTGCCGGACCACCTGCTGGGCTGCGGGTCCGGCGACCGCCCCGAGCAGCGGGGTCTGGATGCCGGAGAGCTTGTCGGCGACGGCGTCGACCAGTTTGCGCAGCTCCTCGGCGGCCGACCCGGGGGGCGGGCCGTACTGGGCGCGGCGGCGGGCCTTCTCCGCCTCCAGGTCCTCGGCACAGGCGGTGGCCCAGGCGTCGTCGTCCGTCGCCCGTACCTGGTCCGCGGCCTCGGAGGCGTCGGCTGCGGGGCGCTCTTCGCTCATGACGGACTCCTGACTACGGTTCGTCTCTACGACGTTACCCGAACGGGCGTACCGGTTTCATCGTCAGCGCGGCCACAGCTCCGGGTCCGGCGCGAACCGCAGCCGCAGCTCGCCGTCGCGCAGGGCGGCCCCGGCGACGGTGCAGCGGCGCAGGGCCGACGGCAGGGCGACGATCCGGCGGAAGCCGCCCACGGTGATGACGACCTCGTCGCCGCGCCGGACGAGGTCGAGGTCGTCCCGTATCGCGCCGGGCAGCGGGATGTGCCAGACGAGGACGCCGTCCGCCTCGATCCGGTCGTCGACCGGCCACCCGACCGGGGCGGGCGCGGCGTTGACACCGGGCAGGGCGAGCGCGGCGAGGTCGTCGGTGCCGCGCGGGTCGTGGCCGAGGTGGGCGACCGCGGTGACGTCGTACGCCTCCCCCCACTCGGCGAGGGCCTTGCGCTGCTGGGCGACGAGGGCGTGCAGCGGGGTGGCCTCGGGCAGCACGCGGTTGGCGACCAGGGTCGTGGCGGACAGGCCGCGCAGGGCGAGGCCGAGGCGGGTGGTGCGGACGGCGTCGGCGCCGGCCGGGCCGGGTTCGGCGACCAGGCGTACGGCGGTGTCGCGGTCGGCGAGGACGGCCTGCACGGCGGCCAGCTCGGTGTCCCAGCGGGCCGCGGTCTCGTAGAGCCAGTCGGCGGGCATGGGCACGCCGGCGAGACGGCCGAGGACGGGGCGCAGGGCGCGGGCCGCCTGCCGCTCGGGCGGGAGCAGGCGGCGCAGGTAGCGGCGGAGCTCCTCGGGGAGGGAGAGGAGGGCGAGTGCCCGCGGGGCGGGCGGGAGGTCCACGACGAGCAGGTCGTAGCGCTCGGAGAGGGCGGCGTCGCGCAGGGCGCGGAGGAAGGAGAGTTCCTCGGCGCCGGGCAGCGGGGTGAGTTCCTCGGCGTCCAGGCGGGAGGCGCCGAGCAGGTCGAGGACGTTCGCGGCGCGGGTCTGGAAGGCGGTCAGGTCCTCGCGGAAGCGGGCGGCTGCGTCGGGGCGCCAGGCGGTGAGGGTGGGGGTGACGCGGGTGGGCTCCGGTCCTGTCGCCGTGCCCAGGGCGGCGCCGAGGGTGTCCGTGCGGTCGGCGCTCAGGACGAGGGTCGGGGTGCCGTCGGCCGCGGCGCGCAGGGCGGTGGCCGCGGCGACGGTCGTACGGCCGCTGCCGCCGGGGCCGGTGATCAGGATGGTGCGCATGAGGGTGAACCGTAACCGAAGCGGGGCTCGCTTGATCGGTGCCCGGCGCTGGGGCGGGGGGTGGGGACGCTTACCGGCGCTTGCCGGGTGCCGCTGCGCCCACCCGTGCCGCCCCAGCGGCACGACTGCCCGCAGCTAAGAAGCCCCTTCAGGGGCGCGGGGAACTGCGCGAGCAACCCCCACGGACCCGCAGCCGGACCGCCACGGGTACCCCCGCGACGCGTCCCTACGTCACTTCTCCCCCGACTCCACCCTCTTCTTCAGCCCCGCCAGTGCCCGGTCGATGATGACCTTCTCCGCCTTGCGCTTGATCATCCCGAGCATCGGGATCTTGACGTCGACGGTCAGCGAGTACGTGACCTCGGTCGAACCCGCGCCCGCCGGCTTCAGCAGGTACGAGCCGTCCAGGGAGCGGAGCATCTGGGACTTCACCAGCGTCCAGGAGACCTCGTTGTCGCCGGTCCAGGTGTACCCGAGGACCTGGTCGTCCTTGATCGCGCCGGCGTCCATGACCAGGCGGACCTGCTCGGCACGGCCCCGGGCGTCGGTCTTCAGAACCTCCGCCTCCTTCACTTCGCCGGTCCAGTCCGGGTAACGCCCGAAGTCGGCGATGACCGCCATGACGTCGGCCGGGGCCGCCTCGATCGTGATGTTCGAGCTGGTGTGTTCCGCCATCGCCGTGGCTCCTCCAGATGCGGGCCGGTGGGACCGGTGGGACCGGTAAAGGGGGTCGGCGTGCGCGGGCGTGCGCACACGCGTGCCGCGTGAAGGCTACCGCGCGTCCGACCAGCCGACTTCACCCCCTGTCCGGGGTCGTCACCATTCCAGCGCCCAGGGCCGGCCGGTACCGGCGAAGTGCCCGACGTTCACGCACTCGGTGGCCCCGATCCGCATCCGCTTCACCAGCGGCTGGTGGACATGGCCGAAGAGCGAATACCGGGGCCGGGTACGGCGGATGGCGTCCAGCAGCGCGCGGCTGCCCCGTTCGAAGCGGCGCGCCACCGTGTCGTACACCAGCTCCGGCACCTCCGGCGGGATGTGCGTGCAGAGCACGTCGACCTCGCCGAGCGCCTCGATCTTCGCCGCGTACTCCTCGTCGGAGATCTCGTAGGGGGTGCGCATGGGGGTGCGCAGCCCGCCGCCGACGAAGCCGAAGACCCACCCGCCGATCTCGACCCGCTCACCGTCGAGGACCGTCGTGCCCGGACCGGCGTACTCCGGCCACAGCGGCGGCATGTCGACATTGCCGTACGTCGCGTACGTCGGTGCCGGGAACGCCGCGAACATCTCGGCGTACTGCTTGCGTACCGCCTTCTCGATCGCCGTCGCCCGGTCCGTGCCGATCCCGCCCCACAGCCGGGCACCGAGTTCCCGGGCCTCCTCGAAGCGGCGGGCGGTGCGGAGTTCGACGAGGCGGTCGGCGTTCTCGACGCCGAACAGGTCGGGGAAGATGCCGCGGGAGTGGTCGGCGTAGTCGAGGAAGAGGACCAGGTCGCCGAGACAGATCAGGGCGTCCGCGCCGTCGCCGGCCCTGGCCAGGTCACGGGCGTTGCCGTGCACGTCGCTGACCACGTGGACGCGGGTCCTGCGGGTGCCGGAGGGTGTGGCTGCCATGGTGATCAAGCGTAGGCCTGTGCGGCAAACGTGAACAGGCGATGGCCGGGCCTGCGGTTACTGGTCAGTCACTAAAGCCGTGGACTACCGTACGCGGAGGAACACCAACCCGTGTGACGCACCGAACATCTCGCCGGACCCCCCTGTCGAAGAAGCCATACCGGCGGGTAACGTCCGGGCAGTCCAGTCGTGCTCAGGAATTCAACCAACGGATCTTCCAGCCCGTGCGAAGCCCTGAGCACCTGCCCGAGCCTTGGACCGCACCGTCGCATCGCACAACGTCGTGGCGTCGGCGCCCTATGAGGAGCAGCAGTCTTGCGCGAGTTCAGCCTTCCGGCTTTGTACGAGGTCCCCGCGGACGGCAATCTGACCGACATCGTCCGCAGAAACGCCGCGCAGCATCCCGACGTAGCCGTCATGGCCCGCAAGGTCGGGGGTGTGTGGACGGACGTGACCGCCACCGCCTTCCTGGCCGAGGTGCACACGGCGGCGAAGGGCCTCATCGCCGCCGGCATCCAGCCGGGCGACCGGGTCGGCCTGATGTCGCGCACCCGCTACGAGTGGACGCTCCTCGACTTCGCGATCTGGAGCACCGGCGCGGTCACCGTGCCGGTGTACGAGACCAGCTCGCCGGAGCAGGTGCAGTGGATCCTCAGCGACTCCGGCGCGACCGCCTGCATCGTCGAACTGGACGGCCACACGGCCGCGGTCGAGTCGGTGCGCGAGACGCTGCCCGCCCTCAAGCACGTCTGGCAGATCGAGGCCGGTGCCCTGGAGGAACTCGGCAGACTCGGCCAGGGCGTCACCGACGCCACGGTCGACGAGCGCAGCTCGCTGGCGAAGGCGGACGACCCGGCGACCATCGTCTACACGAGTGGTACGACCGGCCGCCCCAAGGGCTGCGTCCTCACCCACCGCGCCTTCTTCGCGGAGTGCGGCAACATCGTGGAGCGACTGCGCCCCCTGTTCCGCACCGGCGAGTGTTCCGTCCTCCTCTTCCTGCCGCTCGCGCACGTCTTCGGCCGCCTCGTCCAGATCGCCCCGATGATGGCGCCGATCAAGCTGGGCTGCGTCCCGGACATCAAGAACCTCACCGACGAGCTGGCCGCCTTCCGGCCGACGCTGATCCTCGGCGTCCCGCGCGTCTTCGAGAAGGTCTACAACTCGGCGCGCGCCAAGGCGCAGGCGGACGGCAAGGGCAAGATCTTCGACAAGGCCGCGGACACCGCCATCGCGTACAGCAAGGCGCTGGACACGCCGTCGGGCCCGACGCTCGGCCTGAAGATCAAACACAAGACCTTCGACAAGCTCGTCTACAGCAAGCTGCGCGCGGTGCTCGGCGGCAGGGGCGAGTACGCGATCTCCGGCGGCGCCCCGCTCGGCGAGCGGCTGGGCCACTTCTTCCGCGGCATCGGCTTCACGGTCCTGGAGGGCTACGGCCTGACCGAGTCCTGCGCGGCGACCGCGTTCAACCCCTGGGACCGGACCAAGATCGGCACGGTGGGGCAGCCGCTGCCCGGCTCGGTGATCCGGATCGCGGACGACGGCGAGGTGCTGCTGCACGGCGAGCACCTGTTCAAGGAGTACTGGAACAACCCGGGCGCGACCGCCGAGGCGCTGGCCGACGGCTGGTTCCACACCGGGGACATCGGCACCCTGGACGAGGACGGCTACCTCAGGATCACCGGCCGCAAGAAGGAGATCATCGTCACCGCGGGCGGCAAGAACGTCGCCCCGGCCGTGATCGAGGACCGCATCCGCGCGCACGCGCTGGTCGCGGAGTGCATGGTGGTCGGCGACGGGCGGCCGTTCGTGGGCGCGCTGATCACCGTCGACGAGGAGTTCCTGCCCCGCTGGGCGGCCGACCTCGGCAAGCCGGCCGGTGCCACCGCGGCGTCGCTGCGTGACGACCCGGATCTGATCGCTGCGATCCAGGACGCCGTCGACGACGGCAACGCCGCGGTGTCGAAGGCGGAATCGGTGCGGAAGTTCCGCATTCTGTCCTCCCAGTTCTCGGAGGAGTCGGGCCACCTGACGCCGTCCCTGAAGCTCAAGCGCAACGTGGTGGCGAAGGACTACGCGGACGAGATCGAGGCCATCTACCAGAAGTAGCGCGGCACTCGGGGCGTCCTCCAGGTGGTCAGAAGTCCTCGGCGAGAACCCGTTCCATCGCCCGCTCGGCGAGCGCGGTGATGGTCACGAACGGGTTCACGCCGATGTTCCCTGGCACCAGCGAGCCGTCCGTGACGTACAGCTTCGAATACCCCTTCACCCTGCCGTAGTTGTCGGTCGCCTGGCCCAGTACGCAGCCGCCCAGCGGGTGGTAGCAGAAGTCGTCCGCGAAGACCTTGCTGCCGGACCCGAACAGGTCGTACCGGTAGATCGTCGCGTTGGCCGCGTTGATCCGGTCGAACAGCTTCTTGGCCATGGCGACCGAGACCGCGCTCTGCGCCGTGGTCCAGCCCAGCTTCACCCCACCGCTCGCCGCGTCGTAGGTGAACGAGGCCCGTTGCGGGTTCTTGGTGATCGCCAGGTACAGGCTCACCCAGGTCTCGAACCCGATGGGCAGCGGCGCGATCTCCGCGAAGACCGGGTTGTCGGTGTTGGCCCAGTCGTCGATGCCCATGACCGGCATGGTCGCCTGGTTGGCTCCGGTGGTGTCCCAGATGTGGTTGGCGCGGCCCAGCATGGTGTTGCCGTTGGTGCTCCAGCCCGCCCCCACACTGGAGTTGAGCGCGGGCAGCGCCCCGGTGTCCCGGGCCCGGACGAGCAGCTCGGTGGTCCCGAGACTCCCGCCACCGAGGAACAGGTAGGTACAGCTGTACTGCTTGCTCTCGACGACGTTCCCGCTCGTGTCGATCCGGTCCACGCTCAGCACGTACGACCCGTCGCCCGCCCGCGTGATCGCCTTCACCCTCTCCAGGGTGTGGATGGTGAGGTTGCCGGTGCCGAGGGCGGCGGCGAGGTAGGTCTTGTCGAGGCTCTTCTTGCCGTAGTTGTTGCCGTAGATGACCTCCTGGGCGAGCGCGGACCTGGTGGCGGTGCCGGCGGCCTCCTGCTGCATGTACCCGAAGTCGTAGACGTTGGGCACGAAGGTGGTCTTGAGCCCGGTGTTGGCGGCGGCCTTCCTGGAGGTCCGGGTGAACTGGTACCACTCGGTCGACTCGAACCAGGTGGCGTCGACGGTGTTGACGCCGAGCATGGTGCGGGCGCGCGGGAAGTACGTGTTGTACATCGCGGTCGCGTCCACGGTCGGGAACTGCTCGGTGAAGTACGACTGGAGCGGGGTCACGGCCATCCCGCCGTTGACCAGCGACCCGCCGCCGACACCCCGCCCCACGTACACGGACATGTTGTCGTAGTGCACCCGGTCGAGCACTCCCGCGTAGGAGGCGATGTCCTTGTTGACGACGTCCAGCCAGAGGAAGGTGGCGAGCGGGGCCTCGGTGCGGGTCTTGAACCACATGGACCGCTTGTCCGGGGCGGCGGTGGAACAGAAGATCTTGCCGTCGGAGCCGGCCGTGTTCCACAGCTGGCCCATCTCGATCATGAGGGTGCGCACCCCGGCCTGTCCGAGCCGGAGCGCGGCCACGGCCCCGCCGTACCCCGAACCGACCACGATCGCGGGCGCGTTGTCGACGTCGGCCGCTTCCTCGGCGGCCTGCGCCGACTGGAGCCCGACCCGGGTGAGACCGGCCGCTGCGGCGGTCTGGAGGGCGATCATGCCCAGGATGTGACGTCTCGTCAGCTGACGCTGCATCAGTTTTGCTGTCATGTGCGCAGCATGTGCGGATTTCCCGGTTCCGCCTAGAGCTGCGACAGAGTTAGTGACAACGCGCCCCGGAGGAACGCGGGGAACTGCACGACCAGCCGCAACGCACCCGCGGACGGAACGCGACCCGGCCCTCTACAGCAACTCCTTCAACCTCTCCGCAAGGAGATCCCACCGCCACCGCTCCTCGACCCAGCGCCGCCCGCGCTCCCCCATCCGCTGCCGCAGTTCCGCGTCTCCCAGCAGCGCCACGATCCGCTCGGCGGCCTCCTCGGGGGACCCGCCCCGCACCACCCACCCGGTCTCCCCGTCGAGGACCGCGTCCGGCGCCCCGCCCGAATCCCCGGCCACCACCGGCAGCCCGGTCGCCGAGGCCTCCAGGTACACGATCCCGAGCCCCTCCACGTCCAGCCCGCCCCGCCGGGTCCGGCACGGCATGGCGAACACGTCGCCCGCGCCGAAGTGCGCCGGCAGCTCGGCCCACGGCACCGCCCCCGTGAACCGCACCGACGCCTCGACCCCGGTCTCCCGGACCAGGTGCCGCAGCTCCTTCTCGTACGGCCCGCCGCCCACGATCAGCAGCACCGCGTCCGGCTCGGCGGCCAGGATCAGCGGCATCGCGAGGATCAGCGTGTCCTGCCCCTTGCGCGGCACCAGCCGCGACACGCACACGACCACCGGCCGCCCGCTCAGCCCCAGCCGCGCCCGAACCGCGTCCCCGCCCGACCCGGGATGGAAGGTCTTCTCGTCCACCCCCGGCGGCAGCTGCACCATCCGCCCGGCCGCCCGCGCACTGAGCGCGGTCGCGATCCGGGACCGCGTGTACTCGCCGAGATAGGTGATCGTGTCGGTCGCCTCCCCGATCCGCCCGAGCAGCTGTCGGGCCGCGGGCAGCTGGGCCCAGCCCGCCTCGTGCCCGTGGGTCGTGGCGACCAGCCGCTCCGCCCCCGCCCTCCGCAGCGCCGGCGCCATCAGGCCCAGCGGAGCCGCCGCCCCGAACCACACCGACGTACACCCGTGCTCCCTCAGCAGCCCGACCGCCGTCCGGGTCACCCCGGGCGTCGGCAGCAGCATCGTCGTACGGTCGCGTACGACGGTGAAGGGCTGCTCCGCGTCGAACGCGGCGGTGGCCTCGCCCCCCTCCCGGCCCCGCTTCCAGGTGGACGCGTAGACGACGAGCCGCTCGGGGTCCAGACGCAGCGCCATGTTGTGCAGGAAGGCCTGGATACCGCCCGGCCGGGGCGGGAAGTCATTGGTCACGACGAGGGTCTTGTTCATCGGCGCCGACCCTACCTGCACAGTGTGTTCGGCCGTGCTTCATGGCACCCGCACAGGACACCGGGAGATCATGTGGCCCACTCGACACGGCGATGCCGACGGACAGGGGCTCAGGTGGACAGGACGGGCGTGCGGCGTGCCCTGGCGTTGTTGCTGGTCACCTGGGGTGCCACCCGGCTGGTGCTGCTGCTGTTCGTCCTGAAGGTGTTCGTCTTCCCCGGCGCGGACGTCACCAGCGACGTCTCCGTCATCTACCAGGGGTGGTTCGAGGTCCTGCGGCACGGAACGTTTCCCCTGGACGACGTCACCTGGCAGTACCCGCCCGCCGCCGCCCTGGCGATCCTCTCCCCCGGCCTGCTGCCCTTCCTCGACTACCCGACCGCCTTCTTCGTCCTGGCCTGCTTCGCCGACCTGGTGGTCCTCTCCCTCCTCCTCTACGCCGGCCCGCGCCCCGGCCGCACCCTGCGCGGCGCCTGGGTCTGGGTGCTGGGCGTCCCGCTCCTCGGCCCGACCGTCTACTCCCGCTACGACCTGATGGTCACCGCCGTCGCCGTCGCCGCGCTGCTCGCCGGGGCCCGGCACCCCCGGCTCATGGGCGCGCTGGCGGGCTTCGGCGCGATGGTGAAGGTGTGGCCGGCGCTGCTCCTCGTGGGTGCCGTACGGCGGCGGGCCTGGGCAGCCGCGGCCGTCACGGCGGGCGCGGTCGGCACCCTGTTCGCGGTGGCCATGCCGGGCGCGTTCTCGTTCCTGACCTTCCAGCGGGACCGGGGCACCGAGGTGGAGTCCCTCGGCGCGCTGGTCCTCCACGTCGCCCGGCACTTCGGCTGGCACGGCGAGGTGCTGCTCAACTACGGCTCGATCGAATTCCTCGGCCCGCACGTGCAGGCGGTGAGCACGGCGGCCCTGCTGCTCACCGCGCTCGCCTTCGGCTGGCTGCTGCTGTGGCGGCTGTCAGCGGTCCGCTTCCGCTCCCACACGCTCGCGGACGCGGCCTTCACCGCCGTCCTGCTGTTCACGGTCACCAGCCGGGTGATCAGCCCCCAGTACCTGGTGTGGCTGGTGGGCCTGGCCGCCGTCTGCCTCTGCTTCCGCGCCAGCCGCATGACCCTCCCGGCCCTCCTGCTCCTGCCGGCGGCCTTCGCGACCGTCCTGGAGTTCCCGGTCGGCTTCTCGCACGTCGTGGTCAGCGACTGGTACGGCATCACCCTGCTCCTGCTGCGCAACGGCCTGCTGGTGGCGGCCACGGTCACCGCGGCCCGCGCCCTGTGGCGCTCCACGGTGACCGAGGACGCCGTCACCCCCTTCCCGGCCCAGGCGGCCCGCGCGGAGGAGACCCCGGTCTCCTCCTGAGCCCGCCCGCGACCGGCTCACTCGCCCAGCTGCGCCGTCACGTAGTCCCGCCAGCGCGCGGTGAAGTCCGGCAGCGTCGTGCCGAGTTCCGTCCTCAGGGCGTCCTCCACGGCGCCCGCGCGCTGCTTGTGCGCACCGACCGCGCGGTAGAAGGCGCCGAGCTTCTGCTCGCCCCAGTGGGCGGCGATCATCCGGCAGGCCAGCCAGCCGCCCTCGTAGGCCTGGGCCAGTTTGGTGGGGTCGTCGGTGAAGCCGAAGTCCTGGTCGGCGGGGAGGTCTTCGGGGGTGTCTCCGGCCTCGACGGCGCGGGCGAGTTCGGGGGCCGCCTCGCCGGGCGTGCGGCCGGTGTCGAGGTAGCCGATCCAGTCGGCGTAGCCCTCGGACAGCCAGAGCGGGGTGGCGGCCGTGGTGTGGGCGCGGGTCGCCACATGGGTCGTCTCGTGGGTGAGGACGACCTGCCTGCCGACCGTGCCGAGGACCGCGTACGCCTCCGGGTTGAGGATGACCCGGTCCGCCGGTGCCTGGCCGGAGCCTCCCGCCTCCCCGGTGGTGACGGCGGCGATGCCCTTGTAGTTGGAGGCGGGGGCGCCCAGCAGGCCCGCCATGCCGTCCAGCGACCCGGGTACCAGCAGGACCACCCGCTGCGTCCAGTCCGTGCCCCACGCCTTGGAGACCTCGGGGACGGCGGCGTCGGCGAGCCGGGCGTAGTCGCGCAGCGTGACCTTGGACTGGCCGACGCCGAGGACGAGGGCGTGGGCGCTCTTGACGGCGGTCACCTCGCCCTGGTCCCAGAGCTGCTGCCCGGACTTCTTGGCGGGCTTGTCATATGTGACATACCACTGTCCGTCGGCCGTGCGGCTGAGGGTCAGTGCCCGGTCCGTCGTCACCGGCGCCTTGTCGTACCCCTGTATCCGGTAGCTGAGCCGCGCGTCGGCGGTGGCGCCGGCGCCGTCGGTGTGGAGGGCGGTGAGCCGGTAGCTCCAGTCCGCGAGCGGTACGGCCCGCAGGTCGGAGTACGAGCTCCGGGTGCCGGTCTCGGCGTACGCCTGCTCGTCGTGGCCGAGGACCGCCGCCGAGCGGCGGTCCAGGACCTGCTGTACCTCGGCCATCGCCGTGCCGGTCGACGACTGCCCGCCGCCGCATCCGGCCAGCGGCAGGAGCAGCAGACACAGCCCCACCGCTCCTGAGCGCCACACCCGTCCACGACCGGCCACTTTCCGATCGTAAGGGCAGGAGCCCGGAAGTCAGGGCCTGGTGACGGAGGAGACCGGCATCATGCCGACCGGGTCGTAGCGGACCGGGGCGCCGGGGTAGGGGGCGTGGATGACCTGGCCGTTGCCGACGTACATGCCCACATGGCTGGCGTCGGAGCGGTAGACGACCAGGTCACCGGGTTGCGCCTGGGAGAGCGGGACCTGGTGGCCGGCGTAGCGCTGCTCCTGCGAGGTGCGCGGGAGGTGGATGCCGGCGTGCGAGTAGGACCACTGCATCAGGCCCGAGCAGTCGAAGCCGGAGGGGCCGCTGGCGCCCCAGACGTAGGGCTTGCCGAGGGCGGAGCGGGCGGCGGCGATCGCGGCGGCGGCACGGGCGTCGGGGACGGCTGCGCCGGAGAGGTCGGGCAGGGCGGTGCGGTCGTCGCCGCGGGAGGCGTGCTCGAAGGCGACGCGGTCGGCGGCGGGCATCGTGTTGAGCAGCCGCCGGGCCTTGGCGAGCTGGCGTTCCACGACGGCCTTGTGCGAGGCGACGGCCTTGCGGCTCTTCTCCAGTTCGGCGAGGTTCCCGGCGGCCTCGGTGCGCTCCTGGGCGAGTTCGCGCATCGCCGTCCGGAGCCGCCTGAGCTGTCCGGCCTGGCGGGCGTCGACGCGGTCGAGGAGGGAGGCCCGGTCGAGGTAGTCCTGCGGGTCGTCGGAGAACAGCAGGGCCACGGTGGGGTCGATGCCGCCGGAGCGGTACTGGGCGCCGGCGAGCGAACCGAGCGCCTCCCGCATGGTGTTGATGCGCTGCTGCTGGCGGGCGATGCGGTCCTGGGAGTCGTTCACCTCGCGGCGCAGCGAGCCGGCCCGCTCGTCGGCCTTGTCGTAGGCCTGGGTCGCCTCCTCGGCCTGCCGGTACAGCCGGTCCACCTCGGCACGGGCGTCGGCGTGCGGGGCGGCGCTCGCCGGTACGGCACCGAACGCGGCGGCCGCGGCCGACAGCACGCAGATTGCGGCACCGGCGCCCCGGTTGAACCCGGACGACGGTGCGAGACGACGATGAGACCCCACGGGAAGCTGCATTCCTTCCGATCGTCGGACGCCGACGGTCTCCCCCGGTGTCGGGGGAAACGCGCCAGACATTGACGCCCTCTCCCGCCCAGGGCAGGAGATCCGGTCCGCGCCGCTCAGCGGCGCCACCGCGGGTTCCTGCTTCGCAGGCCGCCGCCGACCCGTGCGGGTCGGTCCTACGCAGTCTCCACAGGCGTGACTTCCCGCCCGTCCGGCGGTAGGTCCGGCGACTTCCGTCACTGGACGCGGCGATGCTAGCCGCGCGGACACGCACCGGCCAAAGGCCCTTCCCGGCCGCACAACGGGACGCCCCGCCTCTGACGCAGGTCAAAGGCGGGGCGGGGGGTACATCAGGCTGAAACAGTTCGCCCGTTCGGACGCCCGGGCATCGCGATCTTGACGGGGCGCGGAGTCTCGGCGGTGGTCAGATCCGGACGCCGAACTCGAAGGTCATGTCGCTCATCGCCTCGTAGCGGACCACGGCGCCGGTGTGCGGGGCGTGCAGCACCTGGCCGTTGCCGGCGTAGAGGCCGACGTGGTGGTAGTCGCCGTAGAAGATGACCAGGTCGCCGACCTTGAGGTCGCTCGCGCTGTAGATGCGGGTGCCGGCGTTGGCCTGCGCCTCGGAGGTGCGCGGGATGGTGACGCCGGCCTGGGCGTAGGCCCAGGAGGTCAGGCCCGAGCAGTCGAAGGAGGACGGGCCGGAGGCACCGTAGACGTACGGCGAGCCGATCACGGACTGGGCGGCGGCGAAGGCGGAGGCGGCCCGGCCGGAGGCGGAGCCCGTGCTGCCGAGGTCCACGCGGGAGGAGGCGCGGCTGGCGGCCTGGGCCTGCTCGGCGTCGAGGGCCGCCTTCTCCTTGGCGGTCAGGGTGTTGAGCAGCTTCTGCGCGTCGGCGAGCTTGCCCTGGACGGCCGACTTCTGCTTGGCGAGCTCGGTGCGGGTGGCGGAGAGGTCCTTGAGCTTGTCGGAGGCCTCTGCCCGCTCCTGGGCGAGTTCGCGCTGTTTGTCCTGGATCTTCTTCAGGGCCTCGACCTGCTGGCTGCTCAACTGGTCGAGCGTGGAGGCCTTGTCGAGGTAGTCGTCCGGGTCGGACGAGAGGAAGAGCTGGACCGACGGGTCGATGCCGCCGGAGCGGTACTGCGCGGTGGCCAGCGAACCGAGGCTGTCCCGCAGCTTGTTGAGGTCCTCCTGTCCACGAGCCACGTTGTCCTGGATCGTGGATATCTCCTTCTGCAGCTTCTGCTGCTTGTCCTTGGCGCCGTCCAGCTTCTCGGTGGCCTGCTCGGCCTCCTCGTAGAGCTTGTCGACCTTCGCCTTGACCTCGTCCTTGGTCAGCTTCTCGCTGGGCGCCGCGTTGGCGGCGTTGGCGCTGAGGACTACGGCGGCGGCCGCTGCGGTGGTGAGCACGGTCACGCGCGCACGGCTCGGCTGCTTGGGTCGACGATGGGACGCCACGGAGACGGGCTCCTTCGTTTGAGTGATCACCCGTGTGGAGGTTCGAGGCCCGACCCTAGTGACCTACCTGTGATCAGTTCAAACCCAGCAGCGAAAAAACTGGTCACGCAACGCACTCTTTGCACATAACTCACGAGCGGTAATGCACGATTGACGCTACGTTGCGTGACGGTTCGGTCAATTCGGGCATTGCATATGCGGGTTGCACGTTCAGGACAGTCGCTTCAGAAGCATCGCAGAAGCCACCGGACGGGCACCCGCCTTCGCGACCCCGTCGGCGACCTCGCGGTCGGTCGAGGCGACGATCACCGGCCGGCCCGGCGGCTCGGCGCGCACCAGCTGGCGGATCAACTCGTCCGCGGTGACACCGGGCTTGGAGAAGAGGACCCGGACCCCGCGCGGCGGGGCGAGCAGCACCGGCGCGGCCAGCTCGGCGCCGTCGAAGACACAGGTGACCTCGGCACCGGTCTGGGCGGCGAGCTGGGAGAGCTGGCCGAGCAGCCGCAGCCGCTGCTTCTCCAGCGGCATCTGCGGATAGCCGGTCTTGGTCACGTTGTAGCCATCGACGACCAGGTGCGCCTGGGGCAGCGCGAGCAGCTGGTTGAGGATGGCCGGGTCGTGCTCCGACAGTGCGCGCGCCGCGATGTCCTTCGGGGTCATTCGTCCCGGTTCGACCGCGTCCACGGTCTCGGCGGGCCGCACCGACACCGGCGGCAGGGCCAGCTCCCGGCGCAGCCCCTGGGCCGCGTCGAGGACGGTGTCGAGCAGCAGCCGCAGCCGCATGTCCTCGACGCTGCGCCCCTCCCGGGCGGCCCGCCGGCTGGCCTCCAGGGCCGTCTCGGCCTCGCCGAGCCGGGCCTTGAGCCGCCGGCTCTCGCTCTCCGCGGCGGACACCAGGGACTGCCCCTCGGCCCGCCCGGTCTCCATCTCGCCCTGCAGCTTGCGCAGCGCCGCCTCGCCGCGCTTCACGTCACTGAGGGCGGCCCGCAGCTTGCGGTGAAGCGATTCGGCTTCCTTCTTCGCCGCGTCCAGCTCGGTGCGCAGCCGCTCCGTCTCGGACCGGGTCTGCTCCCGGGCCCGGTCCAGCTCCTCGCGCAGCCGCTCCAGTTCGGCCCGGCTCTCCTCGTCGGCCCGCTCGGCATCGGCGCGCTGGGCCTCCTCGCCGGCCGCCGCCACGAGCTTCACCCATCCCGCGGGGCGCAGTACATAGGCCGCGGCCGCCACGTCGAGCGGGTCCGCGGCCGGGGGCGGGGAGCCGGAGTCCAGGGCGCCGGCCAGTTCCGGCTGGGCCTCTCTCAGCTTCTCCCCGATCCGCTGCCGGAAGAGGGTGTCCGTCTCCAGCGCGGCCGCCATGGCGTTCCCCGCGAACTTGGCCCGGCGATTCGGGGCGAAACGGGCGTACTGTCGCAGCTGTGCGGGCAGTTCGGCGAGGGTCAGGCCGCCGAACCCGTCCGACACGATCTGCACGACACGCCGTCGCACACCGTCGGGCAACGGACGGTCAAGCACCTCGGCGGTGCCGTCGCCCGGCCCCCCGCCTGTGGTCTCCACCATCCGTCACACCCCATCACCTGTACGGGGCCGCTCCCGGTCTCAGGAGTCGGCGCCCGGCCTGTCCACGAGTTCCACCTGGTCCACCGCGTTGCACCAACGGCAGCGCACCGACTCGATGGTCTCACTGACCACCTCGCGCTCCTCGACCTTCGGCTCACCGGCCAGGTCGAGGTGGACGTACTCGACCACCTTCGACGAGCGGGTCACGTCGAAGCGCGTGAGGTTGCCGCAGAGGGTGCAGCGCCACCGCGTCGTGGCGGTCGGCAGGGGAACCGTCATCGTGGCTCGTTCGCTTCCTTCTAGTGTCCGTGACGCGCCGTCCCGACGCGTGTGGCTCGTAACCCTACGGCCTGGCGGGTACTCGACGCCGCCCTGTCCGCGGCGGCGAGGCGATCTGCACCACTGCGTCCGGTTACGCCATGCTCTATGTCCATGATCGGCAACTGGAACACGACGGCGGCCCGGACCCTGCGGAGTCTGCGCGGCACGTCCGCGCCCATGACGTACACCCTGATCGCCGTGTGCTGCCTGATCTTCGTGCTCGGCCCCGCCTCCGGCTTCAACCCGTCCTACGGCACCGGTGAGGCCCTCGCGGCCGCCCAGCGGGCGTATTTCCGGCACTGGGGGGTGGTGCCCGCGGACCTGTTCGACGGTCCGGTCCGGGAGGCGCTCACCCCGGCCACGGCGCTGTTCATCCACGGCAGCTGGGTGCACCTGCTCGGTAACATGCTCTTCCTCTTCGTCTTCGGGGCGATGACCGAGGAACGGATGGGCCGCGTGGAGTTCACTCTCTTCTACATCGGCTGCGGCTATCTCGCGCTGCTCGGCTACGCGGTCGCCAACGCCACGTCCCCGCAGTCGCTGGTGGGCGCGTCCGGGGCGATCTCGGCCGTCCTCGGGGCGTTCCTGTACCTGTTCCCCAGCGCCCGCGTGACCAGTCTCCTGCCCTTCCTCTTCTTCCTCCCGCTCCGCTTCCCGGCCTGGGTGGTCCTCCCCTTCTGGGCGGCCCTCCAGTGGCTGGCACTGAACCAGGCCCCCTCCGGCCCCGGCGTGGCCTACCTCGCCCACCTGGTCGGCTTCGGACTCGGGTTCGGTTACGCGTGGGTGCGGTACGGCCGTACCACTAAAGTGAAGGTCGCCCCAGCTCCGGCACCCGAGGGAGAGAACCAGCCGTGATCACCGCGATCGTCCTCATCAAGACCAGCGTGGACCGGATCCCCGAGATCGCGGAACAGATCGCCGCGCTGGACAGCGTCAGCGAGGTCTTCTCCGTCACCGGTACGTACGACCTGATCGCCATGGTCCGGGTGCGCGAGCACGAGGACCTGGCCGAGGTGATCCCGGGCCGCATCAGCAAGATCCAGGGCGTGGAGGGCACGGACACGCACGTCGCGTTCCGCACGTACTCCCAGCACGACCTGGAGGCGGCGTTCGCGATCGGCCTGGACAGCTAGTAGGCGCCGCCGGCTGCAGCGTGCCCTTCTTTTCTTTTGGGGGCGCGGGGAACTGCGCGATCAGCCACGACGCACCCGCAGAGACGACACTGCGGACCGGTGGGGGCTTGCCGCGCAGTTCCCCGCGCCCCTGACGGGGCGCTGCCCCTGAGGTCGGCCTGGATCACACCGCCGGGACGCAGCGGCCCTCTTCCGTGCGGTACGTCCACTTGGCGCCGTGGGCAACCAGTTCCTTCACGGCGTTCACGAAGCGCTCCACGTGCTCGTCCGGCGTCCCCGCCCCGAAGCTCACGCGGATCGCGTTGAGGGACTTCTCGCCCGGTGCCGCCTCCGGCGCCCCGCACTCGCCCTGGGTCTGCGGGTCGGTGCCCAGCAGGGTCCTGACCAGCGGGTGGGCGCAGAAGAGGCCGTCGCGGACGCCGATGCCGTACTCGGCGGAGAGGGCCGCGGCGAAGTGGGAGCTGTTCCAGCCGTCCACCACGAAGCTGAGCACGCCGACGCGGGGGGCGTCGTCGCCGAAGAGCGAGAGGACCCGGACCTCGGGGACCCCGGCCAGCCCCGCCCGCACCTTCTCGATCAGGTACTGCTCGCGGGCGACCAGCGTGCCGAAGCCCGCCTCGGTGAGTGCCTTGCAGGCGGCGGCGATGGAGTAGGCGCCGATCACGTTGGGCGAGCCCGCCTCGTGCCGCGCCGCGCTCTCGTGCCACTCCACGGCCACTCCCCCGTCCTCGCGCCGGGTGACCTTGCGGCTGGCGCCGCCGCCCGCGAGGTAGGGCTCGGCGGCCTGGAGCCAGTCGGCGCGGCCGGCGAGGACGCCGGAGCCGAAGGGGGCGTACAGCTTGTGGCCGGAGAAGGCGACCCAGTCGACGTCCAGGTCCTGGACGGAGACGGGGTGGTGCGGGGCCAGCTGGGCGGCGTCCAGGACGATCCGGGCGCCGTGGGCGTGCGCGGCGGCCGCGAGCTCCCGTACGGGCCACAGTTCGCCGGTGACGTTGGACGCGCCGGTGACGCAGACCAGGGCCGGGCCGTGGGGATCGCGGTCGGCGAGGGCGCGTTCCAGGGTCTCGACGGCCTGGCGCGGGGTGCGGGGCGCGTCGAGGTAGGTGACGCGGGCGTCCTGCCAGGGCAGCAGGGAGGCGTGGTGCTCGGTCTCGAAGACGAAGACCTGACAGCCGGCGGGCAGGGCACGGGCCAGGAGGTTCAGGGAGTCCGTGGTGGAGCGGGTGAAGACCAGCTGGTCGTCGGGGCGGCAGTCCAGGAACTCGGCGACGGCCCGGCGGGCGTTCTCGAAGAGGTCCGTGGAGAGCTGGGAGAGGTAGCCGGCGCCTCGGTGGACGCTGCCGTAGTAGGGCGCGTACGCCGCGACGTCGTCCCAGACCCGCTGCAGGGCGGGGGCGCTGGCCGCGTAGTCGAGGGCGGCATAGGCGACCTCGCCGCCGGTGACGAGCGGGACGGTGACATCGCGGCCCAGAACGGGCAGGGGGGCACAGACGGACTGGGCGGCGACAGCGGTGGAGACGGACATGGCGGAACTCCTGTGAGAGGCAAGGGGAATCACCGCGCGAACCGGTACGGCTCAAGCACGGGGAAGGGTGAAAGGGGTGTGCGGAGGCGGGGCTCGGCGCCCTATCGCATTCGCTTGCTCACAGAAGGCTCCCTCGACGACCAGGACCCCTGGTGTTTCGTGAGGGGTCCGCGCTTGCCGTAGACCTCGCTGCCTACGGCCTGGTCTTCACCCGGGGCACCCCGCCACGGACGGAGGGTTGCCGGACAGTCGGCCGGGGCCTCATGACTGTCACTCATGACCTGCAAAAAACCTAGGTGAAGTGATCGCCGACGCGCAACCCGTGTCCGGATGACGGGACGGGAGCCTGGCCGGCTGGGCACCGTCGGCAACACCGTGTCGGGTTGCGTGCCGTTGCGGCGGGATGAGACCCAGGCCGGTCGCCGACTTCACCAGCATCGGCGCCGGTCTTCCTCTTTCCGCCGCAACGGCGATCAACCACGACGGCGGGGCCCGGCGGGGCCTGACCGCGCCTCCGCACCGTCGGCCGTGCCCCTTACTTGTTCGTCGCGGCTGCCCAGCGCTCAAGCACCCGCTTGGCCGCACCCGAGTCGATCGACTCCGCCGCCCTGTCCATGCCGGCCCGGAGCTGCTCGGCCAGTGCCCCGGCGCCCGGGTCGAGGGCCACCAGGGCCGCCGCCGAGTTCAGCAGCACCGCGTCCCGCACCGGGCCCTGCTCGCCGTCCAGCAGCCTGCGGGCGACCTCCGCGTTGTACGACGGGTCGCCGCCCCGCAGCGCCTCCACGGGGACCAGGCCGATGCCGACGTCACGGGGGTCGAAGGTCTCCTCCGTGACCTTGCCGTCGCGGACGATCCAGACGCGGGACGTGGCGGTCGTCGTCAGTTCGTCGAGGCCGTCGTCGCCGCGGAAGACGAGGGAGGAGTGACCGCGTTCGGCGAAGACGCCGGCGACGACGGGGGCCATGCGGGGGTCGGCGACGCCGACGGCCTGGGCACGGACCCGTGCCGGGTTGGTGAGCGGGCCGAGGATGTTGAAGACCGTGCGGATGCCCAGCTGGCCGCGCGCGGCGCCCGCGTACCGCAGCGCCGGGTGGAACTTGACGGCGAAGCAGAAGGTGATGCCTGCCTCCTCGGCGACCTCGGCGACCCGCTGCGGGGTCAGGTCGAGGTTGACGCCGAGCTTCTCCAGGACGTCGGAGGCCCCGGACGCGGAGGAGGCCGCGCGGTTGCCGTGCTTGACGACCTTCGCCCCGGTGCCTGCCACCACGAGCGCCGACATCGTGGAGATGTTCACCGTCTTCGCGCCGTCGCCGCCGGTGCCTACGATGTCGACGGTGCGGCCCGGCACCTCGATGACGTTGGCGTGCTCGTACATCGTGCGGACGAGCCCGTTGATCTCCTCGACGGTCTCGCCCTTGGCCCGCAGGGCGACGACGAAGCCCGCGATCTGGGCGTCGGTGGCCTGGCCGCGCATGATCTGGTCCATCGCCCAGGCCGTCGCGTCGGAGCTCTGGTCCTGGCCGTACAGCAGCGCGTTCAGTACCTCGGGCCAGGAACGGCCCGCCGCGGTGTCGCCTCCAGCGGGGGTCACAGCGCTCATACGGCCGCTCCTGATCGTCGTACGGGACATAACCGGTCTCGGGCCTACCCTATCCAGCTCCGGGCACCGCGAAGGGCCCCGTCCGGTGTACGGACGGGGCCCTTCGGCTGTGGCGTGGCGACGCGGTCGATCAGTGGTGGCCGTGGCCGCTCGTGATCTCCTTGTACTCCTCGACAGTCGGCTTCGGGATCTGGTTGTCCTCGCCGTAGTAGGCGCTGCTCAGCTTGGCACGGAGCTTCTCGGAGCCCTTGACCTTGCGCTCGACACCGTTCTCGTCGACCGCCGGGCCGACCTGGGCCGGCTCGTACTGGTGGTGCGCCGTGAGGGTGTGCAGCTGCTCCTGCGAGAGCGGCTCGTGGACCTCGATGAACTCACCGTGCGGCAGCCGCTTGATGATGCCGGTCTCGCGGCCGTGCAGCACCTTGTCGCGGTCGCGGCGCTGCAGACCCATGCAGATCCGCTTGGTGGCGATGAACGCGATCACCGGTCCGGCGAAGAAGAAGATCCGGACGAACCAGGTCACGTCGTTGATCGACAGGTGGAAGTGGGTGGCGATGAGGTCGTTGCCACCACCGATCAGGCCCACCATGTACACCGTCACCCAGGCGACACCGAACCCGGTACGGGTCGGAGCGTTGCGCGGGCGGTCCAGGATGTGGTGCTCGCTCTTGTCACCGGTGACCCAGGACTCGATGAACGGGTAGAGCGCGATCGCGCCCAGGACCAGACCGAACAGGACCAGCGGGATGAAGACGCCCAGGACCAGGGTGTGGCCCCAGAAGTTGATCTCCCAGCCGGGCATGTAGCGGATCAGGCCCTCGGCGAAGCCCATGTACCAGTCGGGCTGGGCGCCGGTGGACACCTGGTCCGGACGGTAGGGGCCCATGGCCCAGATCGGGTTGATCTGGGTGGTCGCCGCGATGGCCGCGATGACACCGAAGACCAGGAAGAAGAAGCCTCCGGCCTTGGCCATGTAGACCGGCAGCAGCGGCATGCCGACGACGTTCTTCTCGGTCTTTCCGGGACCCGCGAACTGCGTGTGCTTGTGGTAGAAGACCAGGATCAGGTGGCCCACCACCAGGCCCAGCATGATGCCCGGCAGCAGCAGGATGTGGATCGAGTAGAACCGCCCCACGAAGTCGTGGCCGGGGAACTCGCCGCCGAAGAGGAAGTACGAGATGTACGTGCCGACGATCGGCATCGACAGGATGGCGCCCTCGGTGAAGCGGACACCGGTGCCGGAGAGCAGGTCGTCCGGGAGCGAGTAACCGGTGAAACCGGTGAACATGCCCAGGACGAACAGCAGGAAGCCGAACAGCCAGTTGATCTCACGCGGCTTGCGGAACGCGCCGGTGAAGAACACGCGCATCATGTGCACGAACATGCCGGCGAGGAAGATCAGCGCGGCCCAGTGGTGGATCTGCCTGATGAGCAGGCCACCGCGCACGTCGAAGGAGATGTGCAGGGTCGAGCTGAACGCCTCGGACATCATCTGTCCCTGGAGCGGGACGTAGCTGCCGTGGTACACCACCTCGTTCATCGACGGGTGGAAGAACAGCGTCAGGTACACACCCGTCAGGATGATGATGATGAAGCTGTACAAGCACACTTCGCCCAACATGAACGACCAGTGGTCGGGGAAGATCTTGCGCATGTTGGACTTGGCCAGGGAGTAGATCCCGAGCCGTCCGTCGGCCCAGTCGGCGACACGCTCGCCGGCCGGTGCCTTCCCGCGCTCGGCGCGGGACTCGGAGTTCTCGTTAGTGCTCATCCGCGCTCCCAGAAGGCAGGACCGACGGGCTCGTCGAAGTCGCCGAGCGCCTGGAGGTAGCCCTCCTCGCTCACGCCGATGCGCAGCTGCGGCAGGGCGTGACCGGCCGGGCCGAAGATCACTCGGGCTCCGTCGGAGAGGTCGAAGGTGGACTGGTGGCACGGGCAGAGCACGTGGTGGGTCTGCTGCTCGTACAGCGAGATCGGGCAGCCCACGTGGGTGCAGATCTTCGAGAAGGCGACGATGCCCTCGTGCGACCACTCCAGCTCGCGCTTGTCCTTGATGTTGTCCGGCTGCAGCCGGATGATCATCAGGGCCGCCTTCGCCATCACGTTCTGGAAGTCCTCCTGGGACTCCTCGACGCCCTCGGGCTTGGCGAAGGTCAGCGAGCCGACGGCGACGTCGGAGGGACGCAGCGGCTCGTTGGTGTTCATGTTGACGAGCAGCTTGCCCTTCGACCACGCCGTGTGGCGCAGCGAGGTGCCCGGCAGCGGACCGAGGTCGCGCAGCAGCACGACGCCGGAGAGCGGGACCAGGGTCAGCGCGCCGAACATCGTGGTGCGGATCAGCTTGCGCCGGCCGATCGCCGACTCCTTCGCGCCCTGCTTGAAGTCGGCCAGGACCTTGGCCTTGACCTCCGGCTCGGCCGCGATGGCGTGCCGCTCGTCGGCGACCTCCACGTCGGACATCAGGGTGCGGGCCCAGTGGACCGCGCCCGCGCCGATGCAGAACAGCGCCGCGCCGAGGGTCAGGCCCAGGGCGAAGTTCAGCGCGCTGATGTGACCGATCGGGAAGACGAAGATCGACTTGTCTTTGGGGATCGTCACATAGGAGGCGATGAAGCCGACCGTGGCCAGCATCGACACCGTGAACAGCATGGCCACGACGCGCTCGGACCGGTTGGCGGCCCGCTCGTCGATGTCCTGGATCCGGTGCTCGTGGGGCGGCAGCCCCGGGTCCGAGAAGGGGTCCTTCTCGTCCGCGACGCTCACCGCGCCGTGCGCGTGGTGGTCCTGCTCAGCGGGCAGGTTCTCTTCTGGAATGTCTTGGCTACTCATGACTTCTTGGCCTTTGCGGTCCGAGCGGCGACCCAGACGGCGACCGCGATCAGTGCACCGAGACCGAAGATCCACGCGAACAGACCCTCGCTGACCGGCCCGAGGCCGCCCAGGTTGAGACCGCCGGGGTTCTCCGTGTTGCTGCTGTTGACCGCGTTCAGGTACGCGATGATGTCCTTCTTGTTCTTCTGCGTCAGCGTCGTGTCGGGGAAGGACGGCATGTTCTGCGGGCCCGTCTGCATGGCCTCGTACATGTGCTTCGGGTCGACGCCCTGCAGGTCCGGTGCGAACTTGCCCTTGGTCAGCGCGCCACCCGAGCCCACGAAGTTGTGGCACTGCGCGCAGTTGGTGCGGAAGAGCTCGCCACCCTTGGCGATGTCGGCACCGTCCGGGCCGTACTGCTCCGAGGTCGGGACCTCGGGACCGGCGCCCAGCGAGGCGATGTACGCCGCGAGCTGGTCGATCTGGGCCTGGGTGTAGATGTTCTTCTTCTTGACGACCTGCGGGCCCTGCGAGGTGGCGGCCGGCATCCGGCCGGTGCCGACCTGGAAGTCGACGGCCGCGGCGCCCACGCCCACCAGGCTGGGGCCGTCGGACGAACCCTGACCGCCGGTGCCGTGGCAGCTGGCGCAACCGACCGAGTAGAGCTTCTTGCCCTCCTCGATGGTCAGGGACTGGGATGTTTCATCGGCCTGCGCCTTGCCCGCGGGTGCGAACGCGGCGTACAGCCCCCCTGTGCATGCCAGCGCGAGGAGTAGGACGACGACCGCCGCCAGCGGATGGCGTCGTCGTGCGGAGAGCTTTTTCACGGATTACCCCGGTGTCAGGATCTTCTGCGTCGATGCTTCTGGAAAGTGCGCTTCTGCGGCGCGTGGTGCCGGCCCGGCTACTTGATCAGGTAGATCGTGGCGAAGAGGCCGATCCAGACGACGTCGACGAAGTGCCAGTAGTAGGACACGACGATGGCCGCGGTCGCCTGCTCGTGCGTGAACCTCTTCGCCGCGTAGGTGCGCCCCAGGACGAACAGGAAGGCGATGAGGCCGCCCGTCACGTGCATGCCGTGGAAGCCGGTGGTCAGGTAGAACACCGAACCGTACGGGTCGGAGGAGAGCGAGATGCCGTCCTCCTTGACCAGGTTCGTGTACTCGTAGATCTGACCGCCGATGAAGATCGCACCCATGATGAAGGTGACGATGAACCAGCCCCGGAGCTTCTTCACGTCCCCGCGCTCGGCGGCGAACACGCCGAGCTGGCAGGTGAGGGAGGAGAGCACCAGGATCGTGGTGTTGGTCGCCGAGAAGGGGATGTCGAGATGACTCGCCATCTCCTTCCAGTGAGCCTCGCCGGTCACCGATCGCAGGGTGAAGTACATCGCGAAGAGGGCCGCGAAGAACATCAGCTCGGAACTCAGCCAGATGATGGTTCCGACGCTGGTGAGGTTCGGCCTGTTGACCGACGGGTGCGCGTGCCCGGTTTCTACTGTCGTTGCTGTCGCCACGACCGACATTATGTCGGTCGCTTATCTCGCGCTCACTCCGGGGGGTGCCGTTCGGAGTGTCCGCCCCCTGTGTAGTGCCCGGATGGCCCATCGAAGCGGTGTTCCAACAGGTGTTGACGAGGTGTTCAGGGGAGTAGCATCCGGCGCATCGGTCCTGTCCGTACGACGCTGACGTCTCGGAGGAACAATGCAGCCGACCGCCACGGTGCTGGTCTACAGCGACGACTCCAACACCCGCGAGCAGGTGCGGCTCGCCGCCGGCCGGCGGCCGGCTCCCGATGTGCCGTTCGTCGAGTTCGTGGAGTGCGCGACACCCGCGGCGGTCCTCGCCGAGCTGGACAAGGGCGGGATCGACGTGTGCGTGCTCGACGGCGAGGCCGTGCCGATGGGGGGCATGGGGATGTGCCGGCAGATCAAGGACGAGGTGTTCAACTGCCCGCCGGTGCTGCTGCTGATCGGGCGGCCGCAGGATGCGTGGCTCGCCACCTGGAGCCGGGCGGACGCGGCTGTGACGCTGCCTGTGGAGCCGGTGGAGTTCGCCTCGGCTCTGGCGTCCCTGTTGCGGCAGAAGAGGCTGCAGAGCGCCTAGTGGGGTGGGGCGCGGGCTGAGTGCGCGCGTGCGGGCCGTGTGTGGATGGTCGCGCCCGCGCGGCGGCGGCCGCATATCGGATACGGCCCCGCGCCCCTGGGTCGGCTGTCCTTGGGGGCGTTTCAAAGGGCGGCCGGCTGCACTCTCGCCGCGTTCTGGGGCTTCTGGCCGTCCTGGGTGGCGTCGGTGAGGGCGCTGCCCTTGCGCCAGTTCTGCCAGGTGAGGTTCCAGTCGCCGAAGCCGTTGCCGAAGTTCTCCATCGTCTTGCCGTTGGAGTTGACGACCTTCACCAGGTCACCCGGGTGAACGGTGTCGAAGAACCACTCGGCGTTCGAGGTGCTCATGCCGGTGCAGCCGTGGCTGACGTTCGCATAGCCCTGGGAGCCCACCGACCAGGGCGCGGCGTGCACGTACTCGCCCGACCAGGTGACCCGGGTGGCGTAGTAGACCGGCAGGTCGTACGAGTCCGAGGTGCCCTCGGCGATGCCGACCGTGGTGCCGCGCATGCGTACGAAGTACTGCTTCTCCAGGACGACCTTGACGCCGTTGCGGGTGTCGAAGCCCGGTTTGCCGGTGGTGACGGGGATCTGGTTGATCGCCTTGTCGTCCTTGTAGACCGTCATCTGGTGGGCGGCGGCGTCCGTGACGGCGAGGAGTTTGTCGCCGATGGTGAGCTTGAGCGGCTGGGCCGGGCCGCCCCACAGGCGGTCGCTGATCCTGATGCCGTCCAGGTTGCTGTGCACCTGGACGGTGGCGTGGGCGGGCCAGTAGTCCTTGGGCCGGTAGTGGAGCTCCTTGTCGCTCACCCAGTACCAGGAGCCCTCCACGGCCGGGACCGAGTCGACCCTGAGGGCGCGCTCGACGATGGCGCGCTGGGTCTTGTCCTTGATCCCGTGGTCGAGTTGGGCGGTGACCGGCTGGCCCACGCCGTACTCGCCGGCCTTGGGGCCGAAGGTGACCTTCAGCCGCTGCCGGGTGGCGGGCGTGTTGGTGTCGAAGGTGAGGGTCTTGCGGCCGGGCGCGCCGTTCTCGTCCTCGGTGCTCACCTGGACCGTGTAGTGGGCGTTGGCGGCCAGCGGGGAGGTGCTGTGCCAGCGGCGGCCGTCGGCGTCGAGTTCGCCCGCCACGAAGCGGCCGGTGGCGTCCTGGGCCGTGACGTCCGTGATGCGGTCCTCGTCGCTCTTGGCGACGACCTCCAGGGGCTTGTCGGGGTCGGCCCGCTTCCCCGTCCCGGTGGGCGTGTTGAAGGAGATCTGGTCCGCCGCGTCGTACGGCTTGTCCGCGAGGGGGTTGCCGTCCGAACCGCAGGCGGTGACGCCCGCTCCGAGGGCGATCACCAGCAGGGTGCAGCTGACGACGGTACGGGCGCACGGAGAGTGACTCATACTGTCACGCTATGAGATGTTTTCCGGACCGGCGCGGCAGTTGGCCCGGACGGGTGAGGGGTGCTGCGCCGAAGTCGCGAACGGGCCGGAAACGGCGGGAAGCCCGGACTCTCCTGACGGAGGGTCCGGGCTCCCGCTGCGCGTGCTTACTGGGTGCGGTTCTCACCGCGGTAGTACTCGAACACCCAGCCGAAGAGGCCGATCATGATGATGGGTGCCGAGAAGTACAGCAGCCACCAGCCGACGGCAACACCGAGGAAGGCCAGCGCGCCGCCGACGCCGAGGGCGAGCGGCTGCCAGCTGTGCGGGCTGAAGAAGCCGATCTCGCCGGCCTCGTCCGCGACGTCGGCCTCCTTGTTGTCCTGGGCGCCCGCGTCGACGCGCGAGGCGGTGAAGCCCAGGTAGAAGCCGATCATGATGCACAGGCCGAAGGCCAGGAAGAGCGCCGTGGTACCGGCCGGTTCCTTCGACCAGACGCCATAGACGATCGCGATGACGAGGACGAAGACACTCAGCCACACGAACATGCGGCCCTGGATCTTCACTTGCCGGCCTCCTTGCTGCCCGCGACAGCGGCGACGGCCTGGCCGTGCTCCAGCTGCTCCAGGGCGGCGATCTCAGGGTGGTGCAGGTCGAAGGCCGGCGATTCGCTGCGGATCCGCGGCAGGGTGACGAAGTTGTGCCGCGGCGGCGGGCAGGAGGTCGCCCACTCCAGCGAACGGCCGTAGCCCCACGGGTCGTCGACCTCGACCTTCTTGCCGTACTTCGCCGTCTTCCAGACGTTGTAGAGGAACGGCAGGATCGACAGGCCGAGCAGGAAGGAGCTGATCGACGAGATCGTGTTCAGGGTGGTGAAGCCGTCGGCCGCCAGGTAGTCGGCGTACCGGCGCGGCATGCCCTCGGCGCCCAGCCAGTGCTGGACCAGGAAGGTGCCGTGGAAGCCGATGAACAGCGTCCAGAAGGTGATCTTGCCGAGCCGCTCGTCCAGCATCTTGCCCGTCATCTTCGGCCACCAGAAGTGGAAGCCGGAGAACATCGCGAAGACGACCGTGCCGAAGACCACGTAGTGGAAGTGGGCGACGACGAAGTACGAGTCGGAGACGTGGAAGTCCATCGGCGGCGAGGCCAGGATGACACCGGTCAGACCACCGAAGGTGAAGGTGATCAGGAAGCCGGTGGCCCACAGCATCGGTGTCTCGAAGGACAGCGATCCCTTCCACATGGTGCCGATCCAGTTGAAGAACTTCACACCGGTCGGTACCGCGATCAGGAAGGTCATGAAGGAGAAGAACGGCAGCAGCACACCGCCGGTGACGTACATGTGGTGCGCCCACACGGTCACGGACAGACCGGCGATCGAGATGGTCGCGGCCACCAGACCCATGTAGCCGAACATCGGCTTGCGGGAGAAGACCGGGATGACCTCGGAGATGATGCCGAAGAACGGCAGGGCGATGATGTACACCTCTGGGTGTCCGAAGAACCAGAAGAGGTGCTGCCAGAGCAGCGCTCCGCCGTTCGCCGCATCGAAGACATGTGCCCCGAATTTCCGATCCGCCTCCAGCGCGAAGAGCGCGGCGGCGAGGACCGGGAAGGCGAGCAGGACCAGGACGGCGGTCAGCAGCACGTTCCACACGAAGATCGGCATGCGGAACATCGTCATGCCCGGTGCGCGCATGCAGATGATCGTGGTGATGAAGTTGACCGCGCCGAGGATGGTGCCGAAGCCGGAGAAGGCCAGACCCATGATCCACATGTCGGCGCCGATGCCCGGCGAGCGGACCGCGTCCGACAGCGGCGAGTAGGCGAACCAGCCGAAGTCCGCGGCGCCCTGCGGGGTGAGGAAGCCGCCGACCGCGATGGTCGAGCCGAACAGGTAGAGCCAGTAGGCGAACATGTTCAGCCGCGGGAACGCGACGTCGGGGGCGCCGATCTGGAGCGGCATGATCCAGTTCGTGAAGCCGGCGAACAGCGGCGTCGCGAACATCAGCAGCATGATCGTGCCGTGCATCGTGAACGCCTGGTTGAACTGCTCGTTCGACATGATCTGCAGACCGGGGCGGGCGAGCTCGGCGCGCATCAGCAGCGCCATCACACCGCCGATCAGGAAGAACGCGAACGACGTGACCAGATACAGCGTTCCGATGGTCTTGTGGTCGGTGGTGGTGAGCCACTTGATGACCACGTTGCCGGGCTGCTTGCGCCTGACCGGCAGCTCATCTGCGTAAGAGCCCTCAGCTGCCGCGGCACCCTGGGGTTCGTTGAGGATGCTCACAGGTTGTTCGTCTCCCGGTTCTTCTCGTGGCTCGTCTGCGCGATGCCGGCGGGAATGTAACCGGTCTGCCCCTTCTTGGCGAGGTCCTTGAGGTGCTGCTGGTAGCGCTCGGGCGAGACGACCTTCACGTTGAACAGCATCCGGGAGTGGTCGACGCCGCAGAGCTCGGCACACTTGCCGAGGAAGGTGCCCTCCTGGTTGGGAGTCACCTGGAACGCGTTGGTGTGGCCCGGGACGACGTCCATCTTCATCAGGAACGGCACCACCCAGAAGGAGTGGATGACGTCACGCGAGGTGAGGACGAAGCGGACGGTCTCACCCTTGGGGAGCCAGAGCGTCGGACCGGGGTTGCCGGTCTGCGGGTTCTTCGTGCCCGGCGTACCGACGTCGTACACACCGCCGGCGTTGGCCGGGAACGCGTTCTTGAACCGGTCCGGAATGGCGGCCAGGTTCGCGTCGGTCTTCGCGTCGCCGGGGACACCGTCGACAGGCGTGATGTAGTTGAAGCCCCAGCTCCACTGGAAGCCGACGACGTTGACCGTGACGTCCGGCTTCTTGTCGGAGAGGCTGAGGAGCTTCGTCTCGTCCCGCGCGGTGAAGTAGAACAGCACCGAGACGATGATGAGCGGCACCACCGTGTACAGCGCCTCGATCGGCATGTTGTACCGGGTCTGGGCCGGGACCTCGATCTTGGTGCGGCTGCGCCGGTGGAAGATGGCGCTCCAGATGATCAGACCCCACACCAGCACGCCGACGGCGAGCGCGGCGGCCCAGGAGCCCTGCCACAGGGAGAGGATCCGCGGAGCCTCTTCCGTGGTCGGGGTGGGCATACCAAGGCGGGGGAAGTCCTTGTATGTGCATCCGGTAGCGGATGCCAGGACCAGGCCCGCGGTCATTGCCTGCAGCAGCTTCCGCCGCATCGGGCGCCGCGGCGAGCGGTCGGAGCCGTTGGGACTCACGTAGCGCCTTCCCGAGAGTCTCGCCCGCGCGGTCGGCTGCGGCCTTCTCGCTGGTCGGTCGCCGCCCTGCGTCGGGCAGGGGTTTGGATGTTTATGCGGACCAAACCCTAGCCGACGCGATTCGGGGGTTCGCGGGGAGGGGGGCATACGCGCCGCCTGTCACTCCGTAGGGGTGGGAATGGGCGCCCAATAGCTCGGGTTGGTGGGGTTTCGTGCGCGGGTGCGGGTGCGTGGGGGCTGGTCGCGCCCCGCGGCGGAGCCGCATACGGGCACAGCCCCGCGCCCCTTGCGTCGGCTGTCCTGGGGAACGTTCTAACGTTGCCCTGTGTCCTACTTTGACGCTGCGTCTGCTGCTCCCCTCCACCCTGTGGCCCGTCAGGCTCTGTTGGCCGCCCTGGACGACGGGTGGGCCGACCCTTCCCGTCTCTACCGGGAGGGGCGGAAGGCGCGGATGCTGCTGGACGCCGCGCGGGAGGCGGCCGCCGAGGCCGTCGGGTGCCGACCGGACGAGCTGACCTTCACCCCCTCGGGCACCCGGGCCGTACACGCGGGCATCGCGGGTGCGTTGGCCGGTCGTCGCCGCGTCGGACGTCACCTGATCGTGTCAGCCGTCGAACACTCCTCGGTGCTCCATTCGGCCGAGGTGTTCGAGACCGAGGGGGGTGCGGTCACCCAGGTACCGGTGGGGCGCACGGGAGCCGTGGACGTGGGGTCCTACGAGGCCGCTCTCCGCCCCGACACCGCGCTCGCCTGCCTGCAGTCGGCCAACCACGAGGTGGGCACCGTGCAGCCGGTGGCGGAGGTGGCCGAGGTGTGCCGGGCGGCCGGGGTGCCGTTGCTGGTGGACGCGGCGCAGTCGCTGGGGTGGGGGCGGGTCGAGGGCGGCTGGTCGCTGCTGACGGCGAGTGCGCACAAATGGGGCGGGCCGAGCGGGGTCGGGCTGCTGGTCGTCCGCAAGGGGGTGCGGTTCGCCGTCCAAGGAGCCTCCGACGAGCGGGAGTCGGGGCGGGCGCCCGGCTTCGAGAACCTGCCGGCGATCGTCGCGGCGGCGGCCTCGCTCCGGGCCGTACGGGCGGAGGCCGAGCGGGAGGCCGTACGGCTGCGGGAGCTGACGGCACGGATCCGGGCGCGGGTACCGGAGTTGGTGCCGGACGTGGAGGTGGTGGGGGATCCGGAGCGACGGCTGCCGGGGGTCGTCACCTTCTCCTGTCTCTATGTCGACGGAGAGACACTGCTGCACGAGCTGGACCGGGAGGGCTTTTCGGTCTCGTCCGGCTCGTCGTGCACGAGCAGCACGCTGACGCCGAGCCACGTGCTCAGGGCGATGGGTGTGCTGAGCGAGGGGAACGTACGGGTGTCGCTGCCGGCGGGGGCGGCCGAGGGGGACGTGGAGCGGTTCCTGGAGGTGCTGCCGGGGGTGGTGGCGGGGGTGCGGGAGAAGCTCGGGGCGCCGGTGGCGGTGGCGGCCGTGCAGGACGACGTGCTCGTCGTGGACGCCCTGGGCAAGCGGTGTCCGATCCCCGTCATCGAACTCGCGAAGGTCATCGGCACCGTGCCGGTGGGCGGCACGGTCCGGGTCCTGTCGGATGACGAGGCGGCCCGGCTGGACATCCCGGCTTGGTGCGAGATGCGGGGCCAGGAGTATGTGGGTGAGGAGAAGGCAGAACGAGGAACGGCTTACTTGGTACGCCGGCTCAGCTGAACGCCCCTGAAAGGGGTGCGGGGAACTGTGCGACCAGCCCCCACGCACCCGCAGCCAGAACTCAGACCAGGTAGCCCCGGACTTCCTCCGCGGCCTCGTCCCCGTACGCCTTCGTGAACCGCTCCATGAAGTGCCCCCGGCGCAACTGGTACTCCTGCGTCCCCACCGTCTCGATGACGAGAGTGGCCAGCATGCAGCCCACCTGGGCCGCCCGCTCCAGCGAGACCCCCCACGCCAGCCCCGACAGGAACCCGGCGCGGAACGCGTCGCCGACGCCCGTCGGGTCGGCCTTGCGCTCCTCGTCGGGGCAGCCGACCTCGATCGGGTCCTCGCCCACCCGCTCGATACGGACGCCGCGCGCACCCAGCGTCGTGACCCGGTGGCCGACCCTCGCGAGGATCTCCTCGTCGCTCCAGCCGGTCTTCGTCTCGATGAGCCCCTTCTCGTACTCGTTGGAGAAGAGGTACGTCGCGCCCTCCAGCAGTATCCGGATCTCGTCGCCGTTCATCCGGGCGATCTGCTGGGAGAAGTCGGCGGCGAAGGGGATGGACCTGGCCCGGCACTCCTCCGTGTGGCGGAGCATGCCCTCCGGGTCGTCCGCGCCGATCAGGACCAGGTCGAGGCCGCCGACCCGGTCACCCACCGTCTTGAGCTCGATCAGGCGGGCCTCGCTCATCGCGCCCGTGTAGAAGGAGCCGATCTGGTTGTGGTCGGCGTCGGTCGTGCACACGAAACGCGCGGTGTGCAGGGTCTCGGAGATGCGGACGGAGTCCGTGTCGACGCCGTGCCGGTCGAGCCAGGCCCGGTACTCGTCGAAGTCGAAGCCCGCCGCGCCGACCAGGATCGGCCGGGTGCCGAGCTGTCCCATGCCGAACGCGATGTTCGCGCCGACACCGCCGCGCCGCACGTCCAGGTTGTCGACCAGGAAGGACAGCGAGACCGTGTGCAACTGGTCCGCGACCAGCTGGTCGGCGAAGCGGCCGGGGAACGTCATGAGGTGGTCGGTGGCGATGGAGCCGGTGACTGCGATGCGCACGGCTGGGACTCTCCTGAGGAAAAAGAAGGGGGCGCGACAGCGCTCGTTGGAAGGGTGGTGGCGGGCGACGGGCGGGCGTTATTGACAGTTAACGCTACCGGGTCCGGGTGGGCGCCCTGAAGGTGCCAAAACTACCCGATAGTAGATCTTTCTTCGCGGGCCACGGCGTGCTTACCGTTCCGTCATGACGAACCTCAAGGTCCACGCCCCCGCTCCGGCCGACCTCGACGGCGACCTCGCGTCGCTGCGCGGGGACTGCGCCCGGATGGCTCCGCACTGGGTGGTTCCCGATCACAGCGATGCCCGCCCGGTGCCGCCGTCACTCATCCACGGGGTGACCGTGCCGAAGAAGTCCGCCAGACTCCTGGACGCGATGTCCGACTACGGCGACTGAGCGGCCGGGTTCCGCCCGGCGCGTTTCCAGGGAACCGCGCGCTCCCCTCCCGCGTCCCATCGCCGTCCCCCGTGAAGGGGAGGCGGGATACGACACGGCAAGGAGCGATGCGGTGAAGAGCGAGCGACCCGAGAACGAGGACGACGCGGCCGCGGGCGGCACCGGGGAGCCCCCCGAGGCCCGGCAGACCACGGAGTCGCCGAAGGCTGCCGAGGCCGAGGTGGCCGCCGATGCCCACGCAGATGCCGACGCCGATGCCGGTTCCCACTCCGACGCCGGCGCCGATGCCGGTTCCCACTCCGACGCCGATGCCGATGCCGACGCGCAGGACACCGCGGAGTCCGCCGAGGACGTCGGGGGCGCCGCAGCAGAGGTGCCGGAGCCTGAGGCGGTCCCCGAGGCGGACGTGGTCCCGGCCCCCGAGGCGGACGTGGTCCCGGCCCCCGAGGCGGACGTGGTCCCGGCCCCCGAGGCGGACGTGGTCCCGGCCCCCGAGGCGGACGTGGTCCCGGAC
>NZ_JBIVXP010000001.1:469181-509822 GCF_044769305.1 Streptomyces sp. NPDC090499
CGGCCCCCGAGGCGGACGTGGTTCCGGCCGCCGAGGCCGCCGCCGAGCCCGTCGAGCCCGCGGAGCCCCCCGCCGAGCCGGAAGCAGCCGTGTCTTCCGATGCCTCCGACGCTCCTGAGTCTCCCGGAACACCCGAGGCCGAATCCGGCGCCGGGGCCGGGGCCGAGGAGGCCGGCGATCTCGCTCCCGGCCGCCGCTCCCCCGCCCTCGTCATCGCCTCCGTGGCCGCCGCCGTCCTGCTGGTCGGCGGAGGTGGCGCCTACCTCGCCGCGAACACGGGCTCCGACTCCGGCGGCGGTACGACCACGGGCGCGTCCGGCGGTTCCACTCCCCCGCCCCTCGCCCTGGACGGCTACTCCTCCGGCGGCAACGGCATAGCCCCGGGCGAGCCCAATCCCTACGGCGTGACGTACCGGGCGAGCGGCACGCTCCCCGCGGGCCCCGGCTCGGCCGCCGTGTACCAGCCCTCCGGCGAGGTCTCCAAGGACCGGGTCGCCGCACTGGCGAAGGCGCTCGGCATCGAGGGCGCCCCGGTGGCCGAGGACGGCGTCTGGAAGGTGGGGACCGACAACGACGGCTCGGGCGGGAGCCTCCAGGTGAACCGGGCGGCCCCCGGCATCTGGACGTACAGCCGCTACGCCCCGGGCACCGACAACTGCAAGCGCGGCCTGCTGTGCACCCAGGACCCGGCGGCCCCGGCCGGTGACCCGGTGAGCGTCGGCGACGCCGAGCAGGCGGCGGCCCCGGTGCTGAAGGCGCTCGGGCAGGACGACGCGAAGCTCGACGCGAGCCAGGTGATGGGCGCCCAGCGGGTGGTGAACGCCGATCCGGTGGTCGGCGGGCTGCCGACGTACGGCTGGACGACCGGGCTGACCGTGAGCAGGCAGGGCGAGGTGGTCGGCGGCAACGGGATGCTCGCGACGCCCGCCAAGGGCGACACGTATCCGGTGCTGGGCGCCGCGAAGACGCTGGCGCTGATGAACGCGGCGCCGCGCTCGGACCACCGGATGGGCATCGGCGGCTGCGCCAGTTCCGTACCGCTGAAGGACCGGCTGGAGCAGCCGTGCGGCGCGTCGTCGCCGTCCACCGTCTCGTCCACCGCGTCGTCGACGTCCTCGGCCGTGATCGAGGAGGCGGTGTTCGGGCTGGCCGCGCAGTCCGTCGCCGGGCGGCAGGCCCTGGTGCCGTCCTGGCTGTTCCGGGTGAGCGGGGCGGCGGACTCGTACACGGTGACGTATCCGGCGGTGGACCCGAAGTACCTGGCCTCCTCGTCGACGCCGGCGCCCTCGGCGAGTGCGAGCGCCTCGGCGGGGACCACGAAGAACGTGAAGGTGGACGGCTACACGGCCGACGGCCGCGAGCTGACCGTCGCCTTCACCGGCGGGGTGTGCGCCGACTACAAGGCGACGGCCGACGAGGGTACGGAGCAGGTGGTGGTGAAGGTGACCGCGACGCCCTGGCCGGACAAGATCTGCGTCATGATCGCCAAGCAGTACCACCAGACGATCCGCCTCGACGCGCCGCTGGATGGCCGGAAGGTGGTCGGCACGGACGGCAGCGCCGTTCCGAAGGAGCAGGCGACCACGCTGAACCCGCAGGTGGGATAGGCACGCACGGCACGGAACGACGAAGGCGGCGGCCCCTCACCACGAGGGCCCGCCGCCTTCCTGCTGTGTGCCCTTCGGCTCAGCTGAAGGAGTCGCCGCAGGCGCAGGAGCCGGTCGCGTTCGGATTGTCGATCGTGAAGCCCTGCTTCTCGATGGTGTCGACGAAGTCGATCGACGCGCCGCCCAGGTACGGGGCGCTCATGCGGTCGGTGACGACCTTGACGCCGCCGAAGTCCTTCACGACGTCGCCGTCGAGGGAACGCTCGTCGAAGAAGAGCTGGTAGCGCAGGCCGGAGCAGCCACCGGGCTGGACGGCGACGCGCAGGGCGAGGTCGTCACGGCCTTCCTGGTCGAGCAGGGCCTTGACCTTGGCCGCGGCGGCGTCGCTCAGGATGATGCCGTCGGTGGCGGTGCTGGTCTCGTCCGATACGGACATCTACATCTCTCCCGGGTTGTACGGAGACTGCTTGCCGACGAGTGCAACCGGCGGGTCCGCTGATTCATTCCGGGCCGGCATGCGCGTTCTCGCGTTTTTCCTACCTCTTCATGCTCGCACATGCCCGAAGTGACGCACAGCAGTCGCCGCGGCCACCCACGGCGACCTGCACACAAGGCGACCACCCTGCGTCCACCCGGCGGCCACCCGCCCGTTCGGCGCCGGGATTGATGTCACATCGACGCAATGGCCATCGTCAAAGTGACGTGAAGCGGTTATGATAGATAACGTCAGAACGACGAAAAGTAGAAAGGGTGCGTGTCGTGACCACCGCCCAGACCACGGAACTCGACGTACAGCCGACTCCGCTCGCCCTGCTGCTGCTCGGCCGTGAGGCCGACCCGAAGAGTGAGCGGGGCGTCGAGTGTCCCGGCGACCTGCCCTCGCCGTCCGACCCGGACCTGGTCGCGCGCGCCCGCGCGGCCAAGGAGAAGCTCGGCGACAAGGTCTTCGTGCTCGGCCACCACTACCAGCGCGACGAGGTCATCCAGTTCGCCGATGTCACGGGCGACTCCTTCAAGCTGGCCCGCGACGCGGCCGCCCGCCCGGAGGCCGAGTACATCGTGTTCTGCGGTGTGCACTTCATGGCCGAGTCCGCCGACATCCTGACCTCGGACGACCAGAAGGTGGTCCTGCCCGACCTCGCGGCCGGCTGCTCCATGGCCGACATGGCCACGGCCGAACAGGTCGCCGAGTGCTGGGACGTGCTGACCGAGGCCGGGATAGCCGAGCAGGTCGTGCCCGTCTCGTACATGAACTCGTCCGCGGACATCAAGGCGTTCACCGGCAAGCACGGTGGCACCATCTGCACCTCGTCCAATGCCCAGCGGGCCCTGGAGTGGGCGTTCGAGCAGGGCGACAAGGTGCTGTTCCTGCCCGACCAGCACCTCGGCCGCAACACCGCCGTCCGGGACATGGGCATGTCCCTGGACGACTGCGTGCTCTACAACCCGCACAAGCCGAACGGCGGCCTCACGGCCGACCAGTTGCGCGCCGCGAAGATGATCCTGTGGCGCGGCCACTGCTCGGTGCACGGCCGCTTCTCGCTGGACTCGGTCAACGACGTGCGCGAGCGCATCCCGGGCGTGAACGTACTGGTCCACCCGGAGTGCCGGCACGAGGTCGTGGCCGCCGCCGACTACGTCGGCTCCACGGAGTACATCATCAAGGCCCTGGAGGCCGCCCCCGCCGGCTCCAAGTGGGCCATCGGGACCGAGCTGAACCTGGTCCGCCGGCTGGCGAACCGTTTCGCTCCCGAGGGCAAGGAGATCGTCTTCCTCGACAAGACGGTCTGCTTCTGCTCCACCATGAACCGCATCGACCTCCCCCACCTGGTCTGGACCCTGGAGTCGCTGGCCGAGGGCAACCTGGTCAACCGGATCGAGGTCGACAAGGAGACCGAGGCGTTCGCCAAGCTGGCCCTGGAGCGGATGCTGGCGCTGCCGTAGCCGTACACCCCGGTGTCACCCCGAGACGGGCTTCCGCTCGGGGTGTGCCGGGTCGAGGGTGAAGACGGTGCCGTCGGAGGTGGAGAGGACCAGGGCGCCGCGGTTGAACCAGACCGTGGGCAGCAGGCCGCTGTTTCCGAGGACCTCGGCGCGGGCCGCGGACTCCCACAGGACGGTGCCCTCGGCCGCGTCGAGGGCGACCACCCGGCCGCTCATGCCTGCCATGTAGACCGTGCGCCCGGCGGCGTCCACCGAGGCCTGGCCCGGCGACTCCAGGGTCGTGTGGCTCTCCCACAGCCGGGCCCCGGTGGTGGGAGAGAACGCGGTGACCAGGCCGCTGGAGGTGGCGAGGTAGAGCGTGCCGTGGGCCAGGGTGGGCAGCCCGCCCCGGTACTTCTCGGGCAGCGGGGTCAGGGTGCGCTTCCCGGTGCCGGGGTCGACGCGCACGATGCGGTTGTAGATCAGGTCGGGGCCGTTCTCGACGTCCTGGTCGTCCGACTCCAGGAAGAGCAGCCGTCCGGAGAGGGTGCCGACGAAACTGGCCGTCTGGGCGGGCGAGTCCAGGGTGCGCACCGAGCCGTCGGCGGGGTGGACGACGTAGAACTTCGTGGCGTGCGAACCGTCCGTCTGGTCGCCGCAGTCGACATAGGGGAAGTCGCCCGCGGAGAGCATCGAGCAGAGCCAGCCGCGGGGCACGGGGACGGTGCTGCGCACGCTGCCGTCCCGCGCCGAGCGGACGGTGAACGTGCTGCCGTCGCCCTCCTGGGTCAGGGTCACCCCGTCGCCGTAGGCCGCCCCCAGGCTGTCCGTGCGGACCGCTTGGGACCAGAGCCTGCTGCCGTCCTTGCCGTCGAGTGCCATGACGGACTGGGCCTTGCCCGCGCCGTTGTCGTCGGTGATCTGGAGTTCGACGAGGACCCGGCCGTCGTCCACGCCGAGGACGGTGGTGATGTAGCGGTCGGCCGGTACGCCCGCGGGGGCGATGCCGGCCCGCCAGAGGGTGCGGCCGGTGGTGGCGTCGACCCGGGTGGGCAGCAGGGCGGTGCCGCCGCAGTACACGGAGGAGCCGTCCGAGACGCAGGAGGGTGAGGTGTCGCCCTCGTAGCCCGGCGCCTTCTTCACCCCCTGCTCGGCGGTCGCGGACACCGTTGTCTGCCAGGGCTTCCAGCCGGTGGGGAGGGTGCCCCAGCGGGATCCGGAGGAGGCCGAGGACGCCGAGGGGGCCGAGGAGCCGGTGCGGGCCTCGCCGTCGCCGTTCCAGGCGCCCAGCAGGAAGTAGCCGGTCAGGGCGACGGCGGTCACCGCGGCGGCGGCGAGCAGCACGCGGGGGGTGCGGCGGCGGGGTCGGCGGCCGGTGACCGGCGGGGTGGCGGCGTCGGGCGCCGGGGCGTGGCGGCCGGGGTGCGTGGCGGGCAGCCGCAGGGTCATCGTCTGCGGTTCGGCGGACGACGGCTCCGGCAGGGCCGCCGCGAACTGGCGGGCCAGGTCGTCGAGTCCGGGCCGGGCGTCGGGGTCCTTGGCCAGGCAGCGCTCCAGGACCGCGCGCAGCGGGCCGGTGACGCCGTCCAGGACGGGCTCGTTGTGGACCACCCGGTAGCCGGTGAGGTAGGGGCTGTCGGCGTCGAAGGGGCCGCGTCCGGTGACGCAGTACACCAGCAGCGCGCCGAGCGAGAAGACGTCGGAGGCGGGGCCGACGGTACGGGCGTCGGTGAACTGCTCCGGGGACATGAACGGCGGGGTGCCGACCATCTGCCCGGTCTCGGTGAGGGTGTTGTGGTTCTCGGCGGCCCGGGAGATGCCGAAGTCGATGACGCGGGGCCCGTCCTCGGCCATCAGGACGTTGGCCGGTTTCAGGTCGCGGTGCACCACCCCGGCCCGGTGGATCTCCCGGAGCGCCTCCACCAGGCCGAGGGCCAGCGGCCGCAACTCGGTGACGCGGAGCGCGCCGTGGGCCCGGATGCGGGCGGCGAGGGAGGGGCCGGGCACGTACTGGGTGGCCATCCAGGGCGCCGGCGCGTCCGGGTCGGCGTCCAGGACGGGGGCGGTGAAGGCGCCGCTGACCCGGCGGGCGGCCTCGATCTCCTGCCGGAACCTGGCCCGGAAGACGGGGTCCTCGGCGTACTGGGCGTGCACCACCTTGACGGCGACCTCGCGCCCGGAGCGCGACCGACCCCGGTAGACGATGCCCATTCCGCCGGCCCCGAGCCGGTCGGCCAGCTTGTACCCGCCGAGGGACCTCGGGTCGTCCTTGTACAGCGGCACGCCGAAACTCCCCTTCCCCGCCGTGCAGTTCGCGGCGCCAGCATACGGAACCGGCACGCGCGGGCGGCCGGTTCCCGGTGGTGTTCCGGAAACCGGCCGCCGTTCGCGGGGCCGTCACATGGCCGCGTGCTGCCGCCTCTCGGACACAGGGGCGGACTCCGGGGCCCCCGGGCCCGTCCTCGGCGCCCGCTTCCTGTCCTTGCGCTCCTTGCGGAGTTCGAACATCGCGTAGAGCGTCGGGACCAGCAGCAGCGTCAGCAGGGTCGACGTGATCAGACCACCGATCACCACGACCGCGAGCGGCTGGGCGATGAAGCCGCCCTCGCCCGTGATGCCGAGGGCCATCGGCAGCAGGGCGCAGATGGTGGCCAGGGCCGTCATCAGGATCGGGCGGAGCCGGTGCCGGCCGCCCTCCACCACGGCCTCCACGATGCCGTACCCCTCACGCCGGTAGTGGTTGATCAGGTCGATCAGCACGATCGCGTTCGTCACCACGATGCCGATCAGCATCAGCATGCCGATCATCGCGGGAACGCCCATCGGTGTACCGGTGATCACGAGGAGGCCGATCGCGCCGGTCGCCGCGAACGGGACGGACACCAGCAGGATGAGCGGCTGGACCAGTGACCGGAACGTCCCGACCAGCAGCATGAAGACGATCGCGACCGCCGCCAGCATCGCCAGGCCCAGGTTCTTGAACGCGCTGTTCTGGTCCGAGGTGACGCCGCCGATCTGCGCCGTGGCCCCCGCGGGGAGCTTCAGCTTGTCGAGGTCGGACTGGAGCCTGCCGCTGACCGCACCGGTGTTGTCGCCCGTCGGGCGCCCGGTGATGGTCGCCGCGCGCCGGCCGTCGATCCGGGTCAGCGAGACCGGTCCGTTTACCACCTTCACCTCGGCGATGTCGGACAGCTTCACCTGGCCCAGGTCGAGCGCGCGCAGCTGTGCCAGCGTCTGGGCCGGCTTCGCCGCCCTGACCACGATGTCGTGCTCGGTGTCGTCCAGGGTCACCTGCGCGGCGGTGGTGCCGCCGACCGCCTCCGCCACCGCGGCGCCCAGCGTCTGGTCGTTGTATCCCGCCGCGGCGGCGGCCGGCTTCGCGGTGACCGAGATCCGCGGCACGCTCTGCGCCATGTCGCTGGTCACGTCCGTGACGCCGTCGAGCCCGGCCATGGTCTTCCGCACCTGATCGGCGGCGGTGCGCAGCACGCCGGCGTCGGCCGCCTTCACGACCACGCTGAGGTCCTGGCTGCCGAAGCCTCCGCCGGAGGCGGACACGGTGGTGGTGCCGATGCCCTTCAGCTCGGCCAGGCCGTCCTCGAGGTGCTTCTGCACGGTGTCGGAGGACGCCGAGTCGTCCAGCATCACCTGGTACGAGGCCTGGTTGGAGCTCGCGGTGCCGCCGAAGGCAGCCGCCAGGCCGCCGGGCGAGCCGATCGAGACCTGGTAGTCCTTGACGCCCTTGGTCTTCTCGATCAGCTTCTCCACCCGCTTGGCCTGCTCGTCGGTGGACGCCAGGCTGGCGCCCGCCTTCAGCTCCTGGGAGATGCCGAGGACCTGCTGGCTGCCCGAGTCGATGAAGTTGGTCTTCAGCCCGGGGATCATGGCGAAGGTGATCAGCAGGACGCCGGCGGCGATGGCGAGGCTCCTGCCGCGGCGCCGCGTGGCGAACCGGAGCACCGGGACGTAACGGCGGTGGAGGCGGCTGTTCGCCTCCTTCTCCTCCGCCTCGCGGCGGGCCTGCTCCGCGTCCTGCGAGGTGCCCTTCGGGGCCTTCAGGAACCAGTACGCGAGGACCGGGACGACGGTCAGCGACACCAGCAGGGACGCGAGCAGCGCGGCCGTCACCGTGATGCTGAACGAGCTGAACAGCGCGCCCACGATGCCGCCGACCAGGCCGATCGGCAGGAACACGGCGACCGTGGTGAGGGTCGAGGCGGTGACCGCGCCGGCCACCTCGCGGACGGCGCCCAGGATCGCCTCCCGGCGCTCCTCGCCGTAGCCGAGGTGCCGCTTGATGTTCTCCAGGACGACGATCGAGTCGTCGACGACCCGGCCGACGGCGATGGTCAGCGCGCCGAGGGTGAGCACGTTCAGGGACAGACCGCGCGTCCACACGACGATCAGGGCGAGGATGATCGAGAGCGGGATGCTGACGGCGGTCACCAGCGTCGAGCGCAGCGACTTCAGGAAGACCAGGATGACGAGGACCGCGAAGAGCAGACCCAGGGCGCCCTCGGTGGTCAGGCCGCTGATGGACTTCGACACCTCGGGACCCTGGTCGCTGACGACCGTGATCCGGGTGCCCGAGCCGAGCTGCTTGCGCAGGCCGGGCAGCTTGTCCTTGACCGCGTTCGAGATGGAGACCGCGCTGCCGTCGTGGTCCATGCTGATGTTGACGGCGAGGCTCGGCCGGCCGTCGGTACGGGTGATGGAGTCGGCAGGGGCCGACTGCTCCCGGACGGTGGCCACGTCGCCGAGCCGTACCGGCTTGCCGCCGGGCTGCTGACCCGTGACCATCAGGTTCCGGATCTGGGTGAGCGAGGTGTAGCCGCTGCCGACCTGGACGGTGCGGCTGGAGCCGTCCTCGTCGAAGGAGCCGGCCGGGACGGTGACGCCGCCGGCCTGGAGTGCCTGGCCGAGCGCGGATGCGCCGAGGCCTGCCGCGGCCAGCTCGGCGTCGTCGGGGGTGACGGTGACCTGCTGGTCCCGCTCACCCGAGACCTGGACCTGGCTGACACCCCCGATGTTCTTCAGGTCCGGCACGACCGTCCGGTCGAGCTGGTCGGCCAGGGCCTGCTGGTCCCGGTCCGAGGTGATGGCGAGGACCACGGCCGGGATGTCGTCCGTGGACCCGGAGACGACCTGCGGGTCGACGCCGCTCGGGAGCGTGGACTGGGCGCGGTTGACGGCCTGCTGGACATCGGTGACCAGCTGCTTGGTGTTGTTGCCGTAGTCGAAGGACGCGGTGATCAGCGCGCTGCCCTCGCTGGCGGTGGAGGTGACGCTCCTGATGCCGCTGACGCCCTGGATGTTGTTCTCGAGAGGTTCGACGACCTGCTTCTCGACGACGTCGGGGGACGCACCCTGGTAGGGCACGACGACCGACACCATCGGCAGGTCCAGGTTGGGCATCAGCTGTTGCTTGATCTGGGGGATCGCGATGGCCCCGAAGACGATCACGATGATGGACATCAGCCCGATCAGGGCCCGCTGGGCAAGGCTGAATCTCGAGAGCCAGGACATGGACGGGATCTCTCTCTGGGAGCGGCAGAAGGGCGGCGTGCCGCCCACGCCAACCCTGGCCCGTCCGCGGGATTCTCTCTGTCGTCCCCCGGCCATTCGCGGTCGGCCCCAGGTAGCCGTTCCGCACGTCGGCCGTCGTCCTGAAGTAGGACGCCGGGTCGGGGTCAGTCCGTCCTCGGGCGGACCAGCCCCGACTCGTACGCGATCACCACGAGCTGTGCCCGGTCCCGCGCGCCCAGCTTGGCCATGGCCCGGTTGACGTGCGTCTTCACAGTCAGCGGGCTGACCTCCAGGCGCTCGGCGATCTCGTCGTTGGAGTGCCCGCCGGCGACCTGGACGAGGACCTCGCGCTCCCGTGAGGTGAGCGCGTCGAGCCGCTCGCCGCGGGCCGGGGTACGGCCGTCGTCACCGAGGTCGCCCTGGGCGAGGAAGCGGGCGATCAGGCCCTTGGTGGCCGTCGGGGAGAGCAGCGCCTCACCGCCCGCGGCGAGGCGGATGGCGCTCAGCAGCTCCTCGGGTTCGCTGCCCTTGCCGAGGAAGCCGGAGGCGCCCGCACGCAGTGCCTGGACCACGTAGTCGTCCACCTCGAAGGTCGTGAGGATCACCACGCGCACGTGGGCGAGGGCGGGGTCGGCGCAGATCAGCCGGGTGGCGGCCAGTCCGTCCGTGCCCGGCATCCGGATGTCCATCAGGACGACGTCGGCCTCCTGCTCCCTGGTCAGCCGCACCGCCTCGGCGCCGTCGGAGGCCTCGCCGACCACCTCCATGTCGGACTCGGAGTCGACGAGCACCCGGAACGCGCTGCGCAGCAGTGCCTGGTCGTCGGCGAGCAGGACACGGATCGTCATACGGAATCCCCCAGGGCGGCCGCACGGCCCTTGGCACGGCCGGTCGTACGGTCGCTCGTACGGTCGTCGGTGTCGGTCTTGACCGGCAGGATCGCATGGACGCGGAAGCCGCCGCCGTAGCGGGGGCCCGTGGTGAGGGTGCCGCGCAGGGCGGTGACGCGCTCGCGCATGCCGAGCAGGCCGTGGCCGCCGCCCTCCTCGGGGGCGGTCTCCTCGCCGGAGCCGTTGTCGAGGACGGTGACCTCGATGTGCGGTCCGACGCGTACGACGCTCACCTCGGCCTTGGCGTCGGGTCCCGCGTGTTTCTGCACGTTGGTCAGGGCCTCCTGGATGATCCGGTAGGCGGCCAGGTCGACGGCGGCGGGCAGGGTGGTGCCCTGGTCGGCGCGGGCGACCTCGACCTGGAGGCCGGCGTTGCGGAACGTGTCGGCGAGTTCGTCCAGGACGTGCAGGCCGGGGGCGGGCTCGGTCGGCGCCTCGGGGTCGCCGGACTGGCGGAGCAGGCCGACGGTGGCCCGCAGTTCGTTCAGCGCGGAGCGGCTGGCCTCGCGGACGTGGCCGAGGGCCTCCTTGGCCTGGTCGGGCCGCTTGTCCATGACGTGCGCGGCGACCCCGGCCTGCACGTTGACCAGGGCGATGTGGTGGGCGACGACGTCGTGCAGGTCCCGGGCGATGCGCAGCCGCTCCTCGGCGACCCGGCGGCGGGCCTCCTCCTCACGGGTCCGCTCGGCGCGCTCGGCCCGCTCGCGGATGGCCTGGAAGACCGCGCGCCGACTGCGGACGGCGTCCCCGGCGGTGGCGCCGATGCCGGTCCAGGCGAAGATCGCGAGGTTCTCCTGGGCGTACCACGGCAGGGGTCCGGCGGCCATCGCGGCGGCGGTGAGCACGGTCATGGTGAGCAGGCCGGCCCGCAGGGTGGTGCGGCGGTCGGTGGTGGCGGCGACGGTGAACAGGGCGACCACGGCCGCCATCGCGACGGGGGCGCGGGGGTCGCCGGTGACGCACTCGACGACGGAGGCGGCGCCGGTGACGGCGAGGACCGTCTTCGGGGCGTGCCGGCGGAAGACCAGGGCCGCGGCGGCGAGCGTCATGAGCAGCAGGCTGAGGGGGTCCGGGGTGCGGATGCCCCAGGCGACGCCGTGCCCGCCGTGCGGCACGGCGAAAGAGCTCACGACCATGCAGACGAGGGCGCCCGCGGCGATGACCGCGTCCACGGCGAGTGGATGGGCGCCTGCTCTGCAGCGGGCTCTTTCGAGAGTGCTCACGTACTGAACAGTACGGCGGGTTGGTGCGGGCCGGAACTGTCGGTTCGGGTCGCTGCGGGCACCGTCCCCGGGGGCTGCCGCCCCCGGACCCCCGCTGTCGGCCTTCGGCCTCGTCCTCAAAGGCCGGACGGGCTGTTTTCCAACCCGTCAGCCCGGAATCAGGCCGTCGTCCCGGAGCAGGGCCCTGACCTCTTCCAGGGTCGCGTCCGGGGACGGGAGGATGAGGTCCGAGGGTTCCAGGGCGTCGTCCGGGAGCGGCGTGCCCAGCTCCCGGACCTTGTCCAGGAGGGCGGTCAGGGTGCGACGGAAGGCTGCCTCGTCGCCGGACTCGGTCTCCGCGAGGAGCTCGTCGTCCAGCTTGTTCAGTTCGGTGAGGTGGCTGTCCGCCAGCCTCACCTGGCCCTCCCCCATGATCCTCACGACCATGTCGGCCATGTCGCCCTCCAGGCGTCGGCTACTGCTTGTCGAAGCGCGGGGTGTCCTGCGGCTGCTGCGACTGCTGGCCCTGGCCGGTGCCGCCCTCGATCGCCTGCTGGGGCGATCCTCCGGCGAGCTCGGCCTTCATGCGCTGCAGTTCCAGCTCCACATCCGTACCACCGGAGAGCCGGTCCAGCTCGGCGGCGATGTCGTCCTTGGCCGTGCCGGTCGGGTCGTCGAGGGCGCCGGAGGCGAGGAGTTCGTCGATGGCGCCGGCGCGGGCCTGGAGCTGCTGCGTCTTGTCCTCGGCGCGCTGGATGGCGAGGCCGACGTCGCCCATCTCCTCGGAGATGCCGGTGAAGGCCTCGCCGATCCGGGTCTGGGCCTGGGCGGCGGTGTAGGTGGCCTTGATGGTCTCCTTCTTGGTGCGGAAGGCGTCCACCTTGGCCTGCAGGCGCTGGGCCGCGAGGGTGAGCTTCTCCTCCTCGCCCTGGAGGGTGGCGTGCTGCGTCTCCAGGTCGGTCACCTGCTGCTGGAGGGCGGCGCGGCGGGACAGCGCCTCGCGGGCGAGGTCCTCGCGGCCGAGGGCGAGCGCCTTGCGGCCCTGGTCCTCCAGCTTGGAGGACTGCTGCTGGAGCTGGTTCAGCTGGAGTTCGAGCCGCTTGCGGCTGGTCGCCACGTCGGCGACGCCCCGGCGGACCTTCTGCAGCAGCTCCAGCTGCTTCTGGTACGAGTAGTCCAGGGTCTCGCGCGGGTCCTCGGCCCTGTCCAGGGCCTTGTTCGCCTTCGCGCGGAAGATCATCCCCATACGCTTCATGACACCGCTCATGGGCTTCGCGCGCCCCCTTCTGACGGACTCCAGCTCACAGATCCTGCGACAGAACCCACAGTACGGGCCCTGACTCCATTACCGCACTGTTCGGGGACCGATGCGCTCATCCCCAAGGACGACTACCGACAGCTCCGCTCCGGCACAGGTAGTAGGTGTCTCCCTGAGCGAAGCGTCCCCGACGTCCCCTCTGTCCCCCCCATGGAGACGACCGGCGTTGCGGGATCGTTCCCCGCCGGACTAGGGCCCACACCCCGTGACCCCGTACCCTTGGGTTTTGTGTTCCGTAGCCGTGCCAAGGATGAGAAGGCCCCCGCCGACAAGGCGGCGGTGACCGACTCCAAGCAGACCCGTGACCCGCAGGCCCCGAAGGGCAGGCCCACGCCCAAGCGCAGTGAGGCCCAGACCCAGCGGCGCAGCGTGGCCAACACGCCCACGACGCGCAAGGACGCCGCCAAGCGCCAGCGCGACGACCGGCGCGCCGCCATGGAGCGGCAGCGCCAGGCGCTGGCCACCGGAGACGAGCGGTACCTGCCCGCCCGTGACAAGGGCCCGGTCCGCAGGTTCGCCCGCGACTGGGTCGACTCGCGTTTCAACGTGGCGGAGTTCTTCCTGCCGCTGGCCGTGGTCATCCTGGTCATGAGCGTGGTCAACAACGCGGCGATCAAGAACATCGCGCTGCTGCTGTGGCTGGTCGTGATCGTGCTGATCGTGCTCGACGCGGTGATCAGCGGGCTGCGGCTGCGGGGGCGCCTCGCCGAGCGCTTCCCCGACCAGAACAAGAAGGGCGCCGTCGCCTACGCCCTGATGCGCTCCCTCCAGATGCGCCGGCTCCGGCTGCCCAAGCCGCAGGTCAAGCGCGGAGAGCGGCCCTGAGCACAGAGCCGTTCTCCGGGGGTGCGGCGAAGGCCTGGCTGGACAAGCTGGGCGGGCTGCGTGATGTGGTGCGGCAGCAGTTGGTGGCCCGTCAGCTCGACGAGCAGATAGCCGGGCGTTTCCCGGTCGGGCAGCGGCTGCGGGTGCTCGACGTGGGGATGGGCCAGGGCACGCAGGCGCTGCGGCTGGCCCGCGCCGGGCACCAGGTGACCGGTGTGGAGCGGGAACCGGCGATGGTCGCGGCCGCGCGGGAGGCCCTGGCCGCCGAGCCGGAGGGCGTCCGCGAGCGGGTGCGGGTCGTCCAGGGGGACGGGCGGGACACCGGCGTCCACTTCCTGCCGGGCAGCTTCGACGTGGTGCTCTGCCACGGGGTGCTGATGTACGTCGCGGAGCCGGACGCGCTGCTCGCCGGGCTGGCCCGGATGCTGGCCCCGGGCGGGCTGCTGTCGCTGCTGGTGCGCAACGCGGACGCGCTGGCGATGCGGCCGGGGCTGAGCGGTGACTGGGCGGGCGCCCTGGAGTCCTTCGACACCGTCTCCTACCGGAACAGGCTGGGCCTGGACGTCCGGGCGGACCGGCTGACCACCCTGACCGGCGCCCTCGCCGGCATCGGCGCGCCGCTGCAGTCCTGGTACGGCGTACGGGTGTTCACGGACACCGCCGCGGACGGCGCCGGGGCACCGGCCGACCTGGAGACGCTGCTCGCGGTGGAGGAGCGGGCCGGGCGGACGGATCCGTACCGGACGGTCGCGGCGCTGCTGCACCTGTGCGGGGTCCGCGGCTGATCCCGCCGCGCCCGGTGCCGCTCGTTCGGGCCAGCAGCGCGAGCCGGGGCGTCACCGCTGCGACGAGACTCGGGGCATGGACGCTTCCCCCGCCCGCCGGACCCTGCGTTCGGCCGCCGTGCTCGGTTCCTGCTGCCTCGCCCTGGCCTCCGGATGTTCCGCTTTCGACGGCGGCGCGGCCGAGGACGCCTCGGCCGCCCGGGCCGCGCAGGCGGCGGCCGTCCCGCTGGCGGCGACGGAGCTGCAGGACCGGTACCAGAAGGTGATCAAGGACGTCCTGCCGTCGGTCGTGCAGATCCAGGCCAGCAGCGACCTGGGGTCGGGCGTGGTCTACGACGGCAACGGACACATCGTCACCAACGCGCACGTCGTGGGGAACGAGAAGAAGTTCAAGGTGACGACGGCCAGCACCGAGGAACCGCTGACCGCGACGCTGGTGTACTCCTACCCCGAGCAGGACCTGGCGGTGATCCGGCTCGACAAGATCCCGGAGGGTCTGAAGGCGGCCGTCTTCGGGGACACCGAGAAGGTCACGGTCGGGCAGATCACACTGGCCATGGGATCGCCGCTCGGGCTGTCGTCCAGCGTGACCGAGGGCATCGTGTCGGCGACCGGACGGACCGTCAGCGAGAACACGGCGGGCGATGGTACGGGCGCCACCATCCCCAACATGGTGCAGACCTCGGCTGCCATCAACCCCGGCAACAGCGGCGGTGCCCTGGTCGACCTGAGCAGCCAGGTCATCGGCATCCCGACGCTCGCCGCGAGCGACCCCGACCTCGGCGGCAGTGCGGCGCCCGGGATCGGGTTCGCCATCCCGGGGTCGATGGTGAAGACGGTCGCCGACCAGATCATCAAGCAGGGCAAGGTCACCGACTCGGGGCGGGCCGCGCTGGGCATCAGCGGGCGCACGGTGGTCGACGTGAACTACCGGCCGGCCGGGGTGGCCGTGGTGACCGTGAAGCACGGCGACGCGGCCGACAAGGCGGGCATCCGGCCCGGGGACATCATCACCGGACTGGGTGGCGACGACATCACCACCATCACCTCACTGGCCGAGTCGCTCGCCGCGGACCGGCCGGGGCAGAAGACGACGGTGACCTACAGCCGGGACGGCATCCGCAGGACGGTGGACGTGACGCTGGGCGCCCAGTGAACCGGTGACCGGCGGGGCGGCCGGTGCGGGCCGCCCCGGACCGGCACGTCTCAGGACTCGTCCGCGTGCAGACTCATCGGCCCGTAGATCTCGGTGGCGTCCTCGTAGAGCCGCACCTGGTCGGCGCCGCCGGCCAGCAGGGCCTTCCACTGTTCGCCGATCCACGACTCGGCGTCGCCCTGGGTGGTGAACTCCTCGGGCTCCACCGCGGGCTGGACCTCCGTCCCGTCGGCCTTCTCGAACCGCCATGTCCATGCCGCCATGTAGGCCTCCTTTGATCCAACTGGTGCATCGTATAAGGGCGCCGACGAAAACTCCGCTGGTTGTGGGGCAGGTACCGGGCCGGTGGGGGCTGCTCGCGCGGTTCCCCGCGCCCCTTCGGGGCACGCCCCGCTGGACGCCGCTCAAGCAGGAACCGTTGGGACGGGTGAAAATCAGTGCGTGGAAGTGACTTTGCTCGGTACCGGTGCCCCCGCGGGGCTGCCTCAGTCCGGTTGTCCCTGTGCGGCCTGTGCGGGTGCCGTCGGGGAGGATGCGCGGGCCGCGACCGCGGTGCTCGTCGACGGGACGCTGCTGCTCGATCTGACGCCGGGGGCGGCGTTCGCGGCGGCCCGTGCCGGGCTGTCCCTCGGCGGGGTACGGCAGGTGCTGCTGTCGCATCCGCACGACGGGCCCGCCGTCGAGGTGCCGGCCGGGCTGCCGCAGCCGGGGCGGGTGCCGGACGGGCGGGAGCTCGCGCTGCTGACGGGGCATCGGGTGCGGGCGGTGGCGATGGACGCGGGCGGCACCGGGTACGCGGTGACCGGCCCCGACGGACAGCGGCTGCTGTACCTGCCGCCGGGCGGGGCGCAGGCCGGGCTGGAGAACGGGAGTGCGGAGGCGTACGACCTGGTGCTCCTCGACGTCGTGGGGCGCCCGGACGCGCTGGCGCGCCTCCGGGCGGTCGGCGCGGCCGGGCCCGCCACGGACGTCGTCGCCGTCCATCTCGGCCACGACGTGCCGCCAGGACCGGAGTTGCGCCGCCGCCTGGCCGCGGCCGGGGCGCGCGCGGTGCCGGACGGGACGACGCTGACGGTGGGGGTGTACGAGGACGTGCCCGACGTACCGCGCCGCACGCTGGTGCTGGGCGGCGCCCGGTCGGGGAAGTCCGTGGAGGCCGAGCGGCGGCTGGAGTCCTTCCCCGACGTGCTGTACGTCGCCACCGGCGGTACGCGCGGCGGGGACACCGAGTGGGCGGCGCGGGTGGCCACGCACCAGGAGCGGCGGCCGGGGTCCTGGCGTACGACGGAGACGTGCGACCTCGTGCCGTTGCTGGCGCAGGACGGGCCGGCGCTGCTGATCGACTGCCTGTCGCTGTGGCTGACGGACGCGATGGACGCCGCCGGGGCGTGGGACGACACGGAGTGGGCGTCGGGCGGGGAGAAGGTCCTGCGGGAGCGGGTGCGGGAGCTGACGGAGGCGGTGCGGGGGACGCGGCGGACGGTGGTGGCCGTGTCGAACGAGGTGGGGTCGGGGATCGTGCCGGCCACGGCGTCCGGGCGCCGCTACCGGGATGAACTGGGGCGCCTGAACGCGGCGTTCGCGGGCGAGTGCGAGCAGGTGGTGCTGGTGGTGGCGGGGCAGGCGGTGGTGCTGAGGTGAGTGGGGGCGGGGGGTGGGGTCGCTTACCGGCGCTTGCCGGGTGCCGCTGCGCCCACCCGTGCCGCCCTGCGGCACGCCTGCCCGCAGCTGAGTCTTTGTTCTTTCAGGGGCGCGGGGAACTGCGCGAGCACCCCCCCAGCGGCCCGCGGCGGTGCGACTGCCCGTAACCGGGGCGTGCCCCGTAAGGGGCGCGGGGAACTGCGCGACAAGCCCCCACCGGCCCGCAGTTGCACGACCGGCCGTCACCGCCCCTTTCTCGCGACGATCCGGTACGCGTTGGAGAACGGCGTCCGGCGGAGCAGCGGGGCCAGGGCGTGGTCGGCGATGCTCGCGGCGGCGACCAGCGGTGCCGCCGCCCGCAGCCACCGCTTCGGCAGCAGCCGGCCGAGCACCAGGCCGAGCGCCGCCGAGATGTCGCACGGCAGATGGGGCGACCTCCGGTCGGTTCCGAGGATCTCGCAGCCCTGCGACTCCAGCTCCGCCCGCAGGTTGGCCGGCGGCATCAGGTGCAGGTGGCGGGGCTGGCCGTAGGGGATCCACCACTTGCCGAGGAGGCGGGCGAACGCGCTGCGCGGGTTCGGGACGTCGATGAGGACGTGGCCGCCGGGACGCAGCGCGGTGAGGGCGGCGCGGAGTTCGGCTCGCGGGTCGGGGGTGTGCTGGAGGTGGTGGAACATGCTGACGACGTCGTAGCGGCCGCGCAGCCGGGCCAGCACCTCCGGCGTGGCCAGGTAGCCGCAGTGGGCCTCCTCGATGTGGCCCTCGACCTGGGCGCGCCCCACGCGCAGGGTCGGGTCGAGGCCGTCGAACGACGTGTACGCGAAGAGTTCCTGCGCCGCGCGCGGGAAGTGGGCGTGGCCCGTGCCGACGTCCAGCCAGCTCTCCGGCTCCGAAAGCGCCAGCAGCACGCGGGCGGCGGCGCGGTGCCGACGGCGGCCGGCGCGGGTGGCGTGGAGGCGGTCGGTGTAGTCCTCCAGGCGGCCGTCGTAGAAGTCCCGGTGGTAGAGGGCGAGGCCGGCCGGGGACAGCCGGGGGTTCTGGAAGGTGTGGGCGCAGTCCCGGCACTCGTCGACGGTGAAGGTGCCGGGCCGGTGGTGCAGCAGGTCGGGCGCGCGCAGGCGGGTGCGCAGGCGCCTGGAGCCGCACCAGGGGCAGTCCTCGCGGCGCGGCTCGTGGAACCGGTCGGGGCCCGCGGCGAGTTCGGGCGTGCGCGGCGGCATGGGCGGCTCCCTGTGCTCCCAGTACTCCCTGAACGCAATCCACTGCAAACCGGAACGTATGGGATACCGATCTTGCCTGCCAAGGCGCCGTGCGGGTGGGCCGGCGATCTGGCACCTAACCGTTCGTCGGGTGCCGGTACTGTTCGGCGAATGAGCTCGCTTAATCTCGACGACTTCACCGATCTGATCGAGCGCCCCGACGGCGGTGTGCGCCGTGACGCCGAGGCGCGCCGGGAGCGGCTGACCGTGCCGCCCGGGTCGCTGGGCCGCCTCGACGACCTGGGCGAGTGGCTGGCCGCCGCGCAGGGTTCGGTACCGGTACGGCCGGTGGAACGGCCGCGGGTGCTGCTCTTCGCCGGTGACCACGGTGTCGCCGAACTCGGCGTCTCCGCCCGGCCGGCGGGCACCGCGGAGCTGCTGGTGCGGGCGGTCCTGGAGGGGGCAAGTCCGGTGGCGGTACTGGCCCGGCGGCTCGGGGTGCCGGTCCGGATCGTGGACATGGCGCTGGACTGCGACCCGGACGCGCTGCCCGAGGAGGTCGTACGGCACCGGGTGCGGCGGGGCAGCGGCCGTATCGACATCGAGGACGCGCTGACCCTGGAGGAGGCCGAGGCGGCCTTCCGGGCGGGGGTCGCGCTGGCCGACGAGGAGGCCGACTCGGGGACCGATCTGGTGGTTCTCGGCGACGTCAGCGTCGGCGGCACCACGGCGGCCTCCACCCTGGTCGCGGCGCTGTGCGGGACGGACGCGTCCGTGGTGACCGGGCGCGGCGGGCTCGCCATCGACGACCTCGCGTGGATGCGGAAGTGCGCGGCGATCCGGGACGCGTTGCGGCGGGCGCGGCCGGTGCTCGGGGACCAGTTGCAGTTGCTGGCGACGGTCGGCGGGGCCGATCTCGCGGCGATGACCGGGTTCCTGTTGCAGTCGGCGGCGCGGAAGCTGCCGGTGGTGCTCGACGGAGTGGTGGCGGCCGCGTGTGCGCTGGTCGCGCAGCGGATCGCGTTCCGGGCGCCGGACTGGTGGCTGGCCGGCCACGACAGCGGGGAGCCCGGACAGGCCAAGGCCCTGGACCGGATGGCTCTGGAGCCCCTCCTGGAACAGGGCGTGAAGGTCGGCGAGGGCGCGGGCGCCCTGCTGGCCCTGCCCCTGGTCCAGGCCGCGGCCGCACTGGCGGCGGAACTCCCGGAGAAGCCGGAGGCCGAGGAGAAGCCGGAAGCCGAGGAGAAGCCGGAGGAGTAGCGGCAGCCACGGGTCACGGCCGGGACGGCACCGCGCGGACGGCACCGCAGGGATGTGCCGTCCCGGCCGATCGCCGTTGCGGGCGGCAGCGGAGACCGGCAGGCGTGCGGCCGGCAGCGGCGGGGGCCCGCGGTCCGTGTGTGCGTGCGGCGGGGTTTGGGGTGGGAGCGCCCATATGATCGCTCTCCATGGGAGATGTCCGAATTGCCGCGGAGCGGTGTGAGGGACGCGGGTCGGGGCGGCGGGGTGCGGGGGTTTCCCGGCGGGCCGCTGCCTTCGCCGTCTGGTACTTGCGGGCCGTCACCTTCGTCAATTTCCTCAGTGCGGTCTGGCTGTCGCTGGGTCAGGACGTGCGGCGGCACAACCAGGAGAACTACTTCACTCCGTACCTGCTGACGGCCGGCTTCGCCTCCGGCGTGTTCACCGCGTTCCTCGCGATCACGATGCGCCGCCGGAAGCGGGCCGCGTGGATTCTCAACCTGGTGCTGAGCGGCCTGTTCCTCGCACTGTTCGCGTTCGCCATGGCGTTCCCGGAGATCCGGCGGTACGCGCAGAACTGGATCTCGATCGTGCTGACCGCCGCCTTCGTCGTGGCGCTGCTGGTCGGGCGGCGGGAGTTCTACGCGAAGGGCGACCGGTCCAACCCGCGCCTCGCCGCCACCGTCGCCGTCGGCGGCGGTCTCGTCGCCTCACTGCTCGCCGCGCTGCTCGTGACCGCCACCGACCAGGCACCGCACGCCGCGCGTTCGACGTTCCTGGAGCGCTGGCACTACGGCACCCTGCGCCTGGTGTCGGTCGCCGCAGACCCCTCCCGGTTCCCGTACATCGCGCCGCCCAACTGGGTGAACGTCGTCATCAACGTGCTCAGCACCCTCCTCGTGCTCGCCGTCCTCTACGCCGCCTTCCGCTCCCGCCGCGCCGTCGACCCGATCACCGAGGACGACGAGAAGCAGCTGCGGGCCCTGCTCGAGCGGCACGGCGAGCGGGACTCGCTCGGGTACTTCGCGCTGCGGCGCGAGAAGAGTGTGGTGTGGTCGCCGACCGGGAAGGCGGCGGTCGCGTACCGGGTGGTGGGCGGGGTGTCGCTCGCCTCGGGGGATCCGATCGGCGATCCGGAGGCGTGGCCGGGGGCCATCGTGCCGTGGCTCGGCGAGGCGCGGGCGCACGGGTGGATCCCGGCGGTGATGGGGGCGGGCGAGGAGGCCGGGACCGTGTACGCACGGCACGGCCTCGACGCGCTGGAGCTCGGTGACGAGGCGATCGTCGAGGTCGCCGAGTTCACGCTGGAGGGGCGGGCGATGCGGACCGTCCGGCAGGCGTACAACCGGGTCGGCCGGGCCGGGTACCAGGTGCGGATCCGCCGCCACGAGGACATCCCGGCGGACGAGATGTCGTACCTGGTCAGGCGTGCGGACGACTGGCGGGACGGGGCCACCGAGCGCGGGTTCAGCATGGCGCTGGGGCGGCTCGGGGACGGCCGGGACGGGCGGTGCGTGATGCTGGAGTGCACGGACGGGGCGGGTGAGCTGCGGGCCCTGCTCTCCTTCGTGCCGTGGGGGCCGGGCGGCCTGTCCCTCGATCTCATGCGGCGGGACCGGGACTCCGACAACGGGCTGATGGAGTTCATGGTCATCGAACTGCTCCGGCGGGCCGGCGAGATCGGGATCACGCAGGTCTCGCTCAACTTCGCGATGTTCCGTTCGGTCTTCGAACGTGGTGCGCGGCTCGGCGCCGGGCCGGTGCTGCGGCTGTGGAGGTCCTTGCTGAGCTTCTTCTCCCGGTGGTGGCAGATCGAGTCCCTGTACCGGGCGAACGCCAAGTACCGGCCCATCTGGGAACCGCGGTTCCTGCTCTTCGAGAAGAGCGCGGACCTGCCGCGCATCGGCCTGGCCTCGGCGCGCGCCGAAGGGTTCCTGGAGGCGCCGGGGCTGCCGAAGTGGGTGCATCGCAAGCACCTGGACACGCAGAGGGAAACGCAGGGATGAGGACCACCGGATGACGCCGCTCGCCCGCTGGGCCCGCGCCGAGTGGGGGCTGCTGTACGCCACCGTGCGCGGCCCGCTGGCGAAGCGCCGGCTGCGGGCGGTGCCGATGACGGCGGGGGCGGTGTGCCTGACCGCGCTGCTCCAGTTCACGCAGAACCAGCCGTGGGGCTTCGGCATCGTGCAGGACGTCGGGGCGGTGCGCGCGGCGGACCCGTTCTGGGCCTCCCTGTCGCGTACTCCCCTGTCGCTGTTCGTGCCGGCCCTGGACCTGCCGGTGTGGGGCGCGCTGGCCCAGATCCTGGTGGTCTTCGGCATCGCCGAGGTGTGCCTGGGCTGGTGGCGGACCCTGGCCGTCGCCTACGTGGCGACCCTGGCCGGCACGCTGTACGCGCGGATGGGCATCGCGCTGGGGCCGCACGGGCAACTGGGGCTGCCGGCCTCGGACGCCCGGGTGGTGGACACCGGCCCGTCGGCCGCCGTCGTCGGGCTCGCGGTCTATCTGGGCTGGCGGTACGGCGCCTACGTCACCACCGGCGCGGTGGCGGCCGCGATGGCGGTCGAGGTGGCACTGAAGGACAACCTGGCCGGGAAGGAGCACCTCGCGGCCATCGCGGGCACGGCGGCGCTGTGCGCGGCCGCGCCCGTGGGGCGGCGGCTTCGGCACCGGTGGCGTCACCGGCGGCCGGGGTCAGGGCCGGGTCCGGGACCGGGACCGTGGCCGTGGCCGGGCAGTCGCAGCGGCTCGGGGCGGTCGGGTTTGCCGCCGATCCAGTCCTGAAGGGTCAGGGTGAGCCGGGACCAGCGGCGATCGTGGTGGTAGGTGCGCAGCCGGGCCCTGGCGCGGGCGCGCGGCCGGTTGCCGTAGAAGCGGCGGGCCCAGACCGAGCCGGGGCGGGCGAGCCGGACCGCGCCGACGATCGCGACCAGGGGGACGATCACCCCGAAGATCGCGGTGCGCGTCTTGCCCTTGCTCAGGACGACGAGGGAGAAGGCGAAGTTGGCCACGACGTTCGCGATGAAGGTCCCCCGGCCCTGGAGTTCGTCCGGCGAGAGGTCGTTGACGCCGAACGGCGAGAAGCCGGCGAGCAGCAGCCCCACCAGTGCGGCCGTGATGACGACGGCCTCGACGCTCTTGCGGCCCTCCTCGGTCCAGTAGACGTCGCCGAGGTGCAGGATGAGCGCGAACTCGTCGAGGACGAGCCCCGCGCCGATCCCGAAGACGATCGCGGCGAGGGCCGCGCCGAGGCCGTTGCGGGAGGCGGCGACCGCGCCGAAGCCGCCGATGACGACGAGGACGACGCCGGGGACCACGTGGTGGATGTGCAGCCCGCCCGCCCGAACGTTGCCGAACGGGCCCTTTCCGGCGCGGATCAGCCGGGTGACGACCCGGGTGATCACGAAGGTCAGGACGAAGGCGGTCAGGGCGAGCAGCAGCGGGAGTTTGCCCGGCTCGACGATGTTCCGCTCCAGCCAATGTCCCATGTGCGCACTTTATCCCTGGCGGGGAGCCGAGCCCGGAGTCCGGCCCGGCCGCGGCTCCCTGACCACCGGGTAACCTGCGCCGGTGGCTGTGACCTCTGCGACTCCCTGGCTGGACGGCGTCCGCTTCGCCTTCGGCACGCTCACCGTCTTCCCCGTGAAGGTCACCCGCTGGGACCGCGGGGCGGCCCGCGGCGGCATGCTGTCCGCCCCGCTCGCCGGCCTCGCGGTCGGCGCCTGCGCGGGGGCGGTCGGCGCGCTGCTGCTGGCGGCCGGGGCGAGCGCGCTGGTGGCCGCGGTGGCCGCCGTCGCCGTACCGGCCGTGCTCACCCGGGCGCTGCACCTGGACGGCCTCGCCGACACCGCCGACGGCCTGGGCAGCGGCAAGCCCGCCGAGGACGCCCTGCGGATCATGAAGCAGTCGGACATCGGGCCGTTCGGGGTCGTCACCCTGGTCTTCGTCCTGCTGGGGCAGGTGGCCGCGCTGGCCCAGGCGTACGGCGACGGGTGGCAGCACGGTGTCCTGGCGACGGTCGTCGCGGCGACGGCGGCCCGGCTGGCGCTGACGCTGGCCGCGGTGGAGGGGGTGCCGGCCGCCCGTCCGGAGGGGCTGGGGGCGGCGGTGGCCGGGGTGGTGCCCAAGGCGGGGGCGACCGTGGTGACGTTCGCGGTGATGCTGCTCGCGGCCGGCGCCGGGGCGCTGGTCGGACCGGGCGACAGCCTGCGGGCGCTGCTCGCGGTGGTGGTGGCGGAGGCCGCGACGGACGGGCTGCTGCGGCACTGCCGGCGGCGGTTCGGCGGGGTGACCGGCGACGTGTTCGGGGCGCTTGCCGAGACGGCGGCGACCGCGGCGCTGGTGGTGTTCTCGTTCGGGGGCTGAGGCGTCTCAGCAGGTCTTTCGCCACACCCCCAGCTCGTACTTCTTCTCCAGCGAGCTCAGCCTCAGCTTGCGTGACTGTGCGCAGAACCTGTTCGTCGGCAGTTCGTACTCCACGTGGAAGACCGCCTTGTCCGCCTCGACGAACGGCTTCAGGTCGTCGCACTCGCCGTACTGCGCGCACTGCTCGTTCACCGCGAAGTCGAAGTCGCCCACCAGCTGCGGTATCTGGTCCAGGTCGTTCTTGAGGCCCACCGCCATGCCCCGGTCGTGGGCGAGCCCGGCGACGAGCCTGTTGTAGCGGAGCTGGTCGGCCGCCGTGAGGGGGAAGCCGGTGCGGTTCTTGTAGCCGTCCATGTTGTCGGGCTCCACCGCGTCGAAGCCCTTCTCCCTGCACATGTCGAAGCGGGCCGCCATCAACGGCTTCAGCACCTCGGTACGGCGGATGTCCAGCCAGCGCTCGCCCTCCCAGCCGTTACCGCGGCCGAGCACCGACGCGGGGAACTTCTTCGCGTCGGGGCGCCAGTCCTCGTAGGCACCGGTGGAGAGGTAGCAGATGGCCTTGCGGCCCTTGCCGTGCAGCGTGGCGACCGTCGCCGCGGACTGGTCGAAGCCGTCGATGTCGTAGACGGCCGCGTCGACGGTGGTGTCGACCCGGCCGCTCAGCTGCCACTGCCAGCTGATGCCCGGCCTCGGTTGCCAGCGCCCGGCGTCGCCCGCGTCCGGGGCCTGGGTGCAGCCGGCGAGCAGGGCCGGGAGGGCGAGCAGCGGGGCGATGCGGAGTTTCACCGGGCGGGCTCCAGGGTGGGCGGCGGCGTTCCCCCGGATGATCTCCCACCCCGGGGACGGCCCGGACACCGAGGCCCGGTGCGGGGGAAAGTGGCTACGACGCCACCCTCAGGTGAACACCCGCAGGAATGAGCGAACGCATACACACGCGTAGGCTCGTCCCGGGTGTTCGCCGACGCGGGGTGAAGGCCCCGGTCACAACGCGACCCGAGGGCACTCCCCGGGGTCGCTTCCCGGGCCCGGTCGACCCACCCTCTCGGCCACTGCAACTCAACATCGGAAGCGAGATTCCACCACCGTGACTGCTCTCACTCTCAGCACCTCAGCGGCGCCCGGCCTCCGGGCCGACGCGATCGTGATCGGTGTCGCCAAGGGCGCCAAGGGCCCGGTCGTCGCCCCGGGCGCCGAAGCCGTGGACACGGCCTACGACGGCAAGCTGGCAGCCGTCCTGGAGACCCTCGGAGCCTCGGGTGCCGAGGGCGAACTGACGAAGCTGCCCGCCCCGGCCGGCTTCAAGGCCCCGCTGGTCATCGCGGTGGGCCTGGGCACCGAGCCCGGCCCGGACGCGGACTTCGAGGCCGAGGCGCTGCGCCGGGCGGCGGGTGTCGCCGCCCGCGCGCTGGCCGGGGCCAAGAAGGCGGCCTTCGCGCTGCCCGTCGAGGACGCGGCCGCCGTGGGCGCGATCGCCGAGGGCGTGCTGCTCGGCGCTTACTCCTTCGACACGTACAAGGGCAACGGGGCCGGCACCGGCAGGAGCCTGAAGGCGAAGAACGACCGGTCGCCGCTCGCCGACGGCGTGCTGCTCGGCGGCAAGCCGCGGGACGCCGCCCACAAGGCGGCCCTGGCCCGCGCCACGGCCGTCTCCGAGGAGCTCAACCGGGCCCGTGACCTGGTCAACACCCCGCCGAACGACCTCACGCCCGCCGCGTTCGCGGCGATCGCGCAGGGCGCGGCCAAGGAGCACGGCCTCAAGATCCAGGTGCTGGACGACAAGGCGCTCGCCAAGGACGGGTACGGCGGCATCCTCGGCGTCGGCGGCGGCTCGGCGGCCACCCCGCGGCTGGTGAAGCTGTCGTACACGCACGCCGACGCGGACAAGCACCTCGCGTTCGTCGGCAAGGGCATCACCTACGACTCGGGCGGCATCTCGCTCAAGCCGGCCGGCCACAACGAGACGATGAAGTGCGACATGAGCGGCGCGGCGGCGGTGTTCGCGGCCGTCGTGGTGGCGGCGCGGCTCGGCCTGCCGGTCAACGTGACCGGGTGGCTGGCGCTGGCCGAGAACATGCCGTCCGGCACCGCCGTGCGCCCCGGTGACGTGCTGCGCATGTACAGCGGCAAGACCGTCGAGGTGCTCAACACGGACGCCGAGGGCCGGCTGGTGCTCGCCGACGCGCTGTGGGCGGCGTCGGCGGAGCAGCCGGACGCGATCGTGGACGTGGCGACGCTGACCGGCGCGATGATGATGGCGCTGGGCAGCCGGACCTTCGCGGTCATGGGGAACGACGACGCGTTCCGCTCCGCGGTGCACGAGGCCGCGGAGGAGGTGGGCGAGCCGGCGTGGCCGATGCCGCTGCCCGAGCACCTGCGCAAGGGGATGGACTCCCCCACCGCGGACATCGCGAACATGGGCGAGCGGATGGGCGGCGGACTGGTCGCCGGGCTCTTCCTGCGCGAGTTCGTGGGCGAGGGGATCACCTGGGCGCACCTGGACATCGCGGGACCGGCCTTCAACGAGGGCGGCGCCTTCGGCTACACGCCGAAGGGGGGCACGGGGTCCGCGGTGCGGACGCTGGTGCGGCTGGCGGAGCTGACGGCCGAGGGCGACCTGGGCTGACGTCGGGTTTTGTGGACGGGGCCTCGCATGCGGGTAGCGCGAGGCCCCGTCGCCCGTTGACCCGGTCAGGTCCGTCGGCGGGCGACCGCGGGCCGCGGGGGGTTCTCGTGCAGTTCCCCGCACCCCTTTCGGGGCGCTGCGTGTGGTGTCTCACACCCCAGCCCCGCGTCTCGTTCACCTCCGACAAGTGCGAAGATGGGGCTCGGCAGGACAGGGCCCCACCCACAGGGCCGAAGAAGAGCGGCCGGACACCAGCCGCCGCGCGGTCACCGTTGACCGGCGTACGGCGCACATGCATGGAGGACGTGACGTGGCGAACGACGCCAGCACCGTTTTCGACCTAGTGATCCTCGGCGGTGGTAGTGGCGGTTACGCCGCGGCCCTGCGCGGGGCGCAGCTGGGCCTGGACGTCGCCCTGATCGAGAAGGACAAGGTCGGCGGTACCTGCCTGCACCGGGGTTGCATCCCCACCAAGGCCCTGCTGCACGCGGGCGAGATCGCCGACCAGGCCCGCGAGAGCGAGCAGTTCGGCGTCAAGGCCACCTTCGAGGGCATCGACGTCCCCGCCGTCCACAAGTACAAGGACGGTGTCATCTCCGGCCTGTACAAGGGCCTGCAGGGTCTGATCGCCTCGCGCAAGGTGACGTACATCGAGGGCACGGGGCGGCTGTCCTCCCCCACCTCGGTGGACGTGAACGGCCAGCGCATCCAGGGCCGCCACGTGCTCCTCGCGACCGGCTCCGTGCCGAAGTCGCTGCCGGGCCTGGAGATCGACGGCAACCGGATCATCTCCTCCGACCACGCCCTCGTCCTGGACCGCGTGCCGAAGTCCGCGATCATCCTGGGCGGCGGTGTCATCGGCGTCGAGTTCGCCTCCGCGTGGAAGTCCTTCGGTGCCGACGTCACCGTCGTCGAGGGCCTCAAGCACCTCGTCCCGGTCGAGGACGAGAACTCCTCCAAGCTTCTTGAGCGCGCCTTCCGCAAGCGCGGCATCAAGTTCAACCTGGGCACCTTCTTCTCGAAGGCCGAGTACACCGCCGACGGTGTCAAGGTCACCCTCGCCGACGGCAAGGAGTTCGAGGCCGAGGTCCTGCTCGTCGCCGTCGGCCGCGGCCCCGTCTCCGCCGGTCTCGGCTACGAGGAGCAGGGTGTCGCCATGGACCGCGGCTACGTCCTGGTCGACGAGTACATGCGGACGAACGTCCCGACCATCTCCGCCGTCGGCGACCTGGTCCCGACGCTCCAGCTCGCGCACGTCGGCTTCGCCGAGGGCATCCTGGTGGCGGAGCGCCTGGCCGGTCTGAAGGCCGTCCCGATCGACTACGACGGCGTGCCGCGGGTGACGTACTGCCACCCCGAGGTCGCCTCCGTGGGCATCACCGAGGCCAAGGCCAAGGAGATCTACGGTGCGGACAAGGTCGTCGCTCTGAAGTACAACCTGGCGGGCAACGGCAAGAGCAAGATCCTCAACACCTCCGGCGAGATCAAGCTCGTCCAGGTGAAGGACGGTGCCGTGGTCGGCGTCCACATGGTCGGCGACCGCATGGGCGAACAGGTCGGCGAGGCCCAGCTGATCTACAACTGGGAGGCCCTGCCCGCCGAGGTCGCCCAGCTCATCCACGCCCACCCGACGCAGAACGAGGCGCTCGGCGAGGCCCACCTGGCCCTGGCCGGCAAGCCCCTCCACTCGCACGACTGACCCTCGGTCGACGCAAGCGACGACTCAGACTTCCGCAATTCGTAAGGAGCAACCGAAACCATGGCGGTTTCCGTAACCCTTCCGGCGCTCGGCGAGAGCGTCACCGAGGGCACTGTCACCCGCTGGCTGAAGGCCGAGGGCGAGCGCGTCGAGGCCGACGAGCCACTGCTCGAAGTCTCGACCGACAAGGTCGACACCGAGATCCCGGCCCCCGCCTCGGGCATCCTGGCCTCGATCAAGGTCGCCGAGGACGAGACGGTCGAGGTGGGCGCCGAGCTGGCGATCATCGACGACGGCACCGGCGCGCCCGCTGCCGCTCCGGCCCCGGCCGCCGAGCCTGTCGCCGCCCCGGCCCCCGCGCCGGTCGCCGAGGCCCCCGCCGCCCCCGCCCCGGCCCCCGCTGCCGCCGCCCCCGCCGCTCCGGCCGGCGGCGCGTCCGGTACGGACGTGGTCCTGCCCGCGCTCGGTGAGTCCGTCACCGAGGGCACCGTCACCCGCTGGCTGAAGTCGGTCGGCGACTCCGTCGAGGCCGACGAGCCGCTGCTCGAGGTCTCGACCGACAAGGTCGACACCGAGATCCCGGCGCCCGTCTCCGGTGTGCTGCTGGAGATCACGGTCGGCGAGGACGAGACCGCCGAGGTCGGCGCCAAGCTCGCTGTCATCGGCGCCCCGGGTGCCGCTCCGGCGGCCGCCCCCGCCCCGGCCGCCCCGGCTCCGGCGCCCGCCGCCGCTGCCCCGGCGCCCGCGGCCCCGGCTCCGGCCCCCGCGCCCGCCCCGGCCGCTCCGGCACCGGCTCCGGTCGCCGCCGCGCCGGCTCCGACCGCCCCGGCTCCGGCCCCCGCTCCGGTGGCCGCTGCCCCTGCCCCCGTCACCCCGGCGCCGGCCCCGGCCGCTCCGGTCGACGAGGGTGCCTACGTCACCCCGCTGGTCCGCAAGCTCGCCGCCGAGAACGGTGTCGACCTGGGCGCCGTCAAGGGCACCGGCGTCGGCGGCCGGATCCGCAAGCAGGACGTGCTCGCCGCCGCCGAGGCCGCGAAGGCCGCCGCCGCTGCCCCGGCTCCGGCCGCCGCCGCTCCGGCCGCCGCCGCTGCCAAGAAGGCCCCGGCGCTGGAGGTCTCCCCGCTCCGTGGCCAGACCGTCAAGATGCCCCGCATCCGCAAGGTCATCGGCGACAACATGGTCAAGGCGCTGCACGAGCAGGCGCAGCTGTCCTCGGTCGTCGAGGTCGACGTGACCCGCCTGATGCGCCTGCGCGCCCAGGCCAAGGACTCGTTCGCGGCCCGCGAGGGCGTCAAGCTCTCCCCGATGCCGTTCTTCGTGAAGGCGGCGGCCCAGGCGCTGAAGGCCCACCCGGCCGTCAACGCCCGGATCAACGTGGAAGAGGGCACGATCACCTACTTCGACACCGAGAGCGTCGGTATCGCGGTGGACTCGGAGAAGGGCCTGATGACCCCGGTCATCAAGCACGCCGGCGACCTCAACATCGCCGGTATCGCCAAGGCCACGGCCGACCTGGCCGGCAAGGTCCGCGCCAACAAGATCACCCCGGACGAGCTGTCCGGCGCGACCTTCACCATCTCCAACACCGGCTCGCGCGGCGCACTGTTCGACACGATCATCGTGCCGCCGAACCAGGTCGCGATCCTCGGCATCGGTGCCACGGTCAAGCGTCCGGCGGTCATCGAGACGGAGGAGGGCACGGTCATCGGCGTCCGCGACATGACGTACCTGACCCTGTCCTACGACCACCGCCTGGTGGACGGCGCCGACGCGGCCCGTTACCTGACGGCCGTCAAGGCGATCCTGGAGGCGGGCGAGTTCGAGGTCGAGCTCGGTCTCTGATCCCCAGCGGGTTCCACGGTGCCCCGTCCGGATTTCTTCCGGGCGGGGCACCGTCGTCTCACCAGGCAGCGTGTAAGTCTCGTCTCACCTGCGCGAAAGCGCCCCCGTGCGCCTCTCCCGAAAGACGGTCCGGCCTTATTGTCTAAACGTCAAACGCCCTTAAGGAGCTCCCATGACCGCGCCCGTCGTCCACTCGCTGCGCGAACAGATCCGCGAGCACATCGTGGAGGGGATCGTCAGCGGGCGCTGGAAGCCGGGCGAGCGGATCGTGGAGCGGCGGATCGCGACGGAGCTGGAGGTCAGCCAGACGCCGGTCAGGGAGGCGCTGCGCGAGCTGGAGTCGCTCCGGCTCATCGAGTCGGCGCCGAACAAGGGCGTGCGGGTGCGGAACCTGACGGCGGCCGACCTGGAGGAGAGCTACCCGGTGCGGGCCGGCTTGGAGGCGATCGCGGCGGAGCTGGCGGCGGAGAAGCTGGCGGAGGACTGCTCGGCGCTCGAACCGCACGTGGCGGCCCTGTACGAAGCCGACCGGAACGCCGACGGTACGGCCCAGGTGCGGCACACGGTCGGCTTCCACCGCGAGCTGGTCCGGGCGGCCGGCAACTCGGTGCTGCTGCACACCTGGGAGGGCCTGGGCATCGAGGTCTTCACGGCCCTGTCGATCCGCTGGCTGGGCACGGTCCAGCAGTCGTACGCCGAGGAACACGAGGAACTGGTCGCCGCCTTCCAGCGCCGCGACCCCCGCATCGCCGACATCGTGAAGTCCCACGTCCTGGGCTGCGCCCCGAGGCCGTGAACGGACGAGCAGGACAGCGCCCGCCAGGGGCGCGGGGAACTGCGCGACCGAGGCCGCCCGTCCCGGCTGACCGCCGTCGCCTCGGAAAAGGAGCAGCGAGCCGAACAACGCCCCTCCAGGGGCGCGGGGAACTGCGCGACCAGCCACGACGACGCAGCACCGAACCGACGGCGAGCACCCGCGCCGACTCGGCACCGCCGAGAACCGCCGTCCCGGCTGACCGCCGCCGCGGCGGAAAAGGAGGAGCGAGCCGAACAACGCCCCTCCAGGGGCGCGGGGAACTGCGCGACCAGCCACGACGACGCAGCACCGAACCGACGGCGAGCACCCGCAACGCCGACTCGGCACCGCCGAGAACCGCCGTCCCGGCTGATCGCCGCCGCGGCGGAAAAGGCAGGGTGGCAAGCCCCTCCCACACAAGAGCACTCCCCCGCTCAAACACCGCCCCACCTGCGTAAACGCCGGCCTGATCACGTCACCCGGTGCCATCGCCGAAGGCACCCCGTGCCGACTTTCTCGGAATCGAGAGGTTTTGCCCTTGAACCCTTTGATCGATCATCGATCAGGGAGTTAGAGTCACCGACGGGCTCGCACCCGGGCCCTTCGCCCTGTCCTGCCAAAGACCAAGGGCACCCCCCGAAGAACCCCTTACCGACGAGGGAACCCCCTTCGACCAAGGAAGGCGGCGACATGACCGACCCCCAGGCCATCCAGCCGAGCGCGCTCGACCAGCTCCATGACCGGGACCCGGAGGAGACTGCCGAGTGGCAGGCCTCCGTGGACGCCGTGGCCAGGGAGGCCGGGCCGCACCGCGCCGCATACCTGATGCGCCGCACGCTGGAGCGTGCCGAGGCGGACGGCGTCGCGCTGCCGAAGCTGCTGGAGACCGACTACCTCAACACCATCCCCACCGCCGCCGAGGCGCCCGTCCCCGGCGACGAGGAGATGGAGCGGAGGATCACCGCGTGGAACCGCTGGAACGCGGCCGCGATGGTCACCCGGGGCAGCAAGCACGGCGTCGGCGGCCACATCGCCACCTTCGCCTCCGCCGCCTGGCTCTACGAGACCGGCTTCAACCACTTCTTCAAGGGCAAGGAGGGCGACGGGAGCGGTGACCAGCTCTACATCCAGGGCCACGCCTCCCCCGGCATCTACGCCCGCGCCTTCCTCGACGGCCGCCTGACCGAGGCGCACCTCGACAACTTCCGCCAGGAGGCCGGCGGCAACGGCCTCCCGTCGTACCCGCACCCCCGCCGCCTGCCCTGGCTGTGGGAGTTCCCGACGGTGAGCATGGGCCTCGGCCCGCTCTCGGCCATCTACCAGGCCCGCTTCAACCGCTACCTGACCGCCCGCGGCATCAAGGACGTCTCGTCCTCGCACGTCTGGGCCTTCCTCGGTGACGGCGAGATGGACGAGCCGGAGTCGACGGCCGCCCTCGCACTCGCCTCCCGTGAGGGTCTCGACAACCTCACCTTCGTCATCAACTGCAACCTGCAGCGCCTCGACGGCCCGGTGCGCGCCAACTTCAAGATCGTGCAGGAGCTGGAGGCCCAGTTCCGCGGCGCGGGCTGGAACGTCGTCAAGACCCTCTGGGGCACGGCCTGGGACGAGCTGTTCCGGCTGGACACCACCGGGGCCCTGGTCCGCCGCCTCCGCGAGGTACCGGACGCGCAGGTGCAGACGTACCAGACCCGCGACGCCGCCTACATCCGCGCCGACTTCTTCGGCAAGGACCCCGCGCTCGCCGAGATGGCGAAGCTGCTGAGCGACGACAAGATCCTGGAGTGCTTCCACCTCTCCCGCGGTGGTCACGAGGCGCGCAAGGTGTACGCCGCGTACAGGGCCGCCGTCGAGTTCAAGGGCGCGCCGACCGTGATCCTGGCCCAGACGGTCAAGGGCCACACCCTCGGCGAGGGCTTCGCGTCGAAGAACGCCAACCACCAGATGAAGAAGCTGACGGTGGACGAGTTCAAGACGATGCGGGAGCTGCTGGAGCTGCCGATCCCGGACAGCGCCTTCGCGGACGGGGTCGTGCCCTACGGCCACCCGGGCGCCGACTCCCCCGAGGTGCGTTACCTCCAGGAGCGCCGCGCGGCCCTCGGCGGTCCCGCTCCGGCCCGTCGCACCCACGCCCTGGCGCCCCTGCCGGCCCCCGCCGACAAGGCGTTCGCCTCCTTCGACAAGGGCTCCGGCTCGCAGAACGTGGCCACCACCATGGCCTTCGTCCGGCTCGTCAAGGACCTGGTCCGCGACAAGGAGACCGGGAAGCGCTGGGTGCCGATCGTCCCCGACGAGGCGCGCACCTTCGGCATGGAGAGCCTGTTCCCGTCGCTCGGCATCTACTCGCCCAAGGGGCAGACGTACGAGCCGGTCGACCGTGACCAGCTGATGTACTACAAGGAGGCCAAGAACGGCCAGATCCTCAACGAGGGGATCACCGAGGCCGGTTCGATGGCCGACTTCATCGCCGCGTCCACCGCGTACGCGACGCACGGCGAGGCGATGATCCCCTTCTACATCTTCTACTCGATGTTCGGCTGGCAGCGCACCGCCGACCAGATGTGGCAGCTCGGCGACCAGCTCGGCCGCGGCTTCCTCGTCGGCGCGACCGCCGGCCGTACCACCCTGACCGGCGAGGGCCTCCAGCACGCCGACGGCCACTCCCCGGTGATCGCCGCGACCAACCCGGCCGCGCTGTCGTACGACCCGGCCTTCGCCTACGAGATCGCGACGATCGTCAAGGACGGCCTGCGCCGCATGTACGGCGAGCCGGCTCCGGGCGAGGACCCGAACGTCTTCTACTACCTGACGGTCTACAACGAGCCGCTCCCGCAGCCCGCCAAGCCGGCCGGGCTCGGCATCGACGAGGGCATCGTCAAGGGCCTGTACCGCTTCAACACGGCGGAGTCCGCCGGGCTGTCCGCGCCGGCGAACGCCCCGCGCATCCAGCTGCTCGGCTCCGGTACGGCGATCCACTGGGCGCTCAAGGCGCAGCGGCTGCTCGCCGAGGAGTGGGGCGTGGCCGCCGACGTCTGGTCCGCCACCTCCTGGACGGAGCTCCGCCGGGACGCCATGGAGGCGGACGCGGCCCTGCTGCGCGGCGAGGAGCGGGTGCCGTACGTCCGCCAGGTGCTGCACGGCGCGGAGGGTCCGGTGCTGGCCGTCTCCGACTACATGCGCCAGGTCCCGGACCAGATCGCGCAGTGGGTCGAGCAGGACTGGTCCTCCCTCGGTGCCGACGGCTTCGGGCTCTCCGACACCCGGGACGCGGCCCGCCGCCACTTCGGTGTCGACGCCGAGTCGGTCGTCGTGGCGGCCCTGGCCCAGCTGGCCAGGCGCGGCGAGGTCAAGGCGACCGCGGTGAAGGAAGCACGGGAGCGGTACGCGCTCTGAGCGGTTGACGGGGTGACGCACGCCGGAGTGACGGTGGATAACAATCCGCACCACTCCGCGTGCGCCCCCGGCGCCCAGGCACGATGCTGGACCCGTGATGGACGAGACGGAGTTCTGGGAGCTGGTCGACACCACCCGCGAGGCCGCCGAGGGCGACCCCGAGGAGCAGGCGGACCTGCTGGTGGAGCGGCTGCTCCAGCTGGAGCCCGACCTGGTCCTGGACTTCGCCCGGCACTTCGAGGCCCGCTACAACCGGGCCTACCGCTGGGACCTGTGGGGCGCCGCCTGGGTGCTCCTCGACGGGGCCAGCGACGACGCGTTCGACTTCTTCCGGTGCTGGCTCATCGCCCAGGGCCGGGAGGTCTTCGAGGGCGCCCTGCACGACCCGGACGCGCTGGCGGAGTTGCTGGCCGACTTCGACGAGGAGATCGACGGCGACGGCGAGGAGCTGGGATACGCGGCCGACGAGGCGTACGAGCAGCTCACCGGGACGGTGGCACCGGACCTCGGTATCGCCCCCGCGCCCTCCGAACCCGAGGGCTCGCCGGTCGACTTCGAGAACGGCCGGGTGCTCGCCGAGCGGTTCCCCAGGCTGTGGGACCGCTTCAAGGGATAGGGCTCAGGCCGCGGTACGGCGGCGGGTCGCGTCGGACGGGATGTAGGCCTGGGTCTGCTCGGCCTTGACCGCGTGGTGCATCGGCGCCGCGTTGGCCTGGTCGAGGGCGGACGCGGTGACCGCGGCCGGGCCGAGGACGACCGTCGCGACCGCGCACACCACGGCCCAGGGTCCCCTGGACGACCGGGTCCGCCCGGCCCTCTCCGCGGTCTTCTCCCCGGCCTGCGTACGGTCTTCGGCACGGGCTTCGGTACGACTGCTGTTCATGATCCCCGCCTCCAGTCGGCTTCTGATGTCCCTGACGGTAGGACGCGGGGATCTGAACGGCCTGCGTGCCGCCTATGGCGTTCCTGTGGGCGCTTTCGCGGGTGGTCCGAGGGCGGTCGGCGGAGGCGTTTCCATGAGGGTGTGCAGCGGAGTCCCCGCTCGCGCCCCCCTGCCCTGCAGCCGGGCCGCCGCCTCCCTGATCTCCGGCAGGCGGGCGGTGAGGGCGGCGCCGGGGCAGTTGGTCCGGTAACCGTCCTGGTGGCCGGCGACGGCGGGCAGGGCGACGGTGGTGCCCTCCCGGTACCGGCTGAGGCCGTTGCTGGAGACCAGCCGGGCGGTGCCGCGCGGGTCGACGTCGGCGAGCCCGAGTTTCCAGGCGGCGACGGCGGCGATCGCGTCGGTCATGGCGCGTGGCACGGGTACCCCGGCGGTGAAGGTGCCGAGGGCGGCGATGCCGGCGGTGCGGTGGTTGAAGCCCTGGGTGTGCGCGCCGGTGACGGCCCGGTCCGCGCCGCCCGCGCGGCCCTCGTAGATGGTGCCGCACCGGTCGACGAGGAAGTTGTAGCCGATGTCGTCCCAGGCGCGGTCGCCGGTCTGGCCGGTGTACAGGCGGCGGATGATCTCGGGGGTCTGCGCGCAGGTGTAGTCGTTGGGCGAGTCGGTGTGGTGCACGAAGACGGCGACGACCTGGTCGTCGTAGCGCGGCGGCGGCTGGGTGCGGCGGACGGAGTCGTCCAGCCAGGCCGAGCGCGGCACGATGTACGGCCGGGGCGCCCGGTAGCGGACGGCGGGGCTGGCGGGCGCGGGCGCGGCCAGGTGGATCACGACGGGCCGGTCGGCGCCCTGGGCGCACAGCGCCAGGGCGAGGGCGGCGACGAGGCCGGGCAGGCAGCCGAGCAGCGTCAGGGCGGTGATCCGGGTGCGCCGCCCCGCTCTTGGGAAGACACGCATGGCAATCACTCTCGGGGTGATCGACTGCGCCCGCGATGTGTGCTGTGCCACCTGGTGGAACCATCGTCCCGGTCCGGGGCGTTTCAGGGGGTACACGTCCGCGTGGCCGGTTCCCGGGGCCCCGGGCGCGTGAACTGATCACTGGACCTGTCCCGACCGTATTAAGGGCACCGAGAGAAAGGCGGCTCCGTGGACCTGCTCGACCTGGTGCTCGTACTGGTGGTCCTCGTCTACGCGGCGTCCGGTTACCGGCGCGGGCTGGTGGCCGGCTGTGTGTCCCTGGCCGGGTTCGTGGGCGGCGCGGTGATCGGCGTGTGGGTGCTGCCGTGGGTGATGGAGCTGGTCACGCGCGGGACGGCGACGGCGACGGTGGTCGCGGTGCTGACGGTGCTGGTGCCGGCGGTGGTGGGGCACGAGCTCGCGGGGCGGCTGGCGCTGCGGCTGCGCCGCGAGCTGGACCAGGGGCCGCTCAGGGTGGCCGACGGGATAGGCGGCGCGGTCGCCAACTCGGTGGCGGTGCTGATCGTGGCCTGGGTGGCGGCGAGCGTCCTCGGCGCGTCCTCGTCGCCCGCGGTGACGACGGCGATCCGGGACTCGAAGCTGCTCGGCGCCGTGCAGGACACCATGCCGGACACCACGCCCGCCTGGTTCTCGCGGGCCACCTCGGCGCTGACCGAGGCGGGTTTCCCGCAGGTCTTCAACCCGTTCGAGAACGAGTCGACGGCCCAGGTCGCCAAGCCCTCCGGGGACAACGTCACGGCGGCGGCGACGAACGCGGCCAAGCGCAGCACGGTCAAGATCGAGGGTTCCTCCGGCACCCAGGGCCGCGAGGGCAGCGGGTTCGTGTTCGCGCCGGAGCACGTGATGACCAACGCGCACGTGGTGGCCGGCATCGACAACCCGAGCGTGCGGATCGGCGGGGTCGGTCCGTCGTACGACGCGGAGGTCGTCCTCTTCGACCCGGACCGGGACGTGGCGGTGCTGTACGTGCCGCACCTGCGGGCTCCGGTGGTGAAGTTCGACACGAGCGCGGCGCGCGGGAACTCCGCGGTGGTGGCCGGCTATCCGCAGGACGGCAACCTGAACCTGCAGGCGGCCACCGTGGCGAACAAGGTGCAGGCCACCGGCCAGAACATCTACAGCGACGCCACGGTGACCCGGGAGATCTACTCGATCCGTTCCACGGTCCGCCCCGGCAACTCGGGCGGCCCGCTGCTGACCACCGGCGGCAAGGTGTTCGGCGTGGTGTTCGCCCGCTCCACGTCCGACACCGAGACGGGGTACGTGCTGACCGCCGACGAGGTGGCCACGGACGCCGCGCGCGGCGCGCACGCCACCTCGCCGGTGGACACGGGCGAACTGATCACGTCCTGATCACGCCCTGCTCATGTCCCGACCGTCACGTCCTGACCGTCACAGCATCCGGCCCATGATCACGTCGTCGACGTACTCGCCGTCCAGGAAGAACTCCCCGGGCAGGACGCCCTCGACGGCGAAGCCCTCCGACTCGTAGAGCCGGCGGGCCGGGGCGTTGTGCCCGAGGACGCCGAGCCGGATCCGGCGGGCGCCGCGGCGGCGGGCCTCCTCCATCGCCGCCCGCAGCAGCGCCCGCGCCACACCCCGGCCGCGGGCCTCCTCGGCGACCGCGAGGCCCTGGATCTGCCGGACGTGCGCGTTGGAGGCGATGGTGTGGCCGAGGGCGAGCCGGATGTAGCCGACGATGCGCCGGTCGAGCTCGGCCACCAGGGTGTCCTCGGGGGCGTGGCGCTCGCTGAAGAAGGGGCCGTACGGCGGCTGCGGCTCGGGCAGCACGGCGTGCAGGTACGACCAGGTGGCGCGGTCGAGGGCGGAGAGCTCCTCGTCGTCGTCGGGCAGGGCGGTGCGTATGTACGGTTCCGGCATGCGGTCACCCTAAGTCGGCCGGCACCGGGGCCCCACGGGTTTTCCTCCGTCCTTCCCGGCATGCTGGGACCCATGGAACGTTCTCGTATCGCGGTGGCCGGCGCGTCCGGCCTCATCGGCAGCGCCCTGGTGCGGTCCCTCCGGGCGGACGGGCACGAGGTGGTGCGCCTGGTGCGGCGCGCCGCCAAGGGCGCCGGGGAGGTCTGCTGGGACCCCGAGGGGCAGTACGTGGACACCGCCGGGCTGGCCGGCTGCGACGCGGTGGTGAACCTTGCCGGGGCCGGGATCGGCGACCGGCGCTGGACGGCCGCCTACAAACGGGAGATCCGGGACAGCCGGGTGCTCGGCACGGCGGCGCTCGCGGAGGCCGTGGCGGCGATGCCGGACCCGCCGCGGGTGTTCGTGAGCGGCAGCGCGATGGGCTTCTACGGCGACACCGGCGACCGGGTCGTGGACGAGGACGCGCCGCCCGGGGCCGGGTTCCTGCCGTCGCTGTGCGTGGAGTGGGAGGAGGCGGCGGCTCCGGCGCAGGAGGCGGGCGTACGGACGGTGTTCACGCGCACGGGACTGGTGGTGGCCCGCGGCGGCGGGGCCTGGGGCCGGCTGTTCCCGCTCTTCAGGGCGGGGCTCGGCGGCCGGCTGGGCGACGGCCGGCAGTACTGGTCGTTCATCGCGCTGCACGACGAGGTGGCCGCGATCCGGTTCCTGATGGAGACTGAGGGTCTGTCGGGGCCGTTCAACCTCACCGCGCCCCACCCCCTGACGAACGGTGAGATCACGGCGGCGATGGCCCGGGTGCTGCGCCGCCCGGCCCGCTTCCCGGTGCCCTCCCCGGTGCTGCGCGCGGCGCTCGGCGAGATGGCCGGGGACGTGCTCGGCAGCCAACGGGTGGTGCCGAAGCGGCTCCTGGAGTCGGGGTTCACCTTCGCGTTCCCGGGCATCGAGGACGCGATCCGGGCGGCCTGACGACCCCTGTGACCGTATGCGACCGGCGTGCGACCGTGCCCTGTTCATGCGCGACTGCCCTTGACCGATCACGGCCCTAACCTCGACCCGAACTCGGGTATCCCCGGAGCTTGTTGGGGGCATCACGTCTCCACCGGACGCGCAATCGAGGAGGGGCCTCGTGCATGAGCCCGCGTACCAGGCGGACGTCGTCATCGTGGGAGCCGGTATCGCCGGACTCTCCGCGGCTCATCGGCTGAACAGCGCAGGAGTAACGACCGCGGTCCTGGAGGCCGCCCCTTACGTCGGCGGACGCATGTCGACCGAGAAGGTGGACGGCTTCCGGCTCGACCGGATCGGGCAGCTCCTGTCCACGTCCTATCCGGAGCTGCGCCTCGCCCCGGGACTGGACGCCCTGGTGCTGCGCCGGTACGCGCCCGGCGTGCTGCTGCATCGCGACGGGCGCAGGCACCGGGCCGGCGCTCCGGCGGGCGGCGGGAGCGCGAGGGGCGCACTGTATGCGGTGCGCGCCCTGGCAAGCGCCCCCAGGGGCGGCTCGCCGGTGGCGCCGCCGCGCTCGACCGCGCCGATGGGCGGCGCCGTCGACCAGGCCCGTCTGGTCGCGGCGCTCGGCCGCATCGCCACCATGCCCGTCGAGCGCATCCTCGCCCGCCCCGAGCTCCCCGCCGCCCATGCCCTCGCGGAGCGCGGGGTACCCGCCCGCACGATCGACGGCTTCCTGCGGCCGCTGCTCGCGGCCCTCCTCTGCGACCCCGGGCTGACGACGTCCAGCCGGTGCGCGGACCTCGCGCTGCGCTCCTTCGCGAGCGGGCGGCTGTGCCTGCCGGAGGGCGGCGCCGAGGTCCTCCCCGACCTCCTGGCCCGCGCCCTCCCGCCCGGCACGGTCCACACGGGGGTACGAGTGACCTCGGTCTCCACCACCTCGGTGAGGACGGCCGAACACGGCGAGATACGCTGCCGGGCGGTCCTCCTGGCGACCGATGCCCGAGCCGCCGCCGAACTGCTCCCGGGCCTGCGCGTCCCGGACTTCCACCGGGTGACGGTGGTCCACCACACCACGGACGAACCGGCGACGCTCACGACCGGAACGTCCCTCCTGCTGGACGCCGACCGCGGCGGCCCCGTCTCCCACACCTCCGTCGTGAGCAACATCGACCCGAGCCGGGCCCCCCAGGGCCGCGCCCTGATCTCCTCGACCGTCCTCGGCAAGCCCCCCGCGGACATCGACACGGCGGTCCGCATGCACCTCTCCCGTCTCTACGGCACGTCCACGCGCCGCTGGGAGACCCTCGCCGTCCACCACACCCCCGAGGCCATCCCCGCCATGCGCCCCCCGCACGACCTCCGCCGCCCCGTCCGCCTCCTCGCCGGCCTCTACGTCTGCGGCGACCACCGCGACACCAGCACAGTCCAGGGAGCCCTCCATTCGGCCCACCGAGCAACAGCCGCCATCCTGACGGACCTCGGCACCACAGGATCCATCAACCGAGCAGACCCTGACCAACGTCGAGCCGCCTAGCACGGCACCGCCGAACAAGACCGTCGTGGCCGATCACCACCGCGGCGGAAAAGAGAACGCAAGCAGCAACGCGCCCCGCAAGGGGCGCGGGGAACCGCGCGAGCGGCCACGACGGCGCAGCACCCGCAGGACAGCAGATGCCGGCAACAGCCGGCACGGCACCACCGCGGCGCAAAAACAGGGGCACGCACAGCGCGCCCCCTCACTGGCGCGGGGAACCGCGCGAGCGGCCACCACGGCGCAGCACCCGCAGGACAGCAGAAACCGGCGACGACCGGCACGGCACCACCGCGACGCAAAAACAGGGGCACGCACAGCGCGCCCCCTCACTGGCGCGGGGAACCGCGCGAGCGGCCACCACGGCGCAGCACCCGCAGGACAGCAGAAACCC
>NZ_JBIVXP010000001.1:509920-575763 GCF_044769305.1 Streptomyces sp. NPDC090499
CGGCAACAGCCGGCACGGCACCACCGCGACGCAAAAACAGGGGGCACGCACAGCGCGCCCCCTCACTGGCGCGGGGAACTGCGCGACCAGCCACCACGGCGCGGCACCCGGTGGACGGCAGGAACCGGCGACGACCGGCCCGGCACCGCCGGACAACACCGTCGTGGCTGATCGGCACCACGGCGGAAAGGACTGGTGCAGCGGGCCGTCAGTTCAGTGCGGCGACCTTCTCGCGGTACCCCTTCACCGGTGCCGCGTCCTTGTACGGCTCAAGGCGGCGTTCGAAGTCCTTGACGTACTCGATGGCACGGACCGAGCGCATCTCCGCCGCCGCGCCCGCCGCCTCCACGCCCAGCGCGCACGCCTGGTCGAGTTCGCCGAGGCCGAGGCGGGCCGTGGCGAGGACGACGCGGCAGAAGAGGCGGCTGCGCGCGTAGGAGGGCGCACGGAGTTGCAGGGAGCGCTCGGCGTGCTGCGCGGACGCGCGGAACTGCTGGAGGTCGCGGTGGCAGTGGCCGAACTCGTCGGCCAGCTGCGCCTCGTCGAAGAAGCGGGCCCAGTAGGGGACTTCGTCGCCGGGCCGGGCCGTCTCCAGGGCGCGTTCGGCGCGGACGAGCGCACCCGTGCAGGCGCGCACCTCGCCGAGCACCCCGTGGGCGCGCGCCTCGGCCGCGTGCAGCAGCGCCTGGACGACCGGTGGGGCGCTCGTGCCCACCCCCTGCTGGGCGACGCGCGCGAGCTGCACCGCCTCCCGGCCGTGGCCCAGGTAGACCGCCTGGCGGCTCATCGTGACGAGGACGTAGGAGCCGTAGGACCGGTCCCCCGCCGCCTGGGCGAGCCGCAGCGACTGGACGAAGTAGCGCTGGGCGAGGCCGTGCGCGGCGATGTCGTACGACGTCCAGCCGGCGAGCCGGGTCAGGTCGGCCGCCGCGCCGAACAGCCTGCGGCCGGTCTGCTCGCCGTACGTGCCGCGCAGCATCGGCTCGCACTCGTGCTCCAGGTACCGGACGAGGGCCTGCCGGGCGTGGCCGCCGCCGTACTGGTCGTCGAGGGAGCGGAAGAGCTCGCCGACCGAGCGGAGCGCGGCGATGTCGCCGCCGGTCACCTTCTGGCCGGGCCCGCGCTCGGCCTGCCCCCTCGGGCGCACCGGTGCGAGCGGCACCGGCCTGGGCACGGCGGGCCGGGTCTGCGCCGGCACCCGGGCCGCGGCCGCCGGTGCCGCCGGCTCGCCGCGGGCCACCTTGTCGTCGGCGCGGCCGATCAGCCAGTCCCGGCTGGGGACGACCAGCCCGGCCGGGGTGAAGGCGATCTTGCGGAGTTCGGCATGGCTGCCGGAGTCCTTGCGCCACAGCCCGCTGACGATGTCGACGGCCTCTTCGGGGGTGGCCGCGAACTCCAGCCCGGCATAGACCGGGGCACAGGCGTCGAGGCCCAGGTCCTGCGCGGTGAGCCGGCGGCCGAGTCGCCTGGTGAAGACCTCGGCGATCAGGGCGGGGGTGGTGCCCCGGGGCTGCTGGCCGCGCAGCCACCGGGTGACCGACGTCTTGTCGTATCTGAGATCCAGCCCGTGTTCGAGTCCGAGTTGGTCGACGCGCCGGGCCAGACCCGCGTTGGAGAACCCCGCTTCTGCGATGAGCGCGGCGAGCTGGCGGTTGGGGGTGCGCTGCGCGGGTCGGTCCGTCATCTGGGGTGCGGTCTCCTGCCTTCTGGCTCAGCTCGGTCGCTTGTGCCCGGATTGCCGGTGAGCAGCCCTTTTGGCGCTCGTGGACGGCGCGAATGTAGCGGAGAGTGAGCAGTCGATCGCACATCTCGACGTTCATTCATCCGATCGTGTGAGAATTAGCCCCGGGGCTGACGCGTAACGAGCGGACGTACAGTTGCTTGGGCGCGTTATGCGCCTGACGCACTGATCGCCTTATCGCCGAGGGAGGCGCTTGCCGTGAGTGAGTTGCGGTTCGTCCGCATGGGGTTCGGCGCGGACGCCGTCGAGTACCAGGAAGCCTGGGACGAGCAGCGCCGGGTGCACGCGGCGCGGTTCGCCGACGAGGTGCCCGACACGGTCCTGCTGCTCGAACACCCCCCGGTCTACACGGCGGGCCGCCGCACCGCGGACAACGAGCGGCCGCTCGACGGCACCCCGGTCATCGACGTGGACCGCGGCGGCAAGATCACCTGGCACGGCCCCGGCCAGCTGGTGGGCTACCCGATCCAGAAGCTCCCGCGCCCGGTGGACGTGGTCGCGCACGTACGGCGCCTGGAGGAGGCCCTGATCCGCGTCTGCGCCGAGTTCGGCCTGGAGACCACCCGGGTCGAGGGCCGCAGCGGTGTCTGGGTGCTCGGCGACCCGGTCGAGCAGCGGCCGCAGGCCCTCGGAGGACTCTCCCTGGACTTCGACCCGCGCCTGACGGACGACGAGTTCGACCCCCGCCTCAACGGCCCGGACTACGCCCCCTCCAACGCCGGCCAGCGCCGCGAGGACCGCAAGATCGCCGCGATCGGCATCCGCGTCGCCAAGGGCGTGACCATGCACGGCTTCGCGCTCAACGTGAACCCGGACAACAAGTGGTTCGACAGGATCATCCCGTGCGGCATCCGCGACGCGGGCGTCGCCTCCCTCGCCGGAGAGCTCGGCAGGGACGTGACGATCGGGGAGGTGCTGCCGGTGGTGGAGCGGCACCTGACGGCCGTACTGGAGAACGCGGACCTGAAGCCGAGGGTGATCGAGAAGACACCGGTGGCATGAACCGGCGCGCCCGGCACTTGAGGACGAAGGGCACCACGAACAGCCCGTCCGGCGCTTGAGGACGAGGCCGTTCAGGCCGAAGGGGGGTTCGGGGGCGGCAGCCCCCGGCAGGCCAGCACCCTCGCCGGGTTACAAATCCACGGGCGTACCCTGAAGGTCGCCGAAGAATCAATCGCTAGGGAGCCGGTCGTGTCCGCAGTCTCACCCGACGGACGCAAGATGCTGCGCCTGGAGGTCCGCAACGCCGAGACCCCCATCGAGCGCAAGCCCGAGTGGATCAAGACCCGGGCGAAAATGGGCCCCGAGTACACGAAGATGCAGAACCTCGTGAAGAGCGAGGGCCTGCACACGGTCTGCCAGGAAGCCGGCTGCCCGAACATCTACGAGTGCTGGGAGGACCGCGAGGCGACCTTCCTCATCGGCGGCGACCAGTGCACCCGGCGCTGCGACTTCTGCCAGATCGACACCGGCAAGCCCGAGGCGCTGGACCGCGACGAGCCGCGCCGCGTCGGCGAGTCCGTGGTCACCATGGACCTGAACTACGCCACCATCACCGGCGTCGCCCGCGACGACCTGGCGGACGGCGGCGCCTGGCTGTACGCGGAGACGGTCCGCCAGATCCACGCGCAGACGGCACAGCGCGAGGCCGGCCGCACCAAGGTCGAGCTGCTCGCCCCCGACTTCAACGCGGTCCCCGAGCAGCTGGCCGAGGTCTTCTCGTCCCGCCCCGAGGTCTTCGCGCACAACGTCGAGACGGTGCCCCGGATCTTCAAGCGGATCCGCCCCGGCTTCCGCTACGAGCGCTCGCTGAAGGTCATCACCGAGGCCCGCGACTTCGGCCTGGTCACCAAGTCCAACCTCATCCTCGGCATGGGCGAGACCCGCGAGGAGGTCTCCGAAGCGCTGCGCCAGCTGCACGAGGCCGGCTGTGAGCTGGTCACCATCACGCAGTACCTGCGCCCGAGCGTCCGGCACCACCCCGTGGAGCGCTGGGTCAAGCCGCAGGAGTTCGTGGAGCTGAAGGAGGAGGCCGAGCAGATCGGCTTCTCCGGTGTCATGTCCGGCCCGCTGGTGCGGTCCTCGTACCGCGCCGGCCGCCTGTACCAGATGGCCGTCGAGAAGCGGGGCGCGTTCGTCGCCGCGCAGGCGGTCTGACGGAGGGTCCGACGGCGGTCCGCACCGGCCCCGCCGCCGAGCGTGTGAATTCACGCACAAACTATTACTGGCCAGTAGTGACCGAATGGACGCGGTCCTGACCGTCCTCGCTGATGAGGGCGTACGTCAGGGCCGCGTCAGCGTTCCGGGCCTGCGTATCAAGGTTTCATTGGCGTTTGACCGGTCGGTCACGCCCTGGTAACACCGAACAGTGACCCTGGTATCACAGCACGTACACCCACCTCGAGGGGGGACCTCCACCATGCAGGCCGCGCCCGTTCGCGCCACCGCGATCCCGTCCTTCACCGACGCGCTGCGCGCCGTCGAGTCGATCCTCATGAGCGGCGGTCAGCGCACCGCGCGCCAGAACGCCTGGACCTCCGTGCTGGAGGACCGCCGTCGCGCCAAGGACCGGGTCGAGGCCCAGCGCTTCCTCGAGCAGGCCGCCGGCCGCTCCTGACGCCCTTCCGCGGCCCTTGTGGGGACACTGCCGTCGTCGGCACTCCCGGGGCCACGTAGACTTCGGGGCATGGCGAGGAAGGAACCCGCAGCGGACGCTGCGAATGCGGGACGGCTGAAGCAGATCGTCCTGACGTACAAGATGACCCGCAAGGCCGACAAGGTGATCGGTCTTGTACTTGCGGGTGTCGGTCTCGGCACCCTTGCCGTCTTCCTCGTGATCGGCTTCCTGATCGGACACCCGGTCTATCTGGGCATCCTGGGCCTGCTGCTCGCCTTCCTCGCGACGGCGATCGTCTTCGGCCGCCGGGCCGAGCGGGCGGCCTTCGGCCAGATGGAGGGCCAGCCGGGCGCCGCGGCCGCCGTCCTGGACAACATCGGACGGGGCTGGACGACGACACCGGCGGTGGCGATGAACCGCAGCCAGGACGTGGTGCACCGGGCGGTCGGCAAGGCCGGCATCGTCCTGGTCGCCGAGGGCAACCCGAACCGGGTGAAGACCCTGCTGGCCGCCGAGAAGAAGAAGATGGCCCGGATCGTGGCCGACGTGCCGGTGCACGACGTGATCGTGGGCACGGGTGACGGCCAGGTCGAGCTGAAGAAGCTGCGGACCACGATGCTGAAGTTCCCTCGCGTGCTGACGGGGCCCCAGGTGACGACCACCAACGACCGGCTGCGGGCGATGGGGGACCTGATGTCCAACATGCCGTTGCCGAAGGGGCCGATGCCCAAGGGGATGCGGATGCCGAAGGGCGGGCCTCGCGGGCGGTAGACGCCGGCAGGCACGCCCACGGGCTCGGGCGCGGTGGTTGCGTTGGCGACCGCCGCGCCTTCGTGGTTTCCCGCGCAATTCCCGCGCCCCCGTGGGGCGCCCGAAGCGGGCGGCGTGACACGCCGCCGAACGGAGCATCCAGCCGTTTATCGGGTCATCTGCTCCTAACCTGCCGGATGTGACAAAACGCCATATCGCATACCTCGCGTGCAGCGCCGCCCTGTGCGGCTCCCTCCTCGGTGCCGCTCCGGCGACCTCCTCGCACGGCGTTCTGACCGTGCACCCGGGTGAGTCCATCCAGAAGGCGGTCGACGCCGCCGAACCCGGTGACACGGTCATGGTGCTGGCCGGCACCTACCACGAGAGCGTCAAGGTGACCACGCCCGGCCTCACCCTGCGTGGCATGGGTCCGGACACCGTGCTCGAGCCGGTCAAGAAGTCCAAGAAGGCCATGAAGGCCATGAAGGCCATGACCGGTACGAAGAAGACCGCCGTGAAGTCCTGCGCCGAGATGGGCAACGGCATCTGCGTGGTCGGCGCCAAGAAGCAGCCGGTCGAGGACGTGACCATCGCCCACATGACCGTGACCGGGTTCTCCCGGACCGGCGTCATGGCCGTGGGCGCGGCCAACCTGCACGTGCACGGCGTGGCCGCCGTGAAGAACGGGCAGTGGGGCCTCGCCGAGGAGCGCTCGGTCCACAGCATGTACCAGAACAACGTCGCCCGGAACAACGGCGACGCGGGCATCTTCCTAGCCAACTCGGTCACCGCGGAGAAGGGCGCCGCCGACACGTTCGGCACGGTCGTCGAGCACAACCTCCTGGAGAACAACCGGATCGGCGTCACCGTCCGCCGGCTGCGCAACCTGACGGTCTCCGACAACTCGGTCACCGGGAACTGCGCGGGCGTGTTCGTCGTCGGCGACGAGAACAAGCCGAAGGCCGGTCACCTGACGGTCGCCGACAACCAGGTCGTGAAGAACAACAAGTACTGCAAGAAGACCGCCCGGCTGTCCTTCCTGCAGGGCTCCGGCATCGTGCTGACCGGCGCCGAGAACACCCTGGTGACCGGCAACACCGTCACCGGCAACTCCGGCAAGTCGCCGCTGTCGGGCGGTGTCGTGGTCTTCAAGAGCTTCGTGGGTGTCACCAGCGACAAGAACCAGGTCACCCGCAACAAGCTGTCGGGCAACTCCCCCGCCGACCTGGTCAACCAGGAGGCCGTCAAGCACGGCAACGCCTTCAAGGACAACTCCTGCAAGAAGTCCAAGCCCTCGGGTCTGTGCTGACCTGACGGCCGTACGACACCCCACACGGAAGGAAGGCGGCACATGACCGCACCAGCACGCGACCTCTCGACGCCGGCCAGGGAGCCGGCCGAGGACGCTCCGCCGCCGTCGATGCGGCTGCGCGAGCTCGTGTTCGGGGCGGCCTGTGCCGCCGCCGTCCGCGCGGCCGCCCGGCTGCGCGTCGCCGACGCGCTCGGGGACGCCCCCATGACCGTGGAGACCCTGGCCTCCGCGCTGCAGACGGACCCGAAGCCGCTGCGCCGGCTGCTGCGCGCCCTGTCCTGCTACGGCGTCTTCGCCGAGCGGCCGGACGGGACGTTCGCCCACACCGAGACCTCCCGGCTGCTGCGCGAGGACGACCCGCACAGCCTGCGCTACATCGCCATGTGGTGCACCGAGCCGTGGACCTGGGACGCCTGGCCGAAGCTCGACGAGGCCGTGCGCACCGGCCGCAACGTCGTCGAGGACCTCTACGGCAAGGAGTTCTTCGTCTACCTGAACGAGGACGCCCCGGAGTCCGCGGACGTCTTCAACCGGGCGATGACCACCTCCAGCGAGCAGTCGGCCCGCGAGGTCGCCGCCCTGCTCGACCTGTCCGGCAGCCGGTCGGTCGCGGACCTCGGCGGCGGGCAGGGGCACGTGGTGGCCAGCCTGCTGGACAAGTACCCGGCGATGAGGGGCTACCTGCTGGATCTGCCCAAGGTGGTGGAGAAGGCCCTGCCCCGGCTGCGCGAGGGCGGCGACCTCGCGGACCGGGCGCGGATCGTGCCCGGTGACATCCGGGAGGCCGTGCCGGTCGACTCGGACGTCTACATCATCAAGAACATCCTGGAGTGGGACGACGACTCCACCGCGCGGCTGCTCGCCAACGTGATCGCGGCGGGCGGGCCCGGGGCCCGGGTGGTGATCATCGAGAACCTGGTCGACGACACCCCGTCGATGCGCTTCAGCACCGCGATGGACCTGCTGCTCCTGCTGAACGTCGGCGGGGCCAAGCACACCACCGACAGCATGGTGCGCCGGCTGACGGAGGCGGGCCTGAGCGTCAACGACATCCGGCCGGTCAACCCGTACCTGCACGCCTTCGACTGCACGGTGCCCGCCTGAACCGGGCGGCCCGGAACGCGCCGGTGCCGGGCCCGCGTCGTGCGCGGGTCCGGCACCGTTGGCGTACGGCGGTCACGCGGGGTCATGCGCCGCCGTCGCGCTCCCAGAGGTAGAAGCGCTGGGCCATCGCGTCCTTCGGGGAACGCCAGGTCTCCGGGTCGTACGCGCTGACGTACGCCGTGAGACGGTCGCTGATGTCCCTGAACTCGGGGTGAGAGGTGACCTTCGCGATGGCCGGTCCCGGCTCGCGCTCGGACTCGACGAGGTGCATGTACACATCGCCGAACTGGAAGAGGCTGCGCCGGACCACCCCGACGAGGTGGGGCAGCTCTCCCCGGTCGGACTCCGCGAACACCTTCGCGATGTCGGGCGCGGAGCCCGGTGCCATGCGGGCGACGATCAGGGCCTGGTGCACGTGTCTCTCCGTTCCTGTCTTCCTGGCGGCCGGCTCAGTCGGCGAGGGCCGGGTCGGGACGCCGGCCGGTGGCGGCCTTCTCGATCTTGTCCCGGATCAGGGCCATCTGGATCTTGGAGTTCTTGTTGATGTTGTCGGTCATCCAGTCGTCGTCGACGGGAGCCTCCGGCTTCATCGCGAAGTCCTGGGTCCACACCATCCGGGTACCGGCGGGCACCTCCTCGTACTGCCAGAGGATGTCCATGTGCGCGAACGGGCCGGTCTCGACCCGGCGGGCCTTGACGCGGAGGGTGCGGCGGTCCGCCTCGCGCTCGGAGACCCAGCTCCACACCTTGCCGTTCTCGTCGGGGTGCATGGTCAGCCGGAAGGTGACCTTCTTCCCGTCCTCCTCGAGGATCTCGGCGCTGGCGTACTCGCTGAACAGCTGGGGCCAGTTGGCCACGTCGTTGGTCATGTCCCAGACCAGGTCGACGGGCGCGGCGATGGTGATCTCGTTCTGGGTGTGTCCGGTCATGTCAGGCTCCCGCGGGCATGGCGCTGTTGACGAGGTCGAGGAACTGGCGGGGCGTCTTGCACCGCTCGGCGTCCACCGGCATGGGCACGCCGTGCCGGTTCTCCAGCTCGCCGACGATGCCGAGCAGGCCCAGCGAGTCGACGCCGAGGACGTCGAAGCCGCTGTCGGCCCGGTCCTGGAGGTCGGCCGGGGAGACGGTGACGCCGGCGGCCTTCTTCATGAGTTCGGACAGTTCGTCCACGGTGATGCTCATAGCAACTCCTTCTTCTTAGCTGCTCTGCTGGGCAGCTGGTGTGTTCGACTCACTCGGCCGCGCCGTGGCGCAGCACGAGCGCCGAGTTCGACCCCATGAGGCCCCGGCTGAGCACCAGTGCCGTGCGTGGCTGCGCGGCACGCGCGCTGCCGGTCACGAGGTCGAGGTCGTGGCAGATGTCGTGGACACCCGGGGTCGGCGGGATCAGACCGTGTTCCATGGCGAGCACCGCGGCGGCGGTGTCCAGGACCGGGGCCGCGCAGTAGCCCCGGCCGATCCCGGTCTTGGGCGCGGTGACCGGCACCCGCCTGCCGTGCGCGCCGAGGACGTCGGTGATGGCCAGCGCCTCCGCCCGGTCGGCCTCCGGCACGCCGAGGGCGTCGGCGAAGACCACGTCGACCTCCTCGGGGGCGCAGCCGGCCTCGGCCAGCGCCCCGCGGATCGCCTGGGCGAGCCCGGCCCGGGACTCGGCCCAGCGGGAGGCGCCGGTGAAGGTCGACGCGTGGCCGTCGAGGGTGGCCCGGACCGGCAGTCCGCGCCGGCGGGCCGAGCCGGTGTCCTCCACGACGAGCATGGCGCCGCCCTCGGCCGGTACGAACCCGCAGGCCTGCTCGGTGAACGGCCGGTAGGCGCGGGCCGGGTCGGTCTCCCGGCTGAGCTCCTCGTAGCCGAGCTGGCAGACCACCGAGTACGGAGCTATCGGCGCCTCGGTGGAGCCGGCCACGATGACGTCCGTGCCGCGGCGGACCGCGCGGGCGGCGTGGGCGAGGGCGTCCAGGCCGCCGGCCTCGTCGGCGGCGACCACCGAGCAGGGTCCCTTGAAGCCGCGCCGGATGGAGATCTGGCCGGTGCTGGCCGCGTAGAACCAGGCGATGGACTGGTAGGGGCCGACGAACCGGCTGCCCTTGCCCCACAGCTGCTGGAGCTCGCGCTGGCCGAACTCGCCGCCGCCGGAGCCGGCCGCGGTGACCACGCCGACGTCGAACGGCGAGCCGTCGGTGTCGGCGCGGCCGAGCCGGGCGTCTTCGAGTGCCAGGTCGGCCGCGGCCATCGCGAAGTGCGTGAAGCGGTCGGTCTGGACGATGAGGCGTTCCTCGACGGCGGCCGTGGGGTCGAAGTCGCGGACCTCCCCGGCCACCTTCATGGGCAGGTGCTCGCAGCCGTCGCGGGTCACCTTGTCGAGGACGTTGCGTCCCTCCTGGACGGACTTCCAGAAGGTCTCGGTGCTGGTTCCGTTGGGCGCGACGACACCGATGCCGGTGACGGCCGCCCGTCGGGCAGGCGGTTCGCTCATCGTGTCCGTCCTCTCTGCCGGGTCAGGATCACCGCGGACTGGAAGCCGCCGAACCCGCTGCCCACGGACAGGACGCCGCCGAGCTTCCGTTCGCGGGCGACCCGCGGCACGTAGTCGAGGTCGCACTCGGGGTCGGGGGTCTCGTAGTTCGCGGTGGGCGGGACGACCTGGTGGGCCAGGGCGAGCACGCAGGCGACGACCTCGATGGCGCCGATCGCGCCGAGCGAGTGGCCCACCATGGACTTGATGGAGCTCATGGGCGTCGAGTACGCGTGCTGTCCGAGCGCCTTCTTCACGGCGGCGGTCTCGTGGCGGTCGTTCTGCCGGGTGCCGGAGCCGTGCGCGTTGACGTAGTCGATGGCGGTGGGGTCGAGGCGGGCGTGGTCCAGGGCGGTCTCGATGGCGCGGGCCATCTCCAGGCCCTCGCTGGTGAGACCGGTCATGTGGTAGGCGTTGCCGAAGGTGGCGTAGCCGTCGAGAAGGCAGTAGATGTGCGCGCCGCGGGCCCTGGCGTGCTCCTCCTCCTCCAGGACGAGCACCGCGCCGCCCTCGCCCATGACGAACCCGTCACGGCGGTTGTCGAACGGGCGGGAGGCGTGCTCGGGGTCGTCGTTGTTCGGGGAGGTGGCCTTGATCGCGTCGAAGCAGGCCATGGTGATGGGTGAGATCGGGGAGTCCGAGGCACCGGCGATGCAGATGTCGGCGCGGCCCTCCTGGACGGTGTGGAAGGCGTAGCCGACGGCGTCCAGGCCCGAGGTGCAGCCGGTGGACACGGTCTGCACCGGACCCTGGGCGCCGAAACGTTCCGCCACCGCGGAGGCGAGGGTGCTCGGGGAGAACGCCCGGTGCAGCTGCGGCTGCGCCTGCCGGTGGTCCACGTCCCAGCGCTGACCCGCGCCGCTGACCAGAACGTAGTCGTGCTCAAGACGGGTGGTGCCGCCCACGGCCGTACCCAGGGAGACCCCGATCCGCCAGGGGTCCTCCCGGCCCAGGTCGAGACCGGAGTCCCGGACCGCCTCGTCGCCGGCGACCAGGGCGAACTGTATGTACCGGTCCGCCCGCTCGATCTCCCCGGCGTCCAGGCCGTGTGCCGCCGGGTCGAAGTCGCACTCGGCGGCGATCCGCGACCTGAGGCCCGAGGGGTCGAAGAAGGTGATGCCGCGCGTCGCGGTCCGGCCCGAGGCGAGCAGATCCCAGAACGCCGGTACGCCCACACCCCCCGGAGCGACGATGCCTATGCCCGTAACCGCCACGCGCCGGGTCACGACCGGACCTGCCCCACGGCGACGGCTTCCGTCTCCTCGGTGTCGACGTGGCCCAGCGCCGGGCGCGGGGCCAGCGGGCCGAGGTGGAAGACGATCCGGGCCTCGACGCTGCCGACGTTGCGGAAGCGGTGCTTCATGTTGATGGGGATCATCAGCCCCTGCTCGGGCCGCAGCGGGTGCGGTTCGCCGTCCAGGTCGACCTCCATCTCGCCGCAGACGACGTACACGAACTCCTCGGAGTACGGGTGGTAGTGCTCGGCGATGCGGTCGCCCGGCTGCACGATGGCCACACCCATGAAACCGCTGGTGGAACCCACCGTGGCCGGGGTGAGCATGGCGCGCAGATCGCCGCCGCGCCGGGTGTTGGGCTCGATCTCGCCGAGGTCCACGATCTTGGGAATGGGCTGCATGTCTGCGTTCCTCCGTGGGGGTGATGCAACAGGGAAGGGTCAGGCGTCAGGCGTCCGGGGAGCGGCGGTCGGTGATGAGCTGCATCCGCACCGCGTCGCCGTCCAGCAGGGCGGTCAGCGCGTGGGCCGGGGTGACGTCCGCGGGTGTGCCGGGCCGCTGCTCGACCAGGCGGACGACCACGTCGTCGCGCTGGAAGACCGTGCTGCGCAGCACCGGGCTCGCCGGGTCCTCGGCGGCGGCCTCGTCCTGCTGCGCGAGCAGCTCCGCGAGCCGCATCCCGCAGCCCGGCCGGGCCGGGTAGTACAGCGCGTGCCGCTCGCCCTCGGCCAGCTCCTCGGCGCTGACGTGGTGCACGGCCGGCAGCGCGGCCCGGGTGAAGAACACCCGTGCGGACTCCTGGTCGTTGAGGTCGCGCTCCTGCTCCAGGTAGGGGTTGATGGCCTCCTCGACGGCCCGTACCTCGGGCTGCCGGGCGACGTGGCGCAGGGCGGCCATCAGGTCGCCGCGCACCTCGATGGCCCGCACGACGCGGTTGCCGTGCATGAACAGGGAGGTGCGGCAGAGCCGGGTGGAGTCGTCGACCTTCGCCTCGGGCGAGGAGTAGTCCGCGAGGATCTTCGCGACCTCGGCCTCACTGCCCGGCGTGACCGTGAAGGTGAGCGCGTGGCGGATCACGCCGTCGCCCATCCGCGGCTGGGCCTGCAGGACGCGTACGGCGTCCGCCGAAGGGCCGCCGGTCTCCCGCACCACGTGGAAGCGGAGCGAGCGGGTGTCGCGGACGCAGTTGTGCAGCGGCTTCACCATCTCCACGTGCTCCTCGCTGTTCACCCAGGCGAGGAACGGCGGGGCGCTCTCCCACTCGCTGGTGATCAGCCACTGGGAGGGGTTCTCGATCGACTGGCAGAGCTGGTCGCTGACGTGGCCGGGCACCTGGGCGACCTGGTTGCACAGCTGCTCGTAGGCCTCCAGGAACTGCTGCTGTGCGCCGTCGTAGACGTCCACCAGCAGGACGACCCGGAGCCGGGAGCCGTCGAAGACGGACTGGGAGACCCGTGTCGAGACCGGGCGGGTCGTTCGGGTCGGCTTTGCCGAAACCTTTTCCGAGATCGTCGTCATGCTTCGCACATCTCCTTCGCTGGGGCAGCGGCCTGCGCCTTCGCCGATGACGCGGCGTCAGCGCTTCTTGATCCTGTGCCGGTCCTCGGATGCGCGCGACTCGCGTGAACCAGGTGGGTGATTGAGCCCGCGGAACCCCTCCCGACGAGGCCCGGAAGGGCATGGAAGTTCCAACCGCACCTGACGCACCAACACCCGCCTCTGGAGTGCCCGATGCACCAGAAAACCGATCACCAGGTCCCCGTCCTCGTGGTGGGCGGCTCCCTCGTGGGCCTGTCCATGTCCCTCTTCCTGGGCCGACTGGGCGTCCGCCACATGCTCGTCGAGAGACACGCCGGGACCTCGATCCACCCACGCGGCCGGGGCAACAACGTGCGGACGATGGAGCTGTTCCGGAGAGCGGGCATCGAGCCGGACATCAAGGCCGCGGCCTCCCTCCTCGCCGACAACCACGGCATCCTGCAGACCCCGACGCTGGTCGGCGACGCCGGCGACTGGCTGTTCAAGGAGATCGACCCGGGCGGCGGACTCGCCAGGTTCAGCCCCACGGGCTGGTGCCTGTGCAGCCAGAACGACCTCGAACCGGTGCTCCGCCGGTCGGCCGAGTCGCTCACCGGCGAGCTGCGCTACTTCCACGAGATGGAGTCCTTCGAACAGGACCCCGAAGGAGTGACGGCGTACATCCGCGACCGTGACTCCGACCGGATGTACACCGTCCGCGCGGACTACCTGGTCGCCGCCGACGGCCCGCGCTCCCCGGTCCGCGGCCGGCTCGGCATCGGCCAGACGGGCCCCGGCGACCTGTTCGCGAACGTCAGCATCACCTTCCGCTCCAAGCTGCTGCAGAACACGGTCGGGGACCGCCGCTTCATCTGCTGCTACCTCACCGACCCGGAGGCGGACGGCGCCCTGCTCCCCGTCGACAACAAGGAGCGCTGGGTCTTCCACGCGCCCTGGCACCCCGAACGCGGCGAGACCCTCGCCGAGTTCACCGAGGAGCGGCTCACCCGGCACATCCGCCGCGCCGTCGGCGTCCCCGACCTCGACGTCGAGATCACCGGCCGGGCCTCCTGGCGGGCGGCCGAACGGGTCGCGGAACGCTACGCCGACCGGCGGGTCTTCCTGGCCGGCGACGCCGCGCACGAGATGTCCCCGACGGGGGCCTTCGGCTCCAACACCGGCATCCAGGACGCCCACAACCTCGCCTGGAAGCTGGCGGCGGTCCTGGACGGCTGGGCCGGCCCCGGGCTCCTCGACTCCTACGACGCCGAGCGCCGCCCGGTCGCCCTCGCCACCAGCGCCCGCGCCTCCGCCCGCTCCGTGGAGCACAGCCACCCCGGCTTCGCGCCCGCCCCGGGCATCGGCGCCGACCGGCGCGGCGGCATCCTCAACATCGTCCTCGGCTACCGCTACCCGAAGGGCGCGGTCCTCGGCGCCGACCCGGAGCAGCCGCTCGTACCCAACGGAATGAACCTCACCGGCCAGCCGGGCAGCCGGGCCCCGCACCTGTGGCTGCGCCGCGCGGGCGAACGGATCTCGACGCTCGACCTGTACGAACGCTCACTGGTCCTGCTGAGCGACGCGGAGTCGGCGGGCGGCGCGGCCTGGCACGCCGCCGCCCGGCGGATCGCCGACACGGAGCGGCTGCGGCTGGACACGTACCGCGTCGGCGCGGCGGGCGATCTCGTCTACGACGCGGAGGGCGGCGACGGCGACTGGGCGGCGGCGCACGGTACGACCGCGGAGGGCGCGGTGCTGGTGCGGCCGGACGGGTACGTGGCGTGGCGCTCGGAAGGTGCCGTGCCCGACCCGGAGGGAGAGCTGCGGGACGTGCTGGCGCGGGTGCTGCGGAGGAGGTGAGCCGGGGTGGGGGCGGCGCGGGGGTGGGGACGCTCACCGGCGCCTGCAGGGTGCCGCCCCGCCGCCCTGCGGCACGCCTGCCCGCAGCTGTGTCTTCAGGGGCGCGGGGAACTGCGCGACCGGCCCCCACCGGCCCGCACCTACATACGGACCTCTACGGTCTTCGCCAGCCGGTCGTGCAGCCCCCTGCCGTCCCGGTCCCAGACCAGCGCCGGGATCGCGAGGCACAGCAGCACCGTGCGGGCCAGCGCGCGCAGCGGCTGCACCCGGCCCGTGTCGACGCCGACCACCCGCAGCCGGAACAGCCGCTTGCCCGGCGTGAAGCCGAGCGTACCGACCGTCAGGATGCCGAGGACGAGGAAGACGAGGAGGGCCCAGTTGCCGGTCGCCGGGGTGTAGCCGTCGGTGATCAGGCCGTATGCGATCAAGACGCACAGCGCCCAGTCCACGACCAGCGCGCCGAGCCGCCGCCCGGGGCGGGCGATGGAGCCCGGCCCCTCCTCCGGCAGACCGAGCTGCTCGCCCCGGTACCCGAACTCGGCACCCGCGTCCTCCATGGCCGCGCGGGGGCCGGAGAGCCACGATCCGATTGCTTGCCTGTTGTCCACCCGTCCACGGTACTGGGCCCGGCCGGGCCCCTGGGTCGGCGGGGTGCCACGGGCTACGGTGGAACCGAGGTCGGTTAACTTCAGCGAAACAAATGGGTCACGCCCGAGAAATCACCCGTCCCTAGGGTCGACGACAACGTGTGCCACCGCACTGGCCGCACGAACGAACTACCACCCCGGCACGGGAACGGCCGGGAGTAGGAGGAGCTGGATGTTCCAGAACGCCGACGAGGCCAAGAAGTTCATCGCGGACGAGGACGTCAAGTTCATCGACGTCCGTTTCTGCGACCTGCCGGGCGTCATGCAGCACTTCACGCTGCCCGTCGAGGCGTTCGACCCGGACGAGGAGCTCGCGTTCGACGGTTCGTCGATCCGTGGTTTCCAGGCGATCCACGAGTCCGACATGGCGCTGCGCGCCGACCTGTCGACGGCCCGGGTGGACTCGTTCCGCCGGGACAAGACGCTCAACATCAACTTCTTCATCCACGACCCGATCACGGGCGAGCAGTACTCCCGTGACCCGCGCAACGTGGCGAAGAAGGCGGAGGCCTACCTCGCGTCGACCGGTATCGCGGACACCGCGTACTTCGGTCCCGAGGCCGAGTTCTACGTCTTCGACAGCGTCCGTTTCGCCACCTCGGCGAACGAGAGCTTCTACCACATCGACTCCGAGGCGGGTGCCTGGAACACGGGCGCGCTGGAGGACAACCGCGGTTACAAGGTCCGCTACAAGGGCGGCTACTTCCCGGTCCCGCCGGTCGACCACTTCGCCGACCTGCGTGCCGAGATCTCCCTGGAGCTGGCCAAGTCCGGCCTCCAGGTCGAGCGCCAGCACCACGAGGTGGGCACCGCCGGCCAGGCGGAGATCAACTACAAGTTCAACACGCTGCTCGCCGCCGCCGACGACCTGCAGCTCTTCAAGTACATCGTGAAGAACGTGGCCTGGCGCAACGGCAAGACCGCGACCTTCATGCCGAAGCCGATCTTCGGTGACAACGGCTCGGGCATGCACGTCCACCAGTCCCTGTGGGCCGGCGGCTCCCCGCTCTTCTACGACGAGGCCGGCTACGCGGGCCTGTCGGACACCGCCCGCTACTACATCGGCGGCATCCTCAAGCACGCCCCGTCGCTGCTCGCCTTCACCAACCCGACGGTGAACTCGTACCACCGCCTGGTCCCGGGCTTCGAGGCCCCGATCAACCTGGTGTACTCGCAGCGCAACCGCTCCGCCGCGATGCGTATCCCGATCACGGGTTCGAACCCGAAGGCCAAGCGCGTCGAGTTCCGCGCGCCCGACTCCTCCGGCAACCCGTACCTGGCCTTCTCGGCCCTGCTCCTCGCGGGCCTGGACGGCATCAAGAACAAGATCGAGCCGGCCGAGCCGATCGACAAGGACCTCTACGAGCTGGCTCCCGAGGAGCACGCGAACGTCGCCCAGGTCCCGACCTCCCTCCCGGCCGTCCTCGACCGCCTGGAGCGCGACCACGAGTTCCTGCTCGCCGGTGACGTCTTCACGCCCGACCTGATCGAGACGTGGATCGACTTCAAGCGCACCAACGAGATCGCCCCGCTGCAGCTGCGCCCGCACCCGCACGAGTTCGAGCTGTACTTCGACGTGTGACAGACGCCGCTTCGGCCGTCCGGCGCCCCCGTTCCTGTTTCTCGGGACGGGGGCGCCGTCGTATCGTGCGTCGGTACTGATGTTCGAGACGGGGGGAATCGGGATGTCCGAACAGGGCGATGAGGAGCGGGAGTTCGACCTGCGGTGGGCCGGGCAGGCCGAGCACAAGGAGCCGTCCGCGCGGGCGCGGATGCTGGCCGCCCGCTGGAAGGAGAATCCGCCTGGGCCGGTACCGTTCCGGCCGGATCCGGGACCGGTGACACCGCGGCGGTCGGCGTGGTTGTCGACGGCTCTGGTGTTCGGGTGTGTGGCGGCGGTGATCCTGCTGCTGGGGTACATGCAGACGCGGGCTCCGTACTAGGAATCCGGCCCGTCGCCGGCGTCGGGTGATCGGCGCGACCCGCGTTCGCCTGTTCGCCTACCATCGCCCGGACGGCAGAGGGACGGAGTCCGGGGATGCGTGAGGAGTTCGGGGACGGCGAGGCCGTGGCGCTGCGGCTTGCCCGGGGGGCCGCGCCCGGTGACCTGATCGACGGTGCCGATCCGGTCGGCTGGCTCGCCCTGGACTCCGGTGCGCGGTCCTGGCTGCTGCGTGACGCGCTGCCGACCCGTGCCGAGGTCGACGGCGAGCACCGCCACGCGCTCACCGAGTCGCGGGCCGCACTGGCCCTCTGTCACGGGGACGGCCGGATCCGGGAGGCGGCGCTGGAGACGGCGCCGCGTTTCCCCGCGCTGCTGCCGCTGGTCGTCATCCGCTGCGCGGACTGGGCCGAGCCGGTGCGGGAGCGGGCCCGGCGGCTGCTGCGCGAGACCCTCGACGCGGACGCCGCCGTCCCGCTCGCGCCCCTGGTCCTGCTCCTCGGCCGGCGCGGGCGCGGCGCCTTCGGCGTCGAGGTGCTCGGCGACGTTCTGCGCGGAGCGTCCCGCGAGCAGCTCGGGCGGCTGTGCGCCGACGGTGACCGCAGCGTCCGGCGCTTCGCCCACCGCCTGGCCGTGGCGGAAGGGAGGCTGTCCGCCGCCGAGCTGGCGCGGGCCGCCGCCCGGGACCCCGACCCCGCCGTGCAGACCCTCTGCGCCGAGGCTGCGGTGGCCCTCCTGCCGGAGGGCGCGGCCGCCGACGACGTGCTCGGGCCGCTGCTGGCCGCGCGTGGACCACGGGTGCGGTCGATCGGGGTGACGGCGCTGCGGCGGGCGGGGCGGCCGGAGCGGGCGGCGGACTTTCTCGCCGACCGGTCCGGCGTCGTACGCGCCTGCGCTCGGTACGTGGTCCGGCAGTACGGCACGGACCCGCTGCCCTGGTACCGGCGCCTGGTCACCGGCGCCGGCGACGAGGCGTTGCCGCCCGGCGCGGTCATGGGGCTGGCCGAGTGCGGGGTGCGGGCGGACGCCGAGCTGCTGGCGCGGCTGCTCGCCCACCCCTCCCCCGGCGTGCGGGCGGCCGCGGTGGCCGGGTCGCGGTTCCTCGACGTGACGGACGTGCCGCGGTTCCGGGAACTGCTCGACGACCCGGCACCGAGCGTCGTCCGGGAGACGACCGTGAACCTGCTGCCGTCCGCCGGGGCGCTGGACGCCGGGTGGCTCATGGACCGGCTGGCGGCCGGCCGGGCGCGGCATGCGCGGGTCGCCGCCTTCCGGCTGCTGGACGCACGGGGCGGACTCGTGCGGCTGCGGGCCGCGGTCGCCCTGCTCGACGACCCGGACGTGAAACTGCGGGGCTGGGCCGAGCGGTCCGTCCGGCAGTGGTACCCGACGCCGGACGTGCCGCTCGGGTCCGAGGAGGTGGCGGCGCTGCTGGACCGCGGACGGCATCTGTTCGGCGAGCGGGTGCTGACCAGGCGCAAGCGGGAGGCCGGCGCACCGGGCTGACCTTTTGCCGCTACTAGGCACGTTCGGAACCTCTTCATTGCCCCCGGCAGGTGCACACTGGACAGCGGGACGAGTGCCTGACTGCGGGGTGAGGCAAGATGCAGAGCCGCTTCCGGAGCGACCGCCGGCTGACCGTGCGGATGACGGTCACGCTGTTCCTGCTCGGGTTGTTGTACGTCGGCTTCGTTGCCGCGTTGATCGTGTTGCTGAAGTCGTGGCTGCTGGTCGTCGTGCTGGTGGGCGCGATGTTCGTGGCCCAGTTCTGGTTCTCCGACCGGATCGCGATGTTCGCCATGCGCGGGCGGGTCGTGGAGCGGGAGGAGTATCCGGAGCTGCACGCCGTGGTGGACCGGCTGTGCGCCATCGCGGACATGCCGAAGCCGGTCGTCGCCGTCTCCGATATGGACATGCCGAATGCCTTTGCGACCGGGCGGAATCCCGATCACGCGGTGGTGTGCGTGACCACGGGGCTGCTGCGGCGGCTGGAGCCCGCGGAGCTGGAGGGCGTGCTCGCGCACGAGCTGTCGCACGTGGCGCACAAGGACGTCGCCGTGATCACGGTCGCGTCGTTCCTGGGGGTCATCGCGGGGCTGATCGTGCGGTTCGCGTTCTACTCGCAGCTCTTCGGCGGGGGCCGGCGGGACCAGAACACCGCGGCCGTGTTCGCCGCGATCATCGGGGTCTCCGCGGCCGTGTACGCGATCAGCTTCCTGCTGATCAGGGCGCTGTCCCGGTACCGGGAGCTGGCCGCTGACCGGGCCGCCGCGCACCTCACCGGCCGGCCCTCCGCGCTGGCGTCGGCGCTCACCAAGGTCTCCGGTGAGATCGCCCGGATCCCGACCAAGGACCTGCGCACGGCCCAGGCCTTCAACGCGTTCTACTTCACCCCGGCGACCGGCAAGGAGCCCGGCATCGAGCGCTTCTTCTCCACCCACCCGCCCCTGGAGCAGCGGCTGGAGCAGCTGGGGCGGATCTCGGCGGAGCTGGGTGAGGCGGCGACGCCCGGAAAGGCCGGGTGAGCATGGGGTTCCTGGACATCCTGCTGGGCCGTACGAAGCCGGTCGCGCCCGATCTCGACCAGTTGTTCGCGCTGCCGTCGGCGGCGGTGACGCTGGAGGCGGCGGCCGGGTTCCGGCCCACCGGCGGGGGCGCGGTGTGCTTCGCCACCGTGGAGGGCGCGGCCTTCGAGCAGACCCACCGGGAGGTCCAGGCCCTACTCGACGCGGACGTGGACCGCGGCGGGGTTCCGGTGGAGCTGCACCAGGACGACTACGGGTACACCTGGCTCGTCTCGCAGCGGTCCCCCGAGCAGCTTCCGCAGCTGGTGAACGACCTGCACGCGGTGAACAGTTCGATGGAGGTCAACGGTTTCGGCCCGCAGCTGCTCTGTTCCCTGGCCGCCTTCGCGGACGAGCGCGGGCGCAGGCTCGCGCTCGTCTATCTCTACAAGCGGGGCACCTTCTACCCCTTCGCGCCGCTGCCCGGTTCCGGTCAGCGGCGCGACAGCGCGCTGGAGTTGCAGGTGAAGGCGGCGCTCGCGAACGACCTGCGGATCGAGCAGGACCTCAGCCGCTGGTTCCCGGTCTGGGGTGCCCCCGGCCTGTGACCGGCCGGAGGCACTCGCGGCCTACTTCCCCTTCTCGTTCTGCTGGCGACGGGACTCCAGGGGGCGCTCGCGGCGGTAGCGGCGCTCCCACTTGGCCTGCTGGTCGCGGCGGTCGCGGTACGTCTTGTAGTCGCCGGCCATGCCCCCTCCCCCGCCGGACGGGGAACCGCCCGACGAGGAGGCCGACGACGAGCCCCGCCCGTACTGCACGTACAGGAAGAGCAGGGCGACGGCGGCGAGCCACCAGTTGTGGTTGCCGAATCCGAGGATGACCAGAACGACGGTTCCGGATAGGACGATGGTGCCCATGACGGGCCTCCGTGGCGTGGTGTGGTGTGAGCGGTCGACGGATCCGACGGCACGCGGGGGACGGGCGGCCGTCCGTCGGTGCGCGGCAGTGTAGTCCCGAGTCCCGGAGGCTCGGCCGGACCTTCGGAAAGCGGTGGTGGACCACTCCGCAACGCTTCTCCAGCGTAGGGAGCCGCTCACTCGGCGTGCATCCCGTTTTCGTGCGTGCACGTGTGGGGCGGCCGTGGGTGAATGTGCGGCATGGACCAACTCACCGGCTTCACCCACGAGTACGACGGCGAACGGCTCAGCGGGGTCCGTGCCCCGGCCGCGCACGGCACGGACGGCACGCACGGCACGGACGGACCGGTCGCCGTCCTGCTGCACGGCGCGGGCAGCGGCAACGAACGGCGACTGCGCCCCCTGCTCGCGCAGTTCACCGCCCACGGCTGCCCCGCCCTGGCCTTCGACTTCTCCGGCCACGGCGAAAGCACGGGCGTGCTCGCGGAGTTGAGCCTGCGCCGCCGTTTCCGGCAGGCGACAGCGGTGATCGACGCCCAGGTGGAGCCGGACCGCCCGCTGGTCCTGGTGGGCTTCAGCATGAGCGGCCAGACGGTCGCGGATCTCGTACGGCACTACGGCGACCGGGCCTCGGCGATCGGCCTCTGCTCCCCCGCGGTCTACGCCCCCGAGGCCTGGGAGGTTCCCTTCGGTGACGGCACCGGCCGCTTCACCGCGCTCATCCGCACTCCGGACGCCTGGCGTACCTCACCCGCCCTGGAGGTGCTCGGCGCCTACGCGGGCCGCGCGGTCCTCGCGGTGCCCGGCACGGACGCGGTGATCCCCCCGCAGGTGACGGAGGCCGTCCAGGACGCCCTGCGCAGCCGGTCCCGGTACACCCGCCTCGAACTCCCGGACGCGGAGCACCGGCTGGGTCTCTGGTTCCAGGACCACCCGGACGACCGGCGGGAGTTCGTCAGGCTGCTGCTGGCGCGGCACGGCTGACCCGGAGCGGCCGGTTCAGACCCCCGGCGCCGCCGTCAGGACGCCCGCGGTGACGGCCGCGCCGAGGGCGGCGTGGTCGGCGGCGGTCTGGTCGGCGTAGGCGAGGGCGAAGTCGGTGACCGCGTGGTCGAAGGTGTCGGTGCCGCCCAGGTAGGCGGCGATGGCGATCCGGTCACCGGAACGGGCGTGGGCGCGGGCCAGGGCCGTACCGCACAGGGTGGCGTAGCCGCGCAGGCCCGTCGGGTCCATGGCGGCGACCTCGGCGGAGCCCTTCGTGTCGCGCAGCTGCCGCCAGTAGAAGGCGCGTCCCTGGGGTCCGGTCAGCCACCCCAGGAAGACGTCCCCGGCGGCCTGGAGCAGCCGCTGCCCGGCGACCACCCGGTGGCCGTGGTGGGCGTAGAGGCCGCTCGGCAGATGCTGCTCGAGTACGGACGTCCGGGCCTCCTTGATCTGCAGGAACAGCGGGTCGTCGGCGTCCCGGCCGGCCAGCAGTACGAGGAAGCAGCGGGTGCCGACGCTGCCGACGCCGACGACCTTGCGGGCCGCGTCGACGAAGCGGTAGCGGTCGAGGAGGAGCCGGCGCTCCCCGGCGAGGGTGGAGCGGTAGTCGCTGAAGATCTTGCGCAGGGAGGCCATGTCGGAGGCGCCGGCCGGTTCGAGGAGCGGCGGGTCCTTGATGATGCGGCGCTGTCCGCCGACCGTCTCGGTGAGCCGGCCGAGCGCGTGCAGGCTGGTGCGGCGCCGGGTCCGGGTGAGGGTGTCCTCGATCCGGCGCCGGCGGCGCGCGGAGCGGACCAGGGCCGTGAGGCTGTCGGTGTCGATCCGCTCGTACCAGACGGCGAGTTCGCCGAGCCCGGCCAGCCGCCGCATGGCGGTCCGGTACGCGGCCACGGCCGCGCGGGCGGAGCCGCGGGCCTCCGGGTCGCTGTGCCCGTTCTCGCGGGCGGCGACGGCGACGGAGGCGGCGAGCCGTTTGACGTCCCACTCGAAGGGCCCGGGGAACGTCTCGTCGAAGTCGTTCAGGTCGAAGAGCAGGGACCGCTCCGGGGAGGCGTACAGCCCGAAGTTCAGCAGGTGCGCGTCGCCGCAGAGCTGCACGGTGAGCCCGGTGTGCGGGCGGGCGGCGAGATCGGCGGCCATCACGGCGGCCGCGCCGCGCAGGAAGGCGGAGGGCGAGGCGGTCATCCGCCCGTACCGGATGGGCAGCAGCTCGGGCAGCCGGTCGCGGCCCTGCCGTTCCAGTACGGCGACCGGGTCGGGGCGGTCGACGGCGGGCAGCCAGTGGGCGTGGGCCGAGCGGGGGGCGCGCTTGCGGGCGGCCTTGCCGCGGGCGGCACGGTCGGCGGGTGTGGTCATACGGCGCTCCCCTCGGTCGGCTGCTCCCTCCTTGACCTGCTGTTCGCAGTGAAAGGGAGGAGCGGGGGCGCCCGCATGCCGAGTCCGGCGAACAGGTGATTGTCAGTGGCGTCGGGCAGGATGCGGTCAGGAGGAGTTGACGGGGAGGTCGGCATGAGCGGCGGGCGGCGGCACATCGGGGTGGCGGAGCGGCGGGCCCGGCTGGCGGTGCGCCACCGGCTGGTGGGCCCGGCGCGGGCGACGGCGCCGGAGGAGGTCGCCGAGGCGCTGGTGGCGCTGCACGGCTCGGATCCGGCGACGGTGTACCTGGCGGTGGGGGCGCGGCTGGCCGAGCCGGCGAAGACCGTGCCGGAGACGGAGCGGGCGCTGTACGGGGACCGCACCCTGGTGCGGATGCACGGCATGCGGCACACGGTGTTCGTCTTCCCCGCGGACCTCACGGCGGTCGTCCACGCCTCGACGGGCCTGACGGTGGCCGCCCGTGAACGCGCCGCACTGGTGAAGGACATGGCGCGGGCCGGCGCCCCGGACGCGGCCTGGCTGGCGGAGGTCGAGTCCTCGACGCTGGCCGAGCTGGCCCGGCTCGGCCAGGCGACGGCGACGGAGCTGGCGGCCGCCGAACCGCGCCTGCGCGAGCAGTTCCCGTACGCCGCCGGCAAGAGCTACGAGGGCGTCCACACCGTCTCGACGCGTCTGCTGAGGGTCCTGGGCGTGGAGGGCAAGGTGGTGCGGGGCCGCCCGCTGGGCTCCTGGACGTCGAGCCAGTTCCGCTGGGCGGCGACACCGGACCATCCGGAGCTGGACCCGGCCGAGGCCCAGTCGGTCCTGCTGAACCGCTGGCTGCACGCGTGCGGCCCGGCCACGGAGGCGGACCTCAAGTGGTGGACGGGGTGGCGGGTGACCGAGGTCCGCCGGGCGCTGACCGCGATCGGGGCGGAGCCGGTGGCCCTGGACGAGGGCGACACGGGGTACGTGACCGCCGGCGACCTGCCTGAGGTCACCGGGCCGTCCCGCCCCTGGGCAGCCCTGCTGCCCGCTCTCGACCCGACGGCCATGGCGTGGCAGCGGCGGGACTGGTACCTGCCGCCGGAGCTGCGGCCGCTGCTCTTCGACAGAAGCGGCAACGTGGGGCCGACGGTGTGGTGGGACGGGCTGGTGGTGGGCGGCTGGGCGCAGCGCCGGGACGGCGGGATCGTCTGGCGGATCCCCGACCCGGGCATCCGGAGAGAGGCCGAGCAGGCGGTCGCGGCGGAGGCGGAGCGGCTGCGGGGCTGGGTGGGAAGCGCGAGGGTGACCCCGCGGTTCCGGACGCCGGTGGAACGGGAGCTGAGCGGGTGACGCGGGGGTGAGGCCGGGGGTGGGGACGCTCGCCGGCGCTTGCCGGGTGCCTCCCCCAGCCTTCGGCCGGGGACCCCCAGCGCCCACCCGTGCCGCCTGGGGGTACCTCCCAGGCCCTTGAGGCACTGGGGGAGGCACGCCTGCCCGCAGCTGGGTCTTTGTCTTTCAGGGGCGCGGGGAACTGCGCGACAAGCCCCCACCGGCCCGCGGCCGAACACCAACGGCCGCACCCCGATGCGGGGGCCTGGGGCGGCAGCCCCCAGACAGGTCAAGCGCCGGGCGCCGCCGCGAACTCACGGCACCCGGCACCAGCGGCTCACCGCGAATATCGCATCAGGGCGCGCACCATGTGGCAGGTCGTGTCCGACGGCGGGTGGATCCCGATGCTCTCCGCCGTGCTCCGTATCGTCTCGTTGCGCGCCTGGTTGGGCAGGTAGACGCCGGAGTCGAGCAGGGCGATGGCGAGGCGCATGGCCTTCAGGCGGCGGTTGTGGGTGACGTACCACTCGCGTGGCCGCCCGGCCGGCAGCGGACGCTTCTCCGCCGGCGCGTACGGCGAGTCGAGCAGCACCGCACGCTTCGCGGTGGACTGGGTCGGCAGGGACTTCGGCTTCGGCTTCAGTGCGGCAGCGGGCACGGGCATCCTCCTGTCGCGGTCGGAGCGCCCCCGGACCTCCCGGCGACCCTCTCGAACACTGAGTCCAGTGTACCGGTCGGCACTGACAACGAGACAGACCGCAAAGGCACTGAACTCCCAGGTGGGTGTGGGTTTTTCAGGTGGGACGCGATGGGCGTGAGGGGTCCTCACGACACCCCCAAAAATTCGAACAGAGCCGCCCGGGAAGGCGGCTCGCGTACCGTTCCCCGCATGGAGATCTGGATCAACCCCGCCTGCTCGAAGTGCCGCAGCGCGATCGGCCTGCTCGACGCCGAGGGGGCCGACTACACGGTCCGCCGCTACCTGGAGGACGTACCGACCGGGGGCGAGATCAGGGCCGTACTCGAACGGCTGGGGCTCGAACCGTGGGACATCGCCCGCACCCAGGAGGCGGTCGCCAAGGAGCTGGGGCTGAAGGAGTGGGCGCGGGACGCGGGTGCGCGCGAGCGGTGGATCGCGGCCCTGGCCGAACACCCCAGGCTCATCCAGCGGCCGATCATCACCGCCGACGACGGCACGGCGCTGATCGCCCGTACCGACGAGGCCGTACAGGAAGCGCTGGCCAGGAGCAAGAGCTGAACGGCCTTCAACTCCGGTGTGACGTAGGTTACTTCGGTGACTCCTGTAACTGCTGAGTAACGACGTTCGGTATCTCGTACCTATCGGCGTACGTTCCCCCACCCCTTCTCAGGAGGCGCGCATGTCGCGTAGGAGAACTCTCGGCGCCAAGAAGACGATCGCGCTGCTGGTCGGCGCCGCGGCCGTGGCCGGCGGCGGGGCCTTCGTCCTGGCGTCCACCTCGAACGCCGCGCAGCCCTCGCAGGGCGCGAAGACGCTGTCGTCCGCCGCGGACTCGACCGTCTGCTCGGGGCTGGCCACGGCCCTCGGCAACAACCAGAAGTTCATCGCGGGCCAGAAGGCGAACCCGGACGCGCAGTCGTCGGCCCGGATCGCCAACCGCGAGGCGGTCATCGAGCAGATCAAGGTCCAGCAGAAGGCGTCCGGTTGCGTCGTTGGGGAGTCGGCTCAGGGCTCCCAGGCGGCGAGCGGGACGCAGACGGGCCAGACCGGGCAGACCGGCCAGACCGCCACGGCGGCGCCGTCGCAGAGCGCGGCGACCGGTAACACGGGCAACACCGGCAACACCGGTGGTGCCGCCGCCTCCGGGCAGCAGGTCTGCAAGGGGTCGACGGTCACGCTGTCCGGCGAGGCCGGCGCGCCGGCCGCCTCCAGCAACCAGTTCCCGGCGGGGACCACGCTGAAGGTCACCAACCTGGACAACAACAAGTCCACGACGGTGAAGGTCACGTCGGTCTCGGGCAGTTGCGTGCTGCTCAACAACGCGGCCTTCGAACAGGTCCGGGAGCCGGGCAAGTTCCTGATCCGCCGCGCGCTGATCGAGAAGGTCGGCTGACCGGAAACACGAACCGGGGCTCGGCCGTCGGCCCTTACGGAGGGAAGGCCGACGGCCGCCGCGAAGGGGCGGGCACGGTGCCCGAATTGGGCTCCGTACCCCGCCCGCCCCCCTCCCACAACGTGAGTCGCACCACAGAACCACCAGGTAACACCGGGTTCACATTCGAGCAATGATCGGGAAATCGCCTGTTGACAGGCTTCCGGGCAACACCGAGGCGCCCCAGTGCCGTAGCGCCGCTGCACCCGCAAGTGCGCCCGACCCACCCCGAAGGATGTGGCCCGTGACCTTCAAGGCTGAGTACATCTGGATCGACGGCACCGAGCCGACGGCCAAGCTGCGTTCGAAGACGAAGATCATCGCGGGCGCCCCCGCCGGTCTCGACGCGCTGCCGATCTGGGGCTTCGACGGGTCCTCCACGAACCAGGCCGAGGGGCACTCCTCGGACCGTGTGCTGAAGCCGGTCTTCACCTGTCCGGACCCGATCCGCGGCGGCGACGACGCCCTCGTCCTGTGCGAGGTCCTGGACATCGACTTCACCCCGCACTCCTCCAACACGCGTGCCGCGCTGACCGAGGTCGCCGAGAAGTTCGCCGCGCAGGAGCCGATCTTCGGCATCGAGCAGGAGTACACCTTCTTCGACGGCTCCCGCCCGCTGGGCTTCCCCGAGGGCGGCTTCCCGGCCCCCCAGGGCGGCTACTACTGCGGTGTCGGCGCCGACGAGATCTTCGGCCGCGAGATCGTCGAGGCGCACCTGGACAACTGCCTGAAGGCGGGTCTCGCGATCTCCGGCATCAACGCCGAGGTCATGCCCGGCCAGTGGGAGTTCCAGGTCGGCCCGGTCTCCCCGCTGGAGGTCTCCGACCACCTGTGGGTGGCCCGCTGGCTGCTCTACCGCACCGCCGAGGACTTCGGCGTCTCCGCCACCCTCGACCCCAAGCCGGTCAAGGGCGACTGGAACGGCGCCGGCGCGCACACCAACTTCTCCACCAAGGCGATGCGCGAGGGCTACGACGCGATCATCACCGCGTGCGAGTCGCTCGGCGAGGGCTCCAAGCCGCTCGACCACGTCAAGAACTACGGCGCCGGCATCGACGACCGCCTGACCGGTCTGCACGAGACCGCTCCGTGGAACGAGTACTCCTACGGCGTCTCCAACCGCGGTGCCTCGGTCCGTATCCCGTGGCAGGTGGAGAAGGACGGCAAGGGCTACATCGAGGACCGCCGCCCGAACGCCAACGTCGACCCGTACGTCGTGACCCGGCTGATCGTCGACACCTGCTGCACCGCCCTGGACAAGGCCGGCCAGGTCTGATCCCCGGACTCCGCTCCCGGTCTCCCGAAGGGGGCGCCCACCGTCACGGTGGGCGCCCCCTTCGGCATGGACGGCGAATCCGGCTCCGCCGACGTCATGCCAAGTAAGCGTCCAAGCAGTGAGAGGAGGGTCCTGTTTCCCGCCTGTGTCTGCTTCAATGGGCGCATGGCCAGCTTCCAGAAGTGCAGCGCGACGGGTCGCCAGGACCTTGAGCCGTTCTGGCCTTCTCGTCAGCACCACGACTTCGACCGGGTGTGTTGCCGCGCGACGAACGCGCGGGCCCTCTAAAGCCGTACACCCCGGCCTTCGGCCAGCGCGGAAAGCAGTACGTCCCGCGGCGCGCCCGACCACGAATCGTGGCCGTCGCCCCCGACCGACTGACTCCTCGCGCGAAAGAGCTGACGTCTCATGGCGACCACTCGTTCTCTCTCCCCCGCCTCCGCCCTCGGCGCCTCCTCGCCCGGCCGCCACCGGCTGCGTGCCGTCGACCGCGACGAGGTCGTGGACATGGCGGAACTGCTGCCGCCGGGCGCCACCTGGCTGCCCGCCCCTCAGCACACCCTGCCCACCCTGCCGGGCCGGCCGCCGATGATCGGCTACCTGGTGCTGGTCCCGGCGGACCAGCAGCCGCCCTTCCTGCCGGTCGCCGTAACGGACCCGCAGGTGCCGGCCGCGGAACCCGCCGCCGGCACCCGGCCGCTCGTCACCGTGGACACCGTGGAGCGCACCGCCCAGGTCGACGGGCGCGAGCTCGACCTCACCTACCTGGAGTTCGAGCTGCTCGCCCATCTGGTGGCGCATCCGAACCGGGTGCACACCCGCGACCAGCTGGTCACCACGGTCTGGGGCTACGGCCACGTCGGCGACGGCCGCACGGTCGACGTCCATGTCGCCCGGCTGCGCCGCAAGCTCGGCGCGGAGCACCGCCGGGCGATCCAGACGGTCCGCCGGGTCGGCTACAAGTACACCCCGCCGACAGGCCGCTGACGGTCGGCGGACGGGCCGCGGACGGCCGCTCCGCCCTCGGCAGAACCCCTTCTTACGTCCGGCGTCCCCCCGGGGGCACGATCAACGGCATGAGGCTTCCGGTGCCGGGCGGCACGGCTGCTGCCGGGCCGGGCCGGACGGTATACGTGCGGGCACGGACCCGACGTGTCGCGGGCGGCGGCGCCGGGACTGCCGGGCCTTGACGGTGCGGCGCCGGTGCGGGCGGGCATCGGGGCCGACCCCGATGCCGAAGCACGGGTGCCCGGGGTTCCGTCGGACGGTCGTGATCGGTCCGCGGGCCGGTGGGGGGCGATCGCGCAGTTTCCCGCGCCCCTGAAGGGCGCGGGGAGCTGCACCCGGCATCCCCCACGGCAGTCCCGGGGTGTATCCAGCACCACCCCCTGACACGGGGCTCCGGGCCAGTGACCCCCGCTCGGCCGGTCGGACAGACTGACGGCATGACGACGAACACAGACAGCAGGGGCTTTCGGGCCAGGGCCCGGGAGACCTTGCTCGCCGCCGTGCGCGGGCTGGTGCTGGCGTTGGTGATCCTGCCGGTCTCGGTGCTCTGCTTCGCGCTGACCGCGGTGTCGGTCGCGCTGATCCCGATCGGGGTCGGGATCGTCACGACGCCGTGGGTCCTCGGCGGGGTACGGGACGTGGCGGACGTGCGGCGGCGGCTCGCGTACGAGTGGTGCGGGGTGCGGATCCGGTCGGCGTACCGGGCGCTCCCGGCGGACGCCAGCCCGTGGGTCAGGACCTTCGGAATGCTGCGGGACCCGCAGGTCGGGCGGGACGTGCTGTGGCTGTTCGTCGACATGACGGCCGGGTTCGTGACCGCGCTGCTGCCTGCGGTGCTGCTGTTCTACCCGTTCGAGGGGTTCGCGGTGGCGGCGGGGCTGTGGCGGGTGGTCGCGAACGGTGAGACCTACTGGTACGGCTTCGTGCCGGTCGACGGACAGGCCACCGCCTTCGCCGCCGCCGCGCTCGGCGCCGTCGTCCTCGTCGGCGCCTTCCGCTACACGCCCGCCCTGCTGACCGCCCACTTCCGCCTCACCCGCGCCGTCCTCGACCCCGGCAAGGGCGAACTCGTCGAGCGGGTGCGGGTGCTGACCGAGACCCGGAAGGACGCGGTGGACGCCTCGGCGGCCGAGCTGCGCCGGATCGAGCGGGACCTGCACGACGGGGCGCAGGCCCGGCTGGTCGCCATGGGCATGGATCTCGGGACCATCGAGATACTCCTGGACAAGGATCCGGAGAGGGCCAGGCAGCTGCTCGCGCAGACCCGGCAGGCGTCCGTGGAGGCGCTGGGCGAGCTGCGGGACCTGGTCCGGGGCATCCATCCGCCGGTGCTGGCCGAGCGCGGGCTCGGAGACGCCGTACGGGCGCTGGCGCTGCGGCTGCCGGTGCCGACCGAGGTGACGGTGGAGCTGCCGGGGCGGGCGGACGCGCCGGTGGAGTCGGCCGCGTACTTCGCGGTGAGCGAGGTGCTGACCAACGCGGTCAAGCACTCCGGGGCCGACCGGATCTGGGTGGACCTGCACCACGTGCCGGACGGCGGCGGCATGCTGCGGATCTCGGTCACCGACCACGGCCGGGGCGGCGCGGTGGTCGGCGCCGGGTCGGGGCTGGCCGGGGTGGAGCGGCGGCTGGGTACATTCGACGGCGTCCTGGCCGTCAGCAGCCCCGCGGGCGGTCCCACCATGGTCACGATGGAGATTCCGTGCGCGTTGTCCTAGCCGAGGACCTGTTCCTGCTCCGCGACGGGCTGGTCCGGCTGCTGGAGGCCTACGGCTTCGAGATCGCGGCCGCCGTCGAGTCCGGCCCCGAACTCGACCGTGCGCTCGCCGAGTTGCAGCCGGACGTGGCCGTGGTCGACGTCCGGCTGCCGCCCACCCACACCGACGAGGGGCTGCAGTGCGCGCTCCGGGCGCGGCGGGACCGGCCGGGCCTGCCGGTGCTGGTGCTCTCCCAGCACGTCGAGCAGCTGTACGCGCGCGAGCTGCTGGCGGACGGCAGCGGCGCGGTGGGGTACCTGCTGAAGGACCGGGTGTTCGACGCGGAGCAGTTCGTGGACGCCGTACGGCGGGTCGCGGCGGGCGGTACGGCCATGGACCCGCAGGTGATCCAGCAGCTGCTGTCCCGGCGGGCCGACGACCGGCCGCTGGGGGGCTTGACACCGCGGGAGCACGAGGTCCTGGAGCTGATGGCGCAGGGGAGGTCGAACGCGGCGATCGCCGGGCAGCTCGTCGTCACGGAACGGGCCATCGCGAAGCACACCTCCAACATCTTCACCAAACTGGGACTTGAGGTGTCGGACGATGACAATCGGCGCGTCCTCGCGGTGCTCGCGTATCTGGACCGCGACCGCTGATTTTCCAGAAACAGCCCTGCTCAAACGGCAGTTGTGCCCCAAGTGCGTAACAAATCTCTGATGAATTTGTGAGACGCCTGAACACGTCTGAGACGGGCTGCGTATGAAAGGACGCCGCTTCACTCCTGTCGGGCGCCTCGATGCCGCCCCGCAAGGAAGGTCTGAGGAGTTCCATGGGACGCAACATACGCAAACGCCGTTCGCCGCTGACCGTCAAGGTCATAGCCGCATCGGCGGCTGTCGCACTCGGCGGGGGCGGGCTGCTCTATGCGCAGATGAACGCTTCGGCTCACGAGTCGAACAACTCGGCGCAGAACTACACGAAGGCCGCCTCCGCGACGGTGGCGACCATCTCCTGCCCGGACGTCGGCCAGAAGCTGACGAACGTGCCCGCCAAGGCGAAGATGGGGGTGGCGGCGGAGCTGGCGAACCTCGACAAGCAGATCACCGAGGCCTACTCCCGGCTCGCCTCCACGCGTCAGGCGCAGGCCAACGACGCCAACTTCGTGCAGAACGCGATCGTCGGCCCCCTGAAGGAGAAGCGGGCGGCCACGATCGACCGGATCAGGATCGACATCACGCGGGTCGGCGGCCAGTTCAACAGCGCGCTGTCGCAGCTCGCCGCCTGCACCACGCAGGCCGCCAACCAGACCACCGCCGGGCAGGGCAACAACAACGGTGGTCAGAACAACAACGGCGGCCAGAACAACAACAACGGTGGCCAGAACAACGGCGGTCAGAACAACGGCGGCCAGGCCAGCGCAGCTCCGAGCGCCAGCGCCAGCACCCCGGTCGACGTCGGCGCCGGCGGCCAGGCCGGCAACGGCCCGTCCGCGGCCGACTTCGTGGACATCACGAAGGTCGCGGCGAACGTCCAGGGCAAGCCGCAGAACGGCGCCCAGGCCTCGACCGGTTCCTTCACCACCCGCTGTGGTACGAACCAGAACAAGAACCACAACACCGACAACGTCATCGTGGCGCCCGGCGTGACCAACGGCGCGCACCACGAGCACGACTACGTCGGCAACCAGAAGGTCAACGCGTTCTCGACGAACGACTCGCTGCTGGCCGCCCCCTCCAGCTGCCAGAACCAGAGTGACCTCTCGGCGTACTACTGGCCGGTCGTGCGTGAGCAGGACGGCTCGCAGGAGTTCGACGCGAACGCGGACGGCGGTGGCAAGGAGGGCAACGTCGGCAAGATCATCACGCCGGTCCAGGCGCAGATCAAGTACGTCGGCAGCCCGGCCAGCAAGGTCACGGCGATGCCCCAGTTCCTGCGCATCATCACCGGTGACGCCAAGACCACGACCAACGGTCTGGCCAACGCCAACGCGCACTGGAGCTGCACCGGCTTCGAGAACAAGGTCCAGCTGACCGAGCAGTACCCGATCTGCCCGCAGGGCAGCCAGGTGGTGCGGACCTTCGCCTTCCAGAGCTGCTGGGACGGCGTGAACATCGACAGCGCCAACCACCGTACGCACGTGGCCTTCGCGGACCCCGCGAGCGGTGTCTGCCCGAACGGCTTCAAGGCGATCCCGCAGCTGACCATGCGCCTGGTGTACAACCTGGCCCAGCCGAGCATCGTGAACGGCCAGGTCAAGAACGCCTACGCGGTGGACGGCTTCCCGGAGCAGCTGCACAAGGCCGCGACCGACCACGACGACTTCATCAGCGTCACCAAGAACAACCTGGCGGCGAAGATCGCCAACTGCGTGAACAGCGGCCGCAAGTGCTGAGCGGCAGCTAGCCGGCAACGCCGGTGACACGAGAGCGGGCGGTGGGAATCTCCCACCGCCCGCTCTCGTGTGTGCCGTACGGGTCGCGCCCCTCAGCTGGTGTGCTTGCTGTGGTCGACGCCGATCTCCTCCTCGCCGCCCAGCGTGGTCTGCAGCGCCTTGACGACCTTGTCGGTGCCGACGGCGACCCACTTGCGTCCGACGAGGTAGAAACCGCCGTAGTCCTTCGCGTCGTTGATCCACTCGCGCTGGCCGCGGTCGGTGGCGAAGGTGGCGAAGACGAACTTGCCGGCGGTGACCTTGCAGATCGCCTGGCGGACCTCGTCGGAGTCGATCTGCATGTCCGGGGTGCACTTCACCTTGGCGGCCAGGCTCTCCAGGCTGCCGGTCGCGGTGACCGGGATCTTCGCCTCCGCCTTGCCGTCTCCGGATCCACAGCCCGCCAGCGCCAGTACGGCCACGGCGCCGGCCACGGCGAGCATCGGTCGGGTCGTCCTCATCTGTTCCTCCGGTCGCGTTGCCGGCCCCGGGTGCCTTCAGGGGCCCGTCCCCTTCGATACGGCTGCGGGCCGCGAAGCACTCACATCGGCCCGCATCGTCCCGCATCGCCGCGGACACCGCAGTGTCACCCGGGTGGCGGTGACCAACCAACGGGTGGCTCGTTCTTCAGGACGTGCAGTCACAGGATGTAGCCCAGCGTCACGCAGCCGCCTCCGCCGGAGCCCCGCATCCGGCCGTCGATGTCGAGCAGGCCGAGGCCGCGCTCGTCGAGCACTACCCCCGCCTGGTCCGGCTCGCCTACCTGGTGCTGCCGCCGGGGCTCGCGCGCGGCCGCCGCGTCCTGACCGCGCACGCCCTGGTCCAGCGGGCGCTGCCCCGGGGCCGCAAGCAGGTCCCGGTGGTCCCCGCCCAGTCGAACGGGCGGCAGACCGACCCCGGGTACTCCCTGGTCCGCCTGGAAGTGGTGCGTACGGCGCTGGAGGCGGGCCGGCCGCTCCGGCTCACCGCCCGGCCGAAGCGCCCCCAGCTGCCGCCGCTGCTCCCCCAGGTGTGGGGTCTGCGGCTCTTCCCGCGCTCCGGCGGCGCCGACGAACTCGCCCTGGACCAGCGGCTCGCCGCCCTCTCCGGACCGGCCCGCGCCGCCTACGCGCTGCGCGGCCTCGAACAGCTCCCCGACGGCGACGTGCGCGGGCTCCTGCGGGCGGCAGGCGTCGAGCACCCCGAGGGCGCGCTCGCCGAGGCGAACGGCGTCCCGGCCGAGTACGCGCTGCTCGACTCCAGCGAGTTCGACCCCTGTTCGCTGCAGGCCCGGCCCACCGACCTGATGCGCCGCCGCCGGCACACCAAGGCCGCGCTCGCCGCGGCCGCCGCCCTCGCGGTGTGCGGGGCGCTGGTCGCGCTGCCGGGCGGCGGCTGGGGCGCCGACGGCGCGGCCGCCCCGGTGTACGCGCAGAACCCGGCCGCCCAGGCCGCCCTGGACCCGGCCCGGCTGACGAAGGTCCCGGCCACCGCCTGGAAGACGGCCGCGCGCACCGACTTCTCCGTCTGGCCGGCCCGCGGCGCCCTCACCGGCGACACCGCGCTGCTGCGCCGTGCCCTCGCCGTCTGGGCTCGCCCCGGCGACACCGTCCGCGTCTCGGCGACCCCCGGCACCCAGACCGGCGGCCCGGCCGGACCGCCCCAGCTGCTCTACGCGGGCGTGGTGGACAGCGCCCGGGTGGTGCTGTTCTACGACGGTCTGCGCATCGCCCGCTACGCCGAGCCGAAGGACGGTACCGCGGGCGCGGCCCTGGACTTCGCCCGTGCCGACGGCGCGACCGGCGCGGAGGCGAGCGCCCTGGTGCTGGGCCGCTCCGACGGCAACGTGCGCTATCTGACCGCGCCCTGGGTGACCGAGGCGGCCGAGCGGGACCTGACGAAGCCGGACTCCCGGGCGCTGGACCTCGGGCTGACCGACGGGGTGACCGGGCCGCTGGCCAGCCCCGCAGTGCAACAGGGGACGTGCACGTCCTGGACCGTGCTCCAGCTGACCGACGCGCAGGGTGTGCACGTCTCGACCGACCTGGGCGAGCTGATGCCGGCCCGGCTCACCGCCGGGCGGCCCGGCGGGACCGGCGAGGTCTCCGGGGCGGCGGCGCTGCGCGACTGGGCGCCGTTCGCCTGCTCGCTGGCGGCGGAGCGGTCGGCCGGGGTGCGCAGTGTCAACGCGTGGGCGTTCGCCGAGCAGGAACTGCCCGACGCCAGTGGCAGCGGGTCGTGGGTGTGCACGCGCGCCGAGACCTGGCGGGGCGACGGGACGGTGTCGCTGGCCCAGTTCCGGACGCCGGGCAGCCGGTACGGGGCGGTCACGGCCAAGGGCACCGACGTGACGGCCTGCGGTCCGCGCGATCCGCACGTGCTGGCCGGGGTGTTGTGGAAGTCCGGGGGCGGCCGGTGGTACCTGCTGGCCGCGGGCAGCCGCGACACCGCGTCGGTCCGGGCGACCGGCGGGGTCACGGCGTCGGCGCAGGGCACCCAGCTGGTGGCCAAGGCGAAGCAGGGGGCGCAGGCCGAGCTGGCGGGGACGCTGGAGGACGGGAGCGCGATCAGCGGACTGCGGTGAGCCGGGACCGCCGGAGGCCCTTGCTGACGTTCGCGTAAACAAGGTGTGCCGGAGGCCTTCTCAGGCCACCTACCCGTCAGTACATTGACGCCATGTCCAACAAGCAGCCGCAGCCGGTGCCGTCCGAGCACATCGCGCTCAAGGCCCGCAACGTGTCCTTCGCCTGGGAGGACACTCCCCTGCACTGGGTGCCGGGCGATCCCTTCGCGACGCACACCATCAACGTGCTGCACCTGCTGCTGCCCGCCGGCGAGCGGTGGTTCGTGCACGTCTACAAGCAGGTGCTGCCCCTGATCCACGACGAGCGGCTGCGCGCGGACGTCGTCGGGTTCATCGGGCAGGAGGCGATGCACTCCCAGGCCCATGACGAGGTGCTGCCGCACCTCAGGGAGCAGGGTCTCGACCCGACGCCGTACACCGCGCAGGTCGACTGGTTCTTCGAGAAGCTGCTCGGCGACCGGACCCTGCCGCCCGGGCGGGCCAGGCGCTGGTGGCTGCTCGAACGGGTCGCGCTGATCGCGGCCATCGAGCACTACACCGCCTTCCTCGGCGACTGGGTGCTCAACGCCGACGAGCTGGACCGGCGCGGCGCCGACCCGATGATGCTGGACCTGCTGCGCTGGCACGGCGCCGAGGAGGTCGAGCACCGCTCGGTCGCCTTCGACCTCTTCATGCACCTCGACGGCGGCTACCGGCGCCGGGCACGGACCTGGGCGACGGCGTTCACGGCGATCGTGTTCCTGTGGCAGCGCGGCGCCCGCTTCTTCATGGCGAACGACCCGACGCTCCACGAAGGCCGGGCCCGGTTCCGGGACTTCCACCTCGCCGGCCGGCGCGGCACCCTGCCCGCCACCGGCGACATGCTGAAGTCGATCCCGCGCTACCTGAGCCGCACCTACCACCCCTCCCAGGAGGGCTCCACCGAGCAGGCCGTCGCCTACCTGGCCTCCTCCCCCGCCGCACTCGCCGCCGAGCAGGAGGGCAGGTGATGACGCCGAGGCTGCGGACCGTCGTCGCCGTCGCGGGCGCCGCGCTGCTCGTCAGGCGGGCCCTGCGCCGCCGTATCGAGGCCTCCCCGCTGTGGCCGATGCCGGCCCTGGACCCGCCGACCTCCGGGCGGCCGCGCTCCCGGGCACGGCGGCTGCTGGTCGCCTCGCACCGGACGGTCGCCGACGGGGTGGTCCAACTGCGCCTGGAGGGCGCACAGTTGCCCGCCTGGCAGCCGGGCGCCCATCTCGACGTGGTGCTGCCGTCCGGGCTGGTCCGGCAGTACTCGCTCTGCGGGGACCCGGCCGACACCTCCTCGTACACGATCGCCGCCCGGCTGGTCGCGGACGGGCGGGGCGGCTCCCGGGAGGTCCACGAACAGGTCGTGGAGGGCATGGAGCTGGAGGTGCGCGGACCGCGCAACCGCTTCCCGCTGGTCGAGGCCGCCTCGTACGTGTTCGTGGCCGGGGGCATCGGGATCACACCGGTCCTGTCGATGGTGCGGGCGGTGCCGGAAGGGGTGGCGTGGCGGCTGCTCTACTGCGGGCGGACCCGCGGCTCCATGCCGTTCCTGGACGAGCTGGCCGGGGACGAGCGGGTCACGGTCGCCGCGGAGGACGAGGACGGCCGCCCGGACCTCGACGCGCTGGCCGTTCCGGAGGGCGCGGCGGTGTACTGCTGCGGTCCGGAGGGGCTGATGGCGGCGGTGGAGGACCGCTTCCCGGCGGTCCGCCTCGAACGTTTCGCGCCGCGCACCGACACCGGCGGCGACCACGCCTTCGAACTCGAACTCCGGCGCAGCGGACGGACGCTGGCGGTCCCGGCCGGCACGTCCGTGCTGGCCGCGGTACGTGCGGAGCTGCCGGACACGCCGTACTCCTGCGCACAGGGGTTCTGCGGTACCTGCCAACAGCGCGTGCTGGAAGGGGAGGTGGAGCACCGGGACGAGCTCCTCACGGACACGGAGCGTGCCGACTCGATGCTCATCTGTGTGTCGCGGGCCCGAAGTGGGAGACTTGTGCTGGATCTGTGAACACCCGTGAAGGGTCGGGTCCGTGGGAGGCCGGATCCGATCGGTAAGGTGTTCGCATGACAACCGGGGTACGCCGCAGGATGGGAGTCGAGGAGCGGCGGCAGCAGTTGATCGGCGTCGCCCTCGAACTGTTCAGCCGTCGCTCGCCCGACGAGGTCTCCATCGACGAGATAGCCTCGGCCGCGGGCATCTCGCGGCCGCTGGTCTACCACTACTTCCCCGGCAAACTCAGCCTGTACGAGGCCGCGTTGAAGCGGGCCTCGGAGGATCTCGCGGGCCGCTTCGAGGAGCCGCACGAGGGCCCGCTCGGCGCCAGGCTGCTGCGTGTGATGCGCCGCTTCTTCGACTTCGTCGACGAACACGGGCCCGGCTTCGCCGCGTTGATGCGCGGCGGCCCGGCGGTCGGCTCCTCGGCGACCAACGCGCTCATCGACTCCGTACGGCAGGTCGCCTACGAGCAGATCCTCTCCCACCTCGACGTCGCCGAGGCGCCGGCCCGCCTGGAGCTGGTCATCCGCTCCTGGATCTCGCTCGCCGAGTCGACGGCCCTGATCTGGCTGGACGGACGGCGCATCCCGCGCGCCGAGCTGGAGATCCAGCTCGTCCACGACTTCGCTGCGCTGACGGCGGTGAGTGCCGCGTACGACGAGGAGATGACGGCGTTGGTGAAGCGGATGGTCCAGGGGGAGCCGACCGACGGACCGTTCGCCGACCTGGCCGCCCGCCTGATCGCCCTGGCGGGCTAGCCCCCCGTGCCGGGCGCCCGGGCCGTCGGGCGGCTGCGGCGCCGCGGGGGCTGGTCGCGCAGTTCCCCGCGCCCCTGAAGAGCGCCTCTTCAGGGGCGCGGGGAACTGCGCGGGCAACCACGACGGCGCCGCAGCCGGACAACCGGCAGCAGCAGGCCTAGCCCTCGTACTTCCGGTACGACGGGTCCAGGTCCCGTACCTCCGCGGACGCGTGCAGCACAGCCCCCTCCGGCTTCAGGTGTTCCCGCAGCAGTTCCAGCGTCGCCTCGGTCAGCTTCGCCTTCGTCTCGTCGGTGCGGCCGGCCAGCAGGCCGAAGGTCACGTGGACGATGACGTGCGCCCCGTCGGTGCCGTAGCCGAAGGCGGTCTCGTCGGCGGCGCGGAACAGGGTCTTGCAGGCCTCGGGCCTGGCCGACGCGATCTCGACCACGGCGCGGTGCAGGGCCGCGACAAAACCCTGCCGGTCGAAGGCGGAGCCCGCCGAGGCGGTGTAGTCGACGGTGATCTGCGGCATGAGCACTCCTGTTTCTGCGGCGACAGGGTCCAGCCTAGGTCTCACTCCTGGCGGCCGAAGCGGTGGGCCGCCCAGAGCAGGGCGAGGACCCCGCCCGCCGGCAGGAGGGCGGCCTCCAGGAGCAGGGGAGGCTGCCGGCCGAACCACTCGATGCCCGCGGCGGTCGCCTGGCCCGGTACCCGTGACGCGATGCAGCGGCGCAGCAGGTCCACTCCGTAGGCGAGCGGATCGAGGGCGACCAGCGTGCGGACCCAGCCCGGCAGGTTCGCCGTCGGGAAGAAGCCGCCGGAGAGGAACAGCAGCGGCATCATCACCAGGCCCAGCAGCATCTGGAAGGTCTCGGGCCGGTCCAGGCTCACGGCCAGCAGCAGGGACAGGGCCGTGACGGCGAAGGAGGCCAGGAGCAGGGCGGCGAGGAGCAGCGCCAGCAGGAGCGGGTCGTAGGGCAGGCCGACGGCCCCGGCCAGGCCGAGCAGGACGGCGCCCTGGACCGTGGAGACGAGGGTGCCGCCGGCGCAGCTGCCGAGCAGGAGGGTGGACCGGCTGACCGGGGCCATCAGGAGTTCGCGCAGGTAGCCGCTCTGCCGGTCGGTGATCAGGCGGATGCCGACGACGATGGCCGGCGCCTGCACCGTCATGATCAGCATGCCGGGGAAGAGATAGGCCTGGTAGCCGACGCCCAGTGAGGAGTTGGGGATCAGGGCGGCCAGGCCGCCCCCCAGGACGAAGAGGTAGAGCACCGGCTGGAGCAGCATCAGGGCGGTGTGGACGCGCTGGGCCGACAGGCGCAGCAGATCGCGGTGGACCAGGGCGTGGACGGCACGCAGCTCGTGGCGCAGGCGGGTCCCCGGCTCCCGGCCGGCGCCGGGGTCGTCCGGGGTGACGGGGGTGTCGGGGGTGTCCGAGGCCGGGAGGGCGGATGCGGTCACAGGGCCTCCTCGGTCGCCGCCGCGGGGGCGGCCGGTGTCGGGTGGGAGCCGGGGACGTGGATGCTGCGGCCGGTGTGGTGGAAGAAGGCGTCGTCGAGCGTCGGCGGCGTCGCGGACGCGGCGTGCACGGCGATGCCGTGGCCGGCCAGCGCCCCGCACAGACGGGGGATCCAGGCGCTGCCGTCGGGCAGCCGCAGGGACACCCCGCCGGCGTCCTGGGTGACGGCGAGGCCCGGCGGCACGGTCCGGCCCACGACCCGTCGTGCCGAGGCGTCGTCGTCGGTGCGCAGCACCACCCGGTCGTCCCCGATCGCGGCCTTGAGCCCGAGGGGCGTGCCCCGGGCCACCAGCCGGCCGTGGTCGATGATGCCGAGGCGGTCGCAGTTCTCCGCCTCCTCCAGGTAGTGGGTGGTGACGAAGACGGTGCAGCCGTACCGCTCGCGCAGCAGCCGCAGGTGCCCCCAGACCTGGGCGCGGGCGTGCGGGTCGAGTCCGGTGGTCGGCTCGTCGAGGAACAGCACCCGCGGCGCGTGCAGCAGGCCGCGGGCGAGTTCCAGACGGCGGCGCATGCCGCCGGACAGGGTGCGTACCGGGGAACGCCGCCGGTCGGCCAGTCCGACCGTTTCGAGCATCTCGGTGACGCGCAGGCGGGCGTGGCGCCGGCGCAGTCCGTAGAGGCGGGCGTGGATGTGCAGGTTCTGTTCGGCCGTCAGGTCCGGGTCCAGGGCGCTGTGCTGGAAGAGCATCCCGACCGCCGCGCGTACCCGGTCCGGCCGGCCGAGCACGTCGGCGCCCGCCACCGTGGCGTGTCCGGCGGTGGGGCGGGCCAGTGCGCACAGCAGGGCGAGGGTGGTGGACTTGCCCGCCCCGTTGGGGCCGAGGAAGGCGAAGGTCTCGCCTTCGAACACGTCCAGGTCCAGGCCGCGAACGGCGTGGGTGGTGGTTCCGTCCGGGCCCGGGTAGCTCTTGACCAGGCCGCGCGTACTGATGGCGTACGCGGTCCGCGCCGCGCACGGCGCGGCGTCCGGGGCCGGGTTCCGGTCCAGGTCCGGGTCGGTGGCGGTCGGTGTGGTCGTCCGGGTGCGGGCGTCGTCACCGGCGGGTGGCTGCATGGTCGGGTCCTCGTCCACGGGGGTGTCTTCCGCGGGCCTGCCGTCCGCAGCGGCCCCGGCTCCGGCCGGTGGCCGCCCGAGGGCGGCCACCGGCCGGAGGTTCTCGGCTAGGCGCAGCTGATGCCGACGCAGACCGTGTTGAGCAGCGTCAGCAGGCCGACGCACGCACAGGTCCCGGAGTACGACGCTCCGTCGAAGTCGACCGGGTCGGTCTCCGGAAGGGCGTGCAGCTCGGCCAGCAGCTCAAGGGCCTGGTTCTCCATGACATTCTCCTTCTGTGAGCGGTTAGCGGCAGGGGGGTTTTCCTGCCGCTCAGCCCGGCTGCTGGACAGTCCAGTGCCGGGAGTCGGTGTGGCGGGTCCGCAGGAGGAACGCCAGGATTCCCGCGGACCCGTCGCTCCAGCTCGTCGAGACGTCCCCGTACTCGTTGGGGAAGACGACGTGGGCTGTGCGGTGGGCGCGTTCGGAGACGATGAGGCGGGCCAGGTCATCGGCCATCGCCCGGTAGGCGGGCTCCCCGGTGGCGTCGGCCATGTCGAGGAGGAAGTCGCCGTTGCCCGCCAGCCCGTGGCACTGGGTGAGGGCGGCCCGGGAGGCGCGCTCCACGACGGCGTGCACGGCGCCGCGGGCGAGATCGCCGAATCGTTTGTCCCCGGTCTGCTGCCAGAGCCGGACCAGGAAGGAGCCGATGCCCGCCGAACCGTGGCACCAGTACGGGGCCGTGGGCGGGTCCGTGGCCTGGGCCGGCCACTGGGCCGCGGGGCCGACCAGCACGGCGTTGGCCACCAGGTGCTCTCCGGCCGCGACGGCCAGCTCCAGGTGTTCCGGCCGGCCGGAGACGGCGGCGGCGGTGAGGAGGAAGCTGCCGATGCCTGCGCTTCCGTGCGCGAAGCCCAGGTAGCGTTTGCCGGCCTCTTCGGAGACGGCTTCCGCGGGGACGGGCCAGCTCACTCCGGACGGTTCGGGCTGTGCGGCGGCGGCCAGCCGGTCGGCCGCGTCGACGACCAGTCCGGCCAGGCGCGGGTCGCCGGTACGGCGCCACAGGTGGGCGGCGGCGAGTCCGCTGCCCGCGCTGCCGTGGGTGATGTCGTGACTGGGCGTCGGTTCCAGCGGCGCCAGCGCGAGGGCGAGCGCGTGGTTGGTGAGCGTGCGGTCGGCGACCACCCGCCCGGCGTCGTACAGCGCCCAGGCGATGCCGCGGCCGCCGAAGTGCAGGCCCGGACGGATGGCGCGGGTGTCGGTACGGGCGGCGATCCAGCTGCCCGCGGTGGAGATCAGGTCCGGCAGGCGGGGGTCGCCGGTGAGCTCGAAGTACCGTGTCAGGACCGCCAGTACGCCTGCCGCGCCCTGCTGCACGGTGCAGGGGTCGGTCTCCCCGGCCATGGTGGACACGGGCCACAGCCGCCGGTCGTCGTGCGGGGTCATCGAATCGACGAGGTGGTCCACCATCCCGGTGACCGCGGCCTGCAGCACCGTGTCCGGATCATCCGGACCGACCGGATCGACCGGGCCGACCGCTCGTGCCGGCCCGGCGGTGGTCCGCCCCGGCCGCGCCGGGTCCGCGCCGCGCAGCGCCGTACGCGCCCTGGCGGGGTCCCAGCGCACGCCGGGCCCGTCCTTCGTCAGTCCGAGGATCATCTCGGGCAGGCCGTCCGGAAGCCGCAACGTTTCGTCGCAGGCGGCAAGCCACTCGGCGAACCGCTGCTCCGGGGTCCTGGCCGCCGGTTCCTCCGGCAGCAGGTTCGGTACCTTCCCGGCGAGCACGAAGCACACGGTGGCGCCGAGGCTGTAGTAGTCGGCCGTCGGGGAGACCGGGGCGTCCGTCAGGCGCTCGGGCGCGCTGAAGCCCGGGGTTCCGACCCGGGTCGGCAGCGGGACGTCGTCCGCGAGGACGGCGAGCTCCAGGTCGATGAGGCGCAGTTCGCCGTCGGGGCGGACCATGACGTTGCCGGGTGTGAGGTCGCGGAGGACGCAGCCGCGGGCGTGGGCCGCCGCGACCAGCTCCACCAGGCGCCCGGCCTGGACGAGCGCGTCCGCCCGGTAGCGTTCGCCGCCGACGTCACGGAAGCGTTCGGCGACCCAGGTGCGCAGGGGCACGCCCGGCACTTCCTCCTGGGCGAGGAACAGGTGCCCGCCCGTCTCGAACATCGCGAGCGGCTCCGGCGCGAGGCCCGTGCCCTTGAGCTTCTCCAGTGTCCTCGCCTCGGCCCGCAGCCAGTCACGGACGTCGGAGCCGGAGGCGTCGCCCTCGACGTGCGGCCGGGCCTCCTTGATCACCACGGGTGCGCCCGTGGTGACGTCGGTGCCCCGGTAGACACCGCCCTTGTTGGTGTGCCGGATAGCCTCCCGTACCGAGAACCGGCCGCCGAGCAGCACCGGGCTGTGCGCCGCCTTCTCCTTTCGCGGTGGCAGCGGCACCGAGGCGGGAAAGGGGCTGACCGCCCAGGGGGGCGGGGAATACCGCCCCGTGCGCTTGTCCTCCACGGGATTGCCGTCGGGGTCCTCGATGAACCACACCAGCAGACCCTGCTCCGAAAGCCGCCGCCGGCCGACGAAGGCACCGTAGCGGTAGTGCACCAGGCTGTTGGGGGCATAAGGCTGGTCGGACAGGATCCGGGGGCCGGCCAGTCCCGCCGTGGCCTCGTGCAGCGCCAGCGCCAGTCGTGCGGCATCGGCGTCGGAGGACGGGTACACGGTGATGAACTTGCCCGAGCTCCCTCGCGGCGTGGCGCGTGAATTGAGCGCGCCCACCTGGTCGAGCGACCGGACGAACTTGAATCCCGAATCCTCGCACAACAGCACGTCCAACGCCTTCTCCAGCACTTCCGGCGCGGAGGCGGCCGTCGCCGAGACATGCAATTTCCAGCCCTGCCTACGTCGCATGCCGGACTGGTGGGTGAGGCGGCACCACATCTCGTCCGCGTCGGTCGTCCAACGCGCGCCGGCACCTGTGGTCTGTAACGCGCGGCTGAGTAGAATTCCGAGATCGACTCCGGTTGCATGGCTCGTCATACGTGTCCCTCTCAACGGCGAGAACCGCTGGTTGGAATATCTCTTCGGCGAGAAGAAACGTACAACAGCCGCCCGCCGGACGTCACTTGATTCAGTGAGCGCACGGTGTTGCACCGGCAATGGGTGGCGCAGTACGGCGCAGAACGGAGGCGTATAAATGTCGGCGCTCCGGAAAATAATCCACGCGTTCGACGGCATCTCGGTCCACGTTCGGGGAAAAGAAACAGTGTGCACCAATTAACTCTGAATCAAAACGCGGTGATAAAGAGAGGTTCATGAGAACCACGGCGACCCGCCGGTCTCAACTCTCCCAGCGAATCCCGCGCACTTGCCGGCAGGGAGTGGAGCCGCCGCCTTCGTTATCCACCGGTCCGCGAATTCGATCTGGCAGCGAACCGGGCACGAGTAGTGACAGCCATGGCCATAGCGAACGCAATCGACGCGGAATATCCCGTGCCGTTTCCTGCTCGATTTTCGAATCCGCCCACTTCCGCCCGGTTCTGCTCGAATCCGTCATGACGCACGCCGGCCCGCCTCGATCCGCCCCCTCAAATCCGTGGCGCACCAGGCAAGTTGGCGAGCCCGAGGAATGCCGGAGGAATGCCGACGGGGCGCCGTGGGCGGACGTCGGCGGACGTCAGGGGGCGTCGACGGACGGCAAGTGGCGTCGGTGGACGTCAGGTGGCGTCGGTGGACGTCGGTCGGGGGGCGTCCGGGGCGGGACGGCCGCTAGTCCGCCAGGCTCAGTGCCAGCAGTGCGATGTCGTCCTCGCGGTCCTGGCCGAAGCAGGCGAGGAGGGTGTCGCACAGGGCCTCCAGGCCGGGCAGGGCGCCGCCGGCGGCGGCCCGGAGGTGCTCCATGGAGACCGTGAGGTCGGTACCGCGGGTCTCGATGAGGCCGTCGGTGACCATGAGGAGCCGGTCGGTGGGTTCGAGGACCAGCTCGGTGGGCGGCGGGTGCGGCAGGCCCACCCCGAGCAGCGGGCCGGACGCCTTGACGTACTCGGCGCTGCCGTCGTCGCCCAGTATCAGCGGCGGGATGTGCCCGGCGTTGGCGATACGGGTGCGCCCGGTCCGCGGATCGATCAGGGCGAGGCAGACGGTCGCCGTGACCTCGGCGTGGTAGTGCTGGAGCAGCTTGTCGAGCCGTTCGGCGAGGGCGGCCGGGTCGCTCTCGGTGAGGCAGTAGGCGCGCAGCGCGTGCCGCAGTTCGACCATGACGGTGGCCGCGTCCAGCGAGTGCCCCACGACGTCCCCGACCGCGGTGAGCACCCCGTCGCCTACCCGCAGCGCGGCGTAGAAGTCGCCGCCGATCTCGGTCTCCTGGGAGGCGGGCTCGTACCGTACCGCTATGTCGACGCCCGGCAGCTCGGGCAGCTGGTGCGGGCGGGGCAGGAAGCTGTGCTGGAGGGTGAGCGCGACATGCCGCTCCACCTGGTACATGAGCAGCGGCTCCGCGGCGAGCGCGGTGGCCTGGGCCAGCTGGGCCAGCAGCGCCTCGTTCTCGGGGTCGATCCTGCGCTGCCCGCGGGTGGGGATGGCCACGCACACCGGCACCTTGCCGTCCTGGGTGAGGACCAGCGTCAGCCGGGCGTCGTGCTGCACCCCGGGCCGGAAGAACCCGGTGGGCCACAGCGGCGTCGGCACGGTGGTGATCCGGACCCCGGACTGCCCGCGGGTGAGCCGCCGCAGCAGACCGGCCACGTCCCGGTGGGCGCCCGCGTCGGGCAGGGCGAGGGAGGTGCGCTCCCGGTACAGGCCGCGGTACAGCTCGTCGTCCTGGTCGAGGACGAAGACGGCGGCGGGGCAGCCGAGGAGGCGTGCGGCACCGTCCGCGGCGGCGTCGGCCAGTTCCTGCAGCGAACGCGCCGCCTGGATGGTGACGATCGTCTCCGACAGCAGTTTCAGCCGCCGTACCAGCGCCTGGTCGTCGGCGCGCAGCCGGGCGGCGCGGACCGCGGCCCGGACCGCCGCCTCGATCTCCTCCGGCTCGGCGGGCACCGTCAGATACGCCTCGGCCCCCGTGTCCAGCCCCAGGCAGCGGTCCGCAGGGGGGACCCGGAGGGCGGAGAAGTGCACCACGGGCAGCGCGGCCATGTGCGGCCGCTCCTTGAGCCGGCGGCACAGCTCGAAGCCGCTCATGTCCGGCAGGTTCACGTCGACGAGGGCCACGTCGGGCAGGGCCCCCTTGCGCAGCCGTACGTCGAGTTCGGCGAGCGCCTGCCGGCCGTCGGCGACCGCGACGACCTGGTGACCGGCCCGGCGCAGGACGGTGCCCAGCGCGTACCGGCTCGCGGGTTCGTCGTCCACGACCAGCACGGTCGTGTCTGTCAGCTTGCCGTTGACGTCGACGTCCATTCTCCCAGCCCCTGGACAGCACCGGTGGGGCAGTACCCGGTACCGGGCCTGCCCCACCAACGTACGGCGTCGGTCACGTCGTTCGCGAGAACACCGCCACCGTGCGCCCCGGAACCTCGAACGTACCCGTTTCCCGGTCGTACGATGCCGATCTGACGACGGGGTCCGCGCCCGACGCCTGCACCGGGTGCAGCCGGTAACCGGTTCCGGCCAGGGTGCCCACCCGCTGCTCCTGCTGCTCGGGGCTCGCGTTGAACACGACGACGAGGTCACCGAGTTCCATGGTGATCACGCCGGGCGTCTCGTCCTTCCCGGACAGCGGGAAGGAGAGCCCGGACTGCACCTGCGCGGCCGTGCCGAGCGAGAACGCCTTGTCGGTCGTGCGGATCCGCAGCAGGTCCCGGTAGGCGGCCGAGGCCCCGGCGATCTGCGCGCAGCCGACGTTCACCGAGGTCAGCAGCGGCTTGGCGTAGGACCACTTGGACTGGTTGTCGGCGGCCGTCGGGAGCCCGCGGCCGAAGCCGTTGCCGTCGGCGCAGTTCCAGTGGACGGCGTTGAACCAGTCGCCGCTGTCGAAGGAGTTGCGGTCCAGGGACTTGGAGCGCAGCAGGTCGGTGCCGGCCTGGGAGAGCGAGGGTCCCTGCGAGAGGGCGGCCGTGGCCATCGCCAGGACCTGCATCCGGGCCCGGTCGGACGCCGAGGTGCCGGCCGGCAGTTTGTACGTCAGCGCGTCGAACAGGGACTCGTTGTCGTGCGCGTCGACATAGGCGAGGGCGTCACCGGGTGCGTCGGCGTAGCCGGCGGGCGAGCCGTTGTAGTCGATCTCGGCGCCGGTGACCTCCTTGCCGTCGCTGTCGGTGAACCGGTACTTGGCGAGGTTGCCGGTGAGACCGACCTTGATCAGGTCCTGGTAGTGCAGCAGCCGGGCCTTCTGCTCGGCCGTGGTGCCGTTGGCGGTCGAGGAGTTGGGGTCGGTGTACAGGCCGGAGGCGAAGCCCTGGATGCCGGGGTCGTCGTCGAAGGGGCTGCCGCCGCGCACCGCGTCCCTGGCCCGGTCGGAGAAGGTGGCGATGCCGGTGCCGGCCATGTTCTGCTGGGTGGCCTGCACGAACCGGGCGTCGTTCGCGACCTCGCCGAAGTTCCAGCCCTCCCCGTACAGGATGATCTTCTTGCCGTCGACGCCGTCCTTCTTCAGGGTCAGCGCGTCGAGCGCCTTGCGGACCGCGAGGATGTTGGCCTTCGGATGGTGGCCCATCAGGTCGAAACGGAACCCGTCGACCTTGTACTCCTTCGCCCAGGTGACGATCGAGTCCACCACCAGCTTGCCCATCATGGCGTTCTCGGGCGCGGTGTTGGCGCAGCAGGTGCTGTTGGCCACGCTGCCGTCGGCGAGCAGCCGCTGGTAGTAGCCGGGCACGATCCGGTCGAGGACGCTGGTGTCCGCCTCCCCGCTCGCCGCCGTGTGGTTGTAGACGACGTCCATGACGACCCGCAGCCCGTCGTCGTTGAGCGACTTGACCATCTTCCGGAACTGCACGGTACGCGCGGTGCCGTCCGGGTCGGTGGCGTAGGAGCCCTCGGGGACCGTGAAGTGGTACGGGTCGTAACCCCAGTTGTAGGCGTCCTTCGCGGCCGTCGCGGAGACGCACGCCTGCTGCTGCTCGGAGTCGGCCGGGTAGGAGGCGAGGTCGCAGTCGGGGCTCGCCTGGTCGGCCTTGTGCTCGGGCACGGTCGCGAAGTCGAAGACCGGGAGGAGGTGGACGTACGAAGTCCCGGACTTCGCGAGGGCCTTGAGGTGCTTGGAGCCGTCGCTGTTCTTGTCGGTGAAGGCGAGGTACGTGCCCCGGTCGGCGGCCGGGACCGTGGCGTCGGCCACCGAGAAGTCCCGGACGTGCAGCTCCTGGATCTGGGCGTCCTTCATCGGGACGGCCTTGGGCTTGGTGTACGTCGACCAGCCGCCCGGCGCCAGGGACCTGTCGTTCAGGTCGACGACGAGGCTGCGCTCGGAGTCGGCCGTGAGGGCGACCGAGTAGGGGTCGGTGACCTTGTTCGTGACCACCTTCCGGACCGTGGGCGCCCAGACCTTCACGACGTACCGGTAGGGCTTGTTCTTCCAGGACGCCGGGCCGGTGACGGACCAGACGCCGGTGGCGGGGTCGCGGTGCATCGGCTTGACCGCGCCGTCGAGTTCGAGGGCGACGGACTGCGCGGTCGGCGCCCACACGGAGAGGGTGGGCTTCCCGTGGTGGAAGACCGGGCCGAGGGCTGCCTTGGTGGCCGTCGCGTACACGTCGTCGAGCACCCCGGCGAGCTGCACGCCGGTCGCGGCCGGCACGGCCCCGTTGGCGGCCCGCTGGGAGGCGACGACCTGTCCGCCGAGCGCCTCGCGCACCCGGCCGCGGTCGCGCGGGTCGACCGACCAGGCCGTGTAGTCCTTCAGGTACGGGAACTCGGCCTTCTGCGCGTCGGTGAGGGTGGTCTTCGTCAGCCGCAGCCACCGCTCGTCGTCGCTGGTCAGCGTCCCGTCCTTGACGGCGATCGAGCCGTCGTGGGAGTAGACCAGCTGGGTGGAGACCGCGCCGTCGACGCCGTCCCAGGCGACCGTGTCCCGGTCGATCCAGACCGCCTTGGAGGTGGACAGGTCGAGCGCGGCGGCGCTGCCGGCGGGCTGCGGGAGCAGGTACTTCTCCTGGCCGTTCAACAGCCACACCTCGTAGCCGTTCGACTTGAGGTCGAGCGACTGGTCGGCGGAGAGGTCCTTCTCGTCGCCCTTGTGGATGATGTAGCTGAGGCTGGTGGCACCCTCGGTGAGCGGTACCTCGAAGACCGCGCCATAGGCGTCGGTCTTCACCGGCTGCAGGGGGCTCGACCAGTCGGTGGGGTTCGCGGCGCCCGTCCAGACGTGCAGGCCCCAGCCGTCGTAGTCCCCTCCCCCAGAGCCGAAAGCCTGGGAGGTGCCCCCAGCGCGGTGGTAGTGGATGACCGCCTTCGTGGTGTCCTGGGCGGGGTAGTCGGGCTTCGTCGTGAGAACGTCGGCCTTCCCCTGCTCGATCCACACCTCGCCCGTCCTGGTGACGTCGATGGAGCGGTCGGCGGAGACGTCCTTGTTCCCGTCCTTGTCGATGACGAGGAAGCCGACGTTCGTGGCGCCGGGCTTCAGCTTGACGTAGGCGAAGGCGCCGTACGCGTCCCGGCCGGTGAAGGGGTGGCTCGCGGGCCAGGTGGTCGCCTCGCCGTCGGCGAGGTCGCCCCAGGCGTACAGGCCCCAGTCGGCGTAGTCGCCGTCGGTGCGCTTGTAGTGGACGACCGCGTAGTCGCGGGAGGAGGCGGTGGGCGTCTCGGGCGCGGGCGGGGTGCCGCTGGCGCTCTCGGCGAGCGCGCTGCCGGTGTGCCCGGCGGAGTCGACGACGACCGCCTTGTAGCGCAGGGCGGTGCCGGCCGGGACGTCCGCGGCGAGGGTCTGGGTGACCTGGTAGGGGGCGTGGTCGGCGGAGCCGAGGGTGGTCCACTTCCCGTTGCCGACCTGGGCGGCGAAGACCACGCGGTTCAGCTGCCCGCCGGTGACGTCCGCGGTGAGGTCGACGGTGCCGGTGGCGCCGGCGGCCGGGGCGGTGAGGGTCAGGGTGGGTGCGGTGGCGGGCCTGGCGAGCGGGCCGGCCGCCTTGTAGACGACGGCGGACCCGGCGGGGACGGTGACGGTCAGCTTCGCCGAGCCGTCGGAGGTGAGGGTGCCGTCGGTGCCGTAGACCGCCCGGTAGCGCATGCCGGCCGACCCGGTGGCGAAGGTCGCCGTCTTCGCCGTGCCGGCGTTGTTGAAGGCGACGACGTACTCCTGGCCGGTCTTCGCGTCCGTCCGGGTGAACGCGTAGACACCGGCGCCGTCGGCCGCGTAGCGCTCGGTCTGGACGCCGCCGGCGAGGGCCGGGTTGTCCTTGCGGAGCTTGCCGAGAGCACTGATCTGCCGGTAGAGCGGTGCACTCGTGTCGTAGGAGTCGCTGGCGGCGGTCCGGTCGGTGCCGATCTCGTCGTCGTCGAGATAGTCGGCGACCTTCGACGCGAACATCGTCTGCCGGGCGTCCTTGTCGCCGCCGGAGCCGGTGAAGCCCTGCTCGTCGCCGTAGTAGACGACCGGGTTGCCCCGGCTGAGGAACATCACCTCGTTGGCGAGCCGGTCCTTGGCCAGCAGTTCGGCGTCCGTGGCCTTCGGGTTGTCCTGCTCCAGGAAGGACCCGATCCGGCCCATGTCGTGGTTGCCGAGGAAGGTGACCTGCTCGTAGGCGTTCGCCTTGTCGGTCGTGTACCTGTAGTCGTCGCCGAAGACGCTCGCCAGTTTCTGCGCGCTGCCGCCCTGGGAGGCGTAGGAGCGGGCCGCGTCCTGGAACGGGAAGTCGAGGGTCGCGTCGAGGCGGCCCTGGGTGACGTACGGCGAGGTGACGGACGTGTCCGCGGAGTACGTCTCGCCGAACATGAAGAAGTTCTTACGGCCGTGCCGCGCCGCGTACTTGTCCAGCGCGGTCGCCCACTGCGTCCAGAACTCCATGTTCACGTTCTTGACGGTGTCGATCCGGAAGCCGTCGATGGCGAAGTCCTTCACCCACCGCTCGTAGATCTTCTCCATGCCGCTGACGACCTCGGGCCGCTCGGTCCACAGGTCGTCCAGGCCGGAGAAGTCGCCGTAGGTCGCGGACTCGCCGGCGAACGTCGAGTCGCCCCGGTTGTGGTACATCGTCGGGTCGTTGAGCCACGACGGCACCTTCGACTCACTGGTGACGGTCGGCGTACGCGGGAAGGAGGCGGCGGAGACGGCCGGGAACTTCTTCCTGCCGTCCGCGTAGTCGGCGTCGTCGAAGGGCTGCCCGTCCTTGGTCAGGTAGGGGAAGGCGCCCTTGGAGAGGTAGTCGTAGGACTTCTCTTCATAGTCGACGACGTCGGCGGTGTGGTTGGTGATGACGTCGAAGAAGACCTTCATGCCCTTGGCGTGCGCCTTGGAGACGAGGGTCTCCAGGTCCTTGTTGGTCCCGAAGTGCGGGTCGACCTGGGTGAAGTCGGTGATCCAGTACCCGTGGTAGCCGGCCGAGGCGTTGCTCCCGGTGCCCTGCACGGGCTTGTTCTTGAAGATCGGGGCCATCCAGATGGCGGTGGTGCCGAGCCCCTTGATGTAGTCGAGCCGCTGGGTCAGACCCTTGAGGTCGCCGCCCTGGTAGAAGCCCTTGTCGGTGGGGTCGTAGCCGGTGGAGAGCCGGGAGCCGGTCAGGCCGCCCTTGTCGTTGCTCCTGTCCCCGTTGGCGAAACGGTCCGGCATGACGAAGTAGAACTGCTCGCGGGTGTCGTCGTGCCGGGCGGGCTCGGCGGCGAGTCGCGCGTCGGAGGGCGGCGCGGGCGGGGCGGCGGCGTGTGCGGCGACCGGCTGCACGAGCGCGGCGGCGAGGGCGGCGACGGCGACGGCCGCGACCCGTCTGACATGTATCACCGGCGTGAACTCCTAGCGATAGCGGCTCTCTTGGATCCGTCTGGGTCCGACCCCGCGCGACCGTATCGCTAACGAAAGGTTTACAGCAAGAGGCTTGAAACTCACAGCAAGAACTTTCACGAGGCGTATTGACGCGTTGTCTCAACTGGCCCACGCTCCAGGGTTGTTGAAGCCTGTCCCTCTTGTTTGGGAGCCGCACATGACCGGACACCGCCCCCCGGGTGTCTTCAGACGCACGGCCGTCGCGATCGCCGCGGGCGCCCTGGCGCTCGCGGGCGTCGTCGCCCTGCCGGCCACCGCCGCACAGGCGGACACCACCGCCAAGGGCGACGTGATCGCCAACCTCTGGGAATGGAACTGGAACTCGATCGCGTCCGAGTGCACGAACGTGCTCGGCCCGGCCGGGTACGGCGCGGTGCAGGTCGCCCCGCCGTCGGAGTCGCTCAAGCAGTCCAGCTACTACTGGTGGGACGTCTACCAGCCGTACTCGTACACCCTGAACAGCCGTTTCGGGACCGCGACGCAGTTCGCCGCGATGGTCACCGCCTGCCACACCGCGGGCGTGAAGGTCTACACCGACGCGGTGATCAACCACACCGCCGCCCAGACCGGCACCGGCTACGACGGCACCACCCTCACCAACAAGTACGACACCCCGGACTGGGACCCGAGCGACTACCACACCTCCGCCGACTGCCCCACCTCCGACCTGACCATCCAGGACTACTCGAACCTCACCCAGGTCCAGAACTGCGAGCTGCTGGGCCTTCCCGACCTCAAGACCAGTGCGGACAACGTCCGTTCGGGCCTCGCCGCCTTCCTCAACAAGCAGATCGCGCTCGGCGTCGACGGCTTCCGCGTCGACTCGGCCAAGCACATCCCGGCCACCGACATGGCGGCCATCGTCGCCAAGCTGAACACCACGACGTCCGGCGCGGCGCCGTACGTCTTCGACGAGGTCTACCCGGGCTCCACCCCGCAGCCCAGCGACTACTACGGCTCCGGTGACGTCCTGGACTTCACCTACGCGAGCAAGATGAAGTCGGCCTTCCAGGGCAACGTCAGCGACCTCTCCTCCCTCGAAAGCAGCGGCATCCTGCCCGCCGCCAACTCGGTGTCCTTCGTGACCAACCACGACACCGAGCGCAACGGCCTGCACATGAGCTACAAGGACGGCGACAGCTACAAGCTCGCCAACCTCTTCGAGCTGGCCTACAAGTGGTCGACGCCGACCATCTACTCCAGCTGGCAGTGGACCCAGAGCGACCAGGCCCCGCCGAACTCCGCGGGCTTCGTCACCGACACCAACTGCTCCAGCGGCTGGAACTGCCTCGACCGCGACACCGCCGTCGTCGGCATGGTCGCCTGGCACAACGCGGCCGGCAGCGCGGCCGTCTCCAACTGGCAGACCATGTCGTCGAACGTCATCGGCTTCGGCCGCAGCGGCGCCGGCTTCTTCGCCGTCAACAACGGCTCCTCGTCGGCCACCTACACCTTCACCACCGGCATGGCCGACGGCACGTACTCCAACGTGGTCGACGGCGGCGAGAGCACGGTCACCGTCTCCGGCGGCAACGCGAGCATCACCATCCCCGCGAAGGACGCCGTCGCCTTCTACAACTCCTCCTACACCTGCACGGTCGGCTGCGACGACGGCGGCAGCGGCGGCGGTGGCTCCACCTCCACGGTGACCGCGACCTTCAACGAGTACGCGTCCACCACCACCGGCACCAACGTCTACGTCGTCGGCTCCATCGACGCCCTGGGCGGCTGGGACACCTCGAAGGCGATCCAGCTCTCGTCCTCCGGATACCCGATCTGGTCGGGCGCGGTGAGCGTACCGATCAACACGTCCTTCACGTACAAGTACATAAAGAAGGACAGTTCAGGCAACGTGACCTGGGAGTCCAACGCCAACAGATCGGCGGCCACCACCACTTCGGCGGTCTCCCTCAACAACTCCTGGAACGTGGCGAACGCCGACGCCACGGACGTCACCTTCAACGAGTACGCCACCACCGACTACGGCACCAACGTCTACGTCGTCGGCTCCATCGCCTCCCTCGGCTCCTGGAACACCGGCGACGCGATCCCGCTGTCCTCGGAGTCGTACCCGACGTGGAGCAAGCTGGTGATCGTCCCGAAGACCACGACGTTCACTTATAAATTCCTCAAAAAGGACAGCTCCGGGACGGTGACGTGGGAGTCGGGCACCAACCGCTCCTACACGACCGGCAGCTCGTCGGGCTACACCACTAGTGACACCTGGAAGTAGTCGGGCGGTCGCGGACAGGTACGGAAATTTCCTGTCGCCTCTCGTGAACAATTCCGGAGTACCGCGCATCTGACTTTGTGTACGGCACACGAAGACGGCGCGGGCCGCATACCGCGGCCCGCGCCTCGGAGCGCGAGTGGAGCACTGTCACCGTGAACGCACACCGGAACACCACCGACCTGTCCACCACCACCCGGCACCGCACCGGCCGCAGGCTCGGCCGTACGGTGCTCGCCGCCGCGGCCGTCGCCGGCCTGGGGCTCGCCTGGGCCGGAACCGCCGAGGCCGCGAGCCCGAGCGCCGCCAAGGCCACGCCCACCTGCTCCGCCGCCGCGCTCAAGGCCACCTTCGGCAAGCAGCTGGCCGGCGGCATGAACCACCAGGGCGTCGTCATCACGCTGCGCAACCTCAGCGGGAAGACCTGCGCACTGCGCGGCTACCCTGGCCTCGGCCTGGAGAGCTCCGCGCACAAGGCGATCACGACCCACACGCACTGGGGCAGCACCTGGTACGCCAAGGACCCGGGCAAGAAGACCCTCGTCCTCAAGGACGGCCAGAGCGCCGAGGCCGTCGTCGCCTGGACCCACGCCAACACCGGCACGTCGGGCGCGGTGCACGCCTCCTACCTGGAGATCACGCCGCCCGCCTCGACCAAGCACAAGACGCTGGCCTTCCCCCAGTGGGTCGACCACGCCGACCTGTCCGTCACCGCGCTGGCCCGGCACATCGACGTCAGCGACTGACCTCCCGCGCCCTGGACGGCGGCTGCGCCTATGCCCCGGCCCCGCCGTCCACCTGCAGGACCGCGCCCGACACATAGGAGGCGCGGTCGCTCAGGAGCCAGGCGGCGGCCTCGGCGATCTCGTCGGGGGTGGCCGTGCGGCGCAGGGGCGTCACGGACTTCATGTGGTCGATGACGCCGGGGGTGGCCTCGTCCCAGGCGCGGACCATCTCGGTGAGCGCGCCGCCGGGGGCGATGGCGTTGACGCGGATGCCCTCGGGGCCGTACGTGACGGCGGCCGACTGGGTGAGGCTGTTGACGGCCCGCTTCATGGCGCCGTAGACGGGCAGGACCGGGTTGGCGCGCAGGCTGCCGATGGAGGAGTTGTTGACGATGGCGCCGGTGCCGGCGGTGGCCCGAATGGCGGCGATCTCGGCGGTCATGGCGAGCCAGACACCCTTGAGGTTCACGGCGGTGACGTGGTCGAAGTCGGCCTCGGCGAGTTCGTCCAGGGGGCCCGGCCGCTGGGCGACCGCACCGTTGTTGAAGGCGATGTCCAGGCGGCCGTAGAGCTCCACCGTGCGGTCCACGGCCGCGCGGACGCTCGCCGCGTCGGCCAGGTCGCAGACCGCGTGGTCAGCGGTGCCGCCCGCCGCGCGGATCTCATCGGTGACCGTCTTGAGCTGGTCCTCCGTGCGGGCCGCGAGCAGCACCCGGGCGCCCTCGCGGGCGAAGAGCCGGGCCGCGGCCGCGCCGATGCCCCGTCCGGCGCCGCTGACGAAGGCGACCTTGCCGGTCAGAAGGCCTGTGTTCACTGTGTTGTCCATGGCTCCGAGGCTGCGTCCTGCCGCGAGGCCCATCCAGGCACCGGCGGTACCTGGATGGGGTCGGGCGGACAGGGAACACTGGACGCGTGGACAGGCAAGAACTCGCCGCTTTCCTGCGCAGCCGGCGTGAGCGGATCTCCCCCGCCGAGGTGGGGTTGCCCCGTGGCCCGCGGCGCCGTACTCCCGGACTGCGGCGCGAGGAGGTGGCGCAGCTGGCGTTCATCTCGACGGAGTACTACACGCGTCTTGAGCAGGCCCGGGGGCCGCGGCCGTCGCGTGAGGTGCTGGGCGGGCTGGCACGGGCGCTGCGGTTGTCCGATGCCGAGCGCACTCATCTGCACCACCTGGCCGGGGCTCCGCCGGGGCCGCCGCCCGGGCCCCCGCGTGAGGTGCGGCAGAGTCTGCTCGACCTGTTGCACCGGCTTCCGCAGTCCGCCGCCTTCGTGACCTCCGCGACCTGCGAGGTGCTGGCCTGGAACGACCTGGCGGCGGCCCTCATGGAGGACTTCTCCGCCCTGCCCCCGCGCGGCCGCAACCTCATGCGCCGCGCCTTCCTCGACCCGCGTCCGGCGGGCAGCAGGCTGTACGGGGTGTCGGACGTGGACGCCTTCGCCCGGCTCTCGGCGCAGCGGCTGCGGGCCGCGGCCGGCCGGTACCCCGACTCGCCCGAGGTGACCGGCCTGGTGGCCGAACTCCTTGCCGGGAGCGAGGAGTTCGGGCGGCTGTGGGAGTCGCACGACGTGTCCACCGAGCCCACCCTGGTCAAGACCTTCCGGCACCCGGTGGTGGGCCCGGTCACCGTCAACTGCGACGTCCTGGACATCACCGACCGGGACCAGCAGGTCGTGATCTACACCGCCACGCTGGGGTCACGGTCCGAGGAGGCGCTGCGGCTGCTCTCGGTGATCGGGACGCAGCGGATGGATCCTCAGCAGGTGGACTTCCCGGCGTAGATCGCGAGGGCGGTGTTCGAGGGCAGCGTGGCGGTGAACTGGCCGCTCGAGTCGACCCTCACCGACGCGTTCGCCTGCACGTCGCAGTACGTCCCGGCCGGCAGCGCCGTCTGGTACGTCCGGGTCAGCGAGCTCGACTCGTGGTTGATGGCGACATAGCCCTTGGTGCCCCGGCCGAAGGCGATCGCGTCGGCGCCGTCGTCCCACCAGTTGGTCATCGCCTGGCCGCGCACCGCGTTGCGGAAGGCGACCATGCGGATGATCTCCGGCCAGGCGTGCTGGCACTTCCAGCCGTCCTGCCAGCAGGCGTTGACGACCCCGTTGTTGGGCGGGCCCGCGTCGGCGTCCGACCACTCGTAGCCGGAGTTGATGTCGGGGGCGCCGTACGGGTAGGCGAGCATGAAGACGTTGGCCAGGGTGTAGTTGGCGCCGTCCTTGTAGTTGAGCGTGGAGCCGTTGCGCTCGGTGTCGTGGTTGTCGACGAAGACCCCGGCGACCGAGCTGCTCATGTAGCCCCAGCCCTCGCCGTAGTTCTTCAGGTAGGCGAGGTTCTCGTCGTTGAAGACGCGCTTGAGGTCGTAGGCGTACCGGAACTCCTGGACGTCCCCGTTGCCGGTGTACTCGGTGGGCTGGACGGCCTCGCCGGCGCCGTAGATGACCTCCTGCTTCCAGTAGACGGAGGGGTTGGTCAGCCGGGTCTTGATGTTGGCGAGGTCCTCGGCCGGGATGTGCTTGGCCGCGTCGATCCGGAAGCCGTCGACGCCGAGGCCGAGCAGGTCGTTCATGTAGCCGGCGATGGTCTTGCGGACGTACTCCTCGCCGGTGTCCAGGTCCGCGAGGCCGACGAGTTCGCAGTGCTGGACGTTCCAGCGGTCGGCGTAGTTGGAGACGAGCGAGGTGCAGTCGTCGAAGTCGTAGGAGGAGTACAGGCCGGGGTAGTCGTACTTGGTGTACGACGAGCCGCCGGTGCCGGTGCCGCTGCCTGCGGACATGTGGTTGATGACGGTGTCGACGACCACCTTCACACCGGCCGCGTGGCAGGTGTTCACCATGTTCTGGAAGGAGGTGCGGTCGCCGAGCCGGCCCGCGATCTTGTACGACACCGGCTGGTACGACGTCCACCACTGCGAGCCCTGTATGTGCTCGGCGGGCGGGGAGACCTGGACGTATCCGTAGCCGGCGGGGCCCAGGGTGCTGGTGCACTCCTTGGCGACCGAGCCGTAGTTCCACTCGAAGAGGACGGCGGTGACGTCCTTCGTGCCGGGCGGGGAGGCCGACGCGACGGACGGGGTCATGACAACGCTACAGGCGGCCAGCGCCAGTGCGGCGGAGAGGGTCTTACGTGCCATGTGGGGTTCCTTCACCATTGAAGGCTCTTGCAGAAACCTTGCTGAAACCTTGCGGTTGCGCAGATGCTAAGGGCCCGCTCCCCGGATGGGTAGCGGGCCCTGTGAAGTTGCTGCAAGAAGTTACCGAGTGACGACCCGTCAGGCGGTCGTCCACCACACGGTGGTGTCGGCCGGCAGCTTAGCCTCGCCGTCGGCCTCCGTCAGTTCGCCGCTGGCCAGGAGCACCCTGCCGTAGGTCGGAGTCGTCACCGACTCCCCGCTCGTGTTCGCGACACACACGAACTCCCCGCGCCGGAAGGCGAGGACGCCCTCGGGGGCGCGCAGCCACTCCACCGCGTCGCCCGCACCGAGGTCGGGCTGGGCGCGGCGGGCGGCCAGCGCGGCGCGGTACAGCTCCAGCGTCGAACCGGCCACCCCCGTCTGCGCCTCCACGCTCAGCTCGCCCCAACTCGCGGGCTGCGGCAGCCAGCTGCCCCCGCCGCCGAAGCCGTACGACGAGCCCTCCCGCGTCCACGGGATCGGCACCCGGCAGCCGTCCCGGAAGCCGTCCTGGCCCGCGCCCCGGAAGTACGCGGGGTCCTGGCGGACCTCGTCGGGCAGGTCCACGACGTCCGGGAGGCCCAGCTCCTCGCCCTGGTAGACGTAGGCCGAGCCGGGCAGCGCGAGCATCAGGAGGGTGGCCGCGCGCGCCCGGCGCAGGCCCAGCTCCCGGTCGCCGGCCGTGCGGATCTGGGTGCCGAGGCCCGGCGGGTTGGCGAAGCGGGTGGCGTGCCGGGTGACGTCGTGGTTGGAGAGCACCCAGGTGGCCGGTGCACCGACCGGGCGCATGGCCTCCAGGGTGCGGTCGATGACCGTACGGAGTTCCTTCGCGTCCCAGTCCGTGCTCAGGTACTGGAAGTTGAAGGCCTGGTGGAGCTCGTCCGGGCGGACGTAGTTGGCGGTGCGCTCGACGGTCGGCGTCCAGGCCTCGGCGACGAAGATCCGCCCACCCGTCGCCCACCACCGCCCTTCTGCGGAAAGCCCTTCGGGCCCCAGTTCATTTTCGGCGTACTCGTCGAGGACGTGCCGCCACTGCCGGTAGACCTCGTGCACGCCGTCCTGGTCGAAGAACGGCATGACATCGTTGCCCAGCAGCTTGAGCTGGTCGGCGCCGCCGAGGTCCGGCAGCCCCTCCGCCTTCACCAGGCCGTGGGCGACGTCGATACGGAAGCCGTCCACGCCCATGTCCAGCCAGAACCGCAGGATGGAGCGGAACTCGTCGCCGACGGCCGGGTGGTCCCAGTTGAAGTCGGGCTGCTCCGGGGCGAAGAGGTGGAGGTACCACTCGCCGTCGGCCACCCGCGTCCACGCGGGCCCGCCGAAGATGGACTCCCAGTCGTTGGGTGGCAGTTCGCCGTTCTCGCCCTTCCCGGGGCGGAAGTGGTACCGGTCGCGCGACGGCGATCCCGGCCCCTCCGCCAGCGCCCGCTTGAACCACTCGTGCTGGTCCGAGGAGTGGTTGGGCACCAGGTCGACGATGATCCGCAGACCCAGCCCATGCGCGTCCCGGATGAGCGCGTCCGCGTCCAGCAGGTTGCCGAACATGGGGTCCACGGCCCGGTAGTCGGCGACGTCGTAGCCGGCGTCCGCCTGCGGCGAGGCGTAGAACGGGCTGAGCCACACGGCGTCGACACCGAGGTCACGCAGGTAAGGGAGTCTGCCGCGCACGCCCTCCAGGTCCCCCATCCCGTCGCCGTTGCTGTCGGCGAAGCTGCGCGGATACACCTGATAGATCACCGCGTCCCGCCACCAGTCGCGGCGACGGGCGAGGGTGGCGGTGGTCGGGGCCGGGTCGGCGGCGGAGTGCTGCTGGCTCATGGCGTCCTTGATGCGTCGTAACTGGGTCATCGGGTCAGAGGTGGGGTGTGGAGGCGGCCGTGGTGACAGCGGGGTCGGATGGTCACCACGGCCGCCAACCCGCGCCCGAGGGGCAGCGCCCCGAAGGGGCGCGGGGAACTGCGCGACCAGCCACGACGGCGCCGCAGACGAACGACGGCCGAGGCGGCTTTTCCGGCAACCGGCGTCAGCCCTTCGTGCCGCCCGCGGTGAGCCCGGTCACCAGGTTCTTCTGCACGAGGTAGAAGAACACGGCCACCGGTATCGCGATCAGCACCGCCGTCGCGGTCATCAGGTTCCGCTGCGCGTCGTGCTCGCTGATGAAGCTCTGCAGCCCCACCGCGAACGTGTACTTGTCGTCGCTGAGCATGAACGTCGACGCGAACGCGACCTCGCCGAACGCGGTGAGGAAGTTGTAGAACGCGGCGACCGCGAGGCCGGGCTTGGCGAGCGGCAGGATCAGTCGGCCGAAGGTGCCGAACGGCGAGAGCCCGTCGACGCGGCCGGCCTCGTCGATCTCGAAGGGGATCGTGTCGAAGTAGCCCTTGAGCAGCCAGGCCGTGTACGGCACCACCGTCGTGCAGTAGACGAGGATCAGGCCGAGGTAGCTGTCGATGAGGCCGAGCCGCGACATGATCTGGTACATCGGCACGATCAGTACGGCGATCGGGAACATCTGGGTCACCAGCAGCAGCCACATGAACTTCCGGTAGCCCGGGAAGCGCATGCGGGAGACCGCGTAGCCGGTGGTCGAGGCGAGGATCAGGCCGATGATCGTGGTGCCGCCGACGACGATCATCGTGGTCCTGAACCAGTCCCAGAACCCGGTGTGCTGGAGGACGAACGAGTAGTTGTCGAGCGTCATCTTGTGCCAGATGCCGCTCGGGTGCAGGTAGTCGTCCTTGTCCGGGCCGAGGGACAGGAAGATCAGCCAGCCGACCGGGAAGAACGCGACGAGGCTCGCGACGCCCAGGATGCCGTGGGTGACGGTGGTGGCGAGCGGGCCGCGCTCGTTCCGGCCGCGGGTGCGGCGCGGGCTGCCGGTCACGGGGGCCTCCTCGGCGACCTGGGCGGAGGTCTGGACAGTGGTCGTACTCATGGGAACTCCTGTCTCAGATCGCGAGCTGCTGGTCGTTGCGGTTGAGCCAGCGGCGGTAGAAGGAGGTGAAGACGATCAGGATGGCCAGCAGCAGCATGCCGTAGGCGGCGGACTGGGCGAAGTCACGCGGCTGCTGTCCGAAGCCGAGGTAGTAGGCCCAGGTGACCAGGATCTGCGCGTCGGGGGCGGTGTCGCCGAAGAGCAGGAAGATGACGGCGAACTGGTTGAACGTCCAGATGATGCCGAGCAGGACGACGGTGGAGCTGACGGACCTCAGGCCCGGCAGGGTGACGTACCGGAAGCGCTGCCAGGCGCTCGCGCCGTCCATCTCGGCGGCCTCGTACAGCGTGCCGTCGATGGCCTGGAGGCCGCCGAGCAGCGAGAGCATCATGAACGGCACACCGCACCAGGTGTTGACGAGGATCGCGGCGGCCCGCTGCCAGAACGTGTCCTCCAGCCATGCCGGTTGCGGCAGATGGAGGAAGTGCAGGGCGCTGTTGACGATCCCGCCGTCGGCGAGCATGAACCGCCAGCCGAAGACGGTGACGAAGGTGGGCACCGCCCAGGGCAGGACCAGGACCATGCGGTAGAAGGTGCGGCCGCGGAACTTCTCGTTGAGCAGCAGGGCGAGGCCGAGCCCGATCGTGTAGTGCAGGGTGACGCAGAGCGCCGTCCAGACGATCGTCCAGACGAAGTGGGACCAGAAGCGGTCGTAGGACGTCGGGCCGAACAGGATGTCCTTGTAGTTGTCCAGGCCGATGAACTTGTAGGTGGCGTCGATGTGGTTGACGCCGATGGTGCGGGCGGTGTTGAGGCTGTTGGCGTCCGTCAACGTCAGGTAGAAGCCGTACACCAACGGGTAGATGACGAGCGCCCCGAGGACGACGGCCACGGGGGCGATCATCGCGTAGGCGTACCAGTACTTCTGGTAGCTGTTCTTCAGCCGCTGGCCCAGCCCGGGGCGGGGCGCGCGGTCACCGTGGCGTTTGCCGGTCGCGCGGTCGATGGCGACTGTCATGGTTCGACACCTTCTGGTTCTTCCGGGATCGGGCTGGGCACAGGGCGGTGGCCGCCGGAGCGCTCCCCCCTGAACGGGGCGCGCTCCGGCGGCCGGCCGGCGCCTACTTGCTGAAGTCGGGGACGAGCTTCTCGATCCCGAGTTCGGCGGTGCTCAGGCCCTTGTCCAGGGACTCCTTGCCACCGGCGATCTTGGTCAGCTCGGTGCCGACCGGACCCCACAGGGAGGAGTACTCGGCGAGCGCCGGGCGCGGCTGGGCGGAGGAGAGGACGGCCTGGTAGCCGGCGATGCCCGGGTCGGCCTTGACCTCGGCGGTGTAGGCGTCGGAGCGGGTCGGCAGGGTGGAGTTCTTCAGCGCGATCTCCGTCTGGGTCTTCGCGGAGGTCATGAAGGCGACGAACTTCTCGGCCGCTTCCTGGTGGGCCTTGTCCGAGCCGGCGTAGACGGACAGGTTGTGGCCGCCGGTCGGGGCGCCCGCCTTGCCGGTGGAGCCGGCCGGGACGGTGGCGATGCCGAGGTTGGACTTGTCGCTGAACGCGGAGCCCTTGTAGAAGTTGGTGATCTCCCAGGGGCCCTCGATGGTCATGGCGACCTTGCCGTTGACGAAGGCGTCCTGGCGGTGGGCGTAGGCGTCGGCGGTGACGTCCGCCTTGTGCAGGCCCTTGCCGGAGTAGAGGTCCAGCCAGGTCTGGTAGCCCTTCTGGGCCGCGGCCGAGGTGATGGTGATCTTCTTGGCGGCGGCGTCGACCATGTCGGTGCCCTCGCCGTAGAGGAACGGCTGCGTGTAGTACGCGGCCTCGGGGCCCCAGTAGCCGGTGGTCTTGGCCTTGTCCTGGATCTTGGCGGCGTCGGCCTTGACCTCGTCCCAGGTGGCGGGGGGCGTGGTGATGCCGGCCTTCTTCAGCAGCGCCTTGTTGTATACGAGGGCGAGGGTGTCGGTGACCAGCGGGACGCCGTAGGTCTTGCCCTCGTACTGGGCCTGGGTGATCAGGCTGGACTGGAACTTGTCCTTGTCGGCGAGGGCGGCGGTGCCGTCCAGCGGCACGAAGTAGCCGGCCTTGGCGAAGGCGGGGGTCCAGCCGACCTCGGAGCGCAGCACGTCGGGGGCGCCCTTGCCGGACTGGGCGGCCGTGTCGAACTTGTTCTGCGCCTGGTCGAACTGGACGTCGACGTAGTTGACCTTGATGCCCTTGTTCGCGGCCTCGAACTCCTTGACCAGGGCCTTGTACGTCGGCGACTCGTTGGTGGCGTTGGAGGTGTCCCACCAGGTGATGGTGACCGGCCCGTCCGACTTGCTGTCGCTGTCGCTCCCGCCGCACGCCGTCGCCGTGAGGGCGAGGGACGCCACCAGCGCGGAGGCCGCTATGCCACGCCGCATGAGTTCTCCTTGAGGGTTAAGCCCGAGTGATGCGGGGGCGGTCCCGTCCACCGTCCCGCTGTCGTGCCGACTGCGCCGTTGCTGCGGCGGCCGGGCGTCAGGGAACGTAACAGCGATGTAAGCCTTGCGAAAGACCTTGCAGCAAAAAAGTGCAAGAGATCTCCGAAGTTATCCGGGCGTGACCTCTCGGCGACCGCCGTGAGACGCTTGTTTACAGCGGTAGAGCGCCACGGCGGCCACTTGTGCAAGACTCTGCAAGCTCTTGCCATCATGTTTCAGTAGGGAGTGCGATGACGCAGCAGCCCACAGCGGGCCGCCCCCCAGGCCGCATCAGGCGCCCGATCGGTGTGCAAGGGGACATACGGCCGGTACAGTCCAGTGCCGTGACCACACGGCTTGCCGACATCGCAGCGCAGGCGGGGGTGAGCGAGGCGACGGTGAGCCGGGTCCTGAACGGGAAGCCGGGCGTCGCCGCCACCACCCGCCAGTCCGTGCTCGCCGCCCTGGACGTCCTCGGCTACGAGCGTCCGGTACGGCTGCGGCAGCGCAGCGAGGGCCTGGTGGGCCTGATCACGCCCGAGCTGGAGAACCCGATATTCCCGGCGCTCGCGCAGGTCATCGGGCAGGCGCTGACCCGGCAGGGCTACACCCCGGTGCTCGCCACCCAGACCCCGGGCGGGTCCACGGAGGACGAGCTGACCGAGATGCTGGTGGACCGCGGGGTCGCCGGCATCATCTACGTCTCGGGACTGCACGCGGACACCACCGCCGACATGCAGCGCTACGAGCGGCTGCGGGCGCAGGGCGTGCCGTACGTCCTGGTGGACGGTTTCTCGCCGAAGGTGCAGGCGCCGTTCATCTCCCCCGACGACCGGGCGGCGATGACGCTGGCCGTCACCCACCTCGTCTCCCTCGGCCACACCCGTGTCGGCCTCGCCCTCGGCCCGAAGCGGTTCGTCCCCGTGCAGCGCAAGATCGAGGGGTTCGTGCGGGCGGTGCAGGACCAGCTGGGCCTGCCGGCGGACGTGATCGAGTCCGAGCTCGTCCAGCACTCCCTGTACACCCTGGAGGGCGGCCAGGCGGCCACCTCGGCGCTCATCGACCGGGGCTGCACGGCGATCGTGTGCGCGAGCGACATGATGGCGCTCGGCGCGATACGGGCCGTGCGGCAGCGCGGTCTCGACGTCCCCCGGGACGTCTCCGTCGTCGGCTTCGACGACTCCCCCCTCATCGCGTTCACCGACCCGCCGCTCACCACCATCCGCAAGCCGGTCCCGGCGATGGGCCAGGCCGCGGTGCGCACCCTGCTGGAGGAGATCGGCGGTACCCCGGCTCCGCACAGCGAGTTCGTTTTCATGCCGGAATTGGTGGTACGCGGTTCCACGGCGGCAGTACCTGGGAAGTAGTCGCCACGCCGTAGAACATGCACCGTGAACCCAACCTTGGGATGATCTGTCGACAACGTCTTTTCTGGCAGACTCTGTGCCTATGAGTGACTCGACCGTGACAGAGCCGGAAGGTCGCGCACAACAGACCCTTCCGCGGACCGTCACGGGCGAGGGAGAACAGGGGTTCCTGGGTCGGCTGCGGACGCCGCGGCGGCCCCGGCTCTGGTTCGAGATCCTGCTGATCGCGGTGAGTTACTGGACCTACTCGCTGATCCGCAACGCGGTCCCGGAGCAGAAGGCGCAGGCGCTGCGCAACGCCGACTGGATCTGGAAGGCCGAGCAGCAGCTGGGGATCGCCGTCGAGGATTCGGTCAACCATGCCGTGAACTCGGTGAATTGGCTGATCGTCGGCATGAACTACTACTACGCGACGCTGCACTTCGTGGTGACGCTGGGCGTCCTGGTGTGGCTCTACCGCAGCCACCCCGGCCGTTACGCGGCGGCCCGCCTCGCCCTCTTCGCGACGACCGGCGTGGCCCTCCTCGGCTACTACCTGTTCCCGCTCGCCCCGCCCCGCCTGATGAACGGCGGCCGCTTCGTCGACACGGTGACGGTCCACCACACCTGGGGCTCGATGGCCTCCGGCGACCTCAAGCACATGTCCAACCAGTACGCCGCGATGCCGTCCATGCACATCGGCTGGTCCCTGTGGTGCGGCCTGACGATCTTCGCCCTGGCGTCGATCCCCTGGGTACGCCTCCTCGGCCTCCTCTACCCCACGGCCACCCTCCTCGTCATCGTCGCCACCGCCAACCACTTCTGGCTCGACGCGGTGGGCGGCGCCCTCTGCCTGACCTTCGGCTTCACGGTGGCACGCCTGTGGTACGGCGCCCTTCCGTACGCCCTGCCCCGACAGCCGACGGCAACCACTCTGCTGCGAAGCCCTGCGGGCAGCTGAGGACGACGCCCTGCGGGCCCCTGCGGGCAGGCCGGTGCCCACTTCGGTGCGCGGGGCGTACGGCCGGTTCGGCACCGCCGGTCACCGCCGCGGCGGCTGAGCACCGTTGCGGCGGAGAAAAGGGGAGCCGTCGGCTCAGGAAAACCGACGCATCAAGAACAGCCCCCGCCCCAGAGCCACCTCCGCCCCGGAACAACCACCGCCCGCCTCCATCACCCGCCGCAACGACGCCCCACCACGACGACGGCGACCGGCGATGCCGAAGCACGCACAGGCCACCCGACCCCCACCGCCCCCGCCCCAGAACAACCACCGCCCCAGAACAACCACCGCCCGCCTCCATCACCCGCCGCAACGACGCCCCACCACGACGACGGCGACCGGCGATGCCGAAGCACGCACAGGCCACCCGACC
>NZ_JBIVXP010000001.1:575862-663863 GCF_044769305.1 Streptomyces sp. NPDC090499
CCCCACCGCCCCCGCCCCAGAACAACCACCGCCCCAGAACAACCACCGCCCGCCTCCATCACCCGCCGCAACGACGCCCCACCACGACGACGGTAGACCGGCGGTGCCGAAGGCACGCTCAGGTCGCCGGGTGCCTAGCGTTCCCCCGGTGGACCACGTACCCCCCGGTCACCGTCAGCCGTACCGGTGATTCGGTCAGTTCGTCCGTCGGGGAGTGGACGGGGTCGAGGGCGAAGGCCGTGAGGTCGGCGCGGTGGCCCACGGCGATGCGGCCCGCTGTCTCCGTCTCCCCCGCGGCCCGCGCCGCATGGCTCGTGCAGCCTTCCAGGGCCTCCAGGCCGGTCAGCCCCGGGCCCGACGCGGCGCCGCGTGGGGCGCGGGCCGTTGCCAGGACGGCGCGGACGTCGTAGGGGGCGATGGGCCAGTCGGAGCCGAGGGCGACGGTCGCGCCCGCGTCGCGGAGGTCGCGCAGGCGCCAGGCGTGTGCGGCGCGGTCGGCGCCCAGGCGGCGCGACCACTCGTCGGTGCCGTCGGCCCGGGTGTACGCCGTGTGCGGCGGCTGCATCGACGCGGCCACCCCCAGCTCCGCGAACCGCGGGAGCAGCGCGTCCGGCGCCGTCTCGATGTGCTCGACACGGTGCCGTCCGGCGGCGCCGGGCCCGAGCCCCGCCACCACGTCCAGGACGTGCCGTACCGCCGCGTCCCCGATCGCGTGCGTGGCGGTGCGCACCCCGGCCGCGTGCAGGTGCCGTACGGCGGCGGCGTAGGCGTCCGGGTCGGGCCAGAACGCCGCCGTGCCCTGCCCGTGGCAGTCCGCGTGCTCAAGCCAGGCGGTGCCCCCTTCCACCGTGCCGTCCATGAAGAACTTCACCCCGTCGACCGTCCAGTGCCGGCCGCCCCGCCCCTGGGCCGCGACCAGTTCCGCCAGCCCGGCCTCGTCCACCCCCGGCATGCACCAGGGCGCGAAGCGCAGCCGCAGCGGCAGCACGGTCTCCTCGGCCACCGCCCCGACCAGCTCGGCGTCCCCCGCGTCCATGACGTGCGCCCCGGTCAGCCCGGTGGCCGCCATCGCGGCGAGCAGCTCGACCAGGCGGGCCCGGCGGGCCGCGTACGAGGGGCGGGGCATCACCCGCTCGACCAGCTGCATCGCCGCGTGCTCGACGAGGTGCCCGGTGGGGCGGCCGGAGGGGTCGCAGACGACCTCCGACCGCTGGGCGAAGGGCCGGGGGCCGGTGACGCCCGCCGCGGCCAGTGCCGCGCCACTGGCCAGGGCGGAGTGACCGTCGTAGAGGCGGAGGAAGGCGGGCGCGCCGCCGAGGAGGTCCTCGACGAGTGCGCGGTCGACGGGCCGGCCCTCGAACGCGTTGTGGTCGAGGCCGAACCCGATCAGCCAGCCCTCGGTCCGTTCGGCGCCGGCCAGCGCCGCCCGCAGGCCCGCCAGGTCGCGGACGCCCGACAGGTCGGCGCCGGTCGCCATGTCCAGGCCCCACACCGGGTGGCTGTGCGCGTCCACCAGGCCGGGCACCAGGTGCGCGCCGTCCAGCGCCACGACCTCGGTGCCGGGCCCCCGCCAGTCCCGTACGTCCCGCTCGTCGCCGACGGCGGCGATCACCCCGTCCCGCACGGCGACGGCGGTGGCGTGCGGCCGGGCGGGGTCGAGGGTGCGGACCTCGGCGCCGGTCAGGATCAGGTCGGGGCTGACGGTCATGGTGCGGTTAACTCCCTTGCTGGATATGGCTATTCGGTGGGCTCTGCGGCGAAGTCCGCGTACACCGCGGGCCGTTGACGGCGCAGCCACCACGCGAGGCCGAGGCCCGCGGCGAAGACGGCCGGGGCGATGACGATCAGCAGGGTGTTGACCGTGCTGGACGCCCCGGTGAACAGGTCGATGTGGGTGATGACGAGCCCTATGGCGGTGGCGAGGAGGACCGCGGCGACGGTCGGGGCCACCACGGTGCGCAGGGTGCCCTCCTCGTGCCGTACCCGCCGGAAGTAGCAGGGCACCGCGATCGCGGCGAGCAGCTGGAGCGCGAACAGGCCGATCATTCCGGGGGTGTTGACCCACAGCAGCAGCTGGTTGTAGGGGTCGGCGCCCGCCGCCCAGAAGGCGAGCACGACGAGGGAGCCGAGGACGGTCTGGGCGACACCGGCCAGGTACGGGGAGCGGTGCCGCGGGTGGATCCTGCCCAGCGACCTGGGCAGCACGCCCTCCTCGGCGAGGGCGAGGGCGTAGCGGTTGATCGCGTTGTGGAAGGCGAGGAGGGAGGCGATGATGCTGGTCACGATGAAGACGTGCATCAGGTCGGCCGCCCAGCCGCCCACGTAGGTGGTGATGGCGGTGAAGAAGAGCCCGCCGGGGTCCTTGGCGGCGGCCGCGATGACGTCCTGGTTGCCGAAGGCCTGGATGATGATCCAGACCATGAAGGCGTAGAAGAGGCCGAGGAACGCGACGGCCACGTAGGTGGCGCGCGGGACCGTGCGGTTCGGGTCGCGGGCCTCGCGGCGGTAGATGACGGTCGACTCGAAGCCGGTGAAGGCGGCGAAGGCGAAGGCCAGGACGACGGCGGTGCCGGAGACGAACACGTGGTGCGGGGCGAAGGAGGCGCCGGACAGGCCGTGCGCGCCGCCCTTCACCAGCACTCCGCCGGCGAGCAGGACGAGGATGCCGGTCTCGGCGACCAGCAGCACGCCGAGCAGTTTGGCGCCGAACTCGATGGAGCGGTAGCCGCCGTAGCCGATGAGGAGGAGCCCGGCGAGGGCGATCGGCAGCCAGGGGACGTCGCTGCCGAAGAGGGCGTTGGCGGTGTCCCGGCCTGCGCTGCCGAGCAGGCCGTAGACGCCGATCTCCATGCCGTTGTAGCCGACGAGGGCGAGCAGGGCCGCGCCGATGCCGACGGGGCGGCCGAGGCCGCGGGTGATGTAGGCGTAGAAGGCGCCGCCGCTTCTGACGTGCCGGCTCATGGTGGTGAAGCCGACGGCGAAGACGGCGAGGGTGATGCCGGCGATGAGGTAGCCGGCGGGGGCGCCGATGCCGCCGAGCAGGACGGCGAGGGGGGCGACGCCGGCCATCACGGTGAGCGGGGCGGCGGCGGAGATGACGAAGAAGGCGATGTCGGCGGTGCCGAGCGAGCCGGAGCGGAGCGTGGCCACGGCGGGTGGCGTGCTCTCCTCGCGAGCGGTGACGGACATGGGGAGGAGCCCTTCGAGCGCGACGGACGGGAGGGTTCCGGGCGTGCGGGATGACCGGCGCTACCAGGGCAGGAGCTGCCCCGGACCCGTAAATCTAAAGCCTTTCGGTTTTGGCAATGTAGCCTCCTCCTGGACATCCGGGAAGACCCGTTTCACACCTCCGGGGGAGAACACACGCATGGGACGGCCGCGCACCCCGCTCCTCGACCGGGAGCGGATCACCACGACCGCGCTGCAACTCGTCGACGAGCAGGGCGACTTCAGCGTCCCGCAGATCGCGAAGCGGCTCGGCACCCAGGCCGGTTCGCTGTATCACCACGTGGACGGCCGGGACGGCATCGTCGAGCTGCTGCGCGAACGGGTCGCGGCCGCGATCGACCCCGCGACCCTGGACCTGTCCCCCTGGGACACCGCGGTGGAGTCCTGGGCCCGCTCCTACCGGGCCGCGTTCGCCGCCCACCCGCGGGCGATCCCGCTCCTGATGACCTCGCCGGTGCGGGCGCCCCGGGTCCTGGCGCAGTACGAGCGCGCGGTCACGGTGCTGCTGACGGCGGGCTTCGCCGCGGCGGACGTGATGCCGCTGCTGATCGCCCTGGAGAACCTGGTGCTCGGCTCGGCGCTGGACCTGGCGGCCCCGGAGACGATGTGGGAGCTGACCGACCGGACCCCGACCCCGCACCTGGCGCAGGCCCTGGCGGCGGTGGGGGACGGCCGGGCGGACCGCGCCTTCGAGGTGGGCCTGACGGGCCTCATGAACCACGCCCGGAGCCTGCTCCCCCGCTGACCCCCTGCCGGCCGACCCCCAGCCCCCTCGCCGGCAGACTCCGTCAGCGGACCCCGTCAGCGGACGCCGTCAGCGGACGCCGTGTATCGCGGGCGTATCGAAAACCGCATACACGGCCGCAACCGCCCGCCCTCTTCCATGGAGGCGTGAACCGAAACGCAACCTTCCTCGGCCTGGCGGTCGTCGGCGTGGCGAGCGCCGCGTTCGCCCTGCGGCGGCCGCTCATGATGTCCGCCCCGAGGTGCATGGCCGGGCAGTGGCACGGCTGCTTCGACACCTTCAACGGGGTGGTGCTCATGACGCTGGTCACGCTGCCGGTGGCCGCGCTGGTGGCGTGGGCGCTGGCGTACCGTCGGCGGGCCGCGGGGGTCGCCTCGGCGTGGCGGACGTCGCTGGCCGAGGTGGGCATGGTGCACGGGACGGTGCCGTTCGTGTGGCTGACGATGATGCCGGGCGGGCCGGTCGGCTCCGCCCCGGCCCGGGTGAGCCTCGTACCACTGCGGGACCTCGTCACCATGGGGGCGCTCGGGATCGTCGGCAACCTGCTGGTCTTCGCCTCGCTGGGGTTCTTCGCCCCGATGCGGTTCGCGGCACTGGCGTCCGCGCCGCGGATCCTGGCGCTCGGGGCGGGCTGCTCGGTGCTGGTGGAGACCTCGCAGTACGTCTTTCGCCTGGACCGGGTGTCCTCCGTGGACGACGTCCTGGTCAACGCCGTCGGCGCCCTGCTGGCCGGGCTGGCGTCGCGCCCCTGGTGGCGTACGGCGGCCCCGTCGGACCGGCCGGGCCGCGCGCTGACGCCGACGGGCTGAGCCGCCTGCCGCCCGTGTCCCGTCCTGCCTACGCTGGGGACACCGTGAACAGACGCCCGAACCTCAGCGCCCGGCTGAAGCTCACCCTCAGCTACGCCGGATTCCTCGTCGTCGCCGGCGTTCTCCTGCTGGCCGTGATGTGGGTGTTCGTGCTGCGGTGGCTGCCGAACGAGGACGCCAGGTCCATCCAGAAGAGGTTCGGCGCCGTCATCATCATCGGGCCCAAACGCACCGACCTCCTGAACGGCTTCGCCCCCGCCGCGGCCACGGCGCTGGCCTTCCTCCTCGTCTTCGGCCTGCTGGGCGGCTGGATCCTCGCGGGCCGGATGCTGGCGCCCCTCACCCGGATCGCGGCCGCGGCCCGGATGGCGTCGAGCGGGTCGCTCTCGCACCGGATCCGCATGACGGGCCCCAGGGACGAGTTCCACGAACTCGCCGACGTGTTTGACACCATGCTCGAACGGCTGGAATCGCACGTCGGCGAACAGCAGCGGTTCGCCGCGAACGCCTCCCACGAGCTGCGCACCCCGCTGGCCGTCTCCCGCGCGCTCCTCGACGCCGCCCGCGCGGACCCCACGCAGGACCGGGGCGAGCTCATCGAACGCCTGCGCACCGTCAACACGCGGGCGATCGACCTCACCGAGGCCCTCCTGCTGCTCAGCCGGGCCGACGGCAGGAGCTTCCGCCGCGAGCCCGTCGACCTCTCCCTCCTCGCCGAGGAGGCCGCCGAGACGCTGCTCCCCCTCGCCGAGAAGCGCGGGATCGCGCTCGCCGTCACCGGCGAACCGGCACCCGCGGTCGGCTCCGCGGCGCTCCTCCTGCGGATGGTGACGAACCTCGTCCAGAACGCCGTCGTCCACAACCTCCCCGCCGGCGGCACCGTGACGGTCCGCACCGGACGGCAGCACGGCACGAGCGTGCTGCGGGTCGAGAACACGGGCCGCCGGCTGCCGCCGGAACTGGTGCCGACCCTCACCGAACCCTTCCAGCGCGGCACGGAGCGCGTCCGCACCGACGAGCACGCGGGCGTCGGCCTCGGGCTGGCCATCGTGCACAGCGTCGTCCGGGCGCACGACGGCACCCTCGACCTGGCGCCCCGCCCCGCCGGCGGCCTCAGCGTCACCGTCCGGCTCCCCGGCTCCGGCGGAGCGGCCGCCGAGCCGCGTCAGGCCCCGTAGAAAAGCTCCTCCACGACGGCCCGCGCCCTGCGCGTGGTACGCCGGTACGCGTCGAGCATGTCCCCGGCGTGCCCGTCCCCGTACCCCAGGTACCGCCCCACCGCGGCCAGCTCCCGGCTCTCGGTGGGGAAGGTGTCGCCGGCCCGCCCGCGCACCAGCATCACGGCGTTGCGCACCCGTGTCGCCAGTACCCAGGCCTCGTCGAGTATCGCGGCCTCCTCGGCCCCCAGCAGTTCCGCCGCGCACGCCGCGGCCAGCGCCTGCCGGGTCCGGGTGGTGCGCAGCCCCGGCTCGGCCCAGCCGTGCCGCAGCTGCAGCAGCTGCACGGTCCACTCGACGTCGGACAGCCCGCCCGGCCCGAGCTTGGTGTGCAGCTTCGGGTCGGCGCCGCGCGGCAGCCGCTCGGACTCCATCCGGGCCTTCAGCCGCCGGATCTCGCGCACCGCGTCCTCGCCGAGCCCCTCCGCCGGGTACCGCAGCGGGTCGACCAGCTCGATGAACCTGCGGCCCAGGTCCTCGTCCCCGGCGACCGGTTCGGCGCGCAGCAGGGCCTGCGACTCCCACACCAGCGACCAGCGGCGGTAGTACGCCTCGTAGGACTTGAGGGTGCGCACCAGCGGCCCGGACTTGCCCTCGGGGCGCAGGTCCGCGTCGACGAGCAGCGGCGGGTCGGCGCTGGGGATCTGCAGCAGCCGGCGCATCTCGGCGACGACCTTGTTGGCCGCGTCGGCGGCTTCGCGCTCGGCCACGCCCTCCTGCGGCTCGTGCACGAACAGGACGTCGGCGTCGGAGCCGTAGCCCAGCTCGTGGCCGCCGAACCGGCCCATGCCGATCATGACGAACCGGGTCGGCAGGATGTCCCCCCAGCCGTCCCGGACCACCGCGCGCAGGGTTCCCGCGAGCGTCGCGGCCGTCAGGTCGGAGACGGCGCCGCCGACCCGGTCGACGAGCGCGCCCTGGTCGGCCTCGACGGGCTTGGTGTCGGTGCCGTAGGAGTCCACGATGTCGGCGGCGGCCGTCCGGAACAGCTCGCGGCGGCGCACGCCACGGGCCGCCCGTACCCCGTCCTCGGCGTTGTCGGCGCGGCCGACGGCGGCGAGGATCTCCTGCTCCAGCTGGGCGCGGCCGCGCGGCACCAGGTTGTCCCCGTCGCCGTCGCCGAGCAGGGCCACCGCCTCCGGGGCGCGCATCAGCAGGTCGGGGGCGAGGCGGCCGGCGGACAGCACGCGGGCGAGGTTCTCGGCGGCGGCGCCCTCGTCCCTGAGCAGCCGCAGGTACCAGGGGGTCTTGCCGAGGGCGTCGGAGACCTTGCGGAAGTTGAGCAGGCCCGCGTCCGGGTCGGCGGAGTCGGCGAACCAGCCCAGCAGGACGGGCAGCAGGGTGCGCTGGATGGCGGCCTTGCGGGTGACACCGGAGGCGAGGGCCTCCAGGTGGCGCAGGGCGGCGGCGGGGTCGGCGTAGCCGAGCGCCTCCAGGCGTTCCCGGGCCGCCTCGGCGCTCAGCCTGGCTTCCACGGGGGCGAGCTGGGCGACGGCGTCGAGCAGCGGGCGGTAGAAGAGCTTCTCGTGCAGGCGCCGTACGACGCCGGTGTGCTGCTTCCACTCGCGGATCAGCTCGGTCACCGGTTCGGTGCGCAGGCCGAGCGAGCGGCCGAGGCGGCGCAGGTCGGCCTCGTCCTCGGGGACCAGGTGGGTGCGGCGCAGCCGGTAGAGCTGGATGCGGTGCTCCATGGAGCGCAGGAAGCGGTAGGCGTCGTCGAGCTGGACGGCGTCGGCGCGGCCCACGTAGCCGCCGGCGGCGAGGGCCTGGAGGGCGTCGAGGGTGGTGCCGGAGCGCAGCGTGGCGTCGGTGCGGCCGTGCACCAGCTGGAGGAGCTGGACGGCGAACTCGACGTCCCTGAGGCCGCCGGGGCCGAGCTTCAGTTCGCGGTCGACCTCGGCGGCCGGGATGTTCTCGACGACCCTGCGCCGCATCTTCTGCACGTCGGCCACGAAGTTGTCGCGCTCGGCGGCCTTCCAGACCATGGGTTCGAGCGCGGCGACGTACTCCTGCCCGAGGTCGGGTTCGCCGGCGACCGGGCGGGCCTTGAGCAGGGCCTGGAACTCCCAGGTCTTGGCCCAGCGCTGGTAGTAGGCGAGGTGGCTGCTGAGGGTGCGCACGAGGGGGCCGTTGCGGCCCTCGGGGCGGAGGTTGGCGTCGACGGGCCAGATCGACCCCTCCACGGTGGTCTCGGAGCAGATCCGCATCATGTGCGAGGCGAGCTTGGTGGCGGAGCGCAGCGCCTTGCTCTCGTCCGCGTGGTCGGCCGCCTCGCCGACGAAGATGACGTCGACGTCGGAGACGTAGTTCAGTTCGTGGCCGCCGCACTTGCCCATGGCGATCACCGCGAGCCGGCAGGCGGCGGCGTCCTCGGGCGCGGCGGCCTCGGCGAGGGCGAGGGCGGCGCGCAGGGTGGCGGTGGCCAGGTCGGCGAGCTCGGCGGCGGTCTGGGCGACGTCCGTCGTGCCGCACACGTCCCGGGCGGCGATGGACAGCAGGCAGCGCCGGTAGGCGACGCGCATGGCGACCGGGTCGGCGGCCCCGGCGAGCCCGCGTTCGAACTCCGCGACGCCGGGGTGCAGGTCGCGGGGCTCGTAGGTGACCAGGGCCTCCCAGTCGCGCGGGTGCCGGGCGAGGTGGTCGGCGAGGGCCGCGGAGGCGCCGAGGACGCCCAGCAGGCGGTCCCGCAGCGGCTTGGCCGCTATCAGGGTGTCGAGCAGCTCCCGGCGGGCGGTGGGCCCTGGCTGGGCCTCCAGGAGCCGTACCAGGCCGTGCAGGGCGAGGTCGGGGTCGGCGGTGGCGCCGAGGGCTTCGAGGAGCACCGGGTCGTCGCGTACGGCGGCCAGCTCGGGGCTGTCCAGCAGCCGTTCGGCGGCGGAGGCATCGGTGAAGCCGTGCCGCAGCAGTCGCGTGAAGGTACTGCTCCTGCGCCCCGGCGTCATGTGCGGCCTCCCCTTGGGATCACGATCATGCTGGCCAGACGAGCCTAACCGCAGACCCCGGCACCGGCGCCGATGAGTTTCGCGCGGAATCGTGGTCTGTACGGGCGGACGACCACGGGAGGCATCATGCGTGAACCCCAGGGCGAGCTGGACGCCCGCTACAGCAGCGAGGGCACCGCGGCCCGCGACTGGCCGGAGGCGGAGAAGGTCCTGACGGACTCCGAGCTGTTCTGGATCTCGACGGTACGCCCGGACGGGCGCCCGCACGTCACCCCGCTGCTCGCCGTGTGGCACGACGGCGCCCTGCACTTCAGCACCGGCCCCGGCGAGCGCAAGGCGGCCAACCTCGCCGGGAACCCGCACGTCGTCCTGACCACCGGCACCAACAGCTGGACCAGCGGGTACGACGTGACGGTCGAGGGCGAGGCGGTACGCGTGGCCGACGACGGCCGGCTGCGCGAGCTGGCGGCGGCCTGGGAGGCGAAGTACGGCCCGTTCTGGCACTACGAGGTGGACGGTGGCTGCTTCCGCCACGGCCCAGGGCGTGCGCTGGTCTTCGCGGTGCGGCCGCGCAGGGTCCTCGGCTTCGGCAAGGGCGAGCCGTTCAGCCAGACGAAGTGGGAGTAGTCCACCGAGTCACCGAGTCAGCGGGCAACGGGCAACGGGCCCAGTAGTTCATCCGGTCTTCACCTCTCTGGCCGGACGCGGTGGGAGCGGGGATTATTGGCGTGTGCATGCTCAGTCCGCACCGCCACCCGACCCCCTCCCTTCCCCCAGTACCGGAGGTTGATGTGTCCGGCAGTTCCGCACGTCCCGGGATGCTGCGCCGCGCCCGTACGGCGGTGGCGTCCGCCACCGCCTTCACCGCGGCCGCGGTCGGCCTGTGGACCGGGCTCGGCGGCGGCTCCGCGCACGCCGCGAGTGCCGTACCGACCCCCGACCACGTGATCGTCGTGGTCTTCGAGAACCACGCCTACAGCCAGGTCATCGGCTCCTCCAGCGCCCCGTACATCAACTCGCTGAAGTCCGGCGGCGCCAACCTGACCCAGATGTACGCCGAGACCCACCCGAGCCAGCCCAACTACTTCGCCCTGTTCTCCGGCTCCACCCAGGGCATCACGAGCGACAGCTGCTACACCCCCGGCTTCTCCTCGGCGGCGAACCTGGCCTCCGAGCAGCTGGCGGCCGGCCGCACCTGGGCCAGCTACAACGAGACCCTGCCCAGCCAGGGCTCGACCACGTGCAGCAGCGGCAACTACGCGCGCAAGCACAACCCGTGGTTCGGCTTCAGCAACGTCCCGACCTCGACCGCAAAAACGTTCGCTCAGTTCCCGACCGACTACTCCACCCTCCCCCAGCTGTCCTTCGTGGTCCCCAACCTGTGCAGCGACATGCACGACTGCTCGGTGGCCACCGGTGACACCTGGCTGAAGAACAACCTGGGTGCGTACGCCACCTGGGCGAAGACCCACAACAGCCTCCTCGTCGTCACCATGGACGAGGACAACCTGCTGTCCGGCAACCGCATCCCGACCGTCCTGTACGGCCAGCCGGTCGCCGCGGGCTCGTCCTCGTCCACCACGTACGACCACTACGACCTGCTGCGCACCCTGGAGGACAGCCAGGGCCTGAGCGCGCACGCGGGCAACGCGGCGTCCTCGTCCGACATCACCGGGATCTGGGCGTCCTGACGTGTACGTAGCGGACAGCCGCGCGAGCACTCCGGCGACGGCGTCCGTGGAAGGTACCGCCCGGCCCCCGCGGGCCGGGCGGTACCGCTCCACGATCGCGCCCACCGTCCTCGCCCTCGGCACGGTCAGCCTGGTCACGGACGTGTCCTCCGAGATGGTCACGGCGGTCCTCCCGCTGTACCTGGTGGCGGGCCTCGGCCTGTCCCCGCTGGGCTTCGGCCTGCTCGACGGCGTCTACAACGGCTTCTCGGCGGTCGTACGCCTGGTCGGCGGCCACCTGGCCGACCGCGGCGGCGGGCGCCACAAGTGGGTGGCGGGCGCCGGCTACGCCCTGTCGGCGCTCTGCAAGCCCCTGCTGCTGGTGGCGCACTCGTTGACGCCCATCGGCCTGATCCTGGCGGCCGACCGCACCGGCAAGGGCCTGCGCACGGCGCCCCGGGACGCCCTGATCTCGCTCTCCAGCACCCCGGAGACCCGGGGCCGCGCCTTCGGCGTGCACCGCGCCATGGACACCGCGGGCGCGCTGCTCGGCCCGCTGGCCGCGTTCCTGATCCTGCGCGCGACCGTGGACGGCTACGACGCGGTCTTCACGGTCAGCTTCTGCGTGGCGGTCCTGGGCGTGCTGATCCTGGTCCTGTTCGTACCGGGCGGCGGCCGCACCGAGACGGCCACGTCCGCCGCCCGTCCCACCCTGCGCGCGGCCCTCGGCCTGCTGTCCCACCGCGACCTGCGCCGCATCACCGTCTGCGCCCTGCTCCTCGGCCTGGCGACGGTCAGCGACTCCTTCGTCTACCTGCTGTTGCAGCACCGGCTCGGCGTCCCGGACCGCTGGTTCGCCCTGCTCCCCCTCGGCACGGCCGCCGCGTTCCTCCTGCTGGCCGTCCCGCTGGGCCGCCTGGCGGACCGCTGGGGCCGCTGGCGCGTCTTCCTGGCCGGCCACGGCGCCCTGCTCCTGGCCTACGCCCTGCTGCTCACGTCCTGGCACGGCACCGCCCTGCCCTACGCGGTGCTGGCCCTGCACGGCACGTTCTACGCGGCGACCGACGGCGTCCTGATGGCGGCCGCCTCCGACAGCGTCCCCGAGGCGCTGCGCTCGTCGGGCCTGGCGCTGGTCCAGACGGGCCAGGCGGGGGCGCGGTTCGTCTGCTCACTGGGGTTCGGGGCGGCGTGGACGCTGTGGGGCGACCGTACGGCGCTGAGCGTGTCGGCGGTGGCCCTTGTGGTGTGCGCGGTGTACGCCCTCACCCTCCGCCCCGTCCGGAAGGCCGCCGCATGACCCTGCGCTCCCGCCTCCTGATCCTCCTCTCGGCGCTCGCGGTCCTCGCGGCCGTGGCCCTCGCCTCCGTCCTGCACGCCTCCGCCCGCGCCGAGCGCCGCGACCACACCCAGGCCGGCGGCCCGCAGGTCACCCCGGGAACGGTGACCCTCACGGCCCCCGGTCACCTGGTCTTCCGCAACATGGCCTGGGGCCCGCACCGCGACGAGCTGACCACGGTCCCCGCCACCGCCCCCGCCGGCCCGCGCACCTCCTCCGGCGTGAAATGCCTCCGCTTCTACGCCGCCGCGGGCACCGGCGTCTGCCTCCAGGCGGTCCACGGCCCGGTCTCGGACACCTACCGCGCCCTGATCCTGGACGCCGACCTCAGGCAACGGGCCCACTACGACGTCCCGGGCATCCCGTCCCGCGCCCGCGTCTCCCCCACCGGGCACTACGCGGCCTGGACGGCGTTCGTGGGCGGCGACTCCTACGCGGGCACGGACTTCTCGACCCGCACGGCGATCGTCGACACCCGCACCGGCGCCCTGATCCCCTCCCTGGAGGCGTTCCGCATCGTCAGGGACGGTCGTCCCTACCGGTCGGCGGACGTCAACTTCTGGGGCGTGACGTTCGCGTCCGACGACCACACCTTCTACGCGACCCTCGCGACAAAGGGCTCCACCTACCTGGTCCGGGGCGACCTGCGCACCCGCACGCTCACCACCCTCCACCCGAACGTGGAATGCCCGTCCCTCTCCCCCGACGGCACCCGCATCGCCTACAAGAAGCGCGTGCCGGGCCTCCCGAAGGACGCGCCCTGGCACCTCTACGTCCTCGACCTCCGCACGATGCGCGAGACCCCGCTCGCCGAGACCCGCAGCGTCGACGACCAGGCGGTGTGGAAGGACGCGCACACCGTCGTCTACGCCCTGCCCGGCGACTACGGGGCGGACCTGTACGAGGCCCCGGCGGACGGGACGGGGAAAGCGCGGCGGATCAGCGTCTCGGCGGTGTCACCGGCGTACGTGGGCTGACCGCCGTCCGGATTCCGGAACAACGGGAATGGGGGACATGCGACCATGGGTTGGTGGTTGCAGGAACAGCAGTGGACGAACACCGGAGCACGACGTGAGCGCAGCCACGATCACGGCATCCGTGGTAGGCACCCTGCGGGCATGGCGCCGTTACGCGCCGGGACCGCTGCGCCTCGTGGGACCGCTGCTGCTGATCGTCACGATCCCGGTGGCGGACTGGTTCCTGCCGCCGGACATCCATCTCGCCCACCTCCTCGTCGTCGCCGTGGCGGTCACCGCCGTCGGCAGCGGGCCGCGCGCCACCGCCCTGATCGGGGCGCTGGCGGTCCTCTCCCTGGTCTGCGCCGGCCTGGAACGGCGGACTCTGACCACGGAGAGCGTCCTCGTCGAACTCGCCGCCCTGCTCGCCGTCTGCGCCTTCCTCGTCCTCTTCACCCGGCTGCGGGACCGCCGCGAGCGCGAACTCGTCCGGGCCCGCTCGGTGTCCGACGCGGCACAGCGGGTCGTCCTGCGGCCGTTGCCCAAGCAGGCCGGACCCGTCTCTCTCGCCTCGCACTACCGCAGCGCCGAGGCGGACGCGGCCATCGGCGGCGACCTGTACGCCGCCGCCCGCATCCCCGGCTGCACGCGGCTGCTCATCGGGGACGTCCGGGGCAAGGGGCTCCCCTCGATCAGCGACACGGCGATCGTGCTGGGCGCCTTCCGCGCCGCCGCACACCGCCGGATCCCGCTGCCCGAGCTGGTCGCCTACATCGAGGACGCCGTCCGGTGGGGGCTCGCGGAGTTCTCGGAACCGAACGAGGAGGCCGCCGAGCGCTTCGTGACCGCCGCCGTCATGGACATCCCGGACGACGAGCCCGTGGTGCACCTGATCAGCTGCGGGCACCCGCCGCCCCTCCTGCTGCGGGGGCGCAGCAGGTCCGCGCTGGCGCTGGCGGTCCCGGAGCCGTCGCCCCCGCTCGGCCTCGGCGTGTGGCCGGCCGGCGTGGACTGCTCGGAGCACGCCGGCGGCTGCTACGCACCGGCGACCTTCCCGTTCGAGTACGGCCACCGGCTGGTCCTGTACACGGACGGCGTCAGCGAGGCCCGGAACACGGACGGCGACTTCTACCCGCTCGCCGAGCGCGCCACGGCCTGGGCGGACCAGGCACCCGGCCCGCTCGTCGAGCAGCTCGCGTCAGACGTCCGCGCGTACACGGGCGGCCGCCTCGACGACGACCTGGCCATGATCGTCCTCCAGCGCGACCGCACGACGCCCTGACGATCCAAAAAGCCCCGCCCCGCGGCCGCCCGCGTCCTACAGCACCGGCAGGTTCTTCCGCAGCTCGAAGGCCGTGACCTCGCTGCGGTACTCCTCCCACTCCTGGCGCTTGTTGCGCAGGAAGTGACGCCGCCAGCGGGCGACTTGACTCGTTCGACGTCAACGTAGCGCTGACCTGCCGCCAAGCGGTGGTCGTTGGTCGTCGTTGGTTGCCTCTGGCCGCCCTTTGACGGCCCAGAGACGGCCCCACAGGTATGAAGGCTGAGCAGTCAGAACGCCGTTGCGCCCTATCGCGCAGCGGGCTCTCAGGTCACGATGGACCGTGACCGGACCCGGGTCCGTCGGCAGCAGTCACTCGGAGGGGGCAGAGTGCGAAACCCGAACACTATCCAGTACGAGTGCGCTGATTGCGGCGCAAAGACCAAGGTCAACACCCAGACTGGTCGTCTCTACTCCCACCAACCGCCAGGGAAGCTCGTCGCTTGCGCCGCCTCCGGAGACGTCGTGACCCCACCGACAGGCGGTACACCGCTCTTGCTTCCACCACTGAGAGCTGCCCAACAGCCCCCGGCACCCGAGCCATCACGACGCATCACCGACGGACCTTCAAGCAGCGTTCGGGCCGTGCCCGGAGGGCTGCCTGGTCTTGGCAAGCGGCGCTGACCCACCGGTCCAAACCTCACCCGAGACCAGTCGACCACTGGCGAGACAGGCCGCGGGTGCGTCCGAACCACGTGAGAACCGCAATCGGAATCCCCTGCAAAGGGACGCGACGGTAAACCACTTCCACGCGACTCGAAACAGTCACCCAATTCACTCACCTGTTCGAATAATTCTGCCACTCTGGCATCTGGCGCCCCCCAACCGTGCGTGCCAACATACCGACAGGCGATCACGCACCTCCGGGGGGGAGAGTCGAGATGTCAGAAGAAATCAGAGCGTGGAACCTGGCCCCAAACGAAGAGGAAGGGCACTTCGGCACCAAAAGCGCCACCATTAAAAACGGGCCCCGCGTATTCAAGCGGGCAACCATCGCAAAGTATGGAAACCCTAGCACCGGCGAGATCAGACAAGAGCGACTGAGCCTTGAATCATTTAACCGCATAGCCGGTTCGACCGAATTCGACTTTGAGAAGCCGAAAGATCGATGGTCTTGCGAAAATTCGGAGATTGAAGCACTGACCGCCTTCCTTTCCGGAGCATTCAGCATCGCCGGTCGATACCGGCTCATTGACGCAGCATCCGCATCCGCCACCATCCTCGAACTACTTGACAGTGGAGACCTGGATCCGGCAACACTCGGTCAAGGCCTAGCGGAACACGAAGACCTGGCATCGGTCGTGAGCGCACTGACAGCATCAGCATCCGGCCTGAACGCGGTGGAAGCGGCCGTCATCTCTCGGCGCAGGGGGATCTTGGCGAACCTTAAGGTGAAATCCTCCTCTCAGGAAACCACAGAGCGTGACATGCAAAGCGCTCTGGAAGGTCACACTTGGATCTTTGGCGGCCAATACGTCGGCATCGCCCACCGTCGGAATCTCACAATGCTCGATGAGTACGACATTCCCTTGGTCGAGGCTAGTGGCGCCCTCCACATCGTGGAACTTAAAGGCCCCAATATCAAGGACCTGATCAAGAGGCACAGAAATCATGCTGTAGTCGGAAATGACGTTCACTTGGCAGTCGGGCAACTGATGAACTACATCAAGCAGCTCGATCAACAAGGCGCCGCGATGGAACAAGCTTTTCGGAACGAACACGGAGTCGAGTACGACATGAGCCGACTGTGCGGCACTGTCGTGATCGGGCACTCGCACCACGTTCCCGAATACAACCGAAAGCAGATTGATCAAACAATTCGCACTTTCAACTCCCACCTTAGTCGGGTTCAAGTGCTCACCTACGAGGATCTGTTGGATCGCGCAGAAATGACCCTCAGATTCGAGGAAGAGTCCTTGATTCAGGAATAGGCGGTGCGCAGGGGTTGTACGCGATCGGGCGTGTGCGGCCACCAACATGGCCCGCCGCTACCCTTGGACACATCACAGGCTAAGGAGAGCGTTCCACGCATGGGACCGAAAACGACCAAGGTCTACGAGACGCTTCGCGAACGACTCGCCTCGGGGCAGTACGCGCCGGGCGACAAGTTTCCGTCCGAGCGTTCCTTGACGGAAGAACTCGGCATCGGCCGCACCGCCCTCCGGCAGGTGCTGGCCCGCCTGGTCGCCGAAGGCGCGCTGGAAGTGCGGGGCCGTAGTTCGTACCGCGTGCCGGGTGCGGTGAGCGTGAGCACTCCCGAAGGGCTCAAACCCTGGCAGATCCACGGTGAGCGCGACGTCTACGACAACCGATGGGTCAAGCTCCAGCTCTGGGACGTGGAGCCCCCCGGCGTAGAACGCTTCGAACACCATGTGGTCAAGCTCCAGCACGTGGCAATCACGGCCGTCGTTGACGAACAAGACCGTGTCCTCATGATGTGGCGCTACCGGTTCGTCCCCGGCCGGTTCGGGTGGGAGCTTCCCGGAGGCATCGTTGACGGGGGGGAGGCGCCGGCTGACGCCGCACTTCGGGAAGTCGTTGAAGAGACGGGGTGGCGACCGTCCTCAGTGGAACACGTCGTCACCTATCAACCCATGGTCGGCATGGTCGACTCTCCTCACGAGATCTTCGTAGCCCATGGAGCGGTGAAGGTGGGCGAGCCGACGGACCTGGAAGAGGCCGGGCACATCGAGTGGGTACCGCTGTCCGACATCCCCGGGCTCATGGCGCGGGGCGAGCTGCTCGGCTCCGGGACCTTGGTCGCGCTGCTGCATATCCTGGCGACCCGAAGCCGACAGGGCACTACAGCCGATCACTGAGCAGATCCACACGCCGGCGCTGCCGCACCGATCCGGTGCGGCTCGCCAGCAAGCGTGCCTGCCTGAGGTGGGTCTGCGCATCGTCGTACTCGGCTCGGGCGAGGTGGGCATGGGCCAAGTCCGTGTGCAGCCCGGCGCGCGCTCGCACAAACGTGGGGTCCATCCCCTCCAGCGCGTCATAGAGGCTGCCCACCGCTTCCGCATCTCCCAGCAGACCGAGCACGTTGCCGCGCCAGCGCGTCAGGTGCGAGCTGTTCAGAAAGATGCTCAGCATGTCCGGGTCACGGTCGCTGGAGCCGTCCGGGATGCAGCCTGACGCCCTGTCCAGCGCGAGCCGGCAGTCATCGACCATGCCCGCGTGAGCGCACAGTTCCGCCTCGGTGGCGTGGAGCCAGGCCCGGAGTCGCGGTGAGCCTGACTGCCCGAGGGACCGCTGAGCGTCCCGAACCAGTTCGACCCCGAGAGCAGGCCGACCAGCCTCACAGAGCACGAACGCCTGCTCTCCCATGGCGTGCGCCAGATACATGGGCGCCTCAGCATCGCGAGCGGCGCTCTTCGCTGTCTCGTAGTGGCGCCAGGCCCGTTCGACCGCCCCTGAGTCGATGGCCTGCCACGCCGCGAGGGTCGAAGCCCCCGCGAGCGCGAGCGCGACCGGCTGGCGCGCGCTCGGCAATACCGCGAAGTTCAGAGCGTCTTCGAGAGCCGCGAGGTGCCCAGTCATCTGGTCGATGAGTCCGGCTGCGCCCATCTGGCGATCCATAGACCTCAGAAGCTCGGTCTGAGCGTTGAACGCTTCGACCATCGACGTGCCCACGCTACTGGCGGCATCGATCCTGCTCAACAGGTCGTCGTAGCCGTCGGCTGTGGTCACCGCGGGAAACGTTGGTACACCCTTCAGTTCCGCGTCGGTCATCCCGAGAAGCTGTCGCAGCATGCCGGCGTACCGATCTGAGATCGTCCGCTTGCCGTTCTCCCACTCGGACACGTACACCCGCAAACTCGCGGTCGACGCGACGTCCGTGAGGTGCTGCCGGGCGTGCCGCTCGATCTCGCGAACCAATCGCTCCTGTGACCAGCCGCGCGCGACGCGCGCCTTCCGAAGTCCTGCACTCACAGGCCACCGCCCGGTGTCGGTCCCGATCTATACCTCTCCAGGGTGCCGCATATCGGCGCAGGTCAACAGGGGTTAACAGGCCGAATGTTAAGGGCTGTTGGCTACCGGCATCCCCACCCCGAGCGGTCTCCTGAAGTGGCACCGCGATGCGGGATCAACCCCGAAGTCGGCGAACCAGTTGACATCTGGTGCGCACCAGATGCAACCTACTGGTGCGCACCAGTAATCGGGATTGCGCCCGACCCGCGGTGTGCAAGCGACAACTCCAAAGCGTGATCCGCCACGAGAACGACGGCCGTGACAGCACCAGCCGAGGTGAGCGGAGACCAGTCGGTCATCTCCCGTCAGGGACACGTGCCGACTCAAAAGACCGGATCTGCCCAAGGGCACTGACGCCGCGCGAAGAGACCGAGACGCGATTCCTCGGGAGAGCGGGACTGAGGCACAGATCCATATCGCGAAGTACGGGCCGTCACCTCCCGCAAAAGGTGTCCGCGCGGCTCAGGACCGCGCATCCGACCTTCGCCGCACCGAACGGCGGCCGGTTGCCTCCGCTGCACGTCTCGTACGTGCAGCGCTGAGGGGAGCCGGATCACCCGACTTCAACGGCGCGCGCCCCCGGAGGTGCAACTCCGGGGGCGCTGTTCGGGCCGTTCCTGACTGGAAGGAACCAGACCCAATGAACCACATCGTGACTGTTCAGGACGCTGTTACCGCGTTCGCCGATTTCATGGAGCCGACGAACGCGGAACTGGACGCGATCGAGCTGGAGATGCCGCTGATCCTGGCGGACGTTGACCTGTTGGACGCGTACATCACCACCCTGGACCGTGCCCCGTCCGAGCTGGACGAGCGGCGCATCCGCCGGGCCCGCCGCCGCGCGGTGGCGGCCCGGTTGGAGCTGGCCAACCGCACCGTCACCGCGAGCCGGCCCGGCGGTGTGGCGTGAACGACGACACCCGCGAGTTCCTGGCTGCCGTCCTGGACGCCATCAACCTCCCCCACCCGGCCACCGTGGGCGACTCCGAAGCGTTCGGGCGGCTGCTGGAAGACCGCGCGTTGGACGCGGTCGTGGCCTTGACCGGTGCCCTGGGTGAACCGCCCAACGCCGACTGGGGGCTCGGCTGGCACACCAGCTACCTGCGCGAGCAGCTCGCCAAGAAGCCGGCGACCACCTACCGCCACTACGACGCGGCCGGCGGTGCAGGGTGAACGGCCTGGTGAACATGGCTTCGGCCGCTGGTCCGTTAGTGGCCGGCTGGGGTGTCCACAGTGTGTGGATGCGTCGCCGCCTCGCGTCGGCCCGGCACGACCCGCTGTCTGGCCTGTGGACGCGGGACGCGTTCGAGCACCGCGCAGGCCGGCTGCTGGCCCGGCACCCGCACGTCGCCGTGGTCCTGGTCGACCTGGACGGGTTCAAGGCTCTCAACGACACCCGCGGCCATGCGGCCGGTGACGCCGCGATCCGTGCCACGGCCGCAAGCCTGACCGACGCGCTCACCGGTCACCGGCGGGCGGTCGCGGGACGGCTGGGAGGCGACGAGTTCGCCGCCGCCGTGGTCCTGCCGGACCCGGTGGCGTTGCCGTGGCTGCTGCGCGCTCTGCACGACGAGATCACCGCGCCGCTCTGGCACGACGGTCGTGAGCTGCGGGTGGGTGCCTCGATCGGTGGCGTGCTCTCCAGCGACGCCCCGGCCGGCACCGGCCGTGAGCTGCCGGCGCTGCTGCGGTGGGCGGATGAGGCCATGTACACGGCCAAGCGGGGCGGTGGCGGCTGGCAGAACGCCGCGTTCGCGCCCCGCTGCACCACGACCGCCGGGAGGCGCACCGGACGCCCCGGCACCCACACCACACCGCGAAAGGAGGCGTCATGACGCGCCTGAACGCAAAGTCCCTGCTGACCGTGCTTCCTGCCGTCGCGATGACGGCCGTGTCCATGGTCCTCACGCTGGCCGTGGTCGTGATGTGGCTGGGTGAGTCGGTGCCCAAGGGCGTCGCGCTGGTCGTCGGGTTGGGCATCGACGGCGGTTGGCTGGCCACCCTCGCCTATGAGCGCCGGCTGGCCGCGCAGGGCGACCACAGCAACGCCGTGACCGGCGTCGGCTGGGGCTTCGGCGCCGTTGCCTCCGGGGTCCTGGTCACTCACGCTCTGCTCGCCGACGCGACGTCGCGGGGCGCGTGGCTGGCGGTGGCGTGGCTGCCGATCGCCGCGAAGGCACTGTGGCTGGTCCACGGGCTGTGGGAGCGCACCGCCCTCACCCCGGCGGCGCTGGACATGATCCGGGGCATTCAGCAGGACGCCCGCGACGACGCGGCCGTAGCCCGCGCCCGGCTCCGGGCGGAAGCATCCACGGAGGAGACGCGGCTGACGGCCGTGACCGAGGCGGGGGCGCGCGTCGCCCGCGTCCAGGCCAAGACCGCCGACACGCTCGCCGACGCGTGGTCGAAGCTGGAGACGGCCCGCAAGGGCGAGAGCACCGGACGGGCCCTGACCAGCGTGACGGGCCGCGTCACACCCGACGTCGCACCCTCGTGGGAGCTCCCGATGTGGGGGCCGTTCGAACCGGTTGCGGCGCTGGAGTCCGGTCCCGCGCTCACCGATGACGCCCTGGACGTCGTGGTCGACGCGATCCGGCTCAGTGAGCAGCCGCCGCTGTCGTACCGGGAGATGGCCACCCGCTTCCGCGCCGCCGGCCACTCCGCATCCGAGGTCCGTCTTCGGGCCGCTTGGAAGCGCGTCGCCTGATGGCCGCGCTGCCGGTCTACCGGTGGCACCTCGCACCGGACGGCTACGCCACCCGCCGCCAACTGCGGGCCCGCAACCTGCGCCCCGGCGGTCAGGACGTTGCAGCGCAGCTCGAACGCCCGCGCCGCCGACGCGGTCCGCTGGTCGCCTACCTGTACCGGGTCGACCTGGCCAAGCCGGTCCGGCCCATGACCCCGGCCCGGTGGGCGGCACTCGACAAAGCGAACGCCGCCCGCCGCCGCTGCCCCGCCTGCCGGCGTGATGCCGGCTACGTCATCCCTACTTCGCTCGGCACGTGCGCGCCGTGCGCCTTCCCCGAAGGGTCCCGCGATGGAATCGCTGCCTGACGTGCCCCGGGTCGTGCAACTCCCGGACGGCACCTACACCTACGCCAGCAACCTGCCCGCCCCGCCGCAGCAGCCGTACAGCGGGCCGCAGGTCATCCACCAGCACGTTCACCAGGCGCCGCCGGACCGCACGGTGCAGCGCATCGCGCTCGGCTCCGGGATCGGCGCCGGGACCGTGGCGGCCGGCGTCTACTTCGGCCCGCTGCTGGTCGGCGTTCTGACCGCCATCGCCGCGAACCTCGCCCTGATCGCGTTCCTCGCTGCTGTCTGCGTGTGGGGCGTGGTCACCGTCGTCCGCTCCGTGGGCGGCGCGGACGGTAAGCGCGCCGCCGACTCCGTCCGCCGTTCCCGTCGGCGCTGAGCTGACGGTTGCCTGCAGTCCCCGGGGGCTCAACCCGCCGGGGGCCGTGGGGAGCCGGACAGTCCGGCCCGGAACGGGAGACATCCGTGAGCAGCAACGAGACGCTCCGCTTCACCACCGGCGAAAAGGCCCGCATCGCCCTGCTGGTCGCCCGGATGGCCAAGCGCGGACTCGCCGACGACCGCCAGTCCGGCGGCCGTGTCGACCAGAGCGACCTACAGCGCAGGGTCGAGCGGATCGAGAACCAGGCCCGCAAGCGCGCCACACAGGCCCGCACCAGCAAGAACGGCAAGTAGCTACACCCCGGGGGCGGTCGTCCCGGCCAAGGAAACCGGCCGCCCCCGGGTCACCCACCACCCATTTCTGTGCAGCAGGGAGTTCCCAGAATGACGGACAGCACCATGGGCCCGCACCTGCGCCCCGTGCCCGCCACCGACGACGACATACCGGCCGCCCCCGTGCCGGTCGACAACCCGGCGTTGCCGGACCCGAAGGTCACGATCGAGAAGCGCAAGCCGGTCCTTGCCGGCTGGCTCACTAACCGGCGTGACTTCCTCGCCACCACCCGCCACGCTGGCGCGAACCTGGGCTACGCCGCGCTCTACCACGGCGTTCGCGTCCCGGTGTATGCAGGACGCCTCGCCCTCATGTCCCCGCGCGGCACCTGCCGGTTCATCGCGTCCACCAACCGCTGGGTGTGGGACCGCGAAGCCGCACCCCTGCGGGACTTCGCGGTCCGCACGGAGGACGTCGAGGAGTACATGCGCCTCGCGAGGCTGCGGGCGGGCCGTATCCGGCTGCGCGGCCTGGTCACCCTGGTCGCCGCCGTGTTCGGTCTCGGCTTCGCCCTGTACCTGTACGTCCTCGCCCCCGCGTTCCTGTACGCGTTCGCGGCCGGCGGGGTGCTGCTGCTCGGCATCGGCGGACAGCAGCCGGATTCCCCCGTGGTCGGTCCGGCGGTGCTGAAGACCGAGGTGCAGAAGCTCACCGGCTCGATCGTGCTGCGCGGGCTCGACTCGATCGGTAACCCGAAGATCTCCGCCGCCATCAAGAAGGGCGGCGACATGAACGGGCTGCGGTTCGTCTCGGAGATCGTGCGGGACGGGCCCGGATACCGCGCCGACCTGGACCTTCCCTACGGCATCACGCCCGAGGACATCATGGACGCGCGCAAGCCGCTCGCCTCCGGGCTGCGCCGCAAGGTCGGATGCGTGTGGCCGTCCCCCGACCCCGACCAGCACGAAGGACGGCTGGTGCTGTGGGTCGGTGACCGGCCGATGAACGAGACGACGAAGCCGGCGTGGCCGCTGCTGAAGGACGGCAGCGTCGACCTGTTCAAGCCCATCGTCTTCGGCAACGACCAGCGCATGCGCTGGGTCGAGGTGACGCTGATGTTCGTCTCGATCGTCATCGCGTCCGTGCCCCGCATGGGAAAGACCTTCCTGATGCGGCTGCTGCTGCTCATCGCCGCTCTCGACCCCCGCGCGGAGATCCACGCGTTCGACTTCAAGGGCACCGGCGACTTCGGCGCCCTGGAACCGATCTGCCACCGCTACCGCGCCGGCGACGACGAGGACGACATCGAATACGTCGTCCAGTGCCTGCGGGAACTGCGCGAGGAACTGCGACGGCGGGCAAAGGTCATCAAGTCCCTGCCCCGCACCCGGTGCCCTGAGTCCAAGGTCACCCCGGAGCTGGCCAACGACAAGAGCCTCAGGCTGCACCCCATCGTGGTGGCCGCCGATGAGTGCCAAGTACCGTTCGAGCACCACAAGTACGGTGCGGAGATCGAGGAGATCTGCACCGACATCACCAAGCGCGGGCCCGCTCTCGGCATCATCGGCATCTTCGGCACCCAGCGCCCGGACGCGAAGTCCCTGCCGCCGGGCATCAGCAACAACGCCGTGCTCCGGTTCTGCCTGAAGGTCATGGGCCACACCGCCAACGACATGGTGCTCGGCACCGGTGCATACAAGGCCGGTATCCGCGCGACCATGTTCTCCCGCTCCGACCGGGGCATCTGCTGGATGTCCGGCGAGGGCGACGACCCCCGCATCGTCGCGTCCGCGTTCGTGGACGCAGTCGGCGCCGAACGCGTCGTCGCCCGCGCCCGCAAGATGCGCGAGGACTACGGCAACGTCACCGGCCACGCCATCGGCAAGGGCCCCGAGAACACGAACACCGGCTCCGACATCCTCGCCGACACCCTGAACGTCATCGCCGCCGACGAGAAGGCCGTGTGGTGCGAGCGGATCGCCGCCCGCCTTACCGCCGCCGACCCCGACACCTACGCCGGATGGCAGGGCGAGAACGTCACCGCCGCACTCAAGCCCTGGGGCATCAAGCCGGGGCAGGTCTGGGGCACCACCGACGACGGCGAAGGCGCCAACCGGCGCGGCATCAAGCGCGCCGACATCACCGCCGCGATTACTCGCCGTAACGCCGATCGAGCGGTCGCCTGACCGAGCACCACTGCTAGACCTAGCAGCCGCGATTGCTAGGTCTAGCAGCCGTACTAGCGCCCCGCAGGGGGGCTGATCAGCTCACTAGCGTCTAGCGGCCCACCTGCGAAAACACCCCGAAACAGCCCTGGAAGGGATGTGAGCCCTGGTGGCTCTCGCTAGCTGTGCCCTGCTGCTCACCCTCGCTGGTTACGCAGTGTTATGTGCGGTCAAGCCGTTCGCGCCGTGCCGGAAGTGCTCCGGGACCGGCGTCCGGCAGGCCCGCCGCAAGGTCAAGCTCTGCCGGCGCTGCCACGGCCGCCGCTACCGGCTGCGCGCCGGCCGCCGACTGCTGAACACCGGCCGCGCCGTCCACCGCGACGGCACCCGCAGTGTCCGCCCTCGCCGCCTCACCGATCGGGAGTTCTCCGAATGGCCGTGACCGTCTCCCTCGTCCTGCTCTTCGGGCTGGTCCTGTTCTTCCTGCTGCGGAGCAACAGCCTCAGCGCCGGCGCCGCGTTCGTCGCCGTCATGTTCGGGTTCTTCCTCGCCTCCACCGGCGCCGCCGGACCCATCACCAACATGACCACCGCCGTCGTCCAGTCCATCCCCAACCCGTAACAGCACCAAGGGCGACCCCCTCTCGCCAAAGTCCGGGGTCGCCCTTGCCCAACCAGGACCCAACCAAGGAACTGGAGACCTCCAGCATGACCCAACCCACCCCCATCCGGCGAGCCTTACCACCCGCCCAGCCCGCTCCCGTTTTGGGAGCTCCCGGCGCGATGCGGTTCTACCTCACCACCCACAAGCGCCATTGGATCAAGCTCACCGACAAGGCGCTGTTCCTGAAGTCCGAGCACTTCGCCGCCGCCGCCAACCTCTACCCCGCCCGCGGGCCGTACGCGGTCGACTCCGGCGGGTTCACGGAACTCCAGCGTCACGGCGTCTGGACGCGGCCCCCGCGCCAGTACGTCAGCGACCTGCGCCGCATCTGGGAACACGTCGGCCCCTACGACTGGGCCGCCCCGCAGGACTGGATGTGCGAGGACGTCATCATCAACGGCGGCTGGGTCGACGGGAAGCACTTCGCCGGCACCCACCTCAGCGTGGAAGAACACCAGCGCCGCACCGTCGCCAACTTCCTCGAACTGCGCTCCCTCGCCCCCGACCTGCGGATCGCCCCCGTCATCCAGGGCAACAGCGTGCCCGCCTACGAGCGGTGCGTCGAACTGTACGAGCGGGCCGGCGTCGACCTGCGGGCCGAACCCGTCGTCGGCTTGGGGTCGGTGTGCCGGTTGCAGTCCACCCGCCAGGGCGCAGCGATCGTCACCGCGATGGCCGCCCACGGCTTCAACCTGCACGGCTTCGGCTTCAAAATCCTCGGTCTGGAGCGCGTCGGCCACCTGCTGGCTTCCGCCGATTCCGCCGCCTGGAGTGCCCATGCGCGTCGCCGGCCGGCGCTGCCGGGTCACACGCACAAGAACTGCGCGAACTGCATCGACTACGCCCTGAACTGGCGCGAGCGCGTGATCCGCGCCATCCCCACCCAGCAACAGCTGATGATCACCGACCAGGAGGCGGCATGAGCGAGCACCTGCGCACCGCCCTGGGTCTGGCGGCCGACGGTCTGCCGGTGCTGCCACTGCGTCGGGGGAAGCTTCCGTTCGGGAACTGCCCCGCCTGCGCCCGGAACGCGTGCGGCGGGCGGCCGAACATGAAGGCGGTGGGCACCTGCGAGTGCGGGGCGCCGTGCCACGCGTGGGCCGCCGCGACCACCGACCCTGACGTCATCGCCTCGCCCTCGTGGGCGTCGGCGTGGCAGCACGCGGCGACCGTGGCCTACCATCCCGGCGGCGCCGGCCTCACCGTGGTCGACCTGGACGACCCCGCCGCCATCGCATGGGCGCGCGCCACGCTGCCCGCCACCCGCACCGTGCCCACGACGCGCGGAGAGCACTGGATCTACCAGGGCACGATGCCGTCCGCCAACGCGGTCCGGGCCGGCGTCGACCTCAAGTCCCTTATGGGGTACGCCCGTTGGCTCGGAAACGGCACGGGTGTCGCGGCGCCTCTGCCGGACTCTGTGCGCGCTCTGGCAGTGAAGGAGCCGTCCGCTCCCCGCAGGGCGGCACAGAGCCTCACAGGGTCTCTGGGGGCCCGTGGGGGCGTGTGCCCGCACCGCACGCCCACCTATTTGGACCGTGGCGTGTCCATGGCTGTGCAGCGGATCACGGAGGCGCGCAGCGCGGTCCACGCGACGGTGTACCGGACGTTCCTCGCGGTGCTGTCGACGCACGGCCGGTGCGGCTGCCTCACCGACGCCCACGTCGGCCGGCTGTTCACCGCGGCGCAGGCCAAGGGCGAGTCCCCGAGGCACTGCACCGACGCGTGGACCAACGCCCTGACCACGTTGGGACTGTGACCGTGTCCGACGACGAGAAGGACCCCGCCCGCAAGGTCATCACCGACTACGCGCAGTCCCACTTCCGGTACTTCCGCACCGTGGACGGGACCGTGTACGCGCAGCGCACCGGCCACCCCGTGGCCCGCCCGATCCGCTCCCAGGGAACGACCGGCAGCCACCGGCAGGAACTCATGGTCGGCCTCTTCCGCGACGGGGTCGGCGTCTTCAACGGAACCGCCCTCAAGGAGGCGTTGGACTTGATCGAGGCACTCGCCCTCACCGAACAGGTACAGCCCACCCACATCCGCGTGGCCCCCGGTTTCGACGGGGCCACCTGGTTCGACCTCGGTCGCGACGACGGCCGGTCCGTGCGTATCCACCCCGCCGGATGGGACGTCCGCGTCCCCGACCCCGAAGAGGTGTGCTGGCGGCGCACGCAGCTCACCGGGGAGCTCCCGATGCCCGCCAAGGACACCGACGGGAAGGGCATCGACCTGCTGATGCGGCTGTGCAACTTCGCCGACGCCAGGACCGAGGCCCTGGCCATCGCGTGGCTCATCGGCTGCCTGGAGCCGTCCGCACCCGTCCCCGCCCCGTTCCTCACCGGCCCGCAGGGCGCCGGCAAGTCCACCGGCGGCCGGATGCTCGTACGGATCATCGAGGGCATGAGCGGCGACCTGCGCAGGGCGCCCAAGGACGAAGAGAACATGATCACAGCGGTCGCGGCCGGATGGATCACCGCCCTGGACAACCTCTCCCACCTGCCCCCGGACCTGTCCGACCTCATGTGCTGCATCATCACCGGAGCCGAGAGCATCAAGCGCGCGCTGTTCACCGACGGCGACGTCGTCCGCTCCCGCTACCGCCGGCCCATGCTGCTGACCGGCATCGACGTCGGTGTCATCCGCCCCGACCTCGCCGAACGACTCCTCACCCTGCGCCTGGAACGCCCCCGCGTGCGGCGCACCGAAGCGGAACTGTGGACGGAGTACGCCGACATCCTGCCCGTCGTCCTCGGCTCCCTGCTGGACCTGACCGTCAAGGTCCGCGCCGTACAGGCCGAGACCCCGACCGATCTGCGCATGGCCGACTTCGCCCACCTGTGCGCCCAACTCGACACCGCCACCGGCTTCGGAACGCTGGAGGCATACCGGGCCAGCCTGGACGACCTCAACGACGACGTGATCGAGGGCGATCTACTGGCACAGACAGTCCTCAAGCACGCCGCCGAACTCGCCCCGGGCGAAGAGGTCCGGATGACGTCGGCAGAGTGGCTGCATGCCCTGACCGCCCTCTACAGCGGCGAGGAATGCCGCCCCCTGCCCAAGGGCTGGCCCACCACCGGCAAGGTGCTCTCCGACCGGCTGAGGCGCATCCAACCCACCCTGGCCGCCCGGGGCGTCCTGGTCGACTGGGGCCGCACCCGCGCCGCCCGCTACATCGAACTCAGCCGCCAGGCCCCGCCCCCGCCGCCCGAGCAGCAGACCGCGTTCTGACCCCGCCGCACAGACGGACAAGCAAGAGGAGCACGCCCCGCCCGGGGTGCTCCTCTTGCTGTTCGGCGGCGGTGCCGCCCTGCACAGGTCGCGCCGCGAAGCGGCCCGTTCTTCAAGCCCTGAGCAGCACGTAAGACCTACAGACACTCCCCTTTCTTTTTCCTAAGTAGGGAAGATCTGCGTCACCCCGTCACCGCGGGCCTGACAGAGGGCCGCTGACCTGCGGCGACAGCGGGTGACGCAGACGGCGAATCCTGCGTCACCCCGCGTCACCGGCGTCACCCCGTGACAAGCGCACGTGTCATCGGTGACGCACCACCCGCCGCGCTGCGTCACCAAAACCCGCAGGTCAGAAGCCTGATTGACGCAGGTGACGCGATGACGCAGAAATCCCAGCTTCGGACAGGCGCCGCCACCCCAGCCAAGCGCACTTCCAACTCGATGGAGGACCCCGTGAGCGCGTCCGCCCCCGCCAGAGACGACCCCCGCGCCATCCTCCGGGGCGGTCTCCCAGACCGGTACCTCACCGCCGACGACATCGCCGAGATCTTCGAGGTGCCCAAGGAAACCGTCTACCAGTGGCGTAAGAAGCGCATCGGTCCGCCCGGCTTCCGCATAGGCAAGTACATCCGTTACGACCCCGCCGACGTACACGCGTACGTCACCAGCCGCAAAGACGCCGACCGCAACGCCGCCTAACCGAATAGCCACGCCAGACAGCAGGGAGAGCCGCTATCAGCAGCTCTCCCTGCTGCTTGCCGAGAAGGGACCGCCGCCGCATGGCAGGCCACATCCAGGACCGCTGGTTCAAAACCGAGACCGGCGCCAATGGCAAGGACGTTCGTATCAAGACCAGCCGCTACGGCGCAGGCATGCGCTATCGAGCCCGCTACGTCGGGCCGGACGGCACCGAGAAGTCCAAGAGCTTCCCCGACGGCAAAAAGCGGCTCGCCGAGCAGTGGCTCTCCGCCATTGAGGCAGACATGTCCCGCGGTCAGTACATCGATCCTGCCGCGGGCCGCGTGACGTTCGGCCAGTACGCCGACAAGTGGCTGAAGACGCAGACCACGGGCATGACGACACGAGCGTCGGTGGAGTCGGCGATTCGCGGCCACGCGATTCCGTACATCGGGCCCCGGCCGCTCGGTTCGTTCAAGCCGGAGCACATCAGGGACTGGCTGAGTGAACTGGAGCGGGCCGTACCCGCAACGTCGTATCGGCGCGTGATCTACAACAGTGTCTCGACCATCCTGAACGCGGCCGTTGACGACGGCCACCTCTCGAAGAACCCCTGCCACGCGCAATCCGTGCGACCGCCGGCCGCGGGAACTGGTCGTGTCATGCCATGGAGCGCGGAACGGGTTTTCGCCGTTCGCGGCGCACTGCCTGAGCGCTATCACGCGACCGTGGATCTCGGAGGCGGATGCGGACTCCGGCAAGGGGAGATCTTCGGATTGTCTGCCGACGCGATCGATTTCGACTCCGGGTGGCTGCACGTGGTGAATCAGGTACAGGCGACAAAACAGGGCATGGTGTTCGCCCCGCCGAAGCGCGAGAAGCTGCGGGACGTTCCCTTGCCGGACCGTGTGGCGCAGATCCTCAAGCTCCATATGGAGGCCTTCCCGCCGGTGGAGATCACCTTGCCGTGGCTTCGGGTAGGTGGAGCCCCCGTCACGCGACGGCTGCTGTTCACTCGACTCGACGGCGCGGGGGCCGTTCGTCGCTCGGACTTCAACGATCGCGCGTGGAAGCCCGCTCTGGCCGCTGCCGGCGTGATTCCACAGCCGAAGCCGCGCGAGCGCTACCAGGCCGCTCGCGAGCACGGCATGCACGCACTCAGGCACTTCTACGCCTCGGTTCTGCTGGACGCCGGCGAGAACATCAAGGCACTCAGCAACTACCTCGGACACAACGACCCGGGGTTCACCCTTCGGGTCTACACGCACCTGATGCCGAGCAGCGACGCGCGGGCCCGGAAGGCGGTGGACGGCCTGTACGCGGGGGCCGATCCTGCGTCGGACGGCCCACAGACGGCCCAGGAAGGCTGAGACGCCGTGGGGCCGACGGTTCGCAACCGTCGGCCCCACGGGCGAGCGAGCTAGGGAACTGCTCTGACCTGCGGCTACAGCACCGGCAGGTTCTTCCGCAGCTCGAACGCGGTGACCTCGCTGCGGTACTCCTCCCATTCCTGGCGCTTGTTGCGCAGGAAGAAGTCGAAGACGTGTTCGCCGAGGGTGTCGGCGACCAGGTCGCTGTTCTCCATGAGGGTGAGGGCCTCGCCGAGGTTCTGCGGGAGCGGTTCGATGCCCATGGCGCGGCGCTCGGAGTTGGAGAGGGCCCAGACGTCGTCCTCGGCGCCCGGCGGGAGCTCGTAGCCCTCCTCGATGCCCTTGAGGCCGGCGGCGAGGAGGACGGCGTAGGCCAGGTACGGGTTGGCGCCGGAGTCGATGGAGCGGACCTCGACGCGCGCCGAACCGGTCTTGCCGGGCTTGTACATCGGGACGCGGACCAGGGCGCTGCGGTTGTTGTGGCCCCAGCAGATGTAGGAGGGGGCCTCGCCGCCCGCGCCGGCCGTGCGCTCGGAGCCGCCCCAGATGCGCTTGTAGGAGTTCACCCACTGGTTGGTGACCGCGGAGATCTCGGCGGCGTGCTTCAGCAGGCCGGCGATGAAGGAGCGGCCGACCTTGGAGAGCTGGAACTCCGCGCCCGACTCGTAGAACGCGTTGCGGTCGCCCTCGAAGAGGGAGAGGTGGGTGTGCATGCCGGAGCCGGGGTGCTCGGAGAACGGCTTCGGCATGAAGGTCGCCTGGACGCCCTGCTCCAGCGCGACCTGCTTCATGACGAGGCGGAACGTCATGATGTTGTCGGCCGTGGAGAGCGCGTCCGCGTAGCGCAGGTCGATCTCCTGCTGGCCGGGGGCGCCCTCGTGGTGGGAGAACTCGACCGAGATGCCCATCGACTCCAGCATGGTGATCGCCTGGCGGCGGAAGTCCATGCCGACGTTGGTCGGGGTGTGGTCGAAGTAGCCCGAGTTGTCGGCCGGGGTGGGGCGGGAGCCGTCCAGCGGCCGGTCCTTCAGGAGGAAGAACTCGATCTCGGGGTGGGTGTAGAAGGTGAAGCCGAGGTCGGAGGTGCGGGCCAGGGCGCGCTTCAGGACGTACCGGGGGTCCGCGAAGGACGGGGAGCCGTCCGGCATGAGGATGTCGCAGAACATGCGGGCCGTGCCGGGGGTCTCCGCGCGCCACGGGAGGACCTGGAAGGTGGACGGGTCCGGCTTGGCGATCATGTCGGACTCGTAGACGCGGGCGAAGCCCTCGATGGCCGAGCCGTCGAAGCCGATGCCCTCGTCGAAGGCCTGTTCAAGCTCGGCCGGGGCCACGGCGACGGACTTGAGGAAGCCCAGCACGTCCGTGAACCACAGGCGTACGAACCGGATGTCGCGCTCCTCCAAGGTCCGGAGCACGAACTCCTGCTGCTTGTCCATCTTCCGCTTCCCCATCCTTGCTGGTCAGGCCGCCTGTCTTCCTGTCGCGCAGGAGGCGGTCGGGCACCTGAGCATCACACCACAACAGCATTTCACGCGCGTTGCGCACCTTGATCGCCCCGGCGACCTCGGTCTGAACGGCTCTCGTCCGGCAGGTGTCCTGCCCTGCCGCCCATCTTGCCTGCTCGGACCGACATCCGTAATGGCCGATTCGGTTTCCCGGGCGTCAGGCACGTCAGGCAGGTGACCGACACCACGACCCTTAAATTTGAATCTCAGATGCAAGTTTTACTAGCGTGCGGGACAACGAGCCGTTCGGCCGAGCCACGCCGAGCCACAAGGAGCCCCGATGCTGTCCGAGCCCTCCGCCGCCACCGTCCGCGCCACCCTCCCCGCGGTCGGCGCCGCCATCGGCGAGATCACCGAGCGTTTCTACGCCCGCCTCTTCGCCGCCCACCCCGGGCTGCTGAGGAACCTCTTCAACCGCGGCAACCAGGCCGCCGGCACCCAGCGGCAGGCCCTCGCCGGCTCCATCGCCGCGTTCGCCACACACCTGCTGGACCACCCGGACCAGCGACCCGACGCCCTGCTGGGCCGCATCGCCCACAAGCACGCCTCCCTGGGCGTCACGCCCGAGCAGTACGACGTCGTCCACGAGCACCTCTTCGCCGCCATCGCCGAGGTGCTCGGCGAGGCCGTCACCCCGGAGGTCGCGGCCGCCTGGGACGAGGTCTACTGGCTGATGGCGAACGCGCTCCTCGCGATCGAGAAGCGGCTGTACGAGGAGAGCGGCGGCCGCGGGGGGCTGCGGCCCTGGCAGGTCGTCGAGCGGGTGGCGGAGACCGCCGACGTGGTGACGTTCCGGGTACGGCCGGTGGACGGCGGCGCGGCGGTGCGCGGCTTCCGGGCCGGGCAGTACGTCTCCGTGGGCGTCACCCTCCCCGACGGCGCCCGCCAGATACGCCAGTACAGCCTGTCCGGCGCGCCGGACGAGTCGGTCCGCCAGTTCAGCGTCAAGCGCGTGCCCGGCGACCCGGACGGCACGACGCCCGACGGCGAGGTCTCGCATCACCTGCACGCGCGCGTGCGCGAGGGCGACCTGCTCGAACTGTCGGAGCCGTACGGCGACCTCGTCCTGGGCGACGCCACCGACCGGCCGCTCCTCCTCGCCTCCGCCGGCATCGGCGTCACCCCGATGGTGGCGATGCTCGCCGCGCTCGCCGCCGAGGGCCACCGCGCCCCGGTCACCGTCGTGCACGGCGACCGCTCCCCCGCCGACCACGCCCTGCGCGCCGACCACACCAGGTACGCCGGGAAGCTGCCCGACGCCGCCGTCCACCTCTTCTACGAGCGCGACGCCGAGCCGGGCACCCGCACCGGCCTGGTGGACCTCACCGACGTCGACGTCGCGCCCGGCACGCGCGCGTACCTGTGCGGCCCCCTCCCCTTCATGCGTGCGGTCCGCGCCCAGCTCCTCGCCAGGGGCGTGGCCCCGGCCGACATCCACTACGAGGTCTTCGGCCCGGACCTGTGGCTGGCGGCGGCCGCGGCCTGATCCCCGCGACAGGAACCGACAAGGGCCGACCACGCTCCCGAAGGAGCCGGCCGGCCCCGGCGTCGGACGGGCTGGCGGGCTGGCGGGCTGGCGGGCTGGCGGGCTGAATCAGCTCAGGCCGAGGTTCGACAGCGCGGTCGTCCAGTCCGTGACGATCGCGTCCTGGGCGTCGGCGAGGGTGACGGTGCCGGCGCAGACGGCCTTCTTGAGCTTGTTCTCGACGGTGTCCTTGTTGGCGGCGGTCTTGGTGCCGTACTCCGGCTCGGGCCAGAGGTTGAGCTCACTCTTGGGGGCGCCGCCGAGTTCGAGGGGGACGAAGTGGTCCTCCTCGTAGTCGGAGGTGCTGGTGTCCGTGTAGCCGTACTCGACGATCTGCTTCTTCTTCAGCGCGGTGGTGTAGGAACTGGACGGGCGGACGGTCGCGGTCCACCCGGAGACGCAGATGGTGGAGTCGATGGTGGACTGGGTGACGTCCGGGTTGAAGTCACCGGGCTGGCAGCTGGGGTCGGGGAGCGGGAGGTAGTCCTGGCTGCAGCTCTGCGCGTGCGCGGTGCCGGCGGCGACCGTGAGGCCGGCGGCGGCCAGGGCGAGGGAGGAGAGGGCGGTGACCAGGGAGCGGGATATTCGGGGCATGGTGGGGGATCTCCCGGAGCGGTGCCCGGCAGGGATTCCGGGCGGTCGTGAGCATGACAGCACCGGGATCATCTATGCGGGTAGAGCCCTTTGTAGGTCGCGGAGATCCCTTTGTTGAATGTTTGAACACGATGGGGCTTACGGAGGACAAGCCATGGCCCGCGCTTGGTTGCGGCCCCCTAGGGCCGGCCTAGACCGCCCCCGGCCCCTTGGAGATGCCGAGCAGCAACGTCCCCGTCGGCTCCGCCACCATGTCCGCCACCGTCACCGGGTCCAGCGCCGCGAAGAACGCCTCCTGGGCCCGGCGCAGGGCGCCCCGCAGACGGCAGCCGGAGTTGAGGGGGCACGGGGTGGCGCCCTCGCAGTCCACCACGTCGCCGTCGCCCTCGAAGGCACGCACCAGCGCCCCCACCGAAGCGGTGCGGCCCTTCCCGGTCAGCGTCAGCCCGCCACCCCGGCCGCGCCGGGCGTCGACGAGCCCCATGTGCTGCAGTTCGGCGACCACCTTCGCGGCGTGCGTGTACGGCACGTCCATGTCACCGGCGACCTCGCGGGTGGTCGGGGTGGAGTCGCCCGCGACGGCGAGCCGCATCAGGAGGCGCAGAGCCAGGTCGGTGGAGCGCAGCAGCCGCATACCGGTCAGGGTAGGTAATGCGCATTCGGCATTCAAATTATCGGTTTCCTGTCGGACCCCGGTCTTTACAGGACTTTCCTGTGCCCTGCCTACGGCCGGCCCCGTCTCCCCCATTACGATCAGCAGGCCCCACCCTCCACGTCCCTTTCCCCCAAGAAGGACACGGCCCATGGCTACCGCCAAGAAGAGCACCAACGCCGCCCGCAAGGCACGTATAGAGGAGATGCGGCGGGCCGAGCAGGCTCGTGAGCGGCGCAACCGGTTCCTGACGATCGGCGCGAGCGTCGTGGTCGTCGCCGGTCTCGTCGTCGGCGCCGTGGTGCTCGTCGACTCGCAGTCGGCCAAGAGCGACAGCGCGAGCGACGCGAAGGGCGGCTCCGGGGACTCCGGGCACTTCGTCACCGGCAGCGACGGCGTGCGCACCTGGACGGGCAAGCTGTCCCGGACCCACGTCACGGGGACCGTGAAGTACCCGATGCACCCGCCGGTCGGCGGCAACCACAACCCGGTGTGGCTGAACTGCAACGGCAACGTCTACACCAAGGCCGTGCAGGACGAGAACGCCGTGCACGCCCTGGAGCACGGCGCGGTCTGGGTGACGTACACCGACAAGGCGAGCAAGTCCGACGTGGACAAGCTGGCGGCGAAGGTGAAGGCGACGCCGTACTCGCTGATGAGCCCGTACACGAACCAGACCTCGCCGATCGAGCTGTCGGCGTGGGGGCACCAGCTGAGCGTGACGAGCGCGGACGACCCGAAGGTCGGCAAGTTCTTCGAGACGTACGTGCAGGGCAAGCAGACCCCGGAGCCGGGGGCCTCCTGCACCGGCGGGACGATGTGACGTGAGGAGGCACATCGGCTGGGTCGCCGGGGCGACCGCGGCGGTGCTCGTCGCGGCCGGCGCGATCACCTACGCGGTCGCCGAGGACGGCGACGGCGGTGGCGGCGCCCTGAAGGTGCCGAGCGCGGACGGGGCGGACGCGGGGTTCGCGCGGGACATGGCGGTCCATCACCAGCAGGCCGTGGAGATGTCGTACATCATCCGCGACCGCACGAAGAACACCGAAGTGCGGCGGCTCGCCTACGACATCGCGCAGACGCAGGCCAACCAGCGCGGCATGCTGCTGGGCTGGCTGACCCTGTGGGACCTGCCGAAGGTGTCGGCGAAGCCGCCGATGTCGTGGATGGGCATGGGCGACATGCCCGAGCGCGGGGACGGTTCGCTGATGCCGGGCATGGCGACCGACACCGAGCTGAAGAAGCTGGGCACCCTGAACGGCAAGCAGGCGGAGATCTTCTACCTCCAGCTGATGACGGACCACCACAAGGGCGGCATCCACATGGCCGAGGGGTGCGTGGCCAAGTGCACCGTCGCGGTGGAGAAGAGCCTCGCCCAGGGCATGGTGGACGCGCAGCAGTCGGAGCTGGCGACGATGAAGCAGATGCTGACGGAACGGGGCGCGAAGCCGCGCGACTGAACTCCCTTGCACAGTGGGCGATTTGTCGACTTAACGGCACCGCAAGCATTCAACAACAATCGCAACCGATCTGTAATGTTCTGCGCGCCGCCGAAACACGACCAAAAGCCCCTAATCAACGCCCACTTGGGACTTCCTTGGGATTCTCATTCCCCTGGCATGAACAGTTCACCGAAAGAGTGACGTCGACCGTGTGATCCATTCACGGGCCGTTCCGCCGCAGGCCTCCTGGTGATCACGGATGACCGACCACTCCATGCGTCGAACCGCATAGCAGGGGGCAGTATGAGATCCAACCGTGCCAAGGTGCGGGCCAGCGTGAGCATGGCAGCGACACTGCCGATGATCGCCGGCGCGCTCGCACTCGGCATACCCGCGGCGCACGCCGCGGACAGCCCGGCCCGTGACAGCCTGAAGGGCACCAAGCCCACCTGGGCCACGGCCAAGGCGGACAAGGGCGCCACCTCGAACAGCGCGCAGGTCAAGGCCCGGGTCTACCTGGCCGGCCAGGACGCCAAGGGCCTCGCGGCCTACGCGAAGGCGGTGTCCGACCCCAGCTCGCCGCTCTACGGCAAGTACCTCAGCGCCAAGCAGGTCCAGGCCCGCTACGGCGCCACCAAGGCCCAGGTGAAGGCCGTCAGGACCTGGCTGACCGCGGCCGGCCTGAAGGTCACCGAGGTCACGCCGCACTACATCGCCGTCTCCGGCGACGTGTCGGCCGCCGAGAAGGCGTTCGGCACCCAGCTGCACAACTACGCCAAGGGCTCCAAGACCTACCGCGCCCCGGCTTCCACCGCGACCGTGCCGGCCTCCGTCAGCGACGCCGTCCTGACCGTCACCGGCCTGGACAACGCGCCGCACAAGGCGACCCACGACGACACGCTGCCGCCCCCGGCCACCGTGTTCAAGAACTCCGGGCCGTTCTCGTCGTACTACGGCTCGAACACCGCGAGCACGCTGCCGGACGCGTACGGCACGAAGATCCCGTACGCCGTCCAGGGCTACACCGGCAAGCAGCTGCGGGCCGCCTACGGCGCCGGCAAGTACACCGGCAAGCACGTGCGCGTCGCGATCACCGACGCGTTCGCCTCGCCGACCATCGCCTTCGACGCCGGCACCTACGCCAAGGCGCACGGCGACGCGGCCTGGAAGACCAGCCAGCTGCACCAGGTGCTGCCCTCGAACTACACCAACACCGGTGCCGACGAGTGCGACGCCTCCGGCTGGTACGGCGAGGAGACCCTCGACGTCGAGGCCGTGCACGCGGTCGCGCCGGACGCCGACGTCACCTACGTGGGCGCCGCGTCCTGCATGGACAACGACCTCCTCGACGCCCTCAGCAAGGTGGTCGACAACCACCTGGCCGACATCGTCTCCAACTCCTGGGGCGACATCGAGGCGAACGAGACCCCGGACGTCGCGGCCGCCTACGACCAGGTCTTCCAGCTGGGCGCGGTGCAGGGCATCGGCTTCTACTTCTCCTCCGGCGACAACGGCGACGAGGTCGCCAACACCGGTACGAAGCAGGTCGACACCCCCGCCAACTCCGCCTGGGTGACCGCGGTCGGCGGTACGTCCCTCGCCGTCGGCAAGGGCGACAAGTACCTGTGGGAGACCGGCTGGGGCACCGAGAAGGCGTCGCTGTCCACCGACGGCAAGAGCTGGACCGGCTTCCCGGGCGCGTTCACCTCGGGCGCGGGCGGCGGCACCAGCAAGACGGTCGGTGAGCCGTACTACCAGAAGAACGTGGTCCCGAAGGCGCTGGCCACGGCCAACAGCGCCGGCGGCAACCGGGTGGTGCCGGACATCTCGGCGATCGCCGACCCCAACACCGGTTTCAAGGTCGGCCAGACGCAGACCCAGGCGGACGGCACCGAGGCGTACAGCGAGTACCGCATCGGCGGCACCTCGCTGGCCGCGCCGGTCATCGCCGCGGTCCAGGCCCTCGCCCAGGAGGCGCGCGGCGGCAAGGCGATCGGCTTCGCCAACCCGCTGATCTACTCCAAGTACGGCACCAAGGCCTACCACGACGTCACCGACAACCCGACCGGCTCCGGCCTCGCCGTCGCCCGCGTCGACTTCGCCAACGGCTACGACGCCACCAACGGCCTGCTGACCTCGGTCCGCAGCCTCGGCAAGGACAGCTCCCTGTCCGCGGTCAAGGGCTACGACGACGTCACCGGCGTCGGCACCCCGGCCAACGGCTACGTCGACTCGTACAAGCCGGCGAAGGCCCACCGCAAGCACTGATCCGCTGCGCGGCTCGGCCGACTGGGGGCGTGGGGTCCGAACGGGCCTCACGCCCCTTCGCGTCGACCGATCGGTACGGCGTGGACCGGGGCCCGGTCCGCGAGCCGCTCCGGTGTGGCCCGCGCGGTCAGGAGCGGGGCAGCTGGTCGTATGTACGGAACGTGTAGGTCGCGTCGTAGGCCATCAGGTTGCCGCTTGCCGCCGGCAGGCCGAGCCGACGGTTCACAGGCGCCGTCAGGGGTCCGCAGTCCTCCGCGGCGGGGGCCGTGAAGGTGTCGTCGTACGCCGAGAACCTGATCAGCGGTGGGTCCTGTGAGATCCACTCCGAAGGTCCCGACCGCTTCAGCTGGAAGTCGACCGGCGTGCTCGCCCCGACGGTGCATGCCTTCGGCAGCAGCGGGCTCAGCAGCCGGAAGCGCAGGCTGAGCCGGCCGGTGTAGAAGTCGGACCGGCCACCGTACTCCGGCCTGATCGCCAGTCGGCGCCGCCCGTGGTCATCCGCCGCGCGGCCGGTCAGTCCGCCCGGCACTGCGGTCGGCGTGCTGTGCATCGCGCCCCATACCTGCCCGGCGGTGCCGTCCGGCATCGGGCCCTCGGCATGCGTCATGGTGATCGGGGCGAGCGTCACGGTGACCCTGCCGATCGTCAGCAGCGGTGCCGCGGTGTGCACTTCACATCTCCAGCGGGCCGGATCGACCCCGGCGGGAAGCGCCGGGCAGTCACTGAAGTCGGTCGCAGCGGCATGCGGCCCGGCGTACGCGGGACTCGGCGCGTACACGCCCGCGAGACCTGCCAGGGCAGCGGCGCCGGCGAGGGCGACCGCGGTGCGACGGACGGGAGACCGGCGAGGGCCATCGGTGGTGTTCGTCATGATCAGCAGTCTGCCGACCATGACCGCCCGACCACTATCGGTGACTTCCCTGCCCCACCCCTGAGCCGACCCTGATGACTCGTCAGGGACATCGCCCCATCAGCCGAGACCGCCGTCCCGGCCGCCGGGGCGGGCCGCCTTGAGGATCTGGTCGACGTCGAGGGTGACATCGGCGCCGATCGAGTCGGGCAGCGTGGCGGTCTCGCCGGGCGAGTACGGGCGGTGGTGCTCGTACTGCTCCCCGTGGGATCCGTAAGCACGTGGACGCGCTGGTGCTTGCGGTCGACGATGACGTAGACCGGGACCTTGGCCTGGGCGTAGGCGACAGCCTTGGTCTTCAGGTCGTCCTTCCGGTTGCTGGAGGTGACCTCCAGGACGAGACGGAAGCAGACGGGGTCGTAAGCGTTGTTCTCAACGAGGTGGTCGTCGATGTCGGCGTCCACGAGCGCGAGGTCGGGGATGGCGTAGTCCTCGGCTCCGGTGGGCAGCCAGAGGGCGACGTTCTGGAGGACCTCGGCGTCGCCGTCGTGCAGCCCCGCCTCGATGAAGAGGCACATGAGGTCTGTCAGGACACAGGCGTGCGGGGCATCCCGCAACGGGGTCACGAGGAGGTGGCCTCCGATGATCTCGACCCGGTAGCCCGGATGCCGTTCCATGATCTCGTCGGCGATGGCCATGAGCGAGAAGGACCGGTCGCCGGAGGGCTGCTCGATGGCTTCGGCCGGCATCGTGCGTCTCCCGGGGCGGACGTCGAGAGCATCATCGTGGGCTGATCGGATCGCCGGTGTCCCGTCCGAACGGCTTCACCCGAAGGTGAACATCGCGCCCGAGCCTTGACGACCAGGTCCGGCAACACGTGGCGCACAGCAGTGTCCCGGCCAGGGCGCATCGGCGGCCTCGCCGGGACAAGGCCGGTCAGGAGGAGTGCACCGTCTCCACGGCCCCCGGGACGTGCGAGGCGACCACCCGTACGTGAGCCGGGGCCGGAACCGCCCGGCGGCGGTCCACCGCGTACGCCACGCTCGCGACGCCCAGGCCGAGGACGGCGAGGGCCGCGCCCGCCAGGGACGGGGAGGTGACGCCGAAGCCCGCGGCCAGGGCGACGCCGCCGATCCAGGCGCCGCCGGCGTTGGCGAGGTTGAAGGCGGCCTGGTTGGCGGAGGAGGCGAGGGAGGGGCCGGCGACCGCGCGTTCCATGACCATCAGCTGGAGGGGGGAGCCGGTGACGAAGGCCGCGATGCCCAGCAGGACGACGGCCAGGGCCGCGCTCCACTCCGTGCGCATCAGGACCGGGAAGAGGAGCAGTACCGCGACCATCGACACCAGGCCGCCGAAGAGCGTGCCGCGCATCGCGTGGTCGGCGAGGCGGCCGCCGACGAGGTTGCCGATGGTGGCGCCGACGCCGAAGAGGGCGAGGAGCAGGGTGACGTCCGAGTCGGCGTAACCGGCGGCGTCCGTCAGCATCGGGGTGATGTAGCTGTACGCGGAGAAGAGGGCGCCGAAGCCGACGACCGTGGTGGCGAGGGCCAGCCAGACCGGGAGGGAGCGCAGGGCGGAGAGTTCGCCGCGCAGGCCGGCGGTGGGGGCGGGGGCGTGCGTGGGGTGGATCAGGAAGAACACCGCGGCCATCGCCGCGACGCCGATCAGGCTCACGCCCAGGAAGGTCGCCCGCCAGCCGAGGTGCTGGCCCATGAGGGTGGCCACCGGGACGCCCGCGATGTTGGCGACGGTCAGGCCCATGAACATCAGGGAGACCGAGCGGGCCTTGCGCTCCGGTGCCACCAGGCCGGTGGCGACGACCGCGCCGACGCCGAAGAAGGCGCCGTGCGGGAGGCCGCTGAGGAAGCGGGCGGCGAGCAGGGAGTCGTAGCCGGGGGCGAGGGCCGAGAGCGCGTTGCCCGCGACGAACAGGGCCATCAGGGAGATCAGGACCCTGCGGCGGGGCAGGCGCGCGGTGAGGGCGGCCAGCAGCGGGGCGCCGATGACGACGCCGAGGGCGTACGCCGAGACCAGGTGGCCGGCGGCGGGGATCGAGATGTGGAGGTCGTCGGCGACGTCGGGCAGCAGGCCCATCATGACGAATTCGGTGGTGCCGAGACCAAAGGCGCCGACGGCCAGGGCAAGCAGGGCCAGAGGCATGAAGGGCTTTGCCTTTCGGGGAGCAGGGTTCCGTGCGTTCTAAGTTCAGCTACGGAACAAAGTGTCCCAGCCCCAGTATTCCGCCAGGTTACGGTGCGGTGTCCGATTGTCCTTACAAAGATCGCAGGATGGTGCTGACCAGGGGTTTTTACGATCCCGATGTGGTCAGGTTCACACGTGCCGCGATCGGGAGGTGGTCGCTGCCGGTCCTCGCGAGGGTCCACGAGCTCTCCGGCTCCACGCCCTTGACCATGATCTGGTCGATGCGGGCCATCGGGAACGCGGCCGGCCAGCTGAACCCGAAGCCGCTGCCCGCCGCACCCTGCGTGGAGCGCATCTGCGAGGTGACGCCGTTGAGGGAGCGGTCGTTCATCGTGCCGTTGAGGTCGCCGAGGAGGATCACCCGGGGCAGGGCCTCGTCGGCGATGGCCTCGCCCAGCGCGTCCGCGCTCGTGTCACGCTGCCGGGCGGTGAAGCCGGCGTTCAGCTTGACGCGCACGGACGGGAGATGGGCCACGTAGACGGCGACCGGGCCGTGCGGGGTGGCGGCCGTGGCGCGCATCGCCCGCGTCCAGCCGAGCTTGATGTCGACGGCCTTCACACCGGTCAGCCGGTACTTGCTCCACAGGCCGACGGTGCCCTCGACCGCGTGGTACTTGTACGTCGAGGCCAGCGCTTTCTCGTAGGTCGGTACGGCCGTCGCCGTCAGCTCCTCCAGGGCCAGCACGTCGGCGCCCGAGGAGGCGAGCCGGGCGGCCGTACCGGTCGGGTCGGGGTTGTCGGCGTTGACGTTGTGCGTGGCCACCATGAAGTCGCCGCCGGTGCCCTGCTTGTCGGTGAGCAGTCCGCCGAACATGTTCAGCCAGACGATCGCCGGGAGGAGCACCGCGATCAGCGCGGTCGCCGACCTGCGCAGGATGCCGACCAGGAGCAGGACCGGGATCAGCAGCCCCAGCCAGGGCAGGAAGGTCTCGGTGAGACTGCCGAGGTTGCCGACGGCGTTGGGGATGCGGGAGTGCAGCAGCATCACGCCGGCGAGGAGCAGCGCCACCGCGGCGGTGACGATGCCCCGGCGCCAGATGCGCGGATCGTTTCGCCAGCCCTTCAGCAGCCGTTCCAGCAGGCGTCGGAACCGGTCTCCCCGCCGCTCGGGTCCCGAGCCGCCGTTGTCCGTCTCCGTCATGTACGCCTGCTGCGCCATACCGCCTGCCTCACAACCTGCCGTGCACACCGTCGTCCCCCGGTTACGACCCTAGGGGATGATCGGCTCCTCTCCCGCCGCCACATGGCGGCCGTACGGAAGAGGATGACGAACGAGCCGAGGAGCGGGGTTCCGGTTACCGGCGGGTCGGCGGGGTCTGTGACGAAACGCGAACACTGGCTAGGACGACGGGACCGGGCCCAGGCCCGCCAGCACCTCGTCGACGATCTGCTCGGCCAGGCCCTCGGGGAGTTCCGCGTCCGGGCGCAGGATGGCCCTGAGCAGCATCGGTCCGGTGAACATGTCGTTGGCCAGGTCGACGTCGATGTCGGCGCGGAGTTCGCCGTTGCGCTGGCCCCGGCGCAGCACTTCCTTGCCCAGTTCACGCCGGGGGTTGACGACGTTGGTGTGGTAGGCGTTCCAGATGCGGGGGCTGCTCTTCATCTGGGCGTACACGTTGTGCAGGATGGCCGACGAACGGTTCATCAGGCCGCGCTGCCGCAGCGATTCGAGCAGCACGACGAGGTCGTCGCGCATGGAGGTGCCGGGGAGTTCGGGGTCGGGGGGCTCGGCGGCGCGCATGACGTCGACGAAGAGCTCCTCCTTGCCGTTCCAGCGGCGGTAGATGGTGGCCTTGCCGACGCCGGCGGTCCGGGCGATCCGCTCGATGGAGAGCTCGGCGAGCGGGACGCCGTCCTCCAGGAGCTTCATCACTCCTTCCAGGATGGCGAACTCCACCGCCTCGCTGCGGGGGCGGCCGCGGGCCGGAGTGATGGACCGCGGTCCGCTGTCGGCAAGCGTCACGTCGTACCGTCCTCTCAGTGCACTGGCTGCGGGAATTCTCCCGCAGCCGAAGCGTCCCCCCGTGGTTGCCACGAGGTCTTCCCCGTGGCTCCGGGTGTCCCCCGGTCTCCCCCGTGGTTCTTGCCGGTGCCGGCCGGTCCGTTCGGTCGTTCAGTACTTCTGTCGTTCAGTACTTCCAGTACTTCTGCCGTTCAGTGGTTCTGTCGTTCTGCCGTTCAGTCGTTCTGCCGTTCAGTCGTTCAGTGGTTCTGTCGTTCAGTCGTTCATGTTCACTCCGCCGCCACGACCAACTCCTGCTCCCGTTCGCCCTGCTGACCGGCCGGCGGCTTGCCCGGCAGGAAGAGGGTCACGACCACGGCGCCGATCAGCGCGACGCCCGCGCCGCACAGGGCGGTGGTGTGCATGGCGTGCAGGAAGGCGTCGTTGGCGGGGGTGACCAGGGCCTTGCCCTGTGCACCGAGCTTCGAGGCGACGCCGAGCGTGGCCTCGATGGACTCACCGGCCGTCTCGCGCAGCCCCGGCGGCAGCGCGCCGAGCTTGCCCTCGATGCCGTTGCGGTACGACGCCGACAGCACCGAGCCGAGCACGGCGATGCCGAGGGCGCCGCCGACCTGGCGGAAGGTGTTGCTGAGCGCGGAGGCGGAACCGGCCTTCTCACGCGGCAGCGCCTGCATGATGACGACCGAGGTCGGGGTCATGATGTGCGCCATGCCGGTGCCCATCAGGAAGAAGACGACCTCCAGGATCCAGATCGGCGTGTCGGCCTCGAAGGTGGCGAAGGCGCCGAGGGTGGCGGCGATCAGCACCAGGCCGCCCGCGGTGGTGGCCTTGTTGCCGAACCGGTCCACCACCAGCCGGGCCCGCGGCGCGAAGATCATCTGGGCGGCGGCCAGCGGGAGCAGCAGCAGACCGGACTGCAGCGGCGAGTAGCCGCGCACGCTCTGGGTGTAGAAGACGGAGAAGAAGGTCACGCCCATCAGCGCGAAGAAGACCAGCGCGATGGCGGCCATGGCGGCCGAGAAGACCTTGTTCTTGAAGTAGGTGACGTCCAGGGACGGGTGGTCGCTGCGCTTCTCGAAGATCACGAAGCCGGCGAGGACCGCGACGCCGGCGAAGATGGTCGCGAGCACCTTGGCGTCGGTGAAGTCGGCGAGTTCGCCGCCCTTGATGATGCCGTAGACCAGCAGGACCAGGCCGACGACGGAGAGCACCACGCCGACGGGGTCGAGGCGGCCGGGCCGCGGGTCGCGGGAGTCGGGGACCAGCCAGAACATCAGGGCGAGCGCGATGATCACGATCGGCACGTTGATCAGGAAGACCGAGCCCCACCAGAAGTGGTCGAGCAGCACACCGCCGGTGATCGGGCCGATCGCGATGGCGAGGCCGACGCCGCCGGCCCAGATGCCGATCGCCTTCGGCTGCTCCTGGCGCTCGAAGACGTTCATCAGGACGGCGAGGGTGGCGGGCATCACGAAGGCCGCGCCGAGGGCCATCAGGGCGCGGAAGGCGATCAGCTGGTCCGCGGTGCCGGACTCGGCGGCGAGGGCCGAGCCGACGCCGAAGACCACGAGGCCGCCGATGAGCACCTTCTTGCGGCCGAGACGGTCGCCGACGAGGCCGGCGGTGAAGAGCAGGCCGGCGAAGACGAGGGTGTAGGCGTTGATCGCCCACTCCAGCTGGCTCTGGGTGGCGCCGAGGCCGACCGGGGCCGGAGTGGAGATGGTCTTGACGGCGACGTTCAGGATCGAGTTGTCGAGCACCACGATCAGCAGGCTCAACATGAGCACGCCGAGGATCGCCCAGCGGCGCCGGTGCACCGCCTCGGGTATGCGCGAACCGGGTGGAGCGTGGTCGGCAGGAGTTGTCATGCGGACGAGCCTATGACCATTTCAATACGGCACCGTCTCGTATCTGAATTCCTTTACCCGGGCTTTATGGAACGCGACAGAGCGGCGCGGGGCGGACGGTGACCGACGGATCACACGGGGGTCCTCTGGCCGTCGGCGGCACGAAGTGCCACCATGAGAGGGATCCGGGGACACCGTAAGGGTGCCTCGAGATGACTTGAAGGAGCCGTTGTCATGACGCAGCTTTCGGCTGCCCAGACTGTGCAGAACAGCCCCTCCGACGGCAGCAAGGCGCTGTACGGGGGGAAGGGCACCCGCCGCATCACGGTTCGCGACATCGCCCTCGCCAAGGAACGCGGCGAGAAGTGGCCCATGCTCACCGCGTACGACGCGATGACCGCCTCCGTCTTCGACGAGTCCGGCATCCCGGTGCTCCTGGTCGGCGACTCGGCCGGCAACTGCCACCTGGGGTACGAGTCGACGGTCCCGGTGACCCTCGACGAGATGACGATGCTGTCGGCGGCCGTGGTCCGCGGCACCCAGCGCGCCCTGATCGTCGGCGACCTCCCCTTCGGTTCCTACCAGGAGGGCCCGGTGCAGGCGCTGCGCTCGGCGACCCGGCTGGTGAAGGAGGCCGGTGTCGGCGCGGTCAAGCTGGAGGGCGGCGAGCGTTCGCACGACCAGATCCGGCTGCTCGTCGAGTCCGGCATCCCCGTGATGGCGCACATCGGCCTGACCCCGCAGTCCGTCAACGCGATGGGCTACCGCGTGCAGGGCCGCGGCGAGGAGGCGGCCCAGCAGCTGCTGCGCGACGCCAAGTCGGTCCAGGACGCGGGCGCGTTCGCGGTCGTGCTCGAACTGGTCCCGGCGGAGATCGCCGCCGAGGTGACCCGGGTGCTGCACATCCCGACCGTCGGCATCGGCGCCGGTCCCGACACCGACGCACAGGTCCTGGTCTGGACGGACATGCTCGGCCTGACCTCGGGCCGGGTCCCGAAGTTCGTGAAGAAGTACGCGGACCTGCGCGAGGTCATGGGCAACGCGGCCAAGGCGTACGCGGAGGACGTCGTCGGCGGAACGTTCCCGCTGGAGGAGCACTCCGTCCACTAGGACCACCGGAGAACCCAGAGCCACTGCGGCAACACCAAGGACAGCCCGCCGATCTTCCCCCGTCGGCGGGCTGTCCCGCGTCCTGGCGGACTCCGCCGGACCCGGCACAGTGGACTCCGCCGGACCCGGCGCGCAGAGTTGCGGCCTGCAACACGTCGGGGCTTCTACCGGGTGACGGAGTCGGTGCGGGGCGCGGGTCCCCTCCGCGCGCCGGCACCGGACGGTTCCGGACGAGACCACGGGTCGGTGCATCAGGGCACCGCCGAAGCGTCTTCATTTGTGATCGCGGAGGAAGACAGGGATCTCGTCGCGGGTCGGGTAGTTCGGCAAGGGGGCCGGCTTGCCCTGAAGGAACGCGGTGATGACGGCGACGGCCCGGTCGTTGTTGTCGTCGAGGCCGTTCCACATGTGGTGTCCGACTCCGGGCATGTACTGCGTGCGCAGGACGGCGGGGTCATCGGCGAGGACGGTGGTCTCCCATTGACGGACCTGGGAGGAGCACTCGGCGATCATCAGCATCGCGGGGGTCCGGGAGCGCCTCAGTTGCGGGGCGATGGAGGGCGAGTCCTTGACCGTCTGCTGGATGCGGAGGCTGGCGGCGGGGCTGAAGGAGAAGTTCCGTACGGTGTCCTCGGCGGGGATGCGGTGCGCGTCGCGCGCGCAGTACGCGGATGCGGTGTCGCTGCCGAGGTCCGCGGCGGTGAAGGCGTTGACGCCTTCGGCCTGTCCGACCAGTCCGGTGCCGGGGCTGAGGAGGCCGAGCCGCATGAGGCCGAAGGCCACGGCGTACCGGGGGACGTGCGTCGAACGCGGTCCGGTCGGGCCCGGCGCGAGGCCGCGTGCGGATTGTCGGCCCTTGTGCCCGGCGATGCGTGCGGTGGGGCCGTCCATGGGGCCGGGCTCGGCGATGACCGCCCGGTGCAGGCGGGCGGCGACGCCCGGGTCGGCCAGGGCGCGGGTGAGCACGGCCCCGCCCGAGGAGAACCCGAGGATGTCGACCTTGCCCTTGTCCAGGCGGTCGACGAAGGCGGCGAGGTCGCGGACCGACCTGGAGACCGTGTACTGCCTCATGGGGAGGAGGTCGCTCCGTCCGCCACCGGCCTGTTCGTAGGCGTAGACGTCGTAGCCCTGGCGTGCCAGGAGCCGCAGGAACGTGTGGTCGAGCACCGAGATGCCGCGGACCGGTCCGCCGTTGAGGTACACGAGCGGGACGGGGTGCCGGGTGCCGGGGTTCGCGGGCGGGTAGTGGTACACCGCCACCCGGCTGCCGGTGGCCAGGCTCCAGTGCTGCGTGGCCACGAAGGGCAGGGCGGGCGGGTACCGCCGGGACGTCGGCACGGTCGGGACGCAGACCGTCGCCGTCAGCGCCGCCGCGACGATCACCGGCAGGAACGGCACGAGCCGCGCCGGCCGGCCGCCGTGCGCGCGGTGCCGGCCCCGCCACAGCCCGAGGACGGTCCCGGTCCCGAGGGTGGCCGACCACGCGGCGAGCCCCGAACCCGCCCCGTCCGTGACGGCGACCAGGGCGAGAAAGACGACGACCAGCGTCGCGACGGCGGCCAGGGCGAGGAGTAAGCGTCCGCTGAAGCGGACGAGGCGTATCGCGGACGTGGGCACGGCGGACCTCCGACAATTTCAGAACGCTGTTTCAAAACGACGTTATCAGAAGCGGTAGGCTGCTGACCGTGGGCAGGCCCAGAACGAACGACGAGGCCGTCGGAGACCGGCTCGTGGAGTGCGCGACCGAGCTGCTCGCCACCCGTCCGCGGGAGTCGGTCACGGTCCGCGCCGTGGCCGCCGCCGCCGAGGCGTCGACGACGGCGGTGTACTCCTTGTTCGGCGGCAAGGACGGGCTGATCGGCGCGGTGCGCGACAGAGCCGTCGCCGGCCTGTTCCAGGACCTGTCGGCGGTGCAGACCTCCGCGGACCCACTCACCGACCTCTACGCGCTGGCCGTCGCCTACCGTCGCTGGGGATGCGGACACAGCCACCTGTACACGGTGCTGTTCGGTGGTGTGCAGGCCTTCGACCCGTCGGGCGAGGCCGGTACCGGTGACCCGGTCCGTCCGCTCCTCGCGGCGATCGACCGCGCCCTGACGGCGTCCGTCCTCGCCGGCGACGCGACGGCGATCGCCCTGTCGATCTGGGGAACCCTGCACGGGCTCGTGACTCTCGAACTGGCCGGGGCCCTCGACGCCGCCACGGCCGAGGTCGCGTTCCGCTCGGCGGTGCACGCCACGCTGCGCGGCTGGACGACCCCGGAGGTGTTCCGCACTCTTCGCCGGGTCGAACCCGCCCGGTGACAGGAGCGGTCCGCCCGACGCCTCCATGCCGTCCGCCCGCGATGCCGTCCGCCCGCGATGCCGTCCGTCGCCGATAGCTCGCCGGGCACTCGGCGAGCTATCGATGGTTTATCGGTGGGCTATCGGCAGACTGTCGGTCGGTGTCGGCGGCCTGTCGGTGGTTTGTCGGTGGGGCCTGGCACCGTACTTCCCATGACGCGAATCGACAACAACGCCGTGTCCGTACGGGGGCTGGTGAAGCACTACGGCGACACCAAGGCACTCGACGGAGTTGATCTGGACGTCCGCCAGGGCACCGTGATGGGTGTGCTCGGGCCGAACGGGGCCGGCAAGACCACCCTGGTGCGGATCCTGTCCACGCTGCTGCAGCCCGACGCGGGAGAGGCGACCGTCGCCGGGTACGACGTGCTGCGCCAGCCCCGCCAGCTGCGCCGGGTGATCGGGCTGACCGGGCAGTACGCCTCCGTGGACGAGAAGCTGCCGGGCTGGGAGAACCTGTACATGATCGGGCGCCTCCTCGACCTGCCGAGGAAGGACGCGCGGGCTCGGGCCGACGAGCTGCTTGAGCGGTTCTCGCTGACCGAGGCAGCCAAGCGCCCGGCGAGCACCTACTCCGGTGGTATGCGCCGCCGCCTCGACCTCGCCGCCTCGATGATCGGGCACCCCCAGGTGCTGTTCCTGGACGAGCCCACCACCGGACTCGACCCGCGCACCCGCAACGAGGTGTGGCAGGAGGTAAAGGCCATGGTCGGCGACGGGGTGACCGTGCTGCTGACCACCCAGTACATGGAGGAGGCCGAGTACCTCGCCTCCGAGCTGACCGTCGTGGACCGCGGGAAGGTCATCGCCGGCGGCAAGGTGGAGGAGCTGAAGGCGAAGGTCGGCGGGCGGACCCTGCGGGTGCGGCCCGTGGACCCGCTGCAGGTCCGGCCGCTCGCCGCCATGATCGACGAGCTGGGCATCACCGGGCTCGCCGGTACCACCGTGGACGCGGAGAACGGCACGCTGCTGGTGCCGATCCTCAGCGACGAGCAGCTGACCGCCGTGGTCGGCGCCGTCACCGCCCGCGGTATCACCATCAGCTCCATCGTCACCGAACTGCCCAGCCTGGACGAGGTGTTCCTGTCCCTCACCGGCCACCGCGCCAGTGCCCCGCAGGACGCCAAGACCGCCGACGACCGTCAGGAGGTCGCCGTATGAGCGCCACGACCGCCACCGCCACCACCGCCACCGCCTCCGACGTCCGGATCCCGCTGCGCGGGCACCTCCGGCACACCGGGGCCCTGATCCGCCGCAACCTGCTGTGGATCCGGCAGGACCCCGAGTCGATGTTCGACGCCCTGCTGATGCCGGTCGTCTTCACGCTGCTGTTCGTGTACGTCTTCGGCGGCTCGATCGGGCAGGCGCTCGGCGGCGGCCAGGACGGCTACGTCCAGTACGTCATCCCGGGCATGATCGCGATGATGAGCATGACGCTCTCGCAGGGCGTCGGCACCGGGTTCAGCCAGGACTTCAACTCCGGTGTGATGGACCGGTTCCGGTCGCTGCCGATCGGGCGCGGCTCGGTGCTGTTCGCGAAGATCTCGGTGGAACTGGTGCGGATGCTGTTCGCGACCGCCGTGCTGATGATCGTCGCCGTGCTCGTCGGGTTCCACATCAACCACTGGGGCGGGCTGTTCGCCGCCGTGGGCCTGTCCGCGGTGTTCGCCTCCTCGATCATGTGGGTGTTCCTCACCCTGGGCGTGATCCTGAAGAACGCCCAGTCCGTGCAGGCCATGGGGTTCCTGGTGCTGTTCCCGCTGCAGTTCGGCTCGTCGATCTTCGCGCCGACGAAGTCGATGCCGGGCTGGCTGCAGGCCTTCACCGACTACAACCCGCTGTCCACGCTCGCCGACGCGGCGCGCGGACTGATGGTCGGCGGCCCGGTCGCCCACGACCTGTGGATCACGCTGGGCTGGTCGGTGGGGATCACGGCGATCGCGGCGCCGTACGCGATCTACAAGTTCCGGACGAAGAGCTGACGTTCGGCCGGACAGCTCAGAGCAGGGCGGTGGCCTCCGCGCGGGAGAGGCCACCGCCCTCGGCGTACGCGGCCTCGTAGGCGGTGTCGTCGGCGAGGGCGGCCCGGACGCGGACCTCGGAGCGGTCGCGTGCGGTGCGCTCCAGGCCGACCTGGAGGTGGCCGGGCGGCAGCAGGGCGTCGGCGGCGCCCAGACAGCGGGCGGCGTCCAGGGCGCGCACGCCCCCGTCGAGGCCGGCCAGGGCGACCGCGGCGACGGTCAGGCAGACGGACGGCAGATGCGGGGTGATGGCCTCGCTCAGCGGGTCGGCGGCGAGCCGCAGCGCGTCCCGCAGCTTGGCCAGGGCCGCCGCGTGCAGGTCGTCGAGCGCGTCCACCCAGGCCTCCTGGGTGAGGATCAGGGCGTCGAAGACGACGAAGTGGGAGATCTTGAACTCGCTGCGCAGCAGCCGGACCTGCTCGCGGGCCTCCGGGACGCGGCCGCTGATCAGGAGCCAGGTGGTGAGGAAGAGCCGGGCGGCGGGCATCGCCTCGTTGCTCAGGCTCTCGTTGTCGGCGATGACCTGGCGCAGCAGCCGTTCCCCGCGCTCGGTGTCGCCCGACTCGATCAGCACGCTGCCGAGGCGGGCGTTCAGCACGGCGGTCTGGGAGCGGGCGCCGAGCAGGCCGACCCGTTCGATGGCGGCCTCGTAGTCGACGGCCGCCGCCAGGTAGTCGCCCCTGCGCTCCCGGGCCTCGGCGCGCCCGGAGAAGGCCTCGGCGGTGCCCCAGTCGTCCCCGAGGCGCCGGAAGATCTCCAGTGCCTCGTCGGCGTCCCGGGCGGCGTCGCCCGCCCAGGCGGCGCGGTTGGCGAGCAGGTTGGCGCGCATGGCGAGGCTCCCGGCCAGTTCCCACTCGTAGCCGGGGGTCTCGCGGCAGGTGCGGACGCCGGCGTCGAGGATCTCGCGCAGCCGGTCCATGCCGCCGGTCAGTATCACGGCGAAGAACCAGAACATGCCCGGAGCCCGGCAGGTCTGCGGCATGCCGGGTTCGTAGACCTCGGTGACGGCGCGCAGCTTCGCCTGCGCCTCGGGCGTCTGCCAGACGTCCAACTCGGTGTCCATGCAGGCCATGTGGGCCAGGTGCAGGCCGCGCCGGGCCTCGGTGAGGAGCTCGCCGGTGTACGGCGGCGGGGTGTCGGTGCAGCGCTGCCACACCGGTTCGGCCCGGCGCAGCGGTGCCTCGAACGGGTCGGGTCCCAGAGCCATGACATCGGCGCACCAGGTGCGGGTCTCGATCCGCTGGTCGTGCATCTGCCAGTACCAGAACAGGGAGTGGAGCAGGCAGAGCGCCTCCTGCTCGTCCCGCAGGGCGATGGCGTGCCGCAGTGCGGTGCGCAGGTTCTCGTACTCCAGCTGGAGCCGGGCGATGGCGGCCCGCTGGCCGGCGCCGCGCAGCAACGGCTCGTTGGTGCGGGCGAGTTCACGGTAGTAGGTGAGGTGGGCGCGCTCGGCGGCGGCGCGCTCGCCGCTCTCGTCGAGGCGCTCACCGGCGTACTCGGAGACGGTCTCCAGAAGCCGGTAGCGCATCCCGCCGCCCGCGGCCTCCCCCGAAGGGGCCGCCACCACCAGGGACTTGTCGACCAGGGAGCCGAGCGCGTCGAGGGCGGCGGGGCCGCAGACGGCCTCGGCGGCGGCCAGGTCGCAGCCGCCCGCGAAGAGGGAGAGGCGGCCGAGGACGGCGCGTTCACCGGCGTCCAGCAGGTCCCAGGACCAGTCGACGACCGCGCGCAGGGTCTGCTGGCGGGGCAGCACCGTGCGGCTGCCGGAGGTGAGCAGCCGGAAGCGGTCGTCCAGCCGGTCGGCGATCTGGCGCGGGGTCAGCATCCGCAGCCGGGCCGCGGCCAGTTCGATGGCGAGGGGCAGCCCGTCCAGGCGGCGGCAGATCTCGGCGCAGGCCGCCGCGGTCCCGGCGTCGGCGTCGACCGTGAAACCGGGGCGGGCCGCGGCGCCCCGCTCGGCGAGCAGCCGCAGCGCCACCGGCTCGGGCAGCGGCTCCACCGGGCGCAGCAACTCCCCCGGTACGCCGAGGGGTTCGCGGCTGGTGGCGAGGATCGTCAGCTCCGGGCAGCGCTCCAGGAGCCGGGCCGCCAGGTCGGCCGCCGCGTCGACGACGTGCTCGCAGTTGTCGAGGACGAGCACCATCCGGCGCCGGGCGCAGTGTTCGACGAGCCGCTCGACGGGGTCGTCGTGCCGGTCGGCGGCGGCCCGCATGGTCTCGGCGCCGCCGCCGTACAGCACGGCCTGGCGGGCGCCGAGCGCGCTGAGCACGGCTTCGGGGACGTCGGCCGGGTCGTCGACGGGGGCCAGCTCGGCCAGCCAGACGCCGTCCCGGGCGGCGTACCGGACGGTCTCGGCGGCCTCCTGCGAGAGCCGGGTCTTGCCGGCCCCGCCGGGCCCGAGCAGGGTGACCAGCCGGGCGGCGGCGAGGTCGCCCCGGATGGCCTCGATGTCGGCCTCGCGCCCGACGAAGGAGGTGAGCCGGGCGCGCAGGTTGCCGGGCCGGGCCGGCGCGTCCGGCGCGGGTGCCGGGTCGAGGAGCTCCCCGTGCAGGCCCCGCAGCTCGGGGCCCGGGTCGGAGCCGAGGCGGTCGGCGAGGAGGTGGCGTACGTCGTCGTAGGCGGCCAGCGCCTCGGCGGTGCGGCCGGTGCTGTGCAGGGCGCGCAGGCGCAGGGCCTGGAGGGGTTCGTCGAGGGGGTGGGCGTCGCACAGGGCGGTCAGCTCGGGCAGGGACTGCTCGGCCTGGCCGAGGGCGAGGGCGGCGGTGTGCCGGGCGCGCAGGGCGTCCAGGCGGCGGACGTCGACGCGGGCCGCCTCGGCGGTGCGGTCGGGCAGGTCGGCGAGGGCCGGGCCGTGCCACAGGGCGAGGGCGTCGTCGAGGACGGTGGCCGCCTTGGCGGGGTCGCCGTCGGCGAGGGCGCGCAGGCCCTCGCCGGTGAGCCGCTCGAAGCGGTGCAGGTCGACGTCGTCGGGGGCGGCGGCGAGCCGGTAGCCGCCGTCGGTGGAGTCGACGGCGTCCGCGCCGAGCGCCCTGCGCAACCGGCCGACCAGGGCCTGGAGCGCGCCGCCGGCGTCGGCCGGCGGCTCGTCGCCCCAGACCTCGTCGACGAGCAGCCCGGCGGGCACCGCGCGGCCGGGCCGCAGCGCCAGCACGGTCAGCAGGGCACGCAGCCGTGCCCCGCCCACGGGGACGGCCGTGCCGTCGGGGCGGAGTGCCTGGGTGGTGCCGAGGATCGCGTAGCGCACGGGGTCCATTGTCCCTGGGGACGCCCGGACGCCGCCTGCGGGTTTCAGATGCGGACGAACTCGGAGGAGTCCAGGGTGAGGGTCCGGTCGGCGACGGGAATGGAGATCTGGTCGCCGAACACGCCGGACTCCTCGTGCTGGTACTCGCCGTCTTCGGGGCGGGTCAGCAGGGTCCACCGAGCGGAGAGCACATCGACGATCAGATAGGCCGGGATACCGCGCAGGGCATAGTGGCTCGGCTTCGTGTTGTAGTCGCGGTTCTTGCTCTCCGGTGAGACGACCTCGACCACGAAGGGCAGCAGCTCCTCGCTGATGTCGCTCCTGTCCGTCTGGACCAGGTCGAGCGGGATCGCCGTGGCATCCGGTTCGGGCTTGTAGCCCTCCCGGGGCGGAACGACAGAGAATTCACTCGTCGCGACCCAGCCCGGCAACCGCTGCTCGATCTGGTTCTCGATGCGCCGCTGCGTCGTCCTGTGCGCAAAGGTGACTGGTACCACAGTGAGCCCGTTCTCCGTCAGCCGGAGGCGCGCGCTGCGCGGGACCTCGATCCGGTCCTGGACCAGTTCGACCCATCCCTCTGCGATCGTCATGAGCACCTCCTCGTTCGACTCGATATCAGCGTAACGACTAACAGGAACCTCCGGCCGCCCGCAGGACGTTCTTCACCTGTCACCTGTACGGTCTACCCCGCACGCCACCTCCACCGACGCGCCCCGGGAGCCCCCCGCCATGACCGCCACCACCACCCGCCCCAGTGACCGGCGGATCAGTCCCGTGTTCGTCGGGATCCTCGCCGTCACCGCGGTCACCGGGTGGGCCACCTGGTCCGGGTTCGCCGAGCAGCCCGGGGTCGCCGTGTTCCTGTTCGTGACGGCGGCCTGGATCGTCTCGCTCTGCCTGCACGAGTACGCGCACGCGCGCACCGCCCTGCACGGCGGGGACATCACGGTGGGCGAGAAGGGCTACCTGACCCTGAACCCCCTGAAGTACACGCACGCCCTGCTGAGCATCGTGCTCCCGGTGCTGTTCGTGATCATGGGCGGGATCGGCCTGCCGGGCGGCGCGGTCTTCATCGAGCGCAGCCGGATCAGGGGCCGCTGGCGGCACAGCCTCATCTCCGCCGCCGGTCCGCTGACGAACGTCCTGTTCGCCGCCGTCTGCACCGCCCCCTTCTGGCTCGACGCCCTGGACGGCGTCCCGAGCGACTTCCGCTTCGCGCTCGCCTTCCTCGCCCTGCTCCAGGTCACGGCCGCGATCCTGAACTTCCTGCCGGTGCCGGGGCTCGACGGCTACGGCGTGATCGAGCCCTGGCTGTCGTACAACATCAAGCGCCAGGTGGAGCCGTTCGCCCCGTTCGGTCTGCTCTTCGTGTTCGCGCTGCTGTGGGTGCCGTCGATCAACAGCGCGTTCTTCGACGTGATCGACGCGCTGCTGCGTCACCTGGGCGTGGACGAGGACGCGCAGTACTGCGGGCAGAACCTGTACCGCTTCTGGCAGACGACGGACCCGTACTGCTCCAGCGTGGGGTAGTCCCCCGCGCCGTCACGCCGACAGCGGGAACTCCTCGCCCAGTTCCCGGAACATCGCCGTGTTGAGGGCGAAGGCCCGCTTGCACTCGGCGACGACGCGCTGCTTCTCCAGGTCGTCCGCGTCCACCGCGTCCAGCAGTTCGCGGTAACCCCGCTTGAAGGCGGCCGGGTTGGCGATGCCCTCGAAGACGTAGAACCGGACGCCGTCGCCCTTGCGCTCGAACCCCCAGGTCCGCTCGGCCCGGTCGCGGATGATCTGGCCGCCGGAGAGGTCGCCGAGGTAGCGGGTGTAGTGGTGGGCGACGTAACCGGCGGGCCACCGCTCGGCGCACTCCCGCACCCGCGCCGCGTACTCCTCCGTCGTGGGCAGCGCGGTGAGACCCGTCCGCCAGCCGGCCCCGCGCAGATGCGCCAGGTCCCGCTCCAGCGCCGCCAGCCGGTGCAGCTCCGGCCGCACGAACGGCCCGGCCACCGGGTCCGAGGCCAGCAGCCCGGCCGCGCCGCTCTCCAGCGCGTCGTACACGAACCACAGCTGCTCGGTGTAGCGGGCGTACGCCTCCACGCCGAGCCGGCCGCCCAGCAGGTCGCTCATGAACGTCGAGGTCTCCGCCGCCACGTGCTGCTCGTGGGACGCGGTGCGGATGAGTGTCGAGAAGGAGTCCATGGGCAACATCCTCTAAGGTAAGGCTTACCTAAGTCAATGTCCTTGCCGACACTTCGTCGGTAAAGTTACCGACACCATGTCGGTAAAAGCGTACCGGAAAAAGGCCCGCCCTCCGAGGGAGGGCGGGCCTGACGTCGGCGGCCTACGGCAGGGTCAGGATCTCCGCGCCGGTGTCCGTCACCACCAGCGTGTGCTCGAACTGCGCGGTCCGCCTGCGGTCCTTGGTGACGACGGTCCAGCCGTCGTCCCACATGTCGTACTCGTGCGTCCCAAGCGTCAGCATCGGCTCGATCGTGAAGGTCATCCCGGGCTGCATCACGGTCGTCGCGTGCGGGCTGTCGTAGTGCGGGATGATCAGCCCCGAGTGGAACGACGAGCTGATGCCGTGTCCGGTGAAGTCACGGACCACCCCGTAGCCGAAGCGCTTCGCGTACGACTCGATGACCCGGCCGATGATGTTGATCTGCCGGCCCGGCCGGACCGCCTTGATCGCCCGGTTCAGGGACTCCCGGGTCCGCTCGACAAGGAGCCGGCTCTCGTCGTCGACCTCTCCGACCAGGTAGGTGGCGTTGTTGTCGCCGTGCACCCCGCCGATGTACGCGGTCACGTCCAGGTTGACGATGTCACCGTCCTGGAGCACCGTCGAGTCCGGAATGCCGTGGCAGATGACCTCGTTGACGCTGGTGCACAGGGACTTGGGGAAGCCGCGGTAGCCGAGCGTGGACGGGTAGGCCCCGTGGTCGCACATGTACGCGTGCGCCACCCGGTCGAGTTCGTCCGTCGTGACACCCGGCGCGATGATCTTCGCGGCCTCCTCCATCGCCTGCGCGGCGACACGGCCGGCGATCCGCATCGCCTCGATGGTCTCCGGGGTCTGCACCTCGGGCCCGGTGTACGGGGTCGGCGCGGGTTTGCCGACGTACTCGGGGCGGCGGATGTTTCCGGGTACCGAACGGGTGGGAGAGAGCTCCCCTGGTACGAGCAGCGACTGGCCAGACATGCCAGCGAGTCTAACCAGCGGGCATGGGGGAACATGTGGATGGCGAAAGGAGCCGGTCATGGCCCTGTTCAAGAAGCGGACCGTCGCGAAGGCGGGCGAGTGGTACTACTGCCTGCAGCATCAGAAGGTCGAGGAGGGGCCCGAGTGCCCCGCCAAGGACCGGTTCGGCCCTTACGCCACCCGTGCGGAGGCCGAGCACGCGATGGACATGGCGCGGGAGCGCAACCTCCAGTGGGAGAACGACCCGCGGTGGCACGACGCGCCGGCGGGGGACTCCTCGGACGAGGGCTGATCAGGAAGGCCCGGTGGGCACGGCACCCGTCGCGGCTTCGGCGGTGCGCCGGGCGCGCAGACGTACGGCGTGTTCGTTCGTCTGCGCGTCGTAGGACATCAGGGCGGGCAGGCACAGGGCCAACAGGCCGACCGCGCCGGTGCAGAGCAGGCCGCCCGCGCCGACGGACGCCCGCACGCCGAGCCATCCGGCCATGCCGCCGGAGCGGACCTGGCCGAGGGTGGGACCCACGGAGTACGACAGCAGTTCGATCCCGGCGAGGCGGCCGCGCAGCTCGTCGGGGATCGTCTGGTTCCACATCGCGGCCCGGAAGATCCCGCTGACCATGTCGCAGCCGCCGGCGACGGCGAGGAGGAGGAGCACCAGCCATACGTTCGCCACGGCACCGGCGGCGGCGATCGCGAGGCCCCACAGCGCGGCCGACAGCACCACCATCCGCCCGTGCCTGCGCACCCGTGAGGTCCAGCCGCTGACCAGGCCCACGAGGAGGGAACCGGCCGGGATGCTCGCGTACATCAGGCCGAGCGACCAGTCCGCGTCCAGCTCGTCGGCGAGGAAGGGCAGCACGGCGAGCGGCATCGCCAGGAACATCGCCGCGAGGTCGACCGCGTAGGTGCCGAGGAGTTCCCTGCGGTGCCAGGCGTAGCGGGCGCCCTCGGCGATCGAGCGGAGGGAGGGCCTCGCGGCCTCGTGGGACGCCGGGGACGGCGCGATGCCGACGACCAGGGCGACGGAGACGACGAACGTCACGAGGTCGGCGCCGTACGCCCAGCCGAGGCCCGCGTACGCCACGACCAGGCCGGCGACGGCGGGGCCCGCGACGCCGCCGACCGTCCAGCGGAAGGAGTTGAGGGCCGCCGCGGCCGGGAGGTCGTCGTGGGCGACGATCCGCGGCAGCAGGGAGTCGAGGGCCGGGCGCTGGACCGAGACGAGCGCGGAGCCCAGGGCCGCGACCGCGTACAGCGGCCACACCGCCGGGTGCGGCAGCAGGGCGTTGACCAGCAGACCCGCGCTGAGCAGCCCCTGAGCGGCCTCGGTCCGGACGATCAGCTTGCGCTTGTCGAGGGCGTCGGCGAGAGCGCCGCCGTACAGGCCGAACACGATGAGCGGGAGCAGTTCGACGGCGCCGACGGCGCCTACGGCGGCGGCGGAACCGGTGAGGTCCTTGATCTGCACCGGGAGCGCGACGAACGTCAGGAAGCTCCCGAAGTTGCTGATCAGACCGGAGACCCACAGCCGCCGGAAGTCGACGGAGGCCCTCCAGGGGGCTAGGTCGGGGAGGAGGCTCACGGTGGGACATGTTGAACGGCTGGGCGCCTTGCCTCAACCGCTTTTCCGCCGGGTGCGGGCCGGTGGGGGCCGGTCGCGCAGTTCCCCGCGCCGCTGAAGGGGCGCTGCACCGACGCGCCCTGAAGGGGCGCGGGGAACTGCGCGAGCAACCACCGCGCGCCCGCAGCCGGCATCCATGGACGCAGGTCCCGCCTTGGTTCCCCACGCTTCCGTCGCAGCGGGCGGGACGTCACCACGGGGTCGGCGGTGGAGCCGTCACCGTCTCCGCCAGGCGGGCGAGGCGGTCGCGGAAGCGGCGGCGCCTCCGAGGGGAGGGGCCGTTCTCTCCGGTCGCCGCGCTGACCAGGTGCTGGACGGTGTCCAGGTCGAGTTCCGCGGCCTCGGGGACGGTGAGGGTCTCGTGGGCCATGGCGGTCAGCGCGTCGTCGGTGGTGGTGGAGAGGGTCAGGACCGTCGCGCCGGCCCGGCGGGCGGTGTGCACTCGCTCCAGGAGGGGTCCGGCGTCTCCCGGCGCCACCACGAGCAGCGTCTCGCCCCGGCGGGCCGCCTCGATACGGCCGGGGCCGACCGCGAGGTGCGCCGGGTCGGTGGGGCGGGCGTCGTGCCGTACGAGGGTCGGCGCCAGTTCCGGCGTACCGGACCACGCCGCCTCGTCGACGAGGTGCGCGGCGAGGTGCCACGGCTCGTACTCCGGCGTGCCGACCAGGAGCAGCCCGCCGCCGTGCGTCACCACCGAGCCCCGCAGCGCGCCCGCGAACCTCCGGGTCGCGGTCAACCACTCGGTCCCGGCAAGCACTTCACGCAACAACGCGACCCGTACTGCGTCCATGCCTCCGCATACTGCCGCAATCGGACACTCGTGACGTGGAGTTCACCCCGAATTCGCCCGACCCGGGGAGGAGGCGGCCCATGAGTGACGCAGAAGCAAGCATTCCCTTTCGCGCGGGCAAAGAGGGCTACGCCAGTTTCCGGATCCCGGCGGTGGTGGTCTCCCGGGCGGGCACCGTGCTCGCCTTCTGCGAGGGGAGAGTGAACTCCGCGGCCGACTACGGGCACATCGACGTGGTGCTGAAGAGGTCGGCGGACGGCGGCCGGACCTGGGGGCCGCTCCAGGTGGCGGCGAGCAACGGGACCGATCTCGCCGGGAACCCCGCTCCCGTCGTGCTCGACACCGGCCGCATCCTGCTGGTGCACGTGCGCAGCGCCGCCTCCGCCACCGAGGACGCCATCCTGCGCGGGCAGGTGTCCGACGCCGACGGGCGGCGGGTGTGGGTGCAGCACAGCGACGACGACGGGGTGACCTGGTCCGCGCCGGTGGAGATCACCCAGTCCGTGAAGAAGGCCGGGTGGCGGTGGTACGCCACCACGCCCGGGCACGCGATCCAGTTGCGTTCGGGACGGGTCGTCGTGGCCGCCAACCACACCCTGCCGCCCACCGGGACGGACAACGGCACCGAGGGCAGGTACAACAGCGGGCACTGCCTGCTCAGCGACGACCACGGGGCGACCTGGTACCTCGGCTACCTCGACGAGAACACCGACGGGTACATCAACGTCAACGAGACCACCGCCGCCGAACTGCCCGACGGGCGCGTCTACTTCAACACGCGCAACGATTCCCCGGCACCGGGGAACAGGGCCGACGCCCACTCGGCGGACGGCGGGCGCACCCTCGTGAAGCCCTTCCGGCCACAGGCCGGGCTGACCGCCCCGGTCTGCCAGGCGAGCGTGCTCCAACTCCGCGATCCCGACGTGCTGCTGTACTCCGGGCCGGGCGATCCGGCGGCCCGCGCCCTGATGACCGTCCGCGCCTCCGCCGACGGCGGTACCACCTGGCGGGCCGTGTACACGGTCGACGGGCTGCCCGCCGCCTACTCCGACCTGACCCGGATCGACGCGGCCACGGTCGGGCTGCTGTACGAGACGGGCGACTTCAGCGCGTACACGACGATCACGTTCCGCCGGGTGCCCGTGAACCGGCTCACCTGACCGGGCCTGGCCGGGTACGGCCGCCGGCCCGGACGTAGAGTCGGCCCATGACCTCTACCGACAGTGCACAGCAGCCGGCGGCCGACCGGGCTCCCGCCCCCGCCAAGGACCCCTGGGACCTGCCCGACGTCTCGGGTCTGGTGGTGGGTGTGCTCGGCGGCACCGGCCCGCAGGGCAAGGGCCTCGCCTACCGGCTGGCCCGCGCCGGCCAGAAGGTGATCATCGGTTCGCGGGCCGCCGAGCGCGCTCAGGCCGCCGCCGACGAGCTCGGGCACGGTGTCGAGGGCGCCGACAACGCCGAGTGCGCGCGCCGCAGCGACCTCGTGATCGTCGCCGTACCGTGGGACGGGCACGGCAAGACGCTGGAGTCGTTGCGCGGGGAGCTGGCCGGCAAGCTGGTCGTGGACTGCGTCAACCCGCTCGGCTTCGACAAGAAGGGCGCCTACGCGCTCAAGCCGGAGGAGGGCAGCGCGGCGGAGCAGGCCGCGGCGCTGCTGCCGGACTCGCGGGTCACGGCCGCCTTCCACCACCTCTCCGCGGTGCTGCTCCAGGATCCGGAGATCGAGGAGATCGACACCGACGTGATGGTGCTCGGCGAGGTGCGGGCCGACGTCGAGACCGTGCAGGCGCTGGCCGGGCGGATCCCGGGGATGCGCGGCGTCTTCGCGGGGCGGCTGCGCAACGCCCACCAGGTGGAGTCGCTGGTCGCGAACCTGATCTCGGTCAACCGCCGCTACAAGGCACACGCCGGGCTCCGGGTCACGGACGTCTGAGCGGATGGGGGACACTGGTGGCTGCCGGCAGTGTCCCCCCGTCATGAGAAAGCGACCCCTATGCCCCGCCTCGCCCTGTACGCCCTGGTCGTCTGCGTCCTCGCGGTCGTCGCCGCCGTCGTCTCCTTCGTCCAGGGCAGCTGGCTGATCGGCGTGGTCTGGGTGCTGCTGACGGGTCTGTCGTCCAACATGACCTGGTACTACCTGCGGCGCGGGCGCGCGGACAGGTCGGTCACCGGCTGATCACCGGCCGGGCCGCGGCTGCTTCTCCTCGCCCTCCAGCAGGACCCGCCCGCCGATCTCCACCCAGCCGTAGGGCTGCGGTGCGGTCAGGATCTGCGAACCCCGGCCCTGGGTGATGTTCAGGGCCCGGCCCAGCTGCGCGGTGAGCAGCAGCGCCGCCCCGCCGGTGGCCTCGTCCTCGTCGATGCCGTCGTTGCGGCCGGGGAAGGCGCGGGCGCGGACCCGCCCGGCCGACTCGTCCTCCCACGCCCAGGCGTAGATCCACTCCCCCGGCGCGGGCACCGGCAGCGCGTCGACCTCGGCGGCCCTGGCGTACTGGCGCAGGGTGCGCGGCGGGACCCACTCCGGGAGCGCCTCGATCCAGCTGAACTCCCCGTCCAGCCGGGCGCCGACCACGCCGGCCGGGGTGACCAGTTCGGGCACGTCCAGCAGCCACGCCGTGCCGACGCAGGGATGCCCGGCGAACGGCAGGCGCAGGGTGGGGGTGTAGATGTCGACGACCCCGCGCTCGGGGTCGTCGACGAACACGGTCTCGCTGAACCCGAGCTTCGCCGCCAGCGCCTGCCGGTCGTCCCGGCCGGGCAGCACGGAGCCGTCCCGGACGACCCCCAGTTCGTTGCCGTAGCCGCCGTTCGCCGCGCAGAAGACACGCAGCACGTCGTAATCAGTCACAGCGGCATTGAAGCACTCGCGGCCTCACCCCTCGGTACGGCGCCTGCGCATCGCGTACACGACGCCCGCGCCCGCGGCCGCGGTGACGGCGGCGGCCGCGCCGAGGGCGGTGGCCGGGAGGGCCGAGCCGGTGGCGGCGAGGGCGTCGCCCGTGCCGCCCGTGCCTCCTGTCGTCGAGGCCACGCCGCCGCTCGCCGCGCCGGTGGTGTCCGAGGCGGTGGCGGTCGGGGTGCCGGCGCCCTTCATGCCGACGCCGCCGAGGGCGAGGGAGGCGAAGGGCACCTGCGTGGACGTCGTGACCGTCCCGGTGCCCTTCGCCTTGCTGGTGACGTCCAGGTAGAGCGTGCCGGCCGGGCCGGAGATGCGGACGGTGGGGCGGCTGAAGGTGAGGTCCAGCCGGTAGGCGCCGTTCGCCTCCCGGTGGCCGACGAAGTTGCACCCCGCGAAGGACGCGGTGAACGCGCCGGTGTCGCCGCCGACGGCCCGCCCGCCGAGGTGTTCGAGGAGCGGTTGCTGTCGGAGGTCTACGACCAGGCGGTGGAGGTGTTTCCGCATCCGCGGACGGGAGCCGTCGTGGTCGCACCGAAGCGCACCGCTTGACCTTCCCTTTACCAACCCTTGGGGTTTGTTTTGAGTCACCGATATCAAGCCGTATCTGTGATCTTTCTGTGTCTGGTGAATCACCACCCGCCCGGGTATGAGTGAGGTAAGCCTCAGGTAAGTTAGGCCAGCCTCACCACACCATCCCAGCTTGGAGCCTGCATGCGTGCCGTCCGACTCACCGTCACCGCCGCCGCCACCGTGGCCGCCTTGACCGCCCTCTCGGCCTGCACGGCGAAGAGCGACGCCAAGGGCGACGACGCGATCCAGGTCACCGCCGCCGACGCCAAGTGCGAGACGTCGGCCAAGTCGGTTCCGGCCGGGCACGTCACGCTCGCCATCGAGAACACGGGGTCGAAGGCCACCGAGGTCGAGATCCTCTTCCCGGACGACCGGATCGTCTCGGAGAAGGAGAACATCGGTCCGGGGACCAAGTACACGCTGACCGCCGAGGTGAAGGCGGGATCGTACGAAATAGCCTGCCGGCCCGGGATGAAGGGGCACGGGGTGCGGCAGAAGCTGACCGTCACCGGCGGCACGGTCGCCAAGCGCGACCCGAAGCTGGACGCGGCCGTCGCCGCCTACCGCGAGTACGCCCAGGAGCAGGCCGACGCGACGATCCCGAAGGTGGAGACGTTCGTCAACGCCGTCAAGGCCGGGAACATCCAGGCCGCCAAGGACGCCTACGCCCCCTCCCGGGTCGGCTGGGAGACCACCGAGCCGATCGCCGAGTCGTTCGGGGACATCGACCCCAAGACCGACACGCGCGTCAACGACCTGGAGAAGGGCCAGAAGTGGACCGGCTGGCACGCGCTGGAGAAGGCGCTGTGGGTGGACAAGAAGGCCGGCGCCGAGCAGCAGGCCCTCGCCGATGAGCTGCTCACCGACCTGAAGGACTGGCAGAAGCGGGTCGGCAAGGCCGAGATCACCCCGACCTCCATGGCCAACGGCGCCAAGGAGCTCCTCGACGAGGTCGCCACCGGCAAGATCACCGGCGAGGAGGACCGCTACTCGCACACCGACCTGAGCGACTTCAAGGCCAACGTCGACGGCGCGCAGAAGGCGTACGAGCTGCTCAAGCCGGTCGCGCAGAAGAACGACGCGGCACTCACCACGGAACTGGACAAGCAGTTCGCCGCGCTGGACACGCTGCTCGACAAGTACCGCACGACCGCCACCTCGGACGGTTTCGTGTCGTACGACAAGGTCACCAAGGCCCAGCAGAAGGAGCTCTCCGACGCGGTCAACGCCCTCGCGGAGCCGCTGTCCAAGCTCGCCGCGACCGTGGTCAAGTAGGGGCGGGCCATGACTGACACAGCGAATCCGTCGCGTCGGGCGGTCATCGGCTGGGGCGGGGCCGGGCTCGCGCTCGGCGCCGCCGTGGCCGGGGGCGCGGTGGCCGCGGCCGAGTCCGGCGGCGGCGACACCGAACCCACCACCACGGCCGTCGCGTTCCACGGCGCCCACCAGGCCGGTATCGCCACCCCCGTCCAGGACCGGCTGCACTTCGCCGCGTTCGACGTGAAGACCGACGACCGGGCCGAGTTCGTGCAGCTGCTGAAGGACTGGACGGCCGCGGCCCGGCGGATGACCGCGGGCAGCGCCGTCGGCGAGGGCGCGTACGGCGGGCTCGCCGAGGCGCCCCCGGACGACACCGGCGAGGCCCTCGGGCTCAAGCCGTCCCGGCTGACGCTGACGATCGGCTTCGGGCCGTCCTTCTTCGAGAGGTTCGGGCTCGGCGGACAGCGGCCCGCCGCGCTCGTCGACCTGCCGAAGTTCCCCGGGGACAACCTCGACTCGTCCCGTACCGGGGGTGATCTCTGCATCCAGGCCTGTGCCGACGATCCGCAGGTCGCCGTGCACGCCATCCGCAACCTCGCCCGGATCGGCTTCGGCAAGGTCGCCGTCCGCTGGTCCCAGCTCGGCTTCGGGAAGACCTCGTCCACGACCCCGGACGCCCAGACCCCCCGCAACCTCATGGGGTTCAAGGACGGCACCCGCAACATCGCGGGGACCGAGACCGACCGGCTGAAGAAGTTCGTATGGGCGGGTGACGGGGACGGATCCGACTGGATGACCGGTGGGTCGTATCTCGTCGCCCGGCGCATCCGCATGAACATCGAGACCTGGGACCGGACCTCGCTCCAGGAGCAGGAGGACGTCTTCGGGCGGGACAAGGGCGAGGGCGCTCCGGTCGGCAAGGCCAAGGAGCACGACGAGCCGTTCCTGAAAGCCATGAAGCCCGACGCCCATGTGCGCCTCGCGCACCCCGACTCCAACGGCGGGATCACCATCCTGCGCCGGGGCTATTCGTTCACGGACGGCACCGACGGTCTCGGGCGGCTCGACGCCGGGCTGTTCTTCCTGGCCTACATGCGTGACGTGCGCAAGGGGTTCATCCCGCTGCAGCGCAAGCTGTCGGCGTCCGACGCGCTCAACGAGTACATCCAGCACGTGGGTTCGGCGGTCTTCGCGGTCCCGCCCGGCGTCCGGGACAAGGACGACTGGTGGGGCCGGACGCTGTTCTCCGAAGGGGCGTGAGCCGTGTTCTCCAACTACCTGATCGGGCTGCGGGAAGGCCTCGAGGCCTCGCTCGTCGTCTGCATCCTCATCGCCTACCTGGTCAAGACCGGGCGCACGGACGCCCTGAAGCCGATCTGGACCGGCATCGCGGTGGCGGTGCTGATCGCCATGGGCTTCGGGTGCGCGCTCGAATTCGGTTCCCAGGAGCTGACGTTCCAGGCACAGGAGGCGCTCGGCGGGTCCCTGTCCATCGTCGCGGTGGGCCTGGTGACCTGGATGGTGTTCTGGATGCGCCGCACCGCCCGGCATCTCAGGGCGGAGCTGCACGGCAGGCTGGACGCGGCTCTCGCGATGGGGACCGGCGCGCTCGTCGCCACCGCCTTCCTCGCCGTCGGCCGGGAGGGCCTCGAGACCGCGCTGTTCGTGTGGGCCTCCGTGCACGCGGCGAGCGACGGCACCCCGCGCCCGCTGATCGGCGTGGCGCTGGGCCTGGCCACCGCGGTGTTCCTGGGCTGGCTGTTCTACCGGGGCGCGCTGCGTATCAACCTGGCCAAGTTCTTCACCTGGACCGGCGGCATGCTGGTCGTGGTCGCGGCGGGCGTGCTCGCGTACGGCTTCCACGACCTCCAGGAGGCCGACTGGATCCCGGGCCTGACCAGCCAGGCCTTCGACATCAGCGGCACCGTCCCGCCGGACAGCTGGTACGGCACGCTGCTGAAGGGCGTGTTCAACTTCCAGCCGGACCCGACCGTGCTCCAGGTCACGGTGTGGCTGCTGTACCTGGTCCCGACACTCGCACTCTTCTTCGCCCCGGTAGGGTTCGGCTCCGGGAAGGGGAAGGTGAAGGCACCTGATGACGCACCTGAGGACGCAGCTGAGGACGCATCTGACGAACAGGGATCGCGCCCCTCGACGGCTCCGCAGACTCCGCCGGCGTGATCGGAACGCGCTCATGGCGGTCTCGCTGACCGCCCTGTCGCTGACGGCGAGCGGTTGCGTGGTGGTGCACGGGGAGCGCGAGGTGCTCCCCAGCACCACCCGCGCCGAGGCCGCCAAGGCGCTCCGGCAGTTCACGGACGCCTACAACAAGGCCGACAAGGCCTACGACGGCTCCCTGGACGCGGACTACACGACCGGCGCCCTCGCCGACATCGACTCCGCGCGCCTGAAGGCCGGGCACGCCAACAGCCCGGCCGGCAACTCCGCCCACTCGGCGCTGCAGTTCGACGACGTCACGTACACCATCCCGAAGAAGGCCGGCTGGCCGCGCTGGTTCGTCGCCGACGCGCACGGCAACAAGGGCGGCGACGAACGCTGGCTGCTGGTCTTCACCCGCAACAGCCTCTCCCAGCCGTTCCAGGTGGCGTACCTGACGCTGGTCGCGCCGGACGCCGTACCGAAGTTCACCACCGACAAGGACGGCTGGGCCGAGGACGTGCCGGCGAACAGCGCCCAACTCGCCGTCTCCCCGGGCGACCTGAGCCGGGGTTACGCCACGTACCTGAAGAGCGGCGGCACCGCCTTCGCGGACGGCGTGCACACGAGCGGCTGGCGCACCGACCGCAAGAAGTCCACCAAGCCGGGCCTGGCCACCCAGTACATCGACGAGCCGCTCACCGAGGGCGACTACGCGCCGCTCGCCCTGCGCACCGCCGACGGCGGGGCGGCGGTGTTCTTCACCACCCGCTACTACGCCAAGGAGACGGCGGCCGCGGGCACCTCCGTGCCGACCCCGAACCTCAGCGTCAAGGCCCTCACCAAGGGCGAGATCAAGCAGTCCCTGACCATGCAGTTCGTCTCCAACCAGGTCGCACTCGACCCGGCGGGCACCGGAAAGATCTCGATCCTCGGCCGCATCCAGGGCCTGACCTCCGCACAGGGCTCCTGAACAACGCCCCCCGGAATCAGCGCCCCGCCAGGGGCGCGGGGCTGTATCAATGTGCGGCTCCGCCGCGTGGGCGCGACCAGCCCCCACGGCGCCGCAGCCGACCGACGACCCGGCGCTTCCCACGGTGCGCCTACCAGACCGCGCCCACCTGATCGGCCTCCTCGCCCGCATAGCGGCCGCAGGCGTCCGTGAGGATCTCCAGCAGGCTCAGCGGGTCGGGGAGCGCGTGCTCGGGGCCGCGTACCCAGTGCACCCGCCGGTCGCCGTCGCCGCCGGGCAGCCTGGCGGGCGGAACGAGGACGTAGGAGCCCCGGCAGTGCCAGCGCAGCCCCGGGTGCTCGTCCATGGTCTCGGGGCGGCAGTCCAGCTCGCAGGGCCACCACTCGTCCTCGTCCTCGGGGGTGCCGCGGGTGAGGGTGAAGAAGAGCAGGCGGCCGTCGTCGCTCTCGGCGACCGGGCCGACCTCGACGCCGCCCGCGAGCAGCCGCTCCAGCGCCTCCTGCCCGGCCTCCAGGGGCACGTCCAGGACGTCGTGGGTCATGCCGGTCGCGGTGATGAAGTTGGCCTGCGGCTGGTGCCGGGCCCAGCGCTCGATCTGGGCCCGGTCGGTGGTGGACTGCGTCTGCCACGCGAACGACACCGGGTGCCGGGCCGGGGTGGGACAGCCGACGCGGTCGCAGGAGCAGCCGTAGCCGGGGGCGGGGTGCGCGGCGGGGGCCAGCGGGAGGCCCGCCTCGGCGGCGGCGAGCAGCAGCGCCGCGCGGCCCGGGTCGTCGGTGGTGGCCGCCTGCTTCGGGCGGCGGCCGCGGAGCCACTGGGAGAGTCTGCCCTGCCGGCCGCTCGGGCCGCCGAACGTCGCGCTCATCTATCGCCTCGCCTCGCTGTGGTCCGGCCCAGGATGCCTTATGGTCCCGTCTGGGTGCGAAGCGGGGGGTACGCGAGATGTGTCACCCGGGCGGCCACGGGTCGCCCCAGTCCGCGTCCCGGGCCGCCCTGTACAGGTCGCCGTGGCGCTTGGTGACCGTCGTCCGGCGCAGCTGTTCGTCGGTCTCGCACAGGTCGAGCAGGACCTGTCCCTTGCGGATCTGGGGGCGGCGTACCACCCGGGCCGGTGCCGGGGCGGGCGGGAAGCGGGTGGCGGCCACGTAGCTGAACTTCTCGTCCTCGTAGGGCAGCGAGCCGCCCTTGACCTGGCGGTGCAGGGAGGAGCGGCTGACCCGGGCGGAGAAGTGGCACCAGTCCGTGCCGGGGGTGATCGGGCAGGCGGCGCTGTGCGGGCAGGGGGCGGCGACGTGGAGGCCGGCGGTGATCAGGCGGTCACGGGCCTCGATGATCCGGGCGTAGCCGGCGGGGGTGCCGGCCTCGACGATGACGACGGCCTGCGCGGCGGCCGCGGCGGCGTCGACGAGGGCGGCGCGGCCGGCCTCGTCGAGCTCGTTGAGGACGTACGAGACCGTGACGAGATCAGTGCTCTCGATGGTGAGCGCCGCTCCGATCCGGGCGCGCTGCCACTTGGCGTCCCGCAGTGCCGGGTTCGCCGCGGCGATCTCCCGGCCGAGGGCCAGCGCCGGCTCGGCCCAGTCGAGGACCGTCACCGGCCGCGCGCCCGCCCAGGTGTCGGTCACCGCCCAGGTCGCCGCGCCCGTCCCGCCGCCGACGTCCACATGGCTTGCCGGTGCCCACCCCTCCGGTACCGCGTCGGCGAACGCCGCGAGCGCGGACCGTACCGCCTCGAAGGTCGCCGGCATCCGGTACGCCGCGTACGCCGCCACGTCCGCCCGGTCCCGCAGGATCGGCGCGTCGGTCGGGGTGGCCCCGCGGTAGGTGGCGATCAGCCGCTCGACGGCCGAGGCGGCCTGCTTCGGGGGCAGGCCGTCGAGCAGGTCGGCGAGCGCGGCGCGGAGCCGGTCGGCCGGTGGGACGGGCCGGGTGGGGTGGTTCACCCGGCGATTGTATGGACAGCCCTGGCCAGGCGGGTCGCCGCGGCCGCCCGGGGTGCGCTGTCGCCGGGGCGGCGGCGCGGGTGCACGGTGTTGGCCAGCAGGACGAGGAACGTGTCCGTCGCCCGGTCCAGGACCAGGCTGGTCCCGGTGAACCCGGTGTGGCCCGCCGCACCCTGTCCCGCCAGTTCGCCCATGAACCACGGCTGGTCCACCAGGAAGCCCAGTCCCGGCGGGGCCAGCAGCAGGTCCACGAAGTCGGGGCCGAGGATCCGCGCCGGGCCGTAGGCGCCGCCCGCGAGCAGGGCCCGGCAGAAGGTCGCCAGGTCCCGGCCGGTGGAGAAGAGGCCGGCGTGCCCGGCCACCCCGCCCAGCGCCCAGGCGTTCTCGTCGTGCACGACGCCCCGCAGCATCCCGCGGTCCGCCTTGGCCCAGGGCCGCCGCTGGTCCTCGGTGGCCGCCGCCCCGGGGCAGGGTCCGAAGTCGGTGGCGGTCATGCCGAGCGGCCGGGTGATGCCGTCGCGGACCAGGACGTCGAGGGGGCGGCCGGTGATCCGCTCCAGGACGTGCTGGAGGAGGAGCGGATTCAGGTCGGAGTAGCGGTAGGCGCCGGGCGCGCTGGTCGGGGCCTCCGCGCGGAGCAGGTCGAGGCGGGCCGTGTCGTCGGGGCAGTCGTAGAGCGGGAGTTCGGGGCGCAGGCCCGAGGTGTGGGTGAGGAGCTGGCGGACGGTGATGCCGTGGCCGGCGGCCCCGTGGAAGTCGGGGAGGTAGGCGCCGACGCGGGCGTCGATGCCGAGGGTGCCGCGCTCCAGTTGCTGCACGGCGGCGACCGCGGTGAACAGTTTGGTGAGGGAGGCGACGTCGAAGGGGGTGTCGACGGTCGCCGGGACCCGGGCGGCGGGCAGCAGTTCGACACCGGCGTCGGTCGCGGGGTCGTACGCGGACCAGCGCACGGCCCAGCCGGAGGCCTCCTGTACGGCGATCACGGGTCCGCGTCCGGCGACCACGACGGCCCCGGCCGCCCAGGGCCGCTCACCGGTGGTGAGGTCGTGCACTTCGCGGACTAGGTGCCTGAGTTCCGCGGGGTCGAGACCGGCCCGTTCCGGTGTCTCGACGCGCAGTCTCGGTACGCTCAGCTCCCTGCTCCCTCCGTCCTCGCACGGGTGTTCCCACGTGCTGCCCAGGGACGGCACATTCCCACGAAGCAGGCCAGTGCCACCAGTGCCCCCGCCAGTTGGACGATCGCCATGGGCACGGCGGTTCTCTCCCCGGCGATCCCGACCAGCGGCGAGGCGACCGCGCCGACGAGGAACGAGGAGGTCCCGAGCAGCGCGGACGCGGACCCGGCCGCGTGCCGGGTGCGCAGCAGGGCGAGGGACTGGGCGTTGGGCAGGGTGAAGCCCATCGCGGACATCAGGACGAAGAGGGCGGCGGCGACCGGGGCGAGCCCGACCGGGCCGAGGGCGCCGGCCGACATCAGCAGCAGGGCGGTCGCCGCGAGCACGGTGACGACCAGGCCCGCGCCCAGCACCTTGTCCAGGCTGACCCGGCCGACCAGCACCTTCCCGTTGACCTGCCCGGCGATCACCAGCCCGACCGAGTTGAGGCCGAAGAGGAGGGAGAAGGTCTGCGGGGACGCGCCGTAGATCTCCTGGATGACGTACGGGGACGCGGCTATGTAGGCGAAGAGGGCCGCGAAGGCGAAGCCGCCCGCGAGCATGTAGCCGGTGAAGGGCAGGTCGGCGAGGAGGCTCCGCATCGCGCGGACGGCGGCGGCCGCTCCCCCGGCGTGCCGGTCGGCCGGCGGCAGGGTCTCCGGGAGCCGCACCCAGACCAGTACGGCGATCAGCGTCCCGACGACCGTGAGGACGACGAAGACGCCCCGCCAGTCCGTCACCCGCAGGATCTGCCCGCCGATCAGCGGGGCGACCACCGGGGCGACCCCGGAGACCAGCATCAGGGTGGAGAAGAAGCGGGCCATGGCGACCCCGTCGTAGAGATCGCGTACGACGGCCCGCGCGATGACGATCCCGGCCGCGCCCGCGAGGCCCTGGGCGAGGCGGAAGGCGACCAGTGTCTCCACGTCCGGCGCGACGGCGCACAGGGCGGTGGCGACGACGTAGACGGCGAGGCCGGCCAGCAGCGGGCGGCGACGCCCCCAGCGGTCGCTCATCGGGCCGACCACCAGCTGGCCGAGGGCCATGCCGGCGAGGCAGGCGGTGAGGGTGAGCTGGACGGTCGCGGCGGGGGCGCCGAGGGAGCGGGTGACCTCCGGCAGGGACGGGAGGTACATGTCCATGGCCAGCGGGGGCGTCGCGGTGAGCCCGCCGAGCAGCAGCACGAGGAGGAGGCCGGCGCGGCGGGTGGCAGCGCCGGCGGGGGCCGGGCCGGAGCCGCCGGCGAGGCCGCGCGGTGCGGGTACGGCGGTGTCCTGGGCGTCCGGTGTCGGCGGCGCCGGCTGCTCGGGCATGTGTCCCCCGTCTTCGTGGGTCTCGCGGTCCGGTCGGTTGTTGCTGGACCCCCTCGGCCCCCGCATATGCTCTCAGCTCGTACAGACTGCCGGGAAACACGTGAGCGAGGACGGGCGGCCGGGATGGGTGAGCAGAGCGTGCGGTGGGGCATCCTGGCGACGGGCGGGATCGCGGCCGCGTTCGCGGCGGACCTGGTGGATCTGCCGGACGCGGAGATCGCGGCGGTGGCCTCGCGGTCGGCGGAGTCGGCCGAGGCGTTCGCCGAGCGGTTCGGGATCGGCCGGGCGTACGGGGACTGGGAGTCGCTGGCCCGGGACGAGGACATCGATGTCGTGTACGTCGCCACTCCGCACTCGGCGCACCGGGCGGCAGCCGGGCTGTGCCTGGAGGCGGGGCGGAACGTGCTGTGCGAGAAGGCGTTCACGGTCAACGGGCGTGAGGCCGGGGAACTCGTCGCGCTGGCGAAGGAGCACGACCGCTTCCTGATGGAGGCGATGTGGACGTACTGCAACCCGCTGGTGCGACGGCTGACGGCGCTGGTCGCGGACGGGGCGATCGGCGAGGTGCGGACCGTGCAGGCGGACTTCGGCCTGGAGGGCCCGTTCCCGCCGGCCCACCGGCTGCGGGACCCGGCGCTGGGCGGGGGTGCGCTGCTGGACCTGGGCGTGTACCCGGTGTCGTTCGCGCACCTGCTGCTCGGCGAGCCGGACGGGATGTCGGCGCGAGCGGTGCTCTCGGACGAGGGCGTCGATCTCCAGACGGGTGCACTGCTCTCCTGGGAGAGCGGCGCTCTCGCCATGGTGCACTGCTCCATCGTCGGCGGCACCGGCACCAGCGCCTCGATCACCGGCTCGCAGGGCCGGATCGACATCCCGGACGGCTTCTTCCACCCCGAGCGCTTCGTGCTGCACCGCGACGGCCGCGACCCGCAGGAGTTCGCCATGAACCCGGCCGACGGCCCCCGCAACACCCTCCGCCACGAGGCCCGCGAGGTCATGCGCGCCCTGCGCGCCGGCGAGAAGGAATCCCCCCTCGTCCCCCTCGACGGCACCCTCGCGGTCATGCGCACCCTGGACACCCTCAGGGAACAGATCGGCGTCCGCTACCCGGGCGAGGCGTAAAGCCCCCCTGAACGCGCCCGTTCACTGAACGCGCCCCGAAGGGGCGCGGGGAACTGCGCGACCAGCCCCCACCCCGCCGCACCCGACCGACGACCCGAATAACGCGGCCCTCCCGGCGGAGCGCCTACGCTGCGGCCCCATGGATGACAGGCAATCGAAGATCGCCGTGGTGACCGGAGCCGGCTCCGGCGTCGGCCGCGCCGTGGCCACGGAACTGCTGCGCACCGGCTGGTCGGTGGCGCTCGCCGGACGGCGCGCCGCGCGGCTGGAGGAGACGGCGGCGCTGGTGCCCGAGGGCGCCTCCGTCGCCGTACGGACCGACGTCTCGCAACCCGACGACGTGGCCGGGCTGTTCGCGGCGGCCGTGGACCGGTTCGGACGGGTGGACCTGCTGTTCAACAACGCGGGGACGTTCGGGCCGGGCGGGGTGGCCGTGGAGGACCTGCCCTACGAGGCGTGGCGGCACGTGGTGGACACCAACCTCAACGGGGCGTTCCTGTGCGCGCAGGCGGCGTTCCGGCAGATGAAGGAACAGCAGCCGCAGGGCGGGCGGATCATCAACAACGGATCCATCTCCGCGCACACGCCCCGCCCGCACTCCGCCGCCTACACCGCGACCAAGCACGCGCTGACGGGGCTGACCAAGTCCCTGTCCCTGGACGGGCGGCCGTACGGCATCGCGGTCGGGCAGATCGACATCGGCAACGCGGCGACCGACATGACGGCCCGGATGGAGACCGGCGCGCTGCAGGCGAACGGGGTGATCGCCCCGGAACCCGTGATGGACGTGGCGGACGTGGCGCGGACCGTGCGGCACATGGCCGAGCTGCCGCTGGCGGCGAACGTGCAGTTCGCGACGGTGCTGGCGACGGCGATGCCGTACGTGGGCCGGGGCTGAACCGCCGTTCAGTCGGACAATCCACAACCTGCACAAGCGGAATGTCTACGTCCGCGGTATTGCGGCCGGTAACGGGCCTATGCTCAACTCTCCTCCACCAGAACTTCACAGTTGGTGCTCTGGCATTCCGTAGACCGCCGGCCACACCGAGGGGGGAGGCGGCAGCCGTTCCACCGGACCGGGTGGGGGTGGGCCCGCGTGGACCGCGGGTACGCACCGGTGGGTGGAGCGGCTGCCGCGTGACGTCAGCCCGCCGTCGGACCGGCCGGGCCTGCCGGACCTGCCTCTGTGTCACCCGAGTCGGGGCCGGCCGCGGCACCGGCCGCCCGTCGGCGCCGGCGCAGCGCCCACGCCCCGGCGCCCAGCAGCCCGAGCGTCACCGCCCCGCCCTCCGCGACCCGCCACGGCGACGGTCCGGACGACCCCGAACCGGCGGCAGCCCCCGTCCCGGCCGCCCCCGCGGCCCCCTTGCCCTTCGCCGACGGACTCGCGCTCGCCCCGCCCTCGCTCAGCGGAGCGACCAGCGCGCCCACGGGCTGCGCCGAGCTCCCCTTCCCGAAGCCCCAGTCGAGCAGCGCGGCGGTCTGCTCGTACACGGCGTTGGTGGCGGGGTCCGGGTGCATCACGGTGACCAGCAGGGTGCGGCCGCCCCGGGTGGCACCGCCGGTGAAGGTGTTGCCGGCGTGGCTGGTGTAGCCGTTCTTGACGCCGAACAGGCCCTGGTAGACGCCGAGCCCCCAGGCGCCGGTGAGCAGGCGGTCGGTGTTCTGGATCTGGAAGGTCTTCTTGCCGCCCGCCGGGAAGTTCGCGGTCCGCGTGCCGCAGTAGCCGCGGAAGTCGTCGTCCTTCAGCCCGTGCCGGGCGAAGAGGGTCAGGTCGTACGCCGACGACAGCTGGCCGGGGTGGTCGAAGCCGTCGGGGCTGATCACGTGGGTGTCGAAGGCCTGCAGGTCGGCCGCCCTGGCCTGCATCTCGGCGACGGTCTTCGCGATCCCGCCGTTCATGTGGGCGAGGACGTGCACGGCGTCGTTGCCGGAGCGCAGGAAGACGCCCTGCCACAGCTGCTCGACGGTGTAGGTGAGGCCGGGCTTGATGCCGACCAGGCTGGAGCCGGACGGGACGTCGGAGATGTCGGAGTCCTTGACCTTGTACCGCTCGGTCCGCTCGAACTTCTTCAGCACGGTGTCCGCGAACAGCATCTTCAGGGTGGAGGCGGGTGCCAGCCGCCGGTGCGCGTTGTACGAGGCGAGCACCTCACCGCTGTCGCAGTCGGCGAGCAGCCAGGCGCGGGCGGTGATCTTCTTCGGCAGGCCGGTGGCACCGCTCACCTGTATGCCCCCGTCGGCCAGACGCCCGCCGCCTATGACGGTGGCGGCGGAGGCAGGGGCCGCAGCGGACACGGGAAGGGCGGCGGCCGTCAGTCCGAGGACGGCCCGACGGGTCAGCCGAGAGGAATCGCGCACCCCGGGACCGTACACCGCGTCGAACAGGGCTTTGCCCGGTGGACCCCCTCCCCGGCATATGAATTTGCTGTCTTATGAAAGTTTGCTAAGACATCCCGGTTTCTCAGCTCTGACACATCTTTTACCCAGGGCTGCTCAAAGGTTCCTCCCTAGCTTGAGCTCGCGTCCACAGCGGGCGCCAAGAACCTTCGAGGAACGGGATGTTTGGCATCTATCTCAAGCGCGAGCTGGGCCGCAGAAAGAAGGCGGCCCTGGTCATCGCTCTGGGTCTGGCGCTCGGTATCGCGCTGGTCATCACGGTCAACTCGGTGTCGGCCGGCATGACCCAGGCGCAGGACAAGGTCCTCAAGTCGCTGTACGGCCTGGGGACCGACATGACGGTCACCAAGGCCCGTACGGCCCCGACCTCGGGCAGCTCCGGCGGTCCGAACTTCAAGTTCGACGCCAAGTCCAGCAGCAGCTCCACGCAGAGTTCGGACCGGGTGCAGACCCAGGGCGGTCAGGCCCTGAAGTCGTCCCTGGTCACCAAGGTCGCCGGCCAGACGGGCGTGGAGAGCGCGGTCGGAGCGCTCTCCCTGAACGTCACCAAGGTCGACGGCTCCTTCACCCAGGGCAAGGCGAAGTCCTCCACCAGCAGCGGCAGCAGCAGCACCAGCGGCGGCCAGGGGCAGCCGGGCGGCGGAAGCAGCAGCAGCTCGGGCGGCGCGCCGCAGGTCCAGGGCGGCGGCGCCAACTTCAACGTCAACAGCTACTCCGTGGCCGGCGTCGACGTGGCCCACCAGGGCCTCGGCCCGCTGTCCACCATGAAGGTCACCTCGGGCAAGACCTTCACCACCGCGCAGACCAGCGCCAAGGTCGCGGTGGTCAGCAAGTCGTACGCCAAGGAGAAGAAGTACAAGGTCGGCTCGACCTTCAAGATCTCCAGCACCAAGTTCACCGTCATCGGGATCGCGACCCCGGACAGCAGCGAGTCCGACACCGACGTCTTCGTCCCGCTGAAGGTCGCGCAGACCCTCGGCGACGCGAAGAACCAGGTCACCACGATCTACGTCAAGGCGACCGACTCCAAGCAGATCTCCACCGTGAAGAAGGAGATCACCGCCAACATCTCGGGTACGACGGTCACCACCTCCGCCGACCTGGCGTCCACCGTCTCCGGCTCCCTCTCCACCGCCTCCAGCCTGGCGACCAGCGTCGGCAAGTGGCTGTCCATCGCGGTCCTCGCGGCGGCCTTCCTGGTGGCGGCCCTGCTGACCTCCTCCGCGGTGTCCCGCCGGGTGCGCGAGTTCGGCACCCTGAAGGCGCTCGGCTGGCCGTCGCGCAACGTCACCCGTCAGGTGGTCGGCGAGTCCATCGTGAACGGCCTGATCGGCGGCGCCCTCGGCATCGCCCTCGGCGTCGGCGCGGCCTACGCGGTCACCGCGATCAGCCCGAAGCTCACCGCCCAGCTGGGCAGCTCCGGCAGCGGTGGCGGCATGGGCGGCGGCCCGGGCGGCGGCGGCCCCGGCCAGCAGGCCTCGCAGAACACCCTGGAGATCGCGCTGTCCGCGCCCGTCTCCCTCACCACCATCGCCCTCGCGGTCGGCCTCGCGGTCACCGGCGGTCTGATCGCCGGCGCGATGGGCGGCTGGCGTGCCTCCCGGATGCGCCCGGCCGACGCCCTGCGCAGCGTCTCGTAACCCCCCGCCCCCTCTGAGCCGGGGCGCCGCCTCCACTCCCCCCGGGACGCGGCGCCCCCACCCCCTTACGCCTCTTACGCCTCTTACGGCAGAGCACCCAGTGGAGAACCCCATGTACAGACTCACCGGAGTCACCAAGCGCTACACGCGGGGCAAGGACACGGTCGAGGCGCTGCGCGGCGTCGACCTGACCATCGAGGACGGCGACCAGCTCGTCATCCAGGGCCCGACCGGCGGCGGCAAGTCGACCCTGCTCCAGATGATCGGCGGCCTGGACCGCCCGACCGAGGGCAGCGTCCTGCTGGACGACGTCGACCTCGCCAAGGTCAGCGAGACCAAGCTCACCCGGCTGCGCGCCGAGAAGATCGGCATCATCTTCCAGGCGTTCAACCTGATCCCGACGCTCACCGCCCAGGAGAACGTCGAGACCGCCCTCGTACCGCTCGGCATCAGGCCGGCCGAGCGCCGGGAGCGCGCGGCGGAGGCGCTGCGCTCGGTGGGCCTCGGCGAGCGCCTCGGGCACGCCCCCTCCGAGCTCTCCGGCGGCCAGCAGCAGCGTGTCGCGATCGCCCGCGCGCTGGTGAAGAAGCCCAGGGTGCTGCTCGCCGACGAGCCGACCGGCAACCTCGACGAGGGCACCCGCGACGACATCATGGCCCTCCTCGAAGGCCTGTGGCACGAGTACGGGCTGACCTTCATCATGGTCACCCACGACTCCTCCATCGCCCGCCGCGCCCCGCGGCTGGCCACCATCAAGGCCGGCCAGATCACCCTCACCGAGCAGGGCGGCGGACAGCGGTACGCGCAGCAGGCGGCCGGGTACGCGGGTCAGCCGCAGCAGGCGGCCCACGGCCGGCAGCCGTACGTGCAGCAGCAGTACGGCGGCGGCCAGGACTACTGACCGCCGTCGCTGAGCGGCGCGGGGCCGCTCACCGCCCGAGCAGCCGGTCGATCTCGGCCAGTTGCCCGGCGGTGAGCGGCCCCTTCGCGATCGCGCCGGCGTTCTGCTCGGCCTGGGCGGCGGACCGGAAGCCGGGAATCGGGACCGTGCGCGGGCTGCGGGCCCAGATCCAGCCGAGGGCGCCCTGGGCGAGGGTCCGCCCGTCGCTGGTGAGGAGGGAGCGCAGGGCCTCGATCCGCTCGACCCACGCGGGATCGGCCCCGTCGCCGTCCCCGAACCCGGGCAGCCAGGCCGGCGGCCTGCTGCGGATGTCGCCTGCCGCGGCCCCCGCCCGCCGCCCGCCCAGCAACCCCATGGCGAGCGGGCTGCGGTTGACGGCGGCGAGGTCGAACTTCTCCGCCGTGTCCAGGAGTTGCGGCGCGTCCTGGAGCACGTTCAGGGTGTGCTGCACGGCCGTGCAGTGCGGCCCCTCGGCGAAGACGGCGGCGCGGGCCGGGTCGTCGGTGCTCCACCCGTAGGCCCGGATCAGCCCTTCGCCGACCAACTCCTCGCAAACGTCCCGGAGTTCGGCGGCGCGGGCCGGGTCGGCGTCGGAGAGGTGGAGCTGGTAGAGGTCGACGTGGTCGGTGCCGAGGCGGCGCAGGGAGGCGGTCAGGGCCCGGCGGACGTAGGCCGGGGAGTCGTCGTGGCCGGTGAGGGTACGGGTCTCCTCGTCGAAGACGTTGCCCCACTTGGTGGCGACGACGACCTCGTCCCGGCGCCTGCCCAGAGCGCGGCCGAGGACGCGCTCGCTGTGTCCTGCGCCGTAGGTGTCGGCGGTGTCGAAGAAGGTGACGCCGAGGTCGAGGGCGCGGTGGACCGCCCGTACCGACTCCTCGTCGTCGACCCTGCCCCAGCCGAGCGGCTGCCCGGTGGCGTCCTGCCACTCGCCGCCGATGGCCCAGCAGCCGAAGCCGAGCGCGCTGACCCGGATGCCGGAACGGCCCAGGGTCCTGGTGGTGCTGTCGGTTTCCATGCACGGGACGGTAGGAGTTGGAGCGCACCCGAGGACAAGCGTTTTCCCGGTATGTTTCCGCGCCTGTGCTACGCCTGCCCGGTCTCGAAGCGGGAGATGCGGCCGTCGTCCTCGATCGTGAAGTCCCAGCGGGTGACCATCTCGCCCCAGGTGTCGTTGCGGTAGTGGGCGAGCAGGGAGCGGCCGCCGTTGGACTCGTTGTCGACGTCGATGTGGCCGTTGGAGGAGAAGATCTCCCGGTCGATCCAGTCGTCGAGGTTCCGGTCGGAGCCGTCGTCCGCCATGGTCGCGTCCGGGGTGAGGAGTCCCACCAGGCGCTCGCGGTCGCTGGCGTTGACGGCGGTGACGAAGGCGCGGACCGCCGGGTCGCGGAGCTTGGCTGTCTTGATCGTCATGTCAGTCAGCGTCACACCGGTCCCGGCGGCCCGCCACCCGCCCGCCACCCGAACGGCCGCGCGGACGGGCCGCGCGGGTGTGCCGGGTGCGACGGTGGAGACCCGTGATCCGCATGCCGCCGATGGGAGCCGCCGTGACCTGCTACGACCGACGTGACGTGGGCCTGCTGCTGCTCCGGCTGGGTACCGGCGGGGTGCTGGCCGCGCACGGCGCGCAGAAGCTGTTCGGCTGGTTCGGCGGGGGCGGCATCGAGGGCACCGGCCGGTTCATGGAGTCGGTCGGGTACGCGCCGGGGAGACAGAGCGCGCTGGCGGCGGGGCTCGCCGAGGCGGGCGGCGGAACGCTGCTGGGGCTGGGCCTCGCGACCCCGGCGGCGGGAGCCGCGGCGGCCGGGGCGATGGCGGGCGCGACCGCCCTGCACCGGCCGAACGGCTTCTTCGCCGCGGAGGGCGGCTACGAGTACGCCGCGACCCTGGGTCTGGCCGCAGCGGGCCTGGCCGTCGCGGGCCCCGGCCGGCTCTCCCTGGACCACGCGTTCGGGCACGCCCTCGACCGGGGCTGGATGGTCCCGGCGGCGCTGGGCGTGACGGCTGCGGTGACGGCGACGGTGATCGGCGCCCGGAACCGACGGGTGCGGCGGGCGAAGGAGGGGGAGCAGGAGGCGCTGTTCGAGGAGTAGCTGTCGGGGGAGTTCCTGTTGAGGAGTTCCTGTCGGAGAGTTGCTGCCGAGGAGTTGCTGTCGCGGAGCAGAGGAGTAGCGGCGGGGTGGGGCGGGCTACGGGCCATGACGGAACAGCGGACACCGCCCTGCGATGATCGGGGCGACCGGCCAGAACCCCCGCAAGGGCGTCACCCACACCTGTTGTCCGGGGTCACCTCAGCATTCGGGCCGGTCAGAGCCGATCACGGCCGTCCAGGTAGCGCTCGCCGACCGACGTGGCCCAGCCGGCGAGTCGGGAGCAGGAGGCTCAGCGGGCCAGCAGGCCCTGGATCGCCGCCGCGATCTCGTCGGGTGCCTCTTCGGCCATGAAGTGCCCGGCGCGGGTCAGCCGGTGGTCCAGGTCCGGCGCCCATGCCTTCCACACCCCGGCAGCGTCGTAGCCCAGCTGCGCGCCCCAGTCCTGCTGAACGACCGTCACGGGCATGGCCAGCTGCGACCCGGCGTCCAGGTCCGCCTGGTCGTGCACGACGTCGATGTCGGCCGAGGCCCGGTAGTCCGCGACGATCGACGTCACCGCCGCGGCGCTCGCGCGCAGGTATTCGGCACGCACATCCCCGGGCATGGCGGTCGGGTCGTTGGCCCAGGCGTCGAGGAACGAGCCGAAGAACGCGTCCGCGCTGCCTGCGATCATCGCCTCCGGCAGGCCCGGCGGCTGCGCCATCAGGAAGAGGTGGTAGCCGACCGCCGCCGAGGCGCCATGCAGGACGTTCCACATGTCGAGCGTCGGCACGATGTCGAGGATGCCCAGGTGCGTGATGGTCTCAGGGTGGTCCAACCCCGCCCGGAAGGCGACCAGGGCGCCTCGGTCGTGGCCGACGAGGGCGAAGTGCTCGTGTCCGAGCGCCGCCGCCAGGGTCACGACATCGGCGGCCATGGTGCGCTTGGCGTACACATCGGGACCGGTGGCCGCCGGCTTGTCGCTGGCGCCGTAGCCCCGCAGGTCAGGACAGATCACCGTGTGCTCGTCGGCGAGCCGCTCGGCGACGTGTCGCCACATCAGGTGGGTCTGGGGAAAACCGTGCAACAGCACGACCGGGCTGCCACTGCCACCGACAGCTGCAGCCAGCTCCACACCGTCCGCACCGGGCAGGCGGACGTGATCGAAGCCGGTAATGGTGAGCGTCATGAGGGACCACCCTGTCGGGTCGGGGACTTGACCCGATCAGCTTGGGCGACGGCGATCAGCAGCCGATCAGTACGGTTGGGCGCGGCCGGCCCCTGGCGCGGAGGATGGGGGCATGCGAATCGACGTGCTCGGTGCGGTGCGGGCCCTCCGCGACGACGGCAGCCCGGTTGACCTGGGCGGACCCCGCCATCGCGAGGTACTCGGCCGGCTCGTCGCCGCCGAGGCACGGATGGTCACCACCGACACCCTCGTCGATGACCTGTGGACCGATCCGCCGGCCCGCGCCGTGGGTGCTTTGCGTACGTTCGTCGCCGCGCTGCGCCGCGCCCTCGAACCCGACCGGCCGCCCCGCAGTCCGCCGCGCGTAATCGTCACCGAGGGTCCCGGCTACGCGCTGCGCCTGCCGCGCGTAGCCGTGGACGTCCATCGGTTCCAGGACACCCTGGCCCGAGCCCGCCGCAGCCCCGACGCGGTCGCCGACCTCGGCGCGGCACTCGCGACCTGGCGCGGACCCGCCTACGCCGATGTGACCGGCTCCGCATGGGCGCAGCGCGAGCGGACCCGACTGGAGGAACTGAGGTTGGAGGGGGTGGAACTGCGCGCCCGCATCCTCCTCGACTCCGGGGAAGGGGCCGACCTCGTCGCCGAACTGGGTGCCCATGCCGCCGAACACCCGTGGCGCGAGCCGGCCTGGGAGCTGCATGCCCGCGCGCTGTACCGCGCGGGCCGCCAGGCCGACGCACTTGCCGTCCTCCGCCGCGCCCGCGCGATGCTCGTCGACCGACTCGGACTCGACCCCAGTACCGACCTTCAGCGCCTGGAGACGGACATCCTCAACGGGGCCGCGCCCCCACAAGGAGCACGGACCGCGTGGACCGGCCACGGTGCCCGGCTCGGCCCGCGCACCACCATGGATCTGGCCCGCACCCTCGCGCTGGCGGGTGGTGACGCCCTCGTCCACTCCCGACGCGACCGCCTCGCCGCCATCCAGGCGGTGGAACGCACGGGAGACCTCTCGCTGACCGCCCGGACCATCGGCGCCTACGACGTGCCCGCCCTCTGGAGCCGTGCCGACGACCCCGAGCAGTCCCGCGCCGTCGTCGCGGCTGCCGAGCGCACGCTCACCGGGCTCGGCCCGGACGGCCCCGCCGACCTGCGCGCCCGCCTCCTGGCCACGGTCGCCGTCGAGAGCCGCAGCGCCGATCTGTCCGGGGCCGAGCTGAAGCACGCCCAGCAGGCGGCGCGACAGGCAGAGGAGTTGGCACGGCACCTGGCCGATCCCGCCCTGCTCGCCTTCGCCCTCAACGGGGTGTTCCTGCAGTCCTTCACCCGCCCCGGGCTCGCGGCGGCACGGGACAGGACCGGCGCCGAGATCCTCGACCTGGCCACCCGGCACGAGCTGCCGAACTTCGCCGTACTCGGCCGACTCGTCCGCCTGCAATCCGCCTCGGCCCTCGGCGACCTCGACGCCGCGACCTCGCACGCCAATGCAGCCGACCAGCTCGCCGCCACCACCGAGGCACCCCTCGTCCCCGTCCTCACCGGGTGGTTCAGGGCCCGGGCCACAGCCGCCCGCAGCGCCGAGCCTGGCGGACCGGCCGCCGCCACGGCAGCAGCGCACTACCGCTATGCCGAGGACGCCCTCCGGACGGCCGGAATGCCGGGACTGCACCGCGGCCTGTTCCCGCTCGCCCTCCTTGGACTGCGCCTGCTGCACGACCGGCCGGCGCCCATCGACCCGCACCTCGACTGGGGCCCGTACAGGCCCTGGACGCGACCCCTCGTGCTGCTCGCCCAGGACCGGGACGAGGAGGCCCGCACCGCTCTCGGTGCGGTGCCCGAACCACCGCGTGACCACATGCAGGAGGCCATGTGGTGCCTGACCGCCCGCGCCGCCGTACGCCTCGGCGAGCGCGGAATCGCCGCACACTCTGCGGCTGCCCTGCGTGATGCCCGTGCAGAACACGCCGGCGCCGCTGGCGGAATGCTGACCCTGGGCCCGGTGGCGCGGTACCTGGCAGAGGCGGAGGCATGCGCCGGAGCAGGCGGTAGGCGGTAGGCGACGGTCTTGGGTGACTGAACTTCCGGACTCACCGGAGATGTTCGGGCGGCATCTGGCGGGGGTGACGGAGCGCTCGCCGGGGCGGCCGGCCGGGTCGTAGGCGCACGGCGTCGAGGGTGCGGGTCCGGGCGTTCGTTCAGAAGATCCCCGTCCGGATCGCGTACGCCACCGCCTGGGTCCGGTTCCTGACCCGCAGTCGCTTCACGGTCTCGTGGATGATGCCCTTGATGGTGCGTTCCGAGTAGCTCATCTTGTCGGCTATCTCGACCGTGCTCATGCCCTCGGAGAGCATGCGGAGCACCTCGATCTCCCGGACCAGGAGGCCGTCCCTGCGGGACAGGTCGGTGAGGGTCTGCTGCCGTTGCCGGTCGCCCAGTTCGGCGATCAGGTGGGCCACCAGGTCCTCGGGCATCCGGCAGCGTCCGGCGCCCGCCTCGACGACGGTGTCGACCAGCCGGTCGAGGTCCAGGTCGTCCCGGTACAGGAAGCTGGTCAGTCCGTACTCGACGGCCGGCGAGAGCTGCCGCTCGGTGATGCGGTCGGCGATCATCACGACCGGGACGGGGGTGCCGGGGATGCGGGCGGCGTCCTGGCGCATGACCCTGATCCAGTCGTCGTCCACGGCGTTCAGCAGGAGGACGGACACGTGCGCGTCGGGCAGCCCCTGCGCGGTGAGGAGTCGCACGCGTGCACTCGACTCCAGGTAGGCGCCGACGGCGCGTTCCAGGATCGCGTCGCTCGCCCGCACCACGGCAGAGACCGGAGCGCTCAGCGCGTCATCCGTTCCATCCGCTTGGTTCTCAGCCACGGTTCAGCACCCTATGGCGCCGACGGGCCACCGGCTTACGTCAAATGACCCAATGCAATTTCCGCCCCTGTGTGCCGATTTGACGCCCGTGGCGCCTTTCGGAACCCGGAACACAGGACGCGGGTACGGGCCGGGCCGGCCCCTTCGTCCGGCGTGTGAGTCCGTTCGCACACGAGGCGCACATGTGTCGGCCGTCGAGCGGAGACATATGTGCCGGCGGACCGGGAACGAGTGCCGGGGCCGGGTGTTCTAGACTCCGGCCCCGGCCTGAGGTGTCTCGGGGCCGTCCGGGGAGGACAGGGTGTAGAAGACCGCCCGGCCCTGCTTGGTGCGCCGGGCCCGGTTTCTGGCGACCAGGTTCTCCAGCGTCGTGCGGATCACCGTCGTCTTGATGGTGCGGCCGGGCTGAGCGGCCCTGATCGCCTCGGCGACGTCGGTCGCGGACCGCGGCTCCCGCTGCCCGGCGAGGTAGGCGAGGACGGCCTCGACCAGGCTCGGCCGCGGCTCCGCGGGGCCCTGCTTCGGGACGGCACGGCGGTTCGGCGCGGGCTCGGTCCGCTGGTGGGGCACGACGGCGTCGGTGTCGGCGTCGGCCGTTGCGGAGCCGGCCGCGGGGGCGGAGCCGGGTGCGGGGACGGGGGCCTGCGGGGTGAGCGCCTGCTGCAGCCGCTCCAGCACCGCCCGGTTCTCCCGTACCGCGCGCAACTGCTCTTCCAGGGCGGCGATCTCGGTGGCGAGGCGGTCCTGTTCCTGGGCGTTGACTTCGAGGTCCCGCGCGATCCGCGCGCTGTACTCGGACGCCAGCTCGGTGCCGGGTGACTCGGACATACGCTCGGGCCTCTCCTAGATGTGCTCCGCGCGGGGACGCCGATGTGCTCCGCGCGGTGAACAGCGTACGCACACGAGACGTCCCACGGGCATGACGCGGGCCGCAGGTGTCCCAACCGGCGGCGGTGGCCCGTTCGATGACATCGACGACCGCATCGGGCCGTGACACATGGCCGGCGCCCGGACCGCTTCGCCGCGCCCACCGCACGAGGCCGTCACGCGTGCCGTACGGCGGGACGGCCCGGTCGCCCTTACGGACGTACGCGCCTGCCCGTCCGCCGATGTGACGCACGCCACTGCGGCAGGTCCGAACTTTCGGTGCCGGTCCCCCATCCAGTCCCTGAGCCCGCCCCGACCACGATGGGAAACCGCCGCATGCCCTCCCTCACGCCTCCGGCCGCGGAAGGCGGCGACCACCTCACCGGTCCCGGCCGGCTCGTCGGGCGTTCGGCGGAACTGGCGCTTCTCGGCGGGTTCTTCGGTTCCGCCGCCGCGCGGGGCCGGGCGCTGGTGCTGACCGGTGAGGCGGGGGTGGGGAAGTCCGCCCTCCTCGACGCGGCGGCGCGGCGGGCTCAGGAGGGCGGGTTCCAGGTGCTGCGGGTGGTGGGCTCGCAGTTCGAGGCGGACGTCGGCTTCGCCGCGCTGGACCAGCTTCTGCGGCCGCTGGCGGCGGAGATCGCCGAACTGGTCCCGTGGCAGGCGGAGACGCTGCGGGCGGTGCGCGGGGGGCCGGACGGGCGGCCGGCCCAACTCCTCGCCGTCGCGGGCTCGGTGCAGGTCCTGCTGTCCCGGAAGGCCGCGCGCGGCGGGCCGGTGGCGATCGTGATCGACGACGTGGCATGGCTCGACCGGCCCAGCGCCATCGTGCTGGGGACCGTCGCCCGTCACGTCCACGGCGCGCCGGTGGCGCTGCTCGGGGCGTCCCGGACCGGTGACGAGTCCTGTCTGAGCGGTTCCGGGACACCGGCGCACGAGGTCGGTCCGCTGGACGAGGCGGCCGCGCACGAACTGCTGGCCGGCCGGTACCCGGCGATGGCGCCCCGGGTGCGGCAGCGGCTGGTCGCGGAGGCGGCCGGCAACCCGCTGGCCCTGCTGGAGCTGCCGGCCGCCCTGGACGAGGCGCAGCGCCAGGAACGCGGGCCGTTACCGGCCGTGCTGCCGCTGCCCGAACGGCTGAACAAGGTCTTCGCCGTCCGGGTCGAGGCCCTGCCGGAACCCACCCGCGAGCTGCTCCTGCTCGCCGTGCTCGACGGCTCGGGCGGGCTGCACATCCTGCAACGGGCCCTGGGCGGCGACGTGCTGGCCGAGCTGGGCCCGGCCGAACAGGCGGGCCTGGTGCGGGTCGATTCGGCCACCGGCCGGCTGGTCTTCCGGCACCCGCTGACCCGGTCGGCGGTGCTGGAGCTGTCGACGGCCGCGGAGCGGCGGCGCGGACACCTGGCGCTGGCCCGGGAGTTCCCGGAGGGTTCCGAGCACCGGGCCCGGCACCTGGCCGGCGCCGCGGTCGGCCCGGACGACGAGGTGGCCGCCCTGCTGCACGAGGTGGCCTACCGCACGCTGCGCCGCGGCGACGCCGCCGGTGCCGTCACCACCCTGCTGCGCGCCTCCGACCTGAGCGGCACCGGCGCGGCCCGGGGGCGGCTGCTGGCCGAGGCGGCCTGCCTGGGCGCCAACATCACCGGGGACCTCCGCAACGTGCCCGCGCTGCTCGACAACGCCCTGCTCGCGGACCCGGTGGGCAGCGGTTCGCTCGCCGCCGCGACCGCCGCCGCCAGCCGGCTCGTCAACGGCGAGGGCGACGTGGACACCGCCCACCGGCTGCTGGCAGGCGCGATCCGGGACCACGCCGGGCCGCGCGGTGCCGACGACGACATCCTGCACGAGGCGCTGCTCACCCTGCTCACGGTGTGCTTCCACAGCGGCCGGCCCGAGCTGTGGAAGGTCTTCGACGCCGAGGTGGCCGAGGTCCAGGTGCGCTTCCCCGACCACCTGCTGTGCGTGCTGCGTACGGCCTTCGGCGACCCCGCGTACGCGGCGCCGGCCGTCCTGGAGCTCCTCGACGGCCTGGTCGCGGAGCTGCACCGGGAGACCGACCCGCGGCGCATCGTCCGTACGGCGGTCGCCGCCGCGTATGTCGACCGGCTGCCCGGCTGCCGCAGCGCGCTGCGCCGGGTCGCCGAGGACGGCCGGGACGGCGGCGCGGTCACCATGGCCATCGAGGCCTTCTTCCTGCTGGCCAACGACGCCTACTTCAGCGGCCAGTGGGGCGACCTGCCGGAGCTCACCGAGGAGGGCCTGCGCTGGTGCGCCCGGTACGACTACCGTCTGACGGCGGGGCCGGGCCGTTTCCTGCGGGGGCTGCTGGCGGCCGCCCAGGGCGACACCGCGACCGCCCGGAGGACCGCCGACCGGCTGGTGGCCTGGGGGAACCCGCGCGGGCTCGGACTGCTCCGGGTGTACGCGGCGCACATCCGGGCGCTGTCCGCGCTCGGCGAGGCGGACTTCGAGAGCGCCTACGCCATCTGCGGTCGGTGATCACCCCTGGTGAGATCCCGGCCCACCTGCCGCACGCCCTGTGGCTGTTCCTGGACTTCGCCGAGGCCGCGGCCCGCACCGGCCGGCACGCCGAGGCGGCCGCACACGTGGCGGCGGTGCGCGGGACCCGGATCCCCGCCGTCTCACCGCGGCTGGCGATGATGACCGACGCAGCCGAGGCCATCGCCACCCCGGACGCCATCGACCACGAGCTGTTCCGGCGGGCCGTCGACACCCCCGACGCGGAACGCTGGCCCTTCGAGTGGGCGCGGATCCGGCTGGCCTACGGCGAGCGGCTGCGCCGGGCGAGGGCGGGTGCCGAGGCCCGGGGTCATCTGGACGCCGCGCTCGGCACGTTCCGGCGGCTCGGGGCCGGGCCGTGGAGCGCGCGGGCCGCCAACGAGCTGCGGGCCAGCGGCATTCCCGTCGGCGTCCCGGCCGGTGCCGCGGCCTCCGGCGCCGGCCGGCCCGCACCGCTGACCCCGCAGGAGCTGCAGGTCGCGCGGCTGGCCGCCACGGGACTCACCAACAAGCAGATCGGCGCCCGGCTCTTCCTGTCCCCGCGCACGGTGGCGGGACACCTGAGCAACGCCTTCCCGAAGCTGAACGTCACCTCCCGCGCGGGGCTGCGCGACGCGCTCACCGGCCTGACCCCGGAGCGGGCCCCGGAGCGGACCGCGTGAACCGCCCGTGAATCCGGCCGTGGTCCCGCCGTGGTCCCGCCGTGATCCGGCCGCGAACCGCCCATGAGCCGTCAGGACGCCGACCCGATGCGGCCCGACCTCTCCCGGCCTGCCACTTCCGGACCGGTCCTCGCCCGGCCTGCCACCTCCGGACCGGTCCTCGCCCGGCCTGCCACCTCCGGACCGGTCCTCGCCCGGCCTGCCACCTCCGGACCGGCCCTCTACCGGCCGGCCACCTCCGGACCGGCCCTCTACCGGCCGGCCACCTCCGGACCGGCCCTCTACCGGCCGGCCACCTCCGGACCGGCCCTCTACCGGCCGGCCAC
>NZ_JBIVXP010000001.1:663963-861312 GCF_044769305.1 Streptomyces sp. NPDC090499
CTCCGGACCGGTCCTCTACCGGCCGGCCCGTTCCCCGGCCGCGTCGAGCATCCGGCGCGCCTCGGCCCGGCCCGCCCGGACCCGTTGCCCGGCATCGGCGTCCGCGGTGGCGGCGAGCGCGACGGCGAGTTTGGCCCGCCCCTGGCTGAGCCGGCTGCGCACGGTGCCCACCGGGATCCCGCAGGCGCGGGCGATCTGCTCGTACGAGGCGTCCTCCGCGCTGAAGTAGCGCAGCACCAGCGGCATGCGCAGCACCGGGGAGAGTTCCGCCAGCGCCGCCCAGAGCCAGTCCCGCACCGCGTTGCGCTCGAGCCACTGTTCCGGGCCGGCGTCCTGCGACGGCAGGGGCAGCTCGTCCATCGGCTGCACCAGGGCGGAGTACCGCAGCACGGCCCGGCTCGCGTTGCGCACGATCGCGCGCAGCCAGGCGCCGACCGCCGCCGGGTCCCGCACGTCCCCGATCCGCAGCAGCGCCGTCAGCGCCGCGTCCTGCAGCACGTCGTCGACGTCCGCCGCCCGCCCCAGCACGCTCAGCGCGACCGCCCGCATGCCCGGCCGGTGCCGCTCCAGCAGCACCCCCAGCGCGGCGGCCTCGCCCGCCTGGGCCGCCCGCGTCAGCACCGCGTCCTCGACGAGCGCGCCCTCGGCGACTTCCCGAACCATGAGATCCCTCTCCTGCCCGGCCGGGGCGTAAGCCACGAAGCCCACGATGTGCGTCCTCGGATCAATATTCCAACTCTGACAGGTGGAACGTAGAAGCTCCGGCGACAACATGTCAAGATAGGAATGTGAGATCAGACCTGTCACTATTGGAATAAGCGAGCTAGGGTTGCGGCATGAGCCTTCGCCACGCCCTCCTGGGTCTGCTCGTCTTCCGCCCCGGCAGCGGCTACGACCTGCTGAAGATCTTCAACACCTCGCTCGGCCACGTCTGGCCGGCCCGGCAGAGCCAGATCTACGGCGAGCTGACTAGGCTGGACGCCACCGGCCTGATCACGGTCACCGACGAGGGCCCGCGGGGCCGCAAGCAGTACGCGCTGACCCCCGAGGGGCACGCGGAGGCGCGACGCTGGCTGGCCGGGACGGAGGAGCACCGGCCGCGTCGCAACCCGATGCTGCTGCAGACGTTCTTCCTCGGCCTCCTGCCCGCCGAGGAGGCGGCGGCGCGGCTCCTGCGCCACGCGGACACCGCGGCCGAGGAACACGCCGAACTGGTGGCGCTGCGCGACTCCGAGGCCTGGGACCGCGACGCGATGACCGAGTGCGGCCGGCTCGTCCTGGAGTACGGCGTCCGCCAGCGGGCCCTGGAGCAGGAGTGGGCCCGCTGGGCGGCGGAGCGGCTGCGCGAGGGCCGCCGGAGCACACCGTCCGGCCGGCCGGACGTACCGCGGGCGCCCTGACCCGGGGCCGGCGGGCAACCGGGGCTACGTCCCGCGCACCTGCCGCTCGTGGAGCTGCCGGCGGTCCGGCTGCGCGGGGGCGTCCACTAGGCCACCCGGCGGGCCGCCGCCCTACGAGCCGTCCAACAGGAAGGACACCGGAGGCAAAGGGCTCGCAAAGAACGCGATACAACTGTCCGGACTGTTCACCTTCCGGGTCGGGTCCGTTGGCCGACGGCAAGTTGTCCGGACGAGTTGGGCGACCACCGTTCCAAGGGTGAGTGCGACCAGGTATCTGGAGATCGCGGACCTGCTGGCGGCCGAACTCGACGGCTGCGCCCGCGGCACGCGGGTGGCCAGCGAGGCCGACATCGCGCGCAGGTTCGGTGTCGGGCGGGCGGCCGCCAGGGCCGCCGTACAGGAATTGGAACGCAGATTCGTGGTGCGCCGGACCCAGGGTTCGGGCACCTTCGTCAACCGCCGGATCGACTACGTCATCTCCCGCAGCGTCCCGCCGTCCTGGTCGACGACGATCGCCGCGGCGGGCGCCACCCCTCGCGCCCTGGTCAAGTCGGTACGCCGGACCACCCTCCCTGCCGACCTCGCGGACCGGTTCGAGCGCTCCGCCGGGGTGTCCGTGCACGAGGTGGTGCGGGAGTTCTACATCGACGACCTGCTGGCCGCGTGGGTGCACGAGTGGATCCCCGTCGACGAGGTGCCGGACCTCGGTCTCGCCCTGCACGCCGTCGAGTCGATGGACACCGTGCTCCGCCAGCTGGTGCGGGTACGGCCGGTGCGCGCCTGGTGCCGGGTGAGCATCGACGTCCCGCCGGCGGAGGTGCTGCGCGCCCTGCGGATGGAGAGCAGCCAGCCCGCGTGGCTGGTGGAGAGCGTCAGCCGGGCCGAGCGCACCGGCACCGTCCTGATGTGCAGCCGCACCTGGACCCGCGCGGACGCCGTGCGCGTGGTGGTCGAACTCGACGAACAGCCCGGCGCGCCGGAGACGGCACCGGAGCCGACCGGGCCGGACGACAAGGAGACACCGTGACACACGTGGTGAGCAGGGAGCAGCGCTGCGCCCTGCTGGCGGAGGCGGAACGCGAGGAGCTCGTCGCGCTCGCCGACGCCTGCCTGGAGGACGGCACGGGCGTACGGGTGCTGGTGGCGCCCGAGGTCGGCTGTGTGACCGCCCAGGTGCGCGAGCCGGTGCTGGCCGAGCGGTTCCTGCTCGGTGACGTGCTGGCCTGCCGTGCCGAGGTGGAACTGGCCGGCCACCGGGGCTGGGCGATGCGGCTCGGCGACGACCGGGCGGCCGTGCTGGCGGCGGCCGTGCTCGACGCCGAGGCGCAGTCCGGCAGGCCACGGGCGGCCGAGATCGACCGGCTGTGCGAGCGGGTCGCGCGCCGCCGGGCGGAGCGGGAGGGCCAGGAGTGGGCGGAGCTCGCCCCGACCGTCGTCGAGTTCGAGGAGCTGACGTGACCGTGGCAGAACAGCTGCCCCCGGTGGCGGGGACCGCGGACCTGGTGACCGCGGCGAAGCCGTCCCCGCGGCAGGCGCAGGCCGTGTTCCGCGCCGTGCTCGACGCGCTGGCCCGGCCGGGTACGACCACCCGGCTGCCCGCCGACCCCGCGGGCCGGGTACCCGCCGCCCTGCTGCCGCTGCTGGCCCTCGCCGACCTGGGGACGGGCTTCCGCGTCCTGGAGGCGGCGGACGGCGCGGGCGGTGCGGACGGCGCCGACGGCGCCGACGGCGCGGGCGGTCCGGGCCGGTGGTCGGAGGTGGTGGCCGTGGCGACGAACGCGCCCGCCGTGCCGCTGGCCGAGGCCCGGCTGGTCGCCGCCGTGCGCCCGGTCACACCGGCCGAGATACGGCAGCTGCGCCGGGGCAGTGCCGAGGCGCCCGAGGACGGCGCCCTGCTCTGCGTGCCGGTGGCCGCGCTGGACGGCGGGCCCAGGAAGTGGCGGCTGTCGGGCCCCGGCGTACCGGGGGGCCTGGTCGTCGCGCCGGACGGCCTGCCGGACGGGTTCGCCGAGGCACGGGCGGAGGCGGTCGCCGGATTCCCGGCCGGCATCGACCTGCTGCTGGCCGCACCGGACGGGCGCCTGCTGGGCCTGCCGCGCAGTACAGCCGTCGTGGAGGAGGAGAACTGATGGGGTACTCGGGAGCACGCGGCGGCCTGGCGGCGATCCTCGCCGCCGAGGACCTGGTCCGCCGCAAGCGCGACCACGCGCCCGTGCCGTGGGCGTCGACCGGGCAGATCACCGCCCGGTTCCGGCTGGCCGTCGACCGTGTGATGGGCGAGGCCGGGCTCTACGACGGGCCGACCGCGGCCGCGGCGCTGCGCCAGGCCGAAGGGGACACGCTGGAGGCCTCGCACCTGCTGCGGGCCCAGCGGTCCACGCTGCCCCGGCTGGCGGTGAGCGAGCCGGTCGACCCGGACGAGATGACGATCCTGCGCCGGATCGTGCCGGCGTTCCGCAGCCCGGACGGGCCGCAGCTGCTCGGCCGTACCTCGGACTACACGGGCCGGCTGCTGGAACAGCCGGACGGCCCGCCGGAACCGACCGCGGAACTGTCGGCGGAACCACCGGCGGAGCCCTCCGCGGAGGGTGCGGCCCGCACCGAGGAGCAGCGCCGCCCGCGCCGGTTCCTGGAACTCCTGCGCAAGCTGGAGCTGGTCGACGAGCAGCCGGCCCACGACGACCCGGAGCCGCACGACATCACCCGCAGGCCCGCCCGGCCGCCGGCCGCGCGCTCCGCCGTCCTCGCGGCGATGGCCCGCGCCGAGACCGGCGCCCTGGTGGCGCTCTGGTACCGCTCGGTCCTCGGCCCGGACGGAGACGTCCACGAGATCACCCTGGGCGAGCTGCGGCACGGCCGCCTGCCGCTGCGGGTCCGCCACCCGCACACCGGGAACCCGGTCGCCGTCGGCGAGTTCCGGGTCACCGAGGCCGAGGCCGTCGAGGACCTGGACGGCGCGGAAGAGGACCGTACCCGCTTCGGCGTCGGCTACGGCCTGTGCTTCGGGCACAACGAGCGCAAGGCGATCGCCATGGCCAACCTGGACATCGCCAACCGCCGGTTCGGCCGCAGCGGCCCGCTGGAGCAGCTGCTGCTGATGACGATCGACGGCCTGGACTCCGGCGGCTTCCTGGAGCACCTGAAGCTCCCCCACTACGTCACGTTCCGCTCGATGGCCGAGCGCAAGCAAGCCATGCGGGCCGCCGCCGAGGCGGGCGAGGAACCGCCCGCGCGCTTCGCCGGCCCCACCGGAAAGGACTGCCGATGACGACGACCACGGCCCACACCTCCGGCGCCTCGGCTACCCCCGGCGCCTCGGCTGCCCCCGCGACCTCCGCGACCTCCGCGATCGGCGCGCTGGTCGCCGAGGCCGATGCCGGTGCCCCGCCCGCCGGGCTCCTCGACGAGGACGCCAAGCGCGAGATCCGCCGCGCCTGCCTCACCGCGGTCTGCGTCCCCGGCTACCAGGTGCCGTTCGGCTCCCGGGAGATGCCGGTGGCCCGCGGCTGGGGCTCGGGCGGCCTCCAGGTCACCCTCGCGGTGATCGGCGCCGACGACACCGTCAAGGTGATCGACCAGGGCGACGACGCCGGGGTGAACGCCACCAACCTGCGCCGCCTCATCGCCGGGACGACCGGCTCCGCCGAGTCGGCCGACACCCGGAAGGCCACCGTCGTACAGACCCGGCACCGCGTCCCCGAGGAGGCCCTGGGCGCCCAGCACGTGCTCGTCTACCAGGTCCCGGTGCCGGAACCGCTGCGCGGGGTGCAGAAGTCGGTCGCCGAATGCGCCCGCATGCACGCCGAGGACGACTACTCGGCGATGTGGGTCAGCCTGTACGAGGACATCGTCCGCAACGGCATGATCACCGCGAGCACCGGCTACCCGGTGCTGGTCGGCGGCCGCTACGTCATGGCCACCAGCCCCGTCCCGCGCTGGGACGTGCCCCGGCTGCACCAGGCGGAGCACGTCAACCTGTTCGGCGCGGGCCGCGAGAAGCGGATCTACGCGGTGCCCCCGCACACCGACGTCCGTCCGCTCACCTTCGACGACGTCCCGTTCGAGGTCGAGCACGCACCCGGCGCCCGCTGCCGGTTCTGCGGCAGCGACGACGTCTTCCTCGTGGACTCCGGGACGTCGGGCGACTTCGCGTGCAGCGACACCGAGTGGTGCGCGCGGGTGCGGGACGGCGACGCCGACACGGCGGCCCACCGGCGCCGGGCACCCCTGGCCCTGCTGCCCGACCCGGCGGCACGGGCCCGGCACGCCACACCGGACCCGGCGGAGCACCCCGCGACGCCACGACCGGCCCCGGCCCCGGGTCAGGCCCCGGGTCAGGCGTGGGCGCTGCACGTCGACGGCATCGGCAAGGTGCACGGCGCCGGCGGCGCGGCGGCCGTCCCCGGCACCGGACCGGAGCACGGCACCGCGATCAGCCCGGCCACCGGCGCGGTGGTCGCGGCCTGGGACATCTCCTTCGACGTGGCCCCCGGCGAGGCGCTCGGCGTGATCGGCGAGTCCGGCTCGGGCAAGTCGACCGTGCTGCGCTGCGTGGTCGGCGACGAACCCGCCACGGCGGGCCGGGTCCGGCTGGCCGGGGTCGAGGGCGGTGCGGTGGACGTGCTCGCCCTCCCCGCCGCCGTACGCCGGGCGCTGCGCGTCGACACGATGGCCGTCGTCTACCAGGACCCGGCCGCCGGACTGGACCTGCGCGTCTCCGCGGGCGGCAACATCGCCGAGCGGCTCACGGCGGCGGGCTGGCGCGGCTACCACGCCATCCGGCGCCGGGCCGCCGAACTCCTCGACCGGGTCGAGGTGCCGCTCGCCCGCATGGACGACCCGGTGCACACCTTCTCGGGCGGCATGCGGCAGCGCGTCCAGATCGCCAAGGCGCTGGCCACCGAGCCCCCCGTGCTCCTGCTCGACGAGCCGACCACCGGCCTGGACGCCTCGGTCGCCGCCGGGGTCCTCGACCTGCTGCGCAGCCTGCTCGCCGAGCGCGACGTCGCCGCGGTCGTCGTCAGCCACGACTTCTCGGTCATCGAGGCCCTGACCGACCGCACCCTCGTCATGCAGACGGGCCGGGTGGTCGAACGGGGCCTGACCGACCAGCTCTTCCACGACCCGCACCACCCCTACACCCAGCGGCTGGTCGCCGCGGCCCGGAGGTGAGCCCCATGCACAGCCCCGTCCACAGCCCGACGACTGAAGCCGTTCTCACCGACGCCGATCTCACCGACGCCGATCTCGCTGAAGCCGATCTCGCTGAAGCCGATCTCGCTGAAGCCGATCTCGCTGAAGCCGTTCTCTCGGTGCGCGAACTGCGCAAGTCCTTCACCCTGCACAGCATCGACGGCCGTACGGTCCCCTCGCTGCACGGCGTCGACCTGGACGTGCACGCCGGCGAACACGTGGCGCTCGCGGGCCCCAGCGGCGCCGGCAAGTCCTCCCTGCTGCGCTGCGTGTACCGCACGTACCTCCCGGACTCCGGCTCGGTACGGCTGCACACCGACGCCGGCCCCGTCGAACTCACCGACCTCCCCGACCGCGCGATGGCACGGCTGCGCGGCCGGGAGTTCGGCTACGTCTCGCAGTTCCTGGCGGCCCCGCCGCGTACCGGGCCGCTGGAGGTGGTCGCCGCGGTGGCCCGGCGGCGCGGACTCGACCGGGGCGAGGCCCGGGAGGCGGCCGCGGCGGCACTGCGGCGCCTGAAGCTGGACGAGACGCTGTGGGACGTCGACTGCGGTGTCCTGTCCGGCGGCGAACGCCAGCGGGTGAACCTGGCCGCCGGCACCGTACAGCCGCCCCGGCTGCTGCTGCTCGACGAGCCGGTGTCCGCCCTGGACCCGGCCAACCGCGAGGCCGCCCTCGAACTCGTCGACTCCCTCGCCGGACAGGGCGTCGCCGTCCTCGCCGTCTTCCACGACATGGACGCCATCCGCCGTCTGGCCTCCCGCGTGGTGTTCGTCCGGGACGGCCGGATCACCCGCCAGTGCACCCCTGCCGAGACACTGGAGGAAGCAGCATGAGCACGGGTACGGGTACCGCCACCGGCCTTGCCGGACCGGTCGCCCAGGGCTGGACGCTGGGCGCGCCGCCCGCCGACTACGTGCTGGGCCACGTCCGGGCCGTCCTCGCCGACCGGGTCCTGGACAACGCGCTGGTGGCGGTCAGGGACGGCCGTATCGCCGCGGTGGAGCCGCACCCGGCGGGCCTGGAGGCGGACGTGGACGGCCAGGGCCTGCTCTGCCTCCCCGGCCTGGTGGACGTGCACAGCGACGGCCTGGAGAGGGAGCGGCTCCCCCGCCCCGGCGCCGAACTCCCCCTCGAATTCGCCCTGTTGTCCTTCGAGGGCAAGCTGAGCGCGGCCGGTGTCACCACGGCGTTCCACGGCGCGGCCTACGAGCAGAGCCACGGCCGGGGCCTGTCCCGCAGCGTGGAAACGGCGGAACAGATCTGCCGCGCGGTTCAGGCCCGCGCGAACGGCATGGTGGACCACCGCATCCTGCACCGCCTCGACGTCCGCTGCCCCGAGGGCCTGGCCGCGCTGCGCAGGCGGTTGGACACGGTCGACGGCACCGCGCTCGTGTCGCACGAGGACCACACCCCCGGCCAGGGCCAGTACGCCGACCGCCGCTACTACGAGCAGTACCTGATGGGCACGCGGGGCATGTCCGAGGACGAGGCCCGCGCCCATGTGGACAGCCTGATCGAGGAGCGGGACGGCCGCCTCGGCATCCGCGAGGAGGCGCTCGCCGACCTGGGCGAGCGGGCGACGGCGGGCCGGGTCCGCCTCCTCGGCCACGACCCCGGCTCGGCGCAGGAGGTGGCGGCGCTGCGCGAACGCGGCGGCGCCGTAGCCGAGTTCCCGACCACCCTCGCCGCCGCCGAGGCCGCCCGCGACCTGGGCATGCCCACCGTGATGGGCGCCCCCAACGTGCTGCGCGGCAACTCCCACAACGGCAACGCGTCGGGCCGGGACCTGGTCGGCCGCGGCCTGGTCACCGCGCTCGCCTCGGACTACCTGCCCTCGGGCCTGCTGGCGGCGGCCCTGCTGCTCGCCGAGGAGGGCCTGGCCACTCTCCCCGCCGCGGTGGGCCTGGTGACCGCCGGACCGGCCGAGGTGGCGGACCTGCCCGACCGCGGCAGCCTGGCCCCGGGCAGGCGCGCCGACCTGGTCCTGGCGGCACCGGGACGGCCGTGGCCGGTGGTGGCGGCGGTACTCCGGGACCGTACGGACGGGCTCGCGGGCCGCATTGCAAGCGGCATCACGGGCGGCAGTGCGAGCGGCACCGCGTGCGGCAGTGCGAGCGGCGCCGCGTGCGGCAGTGCGAGCGGCGCCGCGGGCGGAATCGCGACCGGACCGGAGGCATCGGCGTGACCGGAAAGATCACCTGGCCGGTCCCCGCGCCCCAGCTGCCACCCGGCGTCCACCCGGCCCTCGCGCAGGCGACCGAGGCCGCCGTCACCGCCTTCCGCACCGCCCGCGAACGCTACGACCGCGCCCAGCTCGCCGAGAAGGTCCGGACGGGCGCGGACGGAACCCCGACGACGCGGCTGGACATCCTCGTCGACACCGCCATCGCGGAGGTGGCGTCCGCGCACCGGATCAACCTGCTCAGCGAGGAGCTGGGCAGCATCGACAACGGCTCCGCGGTCACGCTGGTGACGGACCCGGTGGACGGTACGGCGAACGCCGCGGCCGGCGTCCCCCTCTCCGCCTTCGCCGGCGTCATCGCCGTGGACGGCGTCCCGGTCGAGGCCCTGACCTGCTGGCTGGACACGGGCCGCTGCTGGCACACGGTGGCCGGGCAGCCGTCGCCGTACCGCACCAGCGGACGCGAGCACCTGGACGGCGCCGCCGTCAGCCTGCTCCGCCCCCAGCGGCACATCGCCGGGGCCTGGTGGCGGGTGGCCGAGCGGGCGGCCCGGATCCGCATCCTGTCGACCAGCTGCCTGGAGGCGGCCCTGGTCGCCGAGGGCTCGACGGACGCGTTCGCCGACGCGGGCTCCGACACCCACCGGATCGTCGACCTGGCGGCGGCGATGCTGACGGTCCCGGCGGCGGGCGGCGCGGTCATCGACGTACACGGCCGCCCGCTGGAACTCGACCCCGACCTGAGCCGCCGCTGGTCGGGAGTGGTGGCGGCGACACCGCGGCTGGCCGAGGAACTGGCGGAGGCCGTCCGCGGCGACCGCCCCGACGTAGCGGAATCCCCGGAGGAATCATGAACACGCTCACTTCCGGCCGGCTGGCCGAACTGGTCGACGGCCTCGCGGGCCTCCCGTACGGCGGCGAGGCGGTGGACCAGCGCACCCACGCGCTGCAGGCCGCCCACCTGGCGAGGGCGGCCGGTGCCGACGACGAACTGGTGGTCGCCGCCGCGCTGCACGACATCGGCAGGGCGCGGCCGGTGCGGGCCGAACACCCGGGCCTGCCGCACGAGTTGGCGGGCGCCGAGTGGGCCCGCCGGCACCTGGGCGAACGCCCGGCGTGGGTGATCGCCCAGCACGTCCCGGCCAAGCGCTACCTGGTGGCCACCGACCCCGCCTACCGCGCCCTGCTCAGCCCGGCGTCCATCGCCTCGCTGAAGGTGCAGGGCGGCCCGATGGACGAGGCGGAGGCCGCCGCCTTCGCCGCCCACCCGATGGCCGGGGACGCGGTGGCCCTGCGCCGCTGGGACGACGCGGCGAAGGACCCGGAGGGCCCGGTGCTGGAGCTGGCGGAACTGCTGGCGGCGTACGAGAGGTGCGTCGCCGCTTCCTGACCGGCGCAGGGCGCTTCAGGAAGCGGCAGCCGCGGCGGCCGCGGCGGCCGGCCGGACCGTCGCCCGGATGTGCTTCATCAACGGCTGGTCGCTCTGTTCGCTGTAGTCGCACAGGGCGATCAGCACGTTCATCTCGGGCATGTACCCGGCCGCGCAGCCGCGCGGCAGGTCGTACGGAATGGCGAGGTACCCGTTGAGCACCCGTGTGCTGCCGTCCTTGGCCGTGCTCTCGATGTCCACCGGATCGAACTCGTCGATGCCGCGCTCCCGCATGTCGGCCGCGTTCATGAAGACGAGGGTGCGGAGGTTCCTGATCCCCCGGTAGCGGTCGTTGTCGGAGTAGATCGTGGTGTTCCACTGGTCGTGCGACCGCATGGTGCCGAGCGCCAGGGTCCCCGGCGCGGGTACGACGTCGGGCAGCGGCGCGGAGGAGAACTCGGCGAGCCCGGAGGCCGTACGGAAGACCAGTTCCCGCGCGGGCTGCCGGATCCGGAACCCCAGCGGCAGCCGTACCCGTCGGTTGAAGTCCTCGAAGCCGTCGAGTACCTGGGCCATGGTGTCGCGGATACGGTCGTAGTCCTCGACGTACCAGGCCCAGGGCGTGGTGCTGTCGGGAAGCGCCGCGCGGGCGATCCCGGCGATGACGGCGGGCTCGGACAGCAGGTGCGCGGAAGCCGGCTTCTTCATCCCCACGGACAGGTGCACCATGCTCATGGAGTCCTCGACGGAGGTGCCCTGGATGCCGCACCGCTGATGGTCCTTCTCGGTACGGCCGAGGCAGGGCAGGATCAGCGCCTGCCGGCCGTGGACCAGGTGGCTGCGGTTGAGCTTGGTGCTCACCTGGACGGTGAGCTCGCAGGTGCGCAGGGCCTCGCAGGTGGCGCGGGTGTCGGGCGCGGCGAGGGCGAAGTTGCCGCCCATGCCGACGAACACCTTGACGTCGCCGCGGAGCATGGCCTGGATGGTGCCGACGGTGTCGAGCCCGTGCTCGCGGGGCGGGTCGATCTCGCACACCGCGGCGAGCCGGTCCAGGAACTGGCTGGTGGGCCGGTGGTCGATCCCGCAGGTCCGGTTGCCCTGCACGTTGCTGTGCCCGCGCACGGGCGAGGGCCCGGCCCCCTCCCGGCCGAGGTTGCCGCGCAGCAGCAGCACGTTGACGATCTCCCGCACGGTGTCGACCCCGTGCTCATGCTGACTGACACCGAGACACCAGCTGATGATGCTGCGGTCGGCGTCCCCGTAGATCCGGGCCGCACGGAGGATGTCGGCGCGGCTGACCCCGGACTGCCGCTCGATCTCCTCCCAGGAGGTGGCCTCGCACACCTTCCGGTAGTCCTCGAAGCCGCTCGTGTAGCGGTCGATGAACTCCTGGTCGAGTGCCTTGGGATCGGACACGGCCTGGTCGAGTACGGCCTTGGAGATCCCGCGCATCAGTGCCATGTCACCCCCGACGCGCACCTGGAGGTTGAGGGTGCCGGTGCGGGTCGAGTGGCAGGCCGCCATGTCCACGAAGTCGTGCGGGATGATCGTCCGCCGCGAGGCCGCCTCGATCAGCGGGTTGACGTGCACGATCTGGGCACCGCGCTTGTAGGCGGCGGCGAGGGCGGTGAGCATCCGGGGCGCGTTCGACGCGGCGTTCACGCCCATGATGAAGAGCGCGTCGGTGGCATCCCAGTCCTGGAGATCGACGGTCCCCTTCCCGGTCCCCAGCGAGGCGGTGAGGCCCCGCCCACTGGCCTCGTGGCACATGTTGGAACAGTCCGGGAGGTTGTTCGTCCCCAGCTCGCGGGCCATGAGCTGGTACAGGAAGGTGGCCTCGTTGCCGAGCCGCCCGGAGGTGTAGAAGGAGGCCTGATCCGGACCGTCCAGCTCCCGCAACGCCCGCCCGACCAGCGCGAACGCGTCGCACCAGCTGATCGGCCGGTAATGGTCCGAGTCGGCGTCGTACACCATCGGCTCGGTCAGCCGCCCCTGGTCCTCCAGCGCGAAGTCACTCCATTCGGCCAGCTCGGCCACGGAGTGAGCGGCGAAGAACTCCGGCCCGACCCGCTTGCGGGTCATCTCCCAGGTGACGTGCTTGACCCCGTTCTCGCAGAGATCGAGCCGCAGCCCCTTGGTGTCGTCGGGCCAGGCACACCCGGGACAGTCGAACCCCCCGTCCTCGTGGTTCATCTTCATGATCGCCCGGGGCCCCTCGACGAGCGCCCGCTCCCGCACCAGGAACTTGGTCACGCTCTTGGCGGCGCCCCAGCCGGCCGCAGGATGGTGATACGGGTGGAAGAACGGCTCGCCCTCCGGCCTGGGCCCTACCCGCTCCTCGACCGCCCCCGGGTCCGGATCCGCCGCCCGCATCCGCTTCTGCTCGTCGTGGGAGGTACTCACGGCTCTCACCCTTTGCCGGCGCGGGGGACACACCGCCGGGGTCAGCGGCGTCCTTCTCATGCTAGGCAGGGGGGTCCGGGGAGGCGAGGCGAGACGAGCCGGGAGAGGCCCACGACAGGCGCACATCACTCTGTGTCAACACAGGGCCACACCTGCCGTGAAACGGCGGACCCACGGCGCCCGGAAGGGGTCAGATGACGGTCTCGAACTCGGACTGGCCGAGGTCGAAGTAGTCCACCCAGGAGGTGAACCGCCGGAAGTCCGGCATCAGCTCGAAGACGCCGACGATCGGGAGGTCGACGTCGTGGTCGGCGTTCGTGTAGCGGTACGAGTCGACGCGGGTCGCGATGACCGTGTTCCGCCAGGAAACGGCCTTCTGGATGGTGAGGGTGGTGTACTGGAGTATCCGGATCTGTTCCGCAAGGGCCTGCTGGATCGCGTCGCGTCCCGTGACGACACCCGGCAGGGGGATGTTCTGGTAGGTGGCGTCCGCCGCGAAGAAGTCGGCCAGTTCTGCTGCGTCCAGGTTCGACCACGCGGCACAGAACCGCTGGACGAGGGCGGTTCCCGGGCCCGGTTCCAGCGCGCCGCCGGTCTCCGGGAGCGACGGCGCGGCGGGGGCCGGCCTCCCGACCGCCCCTGACCCGATGGCGCCGAGGGAAACGCCCCCGGCGGCCCGGAGGAGTCCTCTTCTGGTGGAGCGGATGCGGATGCGGATGTCCATGCCGAACTCCGTTGCTCGTGCGGCGGATTGTGTCGCCCGTGTAGCAGCGGGCCGCCATGCCGCCGGGAGGGTGACGCGGGTAGCCGACCGAAGGGGATGAGGCTCCGCCCGAACGGGAGCCTCTCCCGACTACCTGACCGACCCCGCCATCACACCTTGCGAAGTGCCGCCGGCTGGAAGGCGAAGAACACCACCATGGGCACCACCGGGGACCGGAACGCGCCCGGCACCGGCACGTCGGGTTGCTGCCGAACTGCCTGCCCCATGGTCGAGGCGCACCCGGCCCAGGGCGGCGGTACGGTCGTGCCCGTCCAGCCCTCTGCGCAGAAATCAAGCCAACGGACGTCTGAACAGCGGCAGTTGGAGCCAGTGATGCTCCTGAGTCGAGTCGGCGCGGAATAGCGTGGGCAGCCACGACCCGCGTCCGACGGTTCGGCCCTCTTCACCACACGCAGACACAGGAGCTTCCATGGCGCACGAGGCAGACAACTCCGAGCAGGAGGCACTCTCCAAGATCGACACCTCCGTGCCGCAGTCGGCCCGGATCTGGAACTACTGGCTGGGAGGCAAGGACAACTACGAGGTCGACCGGGTGGCCGGCGACGCGTTCCGCGCGATCTTCCCCGGCATCGAGACGGGCGCCCGTGCCGCCCGGTACTTCCTCGCCCGCGCCGTCCGCCATCTGGCCGCCGACGAGGGCATCCGCCAGTTCCTCGACATCGGCACCGGACTGCCCAGCGTGGACAACACCCACGAGATCGCCCAGCGGGTGGCCCCCGAGTGCCGCATCGTCTACGTCGACAACGATCCGTTGGTCCTGGCACACGCCCGTGCGCTGCTCACCAGCACGCCGGAGGGGGTCACCAACTACGTCGACGCCGACCTGCGCGATCCGGGCACGATCGTCCGGGAGGCCAGGAAGACGCTGGACTTCGACCAGCCCGTCGCCCTGATGCTGATGGGCATCCTCGGCCACATCGCGGACCTCGACCAGGCGCGCGAGATCGTACGTCAGCTCGTGGACGCGCTGCCTCCCGGCAGCTACCTCGTGCAGTACGACAGCACGGACACGAGCAAGGAGTACGTCGAGGCCATCCGGCAGTACAACGAGGGCGGTTCGCTCCCGTACATCCTGCGCAGCCCGGCGCAGATCGCGCGCTTCTTCGACGGCCTGGAACTGCTGGAGCCGGGCGTGGCGTCGTGCTCACGCTGGCGGCCCGACGCCGGTGCCTGGGAGCTGCCCGAGGAGGTTCACCAGTACGGCGGCGTCGCCCTGAAGCGCTGATCAGGACTCAAGGACTTCAGGTCTCCTGGAGGACGCGATGCAGAATCGTCGGAGTCTCGTCCGGTGATTCTGCCTCGACCACCAGGCGGTTCATGACATCCCAGTAGCACTCGACGTCGGCCGGCCGGTCGGGATACAGGGCCGTGCCGAGCCTTTCGAGGCAGACCACGTCGGGCAACTGCCCGCCGGGCAGCCGCAGGATGGTGACCGGCCCGGACTCCGCGGCGTGGCCGCCGGCCGCGAACGGCATGATCTGCAGGGTGACCTGCGGGAGCCGGCACATCTCGACGAGATGCCGGAGCTGGGCGCGCATCGTCGCGCGGCCGCCCACCGGGCGCCGCAGCGCCGCCTCGTCGATCACCGCCCAGAGCTGGGCCGCCGGGTGCCGGTGCAGGATCCGCTGGCGGGTCATCCGCAGCAGCACCCGTCGTTCGGTCTCCGCCACGGAAGCGCCGGAGTGGGTGAGCCGGACGGCGGCACGTGCGTAGTCGGGGGTCTGCAGCAGGGCCGGAACGCGTTGGACCTCGAAGCACCGGATGACGCTCGCCGCCTGCTCGGCTCCGAGGAAGGGCTGCATCCAGACGGGCACCACGTCGTTGAAGTGCTGCCACCAGGCGGGCGCGTTCGCCTGTTCCGCCAGCGCGAGCAGAGTGGCGCGTTCGGCCTCGTCCGTGACTCCGTAGAGCGTGAGTAGATCGGCCACGTCACGCAGCTTGAACGCATGACGGCCGGCCTCCAGCCGACTGATCTTGGACCGGGAGGCCCGGATGAACTCCCCCGCGGCCTCGCGGGAGATGCCCCGCTCCTCGCGGAGCCGCCGCAACCGCGCGCCCAGCGCCAGCCTCGGCACCATGGGTCCCGCCGACTGCCCGTCCAGGGCCCCGCTGTCGTGCGGTGTCCGCGGTGTCCGTAAGACCTCTTCGCCGCCCATGGAGCACTCCTTGCATCCTTGCATTGCACGCGACTCTCCATGCATACAAGCACAGGGACCGCACGGCTCGGGCCCGGACGCGGAACCAGGGCTTCCGTCAGCAGGGCCGCGTAGATCTGCTCAGGCCGGCTCGGGTACAGCACACCGAGATGACTCGCTCCTGGCTACCGGCCCTGGTGGCCTGCGCGATGACCGAACGGCGCCCTCCTCCCCATCAGCCGGCGACTGTCGTCGACGAGCCGGAAAAGACCAGAAGTGCGGGAATGGACCTGGCCCTTCCCGGTCGCCGCTACATGATCGACCGTGCGGCACCCGGCCCCGACAGGGGCCGACAGTCCCTTCCTGGCCCCGTCGCTAGGGCCGAACGGCCCTTCTTCCTCAGCGGCCACCGATCCCTTTACGAACCCATGACGAGCCCAAAAGGTTCTACGGAACCCCCGCATCCGTATTTCTCTCCGTGCGGGATCCGAAGAACCGGATCAGGAGACACGGTGCTCGTTTCACGGAAGGCGGCGGGAACTCTCTTCGTGGGTGGTGCGCTCGGCATGACCCTCGGCTCCCTCCTCTACCCCGCCATGCTCGGAGTCCAGAAGGTCAGCAGCGCACCCGAACGGGTCGTCGCCACCCCGGCGACCGGACCGCTGACGGAAGCCGACCGGGACTTCGTGGTCGAAGTGCGCTCGGCCGGGTTGTGGGAGTACCCCGTCGGCCAGAGTGCGTCGAAGAAGGGGACGACGAAGGCGGTCAGGAACACCGGGAAGCAACTGGTCGACGGGGATGCCTCCTTGGACGCCGCCAGCCGCAAGGTCGCCGATCAGCTGGGCATCACGCTGCCCAACCAGCCGTCGCCGCAACAGCAGAGCTTCGAGACGCGGCTGAACTCAGAAACCGGCAAGCAGTTCGACACGGACCTGGCCACCACCCTGCGCGCGACGAACGGCCAGTTCCTCACCACGATCGCGAGCGTCCGCACCACCACGAGGAACTCCCTGGTCCGCGCCCTGGCCGACCAGGCCAACGACACCGTCCTCGACCACATCACGGCCGTGGAGAAGACCGGCCTGGTCGACTTCAGCCAGGCCCTCGCCCAGGAGACCACCTCACCCGGCCTACCGGCCCAGGACCTGACCCCGCCACCCGCGGTCGCGGGCCAGCCGCAGGTCGTCCTCACTCCGCGGGCGAACAGCAGGGTGTCGCCGAGTCCGACGGCGGGGTGAGGGGAGCAGCCGGGCCGAGCCGCCCAGGCGGCCCAGGCGGCCGCTGTGCTCGACCACGGAGCTCATCCGGGGCAGGCCTCTCCGTGGTGTTGGCGCGGACTGCGACGTCTTCTACTTCGACGCGGCCAACCGTCCTGGGAAGCGGAGGACGCCGTGATCAAGACCGGCCGGGAGGTGTTCGCCGACCTCCCGGCAGAGGTCGAGATCCGCAACGAGCCACGGGTACACCTCTGGTACGAGGACAAGTTCGGCGTGGCGTGTCCGCCGTACGACTCCACCGAGGCGGCGATCGACAGCTTCGCTGCCACGACCCGAACTCACCGTGCTCGACTGGCCCACGGAGAACGTCGCAGCACCCCGGTCCGGCGACTGACCTCGGCCGTGTGGGCACACCGGTCCGCGGCGGCTGGCCTGCGGAACAAGGAGCGGCAGACGAGTCGGGCTGTACGCCGGGGAGTGTCTCCGCAACGCTACCACCTGCAGAAACATGTCGAATGAGTCCCTACGCGGCTACGTAAATGGCTACTTACGCACCGCGCCCTGCACCACGCCCACAAGGCTCCGCCCCGGGTAACGCCGGACGCGCGATCGGGGATACGTCACGCCGACCCACCCGCGGCATCCCAGGATGCGGACATGATCTATGATCTACATCACACCGACCCCTGCGATCCGCTCCCTCGAGAACGGCGCCAGGCACCACACGCTCGAAATTCAGAACCCAAGCCGAACTAAGCCTCGCATTCGACTTGAGGGCGGGTTCCCGCAGCAGCACCTCACGCCAAGCGAGATCAGGTAAGTCCATTCCACCCACGTCGGCGGAGAGCCTCAAGGGAGCTACCACGGCGACGCACCCAAAGGCTCTCGCGAGCCGAACCTCAACCGGCAAGCCGCTCGCCTCAATTACACCGACGGTCGCACGGGAACTGGGGCCCGTGCGGTTAGTTAACGTCGGCCCGGACTGGCACGGATGCCCATATCGCGTATCCGCCTTTGTCGCCAAGGTGCTGTCCAATCTCGTCGGCAAGGCGGCGAACGAGGAACAGGCCAGGCTCCTCCTCCGCCGGAGGCAGCGGTCGCCGCATCTCCCCGACGGTGATCAAGACATGGTCGCCGAAGCACGAGACGCGACCGCTCAGGTCGACAGCGCCGCGGTAGCGCGCGGTGACGTCGACAAGTTCGGCCAGAACAGAGAGCACCGCCTCCGCGACGGCCGTGGCATGCGATGCGTCCGCGAGCAGCGCCGGCAGCACCTTGGCAACGAAGCTGCGGGCGCGGCGCATGCTCTCGGCGGGGGTGTGCTCCGGCCCGAGACGGAACTCGATCGAGGTTTCCGCTGCCGGCAGTTCTTGTTGCGCGGTGGCGCCTCGCTTGGCTGCGGCAGCCCGGAGGGTGGAGTCCCAGTGCGGAGAGATGGCGTCGGAAATCGTCACGGCGAGTCCGTCCCGTCGGGTAGCACGTTCATCGAATGTTAGTTCGGGGCGCCACGGAAAACCGCAGGTGCGGTTTGGTCTTTGGAGTGTCGTAGGCCACGAGGTGGGCGGATCTTTGGGGCGAATCGGCAGGAGATGCACAGAAGGGCACACGTCTGGTCACCACATGGCGCCGGAGCGTGTCGTTCCGGGTCCATCAAAGAACGTCATGAGCCCTGTCGTCAAACGATCTGTGGCTCAAACTTCATAGCCGGACACGGATCCGTGGTTTGCCGCTATGGTGATCGCCTCACCACCCGGCAGGAGAGACCACCCGACAGTGACCCCAGAACCCGCCGCCCAGGCGCCTTCCTTCGCCGAGGTCCTGAACCTGCTCCTAAAGGCGCAGGCCAAGGAAGACCCGGACAGGCCCGGCACGTTCGTCGAGCCCACCAACACCGAGATCGCCAACGCGATCAACTCCAAGTACGGATCTGGGGCGATCAGCAGCGAGACCATCCGCAAGCTCCGCAAGGGTGAGGTAAAGAGCCCAAGCGTTCAAATCGCATCGCTGATTGCGGGGGTCTTCGACCTGCCTCTCGACGTCTTCAACGCCACTGGAAGTGAAACTTCCAAGAAGGTTGTGGAGGAAGTGCAACGGTTTCTTGACTCCAAGCGTCGAACGTTGAGTGAAGAACCGCGAGAGCCACAAACCGTGGCTGTCCTTGCCCGAGCTGTCCGGCGCTTGTCCCCCGCCCGGCAGGCCTTGGTCCTTGAGTACGCCCAACGACACGAGGCTATCGAGGACATGGAACAGGCAACCGCACCAATAGCCCCGTCTGGCGACTAACCCCCCACAAGGTGTTCAACTCCGGTGATCCAGCAACCTCCTGACGGTAAGATCAAGAAAGCGCTCGCTGACCTGTCCCTCCCGGTGCCGCTGACCGCCGATTCCCTCTTCGCCGTGATGCGCGAGCACTACCAAACGCACTACGGGCGCGCCCTCGATCTGTGGCGCGGTCCGTCTCCTGTCCCCGGGCTCCACGCGAACGCCCTATGGCTGACACGCTCTGGCGCAGAAAGCGATGTCGTCTGGCTCGACGACGCACTCACCGGAGACGCCGCTACCCACAGCCTCTCCCACGAGTTCGGGCACCAGAGGCTGCGCCACAGGCCGCTCGAACTGCCTGCCGAGCCCCCGTCGGCCAAGCCCAAGACGTATGAATTTCTCAGCCCCGACTTCCTCGGCGGCTGCCTGTTCGGCCGTGCCCGCTCTCACGACGGCCCTCAAGACCCGGAGTATGTGCGGGTCGAGGACGAGGCCGAGCGGTTCGCGTTCCTCCTGCGCCGACGGGCCGCCGACATGGCCCGGGACACTCGGCATCATGACCCCCTGGTCAACCGGCTGCACCGCAGCCTGTGACCCCTGCCGCTGGAAGCCACTTCGTGCCTAGAGACGACATAATCGACCTGTTCACCACCATCCCTCTGTGGGTGGTGGTCGCGGTCCGTATCTACAACCGGCCGACCACGCCGGGCCAACGGTCCTTCCTCGCAATGTTCCTTGCTCTGACCGTCGGTGCGACCCTTCGCCTGTCTCCCGTCGAGAACGTCCTCGCTTCCCTCACGGGTATCAAGGACGCGGCGGTATTACCCAAGCACCTGGTCGTCATGCTGGCCTCTACCCTGCTGCTGGGGTGGGTGGAATCCGTCGTGCCACCGCGTGAGGTAGAGCCGGCGTGGCGCCGCTGGGTCGGCTTCAAACCGCGCATGGCCGCGCTGAGTTTGTTCAGCATCGCGGCCATCGTTGCGTTCCCGTTCGCTGAGCCCGCCATCATCGCTGCCGATGGCTCCCGCGACTTCGCCTCCGCTCAGTACGGCGACGTCGCCGGCACGGTGCACCTGACGGTCTACCTGCTGAGCATCGGGTCGGCCATGGTCCCCTCGGTCTTGCTGTTCCTCACCGTCGCCCGGCGGACGGACGACCGGCTCCTGCGGCTGTGCATGCGCCTCATGGCACTGGGCGCCGCCGTCGGCTCGTTTTACCCGGTCTACCGGATTTCGTTCCTCTTGTGCGGCTTCACCGGCTGGACGTACCCGCTGTCCGAGGCGGAGTTCCACCTGGGCGGATCGGTCATCCAGCTCGTGACGATCCTCTTCGTCATCGTCGGCAGCTCCGTACGCGCCGCCGACTTCGCGCTCCGCGCATTCCGAATGCGCCGCGGCCTGATCGCCCTCCGCCCGCTGTGGGAAGAACTCGTCTCCGTCCTCCCGCCGGACCTCGTCCGTCGCCGCCTCCAGGACGGCACCTCTGCCCAGGAAGAACGGCGCCGCCTCCGCGACCTGTACGGCCGCCTGGACCAGCGGGTCGTCGACATCTCCGACGCCTCCTTCGACCTGCTCCCATGGGTCAGCCAGGACCTGCACCGCGACGCTCTCACCGAGGCGCGCGCCGCAGGCCTGCACGGTGCCGAAGCCCGCGCTGCCCGGGAGGCGCTGTGCCTGCGGATCGCCCGCCAGAAGGCAGTCGACGGCGAGCCCCACGCAGCACAGCCCGCCATGACCGTGCTCTCCTTGCGCAACGACCTGCTGCTCAACTCCATGTGGCTGACCCGGGTCGCCCACCACTACGCATCCCCCGCCCTTGCCGACGCCGTCGCAAAGCTCACCGCGGCCTACACTCCCCAGGAAGTCACCGCATGACCAGCGCCACCACCGCCGCGCCCACCCCGGCCCGCGAGGAGAACCGCGCGGCCCGCCTCATCACCGACGGCATGGAGCCGCGCAACGTCATCATCCTGGTCAGCCTCGGTATAGGCCTGGCCCAAGACGACCGGCTCGCCGGCGTGCTCTGGGCGCTCGAGGCCATCGTATTCGCCGCCGCGATACCCGTGGCGTACATCAAGTACGGCATGCGCACCGGGAAGTGGGCCGACCGGCACGTCGGCCAGGTCCAGCGCCGCACCCTGCTGATACCTGTGATCATGGCGTCCGTCGCCGCCGGTATCGGCGGCATGCTCGTCTTCCACGCCCCCCGCGACATGGTCGCCCTGGTCGTCGCAATGCTCGCCACCCTCGCCGTCCTCCTGATCCCCACCAAGGCCTGGCACTGGAAGATCAGCGTGCACACGGCCGTCGCAGGCGGCGCACTGGCGATGCTCGCCCTCACCTGGGGCCCGCTCGTCTGGCTCACCTACCCGCTCGTCGTCGTCATCGCCTGGTCCCGCATCAGCCTGCGCGACCACACCCTCGCCCAGACCATCGCCGGCGCGGCATCGGGCACCATCACCGCGGGCTTGGTCTTCGCCGCCCTCACCGCATGACGTAAGGCGGGACGCGCCTGTGCTCCTCCCCGCCATGCAGACGCTTCCCGCAACTGGCCGCCTCGACGGCTCTCGCCACATCGGCTTCATCACCGACGGCAACCGCCGATGGGTGGCCGCCCACGGCACCACCGTCGGGGAGGGCTTCAGGCAGGGCGCGGTCGTCGTCCACCAGGTCCTCGAGCACTGCCGCACCATCGGAGTTGAGACCTCGTCCGTCTTCCTGATGTCCGACCGGAACTTCGGCCGGCTCGCGGCTGAGGTGGAGACCCTCGTCGACGTCCTGGTCGCTCTCCTCAACACCCAGGTCGCCGCGTCCACCGGCCCGATCCGCGTCCTGACCCAGTGCTCCGGCACCAATTCGGTCCCCGCCCGACTCCTGGCCGCCATCGAGCGGGCGGAGAAGGCCACGACCGACCGGCACGGGATGACCGTCTGCCTCGGGATCGGCTACGACGGCCGCGCAGATATCCGCCGGGCCGTCGCCGGTGCCCTTGCCGCCGTGGACTACGACGAGCGCCGGGAGCTGCCGGTCGACGGCTTCCTGTCCACCTGCGGATTGCCCGACCCCGCCTTGATCAGCCGCACCAGTGGGGAGCGCCGTCTGTCTGGCTTCCTGCTCCACCAGGCTGCGGATGCCACACTGTGCTTCGAGGACCGCTGCTGGCCCGACTACACACATGAGGCACTTGGGCAGTCACTCGTCGAACACTTCCAGCAGCGCCGTACTTTCGGCCGCTGAGAAGGCGTAGCACGCCCGAACGCACCAGCTCCGTTCACGAGTTCGGCGTTGCGCGCGAGGTGCGTGCGTCGAAGCCCTCACAGAAGCCGGACGCAAGGAGCCAGTTGCTGACTGCGATGTGCTGCTGCCGCAGGATGTGGTCGGGTAAGCACACTCGATAGCTGCTGAGAACTGACTGAAGCTTCCGCGAGCGCGCAACGTGCAACTGGTCCAGGATCTAGAGGTTGGAGTCGCGCTCCTCGTCGCGGTGATGCAGGGACTTGACGACTTGCCCGGCGGGGAACGAGAGACGGGCAGTGGGGATGACCCACGGTTGCCAGGAGCCGAGGCGGGCGGGTAGGTCGAGTTGGCGCGCAGCGGCGGCGATGGTGATCTGGCGCAGCGCGGTGTGCAGTGCACTCCACTGCTGGGCCTGAGTTGGGCTCAGCTCGCTGCAGAGTCCGTTGCTGTAGGTCTCTGGGCGGTCGGGGTGTGGCCGTGGAGCCAGCTCGGCTACGAAGTCGGACCAGGAGCTTTCGGGGTCGATGTTGGCCTGCTGGAAGATGCGTCTGCACAGCTCAGGACCGAGAGCAGGAAAGGCGACCAGGGCGGCGATCAAGACCAGTCCTGCGCGGTAGGGGCGGTAGTAAGTCGTAGGGGCTGTCGGGGTAGCGGGGTTGGGGTGGTCAGTATGGTCGTGCTCGCGGTGGGACTGGCGGAGGGCGATCAGCAAGCCGTAGCTGTTAGCCAGCCGCTTGACGGACCGGGGGGTCAGGGGCAGGCGGGGTGGGCCGACGATCCGTAGCAGGTGTGCCTCCTCCTCGGTAAAGGCGAAAGGGTCGGCCAGCTCGACAATAGGCAGAGCCTCGACGGCGGGACCATACAGATCCTCGTCCCAGGCCGCGGCGCCTTGGGGGGTGGAGTTCGCTAATGGGGCCGTGCCGGCATCGGGTGGGCGAGTGGCCGAGGGTTCAGGCGCGCCGCCGTCTGCGGCCGTGGCGTTAGCGGACCGAACAGGGTTGGGCACGGTGATGAGGCTGTCAAGCATGCGGGCATAGCCGGTGTGGTCGACAGGCGGGAGGGTGAAGACGATCTGAAAGATCTTCTCAAGGTACTGGGCGGGTGTGGAGATCCAGTTGTCGTCCACATCGCCTGGTGCGCCACCGGGAAGGTGCAGAACGTCGCGGTAGTGGGCGGCGATGGAACGAAGCAGCCAGCGAGGATCAATGGCCACCACGACCACGAACAGTTCGACGGCCAGTAGCAGATGGATAGCCTCCAGCATCTCCATGACGCGAGCTGGCGGGCAGCGGTCGAGGTCATCGATGTAGACAATGATTCGCTCGATCTGCGGCAGTTCATCCGTCGCTTCGTCTTCGCGCGGGGGGCCGTCCTCGTCACCGGCGGGAGCCGCAGTCGCGCGTTGTCGGGAAGCCTGGGCGAGGAGTATGGACATGCGCTGGAAGTCCTCACGGATCTGCGTCATCAGCCCGAGCTGGCCGCGGTAGTCGCCAGCGGCGGCGCGCTGACCGATCAGGCCTGCCAACTGGCCGGCAGCGGTGACGTTCTGCAGTTCCTGCTCCAACGCTGCCACTTCCGCCGTCGCGACGTCGGCTGCGGTCTGCAAGGGCGCGCGCAGCCCTTCGACCGCCCGATGCACTCTTGTCCGCGCTGCTTTCATGCTCTCCCAAGCCGGCTTGGCATGGGAGGACGCGGAGCGGACCGCCTGAGTCAGGCAAATCAACCCGCTAATGGCCAACCACCGGGACACGTTCGGCCACACCCACTCGATCCCGAAGGGCAGGACCGCGCTCGCCACGAGTGCCAGGACGAACCACAGCCATGCGCGCCGCCCCGCCGAGCGCATGAGCGTCCGGGTGTTGCTGAATGTGGCACGCAGGATTCGGACACTGCTCACACTTTCGCGGTACAGCGCCTCAGCAGGGAGCTCACCCCCGGCAGCCTCCTCGATGCTGCTACGGCGGCTCGCGTCCAGGTTCTTCCAAGGGACGTCGGCACGGGACAGGGCGTGCTGAAGGTCATCGCGGCGGTCACGGGCGGCTACAAGGCGCTCCCTCAACCGGCGCTGGGCAACCAGGTCAGCAGTCAGCCGGGACAGCTGCCGCTGTGCGGTACCCGCGTCGCCGCCCGGCGGCGTGGCGAGCTGTTTGAACATCTCAGTGACGAGGCTCGCCCATAGGCTGGTCTCGGCGTAGTGCCAGGCGTTGAAGCGGACCTGCCGCACGTATTTGTTCGCGAGCGGAATCCTGCTCAGCGCGTCGACCTGCTGGCCCAGTAGATCAAGGAAATGACTCTTTCCCTCGCCCCAGTCGCCGAACAGACCTACCGCCAGCGGCGGACGGGCGGAGCGCGCGGTGACCAGTTCGGCAACAGCGCGTGCCTCGTCTTCCCGGTTCAAATCGTCAGACGCCCACCCCCCGAGCCCGTCCGATTGATACCCGGGCAACCGCGGCACCCGACGCGCCTCGTGCACCTGCCACAGATACACCCCGTGATTGCTGCCGACGGCGAGGAGCAGCCGGTCCCCGTCGCGCCCCCACGCCACCGATTCAACCGAACCGCCTGCGACCCTGAGCGGCTCACGGAATAGTTCGGGAGCATCAACGCCCCGCCGCACCTGCCACAGATGCACCTGCCCGTTGTTGCTGCCGACGGCGAGGAGCAGGCGGTTCTCATCCCGCGCCCACGCCAAAGACGTCACCGTGCCGCCGGGGCCGGGGAGCGGCGAGCCGAAAGGCTCAAGAGCATCGCCCTGTCTCACCTGCCACAGACCCACCAGCCCGTCGGAGCGGGCGGCGGTGAGGAGCAGCCGGTCCCCGTCCCGCGCCCACGCCAAAGACGTCACCGTGCCGCCGGGGCCGGGGAGCGGCGAGCCGAAAGGCTCAAGAGCATCAGTGCCCTGCCTCATCTGCCACAGACCCACCCGACCGCCGTCGCTGCCAAAAGCGAGGAGTATCCGGTCCCCGTCCCGCGCCCACGCCAAAGACGTCACCGACTCCCCCACGGCGAGCGAGTCGTCCGGCCCGCCCAGCAGTTCAGGAACATCAGCGCCCTGCCCCACCTGCCACAGATGCAAGAAACGGCCATGGCTGACGGCCAGGAGTAGCCGCGACCCGTCCCGCGCACACGCTAAAGACGTCACCGACTCCCCCGCGGCGAGCGAGCCGATGGGCGGCGCACCCAGCAGTTCAGGAGCAGCAGCGCCCTGCCCCACCTGCCACAGACCCACGTCGGAGCGGGTGGCTGCGGCGAGGAGCAGCCGGTCCCTGTCCCGCGCCCACGCCACAGACGTCACCGTGCCGCCTCGGCAGGGGAGCGGCGCGCCGAACGACTCAAGAGCATCAGCGCCTTGCTCCATCTGCCACAGACCCACCTGACCGCCTTGGCCGACGGCCAGGAGCAGCCGAGACCCGTCCCGCACCCAGGCCACCGACCTCGCCCTGCCGCCATAGCTTCTGATTGGGAGGCGGAACGGCACTCCGTAAACATAAGGTTGATAGTGGTTCAGGTATGAGGGTGTGCTCACCGCCCGATGATGCATCAACACCTACAACGGGATGTTCCAAACGCACAACCTCGTGGACGGCGGGGGCATCCACGCTCGTCCTCCCACCAGTGGCAGACCAGGGTGCGGCTCCCCGCCGGCTCAGCGGGCACGGTGCGGCGTCCGGTACTGGTGCTCGATCGCGCCGCGCCGGTGCTGCAAGACTTGGGCGACGACCGCGGCCCAGTCGACGGCCTGGTGCCGCATCTCGGCGTCCCGCTCCCGCTTCCAGTCCGGCGCGCCTACGTTCTCCTGCAGCAGGGCCTCGGCCAGGCATTCCCCGCACACGTTCGCAGCCTCGCTCTGGTACTGGAGCCGCTCCTCCTTGTGGTCCGGGTGGAGCTCGATGTGCCGCCACGAAGCCTCGACGAGGAGACGTTTCCAGTCGACGGCTACGGCGATGCGCTCAAGGATCGCGGCCATCGCGTCCGTGATCGCCTCGTACGGATCTACGGGCATGGTGGTGATCTCGCCGAACGAGTAGTGGTGCTGCGGGCCGATGACGTCCTGTCGGAGCGACTCGACGACGGCTTTGCGGTTGGGCACGGGGATCCGTTCTCGGGTAGCCGCCGACGGGTGTACCGCGGCGATGGTCAGGCGGGGTGGGGAATGGACAGGCTGGGGAGCTCGAGCGGCCACGGCCGGCGGCGCGCGAACTCGGCGCGGTCGGCCCTCCAGCGGCCGGAGTTCGGCTTGCGACGGCGGGGCGTGACGTTCCAGCGCATGGCGGTGCCTTCCTGGGCGGGTGGTGGTCAAGCAGCTTGGGTGCCGTTCGGGTCTGGCACGATGCGCAGGTGACGCGGGCGGGACGCCTCGCGTGCGCGGGCCTTCTCGGCGGCTACCTGGGCGGACCGCTGGCGCTTGCGCTGCGAGGCGGGATCCGGCAGACGCCAACCGGACTGGGCTGCAAGCAGGGCGGCGCGGCGGGCGGCCTGCTGCTCCTCGGTCGTCATCAGAGGCTGTTGGGGCCGGGCCTCGCTAACGGGGTCACCGAACCTGCCGGTCGGGATGGCCTCGGCCATGAGGCGCTCGTACGGCGTCATCTCGCATCTCCTGCCGGTTGTGCGGGGGGGGAGGGGAACGCGGGGCCGGGCGCGCGATGGCACCCGGCCGGGACGGTTACTCGGCAGGCGAGGACTCCGCGCGCTTCCGCGGGAGCGCCTTGATGCATGCGGCGCACGACACTGCGGTGCCCTCGGGCAGGTCGACGGCATCGCCACTTCCGTAGAACTGGCCGCACGCGCCGATGTCCCCTACGTCGGGCGGGCACGCCTTCGTCGCGTGCACTGCGCGCCCGCGAACGCCCTTCTTCCGGCCCGGGTAGCCGTCGGCGGCCTGAGCCTCGGCCTCGGCCTGGTCCAAGCGGGCCGCGGCCACGCGCACGGCCTCGGGGTCGGCGAGCGTCTCGGCCCGCACCGCGGCATCGTGGGCGTCGAGCATCGCCTTGGCCTCGGCGTGGTAGACCGGGCCGCCGACGAACGGGGCCACGAGGTGATTGAAGATCGGGCGACGAGTCTCCCGGGACGGGGTCTGCGGCGCGGCACCCAGCTCGTCGGCCTGGTGGTCAAGCCACAGGGCGGACGTGAGCACGCCCTGATGGGTCTTGTCGTGCGCGGCGGCCGGGAGCTGCAGTTCCCTGGCGCGCAGGAACCGAGCAGCCTGGCGCAGAACGGGAATGTCCTTCGCGGTGAAGGAGACGGGTTCCATCGGTGTCCTCCTGGGGCGTGAGGGGTGGAAGTGTCGGGCCGCCTGGGGGAACGTCGCGGCCCGGACGGCTGTGTCAGAACAGGCCGGGCTGCCCGGCGGCCTCGAGCGCCTGGGCGGCCTCCTGCGCGCGGAGCTGCTGCCGAAGCGGGGCCTGACGCTTCACCGCGGCCGCCTTGCAGGCCTGCAGCTCCGCAGACGTTGCCCAGCGCACGATGACCTCGTGGTTGCCGAGCTCGGGCGCCTCGCTGATGACGGTGCACTTGCCGTGCGGGCTCTCGAGTCGGCCACGGATCTCGGCGAGGGTCCGGATCCAGTTCGGGCCGTACGCGCCGGCGATGACGACGAGGGTGCCGTCCTGGTGGTGTTGCCGGGTGGAGAAGCCGTCGTCGTGTCCGTCGGGACCGGCCTTCTGTGTGGCCTCGCCGAGGCCGAGGTCGAAGAGACCTCCGGCGACGAGGTGGCCGCGGATCGTGTGGGAACGCGTCACACGCGTCATGGGGGTGTTCCTCGCTTCATGGTCGGGGCCGGTTGCTCTCCGGCCCTAGAACGGGTGTTGCGGGAGCTGCTACCGGTCGCCGGGGGGCGTCCGGGTGCTGCGGGCACGGGCCGTAGACGCCGGGGCGGCCGGGGATCGCTGGGTGGACGTGCTGCCGGCCGGACAGGCTGCATGCGGTCGCCGGGTCCTCGTCGCAGCTCACGACGCACAGGCACGTGCAGTCGCGGGCGATCCACTCGACGAGCGCGGCCCGGTACTGCTGCTCGGCCACGGCGACCACCTCGCCCAGGGCGCGGATGCGGGGGGCGTGCTGGCCGATCGCCTCGGCGACCCACGGCACGGCGGCGATCTCCTCGGCCGTCCGGCGGTGCAGCGCGCCCTCCACGGTCGCTACGACCCGCTCGAGGGACATCGGGCGCCGGTCCTGGTCGGGGGCGGGCTCGATGATGCTCCGGATCGTCGCGATGGCGTCGACGAGGTTCTCCATCGCCGACAGGGCGGCGCCGTCCTCGGCGTAGGTCTCGGCGACGTCCACCAGTTCGCGGACCTTGCCGAACCGCTCGGCGAGCTTGCTGGATACGACGGACACGGGGTTCTCCTTGCAGGGGTGGGGGCCGGGGCGCCCACGGCGGACGCCCCGGAAGACGTGAGGTCAGACGGCAAGCAGGAACTGCGGGTCGTCCGGAAGGCTGTTGAGGAGCGCGTTCCGCCACGCGATGGCGTACTTCGGGCAGTTGCCGCAGTGCACGTGCTTGCCGACGCACTCGGGCATCGGGGCCCGGTTCACCGCGTTGTACGACCAGGCCATGGAGTCGGAGCTGTAGAGCTGGTGGGCGACGCGCCGCAGACCGGTCTTCTTGAAGCCGAAGCCGTGCAGGCGGATCCCCATCCCCCAGATCGTTTCGATGATCCGGGCGGCTTCGTCGGTCTGCTGCAGGCGGCACACGGAGCCGATCCCGACGACCGGTTCGAGCGTGAGGTCCACGCCGACCTGGTCGTACAGGTCGATGCACCGCAGGTAGTCGTCCAGGGTGCGGCCCTGGATGACCGGCATCCACGGCAGGTCGGCGTCCAGCGTCATCAGGTTGAGGAACGACGCGACGGTCTTGACCTGGTGGTTCTCGATCGTGAGACCGGTCTTCGTGAGGATCTCGTCCTCGCACATCCAATCCTGGATGGCGCAGGCGTCCATCATGCCGATCCCGTCGTAGTACCGACGGGCTGCCGCAGCGTACTTGTACGGCGAGATCGTCCACCGGCCGTGCTGCGACAGCTCCGTGAATCCGCGGGAGTCGAGCATCCACGGCGTCACGGCCCGCGGCAGGGTCGCGCGGTCGGCCAGGCGCCCGTGGGAGACGCACAGCGGGATGCAGTCGTTGCCGAACTCCTCGCGGGCGAGCCAAGACGGCTGGTGCGTGCCCAGGTACGTCACGCGGTCGACGTCGCCGAACCAACGGCGAGGGGCGTACACGGGGGCAGGGCGCTTTGCCTTGGGCTTAGCATCCGCCGCAGGGGCGGGAACGTCGAAGAGAACGGCAGCAGACATGGTGTTCCTCGCTTCGTTGGTTCGTCGGTGGTTGCTCTCCACCAACACGAGGAATAGTACACCAAAGGAAATCTGCGGGGATAGGGATCCGCAGAAAGAGGCGGGGGCCGCCCACCAGGACGACCCCCGCGGTGCGGGTCGGCTCAGCCCTCGTCGCGCCCTGGGACTGCCGGATCCCCCTCGATCCGCCCCGCCTCGCCGCCGTCGTAGTCGCCCCCGTGGCGGGTGACGATCGCCTCCACCTCTCGGTGCCGCTCCACCATGCCGCCGATTTCGACGTCCCGTCCGGCAAGGAGAAGCCACTCCGGCTTCTCGTCGGGCTCACGGATGCGGGTCACGTAGTCCGCCAGGTCCTGGGCGCACCGCTCGGCACTGGCCCGATCCGGGAAGCACGCCCAGTGCGTATACGGGATGGTCTTGCTGGTCATCGCTCCGCAGCTCCCTCGCTCATCATGGCCAGGATTATCGTGGGCCGCCCGTCGTCGTAGCGCAGCCGCAGCGTCCGCCCGTCCGCGTGCCGGTCCAGCCGCATCCCGTTCTCGGCGAGCGCATCGGCCACCCGGTGCGCCACCGGGTCCCCGGGCGCGGCCTGGTCCTCGACGACGTCGCCGACCGTGACCCGGTACGCCGCGCTCTCGTCGACGATCTGGGCCGCGATGCCGGCGCGCTGGCTCTCCGAGTACACCGGCGTGCCCGCGGCCTCCCGTACCCACTCCCGCGGCGGCAGGGCGGGCAGGTCCAGGATTTCCGTCCAGCCGTCCATCAGCCACACGGTGGCGCCCTCGACGGGACGCCACTTGCGGGTGGCGGGCAGACCGTCCATGCGGAGCCGGTCGCCCGTCACGTGCACCGTGTGGGACGCCGGGTCGGACGCCATGCGGGCCTCGGTGATCCGGAGCTGGTACGGCCGGGCGTTCGGGATCCCCGACAGGGCCTCCGTCACCGTGATGGTCCGGCCCACCAGGGCGCGCACCGCCTCCGGCTGCTCGTCGAGGTCTTCGGGCTGCTCGGGCATTGTCGTCTCCATCGGGAAGGGGGCGGGGGTCAGTCTGCCCGCGCCGGACCGGCCCGGCGCGGGCATGAGGTAGATCAAGCGGCCAGGCCGTACAACGCAGCCTGGCGGGCCCGGTACTTGCTCGTCGCAGCCCGCCCGACGTGCTCGGCCATCGCCGTACCGACCGGCGGCCGCGCGGCGGGCCCCTCGGCCGCCTCCAGGGCCTGGGCGCGCCGGATGATCTCCGCCATGCTCAGCCCCTTCTTGAAGTCGGTGCCGACCACGACTTCGGTCCGGGCGTACGCCGCGGCGAGCTCCGGCACACGCCGCGCGCCGTTCACGAGGTCGCTATTGCACCCGAGGACACAGAAAACGCAGCTCAGGCGCCGGTTTCCCCAGCCGTACGCCGGGTGGTACGGCAGCCGCGACCGGGCTATCTCCCGCCACACCTTCCGATCGCTCCACGCGTGGATCGGCCGCCAGGTGGTCACGACCCGCTTGCCGTTGCTCGCCCCGCGGTTGATCTCCACCTCGGCGAGCTGCGCCCGCGCGGTGCTCTCCGCGGCCCGCTGGCCGATGCACTCCAGGATCCGCACGGCGCGGCCCAGGTGCGCGAGCTCGTCGACGAGCCGCGTGTACAGGGTCCGGATCGGGCCCCGCTTTACGTCCGCAGTGCACCAGCGTGCAGAACTCGACGGCCAGGCCGGCGCAACCTTCGCCGTGGCCGGGTCCTCGCCGCGCTCCCGCGCCTCCTCCTCGGCCTTCGCCTTCAGCTTGCCGTACCGGATCTCGACGCGGTCGAGGAGATCGGCGCCCTTCGCCTGGACCACCTCGAACCGGGGAACCCCGGCGAGCGCCGCCTGAAGCTCGGCGAGTTCGCGCGTCCCCGCCCACTCAACCCGGCCCAGGTCCGCATGGACGGCAACAACCTTGTGCAGCATCCCCAACGCCTTCGCACGCCGCACGACGTACGACAGCATCGCCTGTGAATCCTTCCCACCCGACGTCGATATGACGATCCAGTCCGCGTCCCGGATCATCTCGTCAGGCACGGTCGTCGACGGCTCGAACGGCACCGACGCATGCACCACGCGCTTCCGCTTCGCCTTGGGCTTCGGCCCGGCCGGCGCTTCGACCACGGGGGCGACCGTCGGGCTCTGGATGGCCGGGAGATCGAACAGGGTGTCGGTGAACATGGCGGGCGTCCTCTAGGGCGTGGAGCGGGCGGAGAGCGGGGCTGAGGGGCCGGGGCGCAGCACGGGCCGCGCCCCGGCGGCGGTCAGCGGTACCAGTGGCCGAACTGGTTGCGGGCGGTCACGTACTGCTCGGCGTGCTCCTTGTCGCGCCAGGGGCTCGACGGCAGCGCGTAGCGGACGACCGCGCCGAACCGGCAGGTCGATACGACGGTTGCCGTGTCGCCGTCCGCGAGGGTGATCACGTCGCCGGACTCCAGCCCGAGGAAGTCAGGGGTCGGCACGCTCGCCTCGGTCCTCCACCAGGTGCCCCACGCCTTCGGCACGTGCGGGGACCTTGAGAGCGCCGCGAACCGGTCGCCGGGCCGGTAGTCGATCCACTCGATGGTGTCCGCCTTCGGGCTGTACAGGTGCTCACGGTCGTACGCGGCCGGGACGCTAGAGATGGGCAGCTCTCCCAGGGCGAGCGGCCTACGGCGCTTCACGGGGGCCGGGGCGGCGGGGGCGACGTCGAACAGGGCGAGGGTCTGCATGGGGAGGTCCTCCAGGACGTGAGGCGGGCGGAGAAGGGGGGCCGGGGAGCCGGGGCGCACCGTGCGGGCTGCGCCCCGGTCGGGGGAGCTGCTAACCGGCCCAGGCCGCGCGGATGGCGGCGATGAGCTTGGCGGCCGTGGCAGTCGCGCTTGCCGGGTCGGCGGCCGCATCGCTGCGGTGGATGACCACCTCGACTGAGCCGTAGTTGAACCTGACCTCCCAGCCACCGGCCCAGTGCTCCATCGGGTTGTCGACGAACACCCAGTCCTCACGCGCTTCGTAGACGTACGCGATCAGGTGGGGCGTCCCCACACCAGGGAAGTCGCTGCCGGTCACGGGGATGGCCAGCCACGAGTTACCGGCGTCCTTGTCGACGTGGGCGGTGATCCCGTACTCGTCGAGCGCAGCGGTCATCCGCTCGCGGGCCGTGGGCGGCGGGGTCGTGAGGATGAGCCGCGTCAGACGCTCCCGGTTGGTGTGGTCTCGCTCCCGGAACTCCTGCACGGTCCAGCCGGCCACGCGGAACAGGTCGGCGTACTCAAGGGTGACGCGCACCCGCTCGGCGTCCAACTCCTCCCGTCCGTCGGTCGGCCGGTCCTCGGCGAGGAACTCCAGGACCACCTCACCGGTCTCGCGGTTGGGGTCCAGGTAGGCCCCGGCGCTGATACACCGGTCCCGCTCGGCGAACGCGGCCAGCGGCTGCCCGTCGTGCGTGAGGAGACGGATGGCGGCCTTCACCTGGGGGACGTCGGCGCTCGCGGGGAGGCAGCCGAGGGGGCGCGGCGCGGAGGTGAGGTCCTCGGCGGGCTTGGCGGCACGGGGCATGACGGAGTTCTCCTCGATGAGGTGTGCAAGTTGGGGAGGGTGCCGAGGCGCGGCGCGTACGGTCGCGTCCCGGACGAAGGCGGTGCGGAGCTGCGGGCGTTCAGTCCTGCGGAGCGAACAGCCATTCCGCGGCGCGTGCGGCCACACGGTCGATGCGGCGGGCCGACTCGGTGACGATCTCTCGTTCGGTACCGGTGCCGTCGCCGCTGACGAGACGCCAGGTGTCGTGCCGCTGGACGGGCAGGTTCATGATGCAGTCGGCTTCCTCCGAGGCGTACAGGATGATCAACAGGTACGGCTCCCGGTCCTCCTGCGGGCGGCCCTCGCCTCGCCCGAGAACAAGCCAACTCGTCCCGGCGTCGACGTCGCCGTCCTCGAAGGCGGTGACGCCCCACCCTGCGAGTGCCGCGGTGGCTATCTGGGCGCCGGTGGCAATGGTCGGGAAGGTGGTCAGAGCGTCCATGACGTGGTTCTCCTCGGCGGTGAAGGGGGGATGGGCCGGGGCGCGTACGGTCGCGCCCCGGCGAGAGGGACCGGACCGGTCAGATGACGTCGGTGACGTCGTAGAAGCTGGCCAGGCCGCGCGTGAACCGCTCCAGGGAGAGCGTCAGCGTCGGCTCGGCGAACTCGGCGCGCGCGGCGTCCTCGTACGCGGCCTCGGCGACCGCGCGGTGCACGTGGTCGGTGGCCCAGAACCCGTTGACGGACCAGTAGTCGACGGCGAACCGAACCCACTGGCTGACGGGGTCGATGTACTTGACGAGCCGCACGAACAGGTCTGCGGTGTCGTCGGTGCCGTTGATGACCGACTCCCGCAGCGTCTCCCCGCCCAGGATGTTGAAGACGTAGGTCGGGTGCTGCTGGGAGGGAACGGCGGTCGGTGTCACGGAGTGCAGCACGGTGCGCATGGGCCCGTACTGCTCGGTGAGCTCCTCCAGGGGCTTCACTGCCAGGGCAACGTTCATGGGGGTGTTCCTCCTTCGTTGGTCTGGCGGGTTGCTCTCCCACCAACACAAAGAATAGTACACCCAGGGCAATCACGGGTAGGGATTGCCCAGTAAAACCGCGAGATTTTGCGCCATCGAATTCCTTCGACTGATCATTCCTCTTAGGCGATCAGCATCACGCCCCCGATGGTCTTCGCCCGCAGGATGGGCGGTGTCCCGTGGGTGAGCCTCCGCGGCTTCTGCTCCGGCAGCTCCCGCACGGGCGTGCCCACCATTCCGACCCGGCCCGTCAGTTGCGTGAACCGCTCCTCGAACTTCGGGCGCTGCTTGTCGTGCACCCCCGCCGGCGCCGCCACCAGGTACGCGGACGCCGTGGGGTAGCTGTCGCCATCGGTCATGTAGTGGGCCCGCTCCACGCCGGAGTGCTCGCCCCGCTCAAGGCGCATGCCGTGCTGCGCGGCCATGGCCCACACGTATGCCTCGGCCCCGGCCCGGCTCCCCTCGTACACGGTGCGCACCGACCGCCACGCCTGCCCCTTCTTCGTCTCCCCCCGGCACTCGTCGTAGCCGGAGCACCAGGGCTCGAACCGTCCGGCCGGGTGCGCGTCGACGCAGTGCCCCGTACGGGCCTGACGGCACCACCAGCGCGGCGACCGGCAGTTCCTTCCGTGCCACTGCTTGCACTCGGGCGTGCGGGCCGCGAAGTATATTCGCCGTATCTCGTACACCGCGTGCGGGGCCTGCTCGAGGGACAGGGCGAACGCCTCGAGTACCGCCGTGTTCCGGCCGTCCTGGGTGAGCCGGCCCCGGAGCGACGTCGTGCCGTACAGCGCCACCTTCTCGTTCAGAGCCTGCGACACGTACTCCATGCGCAGCACGTCCGCCGCGATGTTCGGATGCTGCCTCAGCCGCTCCTCATGCGCCCCACGGGACGCACAGACCCCACTGAAGGGACATTGCGCGCAGTAACTCTTACGGATCTTCTCGCCGAGTCGCTCGAGGACGTACGCCTCTACGGCGGCCCGCTTCATGCGCTCGTGGATCAGCGGATAGTACGGCTCGCAGATGGTGCGTCCCGCCTCCGCGTTCGCCTCGCGCTGAATACCAGTGTCCTTCTCGGCCCGGTCCATCTCCCCCGCGTGGTAGCCGATGACCCGACGGAACGACGACGTACCGAACTCGGCGGCCGCCCACGCGTCCAGGCACCAGCCTTTGAACTTGAGCGAGCACGTCCGCTTGCCCCGGGCCATCTGGGGGACCGTCCCGGCCGCGCGCAGTTCGTCGGACAGCCTCCACGGGCCCTGAGCGAAGATCCGGCGCGGCTGCCGGGAGTCATCCAGGATCACCACCCCGTCGGCGTCCTCCGGCCCGCACCGGGCGATCTGCACCAGCCGAACCCTGGCGGCCCGAAGCAACGGGAGTACCAGGCGCTCTACGTAGTCCAGAGAGTCGGGCCACTCGTCGCCGGTCACGGCGTGCACGACCACCAGGTCCGACAGGTCCGGCCGCAGCCCGTACCGCTCCGGGGAGGCGAGGAACCGCAGCAGGATCGCCGTACTGTCTGCACCCAGCCCATACGACAAAACGGTGATGCCGGACGGCCGGAACGTGGCAGGCACAGCCGCGGTGCTCACCGGGCCGGCGGGCAGGTCGAACAGGGCAGGGGTAGACACGGGGGATCCTTCGGCAGGGCAGAACACGGGCGGGGAGCTGCGCGGGATACGGCGGCCGGCTCAGCGGCGGAAGAGGCGAACCAAGAGGCAGGGGCGACGCCCACGACGCCCACGACGCCCGTACGCGCGGACCATCGCCGCCACGACTGCCGGATCCGGCGAGTGATGCCACTGGAGCCGGATAGTCACGCCTTCGCGCAGCTCCCCGTCCGGGCGTTCGAGGAACAGCGCGGCCCCGCCGTCCTTGTACCGCCACAACATCCAGACGTGGTCCGTGTCGTAACTCCGCTCGTACACCTCGGCGGAGGGAGCGGGCGGCAACTCCAACAACCGGGCCACCTCGTCCGTGAACGAGACGAACGTGTGCGTGGACGGCTCAACAGCGAGCCGAGACTGAAGCCAAGGGGGAAGCATGACGGGCCGTGAGCCTTCCTGAGAGCGGCGCGCGACGTCCGGACACACCGAACCGACCAAAGGGCGCCTGCAGAGCCGGGAGAGCGGGGTTTCTGGACTTTCTGGACCGTCCACACACGCGCGCGTGCGCGTATGGGCCCCGAGGGTGCCGCCCGACCCGATCGGCCGGGCGGCACCGGGGTCGGGATCAGACCCGGCGGTCGAGGACGTACGAGACCGGGACGTCGACGCGGAACAGGGCGCCGATCACCCTCCGGGCATTGACGGCGGCGTCCTCGCGGCCGTCCCGCCTGCGGAACTTCTCGACGACCGGCGGGTGCGCGGGGATATGCCCGAGCGGCGTGTCGACCCCGGCGGTGATCGTGGCGGTGACGTTCCAGCCGGTCCCGGAATCGCTGGCGCAGTGCACGCGCACGGTGGCCGTGCCGGTCCCGATTGCGGACAGCTCCTCGGGCGTGCTGCCGACGGCGTTGTACGCCACTGCGGCGGCCCGGATCTCCTCGGCCGTGCTGGGCATATCGGTGCCGTGCATGCGGTGGGCGTGCGGGGCGACGGTCAGGATCACCGCGCGGGCCCGCTCGACGGCGGCGCGGGCCTTGTCGTGGGCGGCGTTGCGGGCCCGCAGGTTTCCGGCGGTGCGCAGGGCCTCCCACGCCCCCTCGATGACGTCCGCTTGCGCCTCCAGGATCTCGCGGTGGTGCGCCGTGGGCGCGGCCTTGCCGACGGCGTGCAGGTGGCGCGCCAGGTCGTCGAGGTCGCGGGGGCCGTTGCAGAGCATGGTGGCCTCGTACGCGGCGAGGGCGGCGTACAGGGGCGCGGCGGCGGGGGCGGTGTCCTCGGCGGGGGTGGTGCCGAACACGGCGTCCAGGGAGGCGCGGGTGACCATCAGGTGCATGTCCGGCGGGAAGGTGCTGCCGGTGGTGGTCTCGTCGTGGCTGCGGAACGTCCAGGTGGGGCGGACCCAGGGCGCGCCGGGGCCGACGAAGGCCGTGACGGCGGAGACGGTGCGGGTCTCGTCCATGTGGGCGGCGATCACGTCCATGCCGGGGCGGATCATGTCGGCGCGGACGGGGAGGGCCGAACCGTCGGCGATGGCCTGGAAGGTCTCGGCGTAGTAGTCGGCGAGTTCGGCGCTGATGTCGCCGGTGAGTTCGGCGTCCGTGGGGCGCTCCGTCGGGGTGGGGAACGTGTCGCCGGGGGTGGCGGGGCGCAGGTACACGGTCCGGCCGTCGCGGTAGACGATGTGGGCGGTCGACTTGCTCGCGGACATCCGCTTGACGGTGCGCTTCACCAGCGGCTGCATCATCGCGGCGTTGATCTCGTCCAGGGCCTGGCGGGTCGGGATGATCTCGGCGGGGCCGTCGTTGACGATCCGAACGTGCTGGCGCTCCTGGGCGGGCGCGGCGCCGGGGGCCGGCTGCGGGACGTACCGGCGGTTCTCCACGACAATGGCGCGGTCTGCGGGGTCCTGGTGGAACGGCTGCCGCTTGAAGCGCAGGTTCGACACGATCTTGCGGACGTGGGCGGCGGGGATGCCGTCGTGCTTGCGCTCCTCGCCGACGTACACCGCGTGCGGCGCGTCGACGACGACGTCGGCGCTGGGCAGCTCCTCCAGCTTCGCGGGGGGCTTGCTCCACAGGCGGATGGAGACCGGCTCGACACCGTGCAGGCGCGTCGGGGACAGGCGATTGGACAGGCGCACGGAGATCGCGTCGGTGAGCTGCTTGTCCCAGCCGCGCGGGTCGCGGTCGCCGCCCTCGACGATCTCGTCGCGCAGGGCGTGCACCTGGTCGTCGCTCATGTGGTGGAGCTGCTCGCGGATGGCCCAGTACCGCTCATCCGGCGTGAAGATGACGCGGACGCGCTCCGACTCGGCGTTCCGGCGGATGATGCGGCGGACGGTCTCCTTGTTGGCCTTGCCGCACTCCTTGTTGGCGTCGCGGCTCATCACGGCGTCGACCAGGTCGTGTGTGACGACGCGGCCGTTGTCCTGGCGGGCGGAGATGAAGACCTGCAGTGCCATCCACTCGGCGCGGTCGGTAGCGGTCAGCGTCATGGGGTGCTCCCTCGGTTCGTTGGTGTGGCCGGGGATGCTCGCCCCGACCCCGCCTTAGTGGCGTGTGCTGAACGTACCTACCACCCCAGGAATAGTCAACCTGGGGAAATTTATGGATGGTGCGCCGTGTGACTTTATGGCACTTGAACTGCGATTCTTGCGGAATGTTGCGCCGGTGGTGTTGCGAAAGATTCCCCTGGGTGTACTGTTCATCTCGTCGCCCCGGAGAGCACCGGGGCCAACCAACGAAGCGAGGAACGCACCATGGCCATCTCCCTGGACAAGACCCCCCAGCTCCACCTCTTCATCGCGGTCGTCACCGACGCGGGCACCCACCGCGCCGCCGTCCACCACCTCGGCCTCACCGACGCCTTCGCCTACGACGACCAGGTCAACCGCGCCTGGGACGTGAAGCACGCCATCCCCGGCTCCGCCGTTCACCTCGTCGTCGCCGGGGACCGCTCCGCCGGATTCCGCGAAGCGCTCAACGGCGACAGCGCCGACGCGCTGATCAACCCGTTCTTCATGACGACGGACAGCGCCGTCTCGGCCTGACCCCCCAGACCGCACCGCCCGCCGCCACCCCCCGGCGGGCGGTGCGCCCCGCCCCCGAGGCCGGCTGTCTGCCGGAACGGGCGCAGGGCGCACCGCCCACGGTCCCGGAGAGCAACCGGGGCCCACCACGAACGAGGAGCACTCCATGCCGCGATTCCCGCGCTCCCTGGCCCACCGACCCCGCCCCGCCGCGATCCTCGCGTCCAGCGTCGCCGTGATCGTCCTGGGCACTCTGGGCGCCATCGGCGCGTCCGACGCCACCCCGGACGACTTCCGGCCCCACACGGACCGCGCGGACATCGTGACCGCGTACAACGCCGGTTGGAAGGCGGGCGTGGCCGACCTCGGCGACGGCACCCGCCCGACGATCCCGCACGTCACCGGCGACGCGAACGACGCGGGCACCGTCGCGTGGGTCGACGGCTGGATTGACGGGCAGGCCGACGCCCTCGGCGAGCACCGCGACGCAAGCCACACCAGCCGCTGACCCTCACCCCGCCCCGCCGGGGCGCGCCCTTCCGCGCCCCGGCCCCTCCGTCCAGGAAGGCCCGCACACCATGCCCAGCGCCCCCCTCACCCCCGCCCAGGCCGAGCAACTCGGCGACGCCGCCGGTCGAATCGCCGTGTACGCCGCCCGCTCCCTGGTCCAGTCGTACCCGAACCTGAACCTCGAACGGCTCGTCGAGACGTTCACCCGCCCCGTGGCCGTCGAGGGGACCGCCCGCCGCTACCTGGCCGCTCTCGACTGCGGGGCAACGCCCGCCGTCGCCGGGCGCGCCGGGGCCGCGCTCATCCGCGCATGGGCAGACGCCCGCCTGGCCGCCGCCGAGGCCGCCCGCAACGCCTGACCCACCCGACCCGCCCGCCGGGGCGCAGCACCGCGCCCCGGCCCCGCACAACCTCGAGAGGACCCACACCATGGCCCGGAAGATGAGCGCCACCGAACGAGCCGCCCGCGACGTCGTCAACGGCTACGTCCGTAGCGGTCTGATGGAGCGCGGGCAGGCCAACCGCGCGATCCGCGACGGACTGCACATCGCCGAGACCACCGTGCGCCACGAGTACGTCAAGCACGGGTGGGGCTCCGCCCTGTACTACGGGCAGAAGGTCGCTGCGGCCCGTGAGGAGTTCGACGCCGCCCGGCCCGGCTCCGTCGCCCAGCGCGTGAAGGGCGCGCACCTGCTGGCCACGGAGATCTACGCGGCCGTGTTCGCCGTCGTGGAGGCCGAGGAGGGCCCCCGCGAGGGCGCGGAGCGGCTCACACCGGCGCAGGCCGAGGAGGTTATGGCCACCGTGCGCGACACCGCCCGGGAGCTGCGCGAGGAGGCGGCCAACCCTCGCGCCCACCTCACCATCGCCGCCTGACAGCTCCCCCCATGGCGGGCGCGCCCCACGCAGCGCGCCCGGCCCCGCCCGCGCCACCCCGAGACAGGAGAGACCCCGTGAGCACTGCCACTGACCCCCAGGGCATCGACTGGACCACCATGCAGCGCGCCGACTTCGACCCGGCCGCGCCGCTCGCCTTGGTGGACGCCCGCACCGTCACCCGCCGCGTGCAGGCCGTGGCCCACTCGAACGGCACCGACGCGCTGTTCGGGGACGCCCCGACCGACCGCAGCGCCACCCGCGCCCGTAGGCCGGCCGCCGCCCCCACCCCGGACACCGACACCCTGTTCTGACCCGCCAGAACGGTAAGCCGTAGACAGTGCGCCCGACCGATCTGGAAGCGATCGGGTGCGCTTTCATCTGCGAAAACTTCGATTTGATCGGGCCACTTGCTCCCCTCGCGATTTCCCTTGGTGTAGTATTTCCCTTGTTGGTGGAGAGCAACCGCCGACACACCAACGAACCGAGGAGCACCCCATGGCCACTGCCCGCACCGTTCTCCGCGACCGCGTCCGCGCCAACCGCACCGCCTCCGCCGCCCGCCGCGAAGTCGCCCGCGCCGCCCGCCGCGTCCGCACCACCGCCCGATCCCTGGCCACGCACGTCATCGCCACCGGCGCCGACCGCGAGACCGTCAAGGGCGTCGTCAAGGCCCTGCGCACCGCCGCGAAGAACGCGGGCATCAAGGGCCGCCGCGCCCGCATCCGCCGCACCGCCCAGGGCTTCAAGCGCCACGCCGTCACCGCCTACCGGTACACCCGCGCCCAGGTCGCGCAGATCGCCGCCGCGTACAAGCCGCGCAAGGCCGAGTACAAGACCGTCCGCGCCGCGCTGATCGCCGCCTGAGCCACCCCCTGACCGCCGGGGGCGCGGCCCCACCCTCTGAGCCCCGCGCCCCCGGCCCCACCTTCCACACCCCGGAGACGGAGACACCCGTGACCACCACCACCGCCGCCCCGTTCCTCGACCAGTACCGCCAGGCCGCCCAGCGCGCCCGCGTCGTCGCCGAGATCGCCCGCACCCGGCACACCGCCGACCCCGGCATTCACGCCGCCCATCTGGCCATCGCTGAGCGCCTCGACGCCGCCGCCCGAGAGTTCGAGGCTGTCCCGCCCGGCGCGTACGAGGAGCTGCCCACCGAGGCGTGCGAGGAACTGTTCATGGCCGAGCAGGTCGCCGTGGACCACCCGGCCGCCCGCTTCCCCGCCGAGCTCGGTGAGTACGTCCTGGTGCCGCTCGTCGACCGCGAGTTGCCGTTCCCCGCTCGCCTGAACCCGGTCAACCCCGAGTTCGCCGACTTCGCCCAGCGCGAGGCCGACCTGGCGCACGCGCTGCACCTGCTCCACGACGACAACGAGCACCAGTGGGAGCGCACGGACGACTGGCTGCGCGAGGTCTTCAAGGTCTGGCAGAAGCACGCGCGCCTCGCCTCCGAAGTCCGCGTCGACAACGGCCGCCCCGGCAACCAGCACTGACCGCCCCGCCGGGCGGGCGTCACAGGATGCGCCCGCCCGGCGTACTACCCGGCGAGAGCACGCCGGGCCACCACAAACCGGAGGAACACCCGATGAGCACCGCTGCCCCCGAGGCCCCGCAGTACGACGAGCACGGCAACTACACGCCCGAGCCCGGCTATGAGTACCCGTTCAGCGTCTCCGACATCGCCCGCGCCACCGCCAAGCTCCTCGGTCAGGGCTGGACGGCCGAGTCGGGATCCTTCGGCACCAGCGGCACCGTGTTCGGCCCCTACGTCGCGAAGTTCGTGTTCTCCGTGGACTACGAGGGCGAACTGTGCATCGGCTTCAGCCACTACGAAGACGACGACTTCCCGCCCGCACCCCTCCCGGAAGGGGTGCGCGACTACGACGAGGGCCTGTTCCTCGAAGGCGCGTCTGCCACCGACGGGCTCGACCACCTCGCCGAGCTGTCCGCCGCCACAATCCGCGCTGTCACCGGCTACAACCCCGCCGACTGGGACTTCGAATCGTCCGCGTCCCGACAGCACTACATCGACACCGGCCGGTACCTGCGCGTCGGTGAAGCCGAATCGGTCTGACCCGCCCGCGACCGCCGCGTCCCGGGGCCTGGCCGAACGAGCCGCCCCGGGGCGTGGCCCAACCCCTCACCTGAACTGACCGGAGGACAAACCCAGATGGCCGCCACGCTCACCATGACGCTCCCCCTGGAGCTGCTCAGTGACGACGACCTGATGAACCTGCGCGACGAGGCCGACAGGCTCCTGGAGGCACGGAACACCGCATCGCTGCCCGGCAAGGTGCTGGAGGCGGTGAAGGACGTTCTCGCGGAGGACGAGCCCGACGCCCCCGCGCCCGTGTCCGCCGAGTTCACCACCCGCGAGTGGGAAGACGGGTTCTTCTGGAACGACGGCAACCCGACGGTCACCCTCGTCGACGGCAGCACCCGCACCCTCGACCTCTCCGGCCGCCACCGCGACCTGGACGGTGCCCTGACCGATCACTCGGGGTGGATCGAGCCGAACGACAACAGCACGCTCCTCGTCACGTTCGAGCCGCTCGCCCTGGAGCCCTGCATCTGATCACCCCGTCCGGGGCCGCGCCCGCCGCGTGGCCCCGGGCGACACAAGCACAACCCGCGTGACCCCATTCCCCGGCCGGAGAGCACCGCGCCGGACCCACCACGAAGCGAGGAACACCACCGTGATCACTGCCGCCGTCTCCCCCGCCGGGACCGCTGCCCCGCTCGCCGCCCTCCTGCCCACCCGCAAGGGTGTCGCCTGGCAGGTCGACCCGGCCCCCCAGATCATCCGCGCTGGCGCCTCCACGGCCCGCCTGGTGCAGGGGAACCGCGCCCTGGACGTCGTCGAGCAGGACGGCCGCATCTCCGTCTACGCCGACCGGCACGGCGTCGCCGATGCCCCAGACGCCGTCATCACCGAGACCGGCCCGGACCCCGTCGCCGAGCTCGCTGGGCGCCTGCTGCGCGTCGTCCTGCCCCGCCTCGACCGGGAGGCCGCCAGCGCCACCGTGCGCGCCCACGGCCGCGAACAGGTCATCGTGGACGGGGCGCAGCACCTGAACGAGGTGGGGTTCTCCCTCATCGACCACGGCGCGCACGTCGACCCCGTCCGGCATCACCTGGGCGTCGGCATGACCTGGACCGCGTCCAACGGTGCCGAGTGGGGCGTGTGGGTGATCAACGACTCCGGCAACCTCAAGATGTCGTACGAGGGGCCCATGTCGGGCCTGTACGGCTTCCTGCCGGTCGTGCTGCCCACGGCCGAAGGACGGGAGCCCGCCGACGTCGGCAGCGTCTTCACGCGCCGTCTGACGGACGCCTTCCCGCAGCTCCGCCCGCTGGACGCCCATGAGGTCGAGTTCGGCGGCCACGAGCAGCCGGGCGGCTGGATCGCGCTCCCCGGCAAGGACGAGCCCACCGACCACGCGGACGACTCCCGCCGGGTCGTCGCCGAGTTCTCCAGCCTCGGCCCGGACCTGCTGCTCACCGCCGTCTCGCACCTGGTCTGACCCTCGCCCGCCCGGCCGCGCCCCTCCGCCCGGGGGCGCGGCCCCCTCGAAAGGCCCCCGCATGACCTCCCCCGCCACCGCCCCGCCCCGCCCTGCCTGCCCCGCCCGCACCCTCGCCGAGCACGTCGCCGCGCTCCTCCCGCAGCGCGCCGGCATTCCGTGGACCGTCGAGCCGTACGCCCCCTGGTGGACGGCCAGGCACCCCGCCGCCCGCCTGGTGCACGGCACGCGCGCCCTGGTCCTGGTCGCCCGCCCCTGGGATACCGAGATCGGATGGCAGCTCCCCGACCGTGAGCCGACCCGGCCGGACCTCAAGCTCGCCACCGTCGCCCCGGCCGGGATAGCCCGCGAAGTGCTGCGCCTGGTGTTGCCCGTCGTCGACGACGAGGCCGCCCGCACCCGCGAGGACGTCTCCCGCGCCCGGCTCGAACTGCTCTACGAGATCGGCAACGCCATGCGCGCCCAGGGCGCGGTCACGTACGAGCGGGGCGGTCTCCTGGTGAACACGTCGACCGTCACCTGGTCCTCCAGCGGCCTGCGGTACTCGGCCACGCTGCACGGCAGCAACCCCGCGTGTGACGTGCAGATCGAGGGCCCGGTGCGCGCCGTCGAACGGGCCGTCGCCCGGTTCCTGCCCGCGAAGCCGTTGGTGCCGAAGACCTGGCCCATGCGCAACGTCCAGGGACGGTTGCAGCGCCGCATGGCCGCATTCCTGGCGCAGCGCGTCGACGTCGAGCAGGCCGACGCGGGCGGGATCGCGTTCGGTACCCGGCCCGGCGTGTACGGGTACGCCGCGCCCGCGCTGGACTCGGCCGCCCGGGTCCGTGACACCAGCCCCGCGTCCGTCGACCTCCACGGCGTCGGCGTCGACTTCCTGGTCTCCCTCGCCCCGCGCCTCGCCCGCTGACCCGCCGCGCCCCGTGGGCCCGGCTCGCGGGGCGCACCCCGCCTCTGGAAGGACGACCCAACCCGTGACCACTGCGACCCTGACCCCGTTCTCCGCGTTCGAGGACGCTCGAGCCAAGGCGCGCGCCGCCGCTGGCGCGATGGTCCCGCTCCTGGCCGCCACGCTGCACGCCCAGTTCCCCGACGCCCGGTTCCTTGTGATCACCCGGCACGAGACCGACTACGACGGGGATTACCTCCGACTCGACTCGGTCCGTGGAGCTGAGGGCGAGATCGTGCGGGCGTTCCCGGAGCTGCTGAGCCGCGCCGAGCAGCTCCCGGCCGTCCCGGAGGAGATCGCCGCCCTGTGGGGCGCGCACGACCCGCGCGACCCGGGCGCAATCCTCGGCCTGGCCCAGCGTGTCGAGGACACCGCGCCGCACGACTTCCTCGACTTCCTGCCCGAGAGGGCCCGGACGGACGAGGAGATCGAGGGGGAGAACGCGGGAGGGCGTACGCCGCTGGGTATCGCCCTGCCCTGCCCGTGCGGCGCCCCCGGCGGGGAGTGCGCGCCCTGCTGCGGCTCCAAGCCGTGCCCCACGGTGTGCTCCGGCTGCAGCACCTGGCGGCCCGAGTTCCACTGACCCCACCCCTACATCCCAGGGAAAACGCACAGCCCAAGGTAACGGTCTTCACGTTTTCACTGTTCCCCGTCTCGGGATTTCCCTTGGTGTACTATTTGGCGTGTTGGTGGAGAGCAACCACCGGCGGACCAACGAACAAGAGGAACACCAGATGCGGATCATGCCCCCAGCGGTCGCAACCGCCGTTCACGTCGCCACCCTCGCCCGGAAGAGCGGCCTGCCGATCCCGCCGAAGGTGTACGCCGTCCTGGAAGCCGCCGCGAACCCGTGGCCGGCTGAGTGGCTGCTTGCCCCGCTCCCCGGCGACCCGATCCGCATAGTCGAGCTGTTCGCGGGCCCCGGCGGCTGGTCCGAAGGCATCGCCGTCGTCCTCGGCGTCAAGGTCGACGCCGTCGGCGTGGACGTCTCCAAGGACGCATGCGCCACCGCCCGCGCCGCCGGACACCGCCGCATCTGCATCGACATCACGACCCTGGACCCCGAGCACATCGCACTGCGGTACGTGCGCGGCCTGATCGTCTCCCCGCCCTGCCCCTCGTTCTCCCCGGCCGGGAAGCACTCCGGCCAGGACGAGGCGAACATCTTCACCCTGTGCCGGGTCCTCGCCCAGACCTCCGAGGCGGGCGGCTTCCTCCCCGGCAACGAGCTGGACGACTGGTGCGGGGGCTGCGACACCTGCGATGAACTCGGCTACCACGACGGGTTCGCCCCGCGCTCCGGCGTCACCTGGGACGAATTGCGCGCCCAGCTCGCCCCGCTCACCGACCCTCGCATCGGCCTCATGGCGGAGCTGCTGTTCTGGGCGTTCGGCATGCAGGCTGCGGGCGCGCCGCTCCAGTTCATCGCGATGGAGCAGTCCAGCCGACTGCCTCAGCAGATCCTCGACGACATCCGCCTGGAGCTGTGCGGCGGCCAGGAAGAGGGAGAGTGGTACTGGAGCACCGAGGGCATCCTCGAAGCCTCCGAGTTCGGACTTGCCTCCCGTCGTGAGCGGGTGTTCTTCCTGGCCTCCCGTCGCCTGTCGTACCTGCCCACGCCCGCCGAGAACGTTCGCCCGACCACGATGGCGCAGGCCCTCGGCTGGAAGGAGGGCGAGCGGATCAACACGCGCGGCGTCCGCCCGATCGACCCGGCCACCGGCCGCGCCAAGGGCGGGAACGAGTTCTCCGCCGATAAGCCGTCCAACTGCCTCACCGGCAAGGCCCGCACCTGGAAGCGCGTCAGCGACGGTCTGCGCCTCACCCCGAACGAGGCCGGTCTCCTCGTCGGCTTCCGCCGCTCGTACCCCGGTGAGGGTTCCCGCACGAGCGTGTTCCAGCAGCTCGCCGACGTCGTCCCCCCGCTCATGGCGGCGCGGGTGCTCGCCCAGTTCTTCGACGTCGACGGTGAGGCCCTGGCCGCTGACTACCTGTGCCAGCTCTACCGGCTGAACGAGTTCCTCGACTCCGAGGACTACGACACGGTCGCTTAGCCCCCGAGCACGCCCGGCCCCCGCCCCGCGCGGAGGCCGGGCGTTGTCGTTGGCTCGAACTAGGCTGCGAAGCATGAGCACGCCTGCCCCTGCCCCCGAGACGTCCGCCGCCGAGGAGGAGAAGTTCGACCCGAACAACTTCCCCCAGGAGTTGCGCGCCGCGCAGCTCCACGCCGCCGAGCTGTACGCCGAACTCCACGCCCACCAGAAGACCCTCCCGTGGTCCCGCGATCCTCACCCCGGGTGGCCAGAGGAGAAGGAGCGGGGCAGGGAGCACCCGGAGCGGCCCGCGTCGCCCGGCTGGACGGACGAGCAGGCCGCCGAGTACGACCGGCTGTTCGCGGCGCTGCGAGAGGCCACAGCGGCCGTGCAGGGTCACAAGCACTGGAAGGACAGCCGGGAGCACGGCGTCCAGGGCGCCGACATGGTCGCCCTCCGGCAGGCACTCAAGCACGCAGAGGGCGCCGTGCCCCTCCGGCAAGAGGACGTCGAGCAAACCGCCTGAGCGGCCCGTACGCGGCCGATCCTGTCCGGTAGGGCCCGAGGAGCGCGAAGGGGTACAGGGCGGCCCACACGGGGCGCGCCCCCGCTCGAGAGGCCAGATCATGGCTCGCCCCGCCCGCACCTACCTGGTGACGAACTCCCGCGCCCTGTTCGGCGCCCGCGTCATCCGCTTCCGCAGCTCCGCCCCCGCCGGTTCCATCGTCCCGCTCAAGGTCGACGGCCGCCCCGTCCGCGCGCTCCTCACGGACACCCCGCTCGTCGGCGACGTCCTGGTCGCGGAGCTGCAGGACGTCTACCTGTAGCCGAACACCCCGGCGGCCCCGCTACGCCCCGCGGGGCCGCGCCTGGGGCATGTTCCCCTGCCGCCGCTCGTCGACCGCCCTGGACGGCTTGGAGCCGCTGTCGTAGCCCTTCCGCAACCCCGGCTGTGGCCACTGGTACGTGTTGATCGTGACCATGGTGTCCCCGCGTAGGTCCACCTCGACCTGGTAGCGGACCGTCCCGTCCGGCCAGTTCTGCCGTGCCATGACGGGCGCGTGCCGCCACGCCCCGGCTGACCAGACCTCGAGCGCGGGGCGGTCGCGGTTCGGCCATGTCCACACCTCGGGCCTGGGCCCGTCCTCCGGGCGCCAGGGGCGGGCCGGCTCCGGCTCCGGGATCTGCTCCCCCACGCCCTGTTCCTCGCTCATCCTGCGAGCGTACGCCCAGGTCACAGGCTCGAATGCTTCGGGCGGATCCGCCCGAAGCAGGGACGGCCCGCCTATGGCGGATCCGCCATAGGCGGGCGGGTGACGCACGGCGCTCGCAGGGGACTCCAACCCCTCGTGGCACTGAAGGCGGTGATCATGGCGGGCCCGCGGGCGCGCCCACGCCTTGCTGCAGGTAGCGCGCGGCGCCGTGCGTGATCCCACCGTGGCCGGCCGGGGAAGGAACGGGCAAGCCGATTCCGCAGCGCGCGACGCAAGGCGTGGCAGGGGCCCCACGATCCGCGGCCTTACCCGTCCGTCTGGAAGGCCCCCGCTGTGAAGACGCTCCGCCCCTCGTTCGGGCACATGTCCACCCTGCTCATGTCCGTCGTGGCTGCGCTGATGGTTTTCGGCCTGGTGCTCCTGGCCGCCGCCTGCAGTGCTCCCGACGACAGGAGCAGCTCCCGCCACTGCTCCGGGTACGCCGTCGCCTCGATCGCCTGCCAGCCCCACGGCCACGGCCACGGGCACGGGCACCGGCCGCACCCGAGGTACACGAAGGTCGTGCCGACCGCGAACGTCACGAAGCTGCCCGGCGTGACCCCCTCGCCGGTGCCCAGGTACACCCCGCCGCAACGCGTCGCACCGAAGGCTCCGGCCGCGCCGCGGCTCTCCCTGCGGAAGTGACCGCGCGACACAAGCCGTCCGGGCCCGGCACCGTCCGTGCGCCTGCTCACACGTACGGAAGGAACCCCGTGTCTGACACCGCCCCGGCCCCGGCCGAGCTCGAGCTGATCTCCGATGGCCACGGAGAACGCTGCGCGCGCTACAGCATCGTGATCATCGTTCTGCTCACGATCAACCTGATCGCCACCATCGGGTTCGGTCTCCTCGGCGTCCACGACCGCAGGACCTCGACGGTCCCGAACCCGAAGCCGTCGCACACCGCGACGTCCACGCCCACCCCCAGCTCGAGCCCAAGCCCGCCTGAGCCGTCCGGCACGTCCACCCCGAGCCCGCCGAGTCCGTCGCTCTCCATGCCGTCCGACCCGACCGGCACCGCGTGCAGCATCTGGGACCCCGAGTGCGACAGCGGGTCCATCACCGGCGGTACCTCGAGCTGACCCCTCACCGCAACACTGCGCCCCGGCCGGACGACTCCCTGGCCGGGGCGCAGTCATGTCCCGGTGACGCCCTCGGCCGGTCCTGGTGACCGGCTGGTAACCCAGCGGCGGACACAAAACCTTCACGCCGTGCAGGGTGCGCCCTCGCTCGCCGCGCGCCCGCGGCCGCCGACCGGTGGCCACGCGCAGCGGGCAGAAGGGAGCAGCGTGCAGCCGCACGTCATGAAGGCAATGCACGACTGGCGGATGAGCTGGGACGACCAGCAGTTCGCCGCACAAGAGGCCTTCACCACGGCGTTCCCCGCCCTCACCCCGGCGGAGAAATGCCAGTGCTTCGGCCCCACTCTGCGCTGGGAGACCCCTGGCGAGGGAGAAGGGAAGGTGTGCCTCGACGACCACGGGCGCGCCACGATCGAGTTCGAGCGCGTCCCCAAGGCCGCCGTCGGCCAGGCCATGAGGGAGACGTGGGGCGCCGGCTGGTTCGACGAGGGCACCGGCGGGTTCGCCGACGCCGAGCCAGGCAGCTACCACTACGAGGACGAGCAGTCGTACGCCGAGTACGAGTTCGACGTCCACGACGACGGGACCGTCACCTTCGGGATCTCCTACGTGAAGATCGACGACATCGCGACGATCCTCGACGAGCTCGAGCAGGCCCTCGCCGCGCACCGCTGACCCGGGCGCGAGGTGATGTGACGTGGTGCCCCGGATCCGTATCGCGTCACCTCACCTGCCGCCCGATCCTCTGGAGTGACCACACCCAAGGTCCCTCGTTTGGCCGGTCATGGAGACCTCTGAACAAGTCGCCGAACCCGACGCCCAGGAGGACGCCGAGGCGGCCGAGTACGCGCGCCGGCTGGTGCTGTGAACGGCCGTCGCCCGCGCCGAAAAATGCCTGCGCACAGCAGCGGAAGAGGCCACGGCCAAGTACCCCGGCCTTCGAGAGCCATACGAACTCGGCATGCTCCGGACGGCGCTGGAAAACCTGGTCGCCGAGGTGAAGCCGTTCGGCGCCTCCACCGAGGAAGTCGAACGCTTCTGGGCACCCTCGCGCGGAAAGTAGCCGCAGGGCCAGAGAGGTGACGTGACGCGCCCAGAGCTGCGGATTCGCGTCACGTCACCTCACCGCGCATCGTCTCCCGAACCGCGGCGCCGAGTGGCAATGATCGTGACGATGACACTGAATGCGCCGGTAATGATGGCCCCGATGATGACGTCCATGTCTCCCCTTTTTCGATGGCACGGAATTGCGCCGGGAATGAGAATCGCACCCCTTCGCCGGTCATTCCAAGGGCCATTCCAGGGGTGTCTATTCGGGTCGGGAAATCCTGGAATTAGTTTTCGGCAGTGACCGCCTTCTTTTCCGTGGACGATTCGGCTTCGTTTCCGCACAGCAACCCGCTTAGGAAACGTGCAGCTCACGCCCACCGCGCGACCACCTCGGAAAACGCGCACCCCCTAGCACCACGGCGGCGCCCGACCCTAAGAGACTTCACCGCGGACCCCTGGCACACCTCACAGGCTCCCCTGGACAAGAAATCGGGATAGACGGAGCCCGCCCACGTCGTACACGGGGTGCGACCTCCGCGGTAGGCGCCGAGTAGCGCGCGACGCTAGCCGCGGCCGCGCCTACGGTCCGCGGCCATGTCTCCGACCGCTGCTCCGCCCCGTACCCGGATCGCCGGCCTCGCGGCCCGCGCCCGGAACATCGTCGACTCCGGCCTGTGCCCCCAGACCGCCGCCGTGCCCGATTGGCTCGCCCGCCTGGACCAGCTCGAGCATCTGACCGCGGCCCCCGCCGCCGACCGGCGCGCCACGATCGCGATCCTCAACGACGACGTCCTGTGTGACCTCCTGGTCCTGTCGTACCTGCGCCACGGCACCCCGTACGCCTTGTGGGCCGACACTCTGACCGGGTTCGCCGAGGACGTCCTGGGCGTGACCACCTGGGCGCAGCTGCACAGGCTCCTGGACAGGCCCTCGCCCAGCGCGGGCCCTCGATGAGCGAGGAGAAGACACGGCTGCACCTGGTGCCGGTCCGCCAGAAGGACGCCAAGGAGTTCATTGCCACGTGGCACCGGCACCACAAGCCGCCACCTGGGGCAGTGTTCGCCGTCGGGGCGGCGGATCAGGGCAGCACCCTGCGCGCCGTGGCCATGGTCGGCCGCCCGGTGGCCCGACACTTCGACGACGGCCAGACACTCGAGGTCACCCGGACCGCAACGGATGGCGTACGCAACGCCAACAGCTTGCTGTACGGCGCGGCATGGCGAGCCGCGAAGGCGCTCGGGTACACCCGACTGATCACCTACACGCAGGAAGGCGAGACCGGCGCCAGCCTGCGCGCGGCCGGCTGGACGGTGGTGGCACAACGCCGCCCCCGGCCCGGCTGGAACTGTGCGAGCCGACCCCGCACGGCGCAGGGCACGGAGAACGTGGCGCGCACCCTGTGGGAAGCGCAGCCGGTCGACACGACGTGAACCGCGGCCGCCCTCCTCGGTAGGCTCTGCTTCGGAGACCTCGTCGGACTCCCCCTCATGGGCCCCGCAGCGCGGGGATACAGCCCGTTCCGACCGGGCTGACCGTGCGCGCCCCATACCGGCCGCGCTCGTCCGCCGCCTATGAGGAGATCCCCTCAATGCCCACCCCTGAGCACGTCCTTGTTGCGCCTGTCTCCGAGGGCGGCGCGCTCGTCTTCGCGCACACCCTCGGCAGCGGTATCCGCGTCTGGATGCGAGGTCTGGTCCGTCACGTCGACGAACGCACACGGCCCCGCGGCGTCGCCGCCCCGCTGTACGGCGGCACCTTCCGTGAGGTGACGGCCCTGCGCGACTTCCTCGCCGACTTCCTGGACTACGGCGTCGACGACCCGGCCATGCCGTTGCGGCCGGGCCGTATCCGGGACACCCGGCCGCTGGTCGCGCGGACCGATCTCGACAGCCTGACCAGCCGGATGCACTTCCAGTACCGGTCCATGTCGCCGATGCACACCTACGGCCCGTGGAACGGAGCCGCGGCCGAGCTGCTCGTCAGCCGCGTGCGGGGCGTGGAGAATCCGCGCCTCGGCTACTTCGCTACGGGCCTGCCGGAGTTCCCTGCTGATGCCGCCCTCGACGCGCCGCCGGCCGGACCGTCCTCGGCTGTCATCAGCCGGGAGCGGGCCGAGTACCTCGTCGAGTTCCTGGACGCTCCGGTTGGCCATGTCCTCCACCACCTCGGGCGCGGCTTCAAGGGGTGACGGGTACCGCGCGACGTAAAGCGCGGCCGCCGCCCACTCTCCCCGCCTCGCCCCGGGCGTGCCCACCAGGGCCGTGAACACCGTGGTCCGGCGCCCGGGGCAGGCGAGGAGACCAGTGCTGTGAAGGCACGACAGCGAACCGGCCCCACCGACGTGGTGAAGGCGATCGTCTACGACCGAGACGGCGGTGCCTGCGTGCGCTGCGGCGGACGGCAGGACCTGACCATCCACCACCGCGTGAACCGCGGCATGGGCGGCGCCCGCGAGGAGTGGATCAACCAGGCGCACAACCTGCTGCTCGTGTGCACCGTGTGCAACTCCTGGTTCGAGGACCACCCGCGGGAGTCGTACGAGGCCGGGTGGAAGGTGCGCCGGCCGGAGCTCCCCGGCGAGGTCCTGGTGCGCTACCCCGACGGCCGCGAGTACCGGCTCGCGCCCGACGGTGTGCGGTCCCCGACCGTGGCGGCCGTCCGATGAAGCGCCGCCGTTACGGGCAGTGCCCTATCTGGTCGTGTCTCGACAGCGAGTTGCGGTGTCAGCGTCGGGAAGGCCATCGCGGAGCGCACCGCGCATCCGTGTCGGGCCTGGAGGCAATGCACCGGTCGTGGCACAAGAACGTGTACGAGTGGCGTCCGGGGACTGCCCTGTACGCGCCCCGCGCGACCACCTACCGCATCGGGTGGCACGGGGCGGACATCCTGTCGGTGCTCGGTCTGTGGGCGTTCGCCTCCGTGGGCGCGGCCGCCAGCTTCGCCGTGCTCGAGGTGCTGCTGTCGATCCGGCAGCCGCGGTTCGTCGACCTCGGCCGGTTCACCGCCGGGGTGTGGCACGTGCCCTACTCGGCGAAGCCCCGGGTGTTCGGCATCGCGTGCGGTATCGACGGCGGGCAGCGGTCCCGGCAGAGAGCCGGAGTGCAGGTCGTCATCGGAGGGGTGTCCCTCGGCGTCTTCGCCCTGCTCGATCGGTACGAGTGGCGGCAGTGGAAGGAGCACCTACGGGAGCAGGCGGCAGTACGGAGCGACCGGAAGGAGAGCCGGTCGTGAGCCCCCGCGTCACACTGCACCGCCGCGTACGAGCCCCTCGAGGCCTGCGCCTGGGCCCGTTTCGGCTGTGGGCCGCGCGGATACCGCACGGACCGGCCCTCGGCGCCGGACGGATCGCGACCACCGACACCCCCAGCAACCCAGCTCCCGGGCAGCAGTACGCGCGTGACGGGAGCGGCTGGGTTCTGGTGCTGGGCGGTGTCGCGTTCGCCGTGCTCCGCTGCAGGTCAGTGCCTGTGCTGCCGCGGCATCCCTGACAAGGGTATTTACCTTGGTGTACTGTTCTCGCCTCGGCGGGATGGGGTTGCCCAGTCGCCGCGCCAGCGCAAAACCGCGCCACAGTTGGACGGAGAACAGCCACCATGCCCAAGGCTGGGATCACCTACGGCCCGCGCATCAAGGCCCCGGATTACAAGCAGATCGCCGCGGACGCCGAGAAGCAGGTCCTCGAGCACCTCGGCCTCGAGCGGCCCGAGGACCTGGTCGCCAAGGCGCGCCCCGACAACCTGGTTGTGGGGGCCGCGGAGGTCGTCGACCAGGCCGACGCGGAGCTCGCCCTGTACCTGGACGAACGTGACCAGGCGTTGGCGCACCTCTGGTTCTACGAGCAGCGCCTCGGCCTGTCCAAGACAGCCGGCCTGACGAACATGGGCTACCGCCACGCTCTCGCGAAGCTGATGTTCGGCGACAAGCGGCACACGCTGCCGGACGGGACGAACGAGGAACTCGTCCAGGCCGCCGAGCAGGCGGGCATCGAGCGCGTACCGGATGCCGAGGCGCAGCTTCTCAAGACGGCTCCGATCGTGTTCGCAGCGCGGGCCCGTCGCGATGTCGCTGTGCGCTACATGCAGGAGGCGGTACTCGCCCTGTCCCAGTCGCCGTACGACTGGACACCTGACAAGATCGCCGAGCACGCTGGCGTTCACCGGGAACTGATCTACAAGCAGCGGTCAGCGGCCCGTAAGCGCCACGGCCTGTAAGCCGTCACCCGCTCGACACCGACCGGCCCCAGGTCTCTTGGGGCCGGTCTTTTTGTTGCCCCGATTCTGTTCACACCGGGAACCGGTTTTCGGTCCCCGGTCACCGGAGACCGTTTTCCGGTCGCCGGTTTCTGGGGCGCCGTAGAACCGGGCGCCCGAGGATTGGGCCCCTTTAGTAAGAAGATCAAGTACCACCATCAAGTAGGTTCCGATGCCTTCGCTTCGCTCAGGCATCGGCGGGTCCCAGGGCTTGCTAGAGCTCCAACGCCACCAGGCGCAGCAGCCGCAGGGGGCTGTCACAGAATCCGGCCTCCCGGCGTTCCCCCGAACATGACGACATCTTCCAAGCCCCGGCGCACCATGCTCCCGCCGAACCTCACCCGCAACTACTACGAGGTGAAGCGCCTCATAGCTGAAGGGGACGGCAGGCAGCTTCCGCACTGGTACCAGCTCACCAGTGAGCAGAAGCGGTCCGAGGAACTCAACGTCGAGTTGTTCCGGCGGGCCATCCTGCGGGCCGAGGAGGAGCAGGACCTCGTCGCGAGCTTCAACGCCCCCGCCGCCCAGCAGCAGCCAGCCGCCACCGAGTCCGCCGCGCCCGCGACCGAGCCCTGCGACTGCCCCGGCTGCTCCCTCGTCCCCGCCCTGGCTGAGCTCATCAAGCAGGCCAAGCGCCTGGAAACCATCCTCGGCTGGGACGTCGACGGCAGCGGCAACAGCACCGTGTACGCCTTCAAGCCCGTCTCCCTCACCCCCGAGCAGCGCGCCGACCTGGAGAAGCGAGCCAAGGAAGCCATTGCCCGGTGGGTGGCCGCGGGCAAGCCGCTCACGACTCCCGGTTGGATCCCGACCTCTCGAGTGGGCTTGGACGGCTTCGAACCATCCCTCCTCGGCCTGCAGCGCTGGGGCTTCCTCAATCGACCCGCCCCGCAGGTGTCCGTCCGGGACACCGGGCAGCTGTAACAGAATCCGGCCCCCGTCGTACTACAGGGTGCGGCTGGCTCTCTGACCCCGAGATCCCCTAGGGGAAAGCACTCCAGCCACGCACCCCCTCGGCCGGGGTGCGGACTCCGCTCCACCTCCCCAGTGCAGAGTCCGTACCCCGGCAACGACTTCCGGCACACCAACCCAGCAGCCCCATTCCCCGGGTGAAGCTTCATTTGGTCCCTGCCGGAACCCGCGGCCTGGCCGACGGTCCGGGCATGGACCGTCCGGCCAGGCCGCGACACTAGATCCCCACGGGCTGCACCTTCCGGCCCATGTCCCGTACGCAGCCCCCGCCCTCACGGCGCAAGGTCGTCCCCCCGGCCAGGGAGCTGCAGCACGCCCGGAAGCCCGGCGTCGTCTCCCGGGATGCCTCCAACGTCGCGGACATCCTGCTCCGCGCCCCGGCCGCCGCCCGGCGCCACGCCTTCAAGCACGACATCACCGCCCGTGAACGCCCGTACGTCATGCGGGAAGTCGAGCGGGCCACCGGCTCCATGTACGGCCTTTGGGCCGACACCCCGTCCGGGTTCATCGAGGACGTCCTCGGCGAAAGCATCTGGAGCCGCCAGCGCGAGATCGTCGACGCCGTCCCGTTCCACAAGCGCACCGCGGTCCCCGCCGGCTTCGGCGTCGGCAAGACCTGGATCGCAGGACGGCTCGTCGCCTGGGCCGGGTCCGTGAACGCCCCCGGAACCATGGTCATCGTCACGACCGCCACCCGGTTCCGGCAGGTCCGAAATCAATTGTGGCCGCACATCCGCAAGGTCGTCGCCCGCGCAGGCCTGCCCGGCTACTGCGATACGACCCAGTGGAAAATCCCTGACCAGTGGGGCAACGACGTGATCGTGGCGTATGGGTTCACCGCGCCGGAGAACGACGAAGCGGCCATGCAGGGCATCCACGGCACGCCCAAGCTCCTCATCGTCGTCGACGAGGCTGGCGGTATCGCCCGCACCATCGGCAACGGCACCAACAACCTGCTGACCGGCGACGCCCGGATGCTAGCCATCGGCAACCCGGCAATGGACGACCCGCGGAGCTGGTTCGAGGGCCTGTGCGAAGAGGGCGAGGATCCCGAGGAGCCGTCCACCGTCACCATCCCGATCGCGACGTTCGCCTCGCCGGCCATCACCAAGGAACGTGTCCCGTTCTGCAACGACTGCCCCGATGGTGTGCCCCCGCACTCCCTCGCCATCCACCTCCCTGACCAGGACTGGGTAGACCGAACCATCCGCGAGTACGGGGCCGATCACCCGTACGTCATCGCCAAGGTCCACGCGAAGTTCCCGAAGGGCGGAGGCGGCCTCACCATCCCCGTGACCTGGGTCGAGGCAGCGCAGCAGAGCGACGACCCGAACGGGCCCGGCTGGCGACGCCTGTGCGACCTCGGCCTCGACAAGGAGACTGCCGCCCACACCGTGAAGGACGGCGCCTGGGTCCGCCTCGGCGTCGATGTCGCCGCCGACGGCGGCGACGAGTTCGTCATCTCCCGCATCGTCGGCGACGTCATCGAGACCCGCTACTGCTCCTCCGGCACCATGAACGACGACCAGGTCCTCCTCGCCGAGAAGGTCCTCGAGGAGATCAACGCCGCGCGGCTTCTGGCCGTCGCCCTCGGATCCCAGCACCCCGTCCGGGTGAAAGTCGACCAGAACGGCATCGGTCACGGCGTCGTGTCCATGCTCAAGCGATGGGCCGACACCGGCCGTCACCAGGCGCAGATCGTCGGCGTGATGGTGTCCGAGTCGCCCACCCAGGACGACCCGGGCGCGCTGATGCGCCCGTATCGCAAGCGCGACGAAATGTGGCTCGCCACCCGCGGCCTGCTCCAGCCCGACCCGTCCACCGGTGTCGGCCGGCTCCGGCTTCGCGTCGACCGGCAGACCGGCATCCAGCTCTCCACTCCGCGCCTGGGCTCCAACAGCGCGGGGTACAGCGTCGTCGAGTCCAAGAAGGCGATGAAGCAGCGCGGCATGAAGTCCCCCGACCGCGCCGACGCGGCCCTACTCAGCGTGTACGAGCCCGAACCGATCAGCCCGCCGCGCCGCCGCGGCCTGCTCAACTAGAACCTGGTGCCGACCAGGTGAGAGACGATGCGCCGCATGCCCCAGGCGCACCGGGACGCCCTTGATGCGGCCACCCCAAGATCCCTCACCGCAGCCCCTGACAGCCTCCAGGACGCTGGTACGGTCCCCGCATGGACGTCGCCCAGGCCCAGGCCTTCACCGTGTCCCTGACGGCCGCCGAGCGGGACCAGGTGCAACTCGCCGCGGCCGCCGCGGGCAAGACCGTCGACGACTTCCTTCGGAACGCGGTCCTAGCCGCGGCCTACGACCCATTCCTCACCGCCCTCGAACAGGCCGCGGACACCATCGCCGCCCATGCCGCCAAGGACCCGATTCAGCACAGCTACGCCAGCTGAACCACGCCCAGCCCACACTTTTCGCGCGCACGAAAACGCATTGTGACCAGCCGGAAAGGCGAGGACGCTGAGACCGTGGACTCGACCGTAAGAAGCCTCTTGGCCGACACCGTGCGCGGCATGCTCCCCGCCCCGGACCCCGTGCGCCGCCGCCGGGTACGCGCCAGTGCCCGAGAGCTCGTTGACTGCAACCCGTGGCCAGAAGACGACGACGCGACAACGGGCCTCGACGTCGCCAAACTTGCTCTGCTGCGGCTTCTCCACCTGCAGCAGCAGACACGCAAGGCAGCAAAGGCCGGAGTCGACGAGGCGGTTGTCCAACTAGCTCGGTCGTCGGTCGAGGTGTGCGTGCTCGGCGTGTACTCCCTGCACGAATCGAACGTCGTTGCGCAGTTGAGGGCCGGGTACATCAAGGCGATGAGCAGCATGCTCGCCTACCTCATCGAGGACGGCCTCGTCACGAAAGACCTCGTCGACCAGTCGGCGGCAACCCTGGGCAGAGCCGCCAACGGGCCCGGCGTATTTGCGATGGCGGACCGAATCGACACCGCCCTGGGCAGCACGGGGGCCGTCAGCCTCTACCGACGCTTTTACGTGCCGACCAGCGCCTTCTTCGTCCACGCCAATGCCGCCTCTCTGCTGCGGCACGTCAGGACGGACAACACGCTGTCCGCGCGTCCGTCGATGCCCTGGACGCGTCGGTCCGCACTACACGTCAGCGACGCATGCGTCGGCATCCTCGCCTCGGCCCTCGCCGCCGGCGAGGGCAAGCCGTACGCCGAGTTCGAGCAGTACGCCCGCAGCCACATGGCACTGACCTTCACACCGATGGCAGTCGCAGCGACCAAGGGCCTGAGCCGGTCCCTGCCGCTCAGACAACTGCCCCTTCTGGCCAGAACGGTCCGAGACCTGCACCAGTACACGGAGTCCGCTGAGGCGGCCGCGGATACACCGGAGGCCCGCGAGGCGCGCCTCCGCGACGGGTATGACCAGCTCGTGCAGCTTTCCGGCATCGCCTTCCCCGATGACATGGTCCGCCTGGTCAGCGACGACTTCGTTACACGGATCCTGGAAGGCATTGCCGAGTACAACGGAGAGACGGCACCGGCTGACACTTCGAGCCTCTGAGCTGATGCAGAACGGCCCGGTACCGACGGGGGATGCGGTACCGGGCCGTGTCTATGCAACCGTAGTCGTGACGCAGTTGGGAAGGCCCCGACGCCATTGATCACCTGAGACGATCCGTCATGTGGCCGACACAAGACGCGTTGCGGCTTCGCTTCGCACGCGGAAGGAGGAAGGCGTCCGGCCACGCAACGCGTAGGCCGTCACGCGAACCAACCGCGGCCCGTGAACTGGCGGTGATCCTTCTGGGTACCGTCCTCTTGTAGGTCAACCACGGCTTTGACCTCGCATCACGTCGACCAGCTCGGTACCTACCATTCGCCCTCCGTACAGCACACCCCAAGCAGCCACGGAGACGACCCCGATCAGCGGTGTCGCCGCACCGTCCGGCATCCCCACCGCCGTCGCCCCCACTACAGTGCCAGTCACGATCACGCCCAGGGCGACCAACCGCAGCCATTCCCGGCTCACTACGGGTGTCACGTCCTCAAGGTCCTCGGTGTCCAGCAATTCAAGGGTCCGGCCTGCGGCGTACCGCTGGGCGATCTTCAGCAGCATGGCTGCCGTGTCCTCGAAGACCTTTCCCGTATCGGCTGCGGTGTCCTGCCTGGCCTCCATGGCGCGCAGGGCACCGACCACCTTCGCCGCGTGCTCCTTCAACTCACCTCGGCGGTCGCGCCGTACGCTCCCGTGTCTGGTCCGCCACGCGCTCCACACTGCCCGCTCAGCCGCCTTCAAGCTGACCCGCGGCGCATACAGCACATCGCCGGGCTCCAGCCGCTTGTACGCCCGCCCCAGGCTCCCGCAGACAACCAGCAGTACCACCACCGGCTGCCATCGTGCCGTCTCACCGCCCTGCACCGAGCGGGGCACCCTCTCCCGCGCGTCGCGGATATCTGAGCGCCGGCCGTTCTCCTCAGCGTCGTTGACTCGGCGCAAGAACGGTGCCGCCCGCAGCATGACCTTGGTGAACATCACCAGCAACACGACAATGATCAGGACCGTGGCCGTACGGACGGGGTCCGTCCCCGGCCCGGTCATCGCCGCATCCGCAGTCTCCCGCAACCATCCGACCGCGTCCCGCCCCCAGCCCCACACTGTGGCAAGCGGGTCCAGCACAGGTCCGCGACAAGCCTTGATGGCGTCAGCCGCAGGTCCGTTCAGATGCACAACCGCGTGGTCCGCCCTCAGGCAGTCCGGCTGTGTCGGAGTTTGGCTGACCGGGGGGTGGTCGACCAGGTACCTGACGCCGGCGACAATCGTGCCGACGTTGAACAGCGCCACCACGAGGACAAACAGCTTGGTCGCGTGCACCACGAACGCCCAGGGCGCAAACCTGCACCACGCCTTGACGGCCTCAACAACGCCGCACCATTCCCGTGTCAACGGCCCCGGAGTCCTCGGTGCTCCCGGCACCACCAACTCCATATGCATCACGGCGTTCTGTACACGCTGCAGCGCGCGTCCCGTGACCCACTCCTGCCAGGAGAGTCGCGTTGGCCCGATCGCGCGGCGGAGCACCAGTACTGCCCGCCGCCTCAACCGACGGAGCGGCGGTGCGGACACATCCCAGACGACCAATGCCACGTACATGAAGATCAGGAGGGCAATGAACTTCGCCAGGGATATGAGTAGTTCGACCACCCGGGAAGTCTGCCGCATTTCAGGTCAGCCTGCCCGTGCGGCAACAAGGGCGCACACCGCGTAGCACCTCCCGCTAGGCGTGGTCAGCGGGCAGCCCTGAACACCGTTCACAACCTCGGGAAACCCCGTCGCGGTGCCGGACGCCTGACCGGCGGAAAGCTCAGGGGCCCCGTACGCGCCGTACGGGGCCCCCGTCGTCTGTCCGGGCTACTCGGTCGGGTGCGCGTCCAGCCACCGCGACAGGTTATGGGCGGAGCCAAGTACCGCCGGCCGGTTCGTACCGAAGGCCGTTGCGCCCTTGTCCTCCCCCACCGCGATGCCGTCCTCCATCTTGTTGATCAGGACGTACGCCCCCGACCAGAACTCCGGGCCCGTGCCCTTGTCCGCACGCATCGCCTTCCGCAGCACCCGGGCCGGCTCCATGACCGCCTGCATCTGCTCCCAGCACGTCCCCGGCTCCTGCTCGAGGCAGCCGCCGTCAGCGTCGAACTTCTCCACCGCGGCCTGGAACTTGGTGGTGGCCGCCCCCAGGCTCACCGCCTTCGCCGTCGGCTTCGCGTCGGCCTTGTCGCTCGAGCTGCCGCAGCCACTCGTCGTCGCCACGGTCGCGGCCAGAATCAGCGCGCCGACCGTCTTCCCCCAGATGAATCTCCCCATGACGGGGGATCATCGCACGAGCCACCGACACGGACACGACAAAGGGCCCCAGCCGTCCGGCTGAGGCCCTCCCCGAAGTGCCGCCGAGTTACTACTTCTTCGCCGCCTTGCCGCCGCCCAGAAGCCCACGCAGGGCGTAGGAGGCGACCGCGACGCACAGCGCGCACACCCCAGCCGCGATGAGCATGGCGACAATGCTGGCGAACACCATCAGCCCGATACCGGCCCCGCCGAAGGCGATGAGGAGGTACCGAAGCCACGGGTCGGACTGCTTGATGATGATCTGCTGCACGGGCGCCTGGCCGTGCCCGTGCGCGTGGCCACACTGGCAATGCTGGAGCGGCTGCTGGTACTGCTCGACGGGCAGATGGGGGGCCATGTTGCCCGGGTAGACGTTCGTCGGGACTACTGACTTACGGGCCACGAGACGGCCTCCTCGTTTGTTGCGGGCGCTTCGGGGGCGGGGGTGTGCTGGGCCGCCGTGAGGACGAAGACGACCGCGCGGTTGCGCGTACCGGTCTCCTCCACCCAGCCCGCACTGACCCACTGCGACAGCCAGGGGCCAATAGACGTGTGGTGATTGCAGATGCCGCGCTTGACCGCCTCGGGCTTGGTCAGGCCCTCCGGCCCGGCCTTCTCCAGGGCCTGCCACAGGCGGAGCCGGTTCTCCTCGATTCGCGAGCCGTCCGGGTACGTCGGCACAGCGCGCAGCACGGGCCGGCCGCCGCGGGGGCCACCGCCGGGAGGGGTGGGCGGAGTCGGCTCGGGGTCGGGATCCGGCTCGGGGTGCGGCCGCACGTCCTCGGCGGTTTCCTCGTCGGCGGGCGCGTGCTCGAGCGACGTCTCGAGGATCTGCTCCTCGCTGATCCAGTAGCAACGGCCCTCGTTCGGCGCCGTGTACCGCTCGGACGACACCATGCACTTGCCCGGCAGGTCGAGCTCGTCGAGGCGCCAGCCCTGCCCGTACGCGCCCGTGCCCATGATCATGTTGATGGGGGTCGGCTCGTTCACCGGCAGGCCGATGCGTACGCCGAACTGCTGCCGGGTGTCGGTGCCCTTGCCGCCGAACGCCTGCTCACTGGGCGACTGGGTCGCGGCGATGATGCGGATGCCCATCGCGCGGGACACCTGCATGAGCGTCATCAGCTCGGACGCCACGTCGGGCGCCTGGCGGAGAAGCTCGGCGAGCTCGTCGATGATCAGGACGATGTACTTGCCGTGCTTCCGGGTCCACTTCTTGACCCGCTCGCCCTTCGGGCCGCGCAGCGTCGACAGGTACTTGCCGCGCCGTGTCATCTCCGACTTGAGCCAGACCAGGACCTGGCGGGCGGTGTCCGGGTCGTCGGCCAGGGCGACCATGTTGTCCCGCCACGGCCCCAGCTCGAGGGCGCCCGGCTTCATGTCGATGCCCGCGAGCAGCACGTCGTCGCATGCCACCAGGTTTCCGGCCAGGACGTTGACTGCCCCGGACTTGCCCTTGTTGGTGCCACCGGCGATCAGGACGTGCCCGTCGACGATGTCGATCAGGATCTCGCTGCCGTCGGGGTAGATGCCGATCGGGATGGGCTGCTCGATCGAGGTGACGCCCACGCCCGGCCACGGGATGCCAGGCCCGGCGAGGGGGTCGGTGGTCTGCAGCCGTACGAGGAGCTGGTTCGCCTGCGCGCCCTCGCTCAGGCGCAGACGGCCGGGGAGGTCGAGGTTCGCCTGGAGCTGCTGCCGCTTGGCGATGACGGCCTGGGCGGAGGTGTTCTTGCCCGGCGGGAGCGTCACCAGGGCGTACCAACCGGTGTCGGTGAACACGATCCGGGAGACGTCGACCGCGGGCACGCCCAGGGCCACCAGGGCGCGGCGGAGCGCGGTCTCCTCCTCGGTGTCGCCCGTGACCCCGGCCTGGCCGACGTTGACGCCCATGCCGTCGGGCAAGGGCGCGGTCTTGGCCGCCTTGATCTGCAGGTTGAAGCGCTCGTGGCGGCTCTTGACCAGCCACGGCACGTACACCGCGTACGAGGCGATGGTGACGACGCCGCCCGCGATGAGGGACGGGACGGACGGGCCGGTGATGGCGCCGATCGCCGTGTTGATCAGGGTCCCCGTAGAGGCGACGCCAAGTGAAGTCGCCACGGCGTTTTTGAACTTGAGCCCGCCGTAGGTCAGGCCCGCGGTCGCGGCGATGCCCAGGCCGTACCCAACGTACGCGCTCGCATCGACGCCGGCGAGGTTGTGGAGCCAGCCCAGGCAGGTCATGCCGAACGTGGTGGCGGCCGGGGCCAGCTCGTAGCGCAGGCGCCCGCACCAGCGGCACACGGCCTCGGCCATTCGGCGGGTACGGCCGTGGGCGGAGGTCTTCTCTATGGGCGAGGTGACGTGATCAGGCGCATCTCGAGGGATGAACACGTCACGTCACCTCGACAGGAGGGACGTCGACAGACGGATAGAGGCTGCGGTGCGCGAGGGCATCGGGGGTGTTCCTTCGTTCGTTGGCCCGACGGTTGCTCTCCGCCGGTGTGCTGGCCATGACGCCAGATGTTCAGTTGTGTCAGCAGTGCCGAAGCGCCGAACCGGTGCCTACTTCGTTGCGTCCTCGGCCTGATCCGGCAGCTTGTTGTCGGCCGTGACCGGTAGCTGGATTGGGTCGGGCTGGTGGTCGTACCAGGCGTACGACCACTCGTGGCGCACCCTCATCTCAGCGGCCCACGGGAACACCTGGCCAGCCAGGACCTGGACGGAGCTGGTGAAGGACTCCGCCGCAGCCTTCACGCGCTCGAAGCGGACGTTCTTGCGTAGGCCGACAGGCACGTGGAACTCGAACGTGAGCCGTAGGACTCGAGGCGACTCTTGGTCTGCCACCGGTACCCCTCTCTAGATCAGCAACAGCCCTCATTGTGCCGATCTTTCGAGGAGATTGGTAGTTCTCGGCGAGATTGGTCAATGTCGCCGAGAATTACTCCCCTTCGAGATAGCCGCGCGCCAGGTGTTCCTTGCAGTTCCCGCACCGCAAGACCCCGGCCTGGCTGGGGTGTTCCTCAAGAGTCGTCGGCCCGCACGTCGGGCAGGTGATCCCGACACGCTGCAGCGGCCGCGGCACGGCCGGCGTGATCGGGGTGTCGTGCGGCGTTGCCCCGTCCGCCCGGTCGCTCCAGACGAACCGCGGCTCGTCGCCACGCTTCGCGGACTGATGCCAGCCGCCCGGGTCGTCGACGCCGTCGGCGAACACAGGCATCCGGTCCACGTCGTAGTGCCTGGCCGCCAGGCCGCACTGCACCCGGCCGTGGAGAGCGTGCAGCATCGTCGCGTTGCAGGCCGAGCACTCGGGGCACGGAATGGGTTCTGGCTCCCCGTGGTGCCGGTTCCATCGCGTGAAGTCCGGCACCACCTTGTTGCCGTGGCACCTGGCGCACTTCGACGGTTTCACCGGAGGGAACGAAACCTCGAGCTTCACCAGGTCCGGGTGCCGGTCCGACGGGCCGAGTGCGTCGACCTGGCAGTGCAGCGTGGTTGTGCGCCAGCCCTCGAGGGGCAGCGTGGAAGGCAGATCGCCCCTGAGTAGGTTGGCCAGCTCCGCAGGGGCGATCTCGTGGTTTCCGGGGGACGTCACGACGGCTCCGGCGTGTTCAGGAAGCCTCGGACCTTCGCGGCGAGCGTCCCGATGGCGTTCCCGTCAACCTTCCCGACGGTCACGTCCTCGTACATGGCCAGCGCCTCGCGTAGGAGGCCCTCGGCCTCCTCCCCGCGGGCCAGTTCCTTGTCGATGCGGGCCTTGAGCGGCGCCCCGAACTCCTGCACCGCAGGGTCCGGGGCGAAGCGTTGGATCATGTCCCAGAACGCGCGTGCAGCCTCGTCCGGAACGTAGTTCTCCCCGAACTCGATCCGCCTGTCGGGGTGGATCGACACCATCGGCTGGCCGTTGTCGTCTGGGATGACCACCGAGAACGACGTGATCGGCCTGATGGGGGCGTACCGGACCGGCTCGCCGGCGAGCGGCGTGGAGATGATGCCCCGGGACTCGCCGACGTTGAACGCGCTGGTCACGAGAGATCCCCCCAGTAGCCGGGCAGCGGTACGACGTCGAGGCCCTCCTGCTCCGCCAGGCGGTTCACGCTCGGGTCGGCGCTCCACACCGTGAGGTTGCCGAACTGGCGGTGGGCGGCGCGCAACCGCTCCCGCTTCACCACGGCGCTGGGCCGGTAGTCGCCGCGGCCGCGCATCAGGACCAGGGTCGCGGGCACGCTGTGCCGGCCGAGCCAGGTGATGACGAGCTGCTCCAGGCGCCGGTCCCCGCCGGTCATGGCGAGGACGGTCTTCCCGCCCGCTCTCGCGCGCCGGGCGGCGGCCACAACGTCGGGGTTGGGCGGGCAGCCGAGCATCGCGGCGTAGAACGCGGAGGCGTCTTTCGCCAGGTGGTGGATGCTCGACACGTTGACGAGACCACCCTCGAGTTCGAACGCGACGGCGCCGGTGTTCGGCGGGGCGATTGCGGTGGTCACACGGTCTCCCCGTTGTAGACGCGGATCATCTTGACGGCCTTGTCCGTGCACGGTGCGCATGCACGGTTGTGCTTGTGGCCGGAGCCGCATATCGCCGCGGCGAGAGCGTCGACGGCTCCGGTGGAGGTGATACGGAGCATGGTGGGGCCCTTCCCACGGTGGACGTCGCAGGCCTGCGTCTTACCGGGCCGCGAGTTCTCCCCGCACGCGATCAGGGCCAGGCGCTGCTCGAGCGCGTGGAAGGTGGGGGCTTCGGCGAGGGCGGTCATCGGTTGCAGTCCTTCGGGGCGCGCGACTTGTGGTGGGCGATGGTCTTCAGGTCTCCCCCGACCTGCTCGTATGCGGTCATCAACTGGCAGGAGGTGCACCGGCGGGCGAGGTAGATCCGCAGGGGGGCGGTCTTCGACGTCGGGTGTCCCGAGCGGCCGCTGGTCATCTCGCCGTGCGCGGGGTCACCGCACCACTCACACGACGGGTCGTAGTGGGAGATGACCGGTGCCGGCCACCACGGCAACGACCACTTGATCGGGTGGCCCGCGTGTTCGGCGGGCAGGAGCGCCTCGGCGTACGTCGGCAGGTCAGGAAGCGCCCGCAGGTGCCCGCGGCCGCGGCTGTCTGGCTCCGGCTCGGGCAGGGCCTCCGTGACACCGGCGGGAACGAGCCGGGGGGCCTCGGGCTCCGGCTCCCCTCGCAGGGAACGCAGGCAGGCCGGGCAGATGCTCGACTCGGTGACCGGCCCGTCCCACGGCCGTACGCCCGGCGCTTGTTCGGCGTCCGGCTGGCATTCCAGAGGCACGGTGAACACCGGCATCGCCGGGGGCGTGACGCCTTCGCCGACCACGTGGAGAACGGGGCGGCCCGCGGCACGTACGATGCCCCGCCCGACCCAGACGACCGGCGCCTCGACGGCCAGCGCGCTCATGCCCCGGCCCCCGTCCACAGGAACGGCGGCAACTCCACGACGAACACGTGCCGCCAGCATCCGGAGCCCACAACGAGGACCCCGGTCACCTCCAAGTACCAGTCCCGTGAGAGCCGTTCGCCCTCGCACGCCGGGCAGAGCAGCGAGTTCCTGACCAGCACCATCGTGCGCGGCATCGGCGGCGGGAAGACGGGGAATCCGGCAGCGAGCACCAGGCGCTCCCCCGCCTCCGGCTGCAGACGGATGTAGACCTGCTGCCAGTCGTACGGATCCGCGTACGTCTCCATCGGCCACCTGGCCGTGCGCGCCCTCATCGGGCACGAGCCACGAGGAGGGGCACCAAGCCAGGAGACTTCAGGTTCTGCCGGTACAGGTCCCGGCGGGCGGCATGGATGCTGCGCCGGGCGAGGCACAGCACGCCGGCCGGGACGTGGCAGGTCGGGCACGCCACCGAGTAGGCGCCATGCCGGAACCGGGCCGCGGTCTCGTGCGCAGCGTCGTGCGCGGCGTCCGCGGCCGGGGACGGGATGACGGCAGAGAGCAGCGATATCACGCGCGGCCGCCCTTCCTGCTCCGCTTCTCCTCCGGGACGTACAGCGTCCAGTTCGTGACGACGCCTTCCTCGACATGGCCCGAGGCCCGGGTCTCGCCCGTGTCGTAGTCGCGGAGGTCGTTCTCCCAGAAGGTGACCCGGCCCTGCGCTGCGCCAGGCTCCCCGTACGGCCCCTCGTACTCCGTGTGGGGCGTGCCACCCTTCTCCCGTACCTCGGTCCAGGTGATGACAGCTCGGTAGACGGCACCGTGTTCAGCCATGATCTTCCGCGCCATCACGCACCGACCTGGTCAGCGGCGGGAAGGAAGCGCGGGCGGGAGCCTGCGGACGGGAGCGGACGCTTCCGGTCGAGCATGTACTCCCACTGTCCGGTGTTCGGGTGGGGCTGCTTGAGCCGCCGGTAGTAGGCGGTGCCGAGCTCCATGTCCTTGCTGTCCCCGACATCGGTGGGCAGCTCGAGCAGGAGGAGCGGACCGACCAGGGTGCCCGGCTCCTGGGGCGCCTTCGGCCCCCACACACCCAGCAGGACACCCATGTGCGGGCCCTCGACGATCCGGACCTCGTGGAAGTCCTTGTCGTCTCCCGATGCCTCGGCGGAGGTGTCCCGCAAGTTGCGCGCCCAGGTGTTGACCTCTGCGGCCGTCGGCGTCGGGGAGTAGCCGAGGAGGCTCCGGAGGGCGGCGATCGTCGTGAGGAGCTCCGAGTACGCGGCGACGGGGAAACCGTCGGTCCACTGGTCCCGCAGCAGGGAACACGCTGCCTTGTCGACGGTCTCGAGGAGGTGCAGATCGACCGTGTCACGGTCGAGGAGGGTGTTGGCGGCCGCGAACGCGTTGATGACCTTGTCCACCTGTTGGTGACGGTCCCAAGTCGGGGCCTCGGGCATCCCGCGGTGGTCGTACATCTGGAAAGCCGCGAGGACGTCGGTGCTCATGGAGGGGCATCTCCTGCTGCTGGGGGCGAGGGCGGGCCAGCCCTCATGTCATGTACGTCGGGGCGTCGATTCCTGTTACGGTTTCGGCGTTTCCACTGGTCAGCGGCTTGGTGAGTTCAACGATGACGAGTGACATCCGGGCGCATCCGGAGCCCACGGGCTCACCCATGACAGGGTTCGGGCCGAGCAGATGCGTATGGTCGTCGTCCGGCAGCAAGTGCCGGAGGAGGGGCTGCTTCGGGTCGGGAGTCACCAGGCCGTCGATGTACGCCTTGGCGGCCGGGGCCCAGTTCCCGGGATCCCTGGAGCGGCTGAGCTTCCGCGGGTGCAGCACGTAGTAGATCGCCGCGTGCTGCAGGCGAGGCACGCGCATGGGAGCGATGAGGCTGGTGGCGTCCCGGCGGAGCTGCTTGCGGATGCGGTACTCAACGCTCCAGTGCGGGTACCGCTTATTGCTGGTCAGCAGGTCCTCGGCGTACGGCATGAGCAGTATCCAGTGGCGCCCCGGACTGGGTAGACCGGCGAGCAGCGGCTCAACGGCCGGTGGCGGTGGAACAGCCGGCGGACCCGGATCCACGGGCTTCCGCTTCCGTTGCGCCTCCTTCGGCAGGGGCGCCGCGGGGAGCTGGCGGCGGCGGGCCTGCAGCTCGAGGAACTGCTTCGCGGTGAACCTGGCAACCAAGGGATCAGCCTTCCAGCGCGGCGGTACCGGCTTCGGTCAGCCGCCAACGGTCGCCGAGGTGGCCCCCTTCCGTCCTGCTGTGCTCCGCGTCCTTCCGCACCCAGCCCTTGCCCTCGAGCTTCTTCAAGGCGGCGTCGACCTTCCGGCCGAGGTGCCCCCACGCCGCCGTGCTGCGCTGGCTGGTGTCCCGAATCGTGGGGCCGCCTCGAGCGAGTCGGAACGTGAACACGACGCCGTCGTGCACGAGTTGGAGCATCTTGAGCTCGGCAGGGGTGGGCGGGGCCGGGGCGTCGAGGGCGCGCACTTGGTCCGCGTAGGCGATGCACCGCTTGCAGGTGGGAGGCAGGTCCTCGAGCGGGGCGCCCAGGTGCAGCGGGTTCGAGCGGTCCGGCGTCTCGCACAGGCCCATGCCGGCCTTGTGGAGCCGGGATCGGCCGGAGAGCAGATCGACGGCCGCCGTGATGTGCCGGAGCGGCCCCTGAACACCGGTGTGACGGGTGTTCTCCCGCACGGTGAAGGTGACCGGCGCCGACCCGGTGATCAGGGCCCAACGCCGCTTCTCCGCCTCCAACTTGGCCGCGGCCCGAGCCTCGCCCTCCTTGCGCCGTGCCTCCTCGGCTGCGCGCGCCTTGACGATGCGCTCGGGCAACGCCGGCGCGAGACCGCGCTCGTCGGCGAGGATCAGCATCCAGCCGTCGGAGGAAGGGACGTAGCGCAGGCCCGGGAAGGAACGGCCGAGCACGGCCGTGCACCAGTCTCGGCCACGGCGTTGGATGACGTCCTCCATCTGGGCGATTGTGCGGCCGCCGATCGGACCGCCATCCTTCCCCCGAGCCTCTCGACGCAGCTCCTCGTACTCCGGGTACGTGGGCTCGGGATCAGGCTGTGGAAGTACGGCGGTGACGACGATGCGACGAGACATCGGGGGTGTTCCTCTCTTCGGGTACGGCGGTTGCTCTCCGCCGAAGGGCGCCACAGGGCGCGTTCTGCGGTCGTGCCGTGGTGGTGGCTGCGTGAGGGGGCTGAGCGGAGAATCGCTCTGAGCGAAGAATCGAACGCGTCGAACAGTCCGGCTGTTACGACTTGACCGGCAGGATGGCGTCGATCGATGTGTCCCAGGCGCGACCGAACCACCGCGCGGCGCGACCGAGCGGGCCGGGGAGCATCTGGCCCAGCAGGATTCCGGCGGCGATCGTCAGCGTGAGCGCCAGGTTCGCCACGAACCAGCCCACGACCGAAACGGCAACTCCCGCCATGAGAACAACAGTTGAGACAGTGGGCGGGACGATGGTCGGGTGCGCGACGGCCAGGAGGCCGAAGGCCCAGGCGAGGATCTGCAGCTTGGCGAGCATCTCAACCCTCCTGCTGCTGGCCGTAGAAGCCGCTGCGGGGGTTGGTGGTGTCGGAGAGGTGGACGCGCCACCCGTCGTTCGTCTTCACCAGCGGGTCCGCTTCGGTACCCGGGTGACCGTCGGCCGCGCAGATGTTCCGCTGCCCGTTGTGGTCGCGCTTCTGCTGAGCGCTGCTGATCCAGCCCGCCATCGAGGGTGCTCCTCAGTTCGTGGTCCGGGCGGTTGCTCTCCGCCCTTCGAGGAAGACCCTACGGTGTTACTCATGGGTAGCCGACAATAACTCCAATTGTTGTCGGTAATGTTGGGGCGTCACCACCCAACCCACGGAGGACAGTTGCGCACCGAACAGAACGACTCGGACGACCTCGACGAGATGCTGGCCGAAGAGATCAGCACCTACGAGGACGGCACCCCGCCCTGGGACGACCTGGACCCTGGCGTTGTTCCTCTCGTCCGAGCGTTCTCGAAGATGCCAGGCATCAAGTCCGTCTCCTCGTGCGAGGGCCACCCTGAGTGCAACGGCCAAGAAGCCGAGTGGCACATCGGATGGGTACTCCGCTCCGCCGACCCCGAGGTGAGCATCATCGACGCCGGCCCGCACCCAGAGGGCTGGCTGCTCACGGAGTGGCTGCTGTGGCACGCCAACGATCTCGCCCGTGCCGGGTACAACACTGTCGGCAGCACCTCAGTCCCCCCACCGTTCATGAACTTCCCCGGCCGGGCGCTGACCTTCTGGGTCCACGGAGCATTGAGGGGAGAGAAGACCATGGCGCCGGATGAGTACCTGGCGAATCTCTGCGAGACCTGGGAGAAGACCGGATACGGCGAGCTTGAGGAGCAAGCAGACTCGGAGAAGCAGTCGTGACCATGTCCCCTCTGCCTGACCCGACCCCGCAGAGAATCGTGTGGATGCGCGAGGAGATCGCCCGCAAGTCCGGTGCCCTCGGGCCGAACCTGCGCGACGCACTTCTCGGAGTGCTCGACCTCTACGGCGCCGCATCCGACCAGACCCGGCGAGACGACTCATTCCTTCAGTCGTGGGCGATGAACTTCCGCATCGAAGGGTTCACCATGCCGAACGAGAGTGGTGCCCGAACCCTGCTGCCTGGCCTCACCGCCGCCATCAACCAACTCGCCATGGCGTTCCCAGACGAGGAACCCCCCAGCCACCTGCGCAGCGTGCCCGATGACCTCTGACACTGAAACCGTTTCCGACGGCACCATGCCGTGCCCCGTCCCCAGCCCCGACCACGGTCACCCCTGCACCAAGATGATCCCGCGCGGCTGGACCGCGGACGAGGGACACAGCGGCGGCCACTTCTGGCAGTCCCCGCGGGCCGCCGAACTCGAGGCACTGGGCGCCCACTACGACCCTGGTGTCGCCCTGTCTGGGCAGCCCACACCCTGGCACCTGCCGAAGGACTGCACCCCCGACTGCTGGAAATGGCGGGACCTGTGAGCCTCCGCGACCAGGACGAGGGCGAGGTCGTCGACGCCGAGGTCGTCGACGCCGACGGCGCCCTGGTGCTCGTCGCGGAACCGCCTGCGCAGCCGCGCGTCGACCACAACACGGTGCTGTACCCGGGCCAGGCCATCCCCACCACCGCTGACCCCAGCACGCAGTACACCGAGCGGGACCTGTACGTCAGCGACGAGACCAGAAAGATCCTGGAGGAGACAGACCCGACCGACTCGGGCCCGATGCGCGCCTTCAAGGACTGGTGCGCAGAGCAGGGGCGCGTAGCCGTTCCGTGTACCACCGCCACGTTCACCGAGTACGGGAGACACCTGATGCAGCGGGGCCTCAAGGTCTCGACCATCAAGAACTACATGTCGTTGATCAAGACGGCCATGCCGCCAGGGAAGAAGCCAGATAACAGCCTCTACCTGCGGCTCTTGGCTAACTACCGGAAGAACAACAAGCGGGCCCTGCGTACGCGGCAGGCGTTCCCGCTCACCTTGCCGTACGTCGTGCCGATGATGGAGAAAGCCGAGGCCGACGGCCGGCCGATCGGCATCCGCGACGCGGCGATGTTCGCCTTCGGGTACCGGTTCCTCGGCCGCAGCATCGAGGACGCCGACGTCATGATCGAGGACCTGACGGTCCTCGACGACCGCGTCGTCGTCTGGGTCGCTCAGGACAAGACCCACAAGGACGAGGACCAGACGATCCCCCTACGAGACCGGCCGGACATCCAACTCGTCCGGCGGATGCGCCGCTGGCTCGAGTGCCTGGCCAGCCACGGCATCACCACCGGCCCGGTGTTCCGGCACCTGCTCAAGAACGGGGTGCCTGCCACAGAGGAGACCCGGGCGAAAACAGCCACGAAGCGTGGCACACACCTCCGCGGGCACGTGGTCAATGAACGGGTGAAGCATTGGTTCGCCAAGGCCGGCCTGGTGGGCGACGGCCGGCCGATCACCTCCCACGGCCTGCGCGCCGGTGGGGCCACCGACCTCGCCGAGAACGGCGCCACAGACCAGGAACTCGAGGACGCCGGCCGCTGGGCCAAGGGCTCGAACATCCCCCGCAAGGTGTATGTACGCCCGGCGCAGGCCGCGAAAAGTGACCCGTTCGCAAAGGTGCCAGTACACGCCCCGGGCACATCGAAGGGCGAGAAGGACCGCTAGCGCAGGGGGTCGCGCATCATCGACGCGAAGACGGGGGAGTCGGCGAATGGCTGCTGGCTCCCCACCTGCTTGTAGCCCCACGACTCGTACACGGCCTTGAGGCGACCGTCGGACAAGAGCGGGTTGACAAGCAGCGTGACCCGCTGCTCCTGGCGCTCGTTGAGGAGCTGTTCGTGGAGGGCGCGCGCCGCGCCCTTGCCGTGGGCGCCCCGCCACTTCCGGCGCACGAGGATCTCGTTGAGCGCGAGGGTCCGCGCCCCGTCCTCGGCTGTGTACTCGGCAGGAAGCGGCTTCTTCTCCGCGGACCACCACCCGGTGTTCTCGCCGAGGGGAACAGCGAACACGTAGCCGATCGGCTCGTCGCCCTCGTAGGCCACGACCGCTTCCCAGCCCGGCCGTGATGCGTACGTCGTCAGGCGCTCGCTGAAGCGGTCCGGGTGGTAAAAGGGCCGGTCCATCAGGCCGAACTCCCCGCGCACTTCAACGTGGATGTCGACTATCAGCTGCCGTACAGATTCGGCGTTGCTGGTCCGGTGGTAGGTGGTGCCATTCATGCGGCTGCCCTTCGGTGCTCTTGCCACGCCACGGTCTCCGGGCTGTGCGGCGCGACGGCGGCGAGTCGGGTGGTGAAGCTGTCGAGGAGCATGCCCACACGGCCGTGCCGTGCCATGCCTGGCGCGACGGTACGGGCCGCGGCGATGGCCGGCTCAATGTCGCCCTGGCCGAGCTGGGCGTGCGCCAGATTCGCGTAGGTCAGCGCCCGGTTCCGTTCGAGGTCCGGTCGGAGACCGGCAAGGCACCGGTAGGCGGTGCGCTCAGCGTCCTCCCACCTGCGCAGGCGCAGAAGCGCGAAGGTGGAGAGGCTGTCGAGTTCGGCTTGGTCGTAGAAGCCCATCCACGGCGGCCGGTGCTTCGCCCGGTCGGCCCGGTCGTAGCTGGCTTGCGCGAGACCGATTGCCCGGAGGGAGCTCCGGATGTCCCCGGCATCGGCGTGGAACGTCGCGAGACGGGCCAGGGCCAGGGAGGCGTACAGAGGATCGTTCCGGGTGATGGATTGCGAGCGGGCGACCTCAGCCGCGCGGATGGCATCGGCAGGGCGGCCGAGGTGCCGATACATGATCCCGGCGTGGCCCCACACCCGGAAGAGGATAAAGCGGTTGTTGGCCAGCCCAGCAAGAGTGACGGCTCGGTCCAAGTACGGCTCTGCCTCGGCCAAGCGTCGCCCGTCGACCGCGGCCCACATGGCGCTGGCGGTGAACGCGGCCGCCACGCCGTACAGCTCGGATCGGATGCGGGTTGACGCGACGTGACTGTTCTGGAGTTCCACGGTCTCTACGGCGAGCGCCGCGGCATGCTGCTGCAATTCCCTCGTCCCGCCGTACTTGTTGTCCATCGCGACGACGGCAGCGAGTTTGGCGTTCATCCGGTCCACGTCGGCTGACCCGAGACGACGCTGCGAAGCGGAGGGGGCTGTCAGTGCGGCGCCTGCGGCGGTGGCGGCGTTGAGGAAAGCGCGTCGATACACGGAGTCGTCCTCGGGTGCTGGGGAAGCTGTGGTCTGTTTCCCCCGGGGAACGAAGCCTAACTCTGGGGCAGTCAGGCCCGTCACCCTGTGAAGTGCGGCCTTCATGAGCTCGTTGGGTGATGCGTGTTCACCTCTGAGCAGCTTGTAGACATGCCGTTCGTGCACGGTCCCGTACCGTCCGGTGAGCTCTTCAATTGCCTCATTGACCAGGCAAGCCAGCTCCTTTTTGGACATCCCGTGCTGTCGTAACCATGACGCGAACGCCTCGTTCCGTGTCCCCGGCATAACTGAACGTTAGGACTTGGCGAGGCAGCCGCGATTAAAGAGAAAGTCAAAACGGCAGGGGTGTCGCAGGCAACTCCCCCGCCATACGGCATTCCCGCCGGTGACTGTGCAGCGGTTCTCTGGATGCCCGGAGCGCCACGCCAGACAGGGAGCCACCCCAATGTCCCCAAAACCTGCCGAATTGACGAGCCTGTCGGTGGCGCCGTTTCTCGTTCCGGTCCGATATCCCGTAACGGACGGGTTCGACGTAGCGATGCCGGCGGCTGCGGCGAGCGTCAGACAGGCACGGCGGATCGCGCGAGCCTGGTGCCGCTACTGCCGAGTGCCAGAGGGCCTCATCGACAGCGTGCTTCTCATCGTCTCCGAGATGTGCGCGAACGCCATCCTGCACGGCAGGTCGGACAGCATCGGTGTACGGGCGTGGCTGCCGTCCTTCGGCGTACTGCGCATCGAGGTCACCGACTACACCCCCTCCCAGCCCCCCGCGGTGCAGGCACCGTCCGCCGACAGTGAGAACGGCCGCGGCCTGTTCCTGGTCGACGCCGTGGCGGCGGACGCGGGTGGTAACTGGGGATTCACCGCCGACGGCACCCGCGCCTGGTGCACGCTCCCCCTGCCCACGAAGGCCTCGTACCAGCGGCCTGCCGCTCCGGAACCTGATCACAGCTTCTCGGCCCGAGGTTCCCAAGCCTCAACCCGAGATCCCGCAAGTTTCCACGCCCACCCCTAATCCTCAAGGCCACCCCCATGCCTGATTCCTTAGCGGCCGGTGCCGTGTATGCACGCTTTGCCCCCAACGGCGGCGCCCCCGATGACATGAGCCTCGTTGTCAGCCCGGTTGGTGCGGACACCGCGCTGCGAACCGCCCTGCAAGACCTGCGGCTGGGGCGCTACCACGCCGCCCGGGACCTGCTCGAAATGACGGGCCGTGAATGGGGGCTGCGGACGAGCCGCAGCAACTTACTGGCGGCCGGCGCCGGTGAGCCGGGCATCTTCAAACTGTGGCTAGACGAGGAGCCGAACAGCCCGGACGCGGCCATGATGTGGGCACGGGTGCTGACCCGGGCCGCGCTCAAGGCCTACCGCAGCGGTATGAGCGAGGACGTGGTGGGAAGCGCCGCGCGGCTGGCCGCGAAGGCGGGGTGGCGGGCAAGCGAACTGCTGCCGGAGTGCCCGGTGCCGTGGGTCGACAAGATCCTGCTCGCGCAACTTCCCTACCCGGCCCACATGCTCGATCCGTACGCGCGGCGCCGTCAGATGCCGTGGGACGAGTTGCCCGGCGGTCGTGATCAGGGGATGCCTCACCTCGGTCCCTGGCCACTGCTGGGGGAGGTCGATGCCCGCCACCCGGGCAATCGCGGGGGCTACCACGCCATGCGCCAGTACTTCCAGAGGGTTCGCAGCACGGGGGCCGCGATGGACTTCTCCTGCTGGATGCTCCTGTCGGAGCCACCCAACCCAGAGTTGTGGCTGCTCGCGGTGTACGCCCTCGTGGACAAGTTCCGCACGGAGCACGAGGACGACGGCGGGGCGACGTCGCGGTTCTGGCAGACCGGGGCCGTCGGGCACTACGCCGTCCAGGCGTACACCAAGTGGTTCGCCCAGCTCCCGCCCGCCGAGTACCCGTGGGCGTCGATGGCGGACCTCAGCCACCTGGCCCACGCCCTGGTTGCGAACGGCGAGACACAGATGGCCGCCGATGTGCTGCGGGCGATGGGCCCCTACGTCACCGCCCAGCCCTGGAAGGACGTCAACAAGATCCTGGGCCGCTTCACGGACTGGATGGACTGGTTCCTGACGCTCCGCGCCTCCACCCTGCGCCGTTGGCCCCTCCCCACCCCCACCCCCACCGCCTGACCAGCTCCTCCCCCTTGGCGTTCGACGCCTCCGATCTGTCCCTTCCCCTCATCCTGATTCGAAAGTGATCTCTGGTGTCTCACAGAAGAACCGGCACAACGACCGCCGATGCCGACGACGACGTCCTGGCCAAACTCGGGATCAAGCCCGAACTCAGCCGCCGTACGTCCGCGTTCCAGAACTTCGCGATCAGCATCACGGTGATCTGCATCCTCGCCGGCGGCCAGACCATGTTCGGGTTCGGCATGAGCCACGGCGGGCCCGTGGTCATGCTCGGCACCTGGGTAGCCATCGGCTTCTTTACCCTTCTCGTCGGGATGTGCCTGGCCGATGTGGTCTCCGCCTACCCGACCTCAGGCGGCCCGTACTTCATGGCCAGCAAGCTCGGCGGCCCCCGCTGGGGCTGGCTGGTCGGATGGCTCAACCTGCTCGGGCTGCTCGGCGCCATCGCCGGCATCGACTACGGCGCCGCAGCCTTCACCGGCGCCTTCATACAGATGCAGTGGGGCATCGCCCCCACCAACGCCACCACCATGCTGATCTTCGCGGTCATCCTGCTCGTGCACGGCCTGCTGAACTCGGCCGGCGTCCGCCTCCTCAACCTGCTCAACTCGATCTCCGTGTGGTGGCAGCTCGGCGGCGTCGCTCTCATCGTCGGCGCCCTCACCCTCTCCTCCTCCCCCCACCAGTCCCCCTCGTTCCTGCTCACCTTCCACAACGAGAGCGGCCTCCACAGCACCGTGCAGGTGGTCCTCGTCGGCAGCCTGGTGGCCGGTTACACGTTCTGCGGCTACGACGCCTCCGCCCACATCGCCGAAGAGACCACCGATGCCCAGGTCTCCGCACCCCGGGGCATCGTCCGCTCCATCTGGGTGTCCTGGGTGGCCGGGTTCGTCCTCCTCGCCGGCATGCTGCTCGCGGTCCAGGACTACGAAGGCACGCTCAACTCGGCAACCGGGGTGCCCCCCGCGCAGATCTACCTCGACGTCCTCGGCGCGGCAGGCGCCAAGGTGCTGCTGCTGGTGGTGATCGTGGCGATGCTGCTGTGCGGCAACGCCGAGGTCGGCGCCTCGTCCCGCATGGTCTACGCCTTCTCCCGCAGCCGGGCCCTATGGGGGTGGCAGAAATGGGAGATGGTCAACGACCGGACCCGGACACCCACCCGCGCCGTCTGGTTCTCGGTCGTCGTGCCGTTCGTCCTCGCCCTGCCCGCCCTGTACTCGACCGCCGCCTACGGGGCGATCACCGCGATCAACGCGGTCGGCATGATCCCCGCCTACGGCATCCCGGTCTACCTCGCCCTCCGCAAGGGCGCCGACTACCGCCCCGGGCCCTGGACCCTCGGGGCCTGGCGCAAGCCGATCGGCGTCATCGCCTGCCTCTACGTCGTGGTCATCACCATCGTGTTCTGCCTTCCCCAGACCTCCCCGATCACCACCGACTCCTTCAACTACGCCGGCATCACCCTCGCGATCGCACTGTTGTTCGCATGGGTCACCTGGCAGACCCGCGGCAAGAGGGCCTACCTGCTCACCGCCAGCCGCACCGCCCAGCCCAGCGAAGCGCTGATCGACGAAAGCCTCTGACCCACGATGACTACCCAACTCTTCCCCGAAGACCTCACCGGACGCATCGACCTGGAAGCCCTGAAGGACCCCATGCTCCAAGGCGGCATCCGCACGGTGATGGCGGCCATCCCCGACATGCGCGGCCACCTCAAGGGCAAGCGCCTCAGCAGCCTTGCCCTTCTCAACCGGCTCGGCGAGGACGGCGGCAACCGTGTGGCGGAGGCCTGCGCCTACATCCTGGCCACCAACGCTGACATGGACCCCCTTAGCGGCTTCGACCTGACCAGTTGGACCGACGGCTTCCAGGACATGGGGGTCGAAGCGGACTGGCCCTCGCTGCGCGTGCTGCCCTACATGTCCAGCCTCGCCCTCGTCCATTGCGACGCCGTCGACCTCGACGGCGCGCCCATCGAGGTCGCGCCCCGCCAGATACTGCGCCGTCAACTGGAGAGACTGGCAGAGCTCGGCTACCAGGCGCAGATCGGCCTGGAGAGCGAGTTCGTCCTCTACACCGGGCTCGAGCCGGCCGTCGGCCGCAACATCGACTACGGCTTAGATCTCCCACCGCAGACCGCGAACTTCCTGGGCCACCTGGAGACGGTCCTGCCGGACGCCGGCGTGCCCGTCGAGGCTGTGAAACCCGAAGGCGCGCCCGGACAGTTCGAGGTGACCTTCCCCCACGACAAGGCGTCGGTCATGGAGGCCTGCGACAACTACACCGTCTACCGGCACGCGCTGCGGCACGTCGCGCAGCAGCACGGCATGACCGCCTCGTTCATGGCCGCACCCGAAACCGGTGTCGGCAGCGGCCTGCATCTGCACCTGTCCCTGTGGCGGAACAGCCAGCCGGTCTTCGCCACCGCCTCACACCGGGATATGCCGACCGAGGCCATGAGGCACAGCGTCGCCGGCCTCATGGACGCGATGCCGCACCTGACACCGCTGTACACGCCGACCACCAACTCCTACAAGCGGTACGCCACCCCGCGCTCCTTCGCCCCCTACTTCATGAGCTGGGGGCCGGACAACCGCGGCTGCGCGATACGCGTGACTGGCCATGGCCAGGGCACACACCTGGAGATCCGGCTGGGCGGCGCCGACGCCAACCCGTACCTGCTGACCGCCGCCACACTCGCCTCCATCGCCCACGGCCTCGACCACAAGCTGACCCCACCGCCCCCATGCCTGGGTGACGCCTACGCCGACCGCTCGTCCCTGCCACTGCCCCGGGACCTGGCCGAAGGGCTACGGGACTTCCAGACCAGCCCACTCGCACACGACCTGTTCGACACCCAGATCGTCGTCCACTACGCCCGCGCCGCCCAGGCCGAAGTCGACGAGCAGCGCTGCACGGTCACCGACGTCGAACGCAGGCACCTCGCTACCGCCTGACACACGGCGGCGGTGCCACGACTCCGTACGCGGCAAGGTGCTCAGGTGCCGCGTACAGACCCAACTCCTCATGCCCCTCAGGTCACGGAAAGGCAGACACCTGATGAGTACGGCTCGGGCAACCACGAGCACCAACACCGGAAATGGTGTGACTGCGAAGCGGCTGCACTGGCATGGCACGCCCGTGCCGTACATCACCGCGTGGAGCGCAGAGGCCGCGCCCCAGCCGCGCGTCGTCCGCCGGACAACCGGAGCCGGCGAGGGGATCGGCTTCGAGGACGAGGATCCCCGAACCGACCGCCGCTACGGGGTGTTGTGGATCCGGTCGACGCTCGCTCCGGGCCGTGGCAAGCCCGAGTTTCTCCTGGCCAACCCTCTCCGGCAGAGGCGGGCGATGGAGCACAGCCTCTGCCAGGTATGCAGCCGCCCGACCATCGGCACACGGGCCGACGGCCGCACCCTGTTCCTTCTGGGCGGCGCGAGGCCCATCACCGAAGGCGAGACGACGACCGCGCCCCCGGTGCATCAGACCTGCGCCAGGCTGGCAGTTGAGCACTGCCCGCCACTGGGACGCGGATTCGCCGTCGCACTGGTCGAACGCGCCACGCTGTACGGCATCGCCGGTGTCATCTACGACCCCGAGACGCTTGCACCGCTTCCTCGTACCGAAGCGCGGCCCGGTGAGCTCGCCCACGTCGACATCGCCTCGGCCGCCAGCCGCTGGACGCTCGCCAGCTTCACCGTGGTCAGTCTCCACGGCGTGACGGCAGTCGGATCCGACGCACTGCGCCGCTTCCCCGTGCCCTGACCGTTCCTTCCTCACACCGGCCGTTTTACGAAGGGAAACAGCCGACCGTGATCGCCCCGCCCATCGACAGCGACGGGAAGGGGAATCATCCGATTGCCGCATCTGTACGACGGACCGGCAGCCGGATGACAGCAGCGAGCCAACCGGCTCTCTGTCCTACCAGATCTAGGAAGGGAGGTAGCAATGAACGCCGAATCGACGCTCCTCGAACTGGACGGCCTATTCACGACTGCGGCCCGCACCATGGAGCCGACCAGCGTGAACCGGAGCCGCAAGCCCTCAGGCGAGGGCGACCAGCGCGTCAACGAGGACGACGACTGATCGTCTGTCCTCAACGGGGCCCCTCATCTTGAGGGGCCCCGTCCCAGCTTCCGATGCAAGGAGCGGCTGATGTTGAGCATGCGAATCGACGCCACTTCGACCAGCCTGTCATGGGAGTGGGCCGATAACCGATGGCGCAGCGGATCATCCTGGATCTCCCCCTACGATCACCCCGCGCTGGAAATCTGGTCAGTCCAGGACAGCCAACGGGTTGCCTTCCAGGTACGCGAGAGGATGCCAGGACAGTTGCCCCACTCGCCAGACGCACCCAGGCCGGTCAGCACGCGGGCCTACAGCGAAGCCGTCTCAAAGGCCGCTGCATGGGAGCGAGCACACCATCTCATCGAGATCACCCCGAACGGGATCAGCGTCAGCACCGGAGCGCGCTGCCCAGCACCCGTCTATCTGACGGAGAGCGGCGGCGTCTTACAAGGGCATTGGGACGTGACACGTCTACTCCGTGCTGTGCAGCACCAGCATCTCGACCCCGTTGAGGTCGCGCGGCTGTTGGCACGAACTGGCCACTACAGCACCCGCACCGCATGGCAGGGCGTTTCCCTGCTCACTGAACGCTCCAACGTCTGGTTCCACGATGGGGAACTCAGGGTCCGGGTGCCTGAGCCAGCCCGCCACGATGAGCCCCGCGAACTCTCCCCAGACGCAAGGGTCCTCGACGGTTACGAACGGCTTCTCGACGCTGTACTGGCGGACCATCACTACGTGCCCGAGCGGACTGCGATCGAGTTGTCCGGAGGGATGGACAGCAGCAATGTGGCCATGACGCTGGCCAACCGCCACGGACCCATCCTCGTCAGCGGTGCGCTGCTCCAGGAAGGTGCTGCCGGTGAACAGCAGAAACGGCGCCGGGCCGCGATGATCCGTTACGCCGGCCTCCGCGACACCGCGCTGCGCGCCGCCGATTACCTGCCGCTGGACCCGCACTATGTCCCGCGTGTGCCACTGGGGCCTCATGAGGAAATCTACATTGCGGGCCACAGTCAGTTGCTTGCCAAATGGAAGGCCGACGGCGTGCTCTGGGCCGCCACTGGGGTTGGCGGGGACGAGATGCTGAGCCTGCCGCCGGAGCAGCTCCCTCCGCTAGTACCCTCCGATTTCCCCCGCTGGCTCACCCTCACCACGTTCGAGGCCCTACGCGACCAAGAGAGCGGCATCCCCCCTGCGCCGCCGATCTCCGACTCCACGCTCCGGGCCCTTGCCTGCGGTGCGCCAATGTATCTGCGCGCCGGCCTGTGGCCGCTGTACCCACTGGCCGATCCGGTGATGTGGCGGTTCGGCCAGTGGCTGCCGTTCATATGGCGCCGGAAAAAGTACCTCGCTCGCGCCCGTCTCAAGCGCCTGGGCTTCGACGCGGAGGTGACTCATCCGCCGCTGCGTGAGAACTTTCACGACGTGCTGCATCAGGCTCTCGTCCGTTTCGGCCCGGCTTCGATCCGAGCCTTGCTGGCCACAGGATCTCCGTTGATCGAAGGCAAGTTCGTAGATGCGGACGAGTTGGCGGCTGCGGCTCTACGGTTGGAGCAGAAACAGCTCAAGCCGCATGACGGCATGGTCATGCATGTGCTGCGCCTCCACCATGCCCTGATCTAGTCGCGGAAGTAAGGGGCCTGGCCGCCCACACGCAGGCCAGGCCCCTTTCCGATGTCGCGTTGGACTACAACTCGCCTCGCTTCCACAGCTCAAATTCGGCGTTCAGCGCCTCTTCATCGACGCTGCGCTGCCGAACAGACTCCACCCAGGCCGCGACGAGTCCGCCGAAGACGTCTAGATTCTCTGGACTCACAGGGCCGTCGACGGAGTACAGCGCAAGCAGCTCCGTTGCTGCCGGGTCCCCGTGGTCGCAGCTCGGACAGAGCACTGCTTCTCTGAGGCCCGATACGTCCTGCCCGAAACTGTTCTTCCAGGTGTGGGGGAACTGAGCGAGGAGCAGCGTGGAGCCGTTGCACTGCAGGCAAGAGGGCGTGCTGTCGACTTTGATGAGAAATGTCTCGCTATCACGTACTTCGCTACTCACGCCACGCCCTGCCATGCCTCTTGCCCGAAACTGCCCTTGATGTCGGAGGCTACAGTGGTGGCATTCACCATCGGCCCGAGCTGATAGACGGTCGTCTTGCTCGGGCCGCGGACCGCCAGACGTACAGGGTTCTCGCCGGGGTGCGCGCTGAGGATACGGCCGAGTTCCTTCACTGCCCTCTCGTTGATTCGGTGGTATGGCAGCGTGAGCTGCACCGGGGCTGCGCCCGCTCGCTCTGCCGAGGTCACGTCGAGTACCTGCAGTTCCTGGCCAAAGATAGACACGGTTCCGTCCCGGTCGTTGATGCGGCCCTGTACTGAGATGACGGCATCCTCCACCAGTGCTCCGACAACGAGCTGGTAAGCGGCTGGGAAGAACAAAACTTCGATCGTTCCGTCTCGGTCTGCGAGATTCACGATGGCCCAGGCGTTGCCCTGCTTTGTCACCTTCGGCTGGACGCTGGTGATCAGGCCGGAAAGGCGGACCATTCCCTCTGTACGACCAGAAGAGACCAGGTCGACGATTGTGGTGTCGCGGTTGGCAGAGAGGATGTGCTCGGTGCCGTCCAGCGGATGCGCGGAGACGTACATGCCGAGCATCTCCCGCTCAGTAGCGAGGAGATGCTTGCGCGACCACTCGTCTTCGCTGATGTCGACCTTGATGCCGAAATTTCCGTCGCCGTTGTCTGCTGCACCCATGCCGGCGAACAGGTCGTCCTGACCGTAGGCTGCGGCCTTCTTCAGCGGCACGACAGCGTCAATCGCCATCTCGTGTGCAGCGGAAAGGCCCTTGCGGGTATGCCCAAGGGAGTCGAATGCGCCAGCCTTGATGAGGGATTCGATGGCGCGCTTGTTCAGCGCGGGCAGGTCAACCTTGTCTAGGAAGTCCGAGAAGGAAGTGAACTTTCCGTGTGATTTGCGGGCGGCGATGATCGACTCGATGACGTTCTCACCGACGTTGCGCACTGACAGTAGGCCGAAGCGCACGTCATCACCGATGGCCGCGAACTCGGCCAATGACTCGTTCACGTCCGGCGCAAGAACAGTGACGCCGAGTTTGCGTGCGTCGGCGAGATAGACGCCGGCCTTGTCCTTGTCGTCGCCCACAGAAGTCAAAAGGGCGGCCATGTACTCGGCCGGATAGTTCGCCTTGAGGTAGGCGGTCCAATAGCTGACTAGACCGTACCCGGCGGTGTGAGACTTATTGAAGGCGTAGCCGGAGAACGGGAGCATGACGTCCCAGATTGCCTTTGTGGCCTCTTCTGAGTATCCCTTTCCGGTCATTCCCTTGTGGAAGTTCTCCCACTCAGCCGCCAGCACCTCGGGCTTCTTCTTGCCCATCGCGCGGCGCAGCATGTCGGCGCCGCCGAGGGTGTAACCGGCCAGGGTCCGGGCGATGGCCATGATCTGCTCTTGGAAGATGAGCAGGTGGTGGGTGGAGCCCAGGATGGGGTCGAGGACTTCCTTCAGTTCCGGGTGGATGGGGTCCGGATCCTGCTTACCGTTCTGGCGTAGCGCGTAATTGGTGTGCGCGTTGGCAGCCATCGGTCCTGGCCGGTACAGGGCGAGGGCCGCCGCGATGTCTTCGAATCGGGACGGTTCCATGAGCTTGAGCAGGGCGCGCATGCCGCCGCCGTCTAGCTGGAAAACGCCGAACGTGTCGCCGCGGCCGAGGAGTTCGAAGGTTTTCTTGTCATCAAGCGGGATTACCTTGACACCGTCGTCGCCATTTCCTGGGTCGACAGTGGCTAGCTTGACACCACGGTTCTCACGAATGTTCTTCAGCGCGTGGTCGATGACGCCCAGGTTTCGCAGGCCCAGGAAGTCCATCTTGACTAGCCCCATATTTTCGCAACTGGGGTAGTCGAAGCCAGTGATCTTAACGCCGTCCTTGGCGCGCATATGCAGCGGGATGCGCTCGGTCAGCTTTGTCTTGGACAGGATGACCGCGGCCGCATGCACGCCAGTGCCGCGGGTGAGACCCTCGACACCCTTAGCGGTGTCGATGACCGTCTTCACGTCCGGCTCGTTCTCGTACATTTGCCGGATCTCTCCCGCCTCGCCGTAGCGGGGATGCGCCGGGTCGAAGATTCCGTCGAGCGGGATCGACTTGCCCATGATGTCGGGAGGGAGTGCCTTGGTAATCCGCTCACCGTGAGAGAACGGGTAGCCGAGAATGCGGGACGAGTCCTTAATCGCATTCTTGGCCTTGATCTTTCCGAACGTGTTCACCATGGCCGTGTATTCGTCGCCGTACTTCTCGGTGACATATCGCACCATGGTGTCACGTTGGCGGTCGTCGAAGTCGAGGTCGACATCGGGCGGGTTGATACGCTCGGGATTCAGAAACCGCTCGAACAGCAGGCCATGCTCAAGTGGGCACAATTCAGTAATTCGAGTCGCATAAGCAACGATCGAGCCCGTGGCCGAACCACGACCAGGGCCGACCGGAATGCCGTTGTCACGGGCATACTTGCAGATGTCGGCGACAACAAGGAAGTAGCTAGAAAAGCCCATGGGACCGATGACTTTCATCTCGGTCTCGAAGCGCTCCATTACCTCGTCCGGAATCGGATCACCGTAGCGTTTAGCCAGGCCAACGAGACATTCCTTGCGCAGCCAGGATTCCTGAGTTTCCCCCTCCGGCACGTCAGGGTACTGTGGCATCTCGTCGACGTTTTCGAAGACGCTGTCGTAGGACTCGATACGCTCGGCGATGAGCAGCGTGTTGTCGCACGCCTCCGGCAGTTCAGCGAACAACTCTCGCATCTCTGCTGCGGTCTTGAGGTAGTACCCGCTGCCTTGGAAACGGAACCGCTTCTCATCGGCCTTGTTTTTGCCGACACCGATACACAGAAGGTTGTCATGCGCATCGGCTTGATCCTCGTGGATGTAGTGCGCATCGTTGGTGGCTAGCAGCGGGATATTTAGATCCTTGGCCAGACGCAGCAGTCCGTCGCGTACCTCGCGCTCAATGGACAGCCCGTGATCCATCAGTTCCAGGAAGTAATTCTCACGCCCGAAGATGTCCTGGTAAGCAGCGGCAACTTCACGAGCCTCGTCGTACTGCTTCAGGCGCAGACGGGTCTGGATCGCACCAGACGGACAGCCGGTCGTGGCGATGATGCCCTCAGCGTGCTCGCTGATCAGCTCCATGTCCATGCGTGGCTTACCCGCGGGGAACTGCCCCGTGTAGGACGCCTCCGTCGACAGATAGAAGAGGTTCTTCAGGCCCTGGACGTTCTGCGCCCACATCGTCATATGAGTGAAGCGGCCACCGCCTGAGACGTCCTTCGAACCTTCGCCGTCATCCGACATGGCACGCTGGCCACCGGGACCCCAGAACTCTTGCTTGCGGTTTCTGCGAGAGGAAGGAGCTACGTACGCCTCGATCCCGATGATCGGCTTGACGTTCTCGAAGCCCTTAGACACCTGGTGGAACTCGTACGCACCGAACATGTTGCCGTGGTCACTCATCGCGACGGCCGGCATGCCCTGCCGGCCGACTTCAGCGAACATCGGCTTCAGTTTTTGCGCGCCGTCAAGCATCGAGTATTCGGTGTGATTGTGCAGGTGAACAAAGCTGTCAGCCACCGGGCGGGCACCTCCGAAGGCGGTTGTGGGAAGCCCCCACCCTATCCCTCCGCCGAGGTCCGATTCGAAGGGTCTGCACCTCCTCCAGACGAGTCGGAAGTGATCACATCCGTGACCACCGACGATCACACACAGATGCTGTATCACTCCAGCGAGTTGCACCAGATGGGGCGGATGTAACAGAGCAGCGTCGTTGACGTTTGGCAAGTAGCAGGGCTTTTCGACCTGCGTCAAACCATCAGCAATGCGGAGGAACGGTGGCAACAGCCCATATCACGCATGAGGCCAGCCGCTCCCACCTACAGGAGAGCCTGTTCTCCTGGCTTGAGCCAGAGTCAGCTGCGAACCCGGGCATAGTCAGCCCCGCTCCGGGACCCCCTTCCTCGCCAGCTATCGAGGCACTGATGTTCGATGAGCCTGCCCCAGAAGGCGGCGCGGCCGCCCGGACCCCGGCCCGAGCCCCGGCCCTGGAGAAGAAGGACCTGTCCCACGCGTGGGTCGTGGCTGCCGAGATCGAGGTCACGCCGAAGATCGCGAGCATCGCGGACTACCGCGGCAGCTTCAAGACCACCGAGGGGCAGCGCGTCGACGCGCTCGAGGTGTATTGCAAGGGCTGCCGCCGCCCGTACGACGAGGTCAAGGGCCAGGACTGCGCCGAGAAGATCGACAACAGGCACCTGATCGGCGGGGACCAGAGCGTCCGGGCGAAGCGGAAAATCCCCCTGCCGCCCCCGAACGCAAAGATCATCCCCGGCGGCACGATCAACCGGCGCGGCCTCGGCGCCTACGTCTCCGGGGTGTCCCGCCCCAAGCGCTGAGCAGCACGCGACGCTAACGCCGCCCGCTGTTCATGGTGCGCGGCGTGACTACTCAGCAACCTCAGCCGTCGAACGACGCCCCGGTCGCTTCCACCGACATCACCGGGCCCGTGCTTCCCGACGCGAAGATCGGCAGGGAGTCCTTCGGGCTCGTCCTGCTCTCGTTCGGTGCGCTCGGCGGCCTTGGTGCGCTGGGCGCCCTGCACTGGGTCGCCGGCCTTTCCGCCGCACTCACCGGCCTGTGCGCCAGCGGCATTGTCGTCCGCCGCAGCTCCAAGCAGCGATGGCAGCAAGATGCCGGCGCCATGGTTGCCTTCGCCGCCTACGCGGGCCAGACCGCACTCCTGTTCTACCTGCTGCAGCCGCTGGGATGGCTAGCCGTCAGTGTCCTCGGCGTAGCCGCTGGCCTGTGGCTGTCCAGCGATGAGGGGGCCTGATGCCCCGCCAACTCTTCCCCGGGATCCGCGGCCTCCTTGTCCCTCGAAGGGCCGTGGAGCCAGCAACCGCGCCCGCGCCCGTCGAACAGAAGGACCTGCTCGCCGGAGGCGTCTACACGTCGATGTCGTTCGCGGGCGTCACGAACGTGTGGGGGACCCCCGGCCGCGCCGACGGCTGGGATCTCGAGCGCGTCATCGTCGAGGGCTACGAGCGTTCCATCTGGACCTTCAAGTCCGTGGAGGCGATCAGCAAGCACGCCTCCACCCTGCCCATCCAGATCGGCCGCGGCGGCGACGAGCGCCAGTTCGCCGAGGTCCTCAAGGACCACCCGCTCTACAAGCTGCTCAACCGGAAGGCCAACCCGCTCGAGACCGGAGACGTCTTCAAGAAGCGGCTCAGTGCCCAGCTGCTGCTCAGCAAAAAGGGCGTGTTCGTCGAGAAGACGAAGAACCGGCGGGGCGTGTTGACCCGGGTCGACCTGCTCCCGCCGGATCGTGTCAACGTCATCCCGGACACCGAGAACTCCGCCTATGTGAGTCACTTCGAGCTCACGGAGTACAACGGCCGCATCCGCGAACTGTCGCCGGAAAAGGTCATCTGGATCCGAGACCCACACCCGACGGACCCTTTCTGCGGCGTGACCCCGCTCGATGCCGCCGGCCTGTCGGTCGACCTGGACGTCAAGGCCCGCACCTACAACATCAGCTTCATCGACAACGACGGCCGCCCTGGCGGCATCGTCGGCATCGACCTGGACGGTGTCGATGCGGGCGAGGTCGCGCGGATCCAGAAACGGCTCGCTCCGGGCGCACACAACGCCGGCCAGCTCACCCTTGTCGGCACAGGACCCGGAGGCGTCACCTACGTCGACACCTCCGCCCGCCCACGGGAGATGGCTTACGAGACGCTGTCCACCACCGCGAAGAACGAGATCCTCAGCGCGTTCGGCGTGTACGAGTCGGTCATCGGCAACGCGAGCGAGCGGACGTTCAACAACGCCGACCGGGAGGAGTACAACTTCTGGGCTCACACGGAGCTCCCCCACCTCAACCTGATCGCGTCGGCGTTCGACCCGGACCTGTCGGACGACTGGGTGATCCGCTTCGACACCTCCCGCATTCAAGCGCTGGAGTTCCCGCGCCGTCAGGCCCGCCAGGAAGCCCGCGAGGAGTTCGACAAGGGCCTCATCACCATCGACGAATACCGGGTGGCGTCCGGGCGCACGCCGTTCAACACGCCACAGTCCCGCGCACTGTGGATCAGCCCGCAGAAGGCACCCGTCCCCGCCAACGCCCAGGACTCGGCCGCACTCGGCCTCTCCGACCCCGGCGGCGCCCCAGGGGCAGACGGTGCCCCCGGCCCGAACTCCGACCTGTCCGCGGCCGGCGGAAGCCAGTCCGCCGCGGCGGTCGCCGAGGCCCGCTCCGCCGAACCGGCTCCGACCGCAGCCGACGATGTCGCCGCAGCCCGCGGACAGGCATCCCTCGAGTCGCCCACCGGATCGGACTCGCCCGCCGCCGACGCCGTGGCGGCCGCCCGCGCCGATGTCCCCGACGACACCCCTGGGGAAGCAGCCGACGATGTCGCGGCCGCCCGCGCCAGCATCGTGCAACCCGAAGCCGGACCCGCCGCCGAGGAAGTCGAGCGGGCGCGCGCCCAACTCGAGACCAAGGCGCTCCCCAACGACGACAACGGGTTCGAGGTCACCGACGCCGAATTCGACACCCTGGCCGCAGCCATCGAGGCGGCCCTCACCGCGCTCCTGGCGCGCCAGGAGGGAGTCATCGTCGCCCGGCTCCACGCCCCGAAGATCCGCAAGCACACGCGGTTCTGGGAGCCGGAGAACGAGAGCGACACCCGCGGCGGCGACGCCGACCTCGACGAGGACCGCGTCGTCAGCGCGGCCCGCTGGGCGGAGGAGACCACCACCACCCTGACCCCGATCCTGCAGCGGGCCGCGGCCGCCACCGCCCGTAAGCTGAGCAAGGCCGTCACCGGCATCGACACGCTTCCCCCGGCCGCAGTCGCGCCCGCGCTCGTCACCGCGGCGCACGCCGGGGAAGCGATGACCGCATTCCTCGCCGAGCTCGCCGAAGTGCTCCACCAGGCCCAGGCCGACCCGAACCTGGACCTCGACACGCTGAAGCACATGGTAGGCGGCTTCTACAACGCGGCCGGCCCCGCCCTGACCACCAGGGTCGCCGAGACCTGCGCCGTCTCCACCATCAACGGGGCCGCGGACGCCGCAGCGGAAAGCGCTGGGCCCGGTGTCGTCCGGACATGGATCACCCGCAAGGACGACCGCGTACGGCCCGCGCACCGAGCCCTGCAGGGCAAGACGCTGCCCGCCGGCACGCCGTACCAGGTCGACGGCGCCCAGCTCCGTTACCCCGGCGACCCGTTCGCCCCGCTCGCCCTGACGATCAACTGCCGTTGCCGTCTCCACTACGCCACAGACGAGGACGTGAACTGACCCGACCTACCTGGCCGCACGAGGGCGGGAAGCCGCTTGCCCAATTGGGCAAGAACGATCTTGGAAGCGGGTGCTGCCAGCACCACGCGACGCTAACCACGCGTGACGTGCATGGTCCGCGCCATGCTGAATCGCCCCGCTGCTGCGCACGCTGAGTTGCAGGACCTGAGTGACGGTCTCGAGGTCAAAGCCGCCCGCCGTTGGAACCCCGCCCTGCACCCGCGCGACAGCAAGGGCAGGTTTATCGAGACGGGCGGAACCGTCCGCCTGTGGGGTGGCCAGCTCGCGCGCGTCCTCCGCGCGCTCCCCAACAACCGCGTCCTCGTCCAGGACCAGACCCGCCCCAACGAGTTCACCGGCCGCAGACACACCACCCTCGCCAACTGGGTGACCATGGTCGCCCGCCCTGACGGCTCCGCCCCCACGGACAACGAGGACAAGGTCCAGAAAGAGGACCAGAAGCGGGACCAGGACCCCGCCCGCGGCAACGGCGTCGCCCGGGACGACGACGGCGACCTCAACACCCCCAACGACCCTCACGACGTCGACGACCGCGGCCGCCCGATCGGCGAGGACGACCATCCTGCCGGCCCTCGTGAGAACGACGACCAGGACGAGCCCGCCGACGGCAAGCACCCCATCAACGTCCAGGCGCTGCCCAACAAACGGCACATGGCCGGCGGCCGCTTCTCGAACACCGCGGCTGTCCGCCAGCACTTCCTCGGCCTTGCCGAGCGGCCCGACACGAAGCCGAAGATGGCGCAGTTCCTGCGGTCCGTCGCAGGCGACGACGACCTGCGAACCAGCGCGGACGGCCGTTTGGCGATCCTGCGCGACGACGAGACCGGCCGCTGGTACCTGACGGCAACCGGCACCGGCCAGCGCATGAACATGGCCGGGGACTTCGCCACCCCGGAGGAAGCCGCCGACTTCGCGACCCACCTCAACCGCACCGCTCCAACCGAGGGCGATAGGTGGCGCACCTGGTCCGGTTTCGACTTCTCCGACCCGAACCTCGACGAAGCCGCCAGCACCTGGCGCTCGAGCAACGGCGAGAACATCCAGGCCGCCATCCAGCGAGCCCGCCGGGAGTTCGACAGCTCCCAGACTCCCGCTGCTCCCGCGGACAACGGCAGCGCCCCGGAGACGGTCAGCCGAGGTGACCTCAAGCCCGGTGACCGCGTCAAGGTCACCGTGAACGGCAGCGACATCGAGTGGCCGGCCAGCACTCGGGACCAGGACCTGCCGGAAACCGTCACCGTCGAGGGCACCGTCGCCCCCACCTACGACAGCAGCAAGTGGATGCCGCTGCTGGACGCCACCCTCACGGCCCCGGACGGAACGGTGATGACCTCCGGGGACAGCGTGCGCCTCATGCGCACACCGAACCAGGTCGTGGTGTCCGGCCACACCGACGGGCACACCCCTGAGAAGGTCCGCGCTGACCGCGTCCGTGTCGGCGATGTCGTCGCGGGAGGCGAGTTCGGTCACGTCGTCACGGGCGTGCGCCGATACCCGGGGGGCCGTACCTTCACCACCCGCAATCTCGGCGGCCGCCGTGAGACCCACCAGTTCGGTGCGGACGCCGCTGACACGATGAACGTCATCCCGAGGGCCCGCCGCCGCCCGGAGGACGTGCAGCTCGACACACCGGGCCGTACGCAGCAGCACCCCAACAGCACCGATGCCAAGCGCGCGGCCGCGTCCATCCTCGACGACTGGGCCAAGGTCAACGAGCTCATCGAGAAGCAGTGGCCGGACGGCGCTCCGGAGGAGTTCCAGGCCCTGGCCCAGCACATGCAGAACGTCACGGATACCCCCAAGGGCGCTGATGGCTACCACCAGAACGCCGAGGCCATGCGGGGCGCGCTCGCCTCCCTCGACGAGATGGACACCGACAGCCTGGACCGCGACATGGTGCGAGCGCTGCACCGGCTCGAGGACCACCTGGACGCGAACGTCGACCGGTTCGCCGCCGATGCCCGAGCGATCGCAGCGAAGAAGCAGAAGGCGACCGTCAACGATGCCCCGCCGAAGCCGGACGTGCCGGAACCGGCCGCATCCGAGCCGCTGAAGCACGCGTGGGACAACCCGGAGAACCTGGTCACGCTGACCATGCCGGCGGCCGTCGTCAACCACGTCACTGAAGAAGGCACCTGGACCACGCAGGACCCCGACACCCGCAAGGCGCTTGAAGAAGCCAAGACGGGCAAGAACGGCACGCTCAGGGTGACCGCGCCGATCGAGGTGCACCACATGCTGCTCGAGGCAGCGGTGGTGCTCTCCGGCAACGGAAGCGACGCCGAGCCGAACGAGATCCGGGGCTACCACAACTACGCCAAGCGGGTCCACGAGGCCGACGCCAAGCTCCGCGAAGCGAGCGCCGCCAACGCGCCGAAGCCACCCACTACCGAGCCCAACAGCGGCACCGGCGACACCGCGAGGCAGACCCCTTCCGGCGTCACCCCGTCGGCCCAGTCCGACCCTGGGGTCACCCTGAGCCCTGATGAGGTCAACGCACCCGCGGAGGCCGCGCACGCCAGCAAGGCACCCTCCTCCATGGACGACGGGGAGATCCGCGACGAGATCGTCTCCCTGATGGAACGGGAGATGGCGAACGGCGGGGAACTGGAGGGCACCGACCGCACCCGCCTTCGCGTCCTGGAGGCGGAGGAAGCCCGCCGGGCCGGCAGGAAGCCGCCGGAGGAGCCGAAGCCCAAGCCTAAGACGCCCCAGGAGGAGCCCGGAGGCCTGTTCAACGTCGACACGGACGAGCAGCAGCGGTTTGTTGCCGACCCGAACAACCCCGACGACCAGGCGGACGACCCGACGGGCACGCCGGACATGTTCGCCGCCCATGAGGGCCGCGACACCAGCCGACTGCGGCCCCCGCAGTCGCGCAAGCCTGCCGACTTCCAGCCCGGTGACCGCTTCGTCGACAACGACGGACGCACGCACACCGTGAAGGAGCCGCCGCTGCGGACTCCGCGCGGCCGTATCCGCGTCGTCGACGAGGACGGCGGCGAGCACTTCCTCGCGCCGGACAAGGAGCTGCGCGTCCTCCACGCAGACGAGGACGCCCCCGCAGCGCCGGAGGCGAACGCTCCCGGCACGAACGCGCCGGAAGACGATGGCCCGTCCGCAGACACCCCGGACAGCCAGACGCCAACGGTCGAACCTTCCGAGGCGGACACCCCGACGCCGGACGCTACAGGCACCCCGGCCGCCGAGCCCGCCGAGGCCCCGGCCGACCAGGTCCGCATCGACCACAGCGGCACCGGCACAACCGTCCGCTTCCCCACGTCGAACGGCATGGTCAGCGACGAAGAGTTCGCCGTGCTCCGCCGCCTGGGCTTCAAGGGCAGCAGGGACAGGACGCAGCCTCGGTTCTTCTACCTGCCCAGCAACATGACGCTGTCCCGCCGCGATGACAAGGTCCGCCAGCTCAAGCAGTGGCTGGACGGACGCGGGGTCGCCTACCACGCGCCGCAGGACGAGGCCGAACGGCCCGACCTGACGCCGGAGCAGCTCGAGCAGCTCGAGCAGCTCAAGGGGCGGTACCACGCCCCGCCCGGCACCTGGGCCACCACGGACTTCCAGCCTGGCGACGAGGTGTGGACCGGCCACCGGTGGGAGACCATCGACTCCCTCGGTCCGAAGAACATGCGGCTCCAAGGCCGCGGTGCCACCCCGTACGACAGCGTCCTCGCCCGCCGCCGTGGCAGCGAGATCCGCACGATGTTCGACGCCCCGGCCGACGACGGCACACCCCGCCCGGGTGCCGACGACCCCAAGACCATGCGGGACGGGCAGATCGCTCAGGAACTCGCCCAGCTCCGCGGTGCGGCCCTGCCCGAGGGCAACGAGCCGTCGGCGCGAGCCGTGCGCCGGCAGGTCGCCACCCGCATCCAGGCCCTCACCTCCGCCCAGTCTGAGCGCGAGTACGCCCGACGCCACGACGAGTCGAACCGTCGCGACCAGGCCCGGCTCGTCCGCGACCCCGAACGACTCGCACGCCTCAAGGGCGAGCAGGTGCAAGGCCGCGACGGTGCACTCATCGGCGCCGTCTACAAGGACCCCAAGACGAAGAAGTGGGTGTACGTCGACCGTGACGGACGCACCCCGACCCGCGAGCGGTACACCAGCCGCGCGGCCGCCATCACCGCTCTCAACAAGATCAACGACGCCCGTAACCAGCGATCCGGAGAGGGCTGGAAGCACTCGGGATGGGACGACGTCCAGCCCGGCGACACCGTCCGCGTGCCCGAGATCGGTCGTCCGGAGGGAACCAGCGCCCGCACCGTCACCACCTGGTCCGAGCCCATCGAGGTCTCCGAGATCCGACGCGGCGACATGGGCCAGGTCATCATCACCGGCCGCCGGAACGGCGAAGACGTCCAGCTCGAGGTGGACCGTGCCACTGCTTCGTTCGGCACGTCCCAGCCCGGCACCGTGCCGGACCGAGAGCGCAGCGACGCCGGCGGCGGCATGGACTGGCGCCAGATGCGCCCGGACGACTTCGGCCAGGACGAGCGGCCGACGCCGTCTCCGGAGCAGAACCAGCCCCGGCCCGCGGACGAGTTTGGCACGCCGGACCTCATCGCCAACGGCACCACCGACACCCCCCAAGCCTCCCCGGACAACAGCCAGACCCCGGCGACCTCGGACACTGGCGCCATAGGCGTGGATCTCAACCACGCCCACTACGAAGAGCCCGGCACCCCAAGCGGGCGGGAGGCCCGCGAAGAACGCTGGGCTCTGATGGAGAGCTGGAACGCGTCGCCCCTCAACGCCCGACTGATGAGCGAGCCAGCAGAAAGCGAACGGCATCGGCTCGCGGCCGCGGTCCAGGCATCGGAAGCCGATCCGGAGCTTGACGATCAGATGTGGGGCCTCCAGCGCCGCGCACAACAGCGCCTTCGCGACGCTGCGGATGCCCTTCTGGCGAATTTGGGTGAGGAGACCGGGAACGACGAGGACCGCGCCACTCTTCAAAAGCTGCGGGATGCGACCGATCTCCACCTCAACCGCATGGCAGTCACGAGCGAGGGCTACACCGACCCCCTCCTGGACCGGATCCGGGAGGCGCGCAAGCGGGAGGAAGAGTCAAACCGCGGCAACTCGCATGCCCCGGTAACACCCGCCGCGCCGATCCGGGACACGCCACCGGCGTCCATGGAAGACGACGACATCAAGGCCGAGCTCGAGGAACTGCAGGCGTGGCAGAACCGGCACGTCGCGCCCAGCGGAGAGGGGCCGCGCGTTCAGGGCAACGCCATGCTCGCGGTCTCCCCGGTCGCCAACCGCCGGCGTGCCCTGTGGGAAGAGCAGCGCAAGCGCGAGCTGGTCCGCAAGAACAACGAGCGGAAGGAGAAGGAGAAGCAGGATCGGGCCGCAGCGCTCGCCCGTGCCGCGATCGGCAAGCGCAGCGAAGACGGTTCGTACCCCATAACCGTCGACGGTGAGCACGCCGGCAGCGTTCGGCAGCTCGGCCGACAGTGGCTCTACACCCGGGATGGCGAGGAATCCGGGCCGCTGGAGCACTCCAGCCGCGCGGCGGCGGTGGCCGCTCTCGTCCGGAACATCGACGTCCGTCGCGAGATGGACGAGGCGCGCACCCGCGAAGCAGCACGTCGTGCCGAAGGAGAGGCGCGGGCCGCAGCCGCGGCCCAGCCCGATCACGGGCCCGCCTACTCGAACGAACTCCGTGCGCGGATGGCCGACATCGGCGACGACATCGCCACCCTGCGGAACCACTCCGAGGGGATCGACGACCAGGACCGTATGCAGCGCCTGGCCGAGCTGATCAGACGCGTCGAGGACGGCCACACCGAGGACCTCCAGGGCGACCTCCGCCAGATCCGCGACGAAGCCGCATGGCTTGAGGAGCAGTACTCGAACCCGGACCTCCCGTTCGAGACCCGGCGCACAAAGTCGTGGGCCACGGCCGCCCTCATGAAGGCCGAGCGCGACCTTGCACACCCGGACTTCCAGAGCGCTGCGGCGGTGACGGACAACGGCCCCATGCCCGCTCCGAACGCGCCGGGACAGGCGGCGGACGAGTTCGCGGCGGTGCGGCAGCGGTACGACGGCGACATGGTCCCTGCGTCCGACATCCAACGTGGGGACTGGGTGCACACCGTCTCTGGGGATCCTGCCTACAACGAGCCGATGCACATGGTGGGACGCGTCGTCGGCGTCACGCCCGTACTCAGCAACGGGCAGGTCCGTGTAGAGGTCGAGTCGCACGTCACGCTCCGCGGCCGGGACCACGTTCGGACCGAGGCTGCGATGATCGACGCAACCGACCTGGTGGAACGGCTCCCGGAGGGCAACCCCGGGCGGGATGACTCCTCCGACCTGCAGCGCCGTATCGAGGGCGCTAACGGGCAGCGCATCGCCTCCAAGGTGCGCGTCCCGGAGGGCTGGCAGGCCGTCGACGGTTCCCAGATCCAACCCCGCCCTGGTGACCGCTTCCGGATCGTTGTAGGCCGAGGTGGTCTCACCGACCGCGAGCACGTGAACGTCACGGTGGAACGCCCGGCCGAGCGAGAGGGCTACTGGCGCGTCAAGGGCCAGCCACTGAGCTTCCGCCCGAGCGACATCGTGGCCATCCCCGACGGGACCGATGCGCACTACCGGGACGATGACGCCCCCGCGGCCGGCGAACCGGACGCAGAGGGTGTGCCCGCCTGGGCCGACGATCTGGGAGACAGTGTCTGGCTGGACAGGCCGAAGCAGGGAGCTGGACCCCGGAACATCTACGTCGACGGCCAGATCGAGGGCCTCCTCGGGCGGGATAAGCCGCAGGGCCGTTACTACTGGTGGAGGCCGGGCGGTCAGACGAGCGAAGGCCGATACGACAGCCCCGAAGAAGCGGCCCGCGGCTTCGCCCACGACATGCGAGGGCAAGGCCTTCCGAGCCTGTCCAACGGGAACGACGACGCTCAGCACCGGCGCGGCCGGACGCTGCAGACACAGCTGCTGTTCAACGCGGGCATGAACGCCGTGGGCGGCGAATCGCTCCCGGAGATGCAGGAGCTGAACGACCGCCTGGATCGCGCCGACTCGGCCGACGACCCGGATACGGAGCTGCGCGACATCGCCGACCGCATTGATGCTCTCGCCGACCAGTACGAACTCGCGGGCCCGCAAGGCGAGCTTGCAGCCGAACGGTTCCGTCAGGCAGCACTTGCTGCTCGCGGCGAGCACGATGACCGCGCCAACCACGGTGGCGACGACCACAGCACCGACGGCGAGTCCAACACAGGCCAGGACGACAACCAGGCGACCCCGGCCGACGACGGAGACGACAACACCGGCGAGCCGAACCCCGACGACAACGAGGGCGAGCAGCGTCAGGACCAGGACGACGAGGACAACAGCCGGCAGCGCAACGACACGGACCCGGACGGCGGGCCCAACGGCGGCGGCGCGGACGCGCCCGACTCCAGCGACGACAACGGGAACTCGAACAACGACAGCGACTCCGACCACACGGACGACGAAGAGAACGCCCCGAACCCCGACGAGGAGAACCAGGACGACGAGGAGCGCCGCCGTAGGCGTCGGCGCCGCAACAACGGGGGCGGCACCGGCGGCCCCGGCGAGGGCGGCCCGGGTGGCGTTGGCCTGCCGCACCCGGACCTGCCGGACTTCAACGTCCCCACCGGCGACGGCAGCAACGACACCGCCGGCGACCACGGGCACGACGTGGACTCCCTGCGGAACGCCTGGCGGACCGGCGAGGGCCTCACCGCGGACGAGGACACCCCCGAGCGGCGCGCGCACCTCGCGGACTTGGCGGACCGGGAAGGCCTCGCCCTTTCCCCGCAGGGCGGTCTCGCACTGTGGCCCGAGCAGCAGGACGACGGCACGACCGTGTGGCGCTTCGCCCAGGCCCGCAACGGATCAGGCCTGCCCGGCATCACCCTCACCTCCGACGATCCAGAGGAAGCGCGCACGCTCGCCGGCCGGTTCGAGGAGCTCACCGACGCCAACGGTGACCCCTTCGACTGGCATCGGCCGCAGGACCGGGCCAGCGTCGCCGCGTGGCGTGACGGGGAAAGCCGCAACCTGCCCCAGGCGATCCGTGCAGTGCAGGACGACTACCAGCAGGAGCGGGCTGGAGCGTTCAACCTGCCCGACGACCTCACCGACGTGGAGGATGCCGACCTCGAGGCCGCGATGCGGCAGGGCCTCGGCCCAGAGGACCAACTCCGGGTCATGGCGGAGATGGACCGTCGCGACGGCTACGTCGACCAGCGGGTCCGTGCTGCCGCACAGACCACACCGCCGGCGAACGCCGACGAGGCGGAGCGCGAGGGCCGCGCCATGGACGAGGCACTGCGTTTCGGCGACACGGACGTCACCCAGCCCGCACCGGCCACCCCCGGTCGCCTGCGCCGGGAGTTCGACGGCCTCGACGAGGAGCGGTTCCAGGCAGCCACGCAGGCCACCGGCGGCCGGATGCTCAGCCCCAAGGCCGAGGCTGCCGGCATCGACCCGCGCGCGGTGTTCTCCGGCGGCAAGTACAGCAACAAGCAGGCCAGGGAACTTGCTTCGCCGGAGCTGAACCGGTGGCTGTTCGGCGACGACAAGACCGACGGCAACGGCCGCCTCACGTACCCGCAGTACCGGGCGCGGGAGGCCGACCGTGTCCTGCGCGCGGAGTTCGCCGACTGGGATGAGGCCCGCTACCAGCAGGCCGTCGACGCGACCAACGGCTACCTCTTCCGCCGTGAGTACAAGTACGCGAACCCTGGCTTCGACGAGCGTGAGCTGTTCTCCGGCGGAAGCCTGTCCGCGCGTGACCGGTGGAGGCAGTACGCCAGCGAGGAACTGGACGAGTGGTACGACCTCAACGGCGGCCGCCAGACCTTCGCCCAGTACAAGGAAGCCCGCCGCGCCAACGACCGCGCCGAACGGCAGCAGTACGAGGAGGAGCAGCGCGCCGCGAACGCGCCCCGGTTCAGCAACGTCGACGAGCTGCGGCAGCGGCTGCAGGAAGGGACGTTCGACGACCGCGGCGTGCACAACAACCTGTGGGCCCGTGACAACCGCGACGAGCTCGCGGCCAACCGCACGCTCGAGCTCTCGCCCGGCGGCCGGCTGGCCATCGCCCGCTACAAGGGATCGAGCGGACGCTCGAGCTGGCACGTCCTTGCGCCCGGCTCCATGGCCTCCCTCTACACCTTCACCAGCCAGCCGGACGCCCTGCGGATGACGCAGGTGATGGAGGGCATCCGGGACGCGGACGGCAACCCGTTCCCATGGGACGCCCCGGACGCAATGGATCGCGCCCGTGCGTTCCGTGGGCCCGACGGCGAGTCCCTCGGAGCCGCTCTCGCACGCGGCATCAGCGAGGAGTACGCCGACGACGAGAACCACCGCAACCATCGGAAGTTCCAGGCCGGCCAGGCGGTCGCGGACGAGGGCTGGCTGAACCAGCACTACGACGAGTGGCGAGCACGCCAGGAGGCGGACGGCTACACCATCCCCGTCGCACCGGGCGAGGTGCAGGGCGGCGACGAACTCTCCACCATCGCCGGGACCCGGGGCGACCTCAGCCCGAACTCCGCACGCATCACCGTGGCCGACCGCGGCGCAGGCTCCTACCTTCCCGAGAACACCGGCGGCATCGGCCTGCCCATGGGCTCCCTCGGCGACTACTCCATCGACCGCGGCAGCTCCACGCGCATCATCGACCCCAACGGCAACCAGGTCAGCGAGCGCCCGCAGAACTTCCAGGAGTTCCGGACCATCGACGACCCGGTCCGCCCCCGTCTCATGCGCCGCCCACGCCCGGACGAACTCCCGGACGTTCCGGCCGCCGAGGAGCCGGAGGCGCCGCCGGAGCCGATCGCCGGTCAGCCCGCGCACTGGGCTCGCGTCGGGGACCTCGTCCAGGGCGACATGGTCCGCATGAACGGTGCCGCCGTGAACGGGCGGCCGGTCCAGCGAGCCGGATACGTACAGACCATGCCCCAGCTGATCGACGTCACCCGCCGCGGCCGCTCCGAGCAGATGTGGCGTACCTGGGTCACCGCCAACCCGGACGGCACCGGCGAGGCCGGGAACGTCTACACGTCCGCCAACGCGAATGCGGCGCGCGCCGAGGCGCCGGACGACGTCGTGCCCGGGTCCCCGGCCAGCGGCGCCCAGGCGTCGGTTCGTGCCGGTGCTGTGCCCGACCAGATCCCCGCCGACCACGACGGGCGAGTCCTGTTCCCCGGCAGCACCGTCCACGGCACCGACGGCCGGGAGGGCACGGTCACCGGCGCCGCCGACACCTCCGTGTCGGTGCACTGGTCCGACGGCGACGACGACCCGGCGCTTCCGGCGACCACGCTGACCGTGACCGACGGACAGCGCCCCGATGGCTGGACCGCCGACGGGCACCGGGTGACCACACAGAACGTCGTCAGCGACAGAAGCGGTGCCCTCCTCGGCCCCGTCGATGACGTCGACGGGGACAACGTCACCATCCACACGGCTGACGGCACCGTGACCCGCAGCGCGGGCGACCTCCGTGTCACCGGCCAGGTGCGCGACGACGAGCCCGCAACCGCACCGGTGGCCGGCATCGACGATCTCGCGGCCGGGGATCTCAAGGACGGCGACGTCATCGTCCTGGACCTGGACGGCCAGCTCGTCACTGCCGCCATCACCAGCCCACCTCACCGGGACGGCGACCGCGTCACCCTGCAGTACGCGGACACCACCACCGGCGAGATGGGCGAGATCGACGTCGACGCCCGCGCGGTTCTCCCGCGCGCCCAGGGCCGCGACGGTGGCGCCCCGGACCTCGGCCCGGACAACGCACCCGAGCCGAACGATGACCTGACCGTGCACCCGACGCCGCGCCCCGTGGACCCGGTGACCGGCCCGACCGTCGACCCGGACCTCGACTCGAGCGATCGGAACGTCATCGGCGACCACGCCGACGGCCCGGACACCGACCCCGACGCCCACCAGGCAGCCGTGCGCATCACCGCGGACCTGCCCGTCACCCCGGAGCAGGCATCAGCACTCGCCACGCAACTGCGAGCCACGGCAGACCCGTCGACGCCCGAGGGACGTGCTGCCATGCGTGCCGCCAACCGCCTGGACGAAGCGGCCGGTCGCGCGCTCCCGCCCGGTCTTGACCGGCCGCGGCCGAGCAACGTCGGTCAGCTCGCCGACGGCGACCTGGTGGCGCTGCCCGGCGATGCGAACGGCGCACCCGTCCGCGTCTACCGGGTCCTCGACGTCACCGACGCACCGGGCGGCATCCGCAGCCTGCACCTGGAAGACTCCGACGGCCGGCGCACGCACCGCATCGAACACGGGGCAATGCCTGCCTGGCAGCTGCCTGAGCCTGAGCCGGAACCTGTCACCCCGCCGGACGCCGACGACACCCCGGACACCTTGAGCACGCCGGACGAGCCCACGATGCCCGTCGCTCAGGTCCGCCCGGGAAGCCTGCGCCGCGGCGACGTCATCGACGCCCCCGTGAGCCGCACCGGCTACCAATTGAACGGCCACCGGCGGCTGACCATCATCAGCGAGCCGCAGCGCAACGGCTGGTGGATGCAGCTCACCGGCGTCGACGAGGACGGCAACGTCCACGACTTCGGGCTGCACAACGGCCGCGCCGTGAACGTCTACGACCGGAACCGGCCCACCCCGGCCCTGCCGCCGGCCGGTACGCCCCGCGACCCCAACCAGACGCCGCAGGCTGACGTCGACCGGATCGCCAGCGATCACGGCCGCGCCCACGCAGCCCGCATCATCGACGAGGCCGTCGCGGGCACGGAACCGCCCGGCGACATCCACGCCTTGCGCGAGGCCATCGCCCAGCGCCTCACCCCCGAGGCCCTGACCGACGCCCGCCAGACGACCCGCCAGGAGGGATCCGCCGCGCTCGACGCCGCGGGCATCACCGGCCGGGACCGGGCGAACGCCCAGCGCCGCCTCCGCAACACCCGCACCCAGGCTCACAACGACACCGTGCGGGCAGCTCTGCGTACCATCAACGACCTCGAGCCGCTCAACGGCGAGAGCAACGAGGACCTGGCGGCCCGCGCGCGGGACCTGCTGCGCCTCATCCCGAACCAGGTCGCGGGCCGACCGGTAACGGACCCCGATGCCGATCCGGACGTCACCCGGGCCGTCACCGGGCACACCGACGACGCGGTGAACGCACTCCTGCAGCAACTCCAGGCCGCGGGCGTGGATCCGGGCGACGCCGAGCGGATCGCCCGCATCCTCACCCAGCAGATGGCCGGTTCCCGGCAGGCCACGGCCCGCCGGATCGCGCGCCGGGTCGCCACCGCGAACCCGGACGCCGGCCGACAGCCGGGTCTCCTCGCCCGGATCGTCGCCGCCTTGGTTCGCCTGGCCAAGCGGTTCGGGGAGTTGGTGAAGCAGGGTGCCCGGACGATCGCTGAGAAGTACCAGGACTCGCGCGACCGCCTCGCCCGCCTGCGCGCCTTCCTGGGGCGCATGGTGCGCCGTGTCCGGCAGTGGCCGGAGTCCCGCCGCCTGGCTCGCCTGCACCGCGCGGTGAACCTGCCCGACACGGATGGTGAGTCGCTGGCCGCACGGATCACCCACTGGGCCGGACTCATGCCGGAGCCGGGCCGGTTCGGGCAGGCGCAGCGGCGCCTCACGTTCTGGCGGCCGACGACGTGGGCGCGCCTCGCGTCCGGTCGTCTCCCGGACCGGTCGGACCGGATCCAGTGGGCTCCGGACCGTGCGGCCGACGGCGGCCCCGGCCTGACGGGGCTCCGCCATATGGCAGCCCTGCGGATGGCCGGGCGCGACGTCGACACCGACGTGACCCGTCGTCTGTCCGCCGCTCTCGGCGATGACTTCGGCGACGACCCGCACGTCACGCTGCAGCACGCGGACGACTACGTGGCCGCGAGCGAGCGCCGTCTGGTCAACCTGCAGGCGGCCCGCAGCAGCGCGACCATCCCGGACGACCCCGACCTCGACATCGAGATCACGGCCGCCCGCTCCGAGCTTGCGGCCGCGCGCCGGGAGTACGCGGATCTGCGGACCCGGTACGCCGCCGCGGTGCCCGACGCCGTGGCCGCGTCCCTGGCCGACATCCGCGACATGGGCCCCGAGGGCAACTCCGCGATCGTGTTCGGCCCGGACACTGACCCGGACGCCGAACGGGCCGTGCGGGGTGTCCAGCGGCTCATCCCGCGGTCCTGGCTCAACACCCCCGAGGCGCGCCGTATTACGGCCGTCAACGGCACCCAGGGCCGCTACGAGCCGGAAGGGCAGCGGGTCACCGTCGCCGACCTCGCTGACGAGGGACTCGGCGCGGCCGGGTACGCCCTGGGCCAGCACTTCGCCGGGCGTCTCGACGACTTGGACGCCGCGCAGCGCGCGTTCTGGTTCAGCCGGACCCACACCGGCCGGCCGGGTGCCCGCCGGATGCAGCGCAGCCCGTGGGATCGGCTCCTGCGACGACAGCAGACGCAACCGGAGACAGGTGACACTCTCGCCCGGTCCATTCAGAGCATGTTCAGTGGCGACTGGTACCTGGACGACGACCTGCGCGCGTTCCTCCTGGGCCTGCTCGCCACGCGATAGGAGGCAGTGTGTTCACCGTCGCTGGCGCATTCGATGACGGTGCGACCTACACCGTGCAGATCACCGGGCGGGCCGACCGCCCGGTGATCGGGTCGCACCGGGCCGCGGCCCTCGTGGAGCTCCACAAGGGGGAGAAGATCCTCCTGTCCTCGACCGGCCCCCTGACGGCCGTTGCTGGGGACAACGGGGCGTCCGTGCTCGCTGTGCTGCGCGAGTACACCAACGTCGTCGAGGAGAGCGGCGCGGTCCCCCGGCAGGCGAGCGCGCCCGGGGGCTGATCCGGACCGCTTGCCCAATTGGGCAAGAACGATCTTGATCCGGGGTGGGGCGGGGTGGCAGCGACACAAGCCGCTCCGCTCGCTCATCCTCCACCCGTGACCAGATACGGATACGCCATCAAGGCATTCCCCAAGGGCGGCAAGCCTTTCGGGCAGGAAGACGACGAGAACGAGGAGACCCCAGGGCTCGAGACGTCCAGCCCCGACGCCTCTGCCAGCGACTCCTCCCTGGACCCTGCCGACGAGCTACCCGAGGATCCGACGGCGGCCCCGTCCGCGCCCGTCGACGACCCCGCGGCACCCCCGGAGGACCCTGCAGCGCCCCCGGCTGGAGACACCCCGCCGGAGGGAGACGGCACCGGCGAGGAACCGGCCGACGCCCCGCCGCAGCCCGAAGACGACTCCCGGCCCTGGGCCGGAGACGAGTACAACGAGGGCGACGAGACCGACCCCAGCGGTCCGCAGGCCTGGAGCGCGTTTGCCAGCAGCGATGGATCACAGGCTTGGCTCGACCTGGCCCTGGACGGCACACTGACCGGATGGGTCCGTGACTCCACCGGCCAGGTGTGGCGCTACACCGACCCCGACGCGTGGGCTCTCGACGTCGACGGCGCGCAGATGACCCAGACGCACCACAACGGCGAGGACCGGGCAAACGCAGCAGGCGGCGCCGCACCGCAGGGCGGTCAACCCCCGGACGACCGGGGCCAGCAGGACCTGATGTTCGCAGGCCAGTGAGGAGAGTCGAGTGGAGCTCAACCGGCAGGCCTGCCAGGACCTGCTCAACGAGGGCAAGGCCGCGTACGCGGCGGGAGACCCCGCCGACGCCTGCCCGTACGCCATGTACGGCGCCGACGTCGAGGAGCGGTTCGGATACCGCTACTGGACGCGAGGCTGGGGCATGGCGCGCGCCGAGGCCGAAGCACAGGCCGACCAGCCCGCAGGAGCCAGCGCAGGACAGTAAGACCCACCACTCGGCACGGTGCCCGGCGGCCCACTGTCCACCGCCGGAGGTTCCCCGCCGTGCCGAGCGCCGCTCCACCCCGATCCGCAGTAGTACCCGTCACCTTTCAGCGAGGCACCAGCCGGGCAATCTATGCCGTCACGGGTGTCGTCGACGAGGTCGACGACCTCATCCTGCCCGGCGCCTTCACCCGCACCCTGGCCTCACGGCCCGTCAAGTCGGTATGGCATCACGGCTGGAAGGACCCCGTCGGAGTCGTCGCCGAGGTCGAAGAATGGATGCCCGGCGACGTCCGATTCAAGAGCATCCCCGACTGGCCCCCCGAAGCCGGCGCGCTCGTCGCCACCGTGCTCTACAACCTCCGCACCCAGCAAGGCCGCGACGCCTACGAGCAGGTCAAGCAGTGGCACGAGCACAAGCAGGCTGCGTTCTCCATCGGATTCCGTGTCCGCGAGGGGAGCGCCACCATGCGCAACAACGTCCGTGTCATCCACGACATGGACCTCTTCGAGGTCTCGCCCGTCTTGCACGGCGCGCACCCGCTGACGCGCAGCCTCGAGGTGAAGTCCGCCGCCGGCAGCGGGCACGACGGGCTCGAGTACAAGTCCACGCCCGGCCCTGTGGAGATCGACGTCGTCGCCTCCCCGAAGGACGAGGCCGCCATCAAGGTCGCGGGCCTGGTCGTCAAGGCGGCCGACACCGGCCGCGTTCTGATGATCCAGCGAGCCCTCGACGACAAGGACCCGGCCGCGGGTAGCTGGGAGTTCCCCGGCGGGCACGGGGAGGGCGACGAGGACCCGCTCCAGACCGCCATCCGTGAGTGGAGCGAGGAGACCGGCTCGACCCTGCCCGGCACCACCAGCGTCGTCGGGTCCTGGACGGCGCCGAACGGCATCTACCGGCTCTACGTCGCGGTCGTCCCCACCGAGGCGTCCGTCCCGATCAACACCCCGCAAGACGAACGCCGGACCGCCAACCCCGACGACCCCGATGGCGACGCCACCGAGGTCACCGCATGGTGGCCGATCACGGCTCTCCCCGACATGCCGCTCCTGCGGCAGGAGTGCCGCGAAACCCCGTGGGACCTCCTGGCCGGCGCCGCCCTCCCGAAGCCCCCCGCGCCGACGCTCGACCCCGTGAAGGTCGTGGCCGGGACCGTCGCCGCCGAGGACTTCGCCAACGGTGTGCTGTCCCGCTATCGGGCACTCGCCGCCACCGAGAAGAAGTCCGCACACGCCGCGGTGCAGGGCGCCCGCACGCGGCCGCGCATCGAGCACAAGTCCGCCCGCCGCACCGTCCTCGAGGTCAAAGCACGCCTCAGCGCCAGCACTGGAGACTCCATGGACCCGATCCAGCCCCTGCCCCAGTCGTTCGAGCAGATACGCGACCGCCTCGGCCAGGCTGTCCGGCTGCTACTCGCCCCCGATGAGGACACCTGGGCGTGCATTCAGGGCACCTACCCGGCCCACGTCATCGCGTCGGTGCACTCCGGAGAGGGTGAGGACCACTACCTGGTGCCGTACACCCTCGACGGCGACGACGTGGACCTGGGCTCGCCGAAGCCGGTCACGCTGGCCACCGTCGTTGTCCCCGACGAGGACGATGACGAGCCGCGCGAGGCCGACGAGGACGAGGAAGCCGAGGCCCGCGTCGTGCAGCCCACGGTCGACGCGCTCAGCGACGCGACCGCCCGGGTCAGCACCACCACCGCGGGCCCGAAGCAGCTTGAGGGCGTCCGGGACAAGATCCGTGACCTGATCGCCGCCCTGTCCGCGAAGGGACTCGACATCGGCGACGCCCCGCCCGCGAGCCGTAAGCCGGCGGCCGGAGGGTCGGAGCTGGACCTGTGGGACGAGGACGACGAGGAGATGTTCGACGACACCGAGGACGACGATCCCGACAGCGGCGAAACCGACGCCAGCGACCCCGCAGGCGACGATCCGGACGGCGACCAGGGCACCCCGACCCTCAAGCCGGAGGACGACGAGACCGTCCGCCTGGACCCGGCCGAGGTGAAGGCCGCACTCGCCGCAATGCGGAGCTGAGTTGCACCCCCGCGACCGCTCCACCCCTATGGCCCCACTCCACCACAGATAGCAAAACAGCAGGTCAAAACCCATGCGCTGTCCGCTCTTGACGTCTCGAGCGGGCAGCGCGCGACGTTAACCCCCCTCTCCCTCTTTCATCCCGCCTCGCGTTGAGGCGTCCCGGTGCTGGCCGGGCGAACGGCGCACGTCAACCGCCACCCCAGCACCAGGGAGAGCCCCGAAATGCCCACCAGCCGTATCCAGGAACTGCAGAAGGCGCTCGAGCTCAAGAGCAACGAGGCCGAGCAGATCAGCCAGGGTTTCAAGATCGAGGATGGCGGCCAGTTCGTCGTCTCCAGCGAACAGGCCGCGGCCTTCCGCAAGGTCTCCAGCGAGGCGCAGGAGATCAAGGGCCTCATCGACGCCGAGCAGGGTCTGACCGAGATCAAGCAGTACCTCGACGCCCCAGACGCGCCGCCGGCCGCAGCCGCCCACTACGCGCAGCGCCAGCTGGGCGGCGTCGAGGAGAAGTCCCTCGGCGATCTGTTCGTCGAGTCCGGCTCCTACCAGAGCGCCACCGCCCAGCAGTTCCGTGACAAGCCCTACATCCGTGCCGACATCGAGGGAAAGTCGATCTTCTCCCTGTCCGCAGGCACCGTGACCCACCAGGTCCTCGGCTCTGTGCAGAACGTCGGCATCGCGGAGCGCCCGTTCCGAAAGTTCCACGTGCGAGACCTGTTCCCCAAGTCGACCACGAAGAACGCCGTCCTGTACGGCGCGCGTGAGACCGGCTGGACGAACAACGCCCGCCAGGTGAAGGAGCGGTACGCCGCGGACGGCACGTCGCCGGCCACCGGCGCGGACACCGACACCTGGGGCCGGGCCCCGCGGTCCAAGCTGACCCTGACGCCGGTGATGTACCCGGTCGCCGAGGTCGCCCACCTCCTGGACGCGCACAAGAACATCTTGAGCGACGAACCGCGCCTGAAGACGTTCATCAACACGCGCATGGTGGAGGGTGTCAAGTACGCGGAGGATTGGGACCTCCTGCACTCGGTGGGCGACGGCCAGTCCCTGACCGGCATCTACAACACGCCGGGCGTCCAGCAGTACACCGGTCTCGCGGCCGACCAGTACTCCGTCCAGATCCGTCGCGCCATCACCAAGGCACTGTTGGCCGAGTACGACCCGACCGGCATCGTCCTGTCCCCGACGATGTGGGAGCACGTCGAGGTCGAGGAGGACAAGAACGGGGCCTTCCGCGTCGCCATCGCCGTCGCCATCGGCGCCGAGAAGAAGGTGTGGCGCCTCAACGTCGTCGAGACGACCGCGATGGCCGACACGGACTTCCTCATCGGCGCGTTCGGGCTCGGCGCGCAGCTCCACGACCGCGAGAACGTGTCCGTCACCGTCTCCTCGGAGAACGCGGACAACTACGAGAAGGGATTGATCACGTTCAGGGCCGACGAGCGCCTGGCGCTCGAGGTTCCCCGGCCGGAGAGCTTCGTCATCGGCTCCTGGACCCAGCCGACCGGCTGATCCAGGCCGCAGTGAGGGGGTGCACCCGGGCATGGGTGCACCCCCTCCCCGTACCACCGACACGACGAGGAGACCCTGGTGATCGAGAAACAGCTCACGGGACTTGCGGCAGATCTGGACGCCCTCACCACCACCCCGGCCGTACAGCGGGGACCGCGATGCCACATCGGACTTCTGCTGGAGACCGCGGACACCGACGTGGCCACGTCGCTGCGCACCGTCCTGGAGACGACCGTGTCCGCCACGGTCATCGCCGAAGCCCTCTCGCGGTACGGCGACCCGGTCACGGCCTGGACGGTCAACCGGCACCGCAGACGCGGGACCCCCAACGGCTGCAGGTGCGCGCGATGAGCCTCAGTCAGGACCTGCAAGCGCTCATCGAGCCGGCCGCCCCGCAGCAGAGCCAGCCCGCGCAGTCGCAGCGCCCGCAACAGGCCGCGCCCCGCGGCTGGGAATCCGGGGTGCGCTACGAGCCGGGCGGCACGATGGTCGTCACCGCCCCGCCCGCCGACAGCCATCCCGCCGGAGTGGCCGACTGGCGCCAGCGCGTCGAGGAGATGGGCCTCGCCATCCCCGAGGGCTTCCGCGTCCGCCTCGTCGAGGCCAAACATGACCCCAGCGCATGGCATCGCGACGCCCAGGGCGACGACGCCGTCACCCGCGCGGTGTGGCGCTGCAAGTACGTCATCGAACCCGCAGCACCCGCATGGATGTCCGCTGGCGACGTCGACGCCCTGATGCGCGACGCGATGCGCCGCCGCCGCAAGACGCGCCCGGCCATCGACACCGCCGAGCGTGCCCTGGTGGTGGTGTACGCCGACGCGCAGGCCGGGAAGGTCGGTCGGGACGGAGGCACGCCGGAGCTCATCGCCCGGATCGCCGACCGGTTCGACCGGCTCGACGACCACGTCCGGGACCTGAAGGCCGTGGGCCGCGGCCCGTCCGTCGCCTACTGGGCCGACGCCGGAGACTGCGTCGAAGGCTTCGAGAACACCACGCAACAGGCCTTCACCAACGACCTGGCCCTGACGGAGATGGTCCGCGTCCATCGCCGCGTGACCTTCGAGGGCCTGGACCGTCTCGCCGGGAAGTTCGGCCGTGTCGTCGCCGCGACGTGCGGCAGCAATCACGGCCGGGTGCGCCGCGGGAAAGACACCGTGGGCCCGCCGGTCGACGACTGGGGCATTGAGGTCATGTCCCAGGTGGCCGACGCCTACGCCCGCAACGAGGACGCCTACGGGCACGTCTCGTTCGTGATGCCGGAGCGGTGGCGGGACAGCGTGAGCTTGGACGTCGCCGGGAAGATCGTGGGCCTGTCCCACGGCCATCAGTACCCGCGGCCGGACAAGGCGGGTGACTGGTGGCGCGGGCAGACGTTCGGCCGTCAGCCCGTGGCGGACGCCGACATCCTCATCACGGGCCACTTCCACCACTTCCGGGCACAGCAGATGGGCAACGGCCGTCTGTGGATCCAGGCCCCGACCCTGGACAACGGCAGCGACTGGTACGCCGTCCGCTCCGGCGAGGTCTCGTCCTCGGGTCTGCTGGTGTTCAGCGTCGGCCCGGACGGCTGGGACGACCTGCGGATCCTCTGAGCGCGACGCAAGCCAGCCCAGGACCCCACGGTCCGGGGCATGACTGAGAAACCACGGTGGCTACTCACCCAAAACAGCGATATGCGCAGGCAGGGCATCTACAACTGGTCAATCCCGGCGTGGGCCGGGACCCTGCCTGACGGCCGGAACTACAACACGTGCCCCTCAGCGGGCATCTGCGCCCCACTCTGCTACGCACGCCAGGGCGCTTACCGGTTCCCGGGCGTCAAGGCCCGGCACGAGGCGAACCTGATGATGGTCCTGGACGATCTGCCCGGCTGGGAGGCGCAGATGACCGCCGAGCTCCAGCACAAGCGGTACCAAGACCGCTGGGTCCGCTGCCACGACGCCGGCGACTTCTTCTCCCGGGAGTACACCGACGCGTGGATGCGGATCATGCGGGCCGCGCCGGGCGTCCGCTTCTACGCGTACACCAAGAGCGTCACCCTGTTCCGCGAGGCCGTCGAACCGGACCCACCCGCCAACTTCAAGTGGGTGTACTCGCTCGGAGGCCGCGAGGACCACCTGGTCGACGTGACCATCGAACGGCACGTCGACATCTTCCCCGACGAGGAGTCCCTCGCCGAGGCCGGATACACCTCCCGCGGCACAGCCGAGGAGGGGTGCCTGGTGTCCGTGCTGGGCCCGCAGAAGGTCGGCATTGCCGCGAACAACATCAAGCACCTCAAGAAGAAGCAGGGTCCCAACCGCTGGAGCGACCTGCAGCGCGCCCAGGACGAGCGCCGCCGCGGGCCCGGCAAGCAGTTCCAGAGCGGACGGCCGTAGCCGCCAAGGGGTACACCAAGATCGTTCTTGCCCAATTGGGCAAGCGTCACCCGGCACCGGATCCGTGCCGGACGACATCAAGATCGTTCTTTCCCAATTGGGCAAGTGCCCCACCCGGCAGGGCGCGACCGTAACCGCTCGGGTGGGGCACGGTGCCCGCGCCCAACACAGACACGAGAGAGGGGCGTGGAGCATGGCGCTCTATAAGGCGGACGGAACCCGCATCACGAAGGCGGCGTTCCCTTCCACCACCGCAGGCATCACCGACCCCGAGGTGATCGTCACACAGGACGTATACGCCACCCGTCACAGCGACGAGGGCAGCTACTACACCGGCACCAGCAACGACACGAAGCCCGAGGGGTCCGTCAAGACCCTCGCCTTCAAGGCGGGGCAGGTGGTCCGGCAGTCGGCGATCAGCGCCCAGTACCCCGCGGCGACGATCGACAGCATCAGCCCGGCAACGGGCGGTGTCGCCGGAGGCACGGTCGTGACCATCACCGGCAGGTACCTCGATGGCGTCACCTTGGTCACCTTCAACGGCGTCACAGGCACCGCCCTGAACGTCGTCTCCGCCACGAAGCTGACCGTCACCACGCCGGCCGTGACGGCAGGCGCGAGGGACGTCGTCCTGGTCGACGACGCGGGCAACACGACCAAGACCGGCGGGTTCACCTTCGCCTGACCCGCAGGGCACGGGGCGGCTTCCTTCGCAGGGGGCCGCCCCGTGTCGTAGAGCGCGACACAAGCTGTGCCCGGAGTGCAGGGTGCGCGCCGTCCGGACCAACCCCCTGAGAGGGAGCCCACTCATGGCAGGCACCACCGCCCGCACCCGCAAGACCACGGCCAAGGTCGCCGAGGCCGCCCCCGAGCAGGAGCCCGCCGCCGAGGCCGCTCCCGCCCCGGAGGCCGCACCCACCGAAGCCACCACCCCGGCCCCCGCCGAGGAGTCGACCACGGAGGCCGCCGCCGCGGAGACGACGCCCACGGCCGAAGACACCCCGGCCGACGCCAGCACCCCGAAGGCACCCGAGGCCGCTCCGCTCGAGCCGCCGGCCGTGCAGGACGCGCCGGAGGCACCGGCGGCAGCCATCTACGCCAGCCCCACCGAGGTCATCCCCGACGAGGCGAACCTGTCCGAGGTGATCATCGACGACGCCACCAAGCGGCCTCCGGCCGACCCCAGCAACGTGTTCCGGCCGCTCACCCCGTACGGCTCCACTCTCGTGTGCACCCTGCGACTGGTCGAGCGGACGTACCTCGGGCCGCACGCGAACCCGATCGAGCGTCTCCTGCAGCCCGCGGGCGCGCACGTCTCCGAAGGCGTCGCCGCGCGGATCCAGGAGCGACTGGATACCCAGGCCAAACGGCTCGCCGCCCAGGCCGGCGCGACGACCGAGCAGTAAGGGGAGCCCGGGGTGTCGACCTTCGACTACAAGCCCATGTACGGCGGGGCGCACTACGACCCCGAACCGGCCGGAGGGCAAGTCACCAGCCTGTCCCTCTACGACGGCCCAGACCGCACCACCTTCTCGGCGGGAGCAGGGCCGGCCACTCGGCTGCGCGCCGGGGTGTATCGGTTCGCGCTGCCCGACGTGCCGCCAGGCCGCTACTGGGCCACCGTCGCCTTCACCCCGAGCGAGGGAGCCCAGCCCGTCAAGGACGAGTCCGTACGCATGGACTTGCCCCTGGGGCTGGGCCTCGTCACCTCCCCCGAAGCCGTCGCCAAGGAACTCGGCGTCCCGCTCCCGCTCACCGCGGAGCAGCGTGACGACCTGCTGACCGCCATCCGCAAGGCACAGGCCGACGTCGTCGGATACCTCGGCCAGCCCGTCATCCCCCAGCTCGTCACCCGCACCGCCCTCACTCCTTACTGGCGCCGAGACGAGGACCTGGAGGACCCCGAGTCGTGGCCGTTCGAGGCCGACGACCTGGTCCAGGTCTCCGCCTACTGCGACCGCGGAGATGGCACCTACGACGTCGACTTCCTCGTGGGCTTCGACGGCGCCGCGAACGACCCCGTCGTCAGATACGTGACCACGCACGCCGCAGAGTCCGAGCGGCTCCGCCCCGGCGGTGTCGGCTCCCAGGGCCGCCGCGTGTCCTCCGTCAGCGCGGAGGGACAGTCGATTTCCTACGAGTCGGCACCGACCACCGGCCAGGCCGGCGCACTGCCCGAGCTCAGCAGTCTGTCCCGCTGGAAACGCCGCCTGTTCCAGCCGCTGAACCGGCCCGCCCGCCCACCGTGGCCGTACTCCTCCAGTCGCGGCCGCGGCTACTGACGAACGGGAGCTGCTGGCCATGACTGTTGTGCTGCCGAACGCCACGCTCACGGTGTACGTGCTCGCCCACCCCTGGGCACGCGACGCCAATGGCGTGCCCGTCCCACCGAACCCGAACCAGAAGCCCGCCCCGCGCGGCACCTGGCCTGGGTCTGTCCTCGAACAGGACGACGGTTCATGGACCGTACGGCTCGCCCCGCAGGCATGGCCGGTCAAGGAAGGCGACACCATCTCCGACGAGACCGGCCGGACCTGGACGCTCACCAGCACCCGCAACCACGCCGTACCCGGCTGCCCGGATGTCGACTACGTCCAAGCCACCGCCACCCTCAACCCGCCGCAGGTGGCGTGATGGCCAAGTTCACGCCCGCGCAGGGCCTCGAGGAGCAACTCGCCCGCATGCTCGCCCCCGCGGTGCAGCGCATCGCCCACCAGGTCGAGATCGAGGCGAAGCGGTTGGCCCCGCCCATCAAACGATGGGTGACCGTGGGCGACGACAAGGTCCGCCCCACCCACGTCGCGGCCCAGGGCCAGGAGGTCCCCGGGAACCTGCGCTTCTCGATCAACTCCATGCGGTGGGACATGGAACACCGCGGCGTCGGCGCCCAGACCTACATGCTCGAGCCCCGCGACGAGAGCTCCCGGGCCGTCGCCAACCTCAAGAACTGCCGCTGCACCACGCACAAGGACCCGGACGGCATCGCCCGGCACATCAACACGGGACAGCCGGTCGTCGCCGGGAAGAAGGTCACCGTCACCGTGTCCGTACAGGCCCCCATGGTTGTCGAGGCCGAAGTGGGCACCGTCTACCCGGGCAACCTGCGTGCCGATGGCGCACACTTCATGTCCGGCGCGGCCGCCATCGTCGCCGCCCGCCACTGAGCACGCGACACAAGTGAGCCGCGCCCGCACAGTGCGCGCCATGGCTACGAACACGACCACCAAGAAGCCCGCCGCCGCGGCGGAGGAGTCCGCCGAGACCGTCACTGAGACCGCCGCGGCCCCGCCCGCACCCAAGACGCCGGCCCCCGCCCCGGAAGTCGTCGGCCCCGCCCTGCGGCCCGGCGTCGAACCGGTCTCGGTCACGCTGTCGCACCACCACACCATCGACGGCACCGACTACCCGCCCGGCGCCGAACTCCTCGTCGCCCCGGACTACGCCAACCACCTGCGCGCGCAGGGCTACGTCTCCCGCACCTGATGAGCGAGCTGACCCTGGCGGACGCGGATCCGGTCTCCGCGATCCTCGCCTGGCTACAGGAACACCCGGAGGCCGCCGACGCACTCGGCGGCCCCGGCCGCGTGTCCGGAATCGCGGAAGCCCCCTGGCCGCACCTCCTGATCAGTCACGGGCCCGGCGGTGACCTGCGGGACCTGCTCTGGGCCATCGCGCCGGAGGTGACGCTCGAGGTCTACGGCGACCCGGGCGGCTGGCCAGGGCAGGCTGAACTACGGCGCATCCTGATGCGCTGCGCCAAGGCAGCCCAGGACCTGGTGGAGGCGCCTCACGTCCCCGGCCGACCGGTCATCAGCGGCATCAAGCCGTCCGGGCTGCTCGTGTGGTCCCCGCTCGTCGACGGCCAACCGCGGTGGCTGATGAACCTCTCCGTCACCCTCCACCCTTGACGACGCGACGCTAACCACCCCGGCTCTCCAAGGTGTCCGCGCCCTAGTACCGGACACCAAGGAGAGGCCCGCCATGGCTGGCGAGAGCACCAACAACAACGAGATCGTCATCCCCCAGCTCAGCCGCCTGTGGCTGGCTCCCGTCGGCACCGTGGCCCCGGCCGACGCCACGGTGACAATGCCCGCGGGGTGGTACACGGTCGGCCTGTTCACCGAGGACAGCCTCAAGTTCAACAGTGAGCCCAACTTCGAGCAGGTCAAGTCCGCGCAGTCGAGCTACCCGACCCGCACCTTCCAGACCAGCGATGCCGCGACCATCGAGGTCGACCTGCAGCAGTGGTCCGGCAAGAACTTCCGGGCGGTGTACGGCGGTGGCCGCATCAACGCCATCACCCCGGCCGGAGGCGGTGCCAAGCACTTCAAGTTCACGCCGCCCCGGATCGGTGGCCGCACCGAAGTCGCAGCGTGCATCGAGGTCGTCGACGGTGGCAAGCACTACCGCTACCCGATTCCCCGCGCCATGCAGATGGAAGGCGTCTCCAAGGACCTCGCCAAGACCAAGGAGGCCGTGCTCCCGCTGCGCCTGGCCGTCCAGGGCGGCGACGACACGGATGCCTGGTACGTACTGACGGACGACCCGGCGTTCCAGCCCCCGGTCCCGACCATCACCACCCTGTCGCCGAGCACGGGCCCGATCGCGGGCGGCACCGTCGTCACGATCGTCGGCACCGACCTCGACAGCGCGACCGGCGTGACTTTCGGCACTGGGGCCGGTACCGCGCTCGTCGTCGAGAGCGACACCGAGCTGACCGTCACGACCCCGGCCGGTACCACCGGCGCCAAGGACGTGACCGTCACGACCGCAGGCGGCACCGCGACCAAGACCGGCGGCTTCACCTACGCGTGACCCGGGCCTGCGGCCGCCCCTTCCTTGCCGCGGTGAGGCAGGGGCGGCCGCACTCCGCGACACAAGCCGTGCAGCGCTGCCACTGTCCGCGCGCTGCCACACACGGCAACCCAGCTACGTACTCAAGAAGAGGTCACGCACATGTCGTTCGTCATCGACCTGGACGCCGAGCGCCGCGAGGTTCAGTACCCCGACGGCATCCCGGTCCAGTTGGGCGGAGAACAGTTCATCTTCCCGGCGGAGCTGCCGGCGGAAGCCCTCGACCCGATTCTGTCGGACGAGCTGGACCTGGTCGGTCTCCTCGGCGAAGTCCTCGAGTCGTCCGACGGCGACGCCGGCGTCAAGGATGTCGTCAACGCCATCTTCCGGCGCCCGACCCTGCCGCGGATGTTCCTCGCAGCGATCCGCGAGACGTACGCGATCCTCCTCGGCGACCAGCATGAGGACTTCCTCGCGCAGCGTCCGTTCATCGGCGACTACATCCGCCTGACAACCGGCCTGACCCGGGTCTACGGGGTCGAGTTGGGAAAGCTCTTTCGGTCGGCCGACTCCTCCGAGAACGATTCTCCGACGTCGAGTCCGACCTCTCCCGCTACCACCGAGTCGACGCCCGACGGGTCTGGCTTCGTCCCGGACAGCCTGGATTCCTCGGACTCCGACGGCTGATCTCTCTCGTCGACGGCCTCCCAGACGACTCCCAGGTTCGCTCCGTCCCCCTCGGGGGCTGGAACCGACACCTCGAGCTCCTGGCGCTGCTCGTCGAGGAGATCGGGCTTCTCGCCGCGGACAAGCGCCGCGAGGAGCCGACCACCATCGTTCGCCCGCCGCGCTCCGGCACCACGACGCGCAGCAGCTCCGGCACCACGCCCCAGCCGCCGCAGTCCGCCCCGGAACCGTCGGCGCCCCGCATGACCGGCCACAAGCAGATGCTCGCGGCGGCCATGCAGAGAGGAATGGTCCGTAGTGGGTGAGGGTCTGCAGGCCGGTCGCCTCGACGTGCCGGTCGTCGCGGACCTTGCAGGGTTCGCGGCCAAGCTGCGCAGCGAGGTCGAGGCGGCCGCCGAGGGCCTGGCCGCCAAGATCAAGGTAGAGGTCGACGCCAAGGGCCTGCGTAAGCAGATCAAGAAGGCCGTCGAGGAAGCCTCCAAGGGCATCACGGCGAAGATCAAAGTCAGGGTCGACGAGGAGCGGTTCCGGTCCGAGCTGGACGGGATCCGGCGCCGCCTCGACGACGAGGACTTGAACCTTCCCGTCCGCCCCAACGGCGGCCGCCGTGACGGCCTCCTCGACGGACTGCGCGGCATCATCGGGGGCGCCCAGCGTGACGCCGACCGCAACCCCGTCAACGTCCCCATCAAGCCGAAGCTGCCCGGCGGCCGCGGGGCACTGATCGGCGGCATCCTCACCCTCATCGAGCCGGCCGTCGCGCTGATCACCCAGTACGGCGCAGGCCTTACCGCGATGGTGTCCGCGGCCGCGCCCGCGGTCGGTGTCCTCGGCGCGATACCGGGGCTAATCGCCGCGGCGGGCTCCGCAGCGATCGGCACGAAGCTCGCGTTCTCCGGGGTGGGCGACGCCCTCAAGGAGACGCTGAAGATCCAGCAGCAGCAGGCCGCCGGGACCAAGATCACGGCGGCTGAGCAGCAGAAGCTGGACCAGGCCGTGGACAAGCTGGGCACCTCGGCCCGCAAGTCCGTGAAGGACATCGCGTCACTGTCCCCGGCCTGGGACAAGGTCAAGAAGTCCATCAGCGACCGATTTTTCAGCCGCATCGAAGGGGACATCAAGCCGCTCGCAAAGGCCACGCTCCCCCTGCTGAAGAGCGCCCTCGGCGACTCGGCTTCCCAGATGGGAAAGCTCGCCGACCGCGGCGCCCAGTTCATGAAGTCCAGCATCTTCCGCCGGGACTTCAAGACCATCGCGGGCACCAACTCCCGCGTGCTGGGCAGCATGACCAACGGCCTGGCCAACATGGGCCACGCCACACTCGACTTCCTCGTCGCGAGCGGCCCCTTCGTCGAGCGGGTCGGCCGCGGCACCGAGCGCATGACCCAGTGGGTCCGCGCCCAGGTCCAGGCCGGCCGTGAGACGGGGAGCCTCGCCAAGTTCCTCGACCACGCGGGCGACGCGGCCGGACAGCTCGGCCGTACCACCGGGAGCCTGATCAAGGGACTCGGCGGTGTCGGCAAGGCCGCCATGGACACCGGCCAGTCCCTCCTGGACGGCCTTGAGGGCAGCATGAAGCGCTTCGAGCGCTACGCCCAGTCAGGCGCCGGGCAGAAGGCGATGAAGGCCTATTTCGCCGGGTCGGCGCCGGTGTTCCACGAGGTCAACCTGCTGTTCGGCGACATGATGCGCGGCCTCGGCAAGACCATGAAGGACGGCGGCGTCCTCGACCTGGTCCGCCAGATCCGGCTGCAGCTCATGCCCGCGATCGGCACGTTCTTCAACTCCCTCGGGCACAACATCGGTCCCGCGCTCATCGCTGTCATCTCGAACGTTGCTGAGGCCCTCGGGAACCTGTCGGCGGCCGGCAGCGGCCTCGGCGTACTGCTCGCCGCGTTCAACGGTCTCCTGCACGGCGTCAACGAGGTAACACGGGCGTTCCCGTTCCTGAACACCGCGGCGGCGATCCTGCTGGGAACCATGCTGGCGTTGAAGGTCGTCAGCACCATCACCACCATGCTGGGCCGCTTCGGCACATCGGTGATGGGCGCGGGCACTTCCGTCAGAACCCTGAACACCACGCTGCGCGGAACGCAGACCTCGACGGGCACGAACCTGAGCCTGTGGGGCCGTATGACCGCCGTCTACGGCCGGGTGTCCCAGAGCGGCAACCGGCTGACCGGCACCCTGCGCGGCATCGGAGCCGCCAACCGTGTCGCCATGCGGGCCCTCGGCGGTATCACCTCGGCTCTCGGCGGCCCCCTCGGTATCGCCATCACCGGTGTCACCATCGGTCTCGGCCTGCTCGCCTCCCACCAGGAAGCCGCCGCCCGCGCCGCCCAAGCCCACCAGGAGCGCGTGAAGTCCCTGACGGACGCCCTGGTCCAGTCGGGCGGCGCGATCGACGCCAACGTGAGGGCCCAGGCCGCTCAGCTCCTGCAGGACACAGAACTGGCCGACGGCAAGGGCAAGCTGATCGACATGGCCGCCAAGGCCGGCATCAGCCTCGGCCAGTTGACGAACGCCTACCTCGGACAGGGCACCACCCTCGAAGCCCTTCAGAAGGATCTGCAGGACACGGCCGACGCCCATGAGGAGTGGGTGACGAGCGGCAACGTGGCCGTGCAGACCTGGGACGACGAGGGACTCGCAGCGATTCGCGCCAAGGACGCGATCGGCTCGGTCCGCGGCGAGCTGGAGAGCAGCCAGAAGGACCACAAGGCCCTGGCCGATGCCATCAACAACTCCGGCACCAACGGCACCACCGTGTACGACCGGCTGTCGGCGGCCGTCCTCGGGTTCTCCGACAAGACGAAGTCGGCGGATGAGCGGACCCAGGCCCTCAAGCGGGCTCTGGACGCCCTCAACGGCAATACCACGTCGTTCCACGACGCCGAGGCGCAGCTCAACCAGGTGATGCTCCAGGTCGACGACACGATGAAGTCGAACATCGACCACGCGGACGGTTGGGGCAAGAAGCTCGTCGGCAACGACAAGCTCGTCGACACCAGCACCAAGAACGGCCAGTCGCTGAACAGCCAGCTCACGGAGCTGCGCGACTCCATGCTGGCCGTCGCCACCAGCGCGCAGGAGGCCGGCGAGTCCGGCGCGATCCCGATGGCGCAGGCGATGGACAAGAGCCAGGCCGCCATGGAGAACGCCCGGAAGAAGGCGCTCGAGCTGGCCCGGGACATGGGTGTCCCGAAGAAGGAGGCGAAGGAGCTCGTCGACCAGATGGGTTTCGTGCCGTCCGAGATTCAGACGGTGGTCATGGGCAACATGCCCGAGGCGACCCAGCAGGTCCTCGCGCTACGCAACCAGCTTGAGGCCCTGAAGCCCGGCAAGACCATCACGATCGACGCACCCACCGCCGCGGCCCAGGCGCAGCTCAAGGCCTTGGGCTTCACAGTGGAGAAGGTCCCCCACAGCAAGAAGATTGCGGTCACCGCTCCGACCACCGGAGCCCGTGCGGACCTGGCCGCGCTCGTCGCGGACATGGCGAAGGCGCCGAAGAAGAAGCAGGTCACCGTCGAGGCGATCATCAAGCAGGCAGCAGGCGACCTGAAGGGCATCCAGGAGAAGGTCGCCAGCCTCAAACCGAAGAAGTCGATCACGGTGACGGCCCCGACATCCGTGGCACAGAAGGCGCTCAAGGACCTCGGATTCAAGATCGAGAACGTCGACAAGGGCGGCAAGAAGGTCAAGATCACCGCGCCGAACGCCACCCCGCTCGCCCAGGTCCAGCGGATCCAGAGCGCGATCAACAACCTGACCGGCCGCACCATCAACGTCACCGTGCAGTACACCGAGTCAGGCAAGCCGGCCGTGGTCCGTACGCACGCGGACGGCGGCATCGTGCAGTACGCCAACGGCGGCATCCGCCGCGCCACGGACCGCATCAAGGCGTTCGCGGCCGGCGCCGAGAACCACATCGCGCAGATCGGCAAGCCCGGCGAATGGCGGCTGTGGTCGGAGCCCGAGACCGGGGGCGAGGCCTACATCCCCCTGGCCCCCGGCAAGCGCAAGCGCAGCGAGGCAATCCTCGAAAAGGTCGCGGAGATGTTCGGCGGCCGCGTCGTGTACTTCGCCAACGGCGCGCTGCGCCAGTACGCCCAGGGCGGCGTACGCGCACGGGCCACCACCGTCCGGCAGCGAGCAGCAGCCACGCAGGCAGCCGCCTCCCTCGTCGGCGGTGACCTGAACCTCAACATCGGCGCCGTGGACAGCACATCCACCGCCCTGGACGACGCCATGTTCGAACTGCGTCGGATTCGCCTGGGAGGCAGCAATGCGTGACGGCGACTGGTACATCAGCTACTCCTCCTACGACAACTACCCGGGTGCGCTGCTGCACTTCGGGCGGGAGGACGCGGGCATCTACTGCCTATCGGAGCCGGACATCGCGTTCGCGGACATCGACGACGCCGATACGGCGCTGCCCGGCGAGGACGGTGTCCGCATGGGCCGCGACTACCAGCGCAGCGCCACCGCCACGTTCGAGCTGGGCGTCGACGGCAGTCACACGCTCATTGACCGGCACTGGCCCCTGCGCCCCGGGCCAGGCGACCAGGCCGGCAACTGGTCCGAGATGGAGGCCGCGCTGGCATTCGTAAAGAAGTACGGCCAGGGCCCCGCCGTACGGGGTCTGGACGGCGTGAACCTGCTGCGCCAGGCGTGGCGGGCCGACGCCATCCGCGGCAAGGCGGGACGCATCTCCGTGCTCGCCCACAAGACGGCAGGCCGCACCCGCCGGCTGTACGGCCGCCCGCGGAAATTCGCGGTCTCCCACTCCCGGCTCGCATCCCAGGGGTACACCCCCGTCGTCGCCGACTTCGTCGCGGTCGACGATCGGTTCTACGACGAGACGGAGCAGCAGGCCGAGCTCTACGACCACAAAGCGGCCACCCTGCCGTGGCGGCCGGGCCGGGGAGCACCGCCGATTCCGCAGTACACGTCCAAGAAGACCGTCGAGTTCCAGCAGAAAGGCACGGTGAGCACGTTCCCGTACATCGACGTCTACGGGCCGTGCAAGAACCCCAAGATCACGATCAACAAGGATCTGTGGGCGGTACAGCTCGGGATGACGATCGCGGCCGGCGACTACGTTCGGATCGACCCGCGGCCGTGGGCCCGCACGGTCATGCTCTACAGCGGGTCGAGCTCCAAATCGGTCGCGGACAAACTGACCCGCGCGTCGCCCCTCCTGAGGCAGATGTTCATCCCGCCTGGCCGTTGGTCGGCGTCCCTGTCGTACACCTCGGCCCTTCCCGCACCGACCCTGGACGGGCCGCGGATCCTCATCAACTGGCGGGACGCCTTCAACTGGTGGTGAGCGGGCGACAGTAGCCCCTGCCGCCGCTCACGCTCTCCCCTTCCGTACGGAGAAGGAGAGCAGCATGACGTGGGACCCGATTCCCTGGTTCGTGGAGAACACGGCGGCGTCCGAGGAGGTACTGCGGCTGATCGCCGACGTCGCTGCAACCGGCGGGGAGGGCATCGTGGGCCCCGCGGACCTCCTGGTGACCGCCCTGGACGTCCCGGCCGGTGCGGTCCAGGTAGGGCCGGGCGCCATGGTCGCCAAGCGCCGGGCATCAGCGGGCGGGGGCAGCCAGAGCTACGCGGCACGGATGCCGACGTCGGAGCAGGTGGACATCGAGCCGACGTCGGTGGACGGCGGCCGCTCGGACCTGATCATCGTCCGGATAGAGGACCCGTACGGCGGGGAGACGTGGCCGGCGCCGGAGGACCCGGAGCTCGGCCCGTACGTGTTCACCCGGGTCATCCCCGACGTGCCGGTGGGCACCACGAGCGTCCTCGACATCGACCCCGACTCCACCGCGGTCACCCTGGCGCGGGTCGACATGCCGGCGGGGACGACGAACATCACCGCGGCGATGGTCACCGACCTGCGGCAGCTCGCGCGGCCGCGGTCGCAGGCCTCCCGCCGCTACCTGCCCGGCGCCTGGTCGACCCCGGACGACGTCGGCGCGATCAGCGACACCTGGGAGGCCTTCCCCCTCGGCGCCTCATGGACAGAGAAGACCCCGGAGTGGGCGACTCACGTAGCGGTACACGTGTCCATTACGGGCCTGCTCCACCCGGACACTGTGGAGGCGCGCGGGCAGCTCCGGGTGTCGTTCGCCGACACCCAGCACGGCGTCGGGATGCCGTTCAGCGCCTCCCAGGCCGGCCGTCTCGCGGTACAGGCGGGGGCCAAGTTCGCCCTCGCCTCGGCCGACCGCGGGGAGATGCTCGACATCGACGTCGAGGGCACTGGCACCGCGGGCTTCACCGGCGTACTGCGCGCGGACGCCTACACGGTGCTGTCGCTCGAGGTGACCTACTCGCAGGAGCCGGTGAGTGCCTGATGAGCGGGTGGCGGTACATCGCGATGCGCGCGGTGTCGGGTGACTTCCTGGACTGGGACGTGCCGTTCGTCGCCGACTCCCCGCCCAAGCGGGAACTGAACGGGCCCGGCCAGATGACGGGGACGATCTCCCCGGAGTACATGCGGTTGATGGCCAAGCCCGACGGCCTGCCCGTCCTCGCGGAGTGGTCGACCGCTCTGTTTGCGGAGTTCGAGGGCCGTATCCGGTGGGGCGGACTGATCACGAACATCGCCTTCGAGAACCAGTCGATGAAGATCACGTGTGCGGGTTACACCGCCTACCCGTCCGGGATGCCGTACTTCGGGACCGCGATCCGTTCCGGCGCCATCATCGCCCAAAAGTGGGCGTACGACGGAAAAGACAAAAACCACGACGGGTACATCGACGGCACCAGCCCCAAGCGGAAGATGCCGAAGAAGCCGAAGGACAAGGTCAGCGCCCGGTGGGACGCCTACGACGTCGTCCGGACCATCTGGACCCACCTGCAGAGCTACAAGATGGGCGCCCTGGGCGTCGCCCTCGACGGACACGACTCCGGTTACAAGCTCGGCGCGGCGAGCGGCAAGGATCCGTGGGAGCTGCTGTGGTGGGACAGCCCCGACTGCGGCTCCACCATCACCGACGTGATGAACCTGGCGAAGGGCGATTTCCTCGAGCGCCACTACTGGGACGGCAGCAAGGAGAAGATCCTCCACCACATCGACTTCGGCACCCGGCGCCTCGGCAAGGCCCGCAGCGATCTGCGTTTCGCCCAGGGCGAGAACATCGTCGAGATCGCGACCCCGTCCTACCAGGGTGATTTCTTCGCGAACAACGTCTACGTCCTGGGCAAGGGCAGCGGCCAGAAGACCGCCCGGGTCCGCGTCGTCGTCGACGACAAGCGCCTACGCCGGGCAAAGATCATCGCGCACAAGAGCACCGCGAACGCGAAGACGCTGACTGAGTACGGCAAGAAGGAACGCGCCAAGCACTCCGAACAGCTCACGATCCCGTCCATCGCGATCCGCCACCACCCCAACGCCCCCCTGGGCTCATGGACTCTCGGGGACCGCATCCTCGTCCAGGTCGACATCCCGTGGGTGGGCGAGCTCGCCGTCTGGCACCGCATCACGGCCGAGGAGATCGACCTCGCCGCCGGCACCGCGATCCTCTCCCTGACGCGCGCCGACTTCTACGGCTGACCAGGCCGCGACACTAACCCGTTCGCCCCTCCACTCTCCGCCTGCCCCGGACATCCCGGCGGCCGCGGAGACACGGAGGGGAGGACGGGTGTCGTCCTTCAACTTGGACGCGCGGGAGAAGCGCAAGCAGTTCGCTGCCTACTTCAAAGAGCTCGAGGACCGGATCGCCAACCTCGAGCGGGCCAACCAGCTCAACCAAGCCAGCATCGAGGGCGGGGCCCTCGACATCTACGACGAGGACGGCGTCCTCAAGGGCTCTGTTGGCGTGCAGATCGACGGCACCGTGGCCCTGGTCCCGGAGCCGGAGAACACTGACCCGCCCCCCACGCCGGCCGCACCGACCGTCGACTCCGCCCTGGCCGGGCTGGACATCACATGGTCCGGACAGTGGGCTGACTCGGAGGCCGCGCCCAGCGACTTCGCCCTGGTCCAGGTCCACGTCGGCACGTCAGCCGACTTCACCCCGAACGCCGCCACCCAGGTATCGCAGATCAATGACGTCACCGGCGGCAAGGCCACCGTGCACGTCGAGGGCTACGACCCCGTGTGGGTGCGCCTGGTCGCGGTCAACACCGCGGCGCTGACCGGTGATCCGTCGGACGCGGTGCAGGGGCAGGCGCGGCAGGCCGTCAGCCAGGACCTCATTGACGGCATCGTGACCGAGGTCAAGATCGCGAACGAGGCGATCAGTGAGGCGAAGCTCGCACTCGGCGCCGTCACCACAGACAAGATCGCCGAAGGAGCGGTCAACGACCTGCTCCTGGCCGACGATGCGGTCACTGCGGCGAAGCTCGCGGCCGGCTCCGTCGGGACGGTCGCACTCGCCGACGGGGCAGTGCTGTCGGACAAACTCGCCGACAACGCGGTCACGCAAGCCAAGGTGGCGGCGAACGCGGTCACCGAACTCGCCCTCGCGAACTCGGCGGTCACCTCGGCGAAGGTGGCCGTGGGCGCGATCGACTCCACGCGGATCGCGGACGCGGCCGTGTCGGCGGCGAAGATCGGCGCGGCCGCGGTGACAACGGCTGCAATCGCCACGGACGCGGTCACATCTGCGCAGCTCGCGACGAACTCGGTCACGGCGTCGGAGCTGGCGGCGGGCGCTGTGACGGCTGGGAAGATCGCCGCCGGATCGGTGACGGCTACGGAGATCGCCGCGTCGACCATCACGTCCGGCCAGCTCGCCGCGAACTCGGTCACCGCGACCCAGTTGGCCGCGGGGTCGGTGCAGACGGCGGCCCTGGCCGCGGACTCCGTGGCGGCCGGGAAGATCGCCGCGGACGCCATCACCGCGCGCGAGCTCGCGGCGAACTCCGTGACGGCCGCCGAGATATCCGCCGGAGCCGTGACCGCCAGCGCTCTCGCGGCAGGGTCGGTAACCACCGACAAACTGACGGTCGCGGGTGGGGCGAATCTTCTCAGTGACCCGTCCTTCGAAGGTGCCTACAGCGCCGTCCTGGTGGCGGGTAGCAGCAGCTTCTCCATCGACACCACGGGCAACGGCTCCGCCAAGTCACTGAAGCTCAACGCGGTCGCCGCGTCCGCCACCACGAAGTCCCAGAAGATCACCACCCTTCCGATCCTTGCCGGGGATCAGCTGTTCCTCGCGTTCGACTACCTGACGTCTAGCGACTACACATCGACGGCCATCCCGAAGCTCTACGCGAGGTGGGAGGACTCCACCGGCGCAACACTCGGCTGGGGAGTCGCACAGCCCGCGATGGTCGTCTTCGGCGGCACCACGTGGAACCGGCCCACAGCCACCGTCACCGCGCCAGCCAGCACCGTGCAGGCGTCCATCTGGGCGGAGAGCTACCAAGCGGCGGCCGGAACCCTCTGGTTCGACAACGTCGCCGTCCGTCCCGTGGTGGCAGGCGTCCAGATCGCCGACGGGGCGATCACCACACCCAAGATGGTCGTGGGGTCGATCCAGGGCGACCGGATCGCTGTGGGCTCGCTGGCGGCCGACCGGATCGTGTCCGGCTCGATCACCACGAGCCAGCTCAATGTCACCACCGCGGCGAGCGTGCTGCAGAAGTTCTACGACACCGGCGCGGACGCCGGGAAGTGGCGGATCGGCGGTACGAGCACCACCACCGCGACCACGCCCAGCAACCTGACGTCGGTCCAGGTGACCGACGCGCAGACCGGCAGCTACGTCATGCGCGCGGTCGCCGGCATCGTCGGCGGCTGGCGTCCCGACGTGCTGATCCCGTTCGACCCGGGTGTGCTCTACCGGATCGTCTTCACGGTGCGGCAGACGGTGGCGGGCAGCGACACGGCGCAGCAGAGGGTTTACCTGGGGGTGGGTGGCGTTGCTGTGGACGCGACGACGCTGGTCAACATCAGTGGATCTGCTTCAGTGTCCTCGCAGCACTATGTGGCCGGCGATGCCCAGAACTTGACTGCAGGCGGCGGGTGGCAGCGCTTCACGGGCTACCTGAAGGGTTACGCGGCCTCGGGAGCGAGCGGCACCCGGGGCACGACCTCGCCGACTGCGCCCGGGGTGCTGCACGCGAACGCCCGCTACATCACGCCGTTCTTCTACGCGAACTACAGCGCCGGAACCGGCACGGCCGAGATCGGCGTGGTCACGATCGAGGTGGTCGAGACCGGCGCGGTGCAGACCGTGAACATCGCGGACGGCGCGATCACGGCGAACAAGATCCTCGCGAACGCGGTCACGGCGGACAAGATCGTCGGACTGTCCATCACGGGTGACAAGATCGCGGCGAACGCCATCACGACGGACAAGATCGCAGCGCTAGCGGTCACGGCCAGCCAGCTCGCCGCGAACTCGGTCACGGCGACCCAGTTGGCGGCCGGCGCGGTCACGGCAACCGCCATTGCAGCGGGCACCATCACGGCCGACAAGCTGGACGCGAGCGCGATCAACGGCAAGACCATCACCGGCGCCACCGTGCAGACGGCTGCGACCGGCCAGCGGCTCGTCCTCAATCCCGACGGAACCCTGTACCTGTACACCGGTGACGCAGCCGAGACGGCCCCCGGCAAGATCGTCGCGGAGGGCGGTTCCTATCCTGCGCTCCGCCTACGAGCACCCGACAACTCAAGCAAGACCGGCGCCGAGATCGTCATGTGGACCGCGCCCGACGGCAGCAGCGAGTACGCGATCGGCCAGTTCCGAGTCTCCCGCACAGCGGCCGGCGCCGACTCCATTTCCCTGTACGGCGGGGAGCTCGACATCGGGACTGCCTACGCGGAGAAGGTCAGCGCGGGCAACATCAAGTGCGGGCGGGTGACGATCACGCCCTCGGCCGCCAACACCCCCACCTCAGTCACTGTCACTGGGCTGGGCCTCACAGGCTCCAGCCCTCGAGCTGTGGCCACTCCCTCTACCACCGTGCCCGGCACAGCGGTGACCGGAGTCGGTTGCACAAACGTGAGCACAGATTCCGTGACCATCTGGGTGACCCGCACGAATACCACATCAGTCGGAGTCGATTACATCGTGATGGCGAGCTGACATGGACGAGGAACTGGACCCGGTGATGATGTCGGCCACCTGCCACACAAAGGGGTGCCCGGTCGCCGACATCGCCTTCGTTGCACCGATGTATCCCAACGCCACCGAGCCGATCTACCGCGCGCAGTGCGGGCAATGCGACCAGGCCATCACGGATTTAGTCCCGGTCACGGCGTGACGAGCATGCCCACGACGAGACGTTAACGGTCGGGCTGGGCCAGCGTGCCGAGTGCGGGGAGCCGCGGGCTTTCGGGCCCCGGCTCCCGCGCACCCCATTCCCCACCTGCCGGCCGAGGAGGCGCTCGTGAAGCTGCTCATCTCCCTGGCGCCCATCCTCAGCCCCTTCTTCGGCATGCTGGGCGTGCTGGGCGGCGCGTGGCTGGTGTACCGCCAGACCAACCGACGTACCGAGGTCGACGAGGAGACCGCGGAGGGCACCACCTTCGTCACGTCCGTCCAGACCGTGACGGGCGCCTTCACCCAGCTCCTGGAGCAGCAGCGTGAGACGCACGCCAAGACCCTGGAGCGCGTCACCACGCTGGAGACCCGGGTTGAACGCCTGGAGGAGGAGCAACGGCAGTGGCACCGGTGGAAGACCGCGGCCGTCGGATACATCCACCAGCTCCGCGCCCTGGTTGCCCGGCTTTCCGACCGTCCCGCTCCGCCCCCGCCGGGTGAGATCGCCGAGGACCTGGTGGACGGGCCCGGCATCTGAGCCAGGACGCGACGCAAGACGCCGGCGACGTGCACAGTCCGCCCGACACGCAACCCCGCATGAAGGGCAACCCCATGTCTGCAACGCTCGAATCCCTCTCGACCGGCGTCCAGGTCGGCACCGTTCTCCCGCTGCTCACCGCGATCGTGCAGCGCCCGGCCTGGTCGGAGAAGTACAAGAAGGTCGTCGCGGTCGTAGCTGCTCTCGTCGCCGGCGTCGTCACCGTGGCGGCGGGCAGCGGCTGGGACCAGTTCCAGCACGGCAAGCTCACGACCGCGACCATCCTCGGCGTCCTGGCGGCCTCCCAGACGAGCTACGACCTCGTGTGGAAGCCCAGCAATCTCGCCCCCTTGATCGAGGCCCTCACCACGAAGAAGACGCCTCAGCAGGCCGAATAAGACCCAGGGCGCCCGTTCGGTCCCCCGCCGGCGGGTACCATCAGCAGCGAGGTGGCCGTACAGCCGCCGCGAAATATGCGTTGAGATTCGGTCAGGGTCTTGTGGCGTACAAGACACGCCCCTGCGCCTTTGGGGCAATGGGAGTGTTCCTCGGCCCGTTGGTAGGCCCTGGCCATATGGATCGAGCAACCGGGTGTGTGCAGAGCACTCGGGGCCTGGTAGCGGTTGCTCCTGCGATGATCCACGGCACACGCTGTTCGCGGCCGTACGGCCACCTCGCTCTGTTGCAGCAGAACAACGGCCCGAGAGCACGGGTCATACCCAAACTGGAGGAACACCCATGCCTGATGCGCAGCCGGTTGTCGCCGAGATCAACCGCTTGTCACGGATGAGCCCGGACGCCTTCATGGGCACGGTCGTTCAGTACGTCACCGGCGGGACCGACAAGCGTGCGCCACGGGACGTGCAGGGCCAGGCCCTCGGCTCCCCGCAGCTCGCCCCGCGAGTCCTCGAGGCCCTCGAGATGGCGCTCAAGCATGCCAGGACCTTCCTGCCGCGGCAGGAAGGCGAGACCAAGCGGGATCAGCAGGCCCGCATCGTTCCGTGGAGGGAGCGCATCCGGGCCGCGATGGATCCGGTGTGGGAGGTCCTGGACGACCTGGCCCACGAGCACACGAAGGTCCTGGCCGCACTCGATGATGCTGCCTTCACGCGCCGATGGACCGCCTTCGTCCTCGGCCGACCCACCCCCGACGGCGTTTCCCGCAGCGTGGAAGGCCTCGCCTTTCGCTCACCGAGAGTAGCGGCCAGGGCGGGTGAGGTCTGTCGGCTGATGTTCGAGGAACCGGCCCGCTTCATGCCTCCGGCCGCGCCCGGCGAGAGCGGTAACGCCAGGGCACAGCGCGTCGACGACTTCCGCCGGCGAGTGGGCGCCGAGGCCCGATACCTGAGGTATGCCACCCAGTACGCGGAGGCGCGCCAGGGCCGTATGCCGAGCGAGCCGAACGTCCGGCTGCAGGCGCTCAAGCTCCTCGGCGAGCGGCACCCCCAGGAGCTGATGCAGCTCCTGCGCCAGGTGCGCGGGGAGGAAACCGAGCGGCGCACGGAGGCGCGCCGGGACCGGCGCGATCTCCGGCGGGCTGCCGGGCAGGGCACGCGATAAGGCGCGCCACCGGCTGATCGTCCACTACTTGAGGGCGCGCCCGATGGCGCGCCCTTTGCCATGTCCGGGCGCGCCTGGACGGCGTAGTCGCGCGCAGGGGAACGGCGCGGGGCCGGCCGATCGGCGCGCGCCCGCGTGACTCCCGCGCCGGTTGGCGCGCGCCCTCGAACGCCTGGGTACGCGCGACCAGGCGCGCCGGTAGGGGTCCCGCGATCCTGGTCGAGGGCCGCCGTGGGGGCCGCGCCCGACGAGCTGCGCGGCGGCCGAGCGCGCGGCGCGCCACGATAAATGCACAGGTCAAGGGCGCACGCCCGGGGCGCGCCCGCTACGGCGCGCATGCACACGGCGGCCTCGGCGCGGGCGCGCGGCACGGCTGGTTCGGGCGCGCGCGATCTTCGGGAGGGGCGCGCCGCGCGGCGCGAGCGGTGGCGCGCGCCTTCCTGATGGGCGCGCCTGGGCGCGCGCGTGAAGGCGCGCCCGGATCGGCGCGCGTAGGTGGACCGAGGGCGCGCCAAGAGGGCGCGGGGGAACAGCTCGCGGCCGGCTGGGCGCGCGCCTGCAGTTGGGGGCGAGGCGCGCGGGCGCGCCGTGTCGAGGTGATGTGAGGTGACGGGAGCGGGGAGGGGCCCGGTGCCGGGGCGCGCGCCCGATCGAGTCAGGCGCGCGTCACCTCACGTCACCTCACTGTCCGGCGGGCGCGACCTCGAAGTACGCGGCGAACCTCTTCCGGATCTGCGGGTCCACCTCCGGAGCGTTCCGGTAGTAGGTGGCGAGCTCCGTCTGCCCCTCGTTCTCGAGCTGGGTGATGAGCGCGGGGCGGTGGCCCACGACGAAGTTTCGAAGGACGGTCAACTGGGGGTCGCCGTCTTCGGAGACCGGCCCCAAGTGCTCACCCTTAGTCATCATCCTGAGCCGCGCCTGGACCTCGGCCTCGTCGTACAAGGCCTTGAAGGCGATTCCCTCGCCCCTGTTCCTCCGGGGCGCCGGACGGGGAGCGGCCGCGGACTGAACGGGGATGTCCTGTGGCTCCTCGGCCGCGCTGGTCTCCTCCGGGGACTCGCCCGGCGGAGACTCTTCGGTCTCCGGGTCCGGCGGTGGGGGCGCGTCGTCCTCGGCAGGCGGCTCCGGCTCCTGGTGCTCGCGGGCCCCCTCCGGTCCGCCCTGCTGCGGAGTCGGACCAGCGCTCGTACCCTGCCCCTGCTGCGGTGGCCGGTGTCCTTGCCCAGCGTCGCCTGTCTGCTGCTTCTGCTCGGCGCGCTCCTTGATGAACTGGAGGGAGCGGGTGATCGCCTTGTGCGCGTCCATCTCCCCCCAAGGGGTCTGGATGGTGACCTGCTGCAGAGTTCGGATGCCCCATTCTTCGCGGATGGCCTGGAGGCAGGACTCCGGGTCGTGCTTGCTTTCGAGAGCCTGACGGACAAGCTGAGCCGCTCGCTCGCCGGTCAGCGGCGGTCGCTGGTCCTGCTGCTGGGCGGGCGTCTGCCGCTGTTGCGGGGGTCGCTGCTGCTGCCGTTGCTGCTCCTGGGGGCGCTGCCTCTGCTGGGTCTGCTGCTCGTCGAGGTACGCCTCCGGCCGGGCCTCGGTGACCTGTCGGGTGGGGGCGGCCTCTTCGAAGCCCATGCGGCGGAGCAGGGCGTCGATGCTGAAGTCGTCGAACCGCTCGCTCTGGCCGGGGGTGACCTCCCAGTGCAGGGTGCGGACGCCGGTCAGGTACACCTCCCCCAGGGCGTGGAGCTCAACGATGGCGTCGACCGCGGCCGGGAGGTTCTTCTCCGCCTTGATCTTGCGGGTCTTGTCCCGGGTGGGCTTGTCGTTCTCGAACGCGGTGACGAGTTCCTGGCGGGCGAGCAAGAGCGTCGGGCCGGAGTGCCGCCGCAGAAGCCACAGGATCTCGCCCCACCGGTCTTTCGCCCGGTTCCACAGGTCGGGGTCCACTGTGACGGGGAGGTCCGGGTTCGGGCCGCGGCGGCGGTTCTCCTGCGCCTTCTTCTCGGCGCGCCACCTGGCGAACAGTGCCTGTTCGTCGCTGAGCATGTCCCAGAGCACAGACACGTTGTCGAGCACGATCATGTTCCGCTTGCCCTCAACGGCCGGCGGCTGGGCGACGGCCCAGCGGACCGCGTCGAGGATGTCCTGGTAACTGCCGTCATGGGGAACGATCTCGTAGTTCGCCCCGGGGATCCGGCCGTAGTAGTCGGCAGTCCCCTCGGAACCGCCGATCTCGATCCACCAGGTCATCCCGACCAACTCGGAAGCGGTGCCCTCGGCGGCTACGCGGCTCTTGCCGGTTTTCTCGGGGCCTGCGAGGAGGATCATGGGCGGGTTGGGGAGACCGGTCGGCTTCCGGGACGTGCGCGCACGTTGAGGCGCGGTGATACCAGGCATCTGAGTGTTCCTCGCTTCGTGGTTCCCCGGGTTGCTCTCCCGCGGAGGATGCAACGGCAGAGGCCTTAGCCTCTCGCCGTTGCCATCGGCTTACTATTCTACCCGCCTGGTTGGGTAGATCAATGCCGGTTGAGCAGATCAGCGACAGGAGTTCCGCGCTCCGGGTCCTGGTCCTCGCGGTGCCGGGCATACCAGGCGTCGAGGTCCTCGAACCCCTCGGCCGCACGCTCCAGCTCGGCCTCAGACTTGGCCCCCCACTCGGCGACGTCCTCGGTGAACTCCCGCTCCACGGTGTCCGGGTCGCGCCGTCCAAGTGCTGTCGCGATCTCCTCCCAGGACGCCCCGCCCAGGGCCTCGGCGAACGCGATCAGGTCGACGACGTCGCCGGCCAACTTCCGTAGGCGGCGGGCCTGCTCGATGCGCTCCGCCGTGCCGGCGGGCTGGGCGGTGGTTGCGACTGCCTGCCGGGCGAGGTCGGACAGGTCGCGGGCGGCGCGGGCGGCGGTGATCCGGGCCAGGATCTCCGGTGTCATGGATGAGTCCGATCCTGCAGGCGGCGGGCACCCCAGGTGGGGGCCCGCCGCTTCGGTTTGGGTAGGTGCAGGATGCCTTACGGCTGGGCTGCCGTCAGCGCCTGGCCGAACGCCGCGAAGACGGCGTCGACGGTGACAGGCTGCGGGAGGAGCACCCCCTTCTGCGCGGCGTACTCCTTGATGATGCGCCCGCGGACCTTGCGCCCGTTGCCCTCGCTCTGCCCGAGGACGTCCGCAATCGCGGCTCCGGTCAGGGGGCCATCGAAGAGCTTGCGGTGTCCGCCGTCGATGACCTGGGCGATGACCGTACGCAGTTCGTCCTCGGTGCTCCATGCCGGGATCTGGAACGGCGCGGGGGCGGGTCCCGAGGCGACGGCGGGGGGCGCCGGCGGCGGCTGCGGCGCGGTGGGCTGCGACGGCACGACAACAGTGACAGCGCGCGGCTTGACGGCGGCGGCCGGTGGCACCGACGCGAGGACCGGCGCCGCCGTGGGCACCTGGGCCGGGAGCTGGGGCAGCTCCTCGGCGGGGGCGAAGATGCCCAGCTCGAGGCCTGCCGCGCGCAGACCGTCCGCGGCCGTCTCCTTCAAGGGGACACCGGTACGGGCCAGGCGAAGCGGCATCAGGGACTCAACGGGCGCCTTCCTGCGCCACGCCCGACCGAACCTGCCGCGGAGCTTCGACTGGTAGATGAGTCGTTCCTGCTCGAGATTGAGGACGGTGTCGTAGTCGGTGAGCTCCCACAGCTTCATGCGACGCCAGAGCAGGAAGGTGGGCAGCGGGGAGAGGGCCCAGCGGGACCACCGGACCTTGTCCATGCGACGGCGGCGACCGGTGGCCGCGCCGATGCGGACGGCGTAGGTGTGCGCGGCGATCTCGGAGACGGCCACCCAGAGGAGGGACATAGCGCCGTGCGAGACCTTGGACCACAGGGAGTCGCCGGACGCCACGTTCAGGGCGCAGGTGATCAGGCTCAGGGCCCAGGGGACGAGCCGCGCCCACCAGAGCCGCATGTCCGTACGGATGAGGAGGAGGTAGGCCCCGGTGAACACGGGGATGGCCGAGTCGATGGCCGTGGGAAGAACCCACGGATCGTCAAAGCCCCACTCAGCGGCCTTGGTCGAAACGGCGTCGAACGATGCGTAGAAGCCGAGACCTCCGACGCCGGCCCCGCCCAGTGCGGTCAAGCCTGCGCCTTTGCGCTCCCAGGGGCTGAGTGGCGGGACGCCGGAGTCGTCGGGAGCCTCCGACTTGTCGCCCTCGCGGGTACGAGTGAACTGCACCTTCAAGACACTTGTTCCTCTCGTTTGGGTCTCCCGGTCGGTTTATGCTCATGGCCTTCCGGGTCGATCAAACGATATAGCGTCTACCGCCTGTTGCGCCTGAATCAGTTCCCACACTGCGTCAGCAACCTGCGTGTATCGGGGGATTCGGGACGGTCACCAGTCGAGAGGCTTCGCGGGCTTTCGCCGGTCTTGGCCGGTGATCCGCGCGACGTGGGCGGAGGCCTCGAGTCGGGACAGCAGTCGCTCTCCCAGGACGTCGACCACGCCCAGCCCGGGACGGTCGGGGGTTCGGCGGCTGCGGAGGTTCGTGGTGTACGCCGTGGGCCGCCCGGCTGAGATGCGGGCGTCGATCAGGTCGATGGTCTCCCGCCGCGCGAACTCCGTGGCGACCGTGTCCATCTCGCCGCACAGCTCGTCGAGGATCAGGAGATCGCACGTCACGAACATCTTGCGGACCTCCCACGCTTTCAGGTTGCGGGGAGCAGAGTCCGGGCGACGCCACGTCAGGTAAGTCGCGTGTTTCACGAACAGGGTGTCCACGCCCGCGAGGACTGCCTCGTTGCCCAGGGCGAAGGCCGCGGCGGTCTTCCCGGTCCCGATGTTTCCCGGGATGATCAGGTTCAGGGTTTCCGGTCGGGACCCGGAGCGCTTCGCCTCTACCAGGGAGTCGCGCCAGTTCTGGAGCGTGTGCGGTTTCTGATTCGTGTCCAGCTTGAGCGGGCCGGTGAAGAACCGGAACCCGAGGTACTCCTGGTGGGCGGCCTCTTCGACGCTCCGCTCCCAGGCAAGTCGTCGTGCGTTGGCCTTCGGCACAGCGATGTCGTCCCAAACGTCGATGTCAGACCGGTCGGTGCGACGATCGGGTACACCAAGCTGAGACATGTCGGCGCCGCCGCGACGCAAGACAGCCCACATGTGGTCGGTCACGGCACCTGCCCGGTTCAGACCACGCTCAGGTCCCGGGGTCACCGGAGCATCCACCGCCAGAGACATCAGGATCACACTCCCTGCGTGCGGGCGACCACGCCGAACGTGGCGTTGTCGGAGTCGTCGTGTGCGTGGCCGTCGGGGGTGTCATGCGAGGCCTCGCCCTGGTCGCCCCAGGTCGCCGAGTCGCTGTACGGCACGGCGCCGTTGGTGCGGGTCGGGGCGAAGTTTTTCGTGACGAAGATCAGGGCGTCCTGCCACTGCTGCGCGCTGGGCAGGTGCCTGCGTGCGCGCCGGAGGGCTTTCGCGCACTGCTGTTGGGTGTAGCCAGCGGCGAGGGCGTTACGAACCATGCCTCGCATGGCGACGTAGCCGTTGGTCTTGCCGACGAACTTGCCGAGGTGCTTCTCGGCGTCGTCCCACCACCACTTCGCTACTTCCTGGGCGGCCGCGTCCAGGGCGGTTTCGTCCTCAGCCTTCTGCTTGGCCGCGGCGTCCTTCTCCGCGTCGCCGGTGGCCTTCTGTGCGGCGGTCCGGCGGGGGCGCCGGGCAGGCTTCTTCGGCGGGGGCGGCGGCTCCTCCTCGGCCGCGGGCTCTTCCTCCGGTTCAGGCTCCGGGGTGGCGGGGGGCTCCTCGGCGTAGTACGGATCGGGTGCGAAGCCATCGCTTCCGAGGGTGCCGTCGGGGTACTCCACAAGGAATGTGCAGTCCTCCTGTTCGACTACCGGGACGGCCGGGTCCGAGGCGGTGCTGAAAATCTCGTGGTCCTTGATCCACTGTTCGACGGGATACTCCGAGACCGCCGTGCCCATGACGCACTTGCCGCTGCGAAGTCGACGCCGCTCGAGGCGGTAATAGCCCTTCGCGGCGAGCTCGCGCAGCGCAGTGCGGACGGCTCCACGCCCCTCGCGTCCCTCCCCCTTGGAAAGCTGGTCGGACCGAACCTGCCATCCCTCTCGCTGGTCCAGGAGGTATGTCAACAATCCCAGCGCACGGAAGCTGATGCTGGTGTCCCGGACAGTCGTCGACTCGACGTGCACGTAGTGGGCACGCCGGTTGTGTCGGACCGCCGTGGGACTGGACAGGCGGCTCATGCGGAGGCCTCGCTGGTCTCGTTGGTCAGGCGGAAGTACGTGCGATGCGTCGGTCGGTCACCGTCCCGTATGAATCGCCGGTCTCGCTCGGCCACACCGGCGGTACGGAGCTCGGCGAGTGCCCGGCGTACGGCGTGCGGCTTCACCTTGAGCCCATCGGCGACGGACGGGACGTCGACCCAAGCCCCTCGCGGGTACAGGGCGAGTTGGCAAAGGACGCGGAACGCACGGTCGGACAGGTCGGTGGCTTCGATGCGCGTGCTCTTCGTGGTGGTCATGCTGTGGTCCCCGGGGAGAGGGGGCCGGCCGCCCTGGGGCCAGCCCCTGGTGGTCGGCGTCACTCGTCGGCGGCGGGTGTAGACCCGGCCATCAGTTCCGGCCACTCCTGCAGCAAGTCGTCGAGCTGACCACTTCGGTATGCCGCGAGCAGGAAGTCCATCCCGACGTTGCGCCCCCGGTGCTTTTTCCAGGTCCAGGTGAGGGTGCCGGTCGGCTGGCCGCCCGACACGAACGCGAGGCCAGGGATGACCTCGCCCGTCTCAGAGTCGACGATCAGGCCTGTCTTCGCGTCCCTCACCGCGCGCTTGAGCATCGCGTCCACGAACGCGGGCTTCGCGGTGATGACGATGTCGAGCTCGTCTTTGTCCTCCGCATACTTGTCGAACGCGCCCTGATCGGAGATCTCGAACCTGTCGTTGGTGGTGTTGACCTTGTAGTGGCCCACCTCCTGCCCGTTGACCATCACGACCAGGTTGGGCTGCTTGGTCTTGATGTAGCCGCCGACCAGCCGCTTCAGGGGGGCGTCCTTCTTCGGCTTGATGACGTCCTTCTGGTGGGTCTCCATGGCGCGGGCAATGGCGCCGACCAGTCCGAGGGACTGCAGGGGAATCTCGACCGGGCCCTCGGCGGACTGGGTGTCGTCGGCGACGTCGTTCGACACTGTGTTCCTCTCTTCCCCGGACGCCACGGCCCAGGTGTTGGCTTCTCCCGGGCGGGGTGTGTCGGGGCGTCGCATGGAGGTACGTCGCCGACCGATTTTTGTTACACCTAGGCCCAGGTGGCTGGGTTGCTCTCCCAGCCGATCCGAATAGTACACCTAGGGAAATACCTTGTGTAGGGCGCGACGTAAACGGCGCGCGCACCTACCTTCCTCGCGGCTCTGCAGCGGTCGGCGACGTCACCGACCGCGGTGGGGCCCCGGCTCCGCCCCATCCGGAACGAGGGCGGAACCGGCCCGGCGGCGGGTGGGGGACGGCCATGACGGCATCGCCCCGCTTGCGAGGCGGGGCGCCGCGGTTGAAGTCCGCGGGCTCGCAGCCCTCACCCGCTGCCGGTCACCGACCGCATGGGAGAGGACTGCACCCACCGTGACCGAGACGATCGCCAGGCCGCCGCGCTACATCGCCTACGTGCCACTCGCCAACCTGGCGCCGGCGCCCCGGAACCCCAAGCGCCACGAACTCGAACTCATCATCGCGTCCATCGACATGCACGGCCTGGTGGAGATCCCAGTCGTCGACGAGCGAACCCAGCAGACCCTGCACGGCCACGGCCGCCGTGAGTCCCTGCTGGAGATGCAGAACCGCGGGATGCGCGTCCCGAGCGGCATCGTCATAGACGAGGACGGCGGCTGGCTGGTCCCCATCCTGCGCGGCTGGTCCTCGAGGAACGACGCCGAGGCTGAGGCCCTGGCCATCAAGCTCAACCGTCTTCCCGGCGAGGGAGGATGGGATCCGCGCGAGCTTGCCGAGGTCCTTGAAGATCTGGCCACGAACGAGGCGGAGCTGTTCGACTCCCTGGCGATCCCCCACGAGGAGATCGACAAGATGCTCGGCCGAGTCGACCCCGAGACTCTTCCCGGCGGCGGCCGCGAGGACGAGCCCCCTCTGCTGCACCTGCCTGACGACGGCGAACGCGACAACGGCCTGAGCCCCGACGACGAGGGCCGTGCCCCGCACACGACGTGCCCGGCCTGCGGGCACCTGTTCACCTCCAGCCGCTGACCCGCCTCCTGAGGAACACCATGTCCACGCGACGCAAGCCACGTCGGCCCAAGGGCGGTCGCCCGCGCCTGCTCTCTGAGGAGGTCGAGGCGCGTCTCGTCGCGGCCTCCCGCACGGGCGTCGCCGTTGAACTGGCTGCGGAGATGGCCGGGGTGAGCCGATCAACGTTCCTGGCGTGGATGGCCCGCGGCCGCGCCGAGGTCGACGCCCGCGAGGAAGGCCAGAAACCCGACCCGGCCGAGGAGGAGTACGCGGACCTGTTCGAAAAGGTCCGCGCCGCCCGCGCCACCGCGGCCGCCCGCGCCATGATGAACATCCGCCGTGTCGCCGACGGCGGCATCGTCACCAAGGTCACCACCCGTAGGTTCCGCGACTCCGTCACGGGCGAGATCGTCGAGGAGACCGTGGAGGACCGCACCGCGCCCGACTGGCGCGCCGACGCGTGGTACCTCGAGCGGCAGCACCGCGAGCACTACGGCAAGGACGCCGTGATCGCAGTCGAGATCAACGGCCTAGGCGACGTCCCGGCCGGCGCCGACGAGGGGGCCGTCGACCTGGCCGCGCTCGCGGAGCGCCTGGACCGCAGCCTGTTCGCAGTCGAGTTCCCGTCCGAACTCGAGGACGGCAGCGTCGTCGACGCGGAGGTCGTGGACTGACATGCGGCCATCCGGGCTGTCCGGCATGACCACCGCTGATAGGTGCATTGCCGCGGCCTCCGCAGCGTTCACCGGCTCAGCTTCGAAGTCCCCGAGGACGGCTCTTGGGCCATGACCGGTCGCATCGCCATCACGACAGGACGTTAACCAGTCCGATCCTCCATGGTGCTCCCTCCTTGCTCACAAGCACCGGAGGAACCACCGTGACCACCACGTATTACCCGGGCGCCGATCGCTCGCTGGACTTCACGAAGTCCTACAAGGGCGACCTGATGGACCCCGACAAGGTCCTCCTGCACACGACCGAGGGGACCACCCTCGTCGACTACTCCAAGGGCGCCGTAGCGCCGAACATCACGGCGAGGCCGAACTTCGACGAGAGGCGCCTGGACTGGTACCAGCACTACGCGTTCGACCGCTCCGCGCGGGCCCTGGTCAACAAGGCCGGCGGCGTGGAGACCAACACCGACGACGTCGTCCAGGTCGAGCTCGTCGGCACCTGCGACCCCACACACCGCAAGACCTGGGGCAAACTGCAGGCCGGCGTGCATTACATCTACTGGCCGGACGCCCCGGACTGGGCGCTCGACGACCTGGCCGACTTCCTGGCCTGGCAGAACGTCAAGAACGGCGTACCGCTCAAGGCGCCCAGCGAGTGGCTTCCGTACCCGTCCTCGTACGGCAACAGCAAGGCGCGGATGAGCTTCGACGAGTGGCGCGCCTTCACGGGTGTCTGCGGCCACCAGCACCCCCCGGAGAACGTGCACGGCGACCCCGGCGACATCGACATCACCACGCTCCTCGCGAAGGCGAAGACGAAGGCCGCGGCCCTCAAGGGCAGCTCCACCGGCAGCGGGACGACCACCTCGACACCGAAGCCCGCACCGCCGTTCCCGGGCGTCAAGTACTTCGGGGCGGGCAAGAGTAACTCCCACATCACGACCCTGGGCAAGCAGCTCGTGAAGAAGGGGTACGGCAAGTACTACACCAGCGGCCCCGGCCCGAAGTGGAGCGACGCTGACCGTAAGAACGTCCGCGCCTTCCAGCTCGCGCACGCCTCGCTCGCGGGTGACGCCGACGGTATCCCCGGCCCGAAGACGTGGAAGCTGCTGTTCTCCTGACCCCCCCGGCCGGCCCGCGCCCGCGGGCCGGCCCCTGACCCCTGAAAGGCCCGCCCGTGGCAGGCGAGACCGTCATCACCGTCATCGGAAACCTGGTCGACGACCCCGAATTCCGCTTCACTCCCTCCGGTGCCGCGGTGGCCAAGTTCCGCGTCGCCTCGACTCCCCGCACCTTCGACCGGCAGACCAACGAGTGGAAGGACGGCGAAAGCCTGTTCCTGACCTGCGCCGTGTGGCGGCAGGCGGCCGAGAACGTCGCCGAATCCCTGCAGCGCGGGATGCGAGTCATAGTCCAGGGGCGCCTCAAGCAGCGTTCTTACGAGGATCGTGAGGGTGTGAAGCGCACGGTGTACGAGCTGGACGTCGAGGAGGTCGGGGCGAGCCTGCGCAACGCCACGGCGAAGGTCACCAAGACCAGCAGCGGAGTACAGCGTTCCGCGCCGGCCACCGGTCGCCCGGCCGCCGATGACACCTGGGCGGCGCCGGGCGGTGACGAGCCGCCGTTCTGACCGTCCGTACATGAGAGGGGCCCCGAGCTACGGTCCGGGGCCCCTTTCGCGTACGGACTCAGAGTGGTGGTCTCACCCGCCGTAAATGGAAAGGATGCACGCCATGAACGACACAGCGGCCACCATCTTCACCGCCATAGCGGGCGGGCTGTTCGCCCTCGCAGTGGCATACATCAGCTACCGCGCCGGCCGACGGCAGACCACCGACCAGGCCACCATCGAGCACGGGCAATGGCTGCGCGGGCAACGCCAGCAGGCCTACCTGGCACTTCAGGAAGCGTGGGACACTGCCATCGACGACCTGCAGAAGTTACAAGACTCGTGGGAGGGACGGGTACACGCCTACGCGCAGGACCCGGAGCTCGAAGATCCCTCGGCGTTGGCCATCCGACGGTACGACGCCTCTTGGCGGGCGGTGTGGAAGGAGTTCGAGCGGGTGGAACTCCTCGGCCCGCAGCGCGTCGACGTCTGCCTCCGCGAGATGGAGCACGCTTTCCGGGCGATGGGCGAAGTGATCAGCAACCAGTCGCTGAATTCAGTTAGTTTCCCGTACTGGGATGAATGGCACCCGGCGCTGAGGCAGGCAAACACAGCGCGGTCCAACTTCCATGCGGCGGCGACCCGAACGTTGCGGCAGCCACCGAGCCCGGAGGGGGAGCGTGGGGGCCCAGGGGAGCAACCACCCCCACAGGCACCCCTCAGCCGGACGACAAACACGTAGCGCCTGCCCATCGGGGGGCGAGATCAAGCGGAGGGCACTACGGGTGCCAACCGTTACGAGCGCACTCGGCGCCACACGCAGTAGGCACCCACCACATTTGATCGCAAATACGTTCGATAACTCTCGGTTCAGGCACCGGCCGGTACGGTCCAGGCCGTCCGTACGATGAGCAGGTCGTCCGCGTGCTCCTGGTCCTGGTCGTTGCTGTTCGGCGTTCGCTCCTGACCGTGAGGCTCCTCGGCCTGCGAGCCGTTATCCCCCCAGGAAGGCGTGGCCTCCACCGGTGGCACCTCCACAGGGGCCGGGGTGTCCCCCACAGGCGCCTCCGCCGGGGGAGGCGTGTCCTGGACCGGCGGAGTGATCGTGCCCTCCGGGGGGCTCGACGCCGGATCCGTAACCGGGGGCGGAGTCTCCTTCACCGGCTGGATCGCGTCCGTCGGCGGCGCCGGCGTGGTTGTTTGCGCGGGCTGCTCGGGAGTCGTCACCAGCACCGCACTGCCACCCGCGGCTGGGGGCCGCTCGATGCCGATGGCGAGAGCCACGATGTCCTCATGGTCCGGGCCGCTGAACACGGGCGTCATGTCCAGGCCCAGCACGAGGCGGGCTGCGACCATCGACGGGGCATCCGCTGTCGACGCCGCGGAACGAGCGATGATCTGGTGTACCTGTCGGCCGTCCAGGCCGAGGGTGCCCAAGGTGAGGGCAGCGAGCCGGGGCGGCAGCGGAGTGGATTGGCCCATCGTGTGGGGCCCAGCACCCTTGTCTGCCTGCTTCAGCAGCTTCATGTACTCACCGATCCGCGCCGTGTCGGTGCCCCACAGCACGTATCGGCCGTGCCTCTGTATGTGCTCGTACATCTCCCGCGACCCGTCTTGGCGCGACCAGGTCTTGGCGTAGGCAGCGTCGTAGAAAATGCGCAGGCCGATCTGTTCCCGGCCGTAGGCGAACGTGAAGATCGTGGAATCGGGGCCGGTGGCTGCCTTCGTGGACATGACCATGCCGTCGGCGTCGGTGCACTCCGCTTGCAAGTTGGCGATCGGCTGGCAGTCGATTCGCCCCGCCTCGGAGAAGTCCAGGAAGTCCGAGTCAACGAACGGGGCCGGCTGCGTATCCGGAGCGCTGGTGGAGCTCGGCGAGGGCCTGACGGCCGGGTCGTTGGCTGAGCTTCCTGCCGTGTGATCGGCTGTGGCGTAGCCCAACGCCCAGCTGCCTACGAGCGCCGACGTCAATGAAGCAGCGATTGCCAACCGCTTCAAACGCGCGCGGGACCGTACTGGCTGGAGCGGCCGTTCCTGCAATGGGGTGATGTCCACGGGCGGACCTGGCTGCGCCAGTTCCATGAGCTCTTCAAAGGCCTTGAACTCCGGATGCTCGCGCAGCAGGCGCTCAACCTGCTCCAGCGGAAGTTCCGGCAGAGCAGAACTCACCTGCCGTACTGCTGTGTCGAAGGGCTGGGGCTTCAGAAACAGGTGGCGCTCCCCCCCGATGTTGACGAGACCCACATCGGTGAAGTCAGCGTCATCCCCGTCCTCAGCGGTCAAGACGTGGATCTGGACAGTCGGTTGCGACTCAGTCACGGCTGGCCCCAGATGCCGCGGCTGTTGAGTATCGCGCTGCTCACGTCTGCCGGTCTCTTTCCCGGCTGTTCAGGATGCGCGCGAAGCGAGCGGCCGCCTTCTCGGCGCGCTCGGGGGTGATGGCTTCGATGTCGGTGAGGACGAGTTGCCCGCCGTCAGGAAGCTCGACCTCCTCGCGGTGGATCTCTGGCTCATCCAGGCCGTCTCTCGATCCAGCGTCCGCCCGGACCTCTGGCGGATTCTGCGCGCGCTCGTACTCGCGAAGCATGGCCGCTCGAGTGTCGCTCACCCGCGAGGGGCTGCGGTGTTCGCCCGGCTTCAGCGCCCCTGCGGCAGCCAGCATCTGGCGGCTCTCGTCATCGTGAGGTGCGGCCCCGCCGCCCAGCGCCCGCTCCAGACGCTCGCTCTGGTCAGCGCGTCGCGACATGCGCCCTCGCCTCTCGTGTCTCTGTCCTTGTTCCGGCAACTCTATTTCGTCCCGCTGCCGCCGTCAGCAGTTCCTCGATCAGCGCGGATGAAGAATCGCCAGCCGGCATGACCTCGGCGAGCTTGCGCAAGGCCCGCAGCGTAAGGGTGCGGACGGCGCCAGGTGTCTTCCCCATGACTTGCGCCGCGTGGGTGGGGTTGAGCCCGTCGTAGAACCGGAGGATCAAGACCTGCCGTTGGTCATGGCGCAACTTACTCAAGTGGGAAGCGACCGCCTGCGCCAACGCACGCCTTTCGGCGTGCTCTTCAGGGCTCTGGTCAAAGCGGGGCCGGTCAAGCTCGAGCTGGTCGGCGTAGAACACCTCCGAGGGGCGCCGCTGCATCGCGCGCAGGTAGTCCAGGGCGGTGTTCGTCGTGATCGTCCGAAGCCAGGCCAAGAGGTTTGTACCTGTTCGGTACTTGCTGATGTTCTGGGCGATCTTCAGCCAGACGTCCTGACACAGGTCCTCGGCGACATGCCCGTCCCGGATGTACCGCCGCATCCAGCGATAGATCGTGTCATTGAGCTCGTCGTACAACGCCCCAATGGCGTCGGCTCCGCCCTCCCCACCCGCTGCGGCACGTGCGGCCAAGTCCTCCAGAATGTCGGTCACGGCGTGATTTCCCCCCAAGCCGGTGCAGTGGCGATCAGCTGCCGCGCCGCATCCGGACTCCTCACCGCGGGCCCCCACCAGCGGACGATCACGTTCCGATGCGACGCCGAGGCAGCATAACCAATCCCTTAGGAAAAGGTCGAACAGTTCAGCGATAACTCGCAACGATCACTGTGCCACATGACCGAGGCATGTGCCGAGGGCGGCAACCGTCCACCGTCGATTCACAGGAAGCGCCCCAAGACCCACCCCCGCTCCCACCACCCTCGATCCACCCATCGCCCGCGCTGCACCGCGGACTTGGTCCGGGTGTAACAGATTTTCGCGCCCCACGTACATACCGGTGCCGGACCGAACGCAACCGGCCCCATCCGGCCGGATCGGCACGCCGGAAGGTACCTACGAATACACCGGGATGACTATGCCTCGCGGCGGTTCAAACACCTTGCTGAGTTTCGAGACGATCGCGGAGCGCATGGAAGTCTCAAAGCGCACCGTCCTCGACAACTACAGGAGTTGGGACATCCCCGTCGTGCGCGTGAGCGATCGCATCCTTCGCGTGCGAGAGCGCGATTTCGAAGCATGGCTCGACGCACGCACGGAGTGAATTCGGGACACGAACAAGACGGCCATAGCAGCGAATACAACGAGCATTGCGGCGCCCACCCGCACCAGCACCGCGACTTGACCTGCCTCGGCTACCGCTACGTAGAGTCCAACTCCCTTGGCCAGGGGCTCACTTGCGAACAACAAAATGAAAGGCGTCCCGTGGCACGCAGGCCCACTGTCTACAAGCGGTGCGAGTGCTCCGACCAGAACAGACCCAAGAAAGGCGGATGTCACCACAACTGGGAATACAACCTCACGGTCGACGGCAAGCGCACGCGCGCCGCGCTTCCCGAGACCGTTGGCCTGACCCAGGCTCAAGCTCAGGCCATTCTGGACGGAACACCTTCAGGTGCAGCACCCGAGCCAGTGGAGTCCAGCCTCACCTTTCGACAATGGGCCGCCGACTGGCTCAGCAGGCGGCGGGTGAAGGACACCAGCCTGGAGAAGTACGAGATCGCCATCCGCGTGCACCTCAATCCACGCTGGGGCAGACAGCGCCTGCGAAATATCAAGAAGGCCCAGGTCGAAGCCTGGGTCCAGGAGATGGAGGACAACGAGAAGCTCGCCAACTCCACTGCCGAGGGCCACTGGAAGGTCTTCCAGATGGTCATGAAGGACGCCCTTCAGAACGGAAAGATCGCCTCAAACCCGACCTACGAAGTCGATGGGCCCTACGTAGGTGAGTCGACGTCGTACGTCTTCGCACCTGACGAGTACTGGGCGATCTACGACGAGTTCCCCGAGCGCTACCGCCTCATCCCCATGTTCGGTTTCGCATGCGGCACTCGGCAGGCCGAAGCGTTCGCCGTATGCGACGACGTTATCGACCAGGCGCAAAGGCTGCTCACCGTGCGTCGACAGGTACTGAGGATCAAGGAGACCCGCTACAGACCCCTCCTGGTAGACCGCCTGAAGACGAGTCCGCGCCTCAACTCGAAGAACACGCCGATGCCTCCCTACCTCCTGGAAGCCATCGCCGAGCACACCCAGCGCTTCCCTCCTCGAGCCACGCAGACCGTGTTGTGGGAGCACAGGAAGAAGGTTGACGACTGTAAGCGCGGCTCAGCACGAGCACTCTTCTGGTCGTCACGCGGCAACCTGCTGTGCCGCAACCACTTCAACGATGACCTGTGGAAGCCCACGATGCTGAAGTTGGGCATCAAGGACCAGGAAGGGAACCTTCCGACCTTCCATGACCTCCGGCACACCTTCATCTCCACATGCCTCCAGGACGGCATACCGGAGCACACTGTGGCCGCGTGGGTGGGCGACTCCGTCGATGAGCTTCGGCGCACGTACAGCCATCTCCTGAAGGACCACGTCGACACACACGGGGCGGTAGCCGCCGGCCTGACAGCGCGGCCGAGGCTGTCCATCGTGCGCAACGCGGCGTGACAACTCTGCTTGTTCCCCTTCACCTCTCATAGGCGCAGCGGACAAGCATGAACCTCGGCGGGGTCGAGGCCGGCAACCGGCCTCGACCCCGCTCTTGCTGTTGCTGGCCTGCTGGTCTCGCACTGTCGCGCTGCGGCTGACGGCGCCCTCGCGCATCCTGCCGACACCGACCAGACGACGAGTGCACGCCGCTCAGCAGGCCTATCGGAGAGGTACAGCCAGATGCAGTTGCACCGCATGCTCGGACGTCACGGCGGATCGATCGCGATGTCCCAGGACAGAAGCCACCTGCACCAGGTCAGGCCCCACTGCCGCCCATCTCCGGGCTCTCGATTCATGGCTACTTTCATGGCTACCTACGTAGCCGCGTAGTCCGGTTTGGACCGGTGCGGACCGGGGTCTGACCAAGCCCCTGATCTTGCCAAAAAGGGCCGGTGACCAGCACTTTCCCTGGTCACCGGCCCTTGGCGGCAGACGAGTCGGGCTGTACGCCGGGTTCTGTACCCCGGTCCCTCGCGGGAGCCGAGGCGACGGCCATCCATCTAGGGCCGGTGTTGCCACCGGCCTCGTGCGGTCTACCCGGGGGCTCGGGCGGGCAGCCCTCGAACGTCCCCGCAGAAGCACCGGGGTGCTTCCTCTTGACCTTGCTCCGGGTGGGGTTTACCTAGCTGCCCAGGTCGCCCTGGGCACTGGTGGTCTCTTACACCACCGTTTCACCCTTACCGAGGACCGAGGTCCCCGGCGGTTTGCTTTCTGTGGCACTGTCCCGCGAGTCGCCTCGGGTGGCCGTTAGCCACCACCCTGCCCTGTGGAGCCCGGACGTTCCTCGGGAAGCCCCCCGTCAAGGGGACTCCACGCGGCCGTCCGCCCGGCTCGTCTGCCGTGTGGACCATGCTACCGGGCGGGCCGACCCCTTCGGTGCCGAGGCCATCGTCGCCAGCACCGAACCCGTCAGGATCAGCGCGAAGGACACGGCGATCGTCGGGGTGAAGCTCTCGCCCAGGAAGAGGGCGCCCGCCGCCACCGCCACCGCCGGGTTGACGTACGTGATCACCGTCGAGCGGGTCGGGCCGATCTCCTTGATCAGTTCCAGGAAGGCGACGAAGGCCACCGCCGTGCAGAGGACGCCCAGGGCGAGGAGGGAGAGCAGGGCGTTCGTGGAGGGGACGGAGGAGGGCCAGGTCGCGGCCGCCGCCGGGGCGTAGACCAGGGTCGCCAGGGTCAGGCAGGGGGCTATCAGCTGCAGGGTCGGGACGTCCTTCAGGCGGCGGGCGGCTATCAGAGGCGCCGTCGCGTAGCCGATCACCGTCAACAGGACCTCGCCCAGCGAGCGGGCGTCGCCGCCGGTGAGGTGCGGGACGGTCAGAACGCCGACGCCCGCGAGGCCGATCAGGAGGCCCGCGATCCGGCGTGCGCCCAGGTGCTCGCGCTCGCCGCCGAAGTACCGTGCCGCCACCACGCCCACGATCGGTACGCCCGCTATGAGCAGGCCGGCCGTGGAGCTGGACAGGTGGCGTTCGGCGTCGGTGAGCGTGAACCACGGGCCCATGATCTCTATGCATGCGAAGGCCAGCATCGGGCGCCAGTGGGTGCGGAGGGTCAGCCACAGGCCGCCCTGGCGGATCGCCAGCGGGAGGAGGAGCAGGGCGCCCACCGCGCACCGCGCGAACACCACCGTCGACGGGGACACCTCGTCCACCGCCACCTTGATCATCAGATAGGGGATGCCCCAGATCACTCCCATGAGGGAGAACAGGAACCAGCCGCGTGCAGTCATGCGGACAGCTTCGCTGTCAGTACCGTGCCGCGTCTTGAACGCTGTTGCGGTAGGCCGCCGGCGTCACCCCCAGCACCCGGCGGAACCAGCGGGTCAGGTGGGCCTGGTCCGCGAAGCCGACGAGCATGGCAGCCTCCGCGGGGCGCAGGCCCGAATCCAGGAGGGCGCGGGCCCGGGTCACCCGGTACTGGGCCAGCCAGGCGTACGGCGGGACACCCATCGTCGTACGGAAGGCCCGCAGGAGCTGGTAACGGGAGAGGCCCAGGTCGGCGGCCAGGTCGGCGAGGGTCGGCGGGGAGGTGAGTTCGTCGGCGAGGCGGTCCCGGACGAGGAGGGATATGCCGTCGGCGCCGGGCACCAGGTCCCTCGCCGGGCGGGCCGTGGAGTGCCGGCGGGACAGGGCCGACAGCAGCCACGGGAGGCGCGTCTCGGCCTCCAGCGGGTCCGGGCAGGCGGCCAGCTCGGTGTGGGCCTGGCGGATGGCCGCGACCAGTTCCGGGTCGTCGACGACCGGGTCCCGGAAGTGCGGTACGGCGTCCAGCGTGCCGTCCGCCAGCAGTGAGGGGGCCGCGTACAGGGCGCGGTAGGCATAGCCCTCGGTCGGGGTGGCGGGACCGCCGGTGTGCATCTCGCCGGGGGCCAGGACGACGATCGCGCCGGGGCCGGTGTGGACGTGGCCGCCGCGGTAGGCGATCACCTCGGAGCCGCCCACAGTCACCCCGATCGAGAACTCGGCGTGCATGTGCGGGGCGTAGACGTGTCTGTCGAAGCGGGCCGTCAGCAGGTCGAGGGACGGGCCGCACCGGCCCAGCCTCGCCCTCGTCCACCGTGCGTGTTCAGCCACTCTCGGCACCCCCTTGCGCTAAGGGTGCAACGACTTCAGGCCCCGTTTCCATGCCGCGTCCAGGTCGGCGTCCTCCGGGAAGCGGCCGTGGATCTCCAGGACCACCATGCCGTGGGCGAACGCCCAGGTGGCGCGGGCCAGGTCCAGGTCGCCGCCGCAGGCCCGCAGTAGCGGTAGGGCGGCCCTGTCCTCCAGGCCGGCGGGCAGTGCGGCCCGCGGGAGGGGGCGTTCGGTGGCCAGGCAGTAGAGGTGGGGGTGGGCCAGGGCGTAGGCCCGGTACGCCTCGGACAGGGCCTCCAGGGAGTCGGGGTACCGGGACGCCGCCGTCTCCAGCGCCTCCGCCGACTCCTCCAGCATCTGCGCGGTCAGTTCGACCTCCACCGCGTGCTTGTCGGGGAAGTGCTTGTAGAGCGACGGTGCCTTGATGCCGAGGCGGTCGGCGAGGGTGCGCATGGTGAGGACGGCGGGGCCGGACTCCTCCAGCAGCTCCCGGGCCGCCGCCACGATCTCCCGCGCCCTCGGCGTCAGCCGGTCCGTCACGTGAGTCGCGTCAGTCACATGAGTCGCGTCAGTCACGCTGGAAGCCCTCCTTCGTCCGCAGCCCGTACCCGAAGGCGCGATCGTACGAGATGTGGGCCAGCCAGCCGCACAGGGCGGCGAAGGCCGGGGGCCAGGCGAACGGCCCGCAGGCGTAGGCCACCAGCAGCGCCAGCGGGACCAGCGCCCGGTGCATCGCGTTGTAGTACGGCACCGCGCGGGGCGGCAGCTGCCCCTTCGCCATCCGGGGCGCGTCGTCGAGGGCGACCAGGAAGGTGAGGTCCGGGAGGATCAGGAAGAGCAGGGCCAGGGTGCCGGCGAGCCAGCCGTGGTGCACGCCCTCCAGGATCGCGAACGCTGTCCAGAACAGGGCACCGGCCAGCCAGGCGGTGCGGCGGGCCACCGTGGTGGCGGTACGGAGGGAAGGGGTGACGTTCGTGGTGCTGGTCATGGCTGCCTCCAGGGGGCAATTCAGCTAACGCTGTTAGCCACAACGGTAGGGCTAACGGCGTTAGCCGTCAAGGGGAGGCGGGCCCGTTACCGCACCATCCGCTCCAGCGCGTCGAACGCCGCCCCCATCCGCTCCCGGTGGTCCTCGACGATCTCCGCGAACGGGTCGCCCGCCAGCTGGCGGCTCACGGAGGTGACGCACACCGAGCGGTACGCGGCCACGGTCACGGCGGCCACCAGCTGCGGATCGGCGAGCCCAGCTTCGGCGAGCGCCCCGGCCAGCGCCCGCTCCACCTCCTCGACCGCCTCACGGGCACGGGCCCGCAGCGCCGGCGAGTCGGCGACGACCGGCCAGAAGCCCCCGAAGTTCTCCCCCACACCGCCCAGCGGATGCCGCGCGTCGATGAACCGGAAGGCCAGGCGGCGCAGTGCCGCGAGCGGGGGCTCGCCGGGTGCGCGGTCCCGTACCGCACCGGCGAAGGCCGCGACGGCCTCCGGGATGCGGTCGAGGAACAGGTCCTCCTTGCGCGGGAAGTAGTTGAACACGGTCATCGCCGACACTCCGGCCGCCCGTGCGACCTCCGCGACCGTCACCCGGTCGAAGCCGTGCTCCCGGAACATCACCGTCGCGACGTTCGAGATCCGCTGCCGCGTCTCCCGCTTCTTGCGCTCCCGCAGGGACTCCCCTGGCCCGTCCGGCCTGTTTTCATCGATCACGAGAAAAACTATAGCCGCTCGAAAGTTTTAGTGACTACAGTGAAGTCATGAGCGAAAGCATCGAGAGCATGGCGACGGCAGACAGCAGGAACGGCAAGAACGGCAAGAACGGCACCGACTACGACGTGGTGGTGGTCGGCGGCGGGCCCGTCGGGCTCTTCCTCGCCGGCGAGCTGCGGCTCGGCGGGGCGAAGGTGCTGGTCGTGGAGCGGCTGGCCGAGGTGGACGAGACCATCAAGGCGGGCGGCATCAACACGGCCGGCGCGGTGAGCCTCTACCGGCGCGGGCTGCTGCCCGACCTGGTGGCGGCCTGGGAGCGGAACCGGTGGCGGTTGCGGGCCTTCCTCGGGGACCAGAAGCGGGAGCAAGGGGCCGACGCGCCCCGGACTCCCCCGAAGTTCGCCGGGCACTTCGCCGGGATCATGATGCGCGGCGACCTGTTCGACGACTCCGACCCGGCGTTCGCCGACATCGGCCCCGCCGACGGCGTCGGCCTCGGTGTTCCGCAGGTGGAGCTGGAGCGGATTCTGGGCGCCCGCGCCGAGCGGCTCGGGGTCGAGGTGCGCCGGGGCGTGGAGCTGACCGGCTTCGACGCCGGCGACGAGGCGGTGTCCGTACGCCTCGGCAGTGACCACACCGTCCGAACCGGCTGGCTGGTGGGCTGCGACGGCGGCCGGAGCACGGTCCGCAAGCTCGCCGGGTTCGACTTCCCCGGGACCGAGCCGGAGATCACCGGCTATCAGGCGGTCGTCGAGATGAGCGGCGGCGAGCGGCTGGGCGTCGGGTGGAACACCACCGACGTGGGGACGTACGTCAACGGGCCCTTCCCCGGCCGGATCCTCACCGTGGAGTTCGACGGGCCGCCCGCCGACCGCTCAGCGCCCGTCACCGCCGGGGAGCTGCAGGCCGCCCTGCGCCGGGTGTCGGGCGTGGACGGGGTGACCGTCCACGAGGTGCACTCCTCGACCCGGTTCACCGACAACGCCCGGCAGGCGAGCGGCTACCGCAAGGGCCGGGTGCTGCTCGCGGGGGACGCGGCGCACGTGCACTCGCCGTTCGGCGGGCAGGGGCTCAACCTCGGGCTCGGCGACGCCATGAACCTCGGCTGGAAGCTGGCCGCCGTGGTGCACGGGACGGCTCCCGACTCCCTCCTGGACAGCTACACCGCCGAGCGGCACCCGATCGGCGCCTGGGTGCTGGACTGGACCCGTGCCCAGATCGCGGTGATGCGGCCCGACCGGCATGCCCGCGCCCTGCGCCGGGTGGTCGCCGACCTCGCGCTGACGACGACCGGGACGACGTACCTCGTCAAGCAGATCTCCGGTGTCTGGCAGCACTACGACCTGCCCGGCGAGCACGCCCTCACCGGGCAGAGCACCCCTGACCTGGAGCTCTCCGACGGAACCCGGCTCGGCGACCATCTGCACGGCGGCCGGGCCCTGCTCCTCGACCTCGCGGACGACCCGAAGCTGCGTGCCCGGGCCGAGGGGTACGCCGACCGGGTGGACGTGCTGACCGTCGCCTGCCCCGGACGGCCGGAGCTGACCGCTCTGCTCGTACGGCCCGACGGGTTCGTCGCCTGGGCCGCGGACCAGGACGACGAAGGCGGGAACGGCCTCGACGACGCCCTGAGCCGCTGGTTCGTCGCCGTCTGAGCCCACGGGAGCCCACGGGAGCCCTCAGCCCGGCGGCTTGACCCTGCCGCGGCGTCAACGTCTGTACTGGTCCCATGCGGATCGGAGAACTCGCCGCCGCCGTCGGCGTCACCACGCGCACGGTGCGGCACTACCACCACCAGGGCCTGCTGCCCGAGCCCGACCGGCTCTCCAACGGGTACCGGGACTACACCCTGCGGCATGCCGTCGTCCTCGCCCGGATCCGGCGGCTGACCGAGCTGGGGCTCGGGCTCGCCGAGGTGCGGGACGTGCTCGCGGACGACGCCGGCAAGGACCTCGTCGAGGTGCTCACCGAACTCGACGCGGACCTCGCCCGGCAGGAGGCGGGGATCCGGGAGCGCCGGCAGCGGCTGCGGGCCCTGCTGGAGACGGGCGAGCTGCCCGCCGAGGGGCCCGTCTCGCCCGAGCTGGCCGCCCTGTTCGCCGCGACGGCACCGCGGTTCGCAGGCTCCCCGATGGCCGCCAAGGACCGCGAGGTCTTCGCCCTGCTGGAGACGGTGGCCGACCCGGCGGCCCGGGAGCGGCTGATGTCGCTGGCCGGGGCCATGGCCGGGTCACCGCAGGCGACGGCGCGGGCGCACGAGGTGTACGCGCTCCTCGACGCCCTCGCCGACGCCCGCCCCGACGATCCCCGGGTGGCCGAGGCCGCCCGGGTGATCGCCGCCGCCGTCCCCGCCGACGTGCTCCCGGAGCACGGCTTCGACCACGGGGACAGCTTCCTGCGCGCCCTCTACGCCGACCTCGCCCCGGCGCAGGCCGCGGCGATCCGCCGGGCGCTCGACCTCGCGACGACCGGCGCCACCGGGGACGCCACCGGGGAGGGACCATGAGGGCGACGTACGCGCTGCTCCGGCACGAGGCCCGGCTGATGGCGAGCCTGGTGCTGTGGGCGGCCCGGCGCACCAGCGGGACCGGGGTGCGGTTCGGGTACGCCAAGGGCCAGGGCGCGATGATGTCCGGGTTCGCCTTCATGTGCGTGGTCGAGACGGTCGCCGTGTCGGTGCTGCTGCGCAACTGGCCCGCCGTGGAGCGGGTGGTGCTGGTCCTGGACGTCTACACGGTCCTCATGGTCGTCGGCCTGCACACGGCGAGCGTGGTCCACCCGCACCTGCTGACTCCCGACGCGCTGCTCGTCCGCAACGGCGTCCGGCTCGAACAGCGCATACCGCTGGACGCGATCAAGTCCGTGCGCCGCGACACCCGTTACCTGCACGACAAGGCCGCCACCGCCGAACTCGACGTGCCCGTCGGCTCGCAGACCTCGGTGACCGTCGAACTGACCGAGCCCGTCGCCCACTTCACGCTGCTGGGCCGTCGACGCGAGGTGCGCGTCGTGCGCTTCCACGCGGACGACGCCCCTGACCTCGTACGGCAGCTCACCGCGGCCCGGGAGCTCACGCGGGCGTGAAACGGACCTTCGTGGTCCCCGGGTCGGCCTCCGCCAGCCGCACCGGCAGCCGCTCGCCCAGCGGAAGCGGGTCGGTCGCCTCGATCCGGCCTATGACCGCGGGCTGCTGCAACAGCACCTTCCCCACGGTCGGCCGGCGCGCCTCGACCTCCACCACGCACCCGTCGAAGACCTCCCCGACCCGGTCCTTGAGCAGGGCCGCCTCCACGATGTCGACGCACTCCCGCTCCACCGTGCCCGAGCGCCGCGCCCCCTCGGCCATCTGCTTGGGGAGCGTGTCCAGCGCCATCAGCACCCAGTCCGGCGGTTCCTCGCCGGCGGCCGCGGCCAGGCAGAGCTCCGAGGCGTAGCGGTCGGCCAGGCGGCGCAGGGGCGCGGTGCAGTGGGCGTAGGGGGCGGCGACGGCCGCGTGGGTGGTGTTCGGGGGGAGGACGCCGTCCCTGAAGACCGTGTAACCGGCGCCGCGCAGCAGAGTCGTGCACTCCTGGAGGAAGGCGGCGTGGCGGGGGCGGCGCGGGTTGAGGGAGCGGATCAGCGCGGCGTACGAGACGTGGTGCGGCCACTCGATGCGCAGCGCGTGCGCGGTGCGGCGCAGGCGGGCCACCGCGCCGTCGGGGGCGGTCGGGAGGGTGCGCAGGACGCCGGTGCCGTAGGCCAGCATCAGGTCGGCCGCGGCCATGCCGGTGAGCAGGGAGATCTGGGCGTTCCAGGCGTCGGCGGGCAGCGGCGCGCGGTAGGTCAGCTCGTAGGTGTGGTCGTACTCGACGATCTCCTGTTCGGGCACGTTGAGGGAGATGCCGCCGCGCGCCGCCTCCAGGCGTTCGCGGGCCTCGCCGATCTCCCTGAGCAGGGCGACGGGCTCCTCGGCGGTGCCCTCGTCGATCCGTTTCTGCACGCCCGCGTAGTCGAGCTTGGCCCGGCTGCGGACGAGGGCGCGGCGGACGTCGGCGGTCACGGTCCGGCCCTCCCCGTCCAGGTCGATGGTCCAGAGCACGGCCGGGGTGGGCTGGCCGGGCAGCAGGCTGGCCGCGCCCTCGCTCAGCACGGGCGGGTGCAGGGGGACCTTCTCGTCCGGGAAGTAGAGCGTGTTGACGCGGTGGTGCGCCTCGGAGTCCAGTGCGCCGCCGGGTACGACGAAGGCGGCGACGTCGGCGATGGCGTACCGGACGCGGTAGCCGCCGTCGTGCCGGGAGAGGTGCATCGCCTGGTCCAGGTCGTTCGCGGTGGGCGGGTCGACCGTGAAGAAGGGGATGTCGGTCGCGTCGTGGCCGGGCACGGCCGGGAACCTGGCGGTGCTGTCGGCCTCCGCGAGGACCTCGGACCGGAAGGTCTCGGGGACGCCGAGGTCGGCCCGGAGCGCGGCGAGCGCGGCCCGGAGGGGGCCTCGGGGGCACCCTTGACACGGATGTGGCGGCTGGGCATAGGACGAGCGTAGTCACATCGCACCGCTCCGGCGCTCTACGCTGGCGCGAAGCGTTGATGACGAGCGTCGGCGAACGCCGGCGGTGACGAGGCGCCGGTGCGGAGTCGTCGGTGAAGAGGAGTACGTGTGCTGGTCCTGCTGCCGCCCTCGGAAGGCAAGGCGTCGTCTGGGCGTGGTGCCCCGCTGAAGCCGGAGTCGCTGTCCCTGCCGGGGCTCGCGGCGGCGCGCGAGGCGGTGCTCGGCGAGCTGGTCGACCTGTGTGCCGGTGACGAGGAGAAGGCGCGCGAGGTGCTCGGGCTGAGCGAGGGGCTGCGCGGCGAGGTCGCGAAGAACGCGGCGCTGCGGACGGCGGGCGCGCGGCCGGCCGGGGAGATCTACACCGGGGTGCTGTACGACGCGCTGGACCTGGACTCCCTGGACGCGGCGGCGAAGCGGCGGGCCGCGCGGTCGCTGCTGGTCTTCTCCGGGCTGTGGGGCGCGGTCCGGGTGACGGACCGGATCCCGTCGTACCGCTGCTCGATGGGGGTGAGGCTGCCGGGTCTCGGCGCGCTGGGCACGCACTGGCGGGGGCCGATGGCCGAGGTGCTGCCGGCGGTGGCCGGGGCGGGGCTGGTGCTGGACCTGCGGTCGGCGGCGTACGCGGCCGCGTGGAAGCCGAAGGGCGAGGTGGCCGGGCGGACGGCGACGGTGCGGGTGCTGCACGCGCCGACACGGAAGGTGGTCAGCCACTTCAACAAGGCGACGAAGGGGCGGATGGTACGGAGTCTGCTGGCCGCCGGGATCGCGCCGGCCGGTCCGGCCGAGTTGGTGGAGGCGTTGCGGGAGCTGGGGTACGAGGTGGAGGCGGAGGCGCCCGCCAAGGCCGGGCAGGCGTGGGCGTTGGACGTGCTGGTGACAGAGGTGCACTGAAGCATCACCTGCATCATTGCAGCATGCGCAACGGCCTTTGCGTGCTCTGCATCGCGTCGGCAGGATGTTCGTCATGCCCACCTCCGTGCTGGATCTCGCGCCCGTCGTGCCCGTCGTCGTGATCGAGGACGCCGCCGATGCCGTGCCCATGGCGCGGGCGCTGCTGGACGGCGGGCTGCCCGTCATCGAGGTGACGCTGCGGACGCCGGCCGCGCTCGACGCGATCCGGGCCGTCGCCGCCGCGGTGCCGGACGCGGTGGTCGGCGCGGGGACCGTGCTGACGCCGGAGCAGGTGACGGAGTGCGTGGCCGCCGGGGCGCGGTTCCTGGTCAGCCCCGGCTGGACGGACGGGCTGCTGGCGGCGATGGCCGCGTCCGGGGTGCCGTACCTGCCGGGGGTGTCGACCGCCTCCGAGGTGGTGGCGCTGCTCGAACGCGGGGTGCGGGAGATGAAGTTCTTTCCGGCGCAGGCCGCCGGCGGCACCGCCTACCTCAGGTCGCTCGCCGGTCCGCTGCCGCGGGCCCGCTTCTGCCCCACCGGAGGGATCGGCCCGGACAACGCGCCGGAGTACCTCGCCCTCCCCAACGTCGGCTGCGTCGGCGGCACCTGGATGGTCCCGGCGGACGCGGTCGCCGCCGGGGACTGGGACCGGCTCCGGGAGCTGGCCCGGGGCGCGGCGGGGCTCAGGCCCTGATTCAGGGACGCAGGTGGGACGTGTCGTTGAAGAGCCGTACGCTCGCGTTGCCGTCCGCGTAGTAGGCCACCGCCGACAGCGAGGCCGCCGACAGTTCCATGCGGAACAGGGACTGGAGCGGGGCGCCGAGGGCGAGTTGCACGAACGTCTTGATCGGCGTGACGTGCGTGACCAGCAGGACCGTGCGGCCCGCGTAGGCCGCGATCAGCTTGTCGCGGGTGGCCGCGATGCGGGTGGCGGTCTCGGCGAAGCTCTCGCCGCCACCGGTGGGATGGGCCGACGGGTCGGCCAGCCAGGTGGTCAGGTCGTCGGGGTAGCGCTCGCGGACCTCGCCGAAGGTGAGGCCCTCCCAGGCGCCGAAGTCCGTCTCCTTGATCCCCTCCTCGATCGTGACGTCGAGGCCGAGGCGTTCGGCGACGGCCGCGGCGGTCTGCCGGGTGCGGGTGAGGGGGGAGGCGAGGATCGTCTCGATCGTGCCGCGGCGGGCGAGGGCCTCGGCGGCGCGCTGTGCCTGCTCCAGGCCGACGGGCGACAGTTCCGGGTCGGTACCGCCGCTGCCGGAGAAGCGTTTCTGGGGGGTGAGGGGGGTTTCGCCGTGGCGGAGGAGGACGAAGGTGGCCGGTGCGCCGAGGTCGGGGGCCGAACTCCAGCCGGGGCTCGCGACGTGGCTCGCGGCGCGGGTGTCGGCGGTGGTCCTGTCGGACGTCGTCACAGTGCCGGTGCGTGGGGGTTGCTCGCGCAGTTCCCCGCGCCCCTTGCGGGGCGCTGTCCTGCCGCCCGTATCCAGCTCGGCCGTCGACTCCGACGCCGACCACTGCTCACCCCGCTGACCCGCGTCCATCGCCTCGTTCGCCAGGCGGTCGGCGTGCTTGTTCTCGGCTCGGGGGATCCACTCGTAGGTGACCTGGTCCGCCGGGAAGACGCGGCTCGCCTCGGTCGCCAGGGGCTTCATGTCGGGGTGCTTGATCTTCCAGCGGCCCGACATCTGCTCGACGACCAGCTTGGAGTCCATCCGGACGTGGACCGTGGCGGTCGGGTCCAGGTCGTGGGCCGCGCGCAGGCCCGCGAGGAGGCCGCGGTACTCGGCGACGTTGTTGGTGACGACGCCGAGGTATTCGGCCGCCTCCGCGAGCGTCTCGCCGCTCGTCGCGTCGACGACCACCGCGCCGTAGCCGGCGGGTCCCGGGTTGCCCCGGGAGCCGCCGTCCGCCTCGACGATGAACTCCCTTGCCACGTGCGCCCCTTAAGTGTTCCTACAGACCCGACTCGGACGTGCGCACCAGGATGCGGCGGCAGTTCTCGCAGCGGACCACGGTGTCCGGCGCGGCCTTGCGGACCTCGGCCAGCTCGGTGATGGCGAGCTCCTGGCGGCAGCCCTGGCAGGTGCGGGCGTACAGCTTGGCCGCGCCGATGCCGCCCTGCTGCGCGCGCAGCTTGTCGTAGAGCTTGAGGAGGTCGGCCGGGACCGAGCCCGCGATGACCTCGCGCTCCTTGGTGACCGTCGCCGCCTCGGCGTCGATCTCGCCGGACGCGGCGTTGCGGCGGCCGGTGGCCTCGTCGATCCGGCCCTGGACGGCGCCGACCCGCTCGGTCAGCTCGGCGACCCGCTCCTGCGCGGACTCGCGGCGCTCCATGACCTCCAGGACGACGTCCTCCAGGTCGCCCTGGCGCTTGGCGAGGGAGACGATCTCCCTCTGGAGGTTCTCCAGGTCCTTCGGGGAGGTGACCGCGCCGGAGTCCAGGCGCTGCTGGTCGCGGGCGGCGCGCTGGCGCACCTGGTCCACGTCCTGCTCGGCCTTGGTCTGCTCGCGGGCGGTGTCGCTCTCCTCGGTCTGCGCGGCCACGAGCAGGTCGCGCAGCTGGGTCAGGTCCTTCGTCAGCGACTCGATCTCGGCGTGCTCGGGCAGCGACTTCCGCTTGTGCGCCAGCTGCTGGAGGCGTACGTCCAGGGCCTGGACGTCGAGGAGTCGGATCTGGTCGGCGGGCGCTGCGTTCAGTTGGGGGCTCCAAGGGAGGGAGAGTGGCTGGTCCAGGGGTCGGTGACCGTCTTGGAGACGTGCACGCGCAGGCCCCAGCCGTGGCGGTCGGAGATCTCGTCGAGCTGGGTCGCGGCCAGCTCGCACCAGGGCCATTCGGTGGCCCAGTGCGCCGCGTCGAGCAGCGCGAGGGGGCTTTGGGCGACCGCTTCCGACGCCGGATGGTGGCGCAGGTCGGCGGTGAGGAAGGCGTCCACCCCGGCGGCGCGTACGACGTCGAAGAGGCTGTCACCGGAGCCGCCGCTGACGGCGACGGTACGGACGAGGGCCTCGGGGTCGCCGGCGACGCGGATGCCCTGCACGGTGGCGGGGAGGCGGGCGGCGGCCCGGTCGGCGAGCTCGCGGACGGTCACCGGGTGGTCCAGCTCGCAGACACGGCCCAGGCCTCGACGGCCTTCCGGGTCCGTCGGGTCCGGGACGAGGGGGCGTACAACGCGCAGGTCCAGGGCGCCCGCGAGCGCGTCGGAGACGCCGGGGTCGGCGGTGTCGGCGTTGGTGTGGGCGACGTGCAGCGCGATGTCGTTCTTGATCAGGGTGTGGACGACGCGGCCCTTGAAGTGGGTCGCCGCGACCGTCGTCGTCCCGCGCAGGTAGAGCGGGTGGTGGGTGACCAGCAGGTCGGCGCCGAGCTTCACCGCCTCGTCGACGATGTCCCGAACAGGGTCGACGGCGAAGAGGACCCGCGTGACCTCCTGGTCCGGGTCGCCCACGACCGTACCGACCGCGTCCCAGGACTCGGCCCGCTCGGCGGGCCACAGGTTCTCCAGCGCGGCGATGACTTCTGACAGACGGGGCACGGGGAAAGGCTACCTGCCTGTTCCGCGGGGCCGTACCTGCTCGTCTGCCGCAGGCAACGCGCAGCACACCCGCCCCCGTTTCCTCAGGCGAATCGTCGAGTGTGCACCCGTATGTGTGAAGTCGTCGTCGGCCGGTGCCCCGTCTGTGCGTACGAAAACTAGCTTCGTGGCCGGAGGTGACCGAACGATGACGGCCTGTGCGATCGAACCCTCGGCTGCGGACGAGGAAGACAGCGCGCCGGGGGCGGGCTGCACCATCACGGTGGACGGGGCGTACGCGGCCCGGCTGGCCCAGCAGGAAGGTTCCTGGTACCCGGAGCGGTGGACGCTGGACGGCCCCGAGCCCTACGCCGTACCGCTCCCCGGAAACCAGCCGGAGGAGCCGGGCACGGAGGTGCAGCCGCTCGGCGACGGGCGGGTGCTGATCCGTCGCCTGGTGGACGGGCGGCACCACTTCGCCCTCCTCTATCCGACCGGTCCCGGCACCGGTGAGCTGCCGCTGGGCGCGGTGGAGTGCCCGGACGAGGGGGCCTCGCTGCGGCTGCTGCCGCCGGCGCCGGGGGGTGTGCTCGCGTACGCGCTCGCCGTGGGGCCGCGTTCCTCCGCCGTCTGGCTGGTGGCGGGCGGGGCCTTCGGACCGGAGCAGGTCGCGGTGGTGCCGGGGCGGTGTGCGGGCGGGGTCTGGCTGGACCGGGCCGGGCGGATGCTGGCGCTGGACCGGGAGCTGGGCGGGCGGACCAAGGCGGTCGTGGTCGATCTGGAGCGCGGCGGCGAGGTGTCGCCGCTGCTGCAGATCGCGGCGGACAGCGACGACCGGCTGCTGCTCGCCGACCCCGACAGCGGGCTGATCCTGGTCGGCTCGGACGCGCCCAGCCCCGGGCAGGAACGGTTGGGCTGGGGTGTCCTCGGCTCCACGCTGCCGGTGCGCTTCCCGGAGAGCCTGCGGGTGCCGGAGTGCCCGGACTGCGTGGTGACGCCGTTCGCCGTCCAGCCGGGGCAGGTGCTGGTGCCGGAGAACTGCGGGGTGGCGCTGCGGATCGACGGTGCGCTCGGCAGCTGGGTGGGGGCCTGGCGGCCCAGAGCCCGCAGGATGTGTCATCTCCCGGCGCCCGAGGGGTGGTTGACGGGCGCCGGGGTGTGGACGCAGGACGGGGTGCTGCGGCTGCCGTACGCCACGGGGGAGGTCCCGTGCGGCGTGGCGGCGGTGGCGGTGCCCTGGGGGGAGACGGGGGAACACGGGGGGCCGGGGGACGCGGGCCCGGGGGATCCGGTTCGGGACGGCACGGCTGCCGGGGCGTCGGACACGCCGGGACAGTCGGCGGAACCGGATCCTCCGGGACCTGTCGTGGCCCGGCCGGTGCCCCTCCAACAGGCGCCACTTGCACGGCTTGTAACGAACTAGTAGCGGTCGGCGTGCCCGCCTGGATTCGCCCCGTGGTGGGCCGGTTAGACTCGCCGCGCTGTAAGAAAGATCATGTTGACGGGGTGAATTCTTCCGATGAGCGACGCCAGCACGTCCCAGCAGCTGTCCGCCGAGGCCCAGGAGACGGACGGTCACGGCAAGCACCGTGGTCACGTCTCTGCCCAGGACAGCGAGACGGCCCCCAGCGGCCGGCACCGCAGGCCGGAGCCGGTAGAGGCGGCGGCCTGACGGTAGGCAGTAGGCAGGAGGAGGGGCCCGCCGGGTGACCGGTGGGCCCCTTTCCCGTCTTTCGTGCCGGGGCAGGGTTCACAGGCGCACGATGACCAGGGCGGTGTCGTCGGTGGCGTCACCGGGCGGGAGCAGGTCGGCGAGCACGGCGTCGGCGAGGGCTTCGCACCGGGCGGCGCGGTGGCGGACCAGGGAGTCGGCGAGCCGGTCGAGGCCCTTGTCGATGTCCTCGCCGCGGCGTTCGATCAGGCCGTCGGTGTAGAGCACGAGGACGGAGTTCTCGCGGAAGGCCGCGACGGCCTGGGTCCGGGGGCCGTGCTGGGGGCGGGCGGCCAGTGGCGGGTCGGTGGCCCGGTCCAGGAACTCGACGGTCCCGTCCGGCTGGAGAAGTGCCGGTGGGGGGTGGCCGGCGCTGCTGTAGGTGATGGTGCTGCTCTCCCAGTCGATGAATGCCGTGGCCACGGTGGTGTTCTCGGCGCCGTCGACGGTGCGGGCGTACTGCCCGAGGACCTCCAGGGCGCGGGCGGGGCCTTCGGGGACCAGGGAGGCGGCGGTGAGGGCGCTGCGCAGCTGCCCCATGACACCGGCCGCGGGCAGACCGTGGCCGACGACGTCACCGACGGCGACGGCGATGCGGTCGCCGGGCAGGTCGACCAGGTCGTACCAGTCCCCGGCCACGTTGAGGGCCTCGGCGGCGGGCCGGTAGCGGACGGCCGCCGGGTGCCGGCCGACCTGGCGCGGGGCGGGCAGCATGGCTTCCTGCAGGGTCAGTGCGACCTCACGGGCGCGGATGAGTTCGGTGACGTCCTCCAGCCGGTGCAGCAGCAGCGTCACCTGCCCGTCGTCCCCGAACACGGGAATGTTGGTCACGTTGAAGTACCGCTCGTGCCACACCCCGGGCCGGTCGGGGTCCTCCGTGTCGAAGCGCTGCAGCGCCACCACACTGCGCTCGCCGGTCTCCGCCGCCCGCCGCAGGGACGCCAGAACCCTGAGCAGGAGGGGCTCGGCGGACTCGTTCTCGATGTTGTCCTCGGGCAGGAAGCGCCCGATCATCTGCTCACGGGACAGACCCCGGAGGCGCTCGAACTCCGCGTTGACGTCGGCGAAGATCAGCTGGGGGGTCACCAGCGCCGCAGCCCCGGGAAGGGCCTGGAACACCGCCGCGTAGTCGACCGCCGGACCAGCCATGATCTTCCTTGCTCACCCCGCTGCTCGCTGTCCTCCCACGATACGAGCAGGTGGTCGTGGCCCGCACCAGGAGACCGCGGCGCCCTTCAGGCGCCGCGGCCGGCCGGTGTCACGCGCGTTTCAGCCCCAGCACCTCCGCCGCCGCGAACGTCTCCCCCGGCGGCCGCTCCGCGTAGTGCGGTGTGAGCGCGGCGTCGAGTTCGGCGTAGTCGAAGGTGTCCTGCTTGCTGTCGAACTTGGCCTGTACGCGCGGGCGTTCCACGATGGCGACCATGCCGCCGTGGACCACGAGCAGCTGGCCGTTGATCCGTTCGGCGACCGGGGAGGCCAGGTAGCCGACGAGCGGGGCGACGTGCTCGGGGGCGAGGGGGTCGAGGCCCTCGGCGGGCTGTTCGAAGCCGGCGAAGACGTCCTCGGTCATCCGGGTACGGGCGCGCGGGCAGATCACGTTGGCGGTGACGCCGTACTTGGCGAGGGCGAGGGCCGTGGAGGTGGTCAGGCCGACGATGCCGCCCTTCGCGGCCGCGTAGTTGGGCTGGCCCGCGGAGCCGGCGAGGAAGGCCTCGGAGGAGGTGTTCACGATCCGCCCGTAGACCTTCTGGCCGCCCGCCGCCTTGGCGCGGTCCCGCCAGTGCGCGGCCGCGAAGTGGGTGGTGTTGAAGTGGCCCTTGAGGTGGACCCTGATCACCGAGTCCCACTCGTCCTCGGTCATGGAGAAGACCATGCGGTCGCGCAGGATCCCGGCGTTGTTGACGAGGATGTCCAGCTTTCCGTAATGGGCTGTCGCAAGCGTGAGAAGGTCTCGCGCCTGCGAGAAGTCGGCGATGTCTCCGGTGTGGGCGACGGCCTGCCCGCCCGCCGCGCGGATCTCCTCCGCGACCTGCTCGGCGGGGGCCGAGGAGGCCGCCCCCGAGCCGTCCCGGCCCGGCCGGCCGAAGTCGTTGACGACGACGGCCGCGCCCAGCCGGGCCAGCTCCAGTGCCTCGGCCCGGCCGAGGCCCCGGCCGGCCCCCGTGACGACGGCGGCCAGCCCTTCCAGCGGCCTCTCCCGCATACGGCGGCCCCTCAGATCTCTATGCAGGTGCGCAGGGCGGTGCCCGTGCGCATCTGGTCCAGGGCCTCGTTGATCTCGGCCAGCGGCACCCGGTGGGTGATCAGGCCCTCCAGGTCGATCCGGCCCGCCCGCCACAGGGCGATCGTCCGCTCGTAGGAGCGGACCACGTCCCCGCCGCCGTACATGGACGGCAGGATCCGCTTCTCGTCGAAGAACAGCTCGAACATGTTGAGCTGGAGGAAGTCGTCCATGGCGCCCGCGCCGACGACCACGAGGGTGCCGCCGCGCCGGGTGTTCTCGTACGCGGTGCGGGCGGTCGCGGACCTGCCGACCACCTCGAAGACGTAGTCGAAGCCCTCGCCTGCGGTGACCTCCTGCTTGGCGCCGGGGAGCTCGTCGGGCGAGACGGCCCGCGTCGCCCCGAACCGGAGCGCCGACTCGCGCCGCGACTCGACCGGGTCGACGGCGACGATCTCGGCCGCGCCCTTGAGCCGCGCCCCCTGGATCGCCGAGATCCCGACGCCTCCGCAGCCGATCACGGCGACCGACGAACCGGCCTCCAGATCGGCCGTGTTGAGGGCCGCGCCGAGCCCGGTGGTGACCCCGCAGCCGATCAGCGCGGCGATGTCGAAGGGCACGTCGTCCGGGATCGGCACCGCGCACCCGGCGTCGACCACGACCTCCTCGGTGAAGGTGCCGGTGCCCGCGAAGCCGAACACGTCGCCGGTGGGGCGCCGGAAGTTGGGGGTCCCGGCGTTCATGAACCCGGCGAGGCACAGCTCGGTCTGGCCGCGCCTGCACGCGGGACACGCGCCGCAGGCCGGGAGCCAGCAGACGACCACCCGGTCACCGGGCTTCACCCGGGTGACGCCCTCCCCCACCTCAAGGACCTCGCCCGCGCCCTCGTGGCCCGGCACGAACGGTCCCGGCTGCGGCAGCACCCCGCTCATCGCCGACAGGTCCGAGTGGCACAGCCCCGTGGCGCGCACCCGGATCCGTACCCTGCCGGGTCCGAATCCCACCGCCTCGACGTCGTCGAGGACGTCCAGCTTCTCCTGGCCGATCTCGTGCAGTACGGCTGCGCGCATGCTGCGACTCCCCTCAACTGCCTACTGGATCAAAGGTGTTCGACGATCGTGTCGGCGAGGACGGGGGCGTCCTCGCGCTCTGCGGCGCTCACGGCGACCCGGACCCGCCCGTCGCCACGCCACATGCGGATACGCAGCGTCTCCCCCGGGTACACCACCCCGGCGAACCGTGTCGTGTACGACCGCACCCGGCTCACGTCCCCGCCGAGCAGTGTGTCCACGACCGCCTTGAGCGTCATGCCGTAGGTGCACAGCCCGTGCAGGATGGGCCCGTCGAAGCCGGCGAGCTTGGCGAACTCGGGGTCGGCGTGCAGCGGGTTGTAGTCGCCGGAGAGTCGGTAGAGCAGCGCCTGGTCCTCGCGGACCGGGCGCTCGACGGTCCGGTCCGGCTCGCCGGCCGGCGGGTCGAGCCGGGTCGAGGGGCCGCGGTCGCCGCCCCAGCCGCCCTCCCCCCGTACGAAGATCTGCGCGTCGTTGGTCCACAGCGGGCCGTCGGCGTCCGCGACGTCGGTGCGCATCACCAGGACGGCCGCCTTGCCCTTGTCGTACACGGCGGCGATGCGGCCCGTGGCGATGGCGGTGCCGGCGGCCGGGATCGGGCGGTGCAGGGTGAGGGACTGGCCGCCGTGCAGGACCTTGGCGAGGTCGACGTCGATGCCGGGCATGGACAGTCCGCCGATCACCCCGGGCGAGCCGGCGCCCGCGACGGTCGCGAAGCTGGGCAGGACGTGCAGCCGGGTCTCCAGGGTGTAGCGCAGTTCGTCGGGATCGGTGGCGGGGCGGCCCGCGCCGATGCCGAGGTGGTAGAGCTGGACGTCCCGGCGCTCCCAGCTGATCTCCCCGGACCTGGGTTCGGCGGCGAGGGCCTTGGCGGCGTCGATGGGCATACGGCTCCTGAGGTGTCTCAAGACCCCGGCACGGCCGTCCGCACCGTCGGCCGCACCGAGGTCGTCCACGGGTGCAGATCTAGAACGCGTTCCATTCCAGCGCACCTTGTATAGCCCAGCCCTCCGTACTTGTGAAGGCTCCTGACGTCGTGTCAGATGTAGCGGTGCCGGACCATGACATTTGTCCTGCCCGCGGCCGTACATCCGCCTCTGCCGAACCGGCACCGCCTTCCGTAGGGTCGTAACGCCGGACAGTACGCCGGACGGAACAGAAAACAACGAACAGGTACGGATCCCTACGGATCCATCCAGCACGGGGGAAGAGCGACATGGCGTGGTGGCAGCAGGTGAAGTGTCAGGCGGACGGGTGGCGGACGGCCCGTGCCCAGTGGCGGGAGGACATGGCCCGCTTCAAGGAGCAGCAGAGGGCCGCCCGGAAGAACGGCGAGGTGCCCGATCACGCGGGGCCGCCGCCCTCCGGGTTCGCCCTGCTCCCGTGGCTGCTGATGGGGCTGGGCTCACTCTCCAACCTGCTCCAGGGCAGGACGGCCAACCCGTGGATCGGCGCGTTCGGCCTGCTGGCCTTCAACTCCCTCTACATCTACGTGACCTTCCGCTCCTTCCGCAAAGAGGCCCGGGAGGCCACCTCCACCCGCGTCGCCCTGCTGCTGATGGGCCTGCTCACCACCGGCCTGGCCCTCGGCTACGGCGGCAGCTGGCTGATGTTCTTCCCGCTGCTGGGCCTCGCCGCCGGTGCGGCGCTGCGCGGGCCCTGGCTGGGCCGGACCGGCATCCTGCTGGCCTGCTTCGCGGGCGCGGTGTCCTGGTACCGGGACGGCTCCGACGCCATCACCATCGCCTACGGCACCTTCCTGTCGACGATGATCACCGCCGCGATCCTCTCCCTCTCCGAGGCCGTGCGGGAGCTGCGCGCGGCCCGCGAGGAGCTGGCCCGGCGGGCGGTGGAGAAGGAGCGGCTGCGCTTCTCGCGGGATCTGCACGACCTGCTCGGCCACACCCTCTCCGTGATCGTCGTGAAGTCGGAGGCGGCCCGGCGGGTCGCACCCCGGGACCTGGACGCGGCGCTGACGCAGATCTCCGACATCGAGTCGGTCGGCCGGCAGGCGCTGACCGAGATCCGCGAGGCGGTCACCGGCTACCGGGAGGGCAGCCTGGCCGCCGACCTCGTCCGGGCCCGCTCGGCCCTGACGGCGGCCGGTGTCGAGCCGGTGGTCCGGCAGTCGGGGGCACCGCTCGTCCCGCAGACCGAGACGCTGCTCGGCTGGGTGGTGCGCGAGGCGGTCACCAACGTGGTCCGGCACAGCGACGCCACGCGCTGCGAGATCGCCGTCGACAGCGCCGCCGGGCGGGCCCGGCTGACGGTCGCCGACAACGGCTCGGGCGCGGTGGCCGCCGAGCCCTGCCGGGAGGGCATCGGCGGCACCGGCCTGCAGGGGCTGACCGAGCGCCTCGCGGCGGCGGGCGGCTCCCTGACGGCCGGCCCGGCGCCGCGCGGCGGCTTCACGGTCACCGCGGAACTCCCCACCGAGGCGCTGGAGCTGCTGGCCCCGGCGGCCGCTACGGCGCCCAGGGCGAGCTGACGACCCAGCTCACGTCGTCGGTCCAGGACGTGGCGCTGTCCCAGGCGTTCGAGCCGCCGTCGCTCGCTATGTAGAGGTTGTAGTTGTAGTGGCGCAGGTATTTCGTCGGGTAGTTGTACGAGGCGAAGGACGTGCCCGTACCGCTCTTCCCGGTCGTCGGACAGAAGGTCGCGTCCTGCCGGAACGTGGTGGTGCCGTCCATCGGCTGCCGGTAGATCTTGTAGTTGTAGTGGCGGAGGTAGTCGCCGGGGTAGTTCCGCGACTCGAAGGAGACGCAGGAGCTGCTCGCGAGGCCGGGGCGGACGATCCAGGTGGCGTCGCTCTTGTCGAGGGCCGAGCTGCTGGAGGTGATGGCGGACAGCACGCCGGCGTTGTTCTGGTGACGGACGTAGTCGGTGGTGCAGCAGGACGTGGTGGCCTTCAGGGAGATCTCCGAGGCGGAGTTGAGGCTGCCGGTGGTGCCGGTGGCGCCGCCGTAGCCGACGGAGACGATGTCGGACTGGACGGCGTCGTCGGCGGCGTCGGTCGGGATGCCGGAGGTCATCACGCCCTCGAAGAACGAGCCGATGGAGCCGTTGCTGTTGTCGCCGCCGGTGCCGAGGACGATCGCGCCCTCCTGGTGCATCGGCGAGTAGCCGCTGCTGGTGCTGGGCTCACCGCCGGAATAGGTGGTGGTGAGACCGCCCGATTGCGCGTTTCCCCATTTCAGTGCGAAATGGTCCTGCCCGTTGTTCTTCAGCAACGCGGTGACGAACGGTATCGCGCCGGTGCCGGTGTTGGACGAGTTGGTGCTGTAGCCGAGGTTGGACTCGAACAGCCCGTTCTCCAGGTCCGCCTGGACCCAGGGTCCCGAGCCGTAGCAGGGCGAGAACCAGCACTCGGTGCCGAAGTTGATGGCGTCCATGTGGCCGTTGCCGGTGTCCTTGTTGTTGGTCTCGGCGTTGCCGTAGTCGAAGCAGCAGCTGCCGTTGACATGGGTGCCGGAGGTGACCATGTACATCCCCTCGGCGGCGCCGTTGGTGGCGACCCCCGAGGTGGCGTTGTCCCGGTAGCCCATGCCGGCCGAGATCTCCAGGCCGTAGACCTGGTGCCCGCCGACGGTCACCGGCAGCGCGTCCGCCGGAGCCCCGACGTCGGCCGCGCCGGCCCCGCCCGCACCCTCGACCGTGAGGTCGTTGTGCTTGCTCGACTGGTCGTAGATCCTGGTGATGATGCAGGTCGTACCGGCGCAGAAGGAGTTCTGCGCGGCCGCGTTGGCGTAGCCGCCGGTGGCCAGCAGACCGATGTCGGCCGTGGCGCTGTCCGAGGCGCGCTGCACCTGGTAGAGGGAGCCGCTGTACGACGAGTACAGCGCCCGCACCATGCTGTGCGCGGCGACGCACGGGGTGCCGGCGGCGGCGTAGACGTCACAGGGCAGCGAACTCGCGGCGGACGCCTCGGGGGCGCCGGCCCCGACGACGAGCGCGGCGACGGTCGCGAACGCGGCGAGCACGGACAGGGCGGCTCTGCGGACGCGCGGCGGACAGGAGCGCAGGGCTCGTACAGGCACTGAGAACACGGTGCACCTCTTCTTGGTTCCTCGTAGGGCGGTGCGGGTTCTTGCCGTCCGGTATCCCGAACGTCGTTCGACCGAAATACCGAACCTATTCAGCTGTCGAAATACCGACCATTCGCCGGCCATTCAGGGAATTGCAGAGGCGATTGTTTGAGCACGGTCAACCGGCGTCAAGCCCTGCGGCACGGAACAATGACTGTTCTTTAATTGCCGGGCCCGAGGCTACGCTTGGGCTGTGTACGAGCCTGCGAACGAGATGCCCCGGGACCACCGGCCCGCGAAGTCCATCAGGGTGCTGCTCGCCGAGGACCAGGGGATGATGCGCGGGGCTCTCGCCTTACTGCTCGGGATGGAGCCGGACATCGAGGTCGTCGCCCAGGTCGGGACGGGCGACGCGATCGTGGACGCCGTGCAGGCCCACCGGCCCGACGTGGCCCTCCTCGACATCGAACTGCCGGGCATGAGCGGCCTGGACGCGGCGGCGGAGCTGCGCGAGCAGGCACCGGACTGCCGGGTGCTGATCCTGACCACCTTCGGCCGGCCCGGCTATCTGCGCCGGGCGATGGAGGCCGGGGCAGCCGGGTTCCTCGTCAAGGACGGGCCGGTCGAGGAGCTGGCACGGGCGATCCGGCGGGTGCTCACCGGGGAGACCGTGGTCGACCCGGCGCTCGCCACCGCCGCGCTCAGCGCCGGGCCGAACCCGCTCACCGCCCGCGAGTGCGACGTGCTGAAGGCGTCGGTGGACGGCGCGACCGTCGCCGACATCGCGGCGAAGCTGCACCTGTCGGAGTCGACGGTCCGCAACTACCTCTCCGCCGCGATCGGCAAGACCGGCACCCGCAACCGGGCGGAGGCGGTACGGGAGGCCAGGCAGCAGGGGTGGCTGTGACCTCCCGGCGGCCCGGCCGACGGGCGGCGGCGCGTTACTTCGTCACCTCCGCCGACTGGTAGACCGTGCCCTGCGGGGCCACGCAGACGAACCAGTTCGCCGTCGGGAAGCCGTCGACCGCACGGATCGCGTTGCCGTCGTCGTGCGCCGAGAAGCCCACGGCGGGGCGGGCCACACTGGTCCGCCCGTCCTTCCAGTCGCAGGTGACCTCCTGGGCGGTCCTGGCGACCATGCCGATCACCAGCCGCTCCGAGCTCGCGGGGTCGGACGAGAACCGGGTCGCCATGGACTCCAGGTCCGTGCCGGCGTAGGACTCCAGTGTGCGGACGGTGTTGAACATGACCTGCTGGACGTGTTCCTCTCCCCAGCCCCGGGTCGCGAAGAACGAGATCTTGCCGATCAGGTCGGCGGGCTTGCGGACGTCCGCCGGCTTCAGGCCCAGTTCGTCCATGCGGTCGAACTGCCGGTCCGCCTCGGTCTCGTCGCGCGGCGCTCCCCACACCTGGACACTGACCCTCCATTCCCTGCCCTCGTAGGTCCCCCGAGCCAGCTCGGTCCGCTGCGGCTCGTACACGTGCCGCGCGTCGGGGGACGACGGCCGTGCCGCCACCTGGGTCCGGTGGTGCTCCCCGGGCAGCCCGGCGACCGCCAGCGTCGCCCCCGCCGATCCGCCCAGCACCGCGACCGCCGTGGCCGCCGCCACCGCCCACCGCCGGGCCCGGCGCCGGCGGCCGCCGCGCATGACCGCCTGCACGGGGGCTATACCGATCTCGACCTCGTCCGCGGCGTCCGCGAGGAGGAGGGCGATGTCCGACTCCGTCTGTGTCATGTCGTGGTTCTCCCGGTCCGTGCTCATCAGCTACGCCCTCCCTGCGTCACCATGTCGGCCAGTCCCGGTATGGCACGGAGTTTCGCGATCCCCTTGGCCGCGTTGCTCTTGACCGTGCCGACCGAACAGCCCATCGCCTGTGCCGCCTGGGTCTCCGTCAGGTCCTCCCAGTAGCGCAGCACCACCGCCTCCCGCTGCCGTGGCGGCAGTTGGGCGAGCGCCCCGAGCAGGGCGCTGCGGTCGTCGGCCTGCGCGATCCGGTCCCCCGTGTCCGGCACCTCGCGCACCAGGCCCGAGTCGTCCTTCGGCGCCAGGAACTCCTTGAGTTTCCTTCTGTGCCTGCGGGCGTGCGCGTTGATCATCACGCGCCGCACGTACGCCTCCGGGTCGTCGGCGGCGCCGACCTTCCGCCACGCTGCGAAGACCTGTTCGAGCGTCGACTGGACCAGGTCCTCGGCGGCGTGCTGCTCCCCCGTGAGGAGAAATGCCGTACGCATCAGCCGCGGCCAGCGGCCGACCATGAAGCTCTGGAACTCCTCGTTCCGAGCGTCCTTCCGCTCCCCCATGGGCACCTCCTAGATGTAAGAAGGAGTCCACGAGCCGCCCGGACCGTTGCCCGCCGTCCCGGAATTCTCCGGCCTACTTCGCGGCAGCCCTCCGGCCCACCTCGCCGCAGCCCTCCGCCCCACCTCGCCGCAGCCCTGGGCCCCACTTCGCGGCAGCCCTCAGGCCTGCTGCGCGGCAGCCTTCCGCCGCGGCAGCCACAGCAGCATCAGCACCGCCCCGGCGAGCAGCACCCCCGTACTGGTGCGGAAGGCGGCCGCGTACCCCTCCGTGAGGGCGGCCGCCCCGCCGTCCGCGCCCGTCCGGGCGGCCGCGATCGTCGACATCACGGCGAGCCCCAGCGAACCGCCCATCGTGCGGGAGGTGTTGACCAGCCCCGAGAGCAGTCCGGCCTCGGCCGGCGCCGCCCCGGCCGTGGCCAGCGCGGCCAGCGGGGTCGCGGCCAGGCCCGCGCCGAGCATCATCAGGATGCCGGGGAACATGATGGCCGTCGCATAGCCGCCGTGCGGGCTCATCGCCGACTGCCAGGCGAACCCGGCCGCCGCGACCAGCGTGCCGGACACCGCGACCGTCCGCACCCCCGCCCGCCGCATCAGCCGGGGCGCCGTCTTGGAGCCGACGAGCACCGCGACCGAGCTGGGCACCAGGGCGAGACCGGCCTCCAGCGGTGTGTAGCCGAGGACGTTCTGGGCGTAGAGCGTCATGAAGTACCACATGCAGAACATCGCCGAACCGGAGACCAGCATGGCCGCGTTGGCCGACGCCACCGGCCGCCGGCCGAGCAGGCCGAGTGGCATCAGCGGGGCCGCCGTACGCGCCTCGACGGCCAGGAACAGGCCGAGCAGGGCGAGCCCGGCGGCGAGCGGGAGGAGGGTGGCGGCCGCCGTCCAGCCCTCGGCCCCGGTCTGCGAGATGCCGTACGCCAGGGTCCCGAGGCCCGCCGTCACCAGCAGGGCGCCGGGCAGGTCGAGGCGGCGCCCGTCCCCGGCCCGGCTCTCCGTCAGCCACCGCAGGGAACCGGCGAGGACCAGGGCGCCCACCGGCACGTTGATCAGCAGCACCCAGCGCCAGGACAGGACGTCCACCAGCACCCCGCCGACCAGTCCGCCGGCCGCGCCGCCCCCGGCGCCGACCGCCGTCCAGGTCGCGATGGCCCGCGCCCTGGCCGGACCCTCCGGCACGGCGGCCGTCAGCAGGGTCAGCGTCGAGGGGGCGAGGACCGCGGCGCCCAGCCCCTGCACGGCACGGGCGAGCAGCAGCTGCCAGCCGTCCTGGGCGAGCCCGCCGCCGAGCGAGGCCAGCGTGAACAGGCCGAGCCCGACCAGGAACATCCGCTTGCGGCCGTACAGGTCGCCGGCCCGGCCGCCGAGCAGCATGAACCCGGCGAAGGCGATGGCGTACGCGTTCACCACCCACTGCAGCCCGGAGGCGCTCAGCGCCAGGTCCGCACGCATCGAGGGCAGCGCCACGTTCACCACGGACACGTCGAGCACGACGAGGAACTGCCCGGCGCACGCCAGCGACACCACCAGCCAGGTCGGGGGCGCGGTGCGGCGGGATATGTGTGCGGTGTCCGCGGCTTCGAGCATGGGTGTCATGCTCTCAAGCCGGTTACGGTCCTTGCATCGGCTTTTCGGCCCACCCGGCATCGGTCGTACGCCCTAAGCGCGACGCCGGAAGCGCGACGCCCTGAGCCCGACGCCCTGAGCCCGACGCCCTGAGCTCGACGCCGGAAGCGCCATGCCGTCGGTCGACCGCGACACCGTCGTGGCTGGTCGCGCGGTTCCTCGCACCCCTTTCCGGGCGCTGTCGCCGGACCTTCTCAGACCGCCCGCCGGAGCAGTGTCACCACCGCCGCCCCGCCCAGCCCGATGTTGTGCGCGAGCCCCACCCGGGCGCCGGGCACCTGCCGGTCGCCGGCCGTGCCGCGCAGCTGCCAGACCAGCTCGGCGGTCTGCGCGAGGCCGGTCGCGCCCAGCGGGTGCCCCTTGGAGATGAGCCCGCCGGAGGGGTTCACCACCCACCGGCCGCCGTAGGTGGTCGCGCCGGACTCGACGAGCTTGCCCGACTCGCCGACGGCGCACATGCCGAGCGCCTCGTAGGTCAGCAGCTCGTTGACGGAGAAGCAGTCGTGGAGTTCGACGACGTCGACGTCCTCGATGCCGAGTCCGGAGCGGTCGTACACCTGCCGGGCCGCGGCCCGTGACATGGGCTGTCCGACGACGTCGATGCAGGAGCCCGACGCGAAGGACTCCTCGGTGTCGGTCGTCATCGCCTGCGCGACGATCTCGACCAGACCGGTGAGGCCGCGCCGCTCGGCGAACCGCTCGGAGACGACCACGGCAGCCGCCGCGCCGTCGGAGGTGGGCGAGCACTGGAGTCTGGTGAGCGGGCGGTGGACGGTGCGGGCGGCGAGGATGCCGGCGACGTCGTACACGTCCCGGAACTGGGCGTACGGGTTGTCCGCGGAGTGCCGGTGGTTCTTGGCGGCGACGGCGGCGAGCTGGGCCTCGGTGGTGCCGTAGCGCTCCATGTGCTCGCGGGCCGCGTCGCCGAAGATCTGCGCGGTGGGCGGGGTCGCCTCGAAGCCGTGCCGGGCGGCCATGACGCCGTAGTGGCGGGCGACGGGGGACGTCGAGAAGTCGCCGCTGTCGGCTCCGCCGCCCAGCGCGCCCTTCTTCATCTTCTCGAAGCCGAGGGCCAGGACGCAGTCGGCCGCGCCGCCCTCGACCAGCTGGCGGGCGAGCATCAGGGCGGTGGCGCCGGTGGCGCAGTTGTTGTTGACGTTGTAGACGGGGACGCCGGTGAGACCCAGCTCATAGGCGGCGCGCTGGCCGGCGGTCGAGGGCTGGAAACAGTAGCCGACGGGAACCTGTTCCACATCCGTGTAGGAGATCCCGGCATCGGCGAGCGCGGAGCCGCCGGCCTCCCGGACCATGTCCCAGTACTGCCAGTCACGGCTCTCGGGCTTCTCGAACTTGGTCATCCCGACGCCGGCGAGGTACGCCTTCACAGCAGCCATGACGCGTGAGATTAGAACACGTTCCACAAACAGGCCAGACCCTGACGCCAGGTCAGAAACCCATGGGACGGTCAAGGATTCGTTAGCAGCTCGAAGCAACGGAATAGTTGCCTGTGCATACGAGGTTTACCGAGCACTTATTCCGCACGCATGCCGTACTTCCCGTCACTCTCTCGGCCCGGAGGCCACACTCAATGACGCACACGACGACCGACCAGCCCGCCCGGGGCGCGAGCGGGGCCGTGGTCCCGGTCCTCGCCTTCGCGGGCATCGTGGTCGCGGTGATGCAGACCCTGCTCGTTCCGGTCATCAAGGACCTCCCGCAGCTGCTGGGCACCGAACCCAGCAACGCCACCTGGGTCCTGACCTCGACGCTGCTGTCCGGCGCCGTGGCCACCCCCATCATGGGCCGCCTCGGCGACCTCTACGGCAAGCGGCGGATGCTGATCCTGAGTCTCGCCGTGATGGTGGTCGGCGCGCTGGTCAGCGCGCTCACCAGCAACCTGCTCACGATGATCGCGGGCCGGACCCTCCAGGGCTTCGCCATGGGCGCGATCCCGCTGGGCATCGGCCTGATGCGCGACATGCTGCCGCGCGAGAAGCTCGGCTCGGCGATGGCCCTGATGAGCTCCTCGATCGGCGTCGGCGGCGGCCTCGCGCTGCCCGCCGCGGCCCTGGTCGCGCAGCACATGGACTGGCACGCCCTGTTCTACGGCGCCGCCGGCCTCGGCGTGCTCTCCATAGCCCTGACCCTCCTCGTCGTCCCGGAATCCCCGATGCGCGCGAAGGGCTCCTTCGACGTGCCCGGCGCCATCGGCCTGTCGGCCGGTCTGGTGCTGCTTCTGCTGCCCATCACCAAGGGCAGCGACTGGGGCTGGTCGTCCGGCACCACGCTGGGCCTGTTCGCCGCGTCGGTGGCCGTCCTCCTCCTGTGGGGCGTCTTCGAGCTGCGCCACTCGGCCCCGCTCGTCGACCTGCGCACCACGGCCCGCCCCGCGGTGCTCTTCACCAACCTCGCCTCGATCATGGTCGGCGTCAGCTTCTACGTCGTCTCGCTGGTCCTGCCGCAGCTGCTCCAGCTCCCGAAGGCCACCGGCTACGGCCTGGGCCAGTCGATGGTCAACGCCGGTCTGCTGGTCGCCCCGCTGGGCCTGACGATGATGTTCACGGCCCCCGTCTACGCCCGCCTGTCCGCCAAGTACGGCCCCAAGACCACCCTGATCCTCGGCATGGTGATCATCGGCATCGGCTACGGCGGCGGCCTCGGCCTGATGAGCGCGGCCTGGCAGAGCCTGGTCATCGCGGTCATCCTCGGCGCCGGCATCGGCCTCGCCTACTCCTCCCTCCCGGCGCTGATCGTCGGCGCGGTCCCGGCCTCGGAGACCGGCGCGGCGAACGGCCTGAACACGCTGATGCGGTCCATCGGTACGTCCGTGTCCAGCGCCGTCATCGGCATGGTGCTGGCCAACACGGCGAACCACGTGGGCGGCGTCGCCGTCCCGACCATGCACGGCTTCCGGGTCTCGTTCCTGATCGCCACCGGAGCGGTCGCGGTGGGCCTGGTCCTCGCCCTGCTGCTGCCGAAGCGGGGCCGGCCGGCCGAGGTCGCCCAGCACACCCAGCTGCGGGCGAGCAGCGAGGAGGAGGCGGTGCTCGCGGGCGCCGAAGAGGTGCTGCGCGGCTTCCGCGGCCGCGTCCTGGACGCCACGGGCGTGCCGGTGCCCCGCGCCAAGGTGACCCTGATCGACCGGCGTGGACGGCAGGCGGGGGCGACGCTGTCCGGCGAGGACGGCACGTACGCGCTCGCGGTGCCGACCGAGGGCGCCTACGTGCTGGCCGCGAAGGCGGCGGGCCACGGCCCGCTCGCCTCGTCGGCGACCCATACCGGCGCAGCCCGCGCGGTCGACCTGGACCTGGCGCTGCCCGGGGAGACGGTCAGCGCGTGACACTCCGTGGGGGGGGGCGGCCGAGTACGTTGCGGCCGCCCCCCCACTTGTCACGGGACCCGGGCGATTCGGTGGGACGTGCCGCTGTGTGCCGTCTGCGGCCTGCCGCCTGCCGCCTGCCGTCTGCCGTCTGCGGCGCCGTCGTGGCTGGTCGCGCAGTTCCCCGCGCCCCTTCGGGGCGCTCAGCTGCCGGGGTGCTCGGCTTCCGGGGCGCCCAGCTTTCGGGGTGCTCAGCTTTCGGGGCGCTCGGCTTCCGGGCGCTCAGCGGGTGGCCGGGCGCCTGCGGGCGGTCGGGTCGGTGAGGGACGGGGGCTGCCAGACGCCGTCGGCGCGGTAGAGGTCGGTGCCGGGGGCCACGATGTCGTCGATGCGGTCCAGCACCGCGTCGTCGAGGACCAGTTCGGCCCCCTTGAGCAGCGCGGTGAGCTGGTCCATGGTGCGCGGGCCGATGATCACCGAGGTGACGGCCGGGTGCACCAGCGGGAAGGCGACGGCCAGCTCCGGCAGGGTGCAGCCGATCTCCTCGGTGAGGGCGACGAACCGCTCCACGGCCGCGTACTTGGCGGCGTTGCCCGGCAGCCCGGGGTCGAAGCGGTGCGGGGTGAGCTTGGCGCGGCCGGTGGTGAGGTCGACGGTCCGGCCCTCGCGGTGGGCGCCGGAGAGGAATCCGGAGGCGAGCGGCGACCAGGTCAGCACGCCCATGCCCAGGCGCTGCGCGGTGGGCAGCACGGCCCGTTCGATGCCGCGGGCCAGCAGCGAGTACGGCGGCTGCTCGGTGCGCATCCGCATCAGCCCGCGCCGCTCCGCCACGTGGTGCGCCTCGACGAGGTCCTCGGCGGGGAACGTGGAGCAGCCGAACGCCCGGATCTTCCCCGCCGTCACCAGGTCTCCGAGGACGGACAGCGTCTCCTCGATGTCGGTGGTGTGGTCGGGGCGGTGCACCTGGTAGAGGTCGATCCAGTCGGTGTCCAGCCGCCGCAGGCTGTCCTCGACGGCCCTGACGATCCAGCGCCGCGAGTTGCCGCTGCGGTTGCGGCCCTCCCCGAGCGGAAAGTGCACCTTCGTGGCGAGCACCACGTCGTCGCGCCTGCCCTTGAGCGCCTTGCCGACGATCTCCTCGCACTCACCGGCCGAGTACATGTCGGCGGTGTCGACGAAGTTGATGCCGGCGTCGAGCGCCGCGTTGATGACGCGGGCGCCGTCCTCGTGGTCGGGGTTGCCGATGCCCCCGAACATCATCGTGCCGAGGCAGTGGGTGCTGACCTCGATGCCGGTCTTGCCGAGGACGCGATAACGCATGTCGGAACTCCGTTGCAGGTGGGGCGGGTTGGCGGCGCCAGTGTAGGAGTTGGAGTGCGCTTGAGCGCCAGCCCCCGCGGCCGGCCCGGCTTGCGCACACCCCTGTCGACGGGGCGGCGGAGCAGGTGCGGCAGCATGGACGCCCGGACAGTCGTACGAGTGAATGAGGGAGAGGACGCCCATGACCGCGGCAGCCCCCAAGCCCGAGATCCTGGCCGCGTTCGAGGCGGCGAAGGGGTTCATGCCCACCGGTGAGGGACTTGCGCTGTACGCGGCCGCCGTCGAGGCGGGGCGGCTCGGCCTGCCGCTGCTGGAGGTCGGCACGTACTGCGGGCGCTCGACGGTCCTGCTCGCCGACGCGGCCCGCGCGGCCGGGGTCACCGCGGTCACCGTCGACCACCACCGGGGCAGCGAGGAGCAGCAGCCGGGCTGGGACTACCACGACCCGGAGACGGTCGACCCGGAGCTCGGGCTGATGGACACGCTGCCCGCCTTCCGGCGCACCCTGCACCGGGCCGGCCTGGAGGACCACGTCGTCGCCGTGGTCGGCCGGTCCCCGCAGGTCGCCGCGTTCTGGAACGCGCCGCTCGGTTTCGTCTTCGTCGACGGCGGCCACACCGACGAGCACGCCACCGCCGACTACGAGGGCTGGGCCCCCCATGTGGCCCAAGGCGGGCTCCTTCTGATCCACGACGTCTTCCCGGACCCGGAGGACGAGTTCACCGGCCAGGCCCCTTACCGCGTCTACCTGCGCGCCCTGGAGTCGGGCGCCTTCGCGGAGGTCGCGGCCCACGACTCGCTGCGCGTCCTGCGGCGAACGGGGGCGGGGATCTGAGGACGCGGTTAGAGTCGCAGACGTGTCGTACACAGGCCCGGAATTCGATCCCCCGCAGCAGCGCCGGTTCCGGCGGGCGCCGCTCGCCGTCGGTCTCGCCGCGCTGGTGCCCGGTGCACTGCTCGGCTGGGTGGTGTACGAGGGGGTGGGCAGGCCCGGCGGCAACTCCGGCGGGAGCGGTGGCGGGCAGGCGGGCGCGGCGGCGCCCAAGTCGGCGCCCGCGGCGGCGAGCGACGACGCCAAGGTGCCCGGTGCGAGCCCGAGCCCGAGTGCGGCCCGCCCGCTGCAGGGCAAGGTCGTCGTCATCGACCCGGGGCACAACCCGGGGAACTTCCAGCACACGTCCGAGATCAACCAGAAGGTGAACATCGGGACGAACTGGAAGGAGTGCGACACGACGGGCACCTCCACCAACGACGGGTACAGCGAGGCCCGCTTCACCCTCGACGTCGCGCACCGGCTGCGCACCCTGCTGGAGCGGCAGGGCGCCACGGTGAAGATGACGCACGACGGGGACCAGCCGGCCTGGGGGCCGTGCGTGACCGAGCGGGCGGAGATCGGCAACACCGCGCACGCCGACGCGGCCATCTCCATCCACGCCGACGGAGCACCCGAGGGCGACCGCGGCTTCCACGTCATCCTCCCGGCCTCCGTGCACTCCGGCGCCGCCGACACCCGCCCGATCGTCGACTCGTCGCGCACCCTCGGCGAGCACATCGAGAGCGACTTCGCGAAGGTCACGGGCAGCCCGCCGTCCAACTACGTCGGCAACGGCACCGGCCTGGACGTACGCCAGGATCTCGGCGGTCTCAATCTGTCAACGGTTCCCAAGGTGTTCATCGAGTGCGGCAACATGCGCGACAGCAAGGACTCGGCGTTGCTGACCAGCGGGGCCTGGCGGCAGAAGGCGGCGCAGGGGATGTCTGAGGGAATCGTGAGTTTCCTGCGCGGGTAGGCATCGGCGGGCCGGTCCGGGCGGACACCCTGATCGTTCGGACGATAATGTCGTCCCTGCGGTTCCTACAATCGATTCCTACGATGAGGGGCACACCCTCGCGACGCCTCCTCCGCCGACGAGACGACCCACGAAGGACCTGAAGTGAATATCCGCTCCCTCACTAGAGGCGACGGCGCGGTGATCGGAGCAGCGGTGTTGCTGTTCGTCGCGTCGTTCCTCGACACGTTCGACAAGTCCGGCCCGAACGCCTGGGACAACCTCGGCCTCGTGATGAGCATGTACGTCGGCGGCATCGCCGGCGCGGTCCTGATCGTCCTCGCCCGAGCACTGCCGCAGCCGTTCAAGTTCGCCGGGCTCGACCTGGGCCAGATCGGCGTGGGCCTCACGGTGTTCTCCCTGTGGACCGCGTTCTGGTCGACCATCGACCCGCTGGGCGCGTTCTCCGACCAGCTGGGCGGCGCCGACGTCGGCGCGGGTTCCGGTCTGATCCTCGGCCTGATCGCGGCGCTGGTCCTGGCCGCGGCCGCGATCGCCACCCCGCTGGTCCCGGCGCTCCAGGCGGCCCTGATCCCGGCCCCCAAGCCGCAGGCCCCGCAGCCCTACGGCGCCCAGCCCCCCGGCGGCTACGGCTACCCGGGTGCCGGCGCCCCGCAGCCCGGCCAGCCCTACGGCGCGCAGCAGCCGCCGCAGCCGCAGCCCGGTCACCCCTACGGCCAGCAGCAGCCCCCGGTCGCCGCGCAGCAGGCACCGGCACCCGACTTCTCGCCGTTCTGGTTCGCCGTGCCGGTGTCCCGGCCGCTGTTCGCGGAGGACGGCTCGACCGCGCCGATCGCCGAACTCGCCCCCGGCACCTGGTACCTGGCGGTGGAGCAGCGGGGTGCCGCGCTGGTCGCGCAGACCCAGGACGGCCGCCGCGGCGTACTCCAGGACACCTCCGGGATCCAGCGCGGCTGAACGGCCCCGCACCTGCGGCCCCTTGCCCTTCCGGGTGAGGGGCCGTTGTCGTACAGTCACCCGGCGATTGTCTGACGCGATGTCAGGAGGCGGTCATGCGGCTCGGGTTGGCACTCGGTTACTGGGGGCGCGGGCCCTCCCCCGACCATGTGCCGCTGGCGCGGGAGGCGGAGCGGCTCGGCTACGACTCGGTGTGGACGGCGGAGTCCTGGGGCTCGGACGCCTTCACCCCGCTCACCTGGATCGCCGCGCAGACGTCGACGATCAAGCTGGGTACGGCCGTTGCCCAGATGGCGGCCCGGTCGCCGGCCACCACCGCGATGCACGCGCTGACCCTGGACCACCTGTCCGGGGGCCGGGTGCTGCTCGGGCTCGGGCTGTCCGGGCCGCAGGTCGTGGAGGGCTGGTACGGCCGCCCGTTCCCGAAGTCGCCGCTGACCGCGACCCGGGAGTACGTGGACGTCGTACGCCAGGTGCTGCGCCGGGAGGCGCCGGTGACGGTGGACGGGCGTTTCCACCCGCTCCCGTACCGGGGGCCGGACGCCACCGGTCTCGGCAAGCCGCTGAAGCCGATCACCCACCCCCTCCGGGCCGGGCTGCCGGTCCTGCTCGGCGCCGAGGGGCCGAGGAACGTCGCCCAGACCGCCCGGATCGCCGACGGCTGGCTGCCGCTGTACTGGGCACCGAGCCGCCCCGAGGTGTACGGCCCGGCGGTCGCCGACCTCCCGGAGGGCTTCCTCGTCGCCCCCATGGCCCAGGTCAGGGTCTGCGACGACGTGGCGGCGGGGCTCCTCCCCGTCAAGGCCATGCTCGGCTTCTACATCGGCGGCATGGGCCACGCCGCCCGCAACTTCCACGCCGACCTCATGGCCCGCATGGGGTACGAGGAGGAGGCGCGGCGGATCCAGGAGCTGTTCCTGGCCGGGCGGCGCGAAGCGGCGGTGCTGGCGGTACCGGACGCGTTCGCCGACGAGATCTCCCTGGTCGGCCCCCGTGAACGCATCGCCGAGCGGCTGGAGTTGTGGCGCAAGGGCCCGGTGACCGACCTGCTGGCCCTGTCCCCCGACCCGCACACCCTGCGGGTGCTGGCCGAGCTCAACTCCTAGCCGCCCGGCGGCGACCGCGCCCCTCAGTGGGTGAGCTGGGACGCCTTCGGCACCTGGTTGGTGACCGGGGCGCCGGCGCTCTTGCCCGCGTCCTTGACGTTGTTGATGACGTCCTGGAACGAACCCGCCGCGTCCGTGTCGCCCTTGCGGAGCTTGGACGGCAGGTTCTTCAGGCCGTCGATCGCGGCGGTGAGCGGAGCGAGGGCCTTGGCGAGCAGCGGGTCGCCCTGGGCGTTCCGCTGGGCGGCCTTGAGCCGGTTGTAGGCGAAGGTGCCGGCCAGGCCGGCCTTGACCAGGGTGAAGGTGCGGCCGTGGGCGCCCTTCTTGAACTTCCCGGCCTTCCACGGCTTGACGATCCACTGGTAGGTCGCGCCCGCGGCGAGACCCGCGTTGGCGACGAACCGGGTCTTGGCGAACTTCTGCTTCTGCGCGGACGTGCTCGGACTGGGCGTGGCGGCCACCGGGGCCGCCGCTACGCCGGTGCCGACGGACTTGCTCCGGGTGCTGCCGGCGCAGGCGGTGACACCGGCGACCAGGGCACAGCAGAGGGTGAGCGTGACGACGAGGCGCCGTATCGGTACGGGCACGGGGTCCTCCCGTGTGTCTCGGTGTCCTCCCCGAGCGGGTTGCTTCCTCCGGCAGCCTCACCCAGATGGCCGCACCTCGCCACTCGGGGGCAACGCCGTACAGGTTTCAAGGACCGTTCAGCGGCAAGCCGGAGGGTATGTCCTCTGAACGCGGTGCCAATCAGGCCGGTAGGGTCGTCGCGATCGTCGCCGACGTCATGGCCCTCATCCTGGGCCTCTGGATCCTGATGTACCTGTTGGACGCGAACCGGGCGAACAGCCTGGTCCAGTTCGTCCACGACGCGGCCGACTGGCTGGCCGGCTGGTCGCACGACCTGTTCACCTTCGACGAGGCATGGGCGCGAGTCGTGGCCGGCTACGGCCTGGCCGCGGTGGTCTACCTGTTCATAGGCCACGCGATCGCCAACCGGATGCACCGCCACTGAAGCGGCCCCGAAGGGGCGCTGGGGGTACCCCCAGCCGAAGGCCGGGGGTAGGAACTGCGCGACCAGCCCCCACGGCGCCGCACCCGCCGTAGCACAGAACCCCCCGCCCCGCTAGGCGCAGCAGTCCACCTCAAGCCCAGAAGGAAGCTCCCCGCCCCCGAACACCGCACACGTCGCGTCGTGCCCGCCCAGCGCGGCAACCGCCAGCAGCAACGACCCCGCCGTCCACGTGGTCAGCTCCCGCGGCCACACCGCGTCGTCCTCGAAGACGTACCCGGTCCAGTACAGCCCCGACTCGGCGTCCCGCAGATGCTGGATGGACTGGAGGATCTCCAGTGCCCGGTCGGACTCGCCCACCGCCCACAGCGCCAGCGCCAGCTCGGCCGACTCACCGCCCGTCACCCACGGATTGGGGACGACGCACCGCACCCCGAACCCGGGCACCACGAACCGTTCCCAGTCCTTCTCGATCCGCGCGCCCGCCTCGGTACCCGTCAACGCACCGCCGAGGACGGGGTAGTACCAGTCCATCGAGTACCGGTCCTTGTCCAGGAACCGCTCCGGGTGCCGGCGTATCGCGTGCCGCAGCGCGCCCACCGCCAACTCCCAGTCGGGCTGCGGCTCCTCGCGCTGCTCGGCGATGGCGAGCGCGCAGCGCAGCGCGTGGTGAACGGACGAACTCCCGGTCAGCAGTGCCTCGTCGGTGGGTGTGCCGTCGTCCTCGCGGCGCCAGCCGATCTCGCCGCCCGGCTGCTGCAGCCGCAGCACCCACTCGACGGCCGCGTAGACGGCGGGCCACATCCGGTCGAGGAACGTGTCGTCGCCGGTGGAGAGGTAGTGGTGCCAGACGCCGACGGCGATGTACGCGACGAAGTTGGACTCGCGGGCGCGGTCGGTGACGTCGTCGTGCGCGCCGTCGGCGTAGGCCGCGTACCAGGAGCCGTCCTCGTTCTGGTGCCGGGCCAGCCAGCGGTAGGCCCGCTCGGCCGCCGCGTGCTCCCCGGCCGCGTCCAGTGCCATCGCGGCCTCGGTGTGGTCCCAGGGGTCGAGGTGGTGGCCGCGGAACCACGGGATCGCGCCGTCCTCCCGCTGCACGGCGAGGATGCCGCGGACGGTCGCGGCGGCCTGCTCGGCGGTGAGGACCCCGGGCAGGACGAGGTGTTCTGTCCGGGGGGTGGTCACTTGGCGGCCACCCCGGCCTCGTCGGACACCGCGGGCAGGTGCGGCTTGGTGGCGTAGACGACGAAGCTCTTGCCCATGACCGGGTTCAGCGCCTGCTCGGCGACCCGGGTGGCCAGCGGCTTCTTCATGATGTCCCAGACCAGCAGCTTGTGGTACGCCCGCACCGGCAGCGCCTTGTCGTTGTCGACGCCGAACGCGCACTTCAGCCACCAGTACGGGGAGTGCAGCGCGTGCGCGTGGTGGCTGCCGTAGGGCCGCAGACCGGCTTCCCTGATCTTCCCGACCAGTTCGTCCGCCCTGTAGATGCGGATGTGGCCGCCCTCGACCTCGTGGTAGGCGTCGGAGAGCGCCCAGCAGACCTTCTCGGGGCCGTAGCGCGGCACGGTGACCGCTATCCGCCCGCCCGGCTTGAGCACCCGCACCATCTCGGCGAGCACGCCCTTGTCGTCGGGGATGTGCTCCATCACCTCGGAGATGATGACGACGTCGAAGGACTCGTCGGGGAAGGGCAGGGCCAGTGCGTCGCCCTCCATGGCGGTGGCGGTCGCGCCGGCCGGGGCCTCGCCGGCCTCCTTCATCGCCGCGAACCACTTGGCGACCTCGCGGATCTCCTCGCCGTTCTGGTCGAGGGCCACGACCTGCGCGCCGCGCCGGTAGCACTCGAAGGCGTGCCGGCCGGCCCCGCAGCCGAGGTCCAGGACGCGGTCGCCCGGCGCGAGCGGGAACCGGGAGAAGTCGACGGTCAGCACGTGGCCCTGCTTTCACTCTCGTGACGAACACCAGCTGAGGCCGCGGAGCGGCCGGGACTGCGGGGCGCGGCGGGGGTGACGGCCCCGGTCGCGGAGCGGGCGATCGCCTCGCGGTAGCGGGCCACCGTGCCCTCCGCGGCACGCGCCCAGGTGTAGTGCCGCAGCACGCGCTCACGGCCGGCCCCGCCGAGCCGCAGCCGCAGTTCCGGGTCGCCGAGCAGCCGGCTCAGCGCGGCCGCCAGTGCGCCCGCGTCGCCCGGCGGTACGGCCAGGCAGGTCTCCCCGTCGCGCCCGGCGACCTCCGGGATCGCGCCGCCGGTGGTGGCGACCAGCGGGGTGCCGGTCGCCATGGCCTCGGCGGCGGGCAGCGAGAAGCCCTCGTAGAGCGAGGGCACGCAGGCGACCTCGGCGGAACGGACCAGGTCGACGAGTTCGGCGTCGGAGATGCCCTTCACGAACTCCACGGCGCCGGCCAGGCCGTAACGTTCCATCGCCTGCGCGACGGGCCCCTCGGCGGGCCGCTTGCCGACCACGACGAGGTGGGCGGCGGGGTGCTCGGTCCGTACCTTGGCGAGGGCCTCGACGAGGTACACCAGCCCCTTGAGGGGCACGTCCGCGCTGGAGGTGGTGACGATCCGGCCGGGCACCTGGGGGACGGCGGGATTCGGCGCGAAGAGGTCGGTGTCGGCGCCGATGTGGACGACGTGGACGCGGTCCTCGCGGACCCCGAGGTGGTCGACGATCTCCTGGCGGGAGGTGCCGGAGACGGTGAGCACGGAGGGCAGCCGGCGGGCGACCCGCTTCTGCATCCGGGTGAAGGCGTACCAGCGCCGTACGGAGTAGCGCCGTTTCCAGCCCTCGGCGGCGTCCAGCTCCAACTGCCGGTCGACGGTGATGGGGTGGTGGATGGTGGCGACCAGGGGGGCGCCGATGTCACCCAACAGGCCGTATCCCAGGGTCTGGTTGTCGTGGACGACGTCGAACTCCCCGGCGCGGGCGCGCAGATGGCGGCGGGCGCGCAGCGAGAAGGTCAGCGGTTCGGGGAAGCCGCCGGTCCACATGGTCGCGACTTCGAGGGCGTCGACCCAGTCCCGGTACTCGTCCCGCTTCGGCGTCCGGAACGGGTCCGGGGAGCGGTAGAGGTCGAGGCTGGGCAGCTCGGTGAGGGTGAGCCGGGGGTACCCCTCGTCCAGGACGGGGTACGGCTGCGAGCCGATCACCTCGACCCGGTGCCCGAGCCGGGCCAGCTCGCGCGACAGGTGCCGTACGTAGACACCCTGGCCGCCGCAGAACGGGTTCCCTTTATAGGTGAGGAGCGCGATGTCGAGCGGTCGCTCGCCGTCGGCGGCGGGTTCCTCGTCGGCACCCGCCCGACTGGCCTCAGCGGTCACTCCGGGCCCCCTTCTCCCTGCACTTTCCCGTGAGATTACGCCGGGACGCTAATCTAGAACAAGTTTCAGACTTGATCGTTCAAGAGGCTCTGAATCTACCGGCAGGTAGGGGCGGAGTGAGCAGCGCATCGGGTGATTCGCGCCACGGCGGGAACCCCTGCCATGCTGTCTGATCACTCGCCCTGAGCACTGCCCTCACCGACTGTCACGGACGGGACCCATGCCTGCGGAAGCCAAGGTGGACATCGGCGCCAGATCGGCCGCCCCGCCGCTCACCGAGCGGCAGGAGGCCCGGCGCCGCCGGATCCTGCACGCGAGCGCCCAGCTGGCCAGCCGGGGCGGTTTCGACGCGGTGCAGATGCGGGAGGTGGCCGAGTCCTCCCAGGTGGCCCTGGGCACGCTCTACCGCTACTTCCCGTCCAAGGTGCACCTGCTGGTCGCGACCATGCAGGACCAGCTGGAGCACATGCACGGCACGCTGCGCAAGAAGCCGCCGGCGGGCGAGACGGCGTCCGAGCGGGTCGCCGAGACCCTGATGCGGGCCTTCCGCGCCCTGCAGCGCGAGCCGCACCTGGCCGACGCGATGGTCCGCGCCCTCACCTTCGCCGACCGCAGCGTCTCCCCCGAGGTGGACCAGGTCTCCCGGCAGACGACGGCGATCATCCTGGACGCGATGGGCCTGACCGACCCCACCCCGGCCCAGCTGTCCGCCGTCCGGGTGATCGAGCACACCTGGCACTCGGCGCTGATCACCTGGCTCTCGGGCCGCGCCTCCATCGCCCAGGTGAAGATCGACATCGAGACGGTGTGCCGCCTGATCGACCTGACGGAGCCCGAGGGGAGACCCGGGGCGCCGTAGGGCATGCGAAGACCGCCGCAGGGCATGCGAAGACCTACGAGACGGGTTCCCTTCGCCGGCATGGTCCGGATCAGGTGCTGGGGGTCGCCGTCCGGCCCTACTGCTGCCTTCCGGCCTCTCAGCCCGACCGTCGACGTCGGCACCGGCGGATGCTTCTGCATCTGCGTCACGCCTGAGTCGGCTACTCCGCTCGGACTCCCTCACTCGCCTCGTAGGCTGCTTCAAGGATAGAACGCCTGAAGCAGAAGAGAACCCCCCAAAGGGGGATTTTTTGGACTTTTCCTGGTGGCGGGAGCTGCCGGACGCCGGAAACCACCTGGCGGGGCACCGCCGCCCGAACGCAGAATCCTCCCCATGGCACTCATCCACCACACCACCCTCAAGCCCACCAAGGTCGAACTCCTCGCCGGCTGGCTCCCCACCCGCCCCTGGTACCGCGGCGCCGCCGCACCGGAGTTGACGAAGGCCGGCGGATTCCGGCTGGACGACCCGGCGGGCGAGGTCGGGATCGAGTTCATGGTCGTCACGGACGGCGCAGCGGCCTATCTGGTACCGCTCACCTACCGCGGCGCCCCGCTGCCCGGCGCCGGGCACGCGCTCGTCGGCACCATGGAACACGGGGTCCTCGGCACCCGCTGGGCCTACGACGGCTGCCACGACCCGGTCCTCACCGCCGGGCTGCTCGCCCTGATCGAGGGCCGCGCCGAGGCCCAGGCGCAGAGCATCACCGACACCCCCGACCGCGAGGTCACCGGGTCCTACGCCGGTGCGGGTCCGGTGCCCGGCCTCGGCGCCCCCGTCGACACCGACGAGAGCACCGAGTTCGCCGTACCGGGCGGCGACGGCCTGGTGCTGCGGCTGCGGCGCGTGCTGACCGCCGGTTCGACGGCACCCGACGGCGCGGTCGGGCAGGTCACCGGCGCCTGGGAGCAGTCGGACGGCACCCGGGCCCGCGCACTGTTCGCGACCCTGGGACGGCGTTAGTCCTCCGGCGGGAACACCTGCTCCCCGCTGTCCAGCAGGGTGATCGTGATCGCCTCCACCGGGCAGTTCTCCGCCGCGTCGAGGACCCTTCCGCTGGCGTCCGTCTCCGGGTCCACGGGGTGGGACTGCATGGCGGAGTCGAGGCGGAAGGCCCCGGTGGCGCGGTGGACGCACTGGGCCGAGCCGATGCAGATCGACCGGTCGACCTCGACGTGCCAGCGGTCACCCATGGCGGCCCCTCACCCCTCCCAGCCGGCCGGCAGGTGGATCATCTTGTGTTCGAGGAACTCGCCGTACCCCTCCGGCCCGAACTCCCGTCCCAGGCCGGAGTTCTTGTAGCCGCCGAAGGGGCCCAGCATGTCGAGGCTGAAGGTGTTCACGGAGTAGGTGCCGGTACGGACCTGCCGCGCGACCTCGATGCCGTGCGCCACGTCCGCCGTCCAGACGCTGCCGCTCAGCCCGTAGTCCGAGTCGTTCGCGATCTTCAGGGCCTCGGACTCGTCGCCGTAGGGGAGCAGGCAGATCACCGGCCCGAAGATCTCCTCCCGCGCGATCCGCATGGAGTTGTCGACGTCGCCGAAGAGGGTGGGCTCGACGTACCAGCCCTTCGCCAGGCCGGCGGGACGGCCGCCGCCCGTCAGGATCTTCGCACCCTCCTCCTGGCCGATGCGGATGTAGTCCAGGTTCCGCTGCTGCTGGCGGCGCGCGACCAGCGGGCCCACCTGGGTGGCCGGGTCCAGCGGGTCGCCGACCTTCAGGGCGCTCGCCGCGGCCGCGAAGGCGTCGGCGAACTCGTCGTAGCGCGAGCGCGGGACGAGGATGCGGGTCTGCGCGACGCACGCCTGGCCGTTGTTCATCCAGGCCGCCGGGACGATGCCGGCGACGGCGGCGGCCGTGTCCGCGTCCGGCAGCACGACGGCCGCCGACTTGCCGCCGAGCTCCAGGGTCACCCGGGTGAGGTTCTTCGCGGCGACCTCCATCACGCGCTTGCCGGCCGCGACCGAGCCGGTGAAGGAGACCTTGTCGACGCCGGGATGGGCGACCAGGTACTCACTGACCTCGCGGTCCGCCGGGAGGATCGACAGCACGCCCTCCGGCAGCCCCGCCTCCTTCGTGATCTCGCCCAGGATGTACGCGTCCAGCGGCGACTCCGGGGACGGCTTGAGCACCACCGTGCAGCCGGTGAGCAGCGCGGGGGCGAGCTTGGCGGCGGCCACGAACTGGGGCACGTTCCACGGCACCACGGCCGCCACCACCCCGACCGGCTCCCGCCGCACCAGGATCTTCCCCAGCACCCCGTCGCGCGTCTCCTCGTACGTGAAGTCGCGCGCGACCCTGATCGCCGCGTCCCACACCATCATCGCGCCGAGCGCCTGCGCGAGGACGCTCCAGGAGTACGGCGAACCGTTCTCGGACGAGATCACCCGGGCGATCTCCTCGTGCCGCACGGCGATCGCGTCCTTGATCCGGGTGACGACCTCGATCCGCTCGTCGAGCGTCATCCGCGGCCAGGGCCCCTCGTCGAACGCCCGCCGCGCCACCGCCACCGCCCGGTCCACGTCCGCCCGCGAGGCATGCGGCACCCGCCCGAAGACCTCCTCGGTGTGCGGGGAGACCACCTCGATGACGTCCTTGCCCAGAGGGTCGGTCAACTCCCCGCCGATGAACAGCTGTCCGTGTTCCAGGAACTCGGTCATGGCGCCCCGCCACCCTTCCTGACGATGTTTCAGAACTGATACCAGTTCTAGTTGAACTAAGCCAGGGGCGTGCTAGCCGGGCGTCGTGGCGGGGCTGCCGGTCAGGTGGCGGCGGAGGAAGTCCAGTTGGTGCCCCGCCAGCCGGGCGAAGGTGTCGTCGGCCGGCGCGGCGTGTGTCATGCCGCTCAGCGGCAGCACCTCGTGCGGTTTCCCGGCGGCCAGCAGAGCGGCGGACAGCCGCAGGGTGCCGGCCACGAAGACGTTGTCGTCGGCCAGCCCGTGCACCAGCAGCAGCGGGCGGCTGAGCTTCGGGGCGTCGGCGAGCAGCGAGGACGACTCGTAGTGCTCCGGGTACCGGTCGGGCGGACCGAGGAAGCGCTCCTTCCAGCACGCGTCGTAGAGCCGCTGGTCGGTGAGCGGGGCGCCGGACACCGCGGCGTGGAAGACGTCGGGCCTGCGCAGCACCGCGGCGGCGGCCAGGATCCCGCCGAACGACCAGCCGCGGATGCCGACTCGGCCGAGGTCCAGCTCCGGGTGGCGCCCGGCCGTCGCGTGCAGGGCGGTGACCTGGTCGTCCAGGGGCGGGCCGATCAGGTCGCCGAAGATCTCCTTCTCCCAGCGCGGCCCGCGTCCGGGCGTGCCGGCGCCGTCCGCCACCAGCACCGCGAAGCCCTGTTCGGCGAACCACTGGGAGACGAAGGCGTGCGAGGCCTGTTCGGCCAGCACCTTCTGCATGGCGGGGCCGCCGTAGGGGTCGAGCAGCACCGGCAGCGTGGCGTCGCCGGCCCGGTGCCAGGAGGGCAGGAAGAGGTGCGTGCGCAGTGCGCGCGGTCCGACGACGGCGGACTCGACGCGCAGGCGCAGCACCGGTCGCCGGGCGTGCGAGCGGATCTCGACGGGCGCGGGGCCGTCCGGTTCCGGCCGGCCGTCCCCGGTCAGCCGGTGCACGGTGGTGTGCGAGCCAGGCAGCTCGGGCGTGCGCGTGACCCGCACGAACGTGCCGCCGCCGAACGCGCCGGAGTGCACGCCCGGCCGCCCGGTCAATTGGCGTACGCCCTGATCCGGCCGGTACCTCCACACATGGCGCTCGGTGGGTTCCGCGGCCGCCGTGAAGAACACCGTCTCGCCGTCCACCGCGAGCACCTCGTGCAGTTGCAGGCCGTCCGGCGTGACCGGGGCGCCGTCGACGGTCAGGTGCCGCGTCTCGTCCCGGTCGAGGTAGTCGACGAGCCGGCCGGTGCCCGTGCGCGCGGGCACTCCCGGCACCAGCAGCTCCACCCAGCGCTCGTCGTGCCGCTCGGCCAGCAGGCCGGTCGAGCCGTCCGCCGGATCGACGGCCAGCACCTGGAGGGTGCGCTGGTCGCGGCTGAGCACGACCGCGAACGGACCGTGCCCGTCCCAGCCGGCCACGGGCAGGTACTCGAAACCGGCCCGGTCCCAGCGGACCTCGGTGCGGCTGCCCGCCAGGTCGGCGATCCACAGCGTGACCTCGGCGTTGGCGGTGCCGACCCGCGGGTAGCGCATCGTGCGCGGCGGCCTGGCGGGGTCGGCCGGATCGGCGAGGTACCAGAGCGCGACCCCGCGGTTGTCCACCCGGGTGGTCAGCAGCCGCTCCCCGTCCGGCGCCCACCAGTAGGCCCGGTGGCGGTTCATCGACTCGCTAGCCACGTGTTCCGGCAGGCCGAAGAAGACGTCGGGGCCTTCCGCCGGCTCGGGCGCGGCCACCGTCCGGTCGCCGTCGCCGTCGGCGCCGATCACCCGCAGCGCCCCGCCGCAGACGTAGGCGACGTACCGCCCGTCCGGGGACGGCCGCGGGTCCACCACCGGCTGCCGGGCGGGCAGTCGCCGTACGGCGCCGGAGCCCGTGTCCACCACCCACAGCTGTCCGGAGAGCGCGAACGCGGCCGTCCGGGCGGCCGCGTCGGTGGCGTAGTCGGTGATCCCGGCGGCCTGCTGCCTGGCGCGCTCGCGCCGGACGCGCTCCTCCTGCGGCACCTCGTCGGCCGCGTCGCCGAGCAGTACGGCGGGGTCGGCCAGCAGCCGCTCCGTGCCGGTCGCCGGGTCGAGCGTCCACAGGCACCCGACCGGATCGTCGCCGTCCCGGCTCCGCAGGAACAGGACCCGGGCACCGTCCGGCGCCACGGTGAGACGGGCGGGTGCGCCGAGGGTGAAGCGGCGGGTGCGGGCGAGCTGGCGCAGCAGCGGGGACACCGCCGTGCCCGACGCCGCGCCCTCGGCAGACGCGCCCGGCACCGCGCTGCCGTCAACAGGCCTCATGCGCCCGTCCGTTCGTCACTGCCGGCGTGGGTCTTCGGCGCCGGCTGCCACTCCTCGGCGAGGAGCCCGAGCAGCACCTCGTCGTCGAACTCGCCCATCACCCAGGCCGACGAGCGCAGCACGCCCTCGCGGACGAAGCCGTTGCGCTCGGCGGCGCGCAGCATCGCGGTGTTGCCGGAGAGGGTCTCGATCTGCAGGCGGTGCAGGCCGCGCACGACGAAGCCGTAGTGGCACAGGACCGCGACCACGTCGGTGCCGTAGCCCTTGCCGCGGGCGGCCGGCAGCAGGCCGAGCCCGATGTGCGCGAAGCGGTTGTGGGTGTCGATGCCCCACAGCGTGGCAATGCCGGCCAGTGTGCCGCCCGCCAGCTCCACCACGGAGAACCTGACGCTGCCGTCGTCCTTGTGGTCCACCGTGAGCCGCGGGTCCTTCGAGCCGGGCGGCACCGGCCGCCACGGCCCGCTGTCGGCCAGCAAGGAGTAGCCCAGGTCGTCGTAGAGCTCGGCCCGCAGCACCGGGATGTCCTCTTCGTGCCGGGCCCTGAGCCCGACCGCGTCACCTCTGAGCATGCCCGCTTCCTACCCGGCCGGTCCGGCCCGCGGCAATCCAATATGCGGTCGCACCGGCCCGGTACCAGCTATCTGACGGATCATCAGCTCTGGTTATAGTGGAAGCGGCCGTGGGGCCGGCGGGACCGGACGGGGGCGGAGGAAGGCTGATGGCGGACAGTCTGGGCGAGTCGGCGGGGGCACGGCCCCAGGCGGCGGTGCGGGATCTCGGCGGGGGCGTACGGTCGGTCGCGGTGCCCATCCCGGACAATCCGCTCGGCCACACGCTGGTGTACCTGCTGGACACCGACCGGGGGCCGGTGCTGGTGGACACCGGGTGGGACGACCCCGGGTCGTGGGACGTGCTGGTGGCGGGGCTGGCGGCGTGCGGTACGGGCGTCGGCGAGGTGCACGGGGTCGTCATCACGCATCACCATCCCGACCATCACGGGCTGTCGGGGCGGGTGCGCGAGGCGTCCGGGGCCTGGATCGCGATGCACGCGGCCGACGCGGCGATCGTGCGGCGGGCGCGGGAGACCCGGCCGGAGCGGTGGTTCACGTACATGGCGGCGAAGCTGACGGCCGCCGGGGCGCCGGACGAGCACGTGGCGCCGTTGCGCGAGGGACCCCGCCGCCGGAGCACCCCGCCCGGCCTGGCCCCCGCCCTGCCCGACCGCGAGATCCTCCCCGGCGAACTCCTCGGCCTCCCGGGCCGCCGGCTGCGTGCCGTCTGGACGCCGGGGCACACGCCCGGCCACGTCTGCCTGCACCTGGAGGAGGAGCACCCCGCCCGACTGCCGGGCCACGGGCGCCTGTTCTCCGGCGACCACCTCCTCCCGGAGATCACCCCGCACATCGGCCTCTACGAGGACCCCGACGACGCGACTGTGACCGACCCGCTCGGCGACTACCTCGACTCCCTGGAGCGCGTCGGCCGCCTCGCCCCCGCCGAGGTCCTCCCGGCCCACCAGCACACCTTCACCGACGCACCGGCACGGGTCCACGAACTGCTGGCCCACCACGAGGACCGCCTCACCGGCCTGCTCTCCCTCCTGCGGCAGCCGCTCACACCGTGGCAGCTGGCGGTGCGCATGGAGTGGAACCGCCCGTGGGACCAGATCCCGTACGGATCGAGGAACATCGCCGTCTCGGAGGCCGAGGCCCATCTGCGCCGCCTGGTGAAGCTGGGCCGCGCGGAGGCGGTGCCGGGGAGCGAGCCGGTGACCTATGTGGCGGTCTAGCCGATCCGGCTCAGTTGACCGCGCCCTCGGCCGTGATGAGCATCTCCGCGAGGTCGGCGAGGGTGGCCAGTTGGCGGGGGTTCATGTGGGGGGCGCGGGCCGCGAGGCGGACGAGGCCGCTCTCGCGGAGGCGGGAGAGCGGGTCGGCCTGGGCCTGCAGGCCCTGCAGCACCGGCTGGAGCGCCTCGCACAGCGCCTCGGGCTCGTCGGCGGTGAAGAAGCCGGGCGGGAGGCCGAAGAACCGCCGCAGCCGGTCGGTGTGTTCGAGGCCCGGCAGCCCGCTCTTGCGCCACTCGCTCAGCCACTGCCTGCTGGTGCCGGCGATCGCCGCGAGCTCGCCCAGCGAGTACCGCTTGCCGTCCGGGCGGCGCCGGTTCTCGCGGATGAAGTCCAGCCGCTGCCGGACCCGTTCGGCGAGCCCCGCCTCGGGTGCGGCGCCGCCCGCGAGGAGTTCGGCGACCACCCCGACCGGGATGCCGGTGCGGTACGACAGGTCGGCCACGTCCAGGACCTCGCAGAGCCGTCCGGGACGTCCGGTCAGCTCCCCGAGCCGCTCCAGTACGCCGGGCAGCGGGGCATGGGCGTCACTCACCAAGGTCCCCCTGGACGCGCGTGATCGGTCGGCCGGCCGAGCGGGGCCGGGCAGACGCGAGGCTATCGAATCACCGGTACCGCCCACCAGACATGACAAGTACCACTGCGCAAGTAGGCAGCAATCGTTGACATGTGACGGGACGACAGGAAAGGATCACGTCACCAGGCCACGGTCGAACCGACCCGCCCCGGGTGCCGCCTATGGGGGAGCGGCACCCGGGGCGACCAGCCGCCCCGCCTCCTCCCCGGAAGGTGAGGCGAACCGATGCCGCAGCCCGTCCTGCTCCTCGGCGCCGGACGCCGTTGCGCGTACGACGAGTTCGCGCTGACGCGGGTCGCCGCGGCCCGCCCGGTGCTGCTGGTGGACGCCGCGCCGCCCGCCTGGGCACAGTCGTGCCTGGCCGGTCGACTCGCGGCGGACCCCGGCAAAGGCGGCGCCACGGCGTCGGCGGTGGTGCGGTTCGCGGCCCGGCACAGAGTCCGCGGCGTGCTGACCTTCTCGGGCGAGTACGCGGTCGCCGCCGCGAGGATCGCCGGGCAGTTGGGGCTGCCCGGCCCCTCCCTCACCGCGGCCGAGGCCTGTACCGACCCGCCCGCACTGCGCGCGCTGCTGACCGCCGGCGCCGTTCCCGTCGGCGGCCCCGACGACCCCGGCACGCCCCGTGTCTCGGCCGAGACGGTCGTCCTCGACGGCGAGATCCGCATCGCCGCCATCACCCGTACGGTCCTGGGCCCGGCGCCCGCCCGGCAGCCGCTCCGGCACACCGTGCACGCCCACGACGGCCTGCTGCACAACCGTTTCCTGCGCCTGGCCGTCGACCGCACCGTGCACGCCCTCGGTGTCGACCGGGGTGTCCTGCACATCGGCCTCGCCCTCACCGACCGCGGCCCCCGGGTCACCGACGTCGCCCCGCACCTCCCGGGCGACCTGATCCCGCTCCTCGTCAGACGGGCCACCGGCGTCGACCTCGCCCGTGCCGCGGCCGCCCTGGCCACCGGGGAGGTGCCCGACACGACGCCCACCCGGCAGCGGGCGGCCGCGATCCAGTTCGCGTACCCGGCCGCCACCGGCCGCCTCGACCGCCTGGACCTCTCCCCCGACGCCGCCCACGAATCCGGCGCCGACCGCATGCTCCTCACCCAGCACACCGGCAACCACGTCACCGCGGGCCCGTACGCCACCGACGCCGACCGGCTGGCCCTCTGGGTGGCGGTGGGCGAGACCCCGGACGCCTGCGACGACGCCCTGCGCCGCATGGCCCGCCACCTGTCGGCGGACATCGCACCGCTCGCGGACGCGGCCTGAACGCTGCGCTGGATGCGCCGCGATGTACCGGCTACCGGCTACCGCGGCGTCGTGGCCGGTGGTGCAGTTCCTTCCGCCGCCGACTTCGCCGGACCCGCTCGGCGGCTTTGGTCAAGAGTTCGATCCCGTGGGCGTCCCGTTCGGGAAAGTCGCTGGATCACCGGGCGCGCTCCGCCCTACGGTGCGGCCATGAGCGATCACCCCGAAGTGCCTGTCGTGCCCGTCGAGGCCTACGAACCCCCTTATTACGTGGCCGTCTTCACCTCGGTGCGGACCCGGGACCAGAGCGGCTACGGCGAGACCAACGCACGTATGGAGGACCTGGTGAAGGACATCCCCGGGTACCTGGGGATGGACCACGCGCAGACCCCCGGCGGGCTGGGCATCACCGTCGGGTACTTCCGCGACGCCGACGCGCTCACGCGGTGGCGGACGGACACCGAGCACCGCGCGGCGCAGCGGCGCGGGCGGGCCGAGTGGTACGAGAGCTACACCCTGCATGTGGCGAAGGTGGAGCGGAGCCACGGTTTCACCCGGGGGCGGTCCGCAGAGGCGGCGGCAGAGCTCTAGAAGGCGATCGACCGTATCAACTGCCCCGCCGCGCCGAGCACTTCGACCTCCGCCCGGCTCATCGTCGGATTGGCCGCCCGTCGGCGCAGGGCCTCCGTCAGTCCGTCCTCGGTCAGTTCGACGGCACCGGCGAGCAGTGCCGTCAGCAGGTCACGGGCCAACGGGTACGCGCCGAGGGCCACCTGGGCGAGGATCACCGCCGACATGCCCCAGTCGAGTGCGGGCGGCCCGTCCTCGGCGTTGGTCCAGTCGATGACCCGGGGACCGTCGGGGGTCAGGATCACGTTGTCCGGATGCAGGTCGAGGTGGAGGACCCGGGCGCCGGGGTCGGCCGGGTCCCGGCCGGGCACGGCGTGCAGCCGCCGCAGCAGCGAGGCGAGCAGCGCACCGCCCTCCGCCGGGCCCGTCTCCCCCGCCAGCAGCGCCGCCAGCATGGTCGGTCCGGACAGCCGCTCCATGACCAGTCCGGTACGGGACGCGGCGGGCCGCACCCGGGGCGCCGGGTACCCGTGCTCCCGTACGTACGCCATCACCGCGCCCTCGGCGGCCGCGTCACCCCGGCCGTCCCGGTCCCGGCGCAGCACCCACGCCTCGTCGATCTCGTACACGTCGGCCGAACGCCCCGCCCCGAGCAGTCTCCCCGTCATGGCACGACCATAACGAGACGGTCCCTGCACAGCCCCCTCTCAGCTTCCCCCCGGGCGGCCGGTAGGGTAGCCGGGTCGTCATCACCCGTACGGGGGGAAGCCGGTGCAATTCCGGCGCTGACCCGCAACCGTGAGCCACCAGCAGTGGCGAGCCGGACCACCGCGCCCGGGACGTTGATCGGCTCACGTGCGCCGGCGCCCGTCGTCGCACGGCACCGTCGAGGTTTACGGAGCCGAGCCGCCGGGGTCTCCCGTGCTGCCCGGCTCCCCGCAGGGAGAGGCACCGCCGACCATGACCGTCCTCCGCCGCACCGCCGGAGTGCTGGCCGCCACCGCCGTCATCGGTGCCGCCATGCCCGCGACGACCGCGCTGGCCGCCGGCACCCCGTCGCCGTCCGCGTCGACGGTGCTCCCGTCGGGGCTGTACGGCGGTTCGGACCCGAAGTTCGACGGCGTCTGGCGCCAGTCGCTCGCCCTGCTGGCCCAGCGTGCGGTGGGGGTGACCCCGGCCGCGAAGGCGGTGGACTGGCTGGCCGGGCAGCAGTGCGCGAACGGCGCGTTCGCCGCGTTCCGCGCCGAGCCGACGGCGGCCTGTGACACCAAGGTGACGGTGGACACGAACAGCACGGCCGCCGCCGTACAGGCGCTGAAGGCGGTCGGCGGGCACGACGGCGCCGCAGGCAAGGCCGTGACCTGGCTGAAGTCGGTGCAGAACAAGGACGGCGGCTGGGGCTACACCCCGGGCTCGCCCAGTGACACCAACTCCACCGGCGTGGTCGCCGGCGCGCTCGCTGCGGCCGGCGCGGGTGCGGACAGGTCGCCGTACGACCTCTTCGCCAAGTGGTCCGTCCCCTGCGGCCGGGACGGCGGCGGTGCCCTCGCCTACCAGCCGGACAAGCAGGGGAAGCTGACCGCGAACGCGGACGCGACCGCGGCCGGGGTGCTCGGGGCCCTCGGCAAGGGGTTCGTGACGACGGCCGGCAAGGCCCCGGCGAAGGGGCCCGCCTGCGCGGCGGGCTCCGGCACGACGCTCACGCGGGAGGAGGTGGCCCGCAACGGCGCCGCGTACCTGGCGGACGCCATGTCCGGCAGCGGCCATCTCGTCTCCGCGCTCGCCGGTGCCGCGCCCCAGCCGGACTACGGCAACACCGCCGACGCGGTCGTCGCCCTGGCCGCGCAGGGCTGGACGGGGCAGGCGAGGAAGCCGTACGCCTGGCTGGAGGCGCACGCCGCGCCGTGGGCGGAGCAGAGCGGGCCCGCGGCCTACGCCGAACTGATCCTCGCCGCGCACGCGATGGGCGCGGACCCGCGTGACTTCGGCGGCACGAACCTGGTGACGGCGCTGAACGCGACGGGACCGGCCCCGCGGGCGGCTGCCGCGAAGCACGCCGAGGAGAAGAAGTCGGGCAACAGCGTGTGGTGGATCGTCGGCACCGGGCTCGTCGCCGGTATCGGCATCGGTTTCCTGTTCAGCGGCCGCCGGAAGCAGCAGCAGCCGTGACCGCGGTCCGCCGTGCGGGGCTGCTGTTCCTGGCCGCGCTGACGCTGTGCGCGACGGCCGCCGCCGGGCCGGCGGCGGCCACCGGCTACCGGTACTGGTCCTTCTGGGAGCGGGACGGCGCGCACTGGACGTACGCCACGCAGGGCCCCTCGACCGCGCAGCCCGCCGACGGTTCGGTCGAGGGGTTCCGCTTCGCGGTGAGCGAGGACTCGACGGACGCGTCGCAGCCGCGCGGCACGGCGGACTTCGGGACGATCTGCGCGGACACCGCCGCCGTCGGGGGCCGCAAACGGGTGGGGCTGGTCGTCGACTTCGGTACGACGGCGGATGCGCCCCCGGGGGAGCGGCCGCCCGTGCGGCGGACGGCCTGCGCGGTGGTGCCCGAGGACGCGACGGCGGCGGACGCCCTGGCGACGGCGGCGAAGCCGCTGCGGTACGACACGAACGCGTTGTTGTGCGCGATCGGGGGGTATCCGTCGCGGGGCTGCGGCGAGAAGGTGACGTCGGCGGGGACGGCCGGAGGTGCGCCGTCGGGCAGCGGGCCGTCGCTCGGGCTGCTGGCCGGTGCGGGAGTCGTCGCACTCCTCGCCGCGGGAGCCTTCTGGCAGACACGGCGGCACCGCAATGCCTGACACCGCGGGCCGGTGGGGACTTCTCGCGCAGTTCCCCGCGCCCCTGACGGGGCACGTCCTGACCGCCGGCAGACGCACCACCGCGGGCCGGTGGGGACTTCTCGCGCGGTCCCCCGCGCCCGCGACGGGGCACGCCCCAACCGCCGGCAGACACACCACCACAGGCCGGTGGGGACTTCTCGCGCAGTTCCCCGCGCCCCTGACGGGGCACGTCCTGACCGCCGGCAGACACACCACCACAGGCCGGTGGGGACTTCTCGCGCGGTCCCCCGCGCCCGCGACGGGGCACGCCCCAACCGCCGGCAGACACACCACCACAGGCCGGTGGGGACTTCTC
>NZ_JBIVXP010000001.1:861409-881203 GCF_044769305.1 Streptomyces sp. NPDC090499
CTCGCGCAGTTCGCCGCGCCCCTGACGGGGCGCAAGCCGGGGCGGGTGAGAGCTCCGGTGCCCCGGCGGCAGCGGCGCTCCCCTGTGCACCCCGGCGCGTGGTGGCTCTGGTCACTCTCGCTGGGTGTCGCCGCGTCGCGGACCACCGACCCGCTGCTGCTCGGTCTGCTCATCGCCGTCACGGCCTACGTCGTGGCCGCCTGCCGCAGCCGGACCGCCCCGTGGTCCCGTTCCTACGCCGCGTTCGCCAGGCTCGGCCTCGCCGTGCTGTGCGTGCGGCTGGTGTTCACCGTGGTCCTCGGCTCGCCCGTCCCCGGCGCGCACACCCTCGTCAGCCTCCCCGAAATCCCGCTCCCGCACTGGGCCCAGGGCATCCGCCTCGGCGGGAAGGTCACGGCCGAGGCGCTCGTCTTCGCGCTCTACGACGGGCTCCGGATCGCCACCCTCCTCATCTGCGTCGGTGCCGCCAACGCGCTCGCCAACCCGGCCCGGCTGCTCAAGTCCCTGCCCGGCGCCCTGTACGAGCTGGGCGTGGCCGTCGTCGTCGCGCTCACCTTCGCGCCGCACCTGGTCGCCGACGTGCAGCGGCTGCGGGCCGCCCGGCGGTTGCGCGGCCGGCCCGATTCCGGTGTCCGCGGTCTGATGCAGGTGGGGCTCCCGGTGCTGGAGGGCGCGTTGGAGCGTTCGGTCGCTCTCGCCGCCGCGATGGACGCGCGCGGGTACGGCCGCAGCGCCGACGTCCCGGACCGGGTCCGCCGTACCACGGCCGGGCTCACCCTCGGCGGTCTGCTCGGCGTCTGCGCGGGGCTGTACGGGCTGCTCACCACCGAGGGCGGCGGCTACGGGCTGCCTCTGCTGCTGGCCGGGGCGGCCGCCGCGCTGGCGGGGCTGCGGCTCGGCGGCCGGCGTTCGCCGCGCACCCGGTACCGGCCGGACCCGTGGGACGCGCGCGCCTGGCTGGTGTCCGGGGCGGGCGCCGCCGTCGCCGCCCTGCTCACCCTGGCGTCCGTCCGCGACCCGGCGGCCCTGCAGCCCGGGGTCGTACCGCTGGTCGCCCCCACTCTCCCGCTGTGGCCCGCGGCCGCCGTGCTGCTCGGTCTGCTGCCCGCCTTCACCGTGCCGAAGGAGCCGTCGTGATCCGCTTCGAGGACGTCTCCGTGACGTACGAGGGCGCGGCCCGGCCCGCCGTCCGGGGCGTCGACTTCGAGGTGCCGGAGGGTGAACTCGTGCTGCTGGTGGGGCCGTCCGGGACCGGGAAGTCGACGGTTCTGAATGCGGTGAGCGGGCTCGTGCCGCACTTCACCGGCGGCACCCTGCGCGGCCGGGTGACGGTCGCAGGGCGGGACACCCGTACCCACCGGCCGCGTGAACTCGCCGACGTCGTCGGCACGGTGGGGCAGGATCCGCTCGCCCACTTCGTGACCGACACGGTGGAGGACGAACTCGCCTACGGGATGGAGTCGTTGGGAATCGCCCCGGCCGTGATGCGGCGGCGGGTGGAGGAGACCCTCGATCTGCTGGGGCTGGCCGAGCTGCGGGACCGGGCGATCGCCACGCTCTCCGGCGGGCAGCGGCAGCGGGTCGCGATCGGGTCGGTGCTCACCCCGCACCCCGCGGTCCTGGTGCTCGACGAGCCGACCTCCGCGCTCGATCCGGCCGCCGCCGAGGAGGTGCTGGCCGTGCTCCAGCGGCTGGTGCACGACCTGGGCACGACGGTGCTGCTGGCCGAGCACCGGCTGGAGCGGGTCGTGCAGTACGCCGACCGGGTCGTGCTGCTCCCGGGGGACGGGGCCGCGCCGGTGTGCGGGACGCCCGCCGAGGTGATGGCGGTGTCGCCGGTGTGCCCGCCGGTGGTGGAGCTGGGGCGGCTGGCCGGGTGGGCGCCGCTGCCGATGACGGTGCGCGACGCCCGGCGGCGGGCGACGGCGACCGGGCTGCGGGAGCGCCTCGCCGGGCGGGTCCCGGAGCAGCGGCCCGCGACCGGTCCTGCGGCCGGCTCCGCGGCTCCCCTCGCCGAGGTGCGCTCCCTCGGTGTCCGCCGGGGCCGGGTCGACGCGCTGCGGGGCCTCGATCTCGCCGTCGCCGCCGGGGAGACCGTCGCCCTCATGGGGCGCAACGGCGCCGGGAAGTCCACGCTGCTGGGCGCCCTGGTCGGGCTCGTGGAGCCGGGCTCCGGCTCGGTGCGGGTCGGCGGCGCGGTGCCGCACCGCACGCGCCCCCGCGACCTGGTACGCCGCGTCGGGCTGGTCCCGCAGGAACCCCGTGACCTGCTGTACGCCGACACGGTCGGTGCCGAGTGCGCGGCCGCCGACCGGGACGCGGGGGCGGCGGCGGGGACCTGCCGCGGGCTGGTGTCCGGGCTGCTGCCCGGGGTCGCGGACGACACGCACCCCCGTGACCTCTCCGAGGGGCAGCGGCTCGCCCTCGCGCTGGCCGTGGTGCTCACCGCCCGGCCGCCGCTGCTCCTGCTCGACGAGCCGACCCGGGGCCTGGACTACGCGGCGAAGGCCCGGCTGGTGGGCGTGTTGCGCGGGCTCGCCGCCGACGGGCACGCGATCGTGCTGGCCACGCACGACGTGGAGCTGGCCGCGGAACTCGCGCACCGGGTGGTGCTGCTCGCGGAGGGCGAGGTCATCGCGGACGGGCCGACCGACGACATCGTCGTCTCCTCGCCGTCCTTCGCCCCGCAGGTGACGAAGATCCTCGCGCCCGAGCGGTGGCTCACCGTGGCCCAGGTCCGCGAGGCCCTGGCATGACCGGCCCGGTGCGGCTCGGCCCCCGCTCCCTCGCCGCCCTCCTCCTCGTCAGTGCGGTCGGGGTGGTCGCGGTCGGCTGGCCGTTCCTCGCCCCGCCCTCCTCCCGGATCGCCTCGCACGCCGAGGACGCGCCCTGGCTCTTCGCGGGGCTGCTGGTGCTGCTGGTCGCCGTGCTGGCGGCGACGATCGCCGAGTCCGGGCTGGGGCCGAAGGCGGTGGCCATGCTGGGCGTGCTGGCCGCGACTGGGGCGGCGCTGCGGCCGGTCGGTGCCGGGACCGCCGGGATCGAGCCGATGTTCTTCCTGATGGTGCTGAGCGGGCGGGTGCTCGGGCCGGGCTTCGGGTTCACGCTCGGCTCGCTCACGATGTTCGCGTCGGCGCTGCTCACCGGCGGGGTCGGGCCGTGGCTGCCGTTCCAGATGCTGGCGATGGGCTGGTTCACGATGGGGGCCGGGCTGCTGCCGGGCGCCGGGCGGCTGCGCGGCCGCGGCGAGCTGGCGCTGCTGGCGGGGTACGGGTTCCTCGCCGCGTTCGGCTACGGCCTGGTCGTCGACCTGGCCGGCTGGCCGCTGCTGGCCGGCAACGCCTCGAACCTCTCCTTCGACCCGCATGCCGGGCCCGCCGCCAACCTGGCCCGTTTCCTCGCCTACAGCCTGGCCACCGCCATGGGCTGGAACCTGGGCCGGGCCCTGTGCACGGTCGTCCTCACCCTCCTCCTCGGCCCGGCGCTGCTGCGGGCGCTGCGCCGGGCCACCCGGCGGGCCGCTTTCGAGACCGCGGTCACATTCGACGGCCCCGGGACGTGAGGGGCCGTACGCGCCCGGTGACGCGACCGGTGAAGCACCCCACATGACGCAGGTCACCTACGATCCGGAACAGTAGTCAGACTTTTCCGCTATGTCCGTTTTGATACCCCCGCCGACCTGCGCTTTGAGAGCCACGCCACACAGCGGACCAACCCCTCCTATGCGACCTCCACTAGTAAAAGGGGTGATTGCGGACGGCTTTCCGGCCTGCTTGTCTGGACGACGTCGCCAGGCGCCACGAGCCCACAGCGGGCCGCGGCGCCGACGCACACGGACAGCCCCCACGGGTGGTTCCGGAGCACGGCGGCTCCCTGTCCCCGACGAATGAGGTTCTCCGTGTCCGTGTCCTTCATCCGCCGCATCGCTTCCCCGAAGAAGGCCCTCACCACCGCCGCCGTGGCCGCTGCCGCCGCCGGTATGGCCCTGACCGCGGCGCCCGCCCAGGCCGCCACCACGTCGGCCTCCTCCGCCCAGGCGATCGCGCACAAGATGATTCCGGACGCCGCGCAGTTCAACGCCTTCAGCAAGATCGTCTCGCACGAGAGCGGCTGGAACCCCTCCGCCACCAACTCGTCCTCCGGCGCCTACGGCCTGGTCCAGGCCCTGCCCGGCTCGAAGATGGCGTCCGCCGGCTCCGACTGGAAGACCAACCCCGCCACCCAGATCAAGTGGGGTCTGGACTACATGAACTCCCGCTACGGCAGCCCGACCGCCGCCTGGAGCTTCTGGCAGGCCAACGGCTGGTACTGAGCCGGCCGACCCGCGCGCACCCGCGGTCGATCGCGGCCGAGCCGCGCACCCGCCGCTGATCCCCGGCGTCGCGCGCCCCTGAACCCCGGCACCCTCGCCCCTCCTCCTGGGGCGAGGGTGCCGACGTGTGTCCGGACACCGCCGAAGGGGGCGGTGACCGGTGTCTCGGGGGAGGCAGGAACGGGGGCGTAGGGAGGGGGTGCTCCTGCCTCCCTCGGGACGGGCCGGCGGCGCCGGGAGCCGTCGGCCCGGGTCCGGGGAGGGTGGCGAAGGCGGCCTACGAGGTGGTGACCCGGAGGTGCTTCACGCCGTTGATCCATGCCGAGCGGAGGCGGTCCGGGTCGCCGGTCAGGCGCAGGTCCGGCATCGCGTCGGCGATCGCGTTGAAGATCAGGTCGATCTCGAGGACGGCCAGGGACTTGCCGAGACAGTAGTGGGGGCCGCCGCCGCCGAAGCCGAGGTGGGGGTTGGGGTCGCGGGTGATGTCGAAGGAGTCGGGGTCGGCGAAGACCTCGGGGTCGTGGTTGGCGGAGGCGTAGAAGACGCCGACCCGGTCGCCCTTGCGGATCAGCTTGCCGCCCAGCTCGGTGTCCTGGGTGGCGGTGCGCTGGAAGGAGTTGACCGGGGTGGCCCAGCGGACGATCTCCTCGGCGGCGGTCGCCGGGCGCTCGCGCTTGTACAGGTCCCAGGCGTCGGGGTGGGTCAGGAACGCGTGCATGCCGTGCGTGATGGCGTTGCGGGTGGTCTCGTTGCCGGCCACCGCGAGCATCAGCACGAAGAAGCCGAACTCGTCGGAGTTGAGGTTGCCCTCGTCCTCGGCGGCGACCAGCGTGGAGACGATGTCCTTGGCCGGGCACTGCTTGCGGTCGGCCGCCATGTTCATCGCGTAGGCGATCAGCTCGGTGGCGGACTCGGCGCCCACCTCCTCGGTGATCGCGTACTCCGGGTCGTCGTACGAGATCATCTTGTTGGACCAGTCGAAGATCTTGGCCCGGTCGTCCTGCGGGATGCCGATCAGTTCCGCGATGGCCTGGAGGGGGAGCTCGCAGGCGACCTCGGTGACGAAGTCGAAGGGGCCGGTGTGGGCGCGGGCCGCGTCGACGATCGCCCCGGCGCGGGCGCGCAGGCGCTCCTCCAGGGCCCGGATCGACCGCGGTGTGAAACCGCGCTGGATGATCTGGCGGACCCGGGTGTGCTCGGGCGGGTCCATGTTCAGCAGGATCAGCCGCTGGGCGTCGATCGCGTCCCGCTGGATGTGCTCGCCGAAGCGGATGATCGCCGTGTTGAGCCAGGAGGAGAAGAGCTCGGGGTGCGTGGAGACGTACTTGACGTCCGCGTGCCGGGTGACGGCCCAGTAGCCGTCGTCCGCGAAGCCGGCGATGCCGTGCGGCTGTTCGATCCAGCGGACCGGTTCGGCCTGCCGCAGCGCGGCGAACTCCGGGAGCGGCACCCGGTGATGGAGCAGATCGGGGTCGGTGAGGTCGAACCCGTCGGGCAGCGCGGGACAGGGCATGGCGACTCACTCCCACCGTGTACGGACCTGGATACGCGTGCGCCGACGCACTTCTGACGGACCATCAGAAAGAGTCGGTTGCCGTGAAGGTAATAACGGGTTCTACAAGTCGCAAGGGGCACGGTCACCCCAATTGCATGCACCCCTCTTGCGGTTGTGGACGGACTGTCAGCAGACTGCACGCAGAACTAGTACGCGTTCTAGTTCTGCGTGGCGGGCCGGGCCGGGACGCCCCTGCGCCGCGCGGGTGACCGAGGAGAGGACCGAGCCCCCATGGCCGCGGAACCCGTGATCGTCGAAGCCGTACGCACCCCCATCGGCAAGCGCGGCGGCGCGCTCGCCAACCTGCATCCCGCCTACCTCCTGGGCGAGACCTACCGTGAACTCCTCGGCCGCACCGGCATCCCCGCCGACGCGGTCGAGCAGATCGTCGGCGGCACGGTGACCCACGCCGGCGAGCAGTCCATGAACCCCGCGCGTACCGCCTGGCTGACCATGGGACTGCCGTACGAGACCGCGGCCACCACCGTCGACTGCCAGTGCGGCTCCTCGCAGCAGGCCTCGCACATGACCGCCAACATGATCGCCGCCGGGGTCATCGACGTCGGGATCAGCTGCGGGGTCGAGGCGATGTCCCGGGTGCCGCTGGGCTCGGGCTCCAAGCACGGGCCGGGCAAGCCGTTCCCCGACGAGTGGAACGTCGACCTGCCCAACCAGTTCGAGGCCGCCGAGCGCATCGCCCGCCGCCGTGGCCTGACCAGGGAGGACGTCGACGCGCTCGGGCTGCTCTCGCAGGAGCGGGCGGCGCACGCCTGGGCCGAGGAACGCTTCAAGCGCGAGACCTTTGCCGTCCAGGTGCCGACGACGGAGGAGGAGCAGCACGCGGGGCAGGGCATGTGGCGCCTCGTCGACCGGGACGAGGGGCTGCGGGACACGTCGGCGGAGGCGCTGGCGGGCCTGAAGCCGGTCATGCCCACCGCCGTCCACACGGCCGGCAACTCCTCCCAGATCTCCGACGGCGCCGCCGCGATCATGTGGGCGTCGAAGCGGATGGCGCGGGCGCTGAAGCTCCGCCCCCGGGCCCGGATCGTCGCCCAGGCACTGGTCGGCGCCGACCCGCACTTCCACCTCGACGGCCCGGTCGACGCGACCCGCGCGGTGCTCGGCAAGTCCGGCATGACCCTCAGGGACATCGACCTCGTCGAGATCAACGAGGCGTTCGCGTCCGTGGTGCTGAGCTGGGCCCGGGTCTTCGAGCAGAACCTCGACAAGGTCAACGTCAACGGCGGCGCGATCGCCCTCGGCCACCCGGTGGGCGCCACCGGTGCCCGCCTCATCACCACCGCTCTGCACGAACTGGAGCGCACGGACAAGGAGTTCGCCCTCATCACGATGTGCGCGGGCGGGGGGCTTGCGACGGGGACGATCATCCAACGGCTCTGAGAAGCGCCCTGTGGATCAGCGCCCCCGAAGGGGCGCTGGGGGTGCCCCCGGCCGAAGGCTGGGGGAGGAACTGCGCGACCAGCCACGACGGCGCCGCGGCCGAACGACGACGACACCGCGGCCCGTCGACAGGCGTCACCCGGGAGCCGACGCCATCACCGGCTCCCGGTCCCTTTTCTCGGCCCCCGCCCCCCGCAGGGCCCGCGGCCCCTGCAGCAGGTACCCCACGCCGAAGCCCGCGCCGACCACCGCCGCGCCGCCCACCGCGTCCAGCACCCAGTGATTGCCGGTGCCGATGATCGCCGTGACCGTGAGGAGCGGGTGGATCAGGCCGAAGGCCTTGAGCCACCACCTCGGGGCGACGACGGCGATGACGATCCCGCACCACAGCGCCCAGCCGAAGTGCAGCGAGGGCATCGCCGCGTACTGGTTGGTCAGCTGGGTGAGGGTGCCGTAGTCCGGCTTGGCGAAGTCCTGCGGGCCGTGCACGGTGTCGATGATGCCGAGGCCCGGCATCAGGCGGGGCGGGGCCAGCGGGTAGAGCCAGAAGCCGATCAGGGCGAACGCGGTGGCGAAGCCGAGGGCGGTGCGGGCCCAGCGGTAGTCGACCGGGCGCCGGACGTAGAGGACGGCGAGGACGGTCAGCGGGACGACGAAGTGGAAGGACTCGTAGTAGAAGTCGAGGAAGCTCCGCAGCCAGCCGACGCCGTACACGGTGTGGTTGGCCCAGTGCTCGATGTCCAGGTGCAGGAACCGCTCGATGTCGTGGATCTGGTGCCCGTGGCGCTCGGCGCGGGCCCGCCCGGAGGTGCCGGTGCCGTCCCCGGCGGCGGCGAGCCGTATCTGCTGGTAGGCGAAGTAGACCAGCCGCATCGCGACCAGTTCGAGGAAGAGGTTGGGGCGGGTCAGCACCCGGCGCAGCGAGGGCGCCAGCGGGACCTGCCGGAAGCGGGCCGGGACCGGCTCGGCGTAGTCCGTCGGGACCGGGCGGGCGAACTCCGGGGCGGTCCGGGACAGGAAGGGCACGAGCGTGGCCGCGGCCAGGGCGGCGAGCAGGATCGTGTTGTCGCGCACGGGTACGAAGAGCGACTGGTTCGGCAGCATCGCCTTGGCGGGCAGCGTCATCACGAGGACGACGACGACCGGCCACACGGTCCGGTCGGCGGCGCGCCGCCCGGCCCGGCCGACCACCGCGAGCAGCACCCACAGCAGCTGGTGCTGCCAGGCCGTCGGCGACACCGCGATCACCGCGCAGCCGGTGATCGCGACCGCGAGCAGCAGCTGCCCGTCGCGGGCGTAGCGCACCGCGCGGCGCAGCGCGACGCCGGCCACGGCCGCGCCGAGCGCCAGGAACAGCACGATCTCCAGCGGGCCGCTCAGCCCGAACCGCAGCAGGGCGCCGTGCAGCGACTGGTTGGCGAGCGCGTCCGCCTCACCACCGAGGCCGGTGCCGGCGATGTGGTGGATCCAGTAGGTGTACGAGTCGTGCGGCAGCGCCGCCCAGGCCAGCACCGTGCAGACTGCGAAGGTCGCGCCGGTGGCGACGGCCGCCCGGCGGCGGCCGGTGAACCACAGCAGCGGGGCGAAGAGCAGCAGGGCCGGCTGCAGGGCGGCGGCCAGCCCGACGCACACTCCGCTGTCGCGCTGCCCGCGGGCGGCGAAGCAGCCGAGGAGCACCAGCAGGACCGGGATGATGCTGGTCTGGCCGAGCCAGAGGGTGTTGCGGACGGGCAGCGAGAGCGTCAGCAGGCTGATCGCGACCGGTGCGGCCAGCAGCGAGGTGCGGCGGCTCACCGGCTGGGGCAGCGCGCGGGCGGCGACCAGCCCGAGGGCGACCACCAGCAGCAGCGTGCCGAAGGTCCAGCCCCAGCCGAGGGCCTGTTCGGCGGCTCTGGTGAGCGGCTTGAGCACCAGCCCGCCGAAGGGGGTGCCGGTGAACTGCGTCGAGTCGTACAGGGACCCCTTGACGTGCAGCACGCCCTCGGGGCCGACCCAGGTCTCCAGGTCCGTCAGCCGTTCCCCGCTCGGGGTGGAGAGGACGACTGCCAGCTGCCGTACGACGAGGATCGCGGCCACCGCCCACAGGCCGAGCCGGACCATTCTGAACCGTGCTCCGGGCTCCGCCCCGCCGAAAGCCTCCCCCGCTCGTCCTCCGTGCTCCACGTTCGCCACGCCTTGCCGGCCTCCCGCCCCGTTACGCACACCCGATGGTCCGCTCGATCGCTCCGAGAACCCTACGAGGGTCCCATCACCTCTGGGCAGAGACGCAGGCAACCCCCACTTCACCTGACGTCCGTCCGCCTTTTGTCCGGAAGACGACAGCGTCCAGAGGACCGGACCGACACCACGGAGCGCGACAAGGATCACAGTGCGCAACACACATAGCCCCGCGGGAGCGGGCAGACGTCCCTGCGTACGGCGCATTTAGCTGCACTGTGCATGTAAGCGCGTACGCGACGTAACGCCCCCAAGTGCTCCTATCGTCGCTTTTCGTCCCGTCCATCGCCGTGCGGGCCGCGCCCCTGTCCCCCACGAAAGGTAGGCGAGCCCCGTTTTGGCGACCGCCACAGCAGTCACCCCGTCCGCGCAGGTCCCCGGCCCCCGTACGGCCACCGCCGCCGCGCCGACCGTCACCGACCCCGCGCTGGTGAAGCGTGCCGTGAAGGCGGCCGCGCTCGGCAACGCCATGGAGTGGTTCGACTTCGGCGTCTACAGCTACATCGCGGTGACGCTGGGCAAGGTCTTCTTCCCGTCCGGCAACCCGACCGCCCAGTTGCTGTCCACGTTCGGCGCCTTCGCCGCGGCCTTCCTGGTCCGCCCGCTCGGCGGCATGGTCTTCGGCCCGCTCGGCGACCGCGTGGGCCGCCAGAAGGTCCTCGCCCTCACCATGATCATGATGGCGGCGGGCACCTTCGCGATCGGCCTGATCCCCTCCTACGCGTCGATCGGCGTCGGCGCCCCGCTGCTGCTCCTCGCCGCCCGCCTGGTCCAGGGCTTCTCCACCGGCGGGGAGTACGCGGGCGCGTCCACGTTCATCGCCGAGTACGCGCCGGACAAGAAGCGCGGCTTCTTCGGCAGCTGGCTGGAGTTCGGCACGCTGGCCGGCTACATCGGCGGTGCCGGCCTGGTGACCCTGATGACGGCCCTGCTGTCCGCGGACGACCTGACCTCCTGGGGCTGGCGCATCCCCTTCCTGATCGCGGGCCCGATGGGCATCATCGGCCTCTACCTGCGGATGCGCCTGGAGGAGACCCCGGCGTTCGCGGCGGAGGTCGAGAAGGCGGAGTCGTCCCGCCCCAAGGTCCCCCTCCGCGAGATGATCACCAGCCAGTGGCCGGCCCTGCTCCTCTGCATGGCCCTGGTGCTGGTCTTCAACGTCACCGACTACATGCTCCTGTCGTACATGCCCAGCTACCTCACCAGTGAGCTGAAGTACGACGAGACGCACGGCCTGCTGGTCGTCCTCGGCGTGATGGCGCTGATGATGATCGTCCAGCCGTTCGCCGGCGCCCTCACCGACCGCGTCGGCCGCCGTCCGGTGATCGCGGCGGGCTGCGCGGGCTTCCTGTTCCTCTCCGTGCCCGCCGTCCTCCTGATCCGCCAGGGCAGCCTGCTCGCGGTCGGCCTCGGCATGGGCGCCCTCGGCCTCCTCCTGGTCTGCTTCACGGCAGCAATGCCGGCCGCCCTCCCGGCCCTCTTCCCCACCCGGGTCCGCTACGGCTCCCTGTCGATCGGCTTCAACATCTCGGTCTCCCTGTTCGGCGGCACGACCCCGCTCGCGGTGACGGCCCTGATCGGAGCGACGGGAAACCTGATGATGCCCGCGTACTACATGATGGCCGCGGCGGTGGTGGGCGGCTTCGCCGCCTGGCGCATGGCGGAAACAGCGGGCAAGCCCCTCCCGGGCTCGGCCCCTTCCATAGAGGCGCCCCGATAGCCTCCCCCCTTCAGGAGCGCCCCTGAAGGGGCGCGGGGAACTGCGCGATCAGCCCCCCACCGGCCCGCACCCGGCGGAACTTCCCCGGCCCCTCCCCCAGGGGCGCGGGGAACTGCGCAAATCCCCCACTCACCTGCACGTTCGAACGATCGGCCCCGTCGCCCCGTACCGTCGGTAGACAGACGGTAGCGGTCCGGAACGGCCCCAGGAACCACGCCCTCCGCTCTACCGTCCGCAGTCCTGATCGTCGGCAGCGCGGAGGGTATCGGTTCATGATCGGCCAGCGGCGACCCCGCCGACGCACCCGCCTGCTCGCGGTCCTCCTCATCCTCACCGGCATCCAGCTCGGCGGGCTCGCCGCCCCCGCCTTCGCCTGCGCCTGCGGCGCCCTCGTGCCCGGCACCGGCCGGCAGGTCATCGTCGGCCGCGAGGAGTCCGTGCTGCGCTGGGACGGCACCCGCGAACAGATCGTGCTGCGCCTGACGGTCGACGGCGACGCCGACCGGGTCGCCTGGATCATGCCCGTCCCGCACCGCGCCACCGTCGCCCTCGCCGACCCGGCCCTGTTCGACCAGCTGCACACCCTCACCGCCCCGGTGCACCGCACCCGCCACCACTTCTGGCCCGAGGACGGCGACTGGCCCCTCACCACCGGCCGCGCCACCTCCCCCGTCCCGCCCGGCGCCGGCACCGCCGCCCCCCGCGTCGGCGTGGTCGACCGCCAGCGGCTCGGCCCGTTCGACGTGGCCCAGCTGACCGCCACCGACTCCGGCGCCCTGGACGGCTGGCTGCGCAGCAACGGCTTCCCCTTCCCGCCCCGCCTGAACACCGCGCTCGAGCCCTACGTCGCGGAGCACTGGGAGTACGTCGCGGTCAGGCTCGCCCCCGAGACCGCGGGCACCGCGCTGCACGGCGCCCTCGACCCGCTCCACCTCGCCTTCGCCAGCGACCGCCCGGTCTACCCGATGCGGCTGTCCGCGCTCGCGGCCACCCCGCAGTCGCTCGGCCTGTACGTCCTCGCCGCGCACCGGATGGAACCGCGCTCCGCGATCGGCGGCGAACGCCCCCGGGTCGTCTACGCCGGCCGTCTCGGCCACCCGGCGGGCGCGCTGGGCGAGCTGGCCGCAGGCACCCCGTACCTGACGGCGATCGGCCAGGAGTTCCCCTACCCGTCCCGGATCACCGCCGACCACGTGCTGCGGCGGGCGTCCTCCGACACCCCGTTCCAGCAGATCGTCTACGAGGACCGGCTGCGCGAGGTGGCCGGCGCCCCGGCCTGGCTGCTGACGGTGGCCGCCGCGCTGCTGCTGGCCGTCACGGCCGTCTCCCTCACGGCCGTACGACACTCCCGCCGCCCGCCGCTGCCGCCCGCGCCGCCGCCTCACTAGTGCTATTCAGGTACCTGTCAGCGGGCAGCTACCCGAATATGCGAAAGGCAGCGTAGGCATGAGCGGCTCTCAGCTCTGGGACGACGTCGACTTCTACTTCACCAGCCACCTGTCACCGGACGACGAGTCGCTGCAGGCGGCCCTGCGGGAGAGCGAGGCGAACGAGCTTCCGCACGCCAACGTCACCGCCAACCAGGGCAAACTGCTCCAGCTCCTCGCCCAGATCCAGGACGCCCGGAACATCCTGGAGATCGGCACCCTCGGCGGGTACAGCACCATCTGGCTGGCCCGTGCCCTGCCCGCCGACGGCAGGCTGATCTCGCTGGAGTACAGCGCCCACCACGCCGAGGTCGCGGTCCGCAACATCGCCCGCGCGGGCCTGGAGAAGCTGGTCGAGGTGCGGGTCGGGCCGGCCCTCGAGTCGCTGCCCAAGCTCGCCGACGAGAACCCGGCCCCCTTCGACCTGGTCTTCATCGACGCCGACAAGGCCAACAACCCGCACTACGTGGAGTGGGCGCTCCGGCTCACCCGCACCGGCAGCCTGATCGTCGTCGACAACGTGGTGCGCGGCGGCCGGGTCGTCGACGCCGAGAGCGCCGAACCGGACGTGGTCGGCACCCGCGCCGCGATCGAGCTGATCGCGGCCCACCCGAGGCTGACCGGCACGGCGATCCAGACGGTCGGCAGCAAGGGCTACGACGGCTTCGCGCTGGCGCGGGTCCTCGACTGACCCGGCCGGGTCATCTGGGAGGCGTTGCTCAACCCTCCTGGTAGAAGCCCACGTTGACGCTGCGCGGGGCGGTGCGGTCCCGGATGACGATCTCGCCGGAGCCGCCCCGGGGCAGCGCGACCGTGCCGCCGTACGCGATGGCCTGGGCGTACTCGCCGACGGTCAGCAGCACCTCGGAGGACGGTTCGGCCTGGGAGCCGCGCAGCCAGGTGACCTGCCAGCCGCCCTCGGGCCCGCACAGGAACTCCAGGTGCACCCGGGAGACGAACAGCCAGTCGTCGGGCGTCGCGAGCCGGCAGGCGGCGGCGTCGCGGCCCACCCGGAGCACGGCACCCGGGTCGCTGGGCGCGTCGGCCATGAGCATTCCGGCCGTCTCGCCCGCTTCTCCGGACACGGAGGCCATGGTGAGTTCGAGCACGTGCGTTCCCCCTGCGCGGTTCCTGAGTCCTTCGTGGATCTCCGGCGCATGATAAAACGCCCCGCCGGGCCGCGTCCGGCACAATGGAGTCATGACCGAGCGAAAGCCAACGGGGGTGCCGTTCGAGTCCTGGGTCGACAGGCAGATCCAAGACGCCCAGCGGCGCGGTGAGTTCGATCGACTGCCGGGCGCCGGGAAGCCGTTGCCCGCCGCCCTGGAGACGCCGTACGACGAACTGTGGTGGATCAAGCGGAAGATGGCCCGGGAGGGCCTGGCGATGCTGCCGCCGACGCTCGCCCTGCGCAAGGAGGCCGAGGACGCGCTGGCGGCCGCCTACGCGGCGCCTTCGGAGCGGATCGTCCGCAAGATCATCACAGAGGTCAACGTCAAGATCCGCGACATGATGTTCAAGCCGCCGCCCGGCCCCCCGCTGGGCAAGAAGCCGTACGACGTCGAAGAGGTCGTACGCGAGTGGCGGGAGCGCCGGACGGCGGCCGGGGCGGAACGGGGCCCCGAACCGGACCCGCGCGGGTGACACGGGGGCGCGGGCGGGTGACACGGGGGCGCGGGCGGCTCGGGTGACTCACATGTGCAGCAGCCGGTCCGCCAGTTCGCGGTAGTCGCGCAGGGCCAGCCGGAGCTGCTCGGTGTCGGCGCTGCCGGGGCGGTCCGCGTCGGCGGACTGCCAGCTGCCGCGCAGGGTGCGGCGGCGCCGCTCGACGGCGTCGGTGAGGCGGGCGCTGATCTCCTCGACGGCCCGGTCGGCCTCCTCGACGGCCGTCCGCGGCTCGTCGACGAAACCGGTGACCGCGTGCTGGAGCCGGCGCTCCAGCTGTCCGCACTCCTCACGGGGCATCAGCTGCTCGCCGTCGCGGTGCGCGTCCGTGCCGTCCGTGTAGTCCGCGCCGTCCGTGCCGTCCGTGCCGTCCGTGTAGTCCGTGTCGTGGCCGGGACCGTCACCGGCCACCAGCACCGCCTGCCCGGCCGCGTCCCGGTCGTCCATGCGTTGCGCTTCCTCCTGTCCGGAGCGGCCTCCGCTCGCGGAGACGTCGGTCCGGTCGGTCGTCCTCTCCTCGCGTCCCGGCATCGCGGTACCGGCGGGGTCCGCGTCGCCGCCGGCGGGTCGGCGGCCGGATTCGGTCCTGGCATCGGTCATGTCTGTCAACTCTCCTTCGGGCGGCTCTGGTCGGCGGACCAGGGCAGGTGTCCGCCGGTGTCGGCACCGACACCGGCGCGGTGCCGGCCGTGCTCGTGGGACGACGGGGTGACGAGGTCGTCGAAGAGGGAGCGGGCCTCGATCATGGCCGTCCGCATCTCCTCGGTCCCGGCCCGGCTCTGCTGCGACCCGCCCACGGGCGCCTGGACGGCACGGTGGACGCGGCGGTAGCCGTCGACGTGGTCGGCGTGGTGCACGGAGAGCGCGGCCACCTGGTCCTCGTAGTCGGCACCGGCCGGGAAGCCGCGGTCGGCGGCCAGTTCGGCGAGCAGCCGGTCGATCTCGGCCACGGACTCCCGGGGCGAGTCGACGAAGTGCTCCTGTGCGGCGGTCCAGCGGGCCGCGTAGCGTTCGCGCTCCGCCGGTTCCAGTTCGCGCTCGTGCAGTGCGCCGTGGCGCTGCACCCGCTCGGTGAGTTCCTGCTCGGCCGCCTTGGTGTCGCCGCCGTGCTGGGCCACCGTCCGCTCGTACTCGGGTCCGAAGCGCCGCTTCAGACCCTGCGGGCCGCTGCCCCTGGCGCGCACGGCCAGCAGGGCCGCGACGACGACCACGGCGGCCACGATCACGATCGCGATGATCAAGCCTGTGGACATGGTTGCCTTCCGGTGTCTCGGCCCGACGGGCCGTCTCCCCCACCGGGTGACCCGGACACCGCCCCGCAAACAGCCCGGCCGGACGGAGCCCGCCCGCGGCCGCCGATATCCGGTTGCGCGGACCGTGCCGGACCCCCGGACACTACGGCCCATGACCTCCTGGACGATCACCCCGGAACGCCCGAACTCCCCCGCCGCCCGCGCCCTGTGGCGGGCGTACTACACGGAGGTCAGCGACCGCTGGTACCTGTGCCACGAGGGCCGCCGCACCGACCCGGCCGAGCTGGAACGGGAGATCGCCGCCCGGCCGGGCTCCGAACTGGCCCCGCCCACCGGCCGGTTGCTGATCGCGCGGTACGACGGTGCGCCGGCCGGCAGCGCGGGCGTACGGCTCCTGGAGCCGGCCACCGCCGAACTCACCCGCGTCTTCGTGCACGAGGGGCTGCGCGGCCGGGGCGGGGCCGCACTCCTCGTCGCGGCGGCCGAGGACGCGGCCCGTGTCCTCGGGGCCGCGCGGATCGTCCTGGACACCCGCACCGACCTGGTGGAGGCCCGCGCCCTGTACGCGCGGCTCGGCTACGCGGAGACCGCACCGCACAACGACGACGTCTACGCCGGGCACTGGTTCCGCAAGGAGCTCGTCAACTGACCTGCCCGGCCGCGGGGCTCTGCGGCTGCTCGCGTTCGGTGCCGCACAGTTCGTCGGTCAGTTCCTTCACCAGGCGGTCCAGGTCGGTGGGCCGGTCCGGGCTCCACCAGTCGCCGAGGAGGTCGGCCAGGGACTCCTCGCGGGCCCCGGCGAGCCGGTCGGCGACCTCGCGGCCCTGCTCGGTGAGGGTCAGGTCGAGGCCCAGGCGGTCGGCGAGGCGCCGCTCCTCCAGCTGGCGGGCGCCCGCCAGGACGACGTTCATCGGGACCGGGCCGCGCTCGGCGAGCCGCCCCGGCTCCACGGAACCGTACTTCCGGATCCGCAGCAGCAGCCAGCCGGAGGCGGGCAGCAGGTCGGGGTACCCGGCCCGCGTGTTGGTCTTCCGGTAGACCTCCCGGCGCCCCTCCCGGGTGCCGAGCAGGGAGAGCGCCCGGGAGCACTCGTCGTACGACGACCGCTGGACCGGGTTGGGCGGGATGGTCTCGGAGGCGTCCGGTGCGGTGACCGAGCCGCGCAGCGGGTCCTCCTTGAGGAGCCAGGCGAGGGCGAAACCGAGCAGGGCGACCGGGGCGGCGTACAGGAAGACGTCCGTGATCGAGGACGCGTACGCGTGCAGGGCTGCGGGCCGCAGCGCGGGCGGCAGGTCGGCGATGCCGCGCGGGTCGGCCTTGAGGGCGTCCGGGGTGGCACCGGGCGGGAGGCGGACGCCGCGGAAGGCGTCGGCGAGCTTGTCGGCGAGCCGGCCCGCGAAGACGGAGCCGAAGACGGCGACGCCGAAGGAGGCCCCGATGGAGCGGAAGAAGGTGGCGCCGGAGGTGGCGACGCCGAGGTCCTCGTACGAGACGGAGTTCTGGACGATGAGCACCAGCACCTGCATGACCAGGCCGAGGCCCAGGCCGAAGACGAAGAAGTAGACGCTCATCCGGGCGGTCGAGCTGTGTTCGTCGAGCCGGTGCAGGAGCAGCAGCCCGATGGTGGTCACGCCGGTGCCGGCGACCGGGAACACCTTCCAGTGCCCGGTACGGCTGACGATCTGCCCGGAGAGCGTGGACGACAGCAGCAGCCCGATCACCATCGGCAGCATGTGCACGCCCGACAGGGTCGGCGAGACGCCCTGCACGACCTGGAGGAAGGTCGGCAGGTAGGTCATCGCGCCGAACATCGCGAACCCGACGATGAAGCTGATCACGGCGGCGAGGGTGAAGGTGCGGATGCCGAAGAGGTTCAGCGGGAGCACGGGTTCGGCGGCCCGCCGCTCGACGGCGACGAAGGCGACGGCGAGCGCCACCCCGACGACCACGAGCCCGATGATCTGCGCCGACCCCCACGCCCACGTCGTCCCGCCCAGCGAGGCCACCAGCACCAGGCAGGTGGCGACGGCGGCGATCAGGAGGGTGCCGAGGTAGTCGATGACGTGGTGGGCCCTCCGGCGCGGGATGTGCAGGGCGGCGGCTATCACCGCGAGCGCGACGACACCGACGGGCAGGTTGACGTAGAACACCCAGCGCCAGCTCAGCTGCTCGGTGAGCACCCCGCCGAGCAGCGGCCCGAGCACGCTGGTGGTACCGAACACGGCACCGAACAGCCCCTGGTACCGCCCCCGTTCACGCGGCGGCACGATGTCCCCCACGATCGCCATCGACAGCACCATCAGCCCGCCGCCGCCCAGCCCCTGCAGGGCGCGGAAGCCGATCAGCTCGCCCATGTCCCGGGCCATCCCGCACAGCGCCGACCCGACGAGGAAGATCACGATCGCCAGCTGGAAGAGCCGCTTGCGGCCGTACTGGTCGCCGAGCTTGCCCCACAGCGGGGTGGCGGCGGTGGCGGCCAGCAGGTAGGCGGTGACCACCCACGACAGGTGTTCGAGGCCGCCGAGGTCGCTGACGATGGTCGGCAGCGCCGTCGACACGATCGTCTGGTCCAGCGCGGCCAGCAGCAGCCCGAGCAGCAGCGCGCCGATCGGGACCAGCACGTTGCCGGGTACGCGCTCCGCGTCCCTCGCCTGGGCGTGCGTCGTTTCCAGCGCCATGGAGACCTCCCGGGGCTTTCGGCCATCTTCCATCGTGGACGGTGTCACCCGGTATGGCCCGTCGAGTCCTTTTCGGTGCCTGTGAGACGAGGGGTTCCGGAGAACGTACGTGTGGGCGCTCTGCATAATCTGTGGAGTTCGTGAGGGGAGGGACGAACGCCGTGACGGATACGCCGGGGAGCGGGGGCCGCCAGTGCCCGGAGTGCGGGACACCGAAGGGGGCGGACGGCTCCCCCGCCTGCGACTGCAACCAGCGGACCGCCGACGCGTTGCGCGACGCGCGTACGGCCGAACAGGCGGCGGCGGAGGACTTCGACCCGCTGCGGATACGGCCGTACGTGGCCATCGAGGCGGACGCGAGTGCCGGTACCGGTGACGGTGACGGCGGGGAGACCGCGCCGCTGCCGGTGGTGGCGGAGCCGCCGGCCGTGCCGGTCCCGGCCGAGGCGACCGTGCCGTTGCGGGCGGTGACCGCCGACGCGGTCGAGGCGGCTCCTGCGCGGTCGCCACGCCGGCGGCCCCGGTGGGTCCTGCTGCCGGCGGTCGCCGGGGCGGTGGCCGGGATCCTCGCGGTGGCGGGGTTCGCGGGCGGGCTGTTCGCCCACATGACGCCGGAGCGGGACACGGCGGGACCGGCGGACGTACGGGAGAGCGTCCCGGACGTGACTCCGAGCACGGCGTCGGCCTCGGCCACGGCGCCGGCCGCCTCGCCGGGGTCCACGGCCTCGGCCACGCCGTCCGGCTCCGCGAGCCCGAGCGCGTCGCGTTCCCCGTCCTCTCCCGCGCCGTCCAGCCCGGCCCCGTCCCCGACGCCCTCCCGCCCGGCGACACCGACCGAATCGGCGACGACGACGGGCGCGGCGGCCTCCGCGCAGCCCACCACGGCCCCGGTCCTGCGCCCCGGCGACACCGGGGCGGAGGTGACCGAGCTCCAGCAGCGGCTGGCCCAGCTGAACCTCTTCACCGGGAAGGCCGACGGCCACTACGACAGCAGGACCGAGAGCGCGGTGCGCACGTACCAGCTGGCGCGGGGCATCCTGACGGACGAGTCGGGGGTGTACGGGACGGCCACGCGGGCGGCACTGGAGTCGGAGACGACGGAGCCGTAGGGGGCGGGCCGACGGGGGGTGCGCTGCCGGGCGGGTCGGTGAGTGGTGCTGGTCGGGGCGGTTGCGGGCGGGGTGGGCTGCGGTGGTGGTGTGACTGCGGGTGGGTGGGGGCCGGTCGCGCAGTTCCCCGCGCCCCTTACAGGGCGCTGCCCAGCCGCAGGCAGTCGCATTCAGCCAGCCAGCTGCGGTGGTGGTGCGGCTGCGGGTGCGTGGGGGCTGATCGCGCAGTTCCCCGCGCCCCTTGCGGGGCGCTGCCCAGCCGCTGGCAGTCGCATTCAGCTTGCGGTGGTGGTGCAGCTGCGGGTAGGTGGGGGCCGGTCGCGCAGTTCCCCGCGCCCCTAACAGGGCGCTGCCCAGCCGCAGGCAGTCGCATTCAGCTTGCGGTGGTGGTGCAGCTGCGGGTAGGTGGGGGCCGGTCGCGCAGTTCCCCGCGCCCCTAACAGGGCGCTGCCCAGCC
>NZ_JBIVXP010000001.1:881301-1277610 GCF_044769305.1 Streptomyces sp. NPDC090499
CCGCAGGCAGTCGCATTCAGCCAGCCAGCTGCGGTGGTGGTGCGGCTGCGGGTGGGTGAGGGCTGATCGCGCAGTTCCCCGCGCCCCTTGCGGGGCGCTGCAGTCGCGTCAGCTACATGGGTGCGGGCAGGCGTGCCGCGGGGCGGCACGCCGAGCGCCGGTGAGCGTCCCCGCCCCCGCCTCAGCCTTCGCTGACGGTCACCCGGATCGATCCGTCCGCCGCCGACTCGACCCGCACCTGTGTGAGGTCCCGGACCACCACGTCCGGCCCGTGCAGCCCGGCGCGCGCGCCGACGCCGACGACCCGCATGCCGGCCGCGCGGCCCGCCGCGATCCCCGCGCCGGAGTCCTCGAAGACCACGCAGTCCGCCGGGGCGACGCCCAGCTCCGCCGCACCCTTCAGAAAGCCCTCGGGGTCCGGCTTGCTGGCGCCCACCGACTCCGCGGTCACCCGCACCGCGGGCAGTGGCAGCCCGGCGGCGGCCATCCGCACCGTGGACAGCGCCACGTCCGCCGAGGTCACCAGTGCGTGCGGGAGCCCCTGGAGCGAGGCGAGGAAGGCCGCGGCGCCCGGGACCTCCACCACGCCCGCCACGTCGGCCGTCTCCTCGGCCAGCATGCGCGCGTTGTCCGCGAGGTTCTGCTTCATCGGCCGGTCCGGCAGCAGCACGGCCATGGACGCGTGCCCCTGGCGCCCGTGCACCACCTTCATGACCTCGTCGCCGTCCAGCCCGTGCCGCTCGGACCAGCGTCGCCAGATGCGCTCGACGACGGCGTCGGAGTTGACGAGGGTGCCGTCCATGTCGAGCAGGAGGGCGCGGGCGGTGAGGACGGTGGCCGTCATCGGGCAGCTCCTATACACAGGCCGAAAGCGGGCCGTACGCAGGCCGGGGAGAACAAGGCGGCCCCGCCCGCCGGTCAGGGAAAACGGGCGGGAGCCACTTTGTTCCTCCACGGTACAAAACAGAGGGTCGTTCCCGCCACCACCTTCGCCGAGCGTTCACCCACTCTTCAATCCGGCCGGGGCCGCGGCGAGCCCCCGCTCAGCCCGCGATCGCCTCCCACAGGCTCCACACGCCCAGCGCCAGCATCAGCACCGCCGCGATCTGCGTGATCAGCCGCAGCGGCACCTTCTTCATGAGCGCCTTGCCGCCGACGATGCCGAGTCCGGCCACCGCCCACAGGCCGAGCACCGCGCCGAGGCCGACGGAGAGCGGGTCGTCGTAACGCGCCGCGAGGTTCGCCGTCATGATCTGCGTGAGGTCCCCGAACTCGGCGACCAGGATGAGCATGAACCCGGTGCCGGCGACCTTCCAGAAGGACTGGTCGGCCGGCTTGCGGATCTCCTCGTCCTCCTCGTCCTTCTTCAGCAGCAGCACGGCCGCACCGCCGAGGAAGAGCACACCGGTCAGCGCGTGCACGATCTGCTGCGGGAGCAGGGTCAGGACACTGCCGGCCGCGACGGCGAGCACGACATGCAGGAGGAAGGCCGCGGCGACACCGGCGAAGACGTACGACGCCCGGTAGCGCGTGCCCAGGACGAGACCGGCGAGCGCGGTCTTGTCGGGCAGTTCGGCGAGGAAGATGACGCCGAAGACGAGCGCCGTCACGGTGATGCTGATCAAGGGTCCTCAATCGGTCGGGGCCACCCCACCGAGAGCACCGCACTTCGCAGACGACCACCTCGGCACGGCAGCGCACAAGGTCACCCGTGCCGTACGGCACGGGCGTGCACTGCTTGCCGAAGGTCTCGCTGGCGGCCCCTGACCGAGATGGCCGAGGTCCGCCTCCGGGCGCCGGCTCAGACGGGCTGAGCAGTATGTCGACGGTCCGGCGAAGAGCTACTCCCCTTCAACGCCGTCAAGAGTACGTGACTCCGCCATCGATCCCAAGGGCGGAGCTCCCGCCTGTGAGTCACGTCGCACATCTTGTCGTGTCATGAACACGTCACTAGTTTCTTACCGAACGCTCACCCATCGGCAACACGGCCGCGCGAGCATTCCCTCGCTCGCGCTCCAACACCCCCACCCCACAAGGGAGTTCGCATGCCGAAGTTCTACGCGCGTCGACGACTCAGCATACTCGCGGCCTTCACCGGACTCATAGCCTCCGCCGCCCTGTTCAACTCCCCGAGCGCCTCCGCCGCCCTGCCCACCCCGGTCAGCGCGTCCACCGCCCGCACCTACCTCGCCTCCCTCACCGTGGCGACCGAGGTCAGGACCGGTTACGCGCGCGACCTGTTCCCGACCTGGGACACCATCAGCGGCACCTGCAACACCCGTGAGTGGATCCTCAAGCGCGACGGTACGAACGTCGTCACCAACTCCGCCTGCACCGCCACCAGCGGCAGCTGGTACTCCCCCTACGACGGCGCCACCTGGACCGCCGCCTCCGACGTCGACATCGACCACCTGGTGCCGCTCGCCGAGGCCTGGGACTCCGGTGCCCGCAACTGGACCACCGCGCAGCGCGAGGCCTTCGCCAACGACGTCACCCGCCCGCAGCTCCTCGCCGTCACGGACAACGTGAACCAGTCCAAGGGCGACCAGGACCCGGCCACCTGGATGCCGTCCCTCACCTCGTACCGCTGCACCTACGTCCGCGCCTGGGTCCAGGTGAAGTACTACTACAACCTCTCCGTGGACTCCGCCGAGAAGAGCGCGCTCACCAGCTACCTCTCCGCCTGCTGAACCGACCGCACGCCGCGGCCTCCGGCTTCCCCCACCTTTCCGGCCACGCTCCGCCCCCTTTCCGGCCCCCTTTCCCGCGTCGGGACCTCCCCGCCGACCTCCGTCGTTCCGTACCGTACGGGGCGACAGAGGCGAACCGACCGAGGAAGAGGGCGGGGCGATCGTGGCCGGACTGCGCCTGGGACCGCTGCTGAGGTACACGGACGGCTCGTCGGCGACCGTCTGGGTCGAGGCGAGCCGTCCGGGTACCGCCGAGGTGCGCTGCTCGGACGGCGCCGGCGGCACCGCACGCACCTTCCAGGTGGCAGGCCACCACTACGCCCTCGTCCCGGTCACCGGACTGACCCCGGGCACCGCACCGTCGTACGACGTCCTCCTGGACGGCACGCACGTGTGGCCGCTCCCCGGCTCCCCCTTCCCGCCACCGGTGATCCGCGCCCCGGCCGCGGGCGAACCCCTGCACGTCGTCTTCGGCTCCTGCCGCTGGGCCGCGCCGCCCGCCGACGGCCACGACCCGGTCGGCCCCGACGCCCTCGACAGCCTCGCCGCACGCATCGCCGCCGGCGGCGAACGGCCCGACGTGCTCCTGCTGTTGGGCGACCAGGTCTACGCCGACGAGACCTCGGCGGCCACCCGGCAGTGGCTGGCCGCCCGCCGCGGCCTCGCGGACCCGCCCGGCGCCGAGGTCGCGGACTACGAGGAGTACACCCGCCTCTACTACGAGTCCTGGCTCGACCCGGAGGTGCGCTGGCTGCTCTCCGCCGTGCCCAGTTGCATGATCTTCGACGACCACGACGTCATCGACGACTGGAACACCTCCGCGGCCTGGCTGGCCGACGTGCGCGCCACGCCCTGGTGGCAGGAGCGGCTGCTGAGCGGGCTGATGTCGTACTGGGTCCACCAGCACCTGGGCAACCTCTCCCCGGCCGAGCTGGCCGCCGACCCGCTGTACGCCGCCGTGTGCGACGCGCCCGACGGCACGGACGAGTTGCGCGCCTTCGCCGCCGGGGCCGACGCCGATCCGGCCTCCGTACGGTGGAGTTACCGGCGGGACTTCGGGCGGGTGCGGCTGCTGATGGTGGACACCCGGGCGGCGCGGGTGCTGGCCGAGCAGAGCCGCGCCATGCTCGACCCCGGCGAGGCCGACTGGCTGCGCGAACAGGCCCTGGACGGCCGGGAGTCGTACGACCACCTCCTGGTCGGCACCTCGCTGCCCTGGCTGCTGCCGCACCTGATACATGACCTGGAGACCTGGGACGCGGCCCTGTGCCGGGGCGAACGGGGCGCCCGCTGGGCCCGGTTCGGGGAACGGCTGCGCCGCGCGGCCGACCTGGAGCACTGGGCGGCCTTCCCCGCGTCCTTCGCCGAACTGGCGGACCTGTTCGCCCGGACCGGCTCCGGGCCCGGGGCGCCCGCCTCCGTCTGCGTGCTCTCCGGGGACGTCCACCACGCCTACGTCGCCGAGCCCGCGTGGCCCGCCGGGAGCGCGCCCGGCTCCCGGGTGCTGCAACTCACCTGCTCCCCCGTCCACAACTCCGTGCCGCCGACGATCCGGGCGGGCTTCCGGTTCGGCTGGAGCGCCCTGGCCCGGTTCCTCGGACGGCGGCTGACCCGGCACGGGCGGTGCGCGCGGCCGCCGGTGACCTGGCGCAAGAGGGGCGGGCCGTGGTTCGGCAACCAGCTCATGACGCTGACGCTGCACGGCCGTTCGGCCCGGCTGCGGCTGGAACGGGCCCGGCCGGACGGGACCCTGCAGACCGTGACGGAGTCCGTCCTCACCACCCGGTGAGCACAGCTGGGTGACAACTGTGTTGCGTGGGGCTCACGTTGGCATCTGTCAACCGCGACGGCATGATGAGGCGGACCGTCCGCCTCCTGTTCCCGTGCGGGCGGCGTCACTGCCCTGCGCCCCCACTCGCCCGGGAGTCACGTCCTTGTCCTCCGCCCCCCAGGAGTCCCCCCAGGAGTCCCGAGAGCCCGTCCGGGAGCCCGTGCCGGTCACCGTCGCCCTGGTCGGCGCCGGTCCGCGCGGTACCAGCGTCCTGGAACGCCTCTGCGCCTCCGCCACCGAACTGCTGCCCCCGGGACGGCGTCTCACGGTCCACGTGATCGACCCCGCCCCACCGGGCCCCGGCCGGGTCTGGCGTACGACGCAGCCGGCGGAACTGCTGATGAACACCGTGGCGAGCCAGGTCACCCTGTTCACCGACGCCAGCGTGGACTGCGCGGGCCCGGTCCGGCCCGGCCCCAGCCTGCACGCGTGGGCCGCCGCCACCGACGGCGGCGCGCTGGGCCCCGACGACTACCCGACCCGCGCCCACTACGGCCGCTACCTGGAGTGGGTGTTCGCGGGGACGGTCTCCCGGGCACCGGCGGCCGTCCGCGTCGAGACCCACCGCGCCCGTGCCGTACGGCTCGACGACGACCCCGACGGCCGCCATCAGACGCTCACCCTCCACGACGGCCGCACCCTGCCCGGCCTGGCGGCGGTCGTGCTGGCCCAGGGCCACCTCCCGGCGACGGCGTCCGCAGCGGAACGCCGGCTCTCCGCCCACGCCGCCCGGCACGGCCTCCGGCACATCCCGCCCGCCAACCCGGCCGACGTCGACCTCACCCCGCTCGCACCCGGCGAACCGGTGCTGCTGCGCGGCCTCGGACTCAACTTCTTCGACCACCTGGCCCTGCTGACCACCGGCCGCGGCGGCCGTTTCACCCGCACCCCCGACGGCACCCTGCGCTACACCCCCTCCGGCCGCGAACCCCGCCTGTACGCGGGCTCCCGGCGCGGTGTCCCGTACCAGGCACGCGGCGACAACGCGAAGGGCCCGTACGGCCGCCACACCCCGCTCCTGCTCACCCCCGAGGTGATCGCGGGCTTCCGCGACCGCGCGGACCGCGGCGCCGCGCCCGACTTCCGCGCGGAGATCTGGCCGCTGGTCGCGAAGGAGGTGGAGACGGTCTACTACTCCGCCCTGACCGGCGACCCCCGGTTCACCGCGCGCTTCCTCGCGGCCGACGGCCGGCGCGCGGAGACGGCCGTACTCGACGCCCACGGCGTGCCGGAGCCGGACCGCTGGTCCTGGGAGCGCCTCCAGCACCCGTACGGGGACCGGAAGTTCGCCGATCCCGCACAGTGGCGGGCCTGGCTCCTGGGCTATCTGCGCGAGGACGCGGCCCAGGCCGTCCTCGGCAACGTGCGCGGCCCGCTGAAGGCCGCTCTGGACGTACTGCGCGACCTGCGCAACGAGATACGGCTGGTCGTCGACCACGGCGGCCTGACCGGCGCCTCCCGGCGGGCCCACCTGGACGGCTGGTACACCCCGCTCAACGCGTTCCTGTCCATCGGCCCGCCCCGCCGCCGTATCGAGGAGCTGGCCGCGCTGCTGACGGCGGGCGTGGTGGAGGTGCTCGGCCCGCGGGTGGAGGTGCACCACGCGGACGGCACGGAGGGCGGGGGCGGTAGGGGCGGCGGGGGCGCCGCCTGGGTGGCCCGCTCCCCCGCGGTCCCCGGCTCGGAGGTCCGGGTGACCACCGTCGTCGAGGCCCGCCTCCCGGAGCCCGACCTGCGCCGCACCGCAGACGAACTGCTGGCCGGCCTGCTCCGCGAGGGTGCGTGCCGCCCGCACGCGGTGGACGGCCACGAGACCGGCGGCGTCGACGTCACCCCACGCCCGTACCGCCTCGTCGACCGTCACGGCCGCCCGCACGCACGGCGGTTCGCCTTCGGGGTGCCCACCGAGGGGGTGCACTGGGTGACCGCGGCGGGAGCCAGGCCGGGCGTGGACTCGGTGACCCTGTCGGACGCGGACGTGATAGCACGGGCGGTGCTGCGGACGGCGGCCGCAGAGGGCGACCCGCGGACGGAGACGACGGCAGAGGGTGAACCGCGGCCGGAGACGGACCGGGAGCAGCCGACGGCGGCCGAACGGCACACGCCGGTCGCCGTATGACACCGCGGAACGCCGTAGGGCGGCGCGTGGCATACGCATGACCCTTCTCCGGCAACCCTTTGCCGAACATACAAGCCCCCCGTGACACTCCTGTCACACCCCCGGCGTACGCTGTATGGCTGTCGTCGGGGGGTGCAACAGAACAATCGCGGGGGAACCGTCGTGTGGGAAAGCATGGGGTCGCTGGAGGCCGGACCATGGATATACGCCATGGTCGCCCTCTCCGTCCTGCTCGACGTGTTCCTCCCGGTCCTGCCGAGCGGAGTGCTGGTCATCACCGCGGCCACGGCAGCGGCGGCGGGCACCGGTGCGTCCGCCGGGCGGGTCCCGCCGCACGCCCTCCCCGACATCCTGGCGCTCACCCTCTGCGCGGCCACCGCGTCGGTCCTCGGCGACCTGTTCGCCTACCGGCTCGCCCGGCGCGGCGGAGCCCGCCTGGACCGGGCGATCGCCCGCTCCCGGCGGCTGAGCAGCGCGCAGGAACGTCTCGGCGAGGCCCTGTCCCGGGGCGGCGGCGCGCTGGTCGTCCTGGCCCGTTTCGCCCCGGCCGGCCGCTCGATCGTCTCCCTCGGCGCCGGCGCCACCCAGCGCAGCATCCGCGACTTCCTACCCTGGTCCGCCCTGGCAGGCCTGACCTGGGCGGTCTACAGCGTCGCCCTCGGCTGGCTGGGCGCCCAGTGGCTGGGCGCGACCTGGATGGCCACGGCGGTGTCGGTGGCAGCCCTGTTCGGCGCGGGCGCAGGCGCGGGCTACCTGATGCGAAGACGCCGCCCGGCGTAGGACGTACCCCCTGAGCCGATCCGGCCGCAGGAGTCGTGCCTCCCCCAGTGCCCCGCCTCAGCCCCCGCCCAGGGACCCCGGCGCAGCCGTCTGCCCCCGCACCTCCAGTCCCCCCAGCAACGCGGCAGTCGCCTCCGCCACCGCGTCCACCGCCCGCTCGAACACCTCCCGATTGTGCGCGGCCGGCGCCCGGAACCCGGACACCTTCCGCACGTACTGCAACGCGGCAGCACGGATCTCCTCCTCGGTGGCCTCCTCGGCCAGCTGAGGCGGACGCAGGGTCTTGATACTCCGGCACATGTCGCCAGTCTCCCGCAGACCCCCTCCTTCCTGCGAGGATCTTCCAGAGGCGGCCACCGCTCCCGGGGCCGACCGACGAAAGGACAACGCCATGCCGAACAGCCCGGACAGCCCGGTCACCCCCGACGCTCCCGACGCCCCCGGCCCCCGCCTCACGGTCGCCGTCCTCGGCCCCGGCGGCGTCGGCGGCCTGCTCGCCGCCCTGCTCTCCCGCTCCGGCCACCGCGTCGTCTGCCTCGCCGGCGAGGAGACGGCACACACACTGCGCACCACCGGAATCCAGGTCCGCAGCGCCCTGTTCGGCGACTTCACGGCTCCCGTCGACGCCGGCACGGCTCTTCGCGAACCCGTCGACGTCTGCCTGGTCACCGTCAAGGCCACCGCCCTGGACGCGGCCCTCACCCGGATCCCGCCCGCGGCCCTCGGCGACGCCCTCCTCGTCCCGTTCCTGAACGGCGTGGAGCACCCCGCGCTGCTGCGCGCCCGCTACGCCCCCGACCGCGTGGCCCCCTCCGTGATCCGCGTCGAGTCGACCCGCACCGCCCCGGGCGTGATCGAACACACCAGTCCCTTCGCGGAGATCGACCTGACCGGCGCCAAGGTCCCCCGCCCCCGGCTGGAGGCCCTGGCCGAAGCGCTCACCGCCGCGGGTCCGGCCACCCGCGTCCTGGACGACGAGACCGCCGTCCTCTGGGCGAAGATGGCCTTCCTCGCCCCGTTCGCCCTCCTCACCACCCGCTACGCCCTCCCCCTCGGCGAGGCCCGCACCCGGCACCGCGAGGAACTGGCGTCCCTGGTGGCGGAGACGGCGGCCGTCAGCCGCGCCTGCGGCGCCCCCGCCGACCCGGCCCAGGCCCTGGCCCGGTACGACGCCTTCCCGCCCGCCGCCAAGTCCTCGATGCAGCGCGACGCGGAGGCCGGCCGCCCGCTCGAACTCGACGCGATCGGGGGCGCCTTGCTGCGCGCGGCCGACCGGCACGGCGTACCCGTGCCGGTGACGGCCCGGATCGTCAGGGAGTTGCGCGAGGCCGGCCGCTAACGGCTGTTCCGCCCGGGGGTGCGGGCGGCGGCGACGAAGGCGGCCATCTTCTCGCGGCTCTTGACCCCCGGCGCGGTCTCGACGCTGCTGGAGACGTCCACGCCGTAGGGCCCGAACTCCTCGATGACACCGGCCACGTTGTGCTCGTCGAGGCCCCCGGCGATCACCACCTTCCCCGGCACCTCACCGACCCAGCCGGGGATGTCCTCGAACACGCCGCTGCCCGCGCTGGCGTCGTAGAAGAAGTACCGCAGCGCCTCCGGCTTCTCGGGCGGGGTGCCGGAGGCGAGGGCGAGGTTGGGGATGTCGGCCGGCTCGTAGATCTGGATCACGTCGAAGTGCCCGGCGACGGCGGCCGTCTCGGCGAGGGTCAGGGCCACGGCGAAGACGGGGATCCGTCCCCGGGCGTACGCGGCCAGCGCCACGGCCCGCTCGGGCGGGCAGTACCGCCTGCTCTTCGGCGTCACGACTATCCCGACGGCGTCGTACCCCAGCTCCACGGCCCAGTCGATCTGCTGCTCCTCGGTGAGCCCGCACACCTTCACGAACGCCGGCTGCCGCTGCCCGCTCATCCTGTCCTCGCTCCGTTCTCCCGCCCGGCGGGAACACGATCCTGTCCCCCAGCTTCTCAGCCCGCGGGCCGGGCCGTTGTCAGTGGCGGCTGCCAGGATCACCGGCATGACGGACACGAGCGAGGACTGGCGGTCCCTCCTGGTGCGGTGGAGCCGGGAGTGGGCGGACGCACAGCACGGAGACGCGACGGAGCGGGACGAGGAGCCCCTGCGGACGGGCTGGCTGGGGTTCTCGCCCGCGCCGGAGGAGCGGATACGCGAGCTGGAGGAGCGGCTCGGGCACCGGCTGCCGCCGTCGTACCGGACCTTCCTCGCGGTGAGCGACGGCTGGCGGCACGCGGGCGGTTTCGTCTGGGCGCTCGCCGGCACCGGCCAGGCCCGGTGGCACGAGGACGCGGCGGGCCTGTCCGAGTACTTCCCCGGGGAACTGGACGACAACTCCACGCCCGAGGACGAACTCCTCGCCGGCATGTGGGGACGGGCACTGCAGCTGGACGTCGAGTCGGACGCCCTCTACGTCCTCCTGGACCCGGGGGACGTGGACGAAGCGGGTGAGTGGGCCGTGTACACGTGGGCACCGTGGCACGCGGACGTACCGAGACGGTACGGGTCGTTCCGCACGTTCATGGACGCGATGTACCGCGAGTTCCACCAGCTGCGGGCGGGCGACTCGGAGCAGGGCGGGCCGGTGTTCGACAACACGACGACCCGGGCCCTGGACGCCTCCGTGGCGGCCGCACGGCTGGACGCGCTGGGCGGCAGGTACGAGCGGGCGGCGGCGGCCCTGGCGGAGGCGGTCGCCTTCGGCAGGCCACGCGCGCGGGGACTGCACGACCAGATCCGCCGGCTGCTCGGGGAGACGTACCTGGTGTCCTTCCGCGGTCTGACCGCCGACCCGGTGTACGCCGCGGAGATCGTGCCCGTGCTGGTGGCCGAGCACGTCCGCATGCGCCCAGACAGCGCTCTGGCGGCCCACAACCTGCCGGGCGCCTCCGACGCGGTGCGCGCGGCGGCGGACGAGGTCCTGCGGCAGATACGCGAGGGCACCTACCGCTACACCGCCGAAGGCCCCTTCGGCCGGGCCGTCGAGGAGGCCCGGGAGCTGGCCCGCTGGGGCGACACGGACGCGGCCTGGCACACTCTGCGCGCCGCCCTGCCCGGCTGGCGGCCGCTCAGCGCCGAGCACCTCGCCCCGGTGGGCCTGTGCGCAGACCCGCTCCTCGGCCCCCTGATCACACCGGACCGCGGCCGGGAACTCCTCGCCACACCCCGTGCCGGTCAGCCCGGCGACACCCCGCCGCCCACCGCCGACCTGGACCCCGCGGGCCTGGCCTGGCTGGCCGAGGAGACCCCCGGCACCTCGCGAGCCTGGTACCGCTTCGTCCTCGTGGAGGGTGTGGCACCGGCCGACCTGCCGTCCCGCATCGCCGCCGCCGGCGAACCCACCGCCCTCTACGCCCCGACGCCGCCGCGCAATGCCCTTCGCTTCCGTGCCGGCGATCACGTCCCGCCGTGGGCGGACACGGCCCTGGCCGCCGTCGGCCGGGCGGGCTCCGGCTGGAGCTTCGCGTTCGAGGCACGGTCGTACGGGAACTTCGACGAACGGCGCTTCGTCTCCCCGGGCCTGGCAGCCTCCCGAGGCACCCGCACGGTCACGGTGTGGAGCTGTCCACCGCGCGACCAGCGCCCGGGCGTCTTCCACCTCTCCGTCGCGGAGAACGGCGAGGAGCGGTACGCCGTCACCGCTCGCGACACCACCACCGAGCACCGGGGCCCGGTGCCGGAGTCCCTCCGCTTCCCGCCGGACGGTCCCGACGAGCACGGGGAGCACGAGCGCCGCGTCCTGGCGGCCCTCGCCACCGAGTTCGGCGTCCGCCTCCCCCGGTTCGCCCTCACCCGAGGCCGCCTGCACTCCCTTCGCACCCGCCCCTGGAACCGCGCCCCCGGCCCGGGTGAGTCGTACGTGACCGTCCGCCTGGTGCCGCACCAGCCGTAGCGGATGCTCCCCGGCCCCTCCTACCCCGGGCTGCTGCTCGCGTCCCCGTGGCGCGGGCGGACCGGTGCGGGCCGGGTCCACGGTATGAGTGCCGGGACGCGGGCGCGGTAGGCCTCGTAGGCGGCCCCGAACCGGCCGGCCATGAGCGCGTCCTCGGTCCGCACCCGGCTCAGCAGCCATGGCACGGTGACCGCCAGGACGGCTGTCCAGACGCCGAAGCCGCAGGCCAGCATGGCACCGGCGACCAGTGCGAGCAGGCCGGTGTATATGGGGTGGCGGACCAGTCGGTAGGGCCCGTCGGTGCGCAGTTCGTGGTGCTCCCGGACCGTCGGGACGCTCGCCCACATGGTGCCCAGGACCCAGCGGGCCCACAGCAGCAGGGCGGTGCCGGTGACGGCGAGCAGGGCGCCCAGGAGAGCGAGTTCGGGCTGCCAGTACTGCAGGCGGTGCCAGAACCCGGCGGTGTGCCCGAGCAGCCAGGAGAACAGCCAGGCGCCGGCGACCAGCAGCACCCTGCGGGGCAGCGTGCGGCGCAGCCCGCGCACCCAACCGCGCACGCCGGCCTGGCCCTTCATGCCGAAGTAGACGGCACCCGCGATCCAGGCCACGACGAAGACCAGGACGCAGACACCGGTGAGAGCGACAAGTCCCGAGTGCAGTGATCCCATGCCTCAAGGCTCCTCCGGCAGCCCGTCGGTCACCACCACCCAGGGGTCGATGGAGAGGGCCTCCACCCACCGGCCGGGTCCCGGTCCGGTATCGGTATGGGGGCGGGCCCGGCGGAGCCCGCGGCTCCGGGAGACGCTGCCGCGGTGGGCGGCGGAGTCAGACGGTACGTGAAGTGGGCCGGGGACATGGTCGCGGCCGTGGCCATGGTGGTGTTCGAGGCGGTCGCGCTGCTCGCAGCCGTGGGCGTTCTGTCGCTCGGCACACGCGGGGCGGCGTGGGTCGCACCGGCGTGCCTGGGCGGCCTCATCCTGTGCGCGGGGATCATCGCGGCGGCGGCGTGGAGCGCCCGGATGTGGGTCACGGCGGCCGTGCAGACGCTGGTCACCGGAGCTTGCCTGCTGGCGGTGACCAACCTCCCGGCCGGTCCGTTTTAGGTGGCGAGTCTGTTCGTGGACGACGCGGTCCGCCGCACCGTGCGTCGAACACATGAACCCCACGAACAGACTCGCCACCTAAAATCGAACAGGCGTACCATTGCCGGGTGGCTGCGACCTATGACTTTCCGAGTGACCTCCTCGCCGGTCAGGAGGAGCTGCATCAGGTCCGGGCCGAGTTGTCGGCCCTGCTGAAGCGGCTCCCCTGGTCGGTCGAGCCGCTGGACGGATTCAGTGACGACGGCGGCTGGCGCAAGGTGGAGCGCCCCGCCTCCCCGGGCTGGACCGAGGACGAACAGGCCGAGGTGGAGAAGCTGCGCCGCCGCGAGCACGAACTCGCGGTGTTCGTCAGCGGCCACCGCTTCTGGGCGGAGGTCACGGCACCGGACCGCATGGACGCCCGGAGCCGGCTCAAGCACGCGCACAAGGAGGGCTGAGAACACCGGAGGACCCCGGCCGCATCGGCCGGGGTCCTCCGTTCACGTGGGCGCGGACGGTTTCGAACCGCCGACATCCTGCTTGTAAGGCAGGCGCTCTACCCCTGAGCTACGCACCCGAGACGAGTCGACAGCCTACATGGCCAGGGGCGCTGTCCCGCAAACCGTTATCGGGGCCGACCGGCCGCACCCGGCCGCACCGTCACCGGCCGCACGTCCGCACCGTCCCCGACCGATCGCCCCAACCGCGAACTGACCGGCCCGTGTGTTCGTCTTTCACGAGTGGGAGAATTGGAGCGACCGCCAGGACAGAGGGCGCAGCGTGGCACGGGAGAGGGAGAAGTGACGGGGACATCGGCGACTTCGGCGGTATCCGAGCAGTCGTACCCGCCTCCCGTACGGGCCCGGCGCACGCCGTTCCGGGATGTCCTGGGGCTCGTGAGCCTGCCGGTGCTGGCGCTGCTGGTGGTGCCGGGGGCGTTCGCCGGGGGCGGGACGCGGCGGTGGTTCGGCGGGCGGGCGGAGAGTCAGCGGGCGGAGGCGCAGGCGGCCAAGGACGCCGCGGCGACCGCGTTCTACGAACTGGACACCGCCCAGCGGGATCTGCGGATCTCGATAGAGACCATCGCCGCCGTCGACGACTCGCCTGCCGCGCGTCGTGCCGTCTCGGACTTCGAGGCGCTGGGCCGCCGGATCGACGAGGTGAGCAACCGGTACATCCAGGCCATCGACGCCCATGACCTGGACCGGGACGACCTGGAGGCCGCCACGGCGGCGCGGGCGCGCGGGGAGATCTCCGGGGCCAAGGACGAGCTGGTGCGGGTCAAGGGGGAGCTGGACCGGTTCGGGGAGTCGCTCGGGCCGTTGCTCGGCAAGGCGGAGACGCAGCTGGCGCGGCTGGCGCCCGCCGTGGAGCGGGCCCGGCAGGCGCTGCTGGCGGCCAGCAACGCGCTGGACGCGGTGCGGAACACCCCGATCCGGGCCGATGAGCTGGCGGCCCGGCTGGCCGCGCTGTCGCCCGAGCTGACCAGGCTGAACCAGGGCGCGGGGCAGCACGGCGTGCAGGCGACGCTGGAGCGGGCCGGGCGGGTGCAGCGGGAGGCCGAGGCGATCCGGGTCGAGGCCGAGCGGCTGCCGGAGCAGGCCGCGGAGATCGATCACCGGCTGGTGAGCCTGCGGACCCGGGCGCAGGCGCTGACCACCAGGGCCGGGCAGGTGGACCCGGTCCTCAGCGAGCTGCGACGGCGGTTCTCGGCGGCCTGCTGGCAGGATCTGCAGCAGGTGCCGCAGCAGGCGGGGGAGAACGTGCGGCAGGCCGAGGCGAAGCTGCGGGAGGCGCAGGCGGCGCGGGACGCCCAGCGGTGGGCGGACGCCACGTCGCTGCTGTCGACCGTGCGGGCGCTGCTCAACGCGACCGACGAGGCGGTTTCCGCCGCCGGTGACCGGCTGAGCCGGCTCAACGCGGTGCAGAAGGATCCGCAGGCGGAGATCGAGCGGACGCGGTTCGCGATCCGGGACGCGCAGCGGCTGGCGATGGCCGGGCGGTCCAGCCCGGATCCGCGGCACGCGCGGCCGCTGGACGACGCGGTGGCACGGCTGGACCGGGCGGTGGGGACACTGGAGGGGCGGCATCCCGACTACTGGCACTTCCTGACGGAGACGGAGGCGGTGCGGCGGTCGGTGGCGCGGACGGTGGCGCAGATCCGGGAGGACCGGGGCACCGGGCACCCGTGAGCCGTTTGCCGTCCGGTCGACGCGGGCGGATATTGGGAGGCGACCCGCAATCCAGATGGGGAGGCGGAGATGGCCTCACACACGGCGCCGTCAGGACACCGAGCGCATTCGGGGATGTCGCGGCCGCAGATCGTTTTCGACGAGGCGCTGCCCGTCGATCACCGCCTGAACCAGGTCTACCGGATCGGGGCGGGACTGATGGGCCTGTTCCTGGTGGCCTTCGGGATCCTCGGGCTGACCAACAACATCGGTTTCTTCGACACGGGCGGGAACACCGCGATCGGCCTGAACACCAACGGCGCGCTGAGTGTGCTGTCGATCTGTGTCGGGCTGCTGCTGTTCGTCGGGATGGTGATCGGCGGGAACTTCGCGTCCACGCTGAACATGGTCCTCGGGGTGCTGTTCATCCTGAACGGCTTCCTGTTCCTGGGCCTGCTGGACACGGAATCGGACTTCCTGGCCTTCAAGATCCAGAACGTGCTGTTCAGTTTCGTGGTGGGTCTCGTGCTGATGGTGTTCGGGATGTACGGCAGGGTCAGCACGAACCTGCCGCACGACAACCCGTACTGGCGGGCCCGCCACCCCGAGGCGGAGCAGCGGGCCCTCACGGCTGCCGGTGGGGCTGCCGGTGATCAGGTGCGGTAGGCGTAGTAGTACGCGTTCGGGTACGACGCGACGAGGCTCGCCAGCGACCTGCGGTAGGTGTTGTTGGAGTGGTAGGTCACGTACGGGATGCCGTTGGCCACGTACGTGACGATCATCGTGTGGTCCTTCGAGCCGTCCCGGTCGAAGTCCATCTGGATGACGTCGCCGACCTGCGCCTGGAAGACGTTGGCGAGCGGGGTGGTGCGCTTGGAGTTCTGGGCGAACCAGGACCACTCGTTGACGCCGACGAACGAGTCCGACTGGATGTCGGCGGTGCCGAACCACTTCGTGTAGTCGTACACGTAGCCCGGGACGTGCTTCCAGCCGCCGGCCTTGAGGGACTGGCTGACGAAGTTGGTGCAGTCGCCGCCGGCCGTCTCGTTGTTGTAGTCCGGGTAGTCCGGGTTGTAGTTGTACACGTACTTCTCGGCGTACGTGGCCATCGCCTTGTAGTCGTACGTGCCGCCGGTGAGGGCCTTCGGCACGGGCGTGGGGTTGCGCGTGGTGGCCGCGCGGGGGGCGTCCGGCGTGGTGTTGCCGTCGTCGCCGGTGGCGGGCGCCTTGACCGAGGGCTTGGACAGCGTGTTGACGGCGAGGCCGCCGTCGTCGGTGTCCTGGATGTTCGTCAGCTGCCAGGTGCCCTGCCGGTCCGCCTTGAAGGTCAGCTCGTGGTGGGCCTGGAAGCCGGTGGTCTTCGGCGTGCCGGAGGCGGCCTTCGCGTAGGTCAGCGTCGTCGTCTCGGTGACGTCGGCCTTGGCGGTACGGCCGGTCACGCGGGTCGCGTCGAGCGTGACCTGGGTGCTGCCGGCGCTGTACGTCTCGCCGGCCTTGGCGATGCTGCTCTGGCGGCCGCGCAGCTGGGTCAGTGCCGCGCTCTCGTCGCGCGACTGGGTGCCGGAGAGCCGGACGTCACCGGAGAAGCGGGACGTCTGCTTCTTCTGCGAGGCACCCCGCACGAGGGCCTGGGTGCGGTCGGTGAAGACCGCGTCGGCCAGCTTCTGGAAGGTCGCCTTGGTCGCGGCGTTCACGGTCGGATCGTCGACGACGGCCGCGCCCGCGCTCCAGTTGGACGCGAAGGCGACACCGGCGACGACCGAGGCAGCCGTCGCCGTGACTATGGCCGCGCGGCTGCGCTTACGGCTCAGTTTTCTGGATTTCAAGGATGTTCCCCTCTACGCCGGTACTCCTACCGGGCGACGGCATCTTCGCACGGCGTGTGTGACTCCTGTGAAGGGGGTTGCAGGATTGGAATCCGCTTGCCGCCGTGCCGAATTGAACCGCCTGCCGGCGGCTGGTACGACGCTCACTTCACGATGTCGGACCAGTCGGACGGCGCCTGGGCGGGGTCCAGGGTGCGCAGCCGGGCCAGGGTGGCCGGGTCCTGGGCGTCCATCCAGTCGGAAAGCTCCTTGAAGGAGACGCACTTGACGCCCTTCTTGGTGCATATCTTCGGGATGACCTGGTCGATGGCCTTCATGTAGATGCCGCCGTTCCAGTCCTCGAAGTGGTTGCCGATGAACAGCGGGGCGCGGCTGCCGTAGTAGACCCGGTTGAAGCCGTCCATGTAGGACTCGACGGTCTGCTGCTCCCATTCGGCGTACTTGGCGGGGTCGCCGTCGGTCTCGCCGTTGGACTGGTTGTAGAGGAAGTTGAAGTCCATGGAGAGGCCCTGGTAGTCACCGCCGGGGTAGGGGAGCATCTCCAGCGGGAAGTTCCAGAGGCCGTCCTTCTTGGAGGGCCAGATCTGGAAGTCGCCGGGGGAGCTGGCGTCGTACTTCCAGTTGTAGCCGTACTTCTGCAGGGCCTTCAGCAGGTTGGGCTGGCCCTCCAGGCAGGGGGCGCGGCCGCCGACGACCTCCTGCTTGAAGTCGAAGGGCAGGGCGGGGATGTCCTTGAAGCCGGTGTTGGTCTTCCAGTTCTCGACGAACTTGTAGAACTGGTCGATCTCGCTCTTCCACTGCTCGACACTCCAGTAGCCGCCGCCCTTCTTCTCGCAGAAGTGGCCGTTGAAGTGGGTGCCGATCTCGTTGCCGTCGTTGTAGGCCTCGCGGAGCTGTTCCAGGGTGGTGCGGATGTGCTCGTCGGTGGCGTAGTCGATGGCGGCGTCGCCGGGCTGGTGCATCGGGCCGGTGTAGAGGGTCTTCTTGCTCTTGGGCAGCAGGTAGATGCCGGTGAGGAAGAAGGTCATGTGGGCGTTGTACTCCTTGGCCATCTCCCGGTAGTGCGAGAAGAGATGGTCGGAGCCCTCCAGCGCGCCGTCCCAGGAGAAGACGACGAACTGGGGCGGCTTCTCCCCCGGCTTGAGCTTTACGGGCTTCAGCTGGTCCTGCTGCGGCCCGGTGTACGAGGTCGAGCCGTCGCCGAGGATGTGGGTCTTGCCGTCCCACTTCGGCGAGGCGGACGCCGACGGGGAGGCCTTCGTGGTTCCGGCGGCGGTGGGCGCGGTGTCGTCCTGTCTGGTGAGCACCAGGTAGCCCGCGACGAGGGAGGCCACGACCAGGAAGGCGGCCAGGGTCATGACCTCCGGGCGGGCTGGACGGCGGTCACGGGCGGGCGCCTTGCGGCGGTGGCCGCCGGTTGTCGGCTTCGTGCGGGGCTTCATGCTCGGCTCATTCTGCGGGTGGATGGCGTGGGGAGCTTCGTGGCCTCGGGGGTCAGTCGAGGCCCATGGCCTGTGCCCAGACCGTGTACGGGACGTTGTCGGCGCCGGTTCCGGCGATGCCCTTGAGCGGCAGCGGCTCCAGGGACTTGTTCAGGTCGATGCGGTATACGACGACCGACGTCGTCACGTTCGAGAGCGTGCCGGTGTACCAGGCGGCGGTGTCCTTGCCGCCGGCGTGGGTGCTGCCGGCCTTTCCGGCCGCCGCGTGGGTGAGGGCGGGGGTCGGGTGGGCCAGGCGGAACGATTCGGTGAGCGCCTGTTCGACGTCCTCGGCCACGTCGTCGCGGACCGCGCGGGTCGGCCGGGGGGTGTCCAGGACGACCCGGTGGCCGTTACGGGTGATCTTGGAGACCGAGTACGGCTCGGTGTGGTCGCCGCCGGCCGCGAACGTGGCGTAGCCGCTCGCCATCCGGATCGCGCTGGGTGTGGAGCTGCCGACGGACAGCGCGGGCACCTGGGGGCCCATGCTCTCGGAGAGCAGCCCGGAGGCCACCGCGGTGGCGCGGACCTTGTCGAGGCCGGTGTCCATGCCGAGTTGCATGAACGGTGTGTTCACCGACCGGGCGAGGGCGTCGGCGAGGCTGATCTGCCCGTAGGACGTGTCGTCGTCGTTCCTGGCGTAGACCTTCTTGCCGCTGCGGTCCCAGTACGGTCCGTCGGGTGTGGTGACCGGGACCTTGTCGTCGCCGTCGTAGAGCGTCCCGGGCAGGACGTCGGTGGTGGCCTGGCCGCGTTCCTTCTGGACGCCGTTCTGCAGTCCGGCCGCGTAGACGAAGGGCAGGAAGGCCGAGCCGGCCGGGACGGTGGTGGCGTTGGACTCGTTGTAGCCCTGGGTCCGGTGGTCGGGTCCGCCGTACACGGCGACGATCCGCCCGTCGGTGGCGACCGAGGAGGCTCCGTAGTGGGCGGCCGCGGCGTTCTGGGGGTCGCTCGCCTTGGCGTCCTTGCGGGCCTTGGTCACGGCCTTGGTGAGGGTGTCCTCCTTCTTCCGGTCGAAGGTGGTGTAGATCTGGTACCCGCCGAGGTCGAACTGTTTGTCCGAGATGTGGGCGGCCTTCTTGGCGTACTGCTGGGCCAGTTCCACCAGGTAGTCGCTCTGATTACCGGTGTCGTACACCTTGTTGGTCGCGATCGGTTCCGGGAACTTCGTGTACTTGGCGCGCTCGGCCGGCGACAGCTTGCCGATCTTGACCATCCGGTCCAGGATCCAGGACCAGCGCTCCACCGCCCGCTTGTGGTTGGCCTTGCCGAGCGTCGGGTCGTAGAGCCCGGCGCCCTTGAGCAGCGAGGCGAGCACGGCGGCCTGACTGACGTTCAGCTGGCTGACGTCCTTGCCGTAGTAGGCCTGGGAGGCGCGCTGGATGCCGTAGGTGCCCCGGCCGAACCAGCTGGTGTTGAGGTAGCCCTCCAGGATCTGGTCCTTGCTCATCTTGTTGTCGAGCTTGAGGGAGATCATCGCCTCGGTGAACTTCCGGCTGACGGTCTGGTTCTGCGTCAGGTAGACGTTCTTCACGTACTGCTGGGTGATGGTGGAACCGCCCTCGGTGTCCCCCTCGCCGACCGTGCGGTAGAGGGCCCGGGCGATGCCCTTCATCGAGATGCCGGGGTCGGTGTAGAAGCTCTCGTTCTCCGCCGCGAGCACCGCCCAGCGCACGTCCACGGGTATGTCCTTGAGCGGCATGTCCTGCCGCTGCACCCAGCCGGTCCGGGCCATCGGCGTCCCGTCGGACCAGAAGTACACGTTGTCCTGCTGAGTGGCGTACGAGTTGAGATTGGAGGGTATGTCCGTGGCGGCATAGGCCACCACGAGGAACAGCCCGGTCAGCCCGACACCCCCCAGCCAGGCCCCCAGCCACTGCCGCCAGGACGGCATCCAGCGCCGCCAGCCGGTCCGGCCGGGCCGCGGGTACAGCGGCCGCATCTTCCGCGCGTACGGCGCCAGTGGCGCGAGCCGGGGCCCCACGAGAGCCCCGATCCTGCCCCAGACACCGACGACGCGCTCCCGCCCGGAGGGCCGCGCGCTGCGCCGCCGCTCGGCGCGGCTCACTCGTGGCGCCGACGGCTCCTGCTGCCGCTGCTCCGGCACGCGTATCTGCATCGTCTCGTCGTTCCGCAGAGCGCGCACCTTCGCGCGCAGCGCGTCCACCTTCAGATGCAGAGTCGCGTCATGCACCGGCGGGCCCGGCTTCTTCCGCTGCGCCCCCTCGGGGGATGCCGGGCCGTCGCCCTCGTCGCGGCGCGCACCCTTGTCCGCTCCCGCCTGCGCGGCTTCGGCGTCCCCGGCCCGCAGGGCGTGCAGCTCGTTCCACAGAGCCTCCGCCTTCTGCCGTGCGACCTCCTGCGCACGCTGAGCGTCGTCGCCCTTCTGCCACAGAGCATGCTCCGCGCGCAGGCCGTCGACCTTCAGATGCAGCGTCGCATCCGGCCCGAACGGCTTTCGATCCCGGGATCCGGCCTGGTCATGGCCGTCCTCGGGGTCGCCCGTCCGCTCCGTTGCGTCCGTCACGACTGCGTCTCCCCTCGCACTCGGTCTTGCGCGCGCAGGTAGACACGACGGGTGGCAGAGCCGCGGCGGGCGCGGCGCTACGAGCCCCCCTCTTCCCCCGGTCTTTTGGCTCCTCGCGGCCAGCTCAAATTATCAGCGATCTTTTCAATATCTCCGCACAAGTATCGGACAGAAAGGAACACTCATGAAATTCTGAGGTGCAGTGATGCCCGTCACTCCCGCATCGCTGCCGCTAGCCTGTCCCTCATGCCCCGCTACGAGTACCGCTGCCGCACCTGCGGCGACACATTCGAACTGTCCCGCCCCATGGCCGAGTCATCGGCACCGGCAGCATGCCCGGAAGGACATCAGGACACGGTAAAGCTCCTGTCGACCGTGGCGGTGGGGGGAACGGCCGGCGCGTCCGCCGCCCGCTCCGCCGCCCCCACCGGCTCCGGCGGGGGCTGTTGCGGCGGCGGTTGCTGCGGCTAACTCCCCTTGCGGGCCGTCGCCAGGAATTCCCGCAGGATCCGCTCACCGGCGAGCACTCCCCGCTCCGGCAGCGCGGTGATGGCCGGCCCGGTCCACCCGGCGTCGGCCAACTCCCCGTGCCCCGGCCGCCAGCCGCGGTCCGCGGCCAGCAGCAGGTCGGCGTCGAGCAGGGAGTCACCGGCGGCCAGGGTCAGCTCCGCCCCGGTCCGGCGCGCGACCTCCCGCATGGCCGCGCTCTTCGTCAGCGGCTTCGGCACGGCGTAGATCTTCCGCCCCTGCAACGACACCGTCCAGCCGCGGTTCTCCGCCCACACCGCGAGGCTCTTCACCCACTCCTCGGGCAGCAGCTCCCGCTCCACGACCAGGTAGGCGAACAGGTCCTCGGCGACCCGGTGCTTGCGCAGCCACACCGGGTCGGCGTGCTCCATCAGATACGCCCGCACCTCGTCGAGCGGCGCGCACTCGTCGGCCAGCCGCGCCAGCACCCGCGCGTGCCAGTCCTCGTCGGACACCCCGTCGACCAGCAGGTGCCCGCCGTTGGCACAGATGGCGTACCGCGGCGCGGGCCCCGGCAGGTTGATCCGCTCGTACTGCTTGCGGGTCCGCGTCGTGGTCGGCACGAAGACGGCCGCGTCCCCCAGTTCGGTCAGCAGCCGCCCGGCCGTCTCCGTCAGGTACGACAGCGGCCTGCTCTCGTGCACCTCGACGCAGAGCAGCCGGGGCGCCCGCGCGTCCGGCATGGTCAGCGCCAGGGCACCGGCCGAGTAGATGAGCGTACGGTCGAGGTCGCTCGCGACGAGCACCGCCATCAGAGGTTCACCGCCCGGCCGTCGGCGCCGGTCGCCCCGCGCGTGTACTTCGGGTGGATCAACCCGACACAGGTGTACGGCAGTTCGCCGACCTCCTCCACCGGTACCCCTCTCTGTTCCGCGAGCAGCCGCACGTGGTCGAGGTCCGCGCCCGCCCCGGCCCGCGCCAGGATCTTCCAGGGCACCCGGCGCAGCAGCACCCGGGTGGTCTCGCCGACGCCCGGCTTGACCAGGTTCACGTCGTGGATGCCGTACTCCTCGCTGATCCGCTCGACGGCCGCCCAGCCCTCCCAGGTCGGCGTGCGGTCGGTGACGGCCAGCTCCTTCACGGCCGCGTCCACGGACTCGGCCACCTCGGCGAACCGGGCCGCGACGGCGTCCAGGAAGGCCACCGACACGTCGGCGCCGGCCAGTTCGCGGTAGAACTTCGCGCCGTGGAAGTCGTCGGGACCCACCAGGTCGGATCGCAGCACGGTCCGCGAGATCAGCCCGGAGACGGTCGAGTTGAGGCACGCGGAGGGGATCAGGAAGTCCTCCCGGGTGCCGTACGTCCGCACGCACGACCCCGGGTCGGCGAGCACCGCGATCTCCGGATCGAACCCGGAGACGCCCGCCCGCGCCTCGAACTCCGCGACCGCGTCGGCGAGTTCCCGGGTGATCGCGCCCTTGCCCGTCCAGCCGTCCACGAACACGACGTCCCGCGGGTCGTGGTGCGCGGCCAGCCAGCGCAGCGCGTTGGCGTCGATACCGCGGCCGCGCACGATCGACACCGCGTAGTGCGGCAGGTCGAGGCCGTACCGGAACTGCGCCCAGCGGCGCATCAGCACGCCCACCGGGGTACCGGCCCGCGCCAGCGACACGAGCACCGGGCGGGGCGACCTCTCGGCCATCACGGTCTCGGTGACCACCCCGACCGCCTGCGCGATGCGCGCCGCCGAGGTCTCCAGTGCGGCGTGGAACAGCGCCTGGTACTGCTCGCTCGGCTGGTACTCCACCGGCAGCGACTCCGCGTAGTGGGCGCCGCCGCTCTGGATCGCCTCCTCGCGCTCCTCGGTCGGCGCCTCCAGCGTGACGTCCGAGAGGTCCTGGAGCAGCCAGCCGACGTCCTCCGCCGGGTACGAGGAGAAGGCGGGGCCGCGGAGGGGCTCGGGCAGCATGGCGGGGCTCTCTTCGGGTAGCGCGGGGACGTACGACGGTACAGCCGCGAGCAGGACGTGCGGGGCATGCGCGCCGAGCAGGGCCAGGAGGCCGCCGGGGGCGTGCAGTTCGGGGGTGTCGCCGGCCGAGTCGACGAACAGGACGACGGCGTCGAAGCCGGCGCCTGCGACGTTGTACGCGTAGCGCTCGCCGGGGCCGTCGGCGGGGTTGTCGTGGGCCGGGAAGACGAGGCGGCTGCGGATGGCGTAGCCGGGGTCGTCGACGGCCAGGACGGGCGAGCGGGTGGTGGTGGAGTACCGCACCTCGGCGGCGACCAGGGCCTCCAGCTCGCGGGCGATCCTGAGGGGGGCGTACATCAGCTCTTCGAAGCCGAGCGTGAGCACGCGGCGGGCGTCGGGGGGCAGGGCTTCGGCGACCCGCGCCGCCATCAGGGGGAGGGCCGATTCGAGGCGTATGCGGTGGGCCGGGGTGAATCCGTGCCGCCCGCCGTCGGGGAGGCCGGGCGGCCAGTGCAGGTCGACGCGGGTGGGGTGGGGGGTGGTGCGGTTGTCGGTCGGCTGCGGGCCGCCGGGGGCTGAGCGCGCAGTTCCCCGCGCCCCTACGTGGGGGGACTTGAAGCCGACTTCAAGGGCAGCGCCGGTAAGGGGCGCGGGGAACTGCGCGGCCGGCCCCGACGGCGCCGCGGACGGCTGATCACCTGTCGCGGCACCCCCTTCGTACCGCGCCACCAGCTCCTGCCCCTTTTCCAGGACGCCCTCGGGCAGCTTCACCGTGCCCGAAGCCGCCGCCAGCAGGTCCACCCTGGCGCCGATCTCCTCGGCGAACGACGTCAGCCGCCCCGCGTCGGCCTGCGACCGCATATCGACCAACGCCACCACGACGTAACGTTTCCGCGGATAACGGGCGTGCAGGTCCCGGATCGTGTTCAGGACCGTGTTGCCGGTGGAGAACTCGTCGTCGACCAGGACCAGGGGCCCGTCGGCGGCGAGCAGGGCGGGGTCCTCCGGGAGCAGCAGATGCGAGGTCGCGTGGGAGTGGGCCTCTTCGAAGCCCCCCGCGGGCGCGACCCCGGCCACCGGGCGGCGCGTGGAGTGCAGGTAGGGGGCGAGGCCGATGCCGTCGGCCACCGCATGCCCGAGGCCGGTCGCCGTCTCGGCGTAGCCGACGACCACCGCCCGCGCCGCCTCCGTCTCGCCGAGCAGGTCACGCACCCGTCGGCCGAGGGCGAAGCCATGCCCGTACACCACGGTCGGCGACTGCGGTACGTGCTTGCCGAGCACGTTGGAGACCAGCAGGTGGGCCCGTCTGGGGTTGCGGCGCAGGGCGAGGCCGAGGAGGGCCGTCAGGCCGTCGTCGCCGACGAGTTCGACACCGAGCCGCTCGGCGACCCAGCTGCCGGACCAGACCCCGTTGTTCGCTGCGATGTTCATGGGTTCCCTGTGTCGTCCCGTAGCGTCCGTCAAGCCGGTATCCCGGCGGCGAGCAGCTCCACGAAGCCGACGTCCTCGTTGGCCACGCCGAACACCTCGGCGCGGAGCATGGTCCGCTCGGCCCAGGCGCGGTGCGGCTTCACCTCGTTCATCTTGTTCGTGTAGGCCGAGCGAAGTACACCCCCGCCGCCGCGTTCCGGCCGCAGGATGTCCTGGGCGTCGGAGAACTCCTCGTGACTGACGACGGACAGCGCGTGCACGGGGATGACGTGGGACGGGTGGATGCAGGTCTTGCCGAGCAGCCCGTTGGCCTGGTCGAGGGAGATCTCCCTGAGCAGGCCGTCCATGGCGTGCTCGATGAGCCGGTTGCGCAGTTCCACGGCCTGCTCCTCCAGGAAGGGGCTGGTCCGCAGCATCGGCTTGAACATGCGCTCGGGGACCCGGAAGTACTCCCACACCGGCCCGGTCACCGTGAACCCGGTGCCGTCGGCCCGGCCCAGCATGTTCACCACGTCGGCGATGACGGAGGCGATGATCTGCACGTCGTAGGCGGTCATGTCGGGAGCCCGGCGCAGCCCGTAGGACGAGCAGAAGTCGGTCACCCCGAGGCGCAGCGCCAGGACCTTGTCGCGGTACTTGTCGACGGCGCGGGCGATGCCCTCCAGGGCGTCCACGCGGGTCTCCCGGTACATCAGCTCGGGCGTCTCCAGGACCGGCATGCCGAAGAGCCGGCGGCCGCTGCGCAGCGTGGCGCCGTCCAGCGCCTGCAGGAAGGGGATGCCGCGCTCCTCGGTGAACTTCGGGAACACGAATCCGGACAGCAGCGACACGCTCGCGCCCAGCCGTCGTACCAGGTCGGAGATCTGCTCGGGCTCCCGCACCCGGATGAAGAGCAGCGGGAGCTCCGCACCGGCCCGCTGCCGCCCGGCCAGGTCGGCGAACTGCCGGACGAGGTTCTCCTCACCGGCGGCCACGTCCTCGTCGCCGATGGAGTCCTCCAGGCACAGCACCATCGAGACCACGCCCAGGCCCGCCTGTTTGACGATGTCGTCGGCGAGCCGCAGCCGGGTGGCCGGGCTGTACAGCGTGGCGCCCAGGGCCGCGGAGAGCAGCCGGGCCGGGGAGTCGGCGGTGAACTCGCACGGCTCCTGATGGAAGAGGCGCTGCCGCACCTGAGGTGCGATGTGCCCGAAATGACGCATAGAACTCCCCCGTGGCGTGGGCCGATCCTGTGAAATTGGTAAAGGGTGGCCGGTAATAGTACGTACAAAGCCATGTCGGGGGTTCCCGCCGGGCATGAATTCCAGGTAACCCGCCTGTGTCGGTCGCGAGGCCCCCCGCGTTGTCGTGACCAGGACCGAGAGGGCAGGATGACCGCATGACGCACGCGATGCTGAAGGGGTCGAACGTCCCCGTGGAAGCCACCACGGTCCGGGCCGTGCTGCGCTGGACAACCGGGCAGGGGGTTCCGGACGTCGACGCCTCGGCGCTGCTCCTCGGCCCCGACGGACGCGTGCGCTCCGACGAGGACTTCGTCTTCTACAACCAGCCCCGGCACCCCTCCGGGAAGGTCTGGCGGCTCGGCAAGAAGCGGGTGGCCGAGGGCCTCACCGACACCATCCAGACAGATCTCCCCGGTGTCGAGCCCAATGTCGGCCGAATCCTCCTGGTCGCGTCGGCGGACGGCGTCCCGTTCGAACACGTACCCGCTCTGCGCATCCTGCTGTACGACGCCTCCGCGCCCGACGCCGAAGCGCTGGCCCACTTCGACATCAAGCCGGAGACCGGCGCCGAGACGGCCCTGATCTGCGGCGAGCTGTACCGCAGGGGCGAGGGCTGGAAGTTCCGCGCGCTCGGCGAGGGCTACAGCAACGGCCTCAAGGGCCTGGCCACGGACTTCGGCATCTCGGTGGACGAGTCCGAGCCGGCGGAGGAGCCCCTGTCGTCCCTCCCGCTCCCGCCCGAGCAGCCGACGTCGGTACCCACCCAGCCCGCCTACGGCTACCCCCAGCCGGCCACCTACGCCTACCCGCAGCCCGCCTACACCCAGCAACCGCCCCAGTCGGGCTACGGCTACCCGCCCCCGGCCCCGATCCCGGTGGCGACGGTCCCCAACGCGGACTTCCGGCTGCCTCCGCAGGGCCCGCAGTTCATCGGGCGGTGACTGCCCCTACCCAGGGGCGCGGCGAACTGCGCGACCAGCCACGCACGACCCGCACTCGCGCACTCACACCACCCCCACCCCCGTGGGCGAGCTACCGCTCCGCCGTCTTGTAACCCCGCCCCCACTGCAGCCCCCACCCGTACAGCCGGTCCAGCTCCCCCTGGAACCCGTACACGAACTTCACCTCGCGCCGGACGACCAGCTCCCCCTTCAGGTTCTCGATCATCACCACCGCACACGACCGGGCCTGCGGATGCCGTTCGTCGAGGCCTATCTCGATCCGCGGGCCGTTGCTCGGGTACAGCGTGACGATCGCGTGGGTGCGGTCGAACGCCGGCGTCTGGTCGTAGATGTACACGAACACCAGCAGCCGCTTGATGTCGTCCCGGTGGTCGAGGTTGACGTACATCGTCTCGCCGGACGCCGACCCGAACCGGTCGTCGCCGCTGAGCTTGACGTACGGCGGTGCGTTCACGTCGCCGAGCAGGCCGCCGAGCGGCTGGACGACCCCCTTCGTCCCGTCGGCCAGCTCGTACAGCGCCCCGAGGTCGAGGTCGACGTTGACCATGCTCTGTCCGTGTCCGGTCACCTCCGGCGGCCTGAGCGCCTTGAAGGGGTGCCGGAAGAGGCTCTCCCGCTGTTCCCCGTCGAAGTCGGACGTCCGCATCCGCCAGCTCAGGTTGATCCGCAGGTTGCCGGTGGCCGCGCCCTGCTTGGTGAGGGACACCTGCTGGTGCCGCTTGGTGAGCTCGATGGAGTTGGACGCGGCGCTGCCCGAGTCGAACTCGGCCGCCCTGCCGCCCAGCAGCCCGTCGAAGAAACCCATTCCCGCCCCCAGTAACTCCTGAAAACGCCTGGGGGCGGCCGACCGGTCGGCCGCCCCCATCAGAGCGTTCCTCGTCGAGGAGGGCGTCACACCCTCCGTTTTCGGCCCGGCGAGCCGGTTCAGACCCCGGAGGGGACCTCGGCCTTGTCGTCCGATCCCGCGCTTCCCTCGGCCGCGGCCAGCCGCTGGTTGCGTCGTACGGAGGACCAGAACGACCAGCCGATCAGGACGACGCCGACGAGACCGGTGATGACCTCGTTGATCTCGTACTGGATGGTGACCATGAGGATCACGGCCAGCGCGCCGATCGCGTAGTGGGCGCCGTGCTCCAGGTAGACGTAGTCGTCCAGGGTGCCCTGGCGGACCAGGTAGACGGTGAGCGAGCGGACGTACATCGCGCCGATGCCGAGGCCGAGGGCCATGAGGACGATGTCGTTGGTGATGGCGAACGCGCCGATCACGCCGTCGAAGGAGAAGGACGCGTCCAGGACCTCCAGGTAGAGGAACATGAAGAACGCGGCCTGGCCGGCCAGCAGGACCGCCGACTTCTTCTTGCCGCTGCGCTCGGCCTCTTCCTCCTCCTCGTGCTCGCGCTCCTCCTCGGCTTCGAGACGGTCCTCGAAGAAGCCGGAGAGGCCGCCGACGATCATGTACGTGATCAGGCCGGCGATACCGGCGATCAGGACCGTCTGCGCCTTGTCGGTGTGGCCGCCGCCGTGCTGGTGGGCGTGGGTGGCGAAGGTGAAGGAGGTGATCAGCAGGACGATCAGGGCGATGCAGACCGACAGCATGTCGACCTTGCCGAGCTTGGCGAGCGGGCGCTCGATCCAGCGCAGCCACTGGATGTCCCGGTCCTCGAAGATGAAGTCGAGGAAGATCATCAGCAGGAACATGCCACCGAAGGCGGCGATCGCCGGGTGGGCGTCGGTGACCAGCTCCTGGTAGCGGTCCTTGTTGTTGAGCGCGAGGTCGACGGCCTCGATGGGGCCCATCTTGGCGGTGATCGCGACGATGACGACCGGGAAGACCAGCCGCATGCCGAAGACGGCGATGAGGACGCCGACCGTGAGGAAGATCTTCTGCCAGAAGGCGTTCATCTTCTTCAGGATTCCGGCGTTGACGACCGCGTTGTCGAACGACAGGGAGATCTCCAGGACGGCGAGGATCGCCACGATACCGAAGGCCTCCCACCCCCCGTAGAAGACCGCGGCGACCAGGCCGAGCGCGGTGATCGCGAACGACCAGCCGAAGGTTTTCAGAAGCACTGGCTACCCAATCTTGTGTGTACGGGTCTCGCTCGCGCCGTACTCGGCTTTACCTACTGTTGACCACGAAGTGTAGAGGGCGCCGGTGTCCTGTGGGTGGGGCGGTCCCTACATCCGGACGCAGAGCGTGCTAGGAGACGTTCACACCGAAGTCGAGCGCGATGCCGCGCAGGCCGGAGGCGTAGCCCTGGCCGACGGCGCGGAACTTCCACTCGCCCTGGTAGCGGTAGAGCTCGCCGAAGATCATGGCGGTCTCGGTGGAGGCGTCCTCGGACAGGTCGTAGCGGGCGAGTTCCTGGCCGTCGGCCTGGTTGACGACCCGGATGAAGGCGTTGGAGACCTGGCCGAAGGTCTGGCCGCGCTCGTCGGCCATGTGGATCGAGACCGGGAAAACGATCTTGTCGCAGGTGGCCGGCACCTTGGGCAGGTCGACCAGAATCGATTCGTCGTCGCCCTCGCCCTCACCGGTGAGGTTGTCACCGGTGTGCTCGACCGAGCCCTCCGGGCTCTTGAGCTGGTTGTAGAAGACGAACCACTCGTCGCCGAGGACCCGCCCGCCCTGGCACAGCAACGCGCTGGCGTCCAGGTCGAAGGGGGCGCCGGTGGTGGAGCGGGCGTCCCAGCCGAGTCCGATCATGACGTTGGTGAGGTTCGGTGCGGCCTTCGAGAGGGAGACATTGCCCCCCTTGGCGAGCGTGACGCCCATGATGCTGGTCCTCCCCTAGCGGTGTTTCTCCGGTTGTCCTGCGCGTCCGGCGCCGACCGTAAACGGTGCGGCGCCGGACAGAGCGGACTTTCGAACGCCCCGGGGGCGTTCACCTGGCTCAGACGTTGACGCCGAAGTCCTGGGCGATGCCGCGCAGGCCGGAGGCGTAGCCCTGGCCGATGGCACGGAACTTCCACTCCGCGCCGTTGCGGTACAGCTCGCCGAAGACCATCGCGGTCTCGGTCGAGGCGTCCTCGGACAGGTCGTAGCGGGCGATCTCGGCGCCGCCGGCCTGGTTGACCACGCGGATGAACGCGTTGCGGACCTGGCCGAAGGACTGCTGGCGGTTGTCGGCGTCGTAGATCGACACCGGGAAGACGATCTTGTCGACGTCGGCAGGGACCGTGGCCAGGTTGACCTTGATCACCTCGTCGTCGCCCTCGCCCTCACCGGTGAGGTTGTCACCGGTGTGCTCGACCGAGCCGTCGGGGCTCTTGAGGTTGTTGAAGAAGACGAAGTTCTGGTCGCTGGCGACCTTGCCCGCCGAGTTCAGCAGGAGTGCGCTGGCGTCCAGGTCGAAGTCGGTGCCGGTGGTGGTCCGGACGTCCCAGCCCAGACCGACGAGGACCGCGGTCAGGCCGGGGGCCTCCTTCGTCAGCGATACGTTGCCGCCCTTGCTGAGGCTGACTCCCACGAGTCCTCCCATGTGTGTCTGGGGCGGGGAGCCCCGTCGTGCTTCGGATACCGGATCAACGACTCGATCCTAGTGACGGGTTCCCGCCGCACGCAGGCCCTGGACCCCTAAGAATCACGGGGTGTCGGCCGTGCGGACCCCTAGGGGGCCCGGCAGAGGGGTCACAGCGCGTCGAGCGCCGTCACGTAGGCGTTCAGGTCGCGGGCGTCCGGCAGGCCGTTGACCACGGTCCAGCGCACGACGCCCTCCTTGTCGATGACGAAGGTGCCGCGGACGGCGCAGCCCTTGCCCTCGTCGAAGACGCCGTAGGCGCGGGAGGTCTCGCCGTGCGGCCAGAAGTCGCTCAGCAGCGGGTACTCCAGTCCCTCCTGCTCGGCGAAGACCCGCAGGGTGTGGATGGAGTCGTTGGAGACCGCCAGCAGCTGGGTGTCGCGGTCCTCGAACTTCGGCAGGTTGTCGCGCAGCTCGCACAGCTCACCGGTGCACACGCCCGTGAAGGCGAACGGGTAGAAGAGCAGCACCACGTTCTTCTCGCCGCGGAAGTCGGACAGCTTCACGGCCCGGCCGTGGTTGTCCTTGAGTTCGAAGTCGGGCGCCTTGTCGCCGACCTGGATCGCCATCGCTGCATCCCTTCGTCAGGGGCTGTTCGGGTGAGGACACCCTATGCGGCGACTCCTGTGCGGCGATCACGGCAGGCCGGTGGACGGACCGGCGTCCGGTCCGTCCACCGGCGGGGCTCAGCGCTTCTTGGCGGCGGCCTTCGGCGTGTTCAGCCGGCTTCCGTTCCAGTCCTTGCCCACGCTGACGCTCTTGGTCTGCGAGAGGCCGGCGGTCGTGACCGCCTCGCCGATGTCGCTCGGCTCGACGTAGCCGTCGCGGCCGGTCTTCGGCGTCAGCAGCAGGATCGAGCCACCTTCCTCGAGGAAGCCCAGGGCATCGACCAGCGCGTCCGTCAGGTCGCCGTCATCCTCACGGAACCAGAGCACCACGGCGTCGGCCACGTCGTCGTAGTCCTCGTCCATCAGCTCGTTGCCGATGGTCTCTTCGATGGACTCGCGGAGCTCCTGGTCGACGTCGTCGTCGTAGCCGATCTCCTGGACCACCTGGTCTGGCTGGAACCCCAGCCTGACGGCAGGGGTGGTCCGCTCCTCCGCGTGGTCCGCGGTCGCGCTCACGGGTTGCCTCCTGATCATGTCTTGGTGATTAACTCAGCCACGCGCGTGCGCGAAGCATTGGCCGTAGTCCACACGGGCCGGACGGATCGCGCAAGTACCCGGCCGTCCAGACCGCCGAAACGGTGACGATCCCGGCCGTGTCGCCGCAACTCCCGGCACCGTATCGCGGACGGGCGCGACACATACCACTCCCTTTTGCCCGCTATGTTCCTTTCGGAATCATCCTCACATACGACGGTCGAACGAGTTTGCCAAGCGCGTCACACCCCGGGCGTATCGTTGCGTTTTGGCCGGTCCCGAGTTACCTCACGGTAGAGATGACGTGCGCAGCCCCGGGGTGGACGATGGACAGCGGCGCAGGCAAGACGCAGGGAATGCAGGGAAAAACACGGAATCAGTGCCCCTCTGACAGGTAAGGAACAGCGTGGCTTCCGGATCCGATCGCAACCCGATCATCATTGGCGGCCTTCCGAGTCAGGTTCCTGACTTCGACCCCGAGGAAACCCAGGAGTGGCTCGACTCGCTCGACGCCGCCGTGGACGAGCGCGGCCGGGAGCGGGCCCGTTATCTGATGCTCCGCCTGATCGAGCGCGCCCGCGAGCGGCGCGTCGCGGTGCCCGAGATGCGCAGCACGGACTACGTCAACACGATCCCGACCCGGGCCGAGCCGTTCTTCCCGGGCAACGAGGAGATCGAGCGCAAGGTCCTGAACGCGACCCGCTGGAACGCCGCGGTGATGGTCTCCCGCGCCCAGCGTCCGGGCATCGGCGTCGGCGGTCACATCGCCACCTTCGCCTCCTCGGCCTCCCTCTACGACGTCGGTTTCAACCACTTCTTCCGCGGCAAGGACGACGGCCTCGGCGGCGACCAGGTCTTCTTCCAGGGGCATGCCTCCCCCGGCATCTACGCGCGCGCGTTCCTGCTCGACCGGCTCAGCGAGACCCAGCTGGACGGCTTCCGCCAGGAGAAGTCGAAGTACCCGGACGGCCTCTCCAGCTACCCGCACCCGCGCTCGATGCCGGGCTTCTGGGAGTTCCCGACGGTGTCGATGGGCCTCGGCCCGATCGGCGCGATCTACCAGGCCCGGATGAACCGCTACATGCACGCGCGCGGGATCGCCGACACCTCCAAGTCGCACGTGTGGGCGTTCCTCGGGGACGGCGAGATGGACGAGCCGGAGTCGCTCGGCCAGCTGTCCATCGCCGCCCGCGAGGGCCTGGACAACCTGACCTTCGTCGTCAACTGCAACCTGCAGCGGCTCGACGGCCCGGTGCGCGGCAACGGCAAGATCATCCAGGAGCTGGAGTCGGTCTTCCGGGGCGCCGGCTGGAACGTGATCAAGCTGGTCTGGGACCGCACCTGGGACCCGCTGCTCGCCCAGGACCGCGACGGCGTGCTGGTCAACAAGATGAACACGACCCCCGACGGCCAGTTCCAGACCTACGCCACCGAGTCCGGCGCGTACATCCGCGACCACTTCTTCGGCGACGACCAGCGGCTGCGCGCCATGGTCCAGCACATGACCGACGACCAGATCCTGCACCTGGGCCGCGGCGGCCACGACCACCGCAAGATCTACGCGGCGTTCAAGGCGGCCACCGAGCACCGGGGCCAGCCGACGGTCATCCTGGCCAAGACGATCAAGGGCTGGACGCTGGGCCCGAACTTCGAGGGCCGCAACGCCACGCACCAGATGAAGAAGCTGACGGTCGCCGACCTCAAGGGCTTCCGGGACCGCCTGCACCTGCCGATCTCCGACCGGGAGCTGGAGTCCGGCCTGCCGCCGTACTACCACCCGGGCCGGAACTCGGAGGAGATCCAGTACATGCACGATCGGCGCAAGGGCCTCGGTGGCTACGTCCCGACCCGCGTCGTACGCTCCGAGCCCCTCGCGCTCCCGGACGACAAGACGTACGCGACCGTGAAGAAGGGCACGGGCCAGCAGTCGATCGCGACCACGATGGCCTTCGTCCGTCTCCTCAAGGACCTCATGCGGGACAAGGAGATCGGCCGTCGCTTCGTGCTGATCGCGCCGGACGAGTACCGCACCTTCGGCATGGACTCCTTCTTCCCGAGCGCGAAGATCTACAACCCGCTCGGCCAGCAGTACGAGGCGGTCGACCGCGACCTGCTGCTCACCTACAAGGAGTCCCCGACCGGCCAGATGCTGCACGACGGCATCTCGGAGGCCGGCTGCACGGCCTCCCTCATCGCCGCGGGCTCGGCCTACGCGACCCACGGCGAGCCGCTCATCCCGGTCTACGTCTTCTACTCGATGTTCGGTTTCCAGCGCACCGGTGACCAGTTCTGGCAGATGGCCGACCAGCTGGCGCGCGGTTTCGTCCTGGGCGCGACCGCCGGCCGTACCACCCTGACCGGCGAGGGCCTCCAGCACGCCGACGGCCACTCCCAGCTGCTGGCCTCGACGAACCCGGGGTGCGTGGCCTACGACCCGGCGTACTCGTACGAGATCGCGCACATCGTCCAGGACGGCCTGCGCCGCATGTACGGCGGCGACGCCGAGCACCCGCACGGCGAGGACGTCTTCTACTACCTGACCGTCTACAACGAGCCGATCCAGCACCCGGCCGAGCCGGCCGACGTCGACGTCGAGGGCATCCTCAAGGGCGTGCACCGGATCAGCGCGGGCACGGCGGGCACGGTCCCGGCGCAGATCATGGCGTCGGGCGTGGCGGTCCCGTGGGCGATCGAGGCCCAGCGGCTCCTCGCCGAGGAGTGGAACGTGAAGGCCGACGTCTGGTCCGCGACCTCCTGGAACGAGCTGCGGCGCGAGGCCGTGGCCTGCGAGGAGCACAACCTGCTGCATCCGGAGGAGGAGCAGCGGGTGCCGTGGGTGACGCAGAAGCTGAGCGGCGCCGAGGGTCCGTTCGTGGCCGTGTCCGACTGGATGCGGTCGGTGCCGGACCAGATCGCCCGCTGGGTGCCGGGCACCTACCAGTCGCTGGGCGCCGACGGGTTCGGCTTCGCCGACACGCGGGGCGCGGCGCGCCGGTTCTTCCACATCGACGCACAGTCGATCGTGGTCGCGGTGCTGACCGAGCTGGCCCGCGAGGGGAAGCTCGACCGTTCGGTGCTCAAGCAGGCCGTCGACCGGTACCAGCTGCTGGACGTCAGCGCGGCGCACCCGGGCGCGGCGGGCGGCGACGCGTAGCGCTGCGCTCGGCTTCGGCCGTCAGAGGCGGTGGGGAGCTGCGGGTCCGGTGGGGGCCGGTCGCGCAGCTCGCCGCGCCCCTTCGGGGCGCTTTCGGGGCGCGGATGTTGCCTACGATGCGCACATGAAGGAACAGTCCGCGCAGGCTCGTTGGGAGCAGCTCACTCAACGGCCGTTGCTGGCACTCGCGGTGGTCTTCGCCATCGCCTACGCGCTGCCGATCGTGGACGGTTCCGCGGGACACGTCCTCACCGCCGCGTGCACGGTGGCGGAGTGGGTGGTGTGGGGCTCCTTCGCCGTGGACTACCTGATACGGCTCGCTCTGGCGCCCCGCCACAGGGAATTCGTGCGGACGCACTGGATAGACCTGTGCGCGGTGGTGCTGCCGCTGCTCCAGCCGCTGCGGCTGCTGCGGCTGGTCGCGACGCTGATGCTGGTGGGGCGGCGGGCCCGGATGGCCTCGCAGATCCGGCTGACGACGTATGTCGTCGGCGCGGTGATCGGGCTGCTGATGTTCGGCTCGCTGGCCGTGCTCTCGGTGGAACGCGACTCGCCGAACGGGAACATCCGGACGCTGGGTGACGCCCTGTGGTGGTCGTTCACGACGATGACGACGGTGGGGTACGGGGACCACGCACCGACGACCGGGCTGGGCCGGATGATCGCGGTGGGCCTGATGCTCTCCGGGATCGCCCTGCTGGGTGTGGTGACGGCGAACATCGCGACGTGGTTCATCGCGCGCTTCGAGAAGGACGACGTGGAGGAGCGGCGGCAGACGGAGGCGATCGGGATGCTGACCGAGGAAGTGCGGGCGCTCCGGGCCGAGGTCGCCGCTTTGCACGAGGGGGTGGGGGCTGGGGTCGGGGGACGCTCACCGGCGCCGGCCGGGTGCCGCTGCGCCCACCCGTGCCGCCCGGTGCTCCCCCCAGGCCTTTCGGGCACTGGGGGAGGCACGACTGCCCGCAGTTGAGTCGTGCCCCATAAGGGGCGCTGGGGGCTCCCCCGGCCGAAGGCGGGGGAGGAACTGCGCGGGCAACCCCCACCGGCCCGCGCGCTAGACCGATACGCCACCCAGCCACAGCAGCGCCAGCACCGTGTCGATCGCCCCCAGCACCACCGCCACCAGCGCGGGTACGGAACTCTTCGGGTTCCATATCCGCCCCATGGAGACCCAGCCGCACACCAGCGCCGCAGGCCCCAGCACGATCCCCAGCGTGAAGAAGCCGGCGACGGCGCAGATCGTGCCGACGACGCCCAGCGTGTCGCGGTCCAGCCCGGCCCGTGTGCCTGTGCGGCCACGTGAACGGGGGTACCCGCGGGTTCGTTGCCCGAAGCCTGCCATCATCAACTCCTCGGTCTGCGTGACCTGTTCGGGTTGATGACCGGGTACCCCTGTTCCGTGCCCGCAGACCTGCCCGCGCGCTGCCCCCCTCCAGCAGCGCGCCGCGGCCAGCCCGTCCTCCCATGCCCTGCGGAGGACTTGACCCACTGTGACCTGCGGCGCGCGCCGAGGGCGAGGAATCTTTAGCGGAGTCACCCTGATAGGCGAACTCTGCCCCCGGAAACCGGACATAACGGCCCGGCGCGTTGCGCTAGATGTGGCCGACGCCCCCACCCGCGTCCGCGTTCTCGCCGCGCTTGGTGAACAGCGCGACCAGGATCGCGACCGCCGCCACCCCCGCCGCGACGAGCGAGGCGAGGCTCATGCCGGAGATGAACGTGTCGTGGGCGACGTCGGAGATCTTCGCGGCGATCTCCGCCGGCGTCCCCTTGGCGACCGGCGCGACGCCGACCTGGACGGCTTCCGAGGCCTGCGCCAACTGCGCGTCGGTCAGCTTCGGCAGGCCCGCGTCGGCCCAGTTGCCCGGCAGGTCGCTGTCGACCTTGGAGGCCATCACGGCGCCGAGCACGGCCGTGCCGAGGCTGCCGCCGATCTGCATCGCGGCCTGCTGGAGACCGCCGGCCACGCCGGACAGCTCCATCGGCGCGTTGCCGACGATGACCTCGGTGGCGCCGACCATGACCGGCGCGAGGCCGAGGCCGAGCAGCGCGAACCAGAGGGACATGAGCGCGCTGCCGGTGTCCGCCTTCAGCGTGGACATGCCGTACATGGCGATCGCGGTGGCCGCCATGCCGCCGGCCAGCGGGATGCGCGGGCCGAGCTTGGTGATCGCGGCGCCGGCCAGCGGGGAGCCGACGATCATCATGCCGGTCAGCGGGAGGAGGTGGAGGCCGGCGTCGACCGGGTCCATCCCATGCACGTTCTGCAGATAGAAGGTCACGAAGAACAGACCGCCCATGAAGGCGATGGCCATCAGGACCATGAGCACGACGCCCGCCGAGAGCGGGACCGAGCGGAACAGGCCGAGCGGGATGAGCGGCTCCTTGACCCGCGTCTCCCAGAAGGAGAAGAGGGCGAAGCCCAGCACCGACGCGGCGATGAACGTCCACGTCTTGCCGTCGCCCCAGCCCCAGCTCGGCGCCTTGATGAGCGCCCAGACCAGGCAGAACATGGCGCCGGAGAGCAGGCCGATGCCGAGCAGGTCGAAGGAGCGCGGCGCGTTCTCCGCACGGTGGTCGAGCAGCATCACCACGCCGAGGACCAGGGCGAGCGCGCCGACCGGCACGTTGATGAAGAACACGGACTGCCAGCTGACGTGCTGGACCAGCACACCGCCGAGGATCGGGCCGCCCGCGGTGGAGGCGCCGATGACCATGCCCCAGATGCCGATCGCCATGTTGAGCTTCTCGGCCGGGAAGGTGGCCCGCAGCAGGCCGAGCGCGGCCGGCATCAGCAGCGCCCCGAACAGGCCCTGGAAGACGCGGAAGGTGACGACCAGGCCGATGCTGTCGGACAGGCCGATGGCGCCCGAGGCGGCGGCGAAGCCGACGACGCCGATCAGGAAGGTCTGCCGGTGGCCGAAGCGGTCGCCGAGCTTGCCCGCGGTGATCAGGGAGACCGCGAGGGCCAGGAAGTAGCCGTTGGTGATCCACTGGACCTGGGCGAAGGTGGCGCCGAGGTCCTTCTGGATCGCGGGGTTGGCGATGGCCACGATGGTGCCGTCGAGGGCGACCATCATGACCCCGACGGCGACGGTTATCAGGGTGAACCAGGGGTGGCCGCGCAGGCCGGAGGCCGGCGGCTGCTCCGGCAGGGCTGCCGGCGCCTTGTCCCCCGACCCCGCCGTGTCGATCGTGGTCTGACTAGTCATGCGTTCGAGGCTAGTGACAGCCACTGACAGTTGACAAACAAATTCACTAGTCAGTAACTGTCAGACATGGAAACGCTGCGCGAACGCAAGAAACAGCGCACCCGGGACACGCTGCTGCGGTCCGCACTCGAGCTGTTCGTGGCCCAGGGCTACGAGCACACCACCGTCGACGAGATCGCCGCGTCCGTCGACGTCTCGCAGCGCACCTTCTTCCGCTACTTCGCCAGCAAGGAGGACGTGGCGTTCTTCGTGCCGCGGCTGACCGAGGAGCACTACGTCGAGGCGGTGCGCCGCCGCCCGCCCGAGGAGCCCCCGCTGGAGGCGCTGCGCCGGTCGGTCATGGACAGCTGGGACACCATCGAGGAGGCCATCGAGCGGTACGTGCCGGTCGAGCTGTTCCTGCGCACGTACAAGATGATCGAGGCGACCCCGGCACTGTTCGCCGCCCGTCTGCGGCGGCAGGCGGAGACGGAGGAGGAGATCACGCGGATCGTCGCCGAGCGGGAGGGCGTCGACCCGGACACCGACCCCCGGCCCCGGCTCGTGGTCGCCGTGTTCGGCGCGGTCATCCGGGTCACCGAGCGGCACTGGTCGGTCGGCCCCGACTTCAGCATCACGGCGATCCGCGAACTCACCGCGTCCTACCTCGATCAGGTGGGACCGGCGCTCACCGGGAACTGGCGGGCGGACTGACACCCCGTCACACGGGCCTGAGACAGGCCTCACGTTTGCCAAAACGTGATAACTGTCACTCAGTTAACGCGAGACCCCTTCGTTCTCCTAGTGTGTCCTCCCAGTGACTTCCTTCGACACCTCCCCGCCCCTCAACGTCTGGCGCGCACTGCTTGCCCTGGCCGTCGTGTTCGTGATGCTCGCGACCACCGGCTGGACCGTCCTGCGCACGCACCGCGAGACCACCGCCCTGCAGACCTCCCTCACCAAGTGGGAGCGCGGCAGCGTCCACGGCCTGCACCTGCCGGACCCGGAGGCGTCGCCCGCGCTCCTCACCCGGTTCTTCGCGTCGCTCACCGCGCAGGAGCGCGACCGGCTCGTGCACCGGTACGCGCTCGCCGTGGGCAACATGAACGGCGCCCCGGTCGAACTGCGCTACCGCGCCAACGACATCGCCCTCGACCAGCAGCGCGCCGTCGAGAAGAAACGCATGCACGACCCACGGCTCAGCACGGCCGGGCAACAGGACGCCGGCCGTCGGATGCACCGCTACGAGGCGCTGATGGCGAAGGGCCGGCAGATCCTCGCCTTCGACCCGGACGGCAGCGGCCGGGTCGCCGAGGTGTTCGGCGACCTCACCAAGGCCGAGCGGATCTCCGTCGTCGTCCCCGGCGTCGACACCGACCTGCTCACCTTCCAGAAGACGTACCGGCAGTACACCGCACCGGTCGGCATGGCCAAGGCGCTGTACGGGGCGGAGCGCACGGCGAGCCCGTCGACCCGCACGGCGGTGATCGCCTGGGCCGACTACACCGCGCCCGACGGCCTCGGCGTGGGTGCCGCGACCGGCACGGCCGCCGAGCAGGGCGCCGTACGCCTCAACGCGCTGCTGCGCGGGCTGCCGGGGGACGCGCCGGTGTCGATGTTCTGCCACAGCTACGGCTCGGTGGTCTGCGGGGTCGCCGCGCACGCCATGCCGGACCGGGTGGCCGACATAGCGGTGGCCGCGAGCCCCGGGATGCGCGTCGAGAACGCCTCCCACCTGGGCACCTCGGCCCGGGTGTGGGCGATGCGGGACGCCTCCGACTGGATCCAGGACGTCCCCTACCTGGAGCTCGGCGGACTCGGCCACGGCGCCGATCCCGTCTCCTCCGCCTTCGGGGCCCGGGTGCTGTCGGCGCACGACGCGCAGGGACACGCCGGCTACTTCGAGCCGGGCACGGACAGCCTGCGCAACCTCGCGGACGTCGGGGTCGGCGCATACGGCGCGGTGACCTGCGCCCACGACGATGACGGGTGCCGGGCGGGTTTGTCCGGCACGTTGATGGCCGGACGCGCGTAGAGACAGCAGGAAGTGCGGTATGCGCGGGGATGGGACTGGGAAGCACGTGCCGCATACGATGAGCCGCATGGGTGACGTACTGGCCGGATTTCATGCCGCCTGGGAGTTCGAGTCCGACTCCGTGCTCATCCGCTACGAACGGGGGATTCGAACACCCAAGCTGTTCCAGAGCCTGGGTGAACGACGGGTACCGCTGGCCGCGCTGGAGGGCGTGACCCTCACGCCCGGGAAGCGGGGCACGGTCGTACTGAAGGCCGAGCCGCGCCCCGGCGCCGACCCGCTCCTTGAAGCGGCGGCCGGGCAGCTGAAGGACGGCAGCGACCCGTACCGACTGGTGGTCCCGGCCGAGCGGGCGACCCTCGCCGAGTACTACGCCGACGAGCTGCGACCGCTGCTCACCGCGTCCGGACCGGCCGAAAGGTTTCTGGTCGCCGCGCCCGAGGGACCCCGGCAGTTCAAGGCGTACGACGGGAAGGCGAGCTTCGACGGCCGGGCCGTGCACTTCCGGTGGTCGTGGACGGGCGCGTCCACGGCGAAGTGGAAGGCCGGCGACCAGAGCTTCGCCGTCGCCGACCTCGGGGGTGTGGAGTGGCGGTCGCCGGAGGTCTTCGAGGGGCACCTGCGCCTGCTGCGGCGGGACCTCCTGGGAGCGGCGCCGACGGTTCCCGCCGACCAGGACCCGGCGGCCGTGGTGTTCGGGCTGGGGTACGGCCCGGTGCACGAGTCGTTGCCGTTCGCGGCGGCCGTGCTGGAGGCCCTGCGGGCCAAGGGGGCCGGTGCGGTGCCGGTGCCGGCGGGGCGGCGGGACCCCGCGGACATCGCCGAGCGGATCCGGCATCTGGGGGAGCTGCACCAGGCGGGGCTGGTGACGGACGAGGAGTTCGCCGCGAAGAAGGCGGAGTTGCTGGCGGAGCTCTAGCGGTTCCTTCGGGTGCGGATGCGGGGGGCTGGTCGCGCAGTTCCTCGCGCCCCTTACGGGGCGCTCTGGTCAACGGGGCGCTCTAGTTGCCGCCGGTCTCGTAGAAGCTGATCTTCCGGTCCAGGACCGACAAGGTGTCGTGGAGTTCGGCGATCCTCGACAGGACGTCTCTCCTCGTCTGTTCCAGCAGCTCGCGGCGCTCGGGGTAGGTCGTCTCGCCTTCCCGCACCAGTTCCGCGTAGCGGACCATGTCGGCCACCGGCATGCCGGTCAGGCGGAGCTTGGTCACGAAGTCGAGCCAGTCCAGGTCGCGGTTGCTGTAGCGGCGCTGGCCGGTGTGGGAACGGTCGATGCTGGACATCAGGCCGATCCGCTCGTACCAGCGCAGGGTGTGGGCGGTCAGGCCGGTGAAGGCGACGACCTCGCTGATCGTGTAGCGGTCCTGGCCCTCGGGACGCGGATGCCGCCGGGGCGGGGCGGAACAGATGTCGGCGGGCGCGATGTCGGGCGTCTGGGTGGGGGCCGCGGTCGTGGTGTGCATCACCGTCATGCGCCCACGCTATGACCTTCGAGTGCACTCGAAGCAAGCGGACCCGGTAAGAAATACGCGCGACGGGCGGGCCGGGCGGTCAGTAGCGTGCCGGGCATGAGTCTCGTACGCCGTGCCACGGCCGAGGACGCGGCGGAAGTGCTGCGGCTGCGCCAGGTCATGATCGACGCGCTGCCCGACGGGGACCGCTCCACGGGATGGCACACCGAGGCGCGCCCGGCACTCGAGGAGCGGCTGGGCGAGCCGGACGGGGACTTCGCCGCGTTCGTCGTCGACCATCCGGACCGGCCGGGCGCGCTGGCCGCGCTGGTCGCCGGGACCGTCGACTACCGGATCGGCAAGGCGGGCAACCCGCACGGCCGCTCCGGGTACGTCTTCAGCGTGGCCACCGACCCGGACGCCCGCCGACGCGGGTACGCGCGCGCGTGCATGGCGGAGCTGCTGGCGTGGTTCCGCGAGAGGGGTGCGGGCCAGGTGATGCTGACGGCGTCCGCCGAGGCCGAGCCCCTCTACGCGGCCCTCGGCTTCGTCCACAAGCCGGACCCCACGATGATGCTGCGCCTCTGAGCCGCTTAGGGTCGTGGGCATGTCCTTGAACAGCCTCGCGTCGATCGAGAACTGGCCCGTCCCCACCGCCGCCGCGGGTGTCGTACGCACCGACGGGACGGTCCTCGGTACTCACGGACCGGTCGATCACCGCTTCCCGCTGGCCTCCGTCACCAAGCCGCTCGCGGCGTACGCGGTGCTCGTCGCGTACGAGGAGGGTGCGGTCGAGCTGGACGAGCCGGCGGGGCCGGAGGGGGCGACGGTACGGCACCTGCTCGCGCACACCTCGGGGCTGGCCTTCGACGAGCACCGGGTCACGGCGCCGCCCGGGGAGCGGCGGCTGTACTCGAACGCCGGGTTCGAGGTGCTCGGGGAGCATGTCGCCAAGGCGACGGAGATGCCGTTCGCCGAGTATGCGCGACAGGCGGTGCTGGAACCGCTGTCCATGACGTCGACGTCGCTGGAGGGCTCACCGGCGAAGGACGGCGTGTCCTCGGTGTCGGACCTGCTCCGCTTCGCGGCCGAGCTGCAGGCGCCGCGGCTGCTGGACCCGCGGACGGTGGCGGAGGCGACGCTGACCGTGCAGTACCCCGGGACGAAGGGCGTGCTGCCGGGATACGGCCACCAGAACCCGAACGACTGGGGGCTGGGCTACGAGATCCGCGACTCCAAGTCGCCGCACTGGACGGGGGCTTCGTCCTCGCCACGCACGTTCGGGCACTTCGGGCAGGCGGGCACGTTCCTGTGGGTGGACCCGGACGCGGGGGTGGCGTGCGTCGCTCTGACGGATCGCGCCTTCGGCCCCTGGGCGATCGAGACGTGGCCGGCGTTCACGGAGGCGGTACTGGCGGAGCTGCACGGCTGAGGCGGGGAGGTAGGGACGCTCACCGGCGCTTGCCGGGTGCCGCCGCGCCCACCCGTGCCGCCCTGCGGCACGCCTGCCCGCAGCTAGGAAGCTGACGCGACTACAGCGCCCCCGCAAGGGGCGCGGGGAACTGCGCGAGCAACCCCCACCGGCCCGCGGTCGGGCAACGGTCGTGGTTAGCGGGCCATTTCCCACAGGAGTAGCTCTGTGTCGGAGATGCCCGACGCCTCCAAGTCCTTCGCGTCGGTGATCCGTACGGAGTCTCCTGGTCCCAGCTCCGCCTCCCCCAGGCGGACTTCGCCCCGGACGACGTGGACGTACACGTACGCGCCGTCCGGCACCGCCGTCCGCTCCCCCGCCCCCAGCCGGCGGACGTGCAGCATCGCGCCGGCCTCCGGGACCGCGTACGGGGTGGAGTCGGCGATGCCGCGGACGATGTCGTACGACGGCTCGCCGCCCGGCCGCACCGGGGCCAGCCACATCTGGACGAAGGTCAGGGGCAGCGGCCCGTCGTTGCGCTCCACGTGGCGGACGCCCCCCGCCGAGCTGAGGCGCTGGACGTCTCCGTGCCGGACCACCGTCTCGTGGCCCGCCGAGTCGCGGTGGGTGAGCTCGCCCTCGACCACCCACGTCACGATCTCGGTGTGGCTGTGCGGATGCTCGTCGAAGCCGGCGCCCGGCGGCAGCCGCTCCTCGTTGCAGGCGATGACCGCCCCGAAGCGCAGGTTGTCGGGGTCGTAGTGCGGGCCGAAGGAGAAGGCGTGCGACGACTCGATGCCGGTCGCCGGGTCGCCTCCCGGATAGCGCTGCGCCGCGCGCCGTACGTCCATCACGGCACCACGGTAGACCGCAGTCGGCACCCGGCGGCGCAGGCTCCCGTCCGGATAAGGCAGTCTTGTCCCCGTGCCCGAACCCGTAACACGCAAGTCCGACCCCTCGGCTCGTCCGGTCCACTCGCACTCCGCGACCCTGAAGCGGCTGGAGAAGTCGTCCGGCAGCCTCGCCGCCCAGGCCATCGCGCGGATGGACGAGACCCTGCCGTGGTACCGGGCCATGCCCCCGGAGAACCGGTCCTGGATCGGGCTTGTGGCCCAGGCGGGTATCGCGGCCTTCACCGAGTGGTTCCGGCACCCGGACGCCCCGCAGGCGATCTCGACGGACGTGTTCGGGACCGCGCCGCGGGAGCTGACCCGGGCGATCACGCTGCGGCAGACCGTGGAGATGGTGCGGACCACCATCGAGGTCATGGAGAGCGCGATCGACGAGGTCGCGGCGCCGGGCGACGAGAGCGTGCTGCGCGAGGCACTGCTCGTGTACGCCCGTGAGATCGCCTTCGCCACCGCCCAGGTGTACGCCCAGGCCGCCGAGGCACGCGGTGCCTGGGACGCCCGCCTGGAGTCGCTGGTCGTCAACGCGGTACTCAGCGGAGAGGCCGACGAGGGGGCGGTGAGCAGGGCCGCGGCGCTCGGGTGGAACTCGCCGGACAACGTGTGCGTCGTGCTCGGGACCGCGCCCGACGGGGACAGCGAGCTGACCGTCGAGGCGATCCGGCGGGCCTCCCGGCACGCCAAGCTCCAGGTGCTGACCGGGGTGCTCGGGGACCGCCTCGTCGTCATCGCGGGCGGCAACGACAATCCGCTGGCCGTGGCCAAGTCGCTGATCGGGCCGTATGCCGCGGGGCCGGTCGTGGCAGGTCCTGTGGTGCCGGACCTGCTGGCGGCCACCCGGTCCGCGCAGGCCGCCGCCGCCGGCCTCAAGGCCTGTTCCGCCTGGCAGGACGCGCCGCGGCCGGTGCTGGCGGACGATCTGCTCCCGGAGCGCGCCATCGCGGGAGATCCCAGCGCGCGCGAGCAGTTGGTGGAGGAGATCTACAGACCACTGGAAGAAGCCGGTTCGGCGCTGCTGGAAACACTGAGCGTCTATCTGGAACAGGCGAGCAGCCTGGAGGGCGCCGCCCGGATGCTCTTCGTCCACCCGAACACCGTGCGCTACCGGCTCCGACGTGTGACTGACGTCACCGGATGGTCCCCGTCCGATGTACGATCCGCCTTCACACTGCGGATCGCGCTGATCCTGGGGCGTCTGGTCGATGGAGATCCCCAGTCATAGGATTTTGTCGGGGGCCTACAAAACCCCCTCGTGTTCTTCGTCCCTGTCCCCACGGGCGGCCGTGGCCGTCCCCAAGAGAGAGTGTGAGAGTGCTCGTACTCGTCGCTCCCGGCCAGGGCGCCCAGACCCCTGGCTTCCTGACCCCCTGGCTCGACCTTCCCGGTGTCGAGGACCGTCTGCGTGCCTGGTCGGACGCCATCGGTCTCGACCTGGTGCACTACGGCACGCACGCCGGCGCGGACGAGATCCGGGACACCGCGATCGCCCAGCCGCTGCTCGTCGCCGCCGGACTCGTCTCCGGCACGGCACTCGGTGACATCGCCGCCATCGCACCGGGCGCGGTCGCCGGGCACAGCGTCGGTGAGATCACCGCGGCCGCCTTCGCGGGCGTCCTGGACGAGACCGCCGCGCTGGCCCTCGTGCGCAAGCGCGGGCTCGCCATGGCCGAGGCCGCCGCGATCACCGAGACCGGCATGTCGGCGCTGCTCGGCGGCGACCCGGAGGTCTCCGTCGCGCACCTGGAGAAGCTCGGTCTGACCCCGGCGAACATCAACGGTGCGGGGCAGATCGTCGCGGCCGGCACCCTGGAGCAGCTCGCCGCGCTGAACGAGGACAAGCCCGAGGGTGTCCGCAAGGTCGTCGCCCTCAAGGTCGCCGGCGCCTTCCACACGCACCACATGGGCCCCGCGGTCGAGAAGCTGGCCGAGGCCGCCAGGGAACTCGCGCCGCTGGACCCGAAGTTCACCTACGTATCCAACAGGGACGGCCAGGCCGTCGCGTCCGGCGCCGAGATCGTGGAGCGGCTCGTCGGCCAGGTCGCCAACCCGGTCCGCTGGGACCTGTGCATGGAGACCTTCAGGGAGCTCGGCGTCACCGCCCTCCTGGAGGTGTGCCCCGGCGGCACCCTGACCGGCCTGGCCAAGCGCGCCCTGCCCGGCGTGCAGACGCTGGCCCTGAAGACCCCCGACGACCTCGACGCGGCCCGCGAGCTCATCGCCGAGCACAGCTGAATCAGGAGCCCATTGCGATGTCGAAGATCAAGCCCAGCAAGGGTGCTCCGTACGCGCGCATCCTCGGCGTCGGCGGCTACCGCCCGACCCGTGTGGTACCCAACGAGGTGATCCTGGAGACGATCGACTCGTCCGACGAGTGGATCCGGTCGCGCTCCGGCATCGAGACCCGGCACTGGGCGGGCCCCGAGGAGACGGTCGCCGCGATGTCGATCGAGGCCTCCGGCAAGGCGATCGCGGACGCGGGCATCTCCGCCGAGCAGATCGGCGCCGTGGTCGTCTCCACCGTCTCGCACTTCAGCCAGACCCCGGCCGTCGCCACCGAGATCGCCGACAAGCTGGGCACGAACAAGGCCGCCGCGTTCGACATCTCGGCCGGCTGCGCGGGCTTCGGCTACGGCCTCACGCTCGCCAAGGGCATGATCGTGGAGGGCTCCGCCGAGTACGTGCTCGTCATCGGCGTGGAGCGGCTCAGCGACCTCACCGACCTGGAGGACCGGGCCACCGCCTTCCTGTTCGGCGACGGCGCGGGCGCGGTCGTGGTGGGTCCCGCGCAGGAGCCGGCGATCGGCCCGACGGTCTGGGGCTCCGAGGGCGACAAGTCGGAGACCATCAAGCAGACCGTGCCGTGGGACCGGTTCCGGATCGGCGACGTGTCCGAGCTGCCGCTGGACAGCCAGGGCAACGTCAAGTTCCCGGCGATCACGCAGGAGGGCCAGGCGGTGTTCCGCTGGGCCGTGTTCGAGATGGCGAAGGTCGCTCAGCAGGCGCTGGACGCGGCCGGGATCAGCGCGGACGACCTGGACGTCTTCATCCCGCACCAGGCCAATGTGCGGATCATCGACTCGATGGTGAAGACTCTCAAGCTGCCGGAGCATGTCACGGTCGCCCGTGACATCCGAACCACCGGCAACACCTCGGCCGCCTCGATCCCGCTCGCAATGGAGCGGCTCCTGGCGACCGGTGAGGCGAAGAGCGGCGACACCGCACTCGTCATCGGGTTCGGGGCGGGTCTCGTCTACGCCGCCACTGTCGTTACCCTCCCCTAGGCACTCCGTGCCGGATCATGCATCCGGAACGGGGCGCCGTCCGCAGTACCGCAGCAACCGTCTGGAACATCTAAGAAGGAGCGCCTGACATGGCCGCCACTCAGGAAGAGATCGTCGAAGGTCTCGCCGAGATCGTGAACGAGATCGCCGGCATCCCGGTTGAGGACGTCCAGCTGGACAAGTCCTTCACCGACGACCTGGACGTCGACTCGCTGTCCATGGTCGAGGTCGTCGTCGCCGCCGAAGAGCGCTTCGACGTCAAGATCCCGGACGAGGACGTCAAGAACCTCAAGACCGTCGGCGACGCGACCGGCTACATCCTCAAGCACCAGGCCTGAGGCGGTTAACTAGCCTCCGGCTGCAATGCCCCGCCACCCGGCGGTGGCGCCGTCGAATCCCGTATCCGTTGGAGAAAGAATTCCCGTGAGCCCGACCAATCGCACCGTGGTCGTCACCGGTATCGGCGCAACCACACCGCTGGGTGGCGACGCAGCTTCGTTCTGGGAGGCCCTGGTCGCCGGCAAGTCCGGCGTCCGCCTCCTGGAGCAGGACTGGGCGGCCGAGCTTCCCGTCCGTATCGCGGCGCAGATCGCCGTCGAGCCGGGCGAGATCATCCCCCGTCCGCAGGCCCGCAAGCTGGACCGGTCCGCGCAGTTCGCGCTGATCGCCGCCAAGGAGGCCTGGAAGGACGCCGGTTTCACCGCCAAGGCCGGTGAGGACGCGTCCGCCAACCCCGACCGGGTCGGCGCCGTCATCGCCTCCGGCATCGGCGGTGTGACGACCCTGCTCGACCAGTACGACGTGCTCAAGGAGAAGGGCGTACGCCGTGTCTCCCCGCACACCGTGCCGATGCTGATGCCCAACTCGCCGGCCGCCAACGTCGGTATCGAGCTGGGTGCGCGGGCCGGTGTGCACACGCCCGTGTCGGCCTGCGCCTCCGGCGCCGAGGCCATCGGGTACGCCATCGAGATGATCCGCACCGGCCGTGCGGACGTCGTCGTGGCCGGCGGTACGGAGGCCGCGGTGCACCCGCTGCCGATCGCCGCGTTCGGCAACATGATGGCGATGTCCAAGAACAACGACGACCCCGAGGGTGCGTCGCGTCCCTACGACTCCGGCCGTGACGGCTTCGTCCTCGGTGAGGGCGCGGGCGTGATCGTCCTGGAGTCCGAGGAGCACGCGAAGGCGCGCGGGGCGCGGATCTACGCGGAGGCGGTCGGCCAGGGCATCTCGGCCGACGCGCACCACATCACGCAGCCGGAGCCGTCGGGCAACGGGATCGCGCACGCGCTGCAGAACCTGCTCGACAACACGGATCTGAAGCCGGCCGAGATCGTGCACGTCAACGCGCACGCGACGTCGACGCCGCAGGGTGACGTGGCCGAGATCAAGGCGCTGCGGAAGGTGTTCGGCGACGACGTCGACCACATGGCGATCTCCGCGACCAAGTCGATGACCGGTCACCTGCTGGGTGGTGCCGGCGGTATCGAGACCGTCGCGTCGATCCTGGCGCTGGTGAACCGGACGGCTCCGCCGACCATCAACCTCGACGACCTCGACCCCGAGGTCAACGCGGACGTGGTGCGGGGCGAGGCCCGGCAGCTGCCCGAGGGCAGGATCGCGGCGCTGAACGACTCGTTCGGGTTCGGCGGCCACAACGTGGTCCTCGCGTTCCGGACCGTGTGAAAAACATTGCCTTAAGGCCTGTGGCCCAAGCTCCGGTGCCGGAGTTTGGGCCACAGTGCGTTTCGTTGTCGGCCGACGGTGGGTGGGGGTTGTTCGCGCAGTTCCCCGCGCCCCTAAAAGAAAAAAGAAAGGGGCGCTGCAGTGCGCCCCTTCAGGGGCGCGGGGAACTGCGCGACAAGCCACGACGGCGCCGCAGCGGCAGACGGCCGGTCAGACCACTTGGTGGAGCCACCGCACCGGCGCGCCCTCGCCCGCGTAGCGGAACGGCTCCAGTTCGTCGTCCCAGGGCTTGCCGAGCAGCTTGGCGATCTCGGCCTCCAGGGCCGTCTCGCCGCGCTGTGAGCGGGTCAGGGCGGCCCGCAGGCGGTCCTCGGGGATGAGGATGTCGCCGTGGATTCCGGTGACCGCGTGGAAGATGCCGAGGTCGGGGGTGCAGCTGTAGCGCTCGCCCTCGGCCTTCGCGCAGGGCTCGGCGGTGACCTCGAAGCGGAGCAGGTGCCATCCGCGCAGCGCGGACGCCAGTTTGGAGGCCGTGCCGACCTCGCCCTGCCAGGAGAACTCGGAGCGCCAGGTGCCGGGTGCGGCCGGCTGGCGGATCCAGTCGAGGTTGACGCGCGTGCCGAGCACCCCGGCGACGGCCCACTCGACGTGCGGGCACAGCGCGCGGGGCGCGGAGTGCACGTACAGGACTCCACGTGTCGTCACCGGAACCTCCGGGCTGAGCGGGACATCTTGCTGGTTGGCCGGCGGCAGTGGCACGACCGCCGCGTTGATGGCGAGGCTACCGTGCGGTGGCGCAAGGAGTGTGACGTACCGTCGGTCCCACAGCCAGGAAACCCCTGCCATTCACCCAGGGGGACGCTTGTACGGGGGTGGTCCGTTGCACGGCGCGGGCCGGGAACTCCCGTGCGTTGTCATTACGGGGGACGATCGGGCAAACGGAGAGGACCGACGGGGTATGCGCAAGCAGCGACGCCGGCGTTCGCGTGCCCTGGCAGGCGCCGTCGCCGTCACCGCCGCGCTGGGGGTGGCCGGGTGCGATGTGCTGGGGGGTTCCTCCGGCGCGACCGGGAGCGAGCGGACGCGGGTCTCGCGGGCCGTACAGGTGTGGGACCGCAGCCCGGCCTCGATCGCGGCCGTCGGCGACTCCATCACCCGCGGTTTCGATGCCTGCACGGTCCTCTCGGACTGCCCCGAGGTGTCCTGGGCGACCGGTACCAGCGAGCAGGTGGACAGTCTCGCGGTACGGCTGCTGGGGCGGGCGCGGGCGGCCGACCACAGCTGGAACTACGCGGAGACCGGCGCCCGGATGGCCGACCTGCCGGGGCAGATGGCCGACGCGGCGGTACGCAGGCCCCAGTTGGTGACGGTGATGGCGGGGGCGAACGACGCCTGCCGTACGTCGGTGCGGGCGATGACCTCGGTGGCCGACTTCCGCAGCGAGTTCGAGGACGCGCTGGCCACCCTGCGCAAGGCGCTGCCGAAGACGCAGGTGTACGTGGCGAGCGTGCCGAACCTGAAGCGGCTGTGGTCCGAGGGGCGGACCAACCCGCTGGGCAAGCAGGTGTGGAAGCTGGGCATCTGCCCGTCCATGCTGTCCGACGCCGACAACCTGGCCGGCGCGGCGACCCTGCGCCGGGACAAGGTGCAGCAGCGGGTCGAGGACTACAACAAGGTGCTGGAGGCGGTCTGCGCCAAGGACCGGCGGTGCCGGTTCGACGGCGGCGCGGTGTACGCGTACCGGTTCGGGACCGATCAGCTCAGTCACTGGGACTGGTTCCATCCGAGCGCCGACGGCCAGTCGAAGCTGGCCGCGATCGCCTACCGGGCCGTCACCGCCAAGGATCCGGTGGACTAGACCCTTGGCTTAGGGTTTCCCCATGAGCGAACTTTTCGGCACACTTCCCGACGGCACCGAGGTGCACCGCTGGACACTGGAGCGGGCGGGGACCCGGGTGCGGGTGCTGTCGTACGGCGGGATCGTGCAGTCGGCCGAGGTCCCGGACCGGGACGGGCGGACCGCGGACGTGGTGCTGGGGTTCGCCGGTCTGGACGGCTACCTGGAGAACCCGGGGCCCTACTTCGGCGCCCTGGTCGGCCGGTACGCCAACCGGATCGCGCACGCCCGCTTCCCGCTGGACGGCGTGACCTACGCCCTGGAGCCGAACAACGCGCCCAACTCGCTGCACGGCGGCACCCGCGGATTCGACAAGCGGGTGTGGGAGGCCGCGGCCGTCGAGCACGGGGTGCGGCTGTCCCGGGTGAGCCCGCACGGGGAAGAGGGGTTCCCGGGGCGGCTGGCGGTCGCCGTGACGTACACGCTGGACGAGGCGGGCGCGCTGCACATCTCCTACGAGGCGGTCACCGACGCGCCGACGGTCGTGAACCTCACCAACCACAGCTACTTCAACCTGGCGGGCTCCGGGCACGCGGGCGGCCACGAACTGCGGATCGCGGCCTCGCGCTACACCCCCGTGGACGCGGACCTGATTCCGACGGGGGTGCCGGCGGACGTCTCCGGCACCCGTTTCGACTTCCGTACGGCCCGCAAGACCGGCTCCGGCTACGACCACAACCTCGTCCTCGACAAGGGGGTGACGGAGACTCCGGTGGAGATCGCCGAGCTGTACGACCCGGCGTCCGGCCGCACCCTCACCGTGGCCACCACCGAACCGGGCGTCCAGCTCTACACCGCCGAACACCTGACCGGCCCCTTCGCCCCCGGCGACGGTGTCGCCCTGGAGACCCAGCACTTCCCGGACTCCCCCAACCGCCCCGACTTCCCGAGCACCCGGCTGGACCCGGGCGGGGCCTACCGCTCGGCGACGGTGTACGGCTTCGGGGTGCGGGACTGACGCCCGCCCGCCGACGGGCCACCGCCATGTGACACGCAAGCCCCGGTCCAGGGGTCAGGTCCCGGACCGGGGCTGCTCAAGGGGGACGCGTCCCGGCTCCGACCTTAGCCGCGGCTGTGAGAGGACGGCCGGTCATCGGGCGCGTCGCAGCGATCTCGTACGAACCCTTCACAAACGCCGACGGGTTCGCTGGGCGGCCCATGGTGTAGACCACATCGCGGCCCGCACGCGATACTGCGCCCGATCGGCACCACGCACCCCACTGCGACGGAAGGCCAACTCCCTTGACTTCCCCACGTGTTCGGATCGGCGTCCTCGGCATCGTGCTGCTGGCCGGAGCGCTCGTCCCCACCGCCGCGCACGCCGGCACCGCCCCCTCCCCCACCGTCGAGGAACAGCGGCTCGACCAGCCGGTGCCGCAGGAGATACTCCGGCGGTCCGGATTCGACACCGTGGCACCCGGGTTCGCCCGTGCGCTGGAGCACACCCGCTCCTACCCGCAGGCCCGGCAGGCCGTGGCACGGCAGGGGGCGGCGCTGTGGCGGCGGGCCGTGGACCGGGCGCAGGGGCGCGGGCCCGCCGGGGGCGACCTCGACCGGGACGACGACCGGCCGCTGTACTGGGCACGGCTCGGGATGACGCGCCAGGTGCGTACCTGGGAGCCGGGGTTCGCGGTGAGCGAGCGGCAGCGGGCCGCGCTGCTGGACCTGCTGGAGCGGACCTCGCGCGGGCAGACGGACATCCGCTACCCCGGCAAGGGCCTCCGGCGGATCCTCGTCACCGGGTTCGACCCGTTCACGCTGGACCGGGACATCAGGATCTCCAACCCGTCCGGGGCGAGCGCGCTGGCCCTCGACGGGACCGTGATCGAGACCGCCGAGGGGCCCGCGCGGGTGGAGACGGCGGTGTTCCCGGTGCGGTGGGACGACTTCGCGGCCGGGACCGTGGAGCGGACGCTGCGGCCGTACCTGCCGAAGGTGGACCTGTTCACGACCGTGAGCCAGGGGCGGGTCGGGCGGTTCGACGTGGAGCGGACGAACGGCGCCTGGCGGGGCGGCTTCCCGGACAACGAGAACGTGAGCCGGACCGGGACCGTCCCGGTCGCCGACCCGGCGTCGCAGCCGCAGTGGACGACCACCACCCTCCCGTACGCGGCGATCACGGCGGCGGACACGGGGCGTTTCCCGGTGTACGACCACACCGAGGTGACCGAGATACCCGCGGGTGGGACCGACCCCGTCGTACGGGCGGACGGGCCGACCGCCGGGTCCACCGCGCGGGCCGGGGGCGGCGGGGACTACCTGTCCAACGAGATCGCCTACCGGGCCACCCTGCTGCGCGACCGGCTCGGGCTGCACGGCACGCTGCCCGGCGGGCATGTGCACACGCCGGTGCTGCAGTTCGGTGCCGGGAACACGACGCAGGTGACCGACCCGGAGTTCGTGCGGAACCGGGTGGACATCATCGACCAGGTGCGGGCGATCGTGACCGTGGCGGCCGACGCGGGCTTCAGGAACTGACGGGCTCGTCCGCCCGCTCGTCCTCCGCCGCCGTCTCCTCGCCCAGCAGGTCGCGGGCGAGGAGGGTGGCGCCCGCGACCGCGCCCGGCATCAGGAACACCGCGACGAACGGGACCAGGAAGGCCAGGCCCAGCGGGGTGCCGAAGCCCCACACCAGGGTCTTGCGGGACCGGAGCAGGGCGAGCCGGGCGCGCAGGTCGACGCCGCGGCGCTGGAGGGCGACGGCGGCGAGTTCCTCAGTGAGGAAGAAGCCGGTCACGAAGAAGCCGACGACCGGTACGACGGTCTGCCCGACGAAGGGCAGGAAGCCGAGGGCGAACAGCAGGACGCCCCACAGGCCGGCCCGGACCAGGACGCGCAGGCTGTCCCTGGCGGAGATCCACAGCTCGCGCCAGAACGGCAGCCCGGACTCGGGCGCGGTGCCGTCGGGCGAGACGTCCGCGTCGACCTTCTCGGAGAGGTTCTCGTAGAACGGCTGGCCGACCAGCAGCGTCACCGCGGTGAAGGTGAGGACGGCGCCGAGCAGGCCGAGGGCGAACAGGACGGCGGTGAGGAAGCCGCGGAAGAGCCCGAGCCAGGGGCTGGACCAGTCGTCGGCGAACGGGGTGGCCCAGGCGACGAAGTCCGCTCCCCATATCGCGAGGGCGACCAGGGCCGCCGCGTAGAGGACCAGGGTGATCAGGCCGGGCAGCAGACCGAACCCGAACTGCCTGCCGTGCCGCCCGACCCACCGCTGGCCCTTGAGGAGATAGCCAAAACCCACCCCGAGATCACGCATGGCCAAAACTTTACCGGCGCGCGGACCCCACAGGGGCGCAGGCCCCGCAGGGGCGCAGGCCCCGCAAGGGGCGCAGGCCCCAAAAGGACGCAGGCCCCGCAAGGGGCGCAGGCCCCAAAAGGACGCAGGCCCCGCAAGGGGCGCAGGCCCCAAAAGGACGCAGGCCCCAAAGGGGCGCAGGCCCCAAAAGGACGCAGGCCCCAAAAGGACGCAGGCCCCGCAAGGGGCGCAGGCCCCAAAGGGACGCAGGCCCCGCAAGGGGCGCGGGGCTGTATCCATATGCGGCTCCGCCGCGTGGGCGCGACCAGCCGCCACGCACCCGCAGACGAACGACAACGCACGCATCCCGGCCACCCCAGCGGAGCGCCTACGCGGGGGTCACCGCCACCACCACGCCCCGGTCCGCCGCCGGGCTGACCGCCGCCGACACGCGTACCGCCGTCGCCCGGGCCACCCGGCCCGCGCCGGCCGCGGAGGCCAGCAGGAGGGGCTGGAGGTGTTCGAGCCCGGTCACGGCGAGTTCCTCGGCGGCGATCAGGGCCGGTCCCGCCGCCCTGGCCGTCTTCGCCGCCGCCTCCGTCAGGTCGGCCAGCGGTGGCAGCGCGGCCCGGACCACGCCCGCGCCCGCCGCGGTCGCACGCTCGGCGAGGGCCACCTGGAGGGGCAGCAGCGGGGCCACGGCCGAGGTGACGGCGTCGGCGATGCGGTGGAGTTCGGGGGCGGAGTCCCGGAGGGCCCCGGCCGCGGTGCGCAGCAGCGGGGTGAGGGCCAGCAGGACGCCGGCCGCCCCGCCCGCGGCCGCGGGCAGCAACGGGGACAGCGCCTCGGTCAGTTCGCGGAGCGCCGCCGCGAACTCCTCCACCGCCGGCTCCACCGCGTCCAGCAGCGGCAGCAGGCTGTCCCTGAGGGCCGTCAGGAGCGGCTCCGCCACCGGGTGCACGGCCAGCGGGGCGCCGCTGGTGCCGAGCCGGGTGAGGGTCTCCACGACGCGGTAGAAGGCCTCCTGCGCCCCCGGTGCGGCACTGGCCTCGGCCAGCTCGGCGGTCGTGCGTCGCAGGACGCGCAGGAGTTCGGGGGCCGAGCCCTCGCGCGGGTCCAGGGTGTTGAGCGCGATCTTCGTGAGGTTCTGGGCGGTGTCCAGGAGCTGGCCGGTGATGTCGGTGGTGCTGCGGGCCATGCGCAGCACGTCCGCCCTGCCGGGAAGTGAGGGAATCGTCGCCATGGGCCGGGGCCCTCCCGCCGCTGTGGGGTCTGTCCGCGGTGTGTCCGCCCTCAGCATGCCCCGGTTGAGTCGAACAGGTACATCTCGCCGTACCGATCGCAGGAAGGGGTAGGTCGCCCAGGTGGGTAGGGCGTTGTTCACAGTGGGAGCTGCCCCGGCGGCTCGGTTGAGGAGAGCGGATGACGCAGGAGATCACCGTCCAGGGCACGGTCGCGGAGGGCTTCGAGGCGGTGCGCGAGGAGTTCGCCGCCTTCGTCGCCGGCGGACCGGCCGACTACGAAGGGCAGTTGTGTGCGTACGTCCACGGCCGGCGGGTCGTCGACCTGTGGGCGGGCGAGGGGGCCGGCGGGGACTGCCTGTACGGCGTGTTCTCGTCCACCAAGGGGGCCGCGCACCTGGTCGTGGCGATGCTGGTGCAGGACGGCACGCTGGAGCTGGACCGTAAAGTCACCTACTACTGGCCGGAGTTCGGCGCGGAGGGCAAGGGCACGCTGACCCTGCGGGACCTGCTGGCGCACCGGGCGGGCCTGGTCGGCACCGACTCCGGGTTCGGCCCGCAGGAGCTCGCCGACGACCGGGCGATGGCCGAACGTCTCGCCGACCAGCGGCCGTTCTGGCGCCCTGGCACGGCCTTCGGCTACCACGCCCTGGTCATCGGGGCCCTCACCGGCGAGGTGGTACGGCGCGCGACCGGCCGTACCCTCCAGGACGTCTACGAGGAGCGGGTCCGGGCGCCGTACGGCCTCGGCTTCTTCCTGGGCCTGCCGGCCGCGCACGAGCCGCTCTTCCGCACGACCCTGCCGATGCGGCCCACGGCCGACCAGCAGGCTCTGCTCGACTCCGCCCCGTCCGGCCCGCAGACCCTCGCGGGGATCGCCTTCAACGAGCACGCCGCAGAACCCACGGACCTGACGGCCCTCCCCAACGACCGGCTGGTCCGCGCCAAGGGCCCGGCCTCCTTCGGCGGGGTGGCGTCCGCGCGCGGCCTGGCCGGGATGTACGCGGCGCTGCTCAGCGAGGTCGACGGCAAGGCCGCGCTGCTGAAGGAGGACACGGTGGCGGAGTTCGGCCAGTTCCACTCGGTCGGCTACGACCTGGTGGCCCGCGTGCACAAGTCGTACGGCCTCGGCTTCCAGGCGACCGCGGACACCTGGCACCCGTTCCTGGGCGCGGGCACCGTCGGCCACAGCGGGGCGGCGGGCTCCCAGGCCTTCGCGGACCCGCGCAGCGGGGTCGCCTACGGCTACACACGGCGCCGGTTCGCGTTCCCGGGCGGCGCGGCGCCGGAGAACGACCGGTTCGCACTGGCCGTGCACAAGGCAGCACTCGCGACACGCTGAGCTCAGCCAGCCCAAGGGGCGCTGGCGGTCCCCCGGCCGAAGGCTGGGGGAGGAACTGCGCGACCAGCCACGACGCACCCGCAGCCGGCACTGCATCCGCGCCGGCAGACGAGAGACCGCACCCCACGTCCAAGGGTGCGGCCTCCGCACTACGCCAACGACGGACGTCAGGCCAGCGTCACGCCGATGTTCCCGCGTGTCGCCTTCGAGTACGGGCAGACCCCGTGCGCCTGCTCGACGAGGTCACGGGCGGCCTTCTCCTCGACGCCCGGAATCTCCGCCGAGATCTCGACGATGATCCCGAACCCCTCCGCGTTCCTGCCGAGCCCGACCTTCGCGGTCACCCGGGACCCTGACACGTCGACCCCGGCCTGTCGGGCGACGACCGCCAGCGCTCCCTGGAAGCACGCGCTGTACCCGGCGGCGAACAGCTGCTCCGGGTTGGTCCCGGCGCCGCTGCCGCCCAGTTCCTTCGGCGGGTTGACGACGAGGTCGAGCCGGCCGTCGTCGGTGGCGACCCGGCCGTCACGGCCGTTCTCGGCGGTGGCGACGGCGGTGTAGAGGACGTCGGACTGCTGAATGGGCATGCGGTTTCTTCTCTCCTCGGTCCGCCGCGACTCGCGCCCACGATCGACGGCGGTTTCGGAAAGAAGTTACCGCATGCCGGAAACGGCAGGCCAGACCTACAGCTTGACGATCATCTTTCCGGTGTTGTCGCCGCGCAGGACCCCGAGGAACGCCTCCAGGTTGTTCTCGATGCCCTCGACGACCGTCTCGCGGTACTTCAGCTGCCCGGAGGCCACCCACGGGCCGACCTCGGCGACGAACTGCGGCTGCAGGTCGTAGTGGTCGCCGACCAGGAAGCCCTCGATCCGGCCGCGGGTCTGGATGAGGCGGGCGAGGTTCTTCGGGCCGGGGGCGGGCTCGGTGTTGTTGTAGACGGAGATCATGCCGCAGACCGCGATCCGGCCGTCCCGGTTGAGCTGCCCGATGGCCGCCTCCAGGTGGTCGCCTCCGACGTTGTCGAAGTAGACGTCCACGCCGTCGGGCGCGGCCGCCCGCAGCTGCTCGGCGACCGAGCCGTTCTTGTAGTTGAAGGCCGCGTCGAAGCCGTACTCCTCGACCAGCAGCTTGACCTTGTCGTCGGAACCGGCCGAGCCGATCACCCGCGAGGCGCCCTTGAGCTTGGCGATCTGGCCGACCTGGCTGCCGACCGCGCCGGCCGCGCCGGAGACGAAGACCGAGTCGCCCTCCTTGAAGGAGGCGGTGCGCAGCAGGCCGGCGTAGGCGGTGAGACCGGTCATGCCGAGCACGCCGAGGTACGTCGACAGGGGCGCGGCGCCGGCGTCGACCTTGACGGCGTTCTTCGCGTCCATGACCGCGTACTCGCGCCAGCCGAAGAAGTGCAGGACGTGGTCGCCGGCCGCGATGCCCTCGGCGTTCGACTCGACGACCTCGCCGACCGCGCCGCCCTGCATGACCTTGCCCAGCTCGAAGGGGGCGGCGTAGGACTTGGCGGCACTCATTCGGCCGCGCATGTACGGGTCGACGGAGAGGTACTTGTTCCGCACGAGCACCTGCTCCTCGCCCGGTGTGGGGACCTCGGCCTCGACCAGGGCGAACTCCTCCGGCTTCGGCCAGCCGACGGGACGGCTCAGCAGGTGCCACTCGCGGTTGATCATGACATGCGCCTTTCCGAAATTACTTCAGTACCTGAAACAACCATGCGCCTGAATATTTCATGATGTCAAGTAACGCGGTACCCTGGAGCGCATGTCGTCCACACGGTCCACCCCCGCGCAGACCCGCCGCCCCGACGCCCTGACCCTGGAGGTCGTCGAGCTCATCGGGGACGTCGTGGCCCGTTTCTACGCGGACTACGAGGAGGCGGCGGGCGAGCACACGCTGACCGGGGCGCAGGCCCGGCTGCTCAGCCTGCTCTCGCTGGAGCCGCTGCCGATGCGGAAGCTGGCGCAGAAGCTGAAGTGCGAGCCGTCGAACGTGACGGGGATCGTGGACCGGCTGGAGGCGCGCGGGCTCGTGGAGCGCCGGCCCGACCCGGCCGACCGCCGGGTGAAACTGGCCGCGGCGACGGACGAGGGGCGCCGGGTCGCCCGCGACCTGCGCGAGGGGCTGCGCTTCGCGCGGGAGCCGCTGGCGGGGCTTTCGGACGAGGAACGACTGTCGTTGCGGGATCTGCTGCGCAGGATGCTCGACGCGTAGGCGCTTCGCCGGGAGGCCGCGGTGGGTTGTTCGTCGGCTGACCGCCGGTGGGGGCTTGTCGCGCAGTTCCCCGCGCCCCTTCGGGGCGCTGCCCAGCGGGGGAGCCTAGAGTCACCGGGATGCAGATGGATCTCAACCTCCTGACGGTACTCGACGCGCTGCTGGAGGAGGGGAGCGTGACGGGGGCGGCCGACCGGCTTCGGCTCTCCGCGCCCGCGGTCAGTCGGAGTCTGGGCCGGATCAGGCGGCTGACCGGCGATCAGATCCTGGTGCGTACCGGCCGGACGATGACGGCGACGCCGTACGCGCTGGCGGTGCGGGCGGACCTGCACCGGCTGGTACAGGAGGCGCAGGGGCTGCTGGCGCCGCAGCGGCGGCTGGATCTGGCCACGCTGGAGCGGACGTTCACCCTGCAGTTCCACGACGCCGTCACCACCGCGATCGGCCCCGGGCTCCTCGAGGCCGTACGGGACCGGGCGCCCGGTGTGCGGCTGCGGTTCCTGGCCGAGGCCGGTACGGACACGAACGACCTGCGGCACGGGCAGGTGGACATCGAGGTCGGCGCCACCGAGCCGGCCGCCCCCGAGATCCGTTCACAGACGCTGGGCGAGGACCGGCTGATGGTCGCCGTGCCCGGGGACCGTCCGGGCGGGCGGCTGACCCTCGCGCAGTACGCCGCGGCCGACCATGTCCTCGTGTCCCGGCGAGGCCGCCTGCGGGATCCGGTCGACGAGGCCCTGGAGGAGCACGGTCTCCGGCGCCGGACGGTCGCCGCGGTGCCGACGGCGGCGGCAGCACTGGATTTCGCGCGGGGCAACGACGTGCTGGTGACCGTGCCGGCGCGGATGTGCGGGGAGGCCGTCGCACAGCGGGGACTGCGGCTGACGGACCTGCCGGTGACCGTGGCACCCGTACCGCTGATCGCGGCCTGGCACCAGCGCTACGAGGACGACCACGCCCACCGGTGGCTGCGTGAGCAGGTCAGGGCCATGATTGCGTCTCGGTAAATCCAGAGTTGAGAACGTTGCACTGGACGCAACTACGGTCCGGGCCCTTCACTGGTGTCAACGCCGGCGAAGGGGAGGAAAACCCATGGAACTCCTGGAGAAAGTCGTCGAGATCGCCCGCGAGGCGGGCGAGCGGCTGCTGAAGACGTACTCGGCCGAGGCGCGCCCGAAGAGCCGCGCCGACATGTACGCCTTCGGCCGGCGGATCGAGGGCAGCACCAGCGAATACCTGGAGGCCGCGCTGCGCGAGCTGCGGCCCGGGGCCGGCTGGGTCACCGACGAGCTGGAGGGCAGCGACCTGCCCGCGGGCGAATGGTGGGCGACCGACGGGATCGAGGGGGCCGTCAACCACGTCCACGGGCTGCCCGAGTGGTCGGTCAACATCACGCTGATCCGGGACAACGTCCCCGTGCTGACCGTCGTGCGGATGCCGGTGCCGGACCTGACCTACACCGCCGTACGGGGCGAGGGCGCCTTCCTCGACGGGGTGCGGCTGCGCGTGTCGGAGAAGCGGAGCCTGGACGCGGCGGTCGTCACGGCCAGCCAGGCGCCCGGCAGCCCGGAGGCCAACGGGCGCTTCGGCGGCGCGGTGGCCGCGATGATGGGCGTGTCGCTGCTGGTGCGCAACACCATCCCGACCACGTTCCCGCTGCTGGCCGTCGCCTCCGGGCAGTACGACGTCTTCTGGCAGTACGAGCCCGACCTGCCGGGTGTCGCGGCCGGCGCGCTGCTGGTCTCCGAGGCCGGCGGAACCGTCACCGACCTGCGCGGTGAGCCGTGGCGGCCGGGCAGCCCCGACGTCCTGATCGCCGCGCCGGGCCTCCACGAGGCCGCCCGCGCCGTCCTGGGCGCCGTCGCGTCATGAACGTCACGATCCTCGGCGCGTCCGGCGGTACCGGACTGCAGCTGACCCGGCAGGCCCTCGAACGCGGGCACACGGTGGTGGCCGTCGCACGCGATCCCGGGCGGATCTCCGTGCCGGACGGGACCCGGCTGACCCGGATCGCCGCGGACGTCCGCGATGCGGCACGGCTGGCCGAGGCGCTGCGGGACAGTACGACCGTGCTGTCCGGGCTCGGCATCAGCGGCGGCAGCGAGCCGGGCATCCTGACGGCGGGCGCGCGGGCGGCCGTCGACGCGGGCGCCCGGGTGATCTGGCTCGGCGCCTTCGGCACCGGTGCGACCGCGCAGGCGGCCGGCGGGTTCACCCGCAACCTGCTGCGGACGTTCATGAAGTCCGAGATGGACGACCGGGTGACGGCGTGCGAGGTGGTGACCGAGGCCGGTGGCACGGTGTTCCACGCCGGGCCGCTGGCGGACACGCCGCTGAGCGCGAGCCGGCGCACGCTCGGCGTGGAGGAGGCGCCGAGGAGGTTCTTCCCGGCGCGGGTGGGGCGGGCGACGGTCGCGGCGGCGATGCTGGACGAGGCCGAGAGCGGGAGCCATCCGGGGCGGACGTTGATTCCGGTGGACTGAGGAAGGGTTTGCTGGGTTTGCTCCAGTGGACGGTTCGGGTGCGGGCGGATGGGGGCCGGTCACGCGGTTCCTCCCCCGGCGCCGCCTCAGGGGCGCGACGCCCCGCCTACGAACACCACCACAGGAACCGGGTGCACGTCTTGCTCGGGGACGGGGAGGGCGACGGGTCCGACGTCGTCGGGGTCGCCGTCGGGGTCGATCCCGTCGTGGATGTCGCCGTCGCCGTCGGCCTGCCGGTGACCGGGTTCGTCGTCGCCGACTGGGCGTCCGTGTCCTTCGGGGAGGCCGAAGGGGAGGCGGACGCCTTGTCCTTCGAGGAGGACGGGGACGGGGAGGCGGAGGGGTCGGCCGAGGCGGAGTCCGTCGCGCCGGTCGCGCCGGAGGTGTCGTCCAGGGGCTGGGCCGTCGTGGTCGGGGACGACGTCGACGTACCGCCGTCGGCGGTGTCGCCGCCCGCCGAGGCCGGGCCGGGGCTGGTGAACGGTATGGCGTCCGTACCGAGTTCGGCGAGGCTCAGGCCGCCGGCCGCCAGCACGCACGCCGCGGCCACCAGCAGGACCCTGCGGCGCCGGCGGCGATGGGCCGCGGCCTTGCGGTCGCGACGGCTCCCGTCGGGTGCGGACTGCGGCTCCTCGGGATCCTCGGCGAGGGCCTCGGCGGCCTGCCCCCGGCTCCGGCCGCCGCGCCCGCGCGCCGCCCGCCGCCGGTCGGCCCGGCCGACCGACGGCACTCCGTCGTCCTCGGCCTCGGCGTCCTCGGCCTCGGCGCCCTCGGTGTCCGCCGGGCCGTGGTCGTACCCGCCGCCGGCGAACCGCGGCTCCGTGTACGGGGTTTCACCGGGCGTGACCGGTGCGGAGGTGGACGCTTCCGGCGCTGACGCGCGTAGCGTTTCGGCGGCGGTGCCGCACCCCGGGCAGGCGAGGGCGCCGTTGAGGTGCCGTCGGCACGGGTGGCAGTAGTCCATGACGCGGGAAGACTAAGTTCCCCACGAGTCACTTAACCAGCCACCCCTGTGAAGGTTCTGTGGGGGACCGAAAAACGTAGCGCAAGCCTTGCCGAAACCGTTACCTGTTCGACCCATTGACACCCCTGCCGCCCCGTCCTTACTGTCACGCCAGCATTTCGAACGTGTGACGAAATCTCGAACAGCTGAGGGGCAACTGCCGTGCGCATCACCGGAATCAGCACACACGTGGTCGGGACGCCGTGGCGCAACCTGACGTACGTCCAGGTGCACACCGACGAGGGGATCACGGGAGTCGGCGAGACCCGGATGCTCGGTCACACCGACGCGCTGATCGGCTATCTGCGAGAGGCCGAGGCCAACCACATTCTCGGTTCGGACCCGTTCGCGGTGGAAGACCTGGTGCGCCGGATGAAGTACGGCGACTACGGCCGGGCGGGTGAGATCGTCATGTCCGGGATCGCCGTGATCGAGATGGCGTGCTGGGACATCAAGGGCAAGGCCCTGGGCGTGCCCGTGTGGCAGCTGCTCGGCGGGAAGGTGACCGACAGGGTCAAGGCGTACGCCAACGGCTGGTACACCACCGAGCGGACCCCGGAGGCCTATCACAAGGCCGCCCAGGGGGTCATGGAGCGCGGGTACAAGGCACTGAAGATCGACCCGTTCGGCACCGGCCACTTCGAGCTGGACCACGAGCAGACCCTGTACGCCGTGTCGCTCATCGAGGCCGTGCGGGACGCCATCGGGCCGGACGCCGAGCTGATGCTGGAGATGCACGGCCGGTTCTCGCCCTCCACCGCGGTACGGCTCGTGCGCGAGCTCGCGCCCTTCAAGCCGGCCTGGCTGGAGGAGCCGTGCCCGCCGGAGAACCTGAAGGCGCTGGAGAAGGTCGCCGCCAAGGTGGACATCCCGGTCGCCACCGGTGAGCGCATCCACGACCGCATCGAGTTCCGCGAGCTCTTCGAGAGCCAGGCCGTGGACGTCATCCAGCCGGACGTCGGCCATATCGGTGGAATCTGGGAGACCAGGAAGCTCGCCGCCACCGCCGAGACGCACTACGTGCTGGTCGCCCCGCACAACGTCGGCGGCTCGGTGCTCACCGCCGCCTCCCTCCAGGTCGGGTTCACCTCCCCGAACTTCAAGATCCTGGAGCACTTCAACGACTTCGCCGACGCCGAGATCAAGAAGGTCGTCAGGGGCGCCCCGGAGGTCGTGGACGGCTACTTCCACCTGTCGGACGCCCCTGGGCTCGGGGTCGAGTTCGACGCCGACGCGGCCGCCGAGTTCCCGCAGCAGCAGGCCCGGTTCGACCTGTGGGCCGAGGGCTGGGAGCAGCGCAAGCCGAAGGGGACGTCGAAGTGAGCTCCCAGGTCGTCGTCGAGGCGCCGGGCGTCCAGCGGGTCGAGGAGCACACGCCCCGCGAGCCGGGTCCGGGCGAGGCGCTGGTCGCCGTGCACGCGGTCGGGATTTGCGGAAGCGACCGCGAGGTGTACCAGGGGAACCGGCCCGAGGGGTACGTCCGGTACCCGCTGACGCCGGGCCACGAGTGGTCCGGGACGGTGCGGGCGGTCGGCGCCGGGGTGCCCGCCTCGCTGGTCGGGCGCAAGGTGGTCGGCGAGGGGTTCCGGAACTGCCAGGTGTGCGACCGCTGCCACGCCGGGGAGACCACCCTGTGCACCGACGGCTACGAGGAGACCGGCTTCACCCAGCCGGGCGCCATGGCCGCCACCCTCACCCTCCCGGCCCGCCTGCTGCACGCCCTCCCGGACGACGCCGACCTCACCGCCGCGGCCCTCCTTGAGCCCGCCGCCTGCATCGCGGCCGCCGCGCTCAAGGGCAACGCGCAGCCGGGCGAGCGGGTCGCGGTGGTCGGCACCGGGACGCTCGGGATGTTCGCCGTGCAGTTCCTGCGCGCGATCTCGCCGGGCGAGCTGCTGGTCGTCGGGACCAGGAACGACCGTGAGGCGCTCTCCCGGTCGTTCGGGGCCACCGACTTCCGCACCAGGGACCAGGAACTCCCCGACGACTTCGACGTCGTCATCGAGACCGCCGGGTCCGCGTCCGCCGCGCGCACCGCCGCCTCCCTGCTCAGGCGCGGCGGACGCCTGGTCCTGACCGGCATCCCGGCCGCGGGCGCCGACGGCCTGGACCCGACCGACCTCGTCGTACGGCAACTGGAGGTGCACACCGTCTTCGGGGCGCCGCCGGACGCCTGGTCGCACACGGTCCGCGTCTTCGCGGCCGGCCTCCTCGACCCGTTGCCGCTGGTCACGCACGAGCTGCCGCTGACCGAGTTCCCGCACGCCATCGAGCTGGTGGGGGCCGGTGATCCGAAGGTGGGCAAGGTGCTGCTCCGCCCCTAGGCGTACGCCGGCCGCGGCGTGCCCTGACCTCGCCGTGGCCGGCGTACCACCAAAGTCTTTCTCTGCCCCGAGCCGCGAACCTTGTCCGAAATACCGAACACGAAGGACAGCTTGTGACGACCGACGCTTCCGTTACGGCGGCCCGCCGACCCGGTGAGCAGGCGCTCGCCGCCCTCGGCCTGGGCGCGCCCGCTCTCGACCCCGCCGACGCCTCCGCCCACAACTTCCCGGGCGGCGGCAAGTGGCGCACCGAGATCCCCTCCTGCGAGGGTCCCGAGGCGCTGGCCGTCGTCCTCAAGGAGTCCTCGCGGCTCGACGTCCCGATCCACCGGATCAGCCAGGGCAGCGGCGTGTGGATGCTCTCCGACGCCGAGATCACCGAGATGGTCGAGGCGACCAACGAACGGGACATCGAGCTCTGCCTGTTCACCGGCCCGCGCGGCACCTGGGACATCGGCGGCTCGGTGCGCTCCGACTCGCGGGGGGCCGGGCTGCGCGCCCGCGGCCACGACGCCGTCGCCGGCTGTGTCGAGGACGCGGTCCGGGCGACCGAACTGGGCGTCAAGTGCCTGCTCGTCGCCGACGAGGGGGTGCTGTGGACGCTGCACCGGGCCCGGCAGGCGGGGATCATCCCGGCCGACACGACCCTGAAGGTCTCGGCGCTGGTCGGCCCCGTCAACCCGGCCTCGTACTCCGTCTTCGAGCACCTCGGCGCCGACTCGATCAACGTGCCGAGCGACCTGACGCTCGATCACCTCACCGAGATCCGGCGGGTGTCGGGCGCCCCCATGGACATGTACATCGAGGCCCCCGACGACCTCGGCGGCTACATCCGGATGTACGAGGTCGCCGAGCTGATCCGGCGCGGGGCGCCGATCTACCTGAAGTTCGGGCTGTCCAAGGCGCCCGGCATCTACCCGTGGGGCACGCACCTGCGGGACGTGACGCTGGACACCGCGCGGGAGCGGGTGCGGCGGGGGCGGCTGGCGCTGGACCTGCTGGCGCGGCACGGGGCGGACGGGGACATGGCGCCGCTGGGGTCGCGGCTGCCGGGGGTTCTCAACCGATTCCCCACCGAGGGTTCTGCCTGATGAGCGTCGGGAACTGCGGGTCCGTCGTGGCTGGTCGCGCAGTTCCCCGCGCCCCTACGGGGCGCTTCAAAACACCTGCAATGCATCTCAACGACGAGAAGAACAGGGACCGATCACCATGCGCACTCGTAGAAGCGCTCTCACCCTCATAGCCGGGGCCGCCTCCCTCGCCCTGACGCTGTCCGCGTGCGGGCAGAGCGGTGAGGGCGGCAGCAAGGAGGACAGCGGCAGTGCCAAGGGCGGCACGATCGGCATCGCGATGCCGACCAAGTCCTCCGAGCGTTGGATCGCGGACGGCAAGAACGTCGTCAAGGACCTGGAGTCCAAGGGTTACAAGACCAAGCTGGTCTACGGCGAGGACGACCCGGACCAGCAGGTCTCGCAGATCGAGAACCTGATCACGCAGGGCGTCAAGGGCCTGATCATCGCGGCCATCGACAACAAGTCCCTGAACAACGTGCTCCAGGAGGCCGCGGACGCCAACATCCCGGTCATCGCCTACGACCGGCTGATCCTCGGCACGAAGAACGTCGACTACTACGCGTCCTTCGACAACGAGAAGGTCGGCGTCGAGCAGGGCACCTACATCGTGCACAAGCTGGGCCTGGACAGCGGCAAGAAGGGCCCGTTCAACATCGAGCTGTTCGCCGGCTCCAACGACGACAACAACACCAAGTACTTCTTCAGCGGCGCGATGAGCGTGCTCCAGCCGTACATCGACAAGAAGCAGCTGGTGGTCAAGTCCGGGCAGACCGCGCTCAACAAGGTCACCACCCTGCGCTGGGACGGCGCGACCGCGCAGTCCCGCATGGAGGACATCCTCACCTCCTCCTACAAGTCCGCCAAGGTCGACGCGGTGCTCTCGCCGTACGACGGCATCTCGATCGGCATCATCGCCGCGCTGAAGTCGGACGGCTACGGCTCCGGCAGCCAGCCGCTGCCCGTCATCACCGGGCAGGACGCCGAGCTGGCCTCGGTGAAGTCGATCATCGCGGGCGAGCAGACGCAGACCGTCTACAAGGACACCCGGCAGCTCGCCAAGGTCGCCGCGACCATGGTCGACGACGTCCTGAACAAGAAGACGCCGGAGACGAACGACACCAAGACGTACGACAACGGCTCCAAGGTCGTGCCGGCCTACCTGCTGCAGCCGGTGAGCGTCGACAAGTCGAACTACGAGGAAGTCCTCGTCAAGGGCGGCTACTACACCGACGCCGAGCTCAAGTGACCCGAGTCCCCCACTAGTTGTCCTACTGATTGGAAGGCACGACCATGGCGGGACCCGTCCTGGAAATGCGCTCGATCGTCAAGACCTTTCCCGGCGTCAAGGCGCTGTCGGACGTCACACTGACCGTCCGCCAGGGCGAGGTCCACGCCATCTGCGGGGAGAACGGCGCCGGCAAGTCGACCCTGATGAAGGTCCTCTCCGGCGTCCACCCGCACGGCACCTACGAGGGGGACATCCTCTTCGAGGGTGAGCTCTGCAGGTTCGGTGACATCCGGGCGAGCGAGCAGCGCGGCATCGTCATCATCCACCAGGAGCTGGCGCTGTCGCCGTACCTGTCGCTGGCCGAGAACATCTTCCTCGGCAACGAACACGCCAAGGGCGGGTTCATCGACTGGCGCGAGACCCTGCGGCACGCCACCGAACTGCTGCGCCGGGTCGGTCTCGACGACCACCCGGAGACCCGCGTCACCGACATCGGCGTGGGCAAGCAGCAGCTGGTGGAGATCGCGAAGGCGCTGTCGAAGAAGGTGAAGCTGCTCATCCTGGATGAGCCGACGGCCGCCCTGAACGACGAGGACAGCGGCAAACTCCTCGACCTGATCCTGGAGTTGAAGAACCAGGGCATCACCTCGATCATCATCTCGCACAAGCTCAACGAGATCCGCAAGGTCGCCGACTCGGTGACGATCATCCGGGACGGCCACTCCATCGAGACCCTCGACGTGAAGTCGCAGGACACGACGGAGGAGCGGATCATCTCGGGCATGGTGGGCCGCGACCTGGACCACCGCTTCCCCGAGCGCACCCCCTACGAGGGCGCGGCGGACGCGGCGCCGGCGCTGGAGATCCGCGACTGGACCGTGCGGCACCCGATCGACCACGAGCGCAAGGTCGTCGACGACGTGTCGATCCACGTCCGGCGCGGCGAGATCGTCGGCATCGCGGGCCTGATGGGCGCCGGCCGCACCGAACTCGCGATGAACGTCTTCGGGCGGACCTACGGCCGCTACGACGGCGGCACGGTCCTCAAGGACGGCACCGAGATCCGTACCAAGTCGGTCGCCGAGGCGGTCGGGCACGGCATCGCGTACGTCACCGAGGACCGCAAGCACTACGGCCTCAACCTGATCGACACCATCAACCGCAACATCTCGCTGACCGCGCTGAACAAGGTCGCCCGGCGCGGGATCGTGGACGAGCACGAGGAGCGGCAGGTCTCCGAGGGCTACCGCACGTCCATGAACATCAAGGCGCCGACGGTCTTCGAGCCGGTGGGCAAGCTGTCGGGCGGCAACCAGCAGAAGGTCGTCCTCAGCAAGTGGATCTTCGCGGGTCCCGACGTGCTGATCCTCGACGAGCCGACCCGCGGCATCGACGTCGGCGCCAAGTACGAGATCTACACGGTCATCGACCAGCTCGCCGCGCAGGGCAAGGCGGTCGTCTTCATCTCCTCCGAGCTGCCCGAACTGCTCGGCATGTGCGACCGCATCTACACGATGGCCGCGGGCCGCCTGACCGGTGAGGTGCCGCGCGCCGAGGCCACGCAGGAAGTGCTGATGCGCCATATGACGAAAGACAAGGCGAAGGACAAAGAGGTATCGCGATGAGCACGGATGTCACCGCCAAGAGCCCGGCGCCGGCGCCGCCGGGCAGGAGCGGGTCGGCCGCCGACGGGAACCTGCTCCGGCTGGTCCTGGACGGGCTGCGCCGCAACATGCGCCAGTACGGCATGCTGATCGCGCTCGGCCTGATCGTCGCCCTGTTCGCGGTGTGGACGGACGGCGACCTGCTGCTGCCGCGCAACGTCTCCAACCTGGTCCTGCAGAACAGCTACATCCTGATCCTGGCCATCGGCATGATGATGGTGATCATCGCCGGGCACATCGACCTGTCGGTCGGCTCGCTGACCGCGTTCGTGGGCGCCTTCGCGGCCGTCCTGACGGTCAACCACGGCGTGCCGTGGCCGGTCGCGTTGATCCTGTGCCTGGTGATGGGCGCCGTGGCCGGCTCGATGCAAGGGTTCCTGATCGCCTACCTGGGCATACCGTCGTTCATCGTCACCCTCGCCGGGATGCTGCTCTTCCGCGGTCTGACCGAGATCCTGCTCCAGGGCCAGACCATCGGCCCGTTCCCGAACGGGCTGCAGAACCTGGGCAACGGCTTCCTCCCCGAGGTCGGCCCGGACACCAACTACCACAACATCACGCTGCTGCTGGGGATCGTGCTGATCGCCGCCGTGGTCTGGCAGGAGTTCCGGGACCGGCGCCGCCAGCAGGAGTTCGCCCTGGAGGTGCCGCCCACCCGGCTGTTCCTGCTGAAGCTGACCGCGCTGGTCGCCGCGATCCTCGTCCTCACCATGCTGCTCGCCAGCTACAAGGGCGCCCCGATCATCCTGATCGTCCTGGGCGCGCTGGTCGTCGGCTACGGCTACGTGATGCGCAACGCGGTCTTCGGCCGGCACATCTACGCGATCGGCGGCAACCTGCCGGCGGCCAAGCTGTCCGGCGTCAAGGACAAGAAGGTCTCCTTCTACGTCTTCCTGAACATGGGCGTGCTCGCGGCCCTGGCCGGCCTGGTGGTAGCGGCCCGGCTGAACGCGGCCTCGCCGAAGGCGGGCGACGGCTTCGAACTGGAGGCGATCGCCTCCTCGTTCATCGGCGGCGCCTCCATGAGCGGCGGTGTCGGCACCATCCTCGGCGCCATCATCGGCGGTCTCGTCCTCGGCGTGCTGAACAACGGCATGAACCTCCTCAGCGTCGGCACCGACTGGCAACAGGTCATCAAGGGCCTCGCCCTCCTCGCGGCGGTCGGCTTCGACGTGTGGAACAAGCGCAAGTCCGGTTCGTAGTCAGTCAGGGCCCCGCCGGAAGGCGGGGCCCCTCCTATATGCAGGAGCCGCACATGGAACTGAACAGACGCACGGTCATCGCAGGAGCCGCGGCAGCGGGCATCGCCGCCACCACCCTCGGCGCGGGCAGTGCCGAGGCCGCCTCGGGGGGCAGGAAGCCGGTGAAGGAGCTCTTCGGCACCCTCGCCGACGGGACCAAGGTCCACCGCTGGTCCCTGGAGAACGGCGGCACCCGCCTGAAGGTCCTCTCCTACGGCGGCATCATCCAGTCCCTGGAGATCCCGGACCGGCACGGCAGGTACGCCAACGTGTCGCTCGGCTACGACAACCTCGCCGCGTACGTCGCCGGGACCACCTTCTTCGGCGCGACCATCGGCCGGTACGGGAACCGGATCGCCAAGGGCCAGTTCACCCTCGACGGCAAGAGCTACCAGCTCTCCGTCAACGACGGCGTCAACAGCCTGCACGGCGGTGCCAAGGGCTTCAACACGAAGGTCTGGGACATCGAGGGCTTCACCTCGGGCTCCGACGTCGGCCTGCACCTGTACTACACGAGCGTCGACGGCGAGATGGGCTACCCGGGCACCCTGAAGACCAAGGTGACCTTCACCCTGGACCGGCACGGCGACTGGACCATCGACTACGAGGCCACCACCGACAAGGCGACCGTGGTCAACCTCACCAACCACACCTACTGGAACCTCGCCGGTGAGGGCAACGGCACGATCGAGGACCACGAGCTGACGATCGCCGCCGGCCGCTACACGCCCACCGACTCGGGCCTGATCCCGACGGGCGAGCTGGCCACGGTCTCCGGCACCCCCTTCGACTTCCGCAAGGGCAAGCCGGTCGGCCGGGACATCCGCGCGGGCCACCCCCAGCAGGTGCAGGCCAAGGGCTTCGACCACAACTGGGTCCTCGACAAGGGCGTCACCGCCAAGCCGGAGCACATCGCCACGCTGCGCGACCCGCGCTCCGGCCGCACCCTGAAGATCGCCACGGACCAGCCGGGGCTGCAGTTCTACTCGGGCAACTTCCTCGACGGCACCCTCACCGGCACCTCCGGCCGCACCTACCGGCAGGGCGACGGACTGTGCCTGGAGACCCAGCACTTCCCCGACTCGCCGAACCACGCGAGCTTCCCGTCGACGGTGCTGCGGCCGGGGCAGGTGTACAGGACCCGGACGGTTCACTCGTTCGGGGCCTGAGCCGAGACAGCGTGGGCGCGGCCGGTAAGGGGCTGGTCGCGCCCACGCGCGTGCGTGACGGGGCGCCACATCGCAAGGTTCCAAGAAGAAACGTAAACTCACACTTTTTTCACACGGGTTGAACAGCGCCGCACCCGCCCCCGTACTCAAGGGCGGCCCGTGCTCCCCCGCGCGGGCCGCCCAAGACGACGGGCCCGGACGTCCCCATCGGGCCCGCCTCATACGGAGGTTAAATGGCCGGCAACGTCACCTCGTTGTTCCGCAGCGGCGCCCACAGCCCGTCGATGGCTGCGCTGGCACGCGAGGGAGGCGACGGAACCGGCCCGGTCGACTTCTGCATCCCCTGTAACCCCTACTTCCCCACCCCGGCCATGATGGAAACGATGGCGGCCCGGCTGAAGGACATCATCACCTTCTACCCGAGCAGCGCCGACACCATCACCGCCGAGCTCTGCAACCTCCTCCAGCTCCCCCCGCAGGCCGTGGCCATGGGCAACGGGTCCACCGAGCTGATCACCTGGATCGACCACCTGCTGGTCCGCGAGTCCCTCGCCATCCCCGTCCCCACCTTCGGCCGCTGGACCGACCAGCCGATGGAGACCGGCAAGCGCGTCGACATGTTCCCGCTCCAGGAGTCCAACGGCTTCGCGCTGGACCTCGCGCAGTACGCCGAGTTCATCCGCAAGCGGGGCACCAGGGTCGCCGTCATCTGCAACCCCAACAACCCCGACGGCGGCTTCCTGCACAAGCAGGCGCTGGTGCAGTTCATGGACGCCATGGCCGACCTGGACCTGATCGTCATCGACGAGTCGTTCCTGGAGTTCGCCGACGCGGAGGCCGAGCCGAGCGTCGTCCAGGAGGCGATGCTCCGCCCGAACGTCATAGTCCTGCGCAGCCTCGGCAAGAACTTCGGCCTGCACGGCATCCGGTTCGGCTACATGGTGGCCAACCCCTCGCTGGCCGGCAAGGTCCGCTCGATGCTCCCGAAGTGGAACCTCAACGCGTTCGCCGAGTACGTCGTCTTCATGCTCAAGGAGCACGGCACCGAGTACGCGCAGAGCCTGCTCCAGGTCCGCAAGGACCGCCTGGAGATGGCCAGCCAGCTCGCCACCCTGCCCGGCCTGACGGTCTACCCCTCGCAGGGCAACTTCCTCTTCGTGCGCCTTCCCGTCGGCGCCGAGGGCACCGTGGTGCGGGACCGGATGCTCACCGAGCACCGGATCCTGGTCCGCGAGTGCGGCAACAAGATCGGGTCTTCCAGCCGCTTCCTGCGTCTCGTGGTGCGCCCCGAAGTGGACGTGCGTCGCCTGGTGTCCGCCATGGAACAGGTGCTCTACGGGACCAGGAGGGGAGCCGCCGTGCCCGAGCTGAGCACCGGGACCAGCTACAGCTCGGGTACGGCGGCGGTGGACCGGCTGGTGAGCGAGACCAACGGGGCGGGCATCCCGCTCGCGCAGGCCGTCGGCGCGATGTCCGTCCCGGGGCTCGCCGCCGCTCCCGCCGCCGGCGTCGGCATGCCGCTCCCCGTCGCCGCGCAGCAGGGCGGCGCCGGGATGCCGATGCCGGCGGCAGCCATGCAGATGCAGCAGCCTCAGCAGATGCAGCAGCCGATGATGGCCCCGGTGACACCGATGGCCCCGATGGCACCCGCACCCGCCCCGATGCCCATGCAGATGCAGGCCCCCGCCCCGGCACCGGCCCCCATGCAGGCCGGTCCCACGCCGCCCGGGGTACCGGCCCGGGGCGGCCTCACCGCCGCGCAGGTCCGGGGGATGACGGCGCCCGCGCCACCGGTCCCGAACCTGGCTCCGGCCCCGGCCACCGGCTGGCCGAACGCCCAGAGCTGGCCCAACGCGGCGGGCATGGGCCAGGTCGGCTAGTCACGCCGTTCCTCCCCCGGTCTTCGGCCGGGGTGTTCATCCGGTCGTGATGATGAGCTTGCCGCCCTTGGGTGTGCGGTCGCGTTCGAGTTCCGTGAGCGCCTCGATCGCCTGGCCGAGGGGCACGACGCGGGCGACCGGCAGTCGCAGTGCCCCCTGCCCGGCGGCCTGTGCGACCGCGTCGAGGTCCTCCACCCTGGTCTTCGCGATCAGCACCTGGTACGACCCCTGCAGGGTGCTTCTCACGAACTTCCCCGGAGTGGGGTTGATGTCGATGATGCGGCCGCCGGGCCTGAGCAACGTCCGGGCCGCCCTGACCGGCAGCGTGCCGGCGGTGTCGAAGACGACGTCGAACCGCCCCGCGAGTTTCGTCGCGTCGAAGTCGAATCCGACGACCGGGGCGATACCGAGGTCGTGTGCCTCATGCGCGGCGGTACCGCGGCAGCTGCCTCCCACGGAGACGCCGTGCGCCAGGGCGATCTGGGCGGCGGACCGGCCGACTCCGCCGAGGCAGCCGTGGACGAAGACGCTCTGCCCTGCTTGCAGCCTGCCCTTGCCGATCACGGCCTGAAAGGCCGTGAGCCCGACGATGGGGAGCGCGGCGGCTTCCTCCCAGGTGAGATTCGCGGGCTTTCGCACGACTGCCTTCTCCTCGGCGACCACCATCTCGGCGAACGCTCCCGCCGCCTTGATGCTCGCCCCGCCGAGGACTTCGTCGCCGATGCCGAGCCGAGTGACGCCGTCGCCGACCGCCGCCACGACGCCCGAGAAGTCGTGCCCCAGGCCGCGCGGGAACTTCCGGCCGGTCATGATCTTCAGCTCGCCGTTGCGGATCTTCCAGTCCATCGGGTTCGCGGCCGCCGCCTTCACCCGGACCAGAACCTCACCGGGGCCGGGCCGGGCCGGCTCGAAATCCTCGTACCGCATCAGCTCGGGACCGCCGTACCGGTGGTACTGGATGCGCTTCAACGTCGTCATGGCGAACACCCTCACGCAGTGATGTCATCAGGTGACATCACCCTACTATGGTGATGTCACCTGATGACGTCAATACGGGAGCCGATGCGCGACGGCACTAAACTCACGGCATGGGACGATGGGCGCCTGGAGCCGGCGACCGACTGCGCGAGGCCGCACTGGCCCTGTACCTCGAGCGCGGCTTCGAGCAGACGATGGTGACCGACATCGCCGAGCGGGCCGGGGTGACCTCCCGCACCTTCTTCCGCTACTTCGCCGACAAGCGCGAGGTCCTCTTCGACGGGACGTCCGCGCTCACGGAGATCTCGCTGGCCGCGCTGGAGGCGGCGCCCGCCACGGCGTCGACGCTGGAGGTCGTCGCGGCGGCGCTGGACGCCGTGGCCGACATGATCGGACATGACCGTGAGCTCGCGCGGAAGCGGCAGTCGGTGATCATGTCCAACACCGATCTGCGCGAACGCGAGTTGATCAAGATCGCGAACATGTCGGCCGCGCTCGCCGACGGGCTGCGCGCACGGGGCGTCGACGGCATCGAGGCGGGCCTGGCCGCCGAGGCCGCGTGCGCGGTGTACCGGGTCGCCTTTCAGCGGTGGGTCGACGCCGACGACGGTCTCGACCTGAGTGACGCCATCCACCAGTCGTTCGCCCAACTGCGCGCCCTGACCGCCTCCGCCTGATCCACCGTGCGCCGCACGGCCCGGGCACGCGGCGCCGCGCTACCCCCGCACGGCGTGCAGCAGCGAGGCTCCCAGCGGCAGTGCGTGGCAGGCCACCGGTGCGAAGCCCGTCTCCGCCAGGAGGCGCCCGTAGTCGGCCTCCGTCCGTTCCCGGCCGCCCACGTTGCACAGCATGTGGAGGTCCCAGGCCGCCGCCGTGCTGCTGGGCAACAAGCGTTCGACAACGAGCAGTTGGCTGCCCCCGCGCATCGTCTCCGCGCAGCGCCGCAGGATGGTGCGGCAGCGGTCGTCGGCCCAGTCGTGCAGGACGCGGGAGAGGAGGTAGACGTCGCCGCCGGGCGGGACGGAGTCGGTGAAGTCGCCCTCGGTGAAGGCGCAGCGGCCGGACAGGTCGGCCAGGTGAGAGCGGGCCGCCGCCAGGGCGTCGGCGCGTTCCAGCAGGACGCCCTCCAGGTGGCCGTGGGCCCGCAGGATCCGGCCGAGGAGGGCGCCGTTGCCGCCGCCGACGTCGACGACGCGTCGTACGCCGGAGAAGTCGACGAGGTCCGGTACCGGTGTGAACATCTCCGCGCTCGCCGCCATCGACCGGTGGAAGAGGCCGGCGAGTTCGGGGTGCTCGGCGAAGTAGTGGAAGTGGTGCTTGCCGTAGCGGTGGGCGAAAGCTTCCTTCCCAGTGCTGACGGCGTACGGGAGTCCGGCGAAGGAGTCGTAGAACGGGCCGCCGTAGAGCAGTGCGAGGGGGTGGAGGGAGTGCTCGGTGCGGGTGCGGAGGGGTTCGCCGAGGGCGGTGAGGTGGTGGGTGCCGTCGGGGGACGACGTCAGCAGGCCCAGGGAGGCGAGGTAGCGCAGGAGGCGGTGCAGGGCGTCCGGGTCGGTGCCGGTGAGGGTCGCGAGCGTGGGGGCGTCGAGGGCGGGGTGGGCGGCGAGGTGGTCGGCGATGCCCAGTTCGGCCATGGTGCGGACGGCCTGGGTGGCCCAGGCGCCGGTCATGACGCCGAGGAGGGCGAGGGTGGGGTCGGGCAGGGGTTCCTGGCGGCCGGGGAGGCGGAGTTCGAAGCGGCGGTGGCCGGCGGTGCGGAAGTAGAGGACGGTGACGTTCTCGTGGTTGTTGTAGCCGCCGCCGTCCGGGACCGCGCCGCCGCGTTCCGTCAGCAGGGTGCGCAGTCCGGCGGGGATCACCCGGCCCGGTGCGGTCACCGCGAAGGCGTGGTGCGACTCGTGGCCGGCCGCCCGCTCGTCGGCGGCGACCGCCTCCAGCGGGGAGCCGGGCGGCACGGGCAGCGCGAAGATCTCCACGGTCCGCCCGGCCACCGGCACGTGCACGATCCCGACCGGGCTGTCGCCGAGAGCGGCGCCGTAGCGGCGGGCCAGCCGGCCGCGCACCACCACGCTCGGGGTGACGGGACCCGGGTCGAGTCCGGCGCTCCGCAGGTCGTCGCGGAGCCCGTCGAGGGAGGCGGGGAAGACCAGTACGGCGGTGTGGTCGTAGCCGAGGTGGCGGGCGACGTCGGCCCGCTCGTCGGCCGTCAGGCCGGGCAGCAGCCCGGCGAGGACCTGGTCCGTGTCGTGGTCGCGGACGTGGTCGGCCGCGCGCCGGATCCGGTCCAGGTCGGTTTCCGTCAGACATGCCTGTACGACGGAGATGTTCATGAAGGGTTCCCGATGATCGTGGGGCAGGAAGCACCGGGGGCGGCAAGAGCCGGCCCCGGGGGTCAGATGCCGGTGTAGTTCTCGGCGAAGAAGTCCTGGTGGGCGCGGGAGGTCCGCAGGCTCTCCAGGCGGGCGTACTGCAACCGGCGGCCGTAGCGGGCCTCGTCGTCCTGGCCGGCCGGGCCGTGCAGCAGGCCGCTCATCCAGTGCGAGAACTCGTGGGCCCGCCAGACGCGGGGCAGGCAGTCGGCGGCGTAGCGGGCGAGGCCGGTCGCGTCGCCGTGGGCCAGTGCAGCTTCGAGGGCACGGGCCAGCAACTCGGCCTGGAGGACGGCGAGGTTGGCGCCCTTGGCGGCCGAGGGGCTGATGAGTCCGGCGGCGTCACCGGCCAGCCACAGCCGGCCGGCGCCCGGGGAGTCCAGGACGTCGGAGCGCAGGTCGACGACCGCCTTCTCCAGGACCGGGCCGTGGCGCAGCGGCCCGAACTCGGCGGTCCGCAGCCGGGTCGCCAGCTCCGTCCAGATCCGGTCCTCGCTCCAGTCGGCGGGGTCGGTGCCGCGCGGGCACTGGAGGTAGTACCGGGTGACGGTGTCCGTGCGGGCCATGTGGCCGGCGAACCCGCGCTCGTGCAGGGCGTATCCGACGGCCTCCAGGCTGGGCGGGGCCGCGACCAGGACGGCCAGCCAGGAGACCCCGTGGTCCCTGCGGGCGGTCCGGGTGCCGCGGGCCGTCAGCGCGGCACGGCCGGTCCCCCGGTGCCCGTCGCAGCCGGCGACGTACCGCCCGGTGACCTCGGCGCCGCCGCGCACCCGCACCCGGGCCGCCGCGGCCGCCTCCGTCTCCTCGGGCTCCTCGGTCACGTCCGCCGCCTCGGCGCCGAACCGGATCTCGCCGCCGCGCCGCAGGTATGCGGCGATCAGGTCCCGTACGAGTTCCTGCTGCGGGTAGACGGTGTGCGGCTCGCCGAGGCCCAACTTGCCGTAGTCCAGGGTGAACTCGCCGCGGTCGCTGCGGAACAGGCAGGTGGTGTGGGTCTTCCCGCGGGCCAGCAGCCCGTCGGCCAGGCCGTGTTCCGTCAGCACGCGCACGGAGTGGGCGGCCAGGAATCCGGCGCGGGCCCTGCCCTCCACCGCGGCACGGTCGCGCCGCTCCAGGATCACGCAGTCGACGCCGCGGTCCAGCAGCAGGTTCCCCAGTACGAGCCCTGCCGGGCCGGCGCCGAGGATCACTACACCGACCTGTGCTGTTGCCATGCCCCGCCCCTGGAGTTGCCCTCTGTCCAGAAGGTTCATATCAGCCGCGCCCCTTACATAAGGGCAGAAAGCGGACTAATTACCCCTAAAGGGTTGCCTGAGGTGACGAGAGCTGCCGGGAACCGCCGCGAACCAGGGCGGAAACGACACGGTGCCCGTCCGCATCGAATGCGAACGGGCACCGGAGAGAGCGCCGGGCAGGCCTTGCACCTGCATTTCCCCGCAGGAAGCGGGGCGTCTTTCCTTGGACCACCAACGCAGCACCAGTCACTGCGAGTTGCGGCGACCAGCTCTGAAACGATCATACCGTACGCTGCACGTCCCCCTGCAACTCGGCGTCGCCCACGCCCTCGCCCTCGCCCTCGTCGAGCTTGCTGACCAGACCGCGCAGCACGGGCCCGTACTCGGGGTGGGCGAGGGCGAACGCCATCTGCGCGACCAGGTAGTCGGCCGGGTTGCCCGTGTCGTACCAGCGGCCCTGGATGACCTGCCCGTACACGGCCCGGCTGCCGGCGTAGGCGTTGATGGCGTCGGTGAGGTACACCTCGCCGGTGCGGTGCTCGTACCAGCGGCGGGTCTGCTCGCGCAGCTCGTCGATGATGCCGGGGGTGACGACGTACCCGCCGATGGCCGCGTACGGCGACGGCGCGTCGGCCGGCGCGGGCTTCTCGACCAGGCCGGTGATGCGCAGCTGGCCGTCGCCGAGGTCCTCCTTGACGATGGGCACGCCGTAGCGCTGGGAGTCGGCGGGGTCCATCGGCAGCAGGGCGAGGACCGGGCAGCCGGTCTGCTCGTAGGCGCGGATCAGCTGCTGGGCACGGGGCACCTCGGCGACGAACACGTCGTCGGGCCAGAGCACGAGGACGGGCTCGTCGCCGAAGGAGCGGGCGGCGTTCAGGACGGGCGTGCCGTTGCCGTACGGCCCGTACTGGTCGAGGTAGGTGATGTGCCCCTTGCGGGCCAGCTCGGCGACCTCCTCGACGGCGTCCGCGTAGGCGGTCTTGCCGTCGGCGCGCAGCTGCTCCACGAGGGCGGGATTGGGCCGGAAGTGGTCCTGGATCAGGCTCTTGCCGCCCGAGACGACGATGGTGATGTCGGTGATCCCGGAGTCCACCAGCTCCCGCACGGTGTGTTCGATCACCGGTTTGTCGCCGACGGGGAGCATCTCCTTCGGCGTGGCCTTGGTCAGGGGCAGCAGGCGGGAGCCCAGTCCGGCGGCGGGGATCACGGCCCTGCGGATCGTCGGGGACATCAGGTCTCTCTCGGTCGGGCGGCACGGGGGTACGTGGACGCTACCAACGGACCCTGTCCCACCCGGGAACACCGACCGGCCGGACCCCCACGTCCAGACGACTTCCGGGCGAAGCCGAGATGAAGAGTTCAGTGCGGCGGCTCCTGCGGCGGTGTGCCGGGGACCGCTCCCCCGGCGTGCAGTCCGGCGATCTCGGCGGGACCGAATCCCAGCTCGGCGAGGATCTCGTCGTTGTGCTCGCCCAGGTCCGGCGCCCGTTTCGCCGGCACCTTCGGCACCCCGCGGAGGACGACCGGACTGCTCACCGTCTCCGGCAGCCCGTCGACTCCGGCCAGCGGCACGACGATGCCGTTCTCGCGCAGCTGCGGGTCCCGCGCGGCCTCTTCCGGTGTCTGGATGAGGCTGTAGGTGATGCGTTCCCGGTCCAGCGCCTCCTTCCAGTGGGCGAAGGGCCGCGAGCGGAACGCGGTGTCGAGCAGCCCGGCCAGCGCGGCACCGTGCCGGACCATGCCCTCCAGGTCGGCGAACCGGGGGTCCTCCAGCAGTTCGGGGTGCCCGACGGCGCGTGCCAGCCCCGGCCAGCGCGCGAGTGAGGCGACCAGCATCAGCCATTCGCCGTCCGCGGTCCGGTAGGGGTTGTTCAGCGGGTTCGCCGGTGCCTTCCGGTCGTGCAGCTCGAAGGGGGTGCCGTCGGCGAGGGCGCCGGCCACCAGGGTTCCGGTGGCCCACACGCCGGTGGCGAGCAGTGACGTCCCGACGTCGGCCCCCTGTCCCGTCCGCTCCCGGCGGTACAGGGCGGTCGTGATCGCCGCGTAGACGGTGATCGCCGTCGTGTAGTCGCCGCTGCCCCAGACCGGTACGGTCGGCGGGGCGCCCGCGTCGCGGGTGGAGGCCAGCAGGCCGCTGCGCGACCAGAAGGCGGTCAGGTCGAAGCCCGGCTGCCGGGCGTCGGGACCCGCGTCCCCGAAGCCGGTGAGGTCGGCGTAGACGACCCTCGGGTTCCAGCCCGAGACCTCCTCGTAGCCGAGGTGCAGCTTCTCGCGCGTGCCGTGCGGGAAGTTGGTGATCACCACGTCGGCCCACTCGACGAGGCGCTTGAGGACCTCGACGGCCGCCGGCGACTTCAGGTCCAGCACCATGCCCCGCTTGTTGCGGTTGGCGAGGTGCCAGCTGTAGTTGGCCTCGGCCCGCGGACTGGGCGGCACGGAACTCAGCCGCCGCTGCGGGTCGCCCGCCCCCGGCGGCTCGATCTTGATGACGTCGGCCCCGAAGTCGGAGAGCACGGTGGCCGCTGCGGGTCCCGCGATGAACGAGGACGCGTCGAGAACCTTCAGGCCGGTGAAGACGGACTCGGGCGTCACGGATTCGGGCTTCACGGATTCGGGCTTCACGGATTCGGGCTTCACGGATTCGGGCGTCATCGCCGTCACTTCACGAAGGCGCTCAGGCCGTCGGTGACGGCGCGTCCCACGATCAGGGTCTGGATCTCCCGGGTGCCCTCGTACGAGTAGAGCGCCTCGGCGTCGGCGACGAAGCGGCCGACCTTGTAGTCGAGGACGATGCCGTTGCCTGCCAGCAGTTCCCGCGCCCAGCCGACGTTCTCCCGCATCCGCACGGTGCAGTACGCCTTCGCCAGCGCGGAGTGCTCGTCCCGGTAGATCCCGGCGTCCTGCAGCTGGGCCAGCCGCGTCACCATCCCGCACGAGGCCGTGGCGTTGCCGAGCATCTTCACCAGCAGGTCCTGGACGAGCTGGAAGCCGCCGATCGGGCGCCCGAACTGCTCGCGCTCCTTCGCGTACCGCAACGCGATCTCGTACGCGCCGAACATCACGCCGACGGCCTGCCAGGCCACCCCGCTGCGCGTCTGGCGCAGGATGCCCGCGGTGTCCTTGAACGAGTTCGCGTTCTGCAGCCGGTTGGCCTCCGGAACGCGGCAGTCTTCGAGCACGATGTCGGCGTTCTGCACGATCCGCAGCGCCATCTTGTTCTCGATCTTCGTCGCGGTGAACCCGGGGGTGTCCTTCTCCACGACGAAGCCCAGCACGTGGTTCGTCTCGGTGTCCCGCGCCCAGATGACGACCAGGTCGGCGAAGGTCGCGTTGCCGATCCACCGCTTGGCTCCGTCGAGGACCCAGCCGTCGCCGTCGCGGCGCGCGGTCGTCCGCAGGCCGCCGGCCACGTCGGAACCGCCGTGCGGCTCGGTCAGCCCGAAGGCCCCGATCTTCTCGAAGCGGCTCATCGCCGGCAGCCACCGCCGCTTCTGCTCGTCGGAGCCGCAGGCGAGGATCGAGCCCATGGCGAGCCCCGTGTGCACGCCGGAGAAGGTCGCCAAGGACGCGTCGGCGTGCGCGAATTCCAGCGCGAGGAATCCCGAGAGGAGATTGCTCGGCTTCGACTCCGTGGAGTCCGGGTCCGCCCAGTCCACGAGCCCGAGTCCGCCGAATCCCGCCACCAGTTGGAAGGGGAACTCGGCGCGCGCCCAGTAGTCGTCCACGAGGGGAGCGGCCTGCGATTCGAGAAATGCACGGACGCGCTCGATCTTCTCCCGCTCGCCGTCCGTCAGCAGTTCCTCGAAGGAGTAGAAGTCGGCGGGAAGCAGCCCTTTGCCCAGGTAGGGGCCGGACGGCGTCGGCAGGAGCGGGGTGGGGCCCATGGAAATCCTCCTCCAGCACTGCGGGACAGGGTGGTGACGTCGAAGCCCCTCGCCACCCGGCACTGTCCGTGCGGTGTCTCGGTTCTCCGGCGCGATTAGACCCGTATTCCGGGCCGATTCCCGCGAGCCCTCGCCGTTCAGGGGGTGCCATCGTCGCGGCGAACTACCCTAATGGCCCCTTTACCCGCCCGTTGTCCGTGATGCCGGACGCCGGCCCGCCAATCCGGCTGTCTCAACTCCGGACTTGACGGCGGGTCGCTTTACGGAACTGACAGCCCGCCGACAGGAGCCCTTCCTATGGTGCCGTGTCCATGACAGACACCTCAGATGACGCCCGCACCGTCGGACGCCGTACCGTACTCGTCGCCACCGGGACGACCGCCGCTGCCCTGGCCGTAGGCGCAGTGGTCTCGACCGAGGCCCCCGCGGCAGCCGCCGCCCCCGACCTCCAGCCGGCCGCCGCGGCGGCGGTCTGCACCCTCACGGAGGAAATGACCGAAGGCCCCTACTACCTCGACGGCGCGCTGGTCCGCACCGACATCACCGAGGGCAAGGCGGGCATCTCGCTCAAGCTCGCCCTCACCGTCGTCAACTCCGCCTGCACCGTCGTCCCCAACGCCCTCGTCGAGGTCTGGCACACCGACGCGCTCGGCGAGTACTCCGGCTACGTCGGCAACAACGGCCACAGCGAGGCCGACGACGGCACCTTCCTGCGCGGCGGCGTCCTCACCAACTCCAGCGGCGTCGCCAACATCACCACGATCTACCCGGGTTGGTACCGGGGCCGCTGCATCCACATCCACGTGAAGGTCCACACGGGCGTCACCCTGACCTCCGACGGCTCCTTCACCGGCGGCAGGACCGTGCACACCGGCCAGCTCTTCATCGACGAGACCATCACCACGACGGTCGCCAAGGTCTCGCCCTACTCGACCAACACGACCACCCGCACCACCCTCGCGCAGGACTCGATCTACGACGACGGCGGCGCCGGCTCCGGCCTCATGACCGTCACCGGCTCCACCACCGCCGGCTACACCGGCACCCTCACCCTGGGCGTCTCGACCTGACGCCCCCGGACCCCGGGAGGCACGCCTCCCGGGGTCCCCGCTCAGGGCCTGCGACGAAGCGGCAGGTCCACCTCGGCCCGTACGGTCTTGCCGGGTGCGCCGTCGCAGTCCCGCTCCAGCACCTCCCACCGATCGGCCAGCGCGTCCACGAGCACGAGCCCGCGCCCCCCGGCGTCCAGCGGCCCCGACGGCCGCACGTCCCGGGGGCCCGGCGGCCGCCGTTCGGCCCGGGTGTCGGTGACCTCGACCCGCACGCTCCCCGTCACGAGCGAGAGCCGCAGCTCGAAGTCCCGCCCCGGCACACGCCCGTGCGTCACCGCGTTGGCCGCCAGCTCCGCGACGATCACCGACACCTTGTCGATCACCTCCGCCGACGCGAACCGCCCGCCCCACGCGTGGAGTTGCGCGACCGCGAGATGCCGCGCGAGCCGGGCACCCCGCGGGGTGCCGCTGAGCCGCTGGGCGAGTGTCCGACTGACGGTGACGATGACGGGGGGTGCGTCCATGCCCCCAATCTGGCGCCAGGAACCGGCACTTCTCCAGGTGGGAGCCGCGTACGCCGGGCCCGCGTACACGGTCACGGACTGGACCGTACCGGTGACGCGCCGTCACCATGGGGCCGGGAGGTGGCCTACGTGGGCGATGGAGCGGAGCCGGAGTCGTCGGACAGTCTGCGGACCTTCGGGGCGGTGGTCCAGGCGTTGCGCGAACACGCCGGGCTGAGCAGGGAGGAGTTCGGGGAACGCGTGCGGTTCTCGAAACACACGGTGGCGTCGGTGGAACTGGGGAGGAGGATGCCGGACGAGTCCTTCGTGGAGGCCGCGGAGGAGGCCCTGGGCAACACGGGGGCCTTGCGGCGGGCGGCGGGGCATGTGGCCCGGCAACCGGGGCTGGCGGCTTGGTTTCGGCGGTGGGCCCAGCTGGAGCAAACCGCCATCACTCTGTACACCTACGAGTGCAGGATGATTCCGGGCCTGTTGCAGACAGAATCGTATGCGCGAACGCTGTTCACGGGGCAGTTGCCGCCGCTGGACGACGAACAGATCGAAGCCCGATGGACAGCACGTGCCGAACGGCAGGAGTTGCTCCGGAGCATGCCAAACACGGCGTTCGGCTTCATCCTGGAGGAGCACCTGTTCCGTCGGCGCACAGGCGGCGTCGACGTCACACACGAACTCGTGAATCACGTGCTGGAGATCGCCGAGTTGCGCAACGTGGAGATCCAGATCATGCCGACGATCCAGGAGTCACATGCTGGGCTCGCAGGCCCGATCCAGCTACTCGAATCCGCCGAAAACAAGTGGTTCGCCTACTGCGAAGGACAGCGAGGCGGCCTGCTGGTCCCCGACCCGAAAGAGGTCAGCATCCTTCAACGCCGCTATGCCAGGATGCGCTCACAGGCTCTTACGCTGGAAGACTCCCGGAGCTTGTTGCAGCGGATGCGAGGGGACTTATGAGCACCACCGAACTGGCGTGGTTCAAGAGCAGCTACAGCAGCAGCGGCGACGGCGACTGCATCGAAGTCGCCCTCTCCTGGCACAAGTCGAGCTACAGCAGCAGCGCTTTTGGCGACTGCGTCGAGGTAGCCCCCTGCCCCACCACCATCCACATCCGCGACTCCAAGAACCGCCGGGGCCCCCACCTCGCCCTCTCCCCCGCCGCCTGGGCCGACTTCCTCACGCACGCCGGAAAGTGACCGCGGGGCCGCCCGCTTCTCTTTCATGGTCGTGCCTCCGCGACCCGAGTAAAGGGCGCTGCGCGGAGGCACGACACTGGCCGGAGAAGCGGGTGGCCGCACGGCCCTTCTCCGACAGGCGTGCACACCGGTCGGCCTTCGGTGCCTCGTCCGCCTACCGATCGCGCGACGGCCACATGACTCGCGCACTTCTCCCCCACCTGGCCTACACACGCCCTGAACGGCGTGATTTGATCCCGGTACCGCAAGGCCAACGGGGGAGATCCAGCCATGTCCAGACGCCTTTTCGCCGCGCTCCTCGCGCTGAGCGCCGCCGCCCTCACCTCGTGCTCCGACGGCGGGGGCGCGGCCCTCGACGGCGCCGGGCAGGGCAGCAACCTCGTCGGGTACGAGCACACCCAGGTCGGCAAGGAGTACTGGGTGACCATGCCGGAGATGTCCAACAGCTCGGGGAAGCCGCTCACCGTCCTCAGCGCGGAGATCGTCCATGTGCCGGCCGGGCTGCGCGTCACGGGCTACCGGGTTGTCGGCGCCGGCACCGGTGGTCATCCCTACGGGGTGATCCCCGTGGGCGTCACGAACGACAGTGCCCGTCCTCACCAGGGCGGTTCGATCCCGATCAAGGCGCACGGCTCGTCGGACCTGTACTACGAGGCCCGGGTCAAGGTGACCGGCACGGTGCACGGTGACCTGACCACCTGCCGCTACGGGTACCGGCAGGGCTCCACCACGTACCACGAGGACATCGGCTGCGACACCCGGATCCGCCTCGGCGAGCCGGTGACCGGCTGAGGCCCTAGACCAGCCACTTCCCGTCGCGCATCAGGGTCCGCCCGGCCAGCTCGGGAACGGTTCCCCATGCCTGCAGCACCTGCGGGGCAACCTGGAAGAAGACGTACGACGGGTGGTCCTCGCGGGGGTCCCAGCCGTCCTTGGCGGCGAAGGAGTCGCCCACGCCGGCCGGAAGCTCCTCCCGGGTCAGCATGCGCGCGGTGCCGTGGACCAGGACGACGTCCCGGGTGTGGCCGAAGGAGAGCCGGACCCGGCCGGAGGCAAGGAGGTTGCGCCCGGTCGGGTTGGTGTCGCGGGTGGCCAGCCACACGCTTTCGCCGTCCCACCAGAAGGCGAGCGGAACGAGGCACGGCTCGCCGGTGCCGTCGGCCGTGGCGACCCACACGTCGTTGTCGCGCGCGAGCCGCTCCAGGGCCTCGCGCTTGCGCTGCTCCTGGCTTCGGGGTTCGCCGGGGCGAGAGTCAACTGATGCCATGCGGCGAGGTTATGACGCGACGCGTCCGGTCACATCCGGCGGCGGGACTAGGGCGCGAGGCGTAGGGCCGTACGCGTACGGCCCGGCCTAGTCGTGCGCCGCGGGGTCGAACCCCTCGGGTGCCCGGTCCAGGAAGACCGTGACGGAGCTGATCCGGCCGTCCTGCTCAAGGTGCAGGACGTCGGTTCCGGTGGCGAAGGAGGTCTCCGCGCCGGCGCCGGTCAGGATCTCCCAGCGGAGCCGGGCGCGGCCGTGGTGGACCTGGGGCTGCTCGCGCAGGCGGAGGGCGACCGGGCCCATGTGGGCGGCGAACTGGTTGCGGAAGTCGATCAGCGCCTGTGTCCCGCTGAGGACTCCGATCTGGGCGCGGTACTCGACGCCGTCGGTGAAGGCGGCCTCGGCGCAGGCGCGCTGCTCGTGCTCGGTGCCGGTGTTCCAGAACCGTACGTATTCGTCGAGCCGTTCGGCGATCTCGGTCATCGTGGTCGTCCCTTCGCGGTGAAGTGGCCTGTCGGCTCCCGACTTTGCGGGTGTGCGGTGCGCGCTGTCGATGACCTGCGAGGTCATTGCCCCGGGCCGGGCCGCCGGGCAGCCTGGGGTGCATGACGACGACCACCACCGAGCCGGTCGGGGTGCTGGTGCGGCGCTGGCGGGAGCGGCGGCGGCGTTCACAGCTGGACGTGTCGCTCGCCGCCGAGTTGTCGACCCGGCACCTGAGCTGCATCGAGACCGGGCGGGCCAACCCGAGCCGGGACATGATCCGGCGGCTGTGCGACGAGCTGGACGTGCCGTTGCGGGAGCGCAACGCGCTCTACCTGGCGGCCGGCTTCGCCCCGGTGCACCGCGAACGCGCCTACGCCGATCTCGGCGCGGCACGCGAGGCGGTGGAGGCGGTGCTCGCCGGGCACGAGCCGAATCCGGCGCTCGCGGTCAACGTGCGGTGGGAGCTGCTGGCCGCGAACCGCGCCATGGGGCTGTTCCTCGGTGACGTCCCGGCGGAGGTCACCGGGCCGCCCCTGAACGTCCTGCGGGCGACCCTGCACCCCGACGGCCTGTCCAGGCGCATCCGCAACCTCGCCCAGTGGCGTGCGCACGTACTGCGCCGGGTCCGCCGCCAGCTGGACCGGACGTCGGCCACCGGCCTCGCCGGACTCCTCACGGAACTGGAGAGCTACCCGGCGCCCGGCGCGGCCGCGCCCGGGGACAGCGGATCCCCCCACGACGACCTGGTGGTCCCTCTGCGCCTGTCCTCCGACCACGGCGACCTCGCCCTCCTCTACACCACCACCGTCTTCGGTTCCCCGCGGGACGTCACCCTGGACGAGATCGCCATCGAGACCTTCTTCCCGGCGGACGCGCACACGGCGGCGGCACTGCGGGCGATGACCATGTGACCGGCCGGATGACGCACGGCCCCACCGGAATCGGGAGGCCTGGTCCGTTGGCGGTGTGAGAGGGTGCAGTTCCGTCCGGGGCAGGGGGAGATGTGGGGCTGGTCCACGGCTACGACATCTATCTGCGCCCTCGGAATGTCGCCAGGGCGTTGGCCGGTCTGGCCGAACTGGCGCCACCGGGGCGTGCCGTGCCGCCGCTTGAGGTCGGTCTGCCCGGTGGCGACCGCCTCGTGCTCCCCTTCACGTCCCGTTCCAGGAGCGAGCCGGTCGACTGCGCCACGAGCGACACGCTCGAACTCGACCTGTCCCTCATGTTCGACGCCGACGACACCCTGCGCGACTACGCGCAGCGCAACGGCCTCGTCCTCGGGGCGGACGGGCGTGTCCGGATCGGGTACGTCTACGCGACGATCCGGTTCGAGTCCCTCCTGGACCCTGATTACGCGTCGGTGGAGTGCTGGGCGGCGACGTCGGAGATGAGTCGTCTGTTCGCGCGGTCGGCCGGCATCAGGAAGGTGTTCACCGACCTCGCCGCCGACAGCGGCGGAGTGTGCTGCCTGTTCGACACCGACGACGGCGCCCCCGAGCAAGTGTGCTGGCTGAAGGGTGAATCCGCCGAGGAGACGTTCATCCCGCCGGGTTGAACAACTTCCAGTTCCCCTCGGAGACGACCTCGACGCCGTCGTCGGTGACCTTGACGGCGGTCTGGGCGTCGATGGCGTAGGCCGGGCCCGCCATCCCGGCGGCCCAGCGTTCCGCCTCGGCCATGGTGTTCTCCGGGGTGCCCAGGTGCGGGAAGAGGGCGAAGTCGACGACGCCCAGCGCGCTGTCGTCGCCGGTGGGGGGCTGCCAGCCGACGAAGAAGTCCCCCACGCGGGGCGTGAGCGCCATGCTGCCGGCGCTGAGCCCTACGTAGACCGTGTCACGCAGCGTCGGGAGGAGGTCGGCCAGTCCGGACTCGCGCATCCAGTGGCACAGGTACAGCGCGTCGCCGCCGTTCACCAGGAGGACGTCCGCGTCCCGGACCCAGGAGACCCAGCGCTCCCGGTCGATGCCGGGCAGCGCGGTGAGCTCCAGCACGCCCACCGACTTCCAGCCGAGCCCCGTCATGGGGCTGGGGGACCGTCCGCTGAGGAAGCGCCACGGGCCGCCCGGGTCTCCGTACGGGCCCCCGTACCCGGCGGTGGGGATGCAGAGGGCGTCGGCCTCGGCGATCGGTTTGCCGAGCAGGTCGACCAGCGCCGCCCGGATGCTCTCGTTGCTGACACCGGAGTCGGTGAGGAGCAGCTTCATCAAGCCCCCGCTGAGTAGGGTTGCCGTTTGCTGGCAGGATAGGCACCGAGCGATAGGATCGTGCCATGTCCGCCGACATCGACTTCCTGCCCGCCCGCCCGCACCGCGTCGTCGTGCTCGCCCTCGACGGGGTCTACCCCTTCGAGCTGGGCATCCCGAACCGGGTCTTCACCTGCGTGCCCGGCGCCTACGACGTGGTGACGTGCGCGGCGACGGAGGACCGTACGGTGGCGACCAACGCCGACTTCACCGTCACCGTCGGGCACGGGCCCGAGGCGCTGGAGAGCGCGGACACGGTGGTCGTACCGCCGTACGACATGGCGCGGATCGCCCAGGAGCTGCCCGGACCGGTCGCCGCCGCGCTGGCGCGGATCCGGCCCGGGGCCCGGATCGTCTCCATCTGCACGGGGGCGTTCGCGCTCGCGGCGGCCGGGATGCTCGACGGGCGGCCGGCGACGACGCACTGGGCGCTGGCGCCGCGGTTCCGGCGGATGTTCCCGCAGGTGGCGCTGGATCCGGACGTGCTGTTCATCGACGACGGGGATGTGCTGACCTCGGCGGGGGCGGCCTCCGGCGTCGACGTGTGCCTGCACGTCGTGCGTTCCGACCACGGCAGCGCGGTCGCCAACAGCGTGGCCCGGCAGTGCGTCGTACCGCCGTGGCGGGACGGCGGCCAGGCGCAGTACATCGAGCTGCCGGTGCCGGACGAGGGCGCCACCGGCACGTCGGCCACCCGGGCGTGGGCCCTGGAGAACCTGGAACGGCCGCTGGCGCTGCGGGAGTTGGCCGATCACGCCCGGATGAGCCGGCGCACCTTCGCCCGCCGCTTCCAGGAGGAGACGGGGACGAGCCCCGGGCGCTGGCTGATCCAGCAGCGGGTGCGGCGCGCCCGCGACCTCCTGGAGACCAGCGAGCTGTCGGTCGACCGCATCGCCGCCGAGGTCGGCTTCGCCACCGGCACGTCACTGCGGCAGCACCTGCACGCGGCGATCGGCGTCTCCCCGCAGGCCTACCGCAGCACGTTCCGGGCCACGGCGGTGAGCAAAGGCTGAGCGGCAGGGTCCGAGCGGCCGGCACGGGCGCGCCGGCCCGCGTCGGCGTGCGGGGCGTCCACCGTCGCCGCCAGGGCGAGGGCGAGTTTGACCCGGCCCTGGCTGAGGCGGCTGCGGACCGTGCCGACCGGGACCCCGCAGGCGACCGCGACCTGCTCGTACGAGGCGCCGGTGGGGGTGAGGTAGCGCAGGACCAGCGGGGTGCGCAGGGCAGGGGAGAGCCGGTCCAGAGCCGTCCAGACCCAGTCGCGTGCCGCGCGGCGCTCCAGCCACTGCTCCGGACCCGCCTCGGGCGACGGGATGTCGGCCTCCTCCATCGGCCGGAACGCGACGCGGTCGCGCAGTACGCGCCGGCTCGCGTTGCGCACGACGGTGCGCAGCCAGGCGCCCACCGCGGCCGGGTCACGGACGTCCCCGATGCGCTGCAGCGCCGTCAGCGCGGCGTCCTGGAGCACGTCGTCGACGTCCGCGCCCGGGCCCAGCACACACAGCGCGACCGCCCGCATCCCCGCCCGGTGCCGTTCCAGCAGCTCCCCGAGGGCGGCGGCCTCGCCGGACTGGGCCGCCTCCGTCAGCGTCGCGTCGTCGGCACCCGTGTTCCGGGCCGCCTCCCGGCGAGAGCTTGCCCCCACAGCTGCACCTTCTTCCTGTAGGTGGGCGTCTTCGGCTGCGATCCAGCCTGGTGGAGGGCGTCACGGCGGTCTTTCGCTCCGGCGCGCGGTCCTTGCGCCGGAACGCATCGCGCCGGGGGCGAGGGCCGTCGTTCAGCCGAAGTGGCGGACGCGGGCGGCCGTCCCGGGGGCGTACGGGAGCCAGTCGTGCACCGAGCCGGTCCTGACGAACTCGGCGACGGCGGTGGCGAACTCGTGCCCCAGGGCGCGCTGGGAATCCCCGACGGCGCCGAGCATCGGACTGTCCGGGTAGGCGTCGAACGTGTTGAAGAGGAAGGGCAGTTCGACGCAGTGGGCGGCGCCGAGGGAGTGCGGGTCCTCGGCCGGGCGGTAGTCGAACTCGTAGACGTGGGTCACGTTGCCGCCGGCCGCGTGGTGGTCGGCGATCCGGAGCGAGCCGTCGCGGAAGAGGGTGTCCGTGCCGATGGCGGTGAAGATCTGTGCGGGGGTCCTCTGCGGGAGCCGGGCGGCGTACGCGTCATAGAACTCCCGGGCCCGGTCGCCGGCCTGGGCGGACAGGAGGTCCACGGCGCCGGTGGGGGTGAGGTTCTGCACGGCCGGTTCGAACGCGAAGAAGGACGTGGCCTCGTCGGCGGTGGTGCCGATGAGCAGCGGCTTGCCCTCCAGGGCGCCGTCGGCGAGCGCCCGCTGCCAGGTACGGGGCAGACCGGGGGCGCCGAGCACCGGGTACATGGGCGGGGCGGCGTTGCCGGGGCGGGCGAGCTGTCCCGCGAGCCGCCAGTAGGCGGACAGGAGCTGCTCGGCGGGCAGGGCGCGCAGGGCCCTCGCGGTGTCGGCGCCGGCCGGGACGCCGAGCAGTTCCAGGTAGGCCTCGGCGTTCGCGGCCGCGTCCCCGGGGTCCTGCGGGGCCAGGCCGAAGGGGCCGCTCTGCGCGAGCACCCGGGTGACGAGGCCGGAGGTCTCCGGGTCGAGCGCCAGGTACAGGGTGGAGTAGGCGCCGGCCGACTGGCCGCCGACCGTCACCTCGCGCGGGTCGCCGCCGAAGGAGGCGATGTTGTCCCGCACCCAGCGCAGCACGGCGGCCTGGTCCTGGAAGCCGAGGTTGGCGGTGCCCTCATCCGGGAGGTAGAGGTAACCCAGTGGTCCCACCCGGTAGTTGGCGGTGACGACCACGATGTCGCCGAGAGCGGCGAGGCGACCGCCGTCGTACCAGTCCCAGCCGCCGGAGCCGCTGGTGAAGCCGCCTCCGTGCCACCAGAGCAGGACCGGCCGGGGCCTGCCGTCCGCCAGGGCCCCGCGCGGCGCGAAGACGTTGACGGTGAGGCTGCCGTCCTCGTCCCAGTCCGGCTTCCGGTGTCCCATCACCTGCTCCAGGCGGGACGGGCCCTGCGGGACGGCCGGCCCGGCCTCGACCGCCTGCCGCACCCCGGTCCAGCCCGGGTGCGGCCGCGGCGCGGCGAACCGCAGCTCGGCGACCGGCGACGCGGCGTACGGGATGCCCCGGAAGGAGACCGCCCCGCCTTCCGTGATCCCCTGGACCCTGCCGCGCTCCGTGGCCACGACCGGGTTCTCGATGTCCGCCATGGTGCTCACCTCTCTCGGTTCGGTTGCGATGTCTCCGATCCTCAACGCGAGTGTGGAGATGAGCCAGAAAGGAGGCTGCCGATCGAGAAAGCACGCCATATGATCCATGGGTATGGAGAAAGCACGTCATCGCCTGGACGAGACCGACAGCCGGATCGCCGCCGCGATGCTGGCGGCCCCGCGCGCCTCCTGGCGCACGGTCGGCCGGGTCCTCGGGGTGTCGGAGCGGACCGTGGTGCGGCGGGCCGCGCCGCTCTACCACGACGGCACGCTACGGGCCACGGCCGTCCGCAACCCGGTGTGCTTCCCCGACCTGATCCCGCTGGCCCTGCGCATCCGGTGCAAGCCCAACCGGATCGGCGCCATCGCCGCCACCCTGGCCCGCCGCCCCGACACGATCTGGGTGGACGTCCTCGGCGGCGGTGACGAGATCTGCACGATCCTCTTCCTGGACGGGCCGGACGCCCGCAACAACCTGCTGCTGCGCGACCTGCCGGCCACCGCGGCGGTGCAGTCGTGGACCTCGCACGCGCTGCTGCGGGTCTTCCCGGCCGGTTTCGACTGGAGCGGCGGCATGTTGTCGGAGGCGGAGCTGGCCAGTCTGCGCCCGGAGCTGCCGGAGGCCGGCCCGCGCCTGGCGCTCACCCCCGCCGACCACCAGCTGGTCGCCGGGCTGGTCGAGGACGGCCGGGCCTCCTACACCTACCTCGCCCGCCGCGCCGGCGTCAGTGCCCTGACCGCCCGCCGGCGCCTGGCGGCGCTGGCGGGCGGCATGGTCCTCAGGCTCGCGACCGAGGTCGATCTCGCCCGGCTGGGCATCCGTACCGAGGCGTTGTTGTGGATGACGGTCGCCCCCGGCGGTCTGGAGGAGACCGGCCGGCGGCTGAGCCGCCATCCACAGGTGCGGTTCGCCTCGGCCACCACCGGCTCGGCCAACCTGCTCGTGGCCGTCGCCGCGACCGACCTCGACGCGCTCTACCTCTTCCTGAGCGACACGATCGGTGCCCTGGAGCACGTCTCCACGATGGAGGTCACGCCCATCCTGACCGGGGTCAAGCGGACCGGACTGGTCCGGCCCGGGAGCCTGTGACCGGCCGGGCTACTTGCTGGGGCACTGCTTCCAGGCCAGGTGGTAGACGGTGCTGATCTCGCCGTCGGTGGAGTCCATGGTCATGAAGCTGACCTTGCCGGGGTTCGCGCTCCCGGCGTTCACCCGCAGCTCGGTGTTGATGTTGAAGTTGCGCTGGACCCCGCAGGGCGCCCAGACCAGCTGGGCCCAGTCGGTGGTGTCGGTGGCCTCCCAGTTGTCGTTGTAGGGGCCGGTGAAGGGGTGGTTGGCGAACGCGGTGTTCGAGGAGCCCTGGAAGTAGTACGAGGCACGCTGGGTACCGGTGGCGCCCGGCTGGAGCGACGCGAAGCCGCGGTAGTCGGCGCTGGCGATGGCGTAGGTGAAGCCGCCCGGCACGTGGACGACCAGGTTGAGCTGGCAGTTGCGGCGGAAGACGGTCGGGTCGGAGTTTCCGCCGGCCTGGGCGAGGTAGGCGCTGTAGGTGACGGTGAAGGCCTCGTTGTCCTCGGACACGGCGACGGCCGTGGTCCCCTGCGGACAGCCGGAGCCGTTCACCGTGGCGACGTTGATGACGATCTTGTCCGGCGGCGGGTCGTCGAAGACGGGCGACGACGAGGCCTGGGCCTGAGCGGGCAGCCCGGCGGTGAGCAGCGCGGCCAGCGCTCCGCCGAACAGGAGGCGATGTCTCCTGGGTCCCATGGTTTCTCCGGTTCGGTGATTCGAGTGGGGGGTTGCACCCGCGGCCGTCCGTAGTTCACTTTTGAAGAACCTGTGAGTTTCCTGTGAAGACCGGGGCGCTCGCATCGTAGGAACCGTGGCATGAACCGGTCAGGGCGAACTCCGGCCATTCACAACGCCGGATTTCACACCTCGCCGCAGGCTCAGGGGTTCTCCCAGGCCGCCGGCTCCGCCGCCAGCGCGCGGACCGGCTCCGGCAGGGCGTCCGCCGCGATGTCCGCCACCGTGACGCCTTCGAGGATCCTGCGGACGTTGGCGCGCAGGGCGATCCACAGGGGCAGCAGCGGCTGGGCGGTGCCGGTGTAGGCAAGACCCGTCGGGCGTTCGCCGCGCACCGAGACGATCGGGCCGTCCACCGCGCGGATCAGGTCGGCCACGGTGATCGCGGACGCCTCCCGCGCCAGCCGGTAGCCGCCGCCCCCGCCACGCCGGCTGTCGACGATCCCGGCGCGCCGGAGGTCACCCAGAATGCCCTCAAGGAACTTGTGCGGGATGTCCTGGGCGCCGGCGATCTCCTCCGCCTTCACGGGGCCCTCCCCCTGCCGTACGGCGAGCTCCAGAACCGCCCGTACCGCGTAATCCGCTCGTGCCGAGATCCTCATGCGTCCATTGTGGGGCGTCCTCCCGTGGACAATGGCCGCACCCGCGCCCCGTAAGATCGCCCGGGAGGATCCCTTGGCGCTCAGCAGACGTACCTTCAGTGCCCTCGCCGGCTCGACCGCGCTCGGTTTCGCCCTGGGCGGCAGCGGCGGCCCCGGGGCGCCCGCGGCCTACGCGGCCCGCAGTGTGCCGACCGGCCCGGCACCGGCCGCGCCGAGAGCGGACGGACAGCGGCACACCATCGGCTACGACCACTACTCCCTCGTCGTGGACGGGCGGCGCCTGGTGGTCTGGTCCGGCGAACTGCACCCCTTCCGCCTCCCGAGCCCGTCCCTGTGGCGGGACGTCCTGGAGAAGATGCGGGGGCACGGCTACAACACGGTCAGCATCTACGTGGCGTGGAACTACCACTCCGCCGCGCCCGGGACGTACGACTTCACCGGCGTCCGCGACCTCGACCTGTTCCTGCGCACGGCCGCCGAGACCGGGCTGTACGTCATCCTCCGCCCCGGCCCCTACATCAACGCCGAGGTCGACGCCGGCGGCTTCCCCGGCTGGCTCACCGCCACCGCGGGCGCCGCCCGGGGCACCGACCCCACCTACCTCGGCCACGTCGACCAGTGGCTGACCGCCGTCAACCGCATCGTCCGCCGCCACCAGCACACCGACGGCGGCGGCACCGTCCTGCTCTACCAGATCGAGAACGAGTACGACGGCCACGTCGCCGACCCGAGCGGCCCCGCCTACATGTCCCACCTCTACAAGAAGGTGCGGGCCGACGGCATCGACGTCCCCCTCTTCCACAACGACAAGGGCCGCAACGGCTACTGGATCCCCGGCTCCTTCGACACCGGCGGCGAGAAGGGCGGGTGGCTGTACGGCTTCGACGGCTACCCCTCGCCCTCCCAGCCCCCGCCGGACTGGGGCGGCTTCGGGATCGGCGGCCTCAAGGGCGGCGCCACCGCGAGCCCGCGCACGCCCGGCTTCGTGCCGGAGTACGGGGGCGGCTGGTTCGACCCGTGGGGCGGGGTCGAGTTCGGCGGCAAGGGGTACGCCGAGTCCCGGCGCACCCGCGACGCGGCCTACGAACGCCGCTTCTACCTCACCAACCTCGCCAACGGCCTCACCCTCCACAACGTCTACATGACCTACGGCGGCACCACCTGGGGCTGGCTGCCGGCGCCGGTCGTCTACACGTCGTACGACTACGGCGCCGCCATCGACGAGGCCCGCAACGTCACGACGAAGATCGCGCCGATGCACCAGCTCGGCCACCTCCTGCAGCGCGTCCCGGACTTCGCGAAACTGGACCGCGCGGCCGACGTCCACGTGGGGGGGCTGAAGACGTACCACCTCACCAACCCGGACACCCGGGCCCACGTCTACGTCCTGCGCAACGACGGCGCCGAGGAGGTCACCTCCACCCTGCGCACCGCCGACGGCGACGACGTCGAGCTGACCGTCGCGGGCCACGACGCCCGGCTCGTCACCACCGGCCTCTCCCTCGGCAAGCGGAAGCTGCGCTACTGCACCGCCCAGCCGATGTTCGTGCTCACCACGGGCCGCCAGGACATCGCCCTGTTCACCGGCCGCTACGGCGAGATGGCGCACCTCGTCCTGGAGTGCCCGACCGAGCCGCTGGTCCAGCGCCTCGACGCCGAGGCGGCCTGGGTCTACGACCAGGGCGTCCTGCACGTCACCGCGCCGCTCGGGCAGGGCGGGCTCACCCGGGTCCTGGTCCAGCGCGGCGACAGCGACACCCCGCTGCTCCTCCTCTTCGCCGACGACGCGACCTCCGTACGGCTGTTCCCGTACGACACCCCGTCCGGCACGCTCCTGGTCTACGGCCCGGCGCTGCTGCGCCACGCGAAGCTCGACGGGTCCGCCGTCCACCTCACCGGGGACATCGTCGGGGCGAGCGGCGTCGAGGTCTGGGGGCCGCGCGGGATCGCCTCGGTCACCTGGAACGGGCAGCCGGTACGGACCCGGGTGACCGTCTCGGAGAGCCTGGTCGCCCTGGCGGAGATGCCGGCGGCGCCGCTGCCGGAGCTGCCGGTGCTCACCGGCTGGCGCCGGAAGACCGAGAACCCCGAGGCCGCGACCGGCTTCGACGACTCGGCGTGGCCGGCCGCCGACAAGAAGACGTCGTTCAGCACGACGGCCGTCCCGGCGGGTCAGCCGGTGCTCTTCGCCGACGACTACGGCTTCCACTACGGGGACGTCTGGTACCGGGGGCACGTGGCCGGCGACCTCTCGGACCTGGAGTCCGTCTCCCTCGCCTACAGCACGGGCACCCAGGGCATGCTGATGGCCTGGCTGGACGGGGTGCCGCTGGGCTCGCACCGGATGCCGGTGCCGGATGCGAAGACGGTGCGGAAGGGGAGTTGGACGGCCACCGCCGAGTTCTCCGCCGACGGGCTGAAGAAGAAGCGGCGCAAGAGGCCGGCGCACGTGCTGTCCGTGCTGGTGCGGCGGATGCAGCACGACATGGACGGCGCGTCGCTGGACACCCACAAGGTGGCGCGCGGGCTGACCGCCGCCTCCTTCAAGGGCGTCTCGCCGAAGGTGAGCTGGCGGATCCAGGGGGCCCTCGCACCGGATCCGGTGCGAGGTCCGCAGAACAACGGCGGGCTGTACGGGGAGCGGGAGGGCTGGCACCTGCCCGGGTTCGCGGACGGCGGCTGGGAGGCGGTCACTCTTCCGCGCGCCGACCGGGGGATGGGGGTCACCTGGTACCGGACCGGGTTCCGGCTGTCCGTGCCGGGCGGGGTGGACGCGTCGGTGGGGCTGGTGCTGGAGGACGATCCGGCGCGGGCCTACCGGGTGCAGATCTTCTTGAACGGGTGGAACCTCGGGCAGTACGTGAACGATGTGGGGCCGCAGCACACGTTCGTGCTGCCCAACGGGATTCTGCGAACCCGGGGTTCGAACACGTTGGCCCTGGCTGTGCTTTCGGACGGCACGAGTGAGGTTGGGCCGGGGGTTGTGCGGCTTGAGCTGCTTGGCAGTTCGGTCGGGGGAGTTTCCGTGGAGACGGTTCCCTCCCCCGGCCGTTAGCTGCGGGTTGCGGGGACTGAGCGCGCAGTTCCCCGCAACCCTGAAGGGGCGCGTTCGCCCTTACGCCAGTCGGATCGTGTTCCAGGACAGGGGTTCGAGGACGGCGGTCAGGGTGCCGTCGGTCAGTGCCGTGCCCTTGGCCGGGTGCGGGGTCACCCGGTCCGGGGCCGTGAGGGTGTTGCGGGCGTCGGGGTCGGCGTCCGCGAGGACGCTGTGTTCCGTGACCTGGGCCAGGGCGAGGCCGCTCAGGGCGATCTCCAGGGGCAGCGGCTCCGTCCGGCTGCGGTTCACGGCGAAGACGGTGACCGTGCCGTCGTCGGCCTTGACCGCTGTGGCGTGCAGGAGGTCCGTCTCGCCGTACTTCTTCGTGTCGTATGTCGGTGAGTCCACGCGTACGTCCAGGACCCGGCCCCTGCCGTACCGCGAGGCCTGGGCGAAGGGGAAGAACGTCGTCTGGCGCCAGGCCGGGCCGCCGGGCTCGGTCATGATCGGGGCGATGACGTTGACCAGCTGGGCCAGGCAGGCGACCGTGACGCGGTCGGCGTGCCGCAGCAGGGCGATGAGCAGGGAGCCGAAGACCACCGCGTCCAGGACGCTGTAGTTGTCCTCCAGGAGGCGGGGGGCCTCGGCCCAGTCCCGGTCGGCGGAGTTCTCGATCTCGTGCCACCGCGAGGTGTACCAGACGTTCCACTCGTCGAAGGAGAGGTTGATCTTCTTCTGCGACTTCAGCCTGGCGCCCACGTGGTCGCAGGTGGCGACCACGTTCTCGATGAAGGACTCCATGTCCACGGCGGAGGCCAGGAAGGAGTCGAGATCGCCGTCCTGGGGCTCGTAGTAGGCGTGCAGGGAGATGTAGTCGACCAGGTCGTACGTCTCCGCGAGGACCGTCGCCTCCCACTCGGCGAAGGTCGGCATGGACTGGCTGGAGGAACCGCAGGCGACCAGTTCCACGGACGGGTCCATCTGGCGCATGGCGCGGGCCGTCTCGGCGGCGATGCGGCCGTATTCCTCGGCGGTCTTGTGGCCGGTCTGCCAGGGGCCGTCCATCTCGTTGCCCAGACACCAGACCTTGATGCCGAAGGGGTCCTTGTCGCCGTGCGCGGCCCGGAGGTCGGAGAGGGCGGTGCCGGAGGGGTGGTTGGCGTACTCCTGGAGTTCCAGGGCCTCCGCCACGCCGCGCGTGCCGAGGTTGATCGCCATCATCGGCTCTGCCTGCGGACCGACCTTCTTCAGGAAGGCGATGTACTCGGCGAGTCCGAACCGGTTGGTCTCCGTCGACCGCCAGGCCAGGTCGAGGCGGCGGGGCCGGTCCTCGACCGGGCCGACCGAGTCCTCCCACTTGTAGCCGGAGACGAAGTTGCCACCGGGGTAGCGGAGGGTGGTGACGCCGAGTTCGCGGACCAGGTCGAGGACGTCTTGGCGGAGACCGGCGGGGTCGGCCGTGGGGTGGGTCGGTTCGAAGATGCCGGTGTAGACGCAGCGGCCCAGGTGCTCGACGAAGGAGCCGAAGAGCCGGGGGTTGACTTCGCCGGTGGTGAAGGCGGGGTCGAGGGTGAAGCGGGCGGTGCGCAATGTTCGCCTTTCGGGGTGGGGTGTTACTGGATCGTGGGCGAGTGCAGGTGATCTGTGGCTGGTCGCGCAGTTCCTCCCCCAGCCTTCGGCCGGGGGTACCCCCAGCGCCCCTGACGCAAGCTGGGCCAGCCGTCCTTTGTCCAGTTCAGGGGGTTGAGCCCGAGCTTTGGGGTGCCGTTGTCGTCGGCGTCGTAGTAGTGGTAGGCCAGCCACGTCCTGCCGTTCGTGAGGAACGTCGACTCGCCGCCGGGGCCGATGTAGCGGCCGTGGGAGGCGAGGAGGAGGTCGCCGCCGCCCTCCAGCATCGGCGTGCCCGTGCTGTCGGTGTACGGGCCCGTCACCGTTGTCGAGCGGCCCACTCTGATCTTGTACGTCGAGTTCACGCCCGCGCAACAGGCGTCGTACGAGGCGAAGAGGTAGTAGTAGCGGCCGTGGTGGAGGATCGAGGCGCCTTCGACGGCGTAGGGGGCGTCGGGGCGGGTGGCCAGGTGGGCGACGGTGGCTCCGGGGATCGCCTTGCCCGTCGTCGGGTCGAGTTCCACCATGCGGATGCCCGTCCAGTACGAGCCGAACGCCATCCACAGCTTGCCGTCGGCCCGGGTGATCGCCGGGTCGATGGCGTTCCAGGGGTCGGTCGTGTCGGAGGTGAAGGCGGTGCCGTGGTCGGTCCAGGTGCCGGGGAGGCCGGTCGGGGAGGTGGCGACGCCGATCGCGGAGTGGTTGGTGCCCCAGGAGGAGACCGCGTAGTAGAGCCAGTAGCGGCCGTCGCGGTAGGAGAGGTCTGGGGCCCAGGGGTCGGCGGTGGAGTTGTAGTCGTACCACCAGCTCGGGGGTGTGGTGAACGCGTTGCCGGCGTCGGTCCAGTCGCGGAGGTTCGTGGAGAGGCGGGCGCCGATGACGCCGCCGGTGGAGTAGGCGACGTAGCCGCCGGTCCCCAGGTGGATGACGGTGGGGTCGTGGATGATCTGCCGGCCGGTCAGGGGGAGGGGGTCGGGGTAGCTCTCGGCCGCCTGCGCCGCGCTGGGGAGGAGGGCCAGGAGGGCGGCCGTCGCCACGGCCGTCAGCGCTCTGCGTACGCTCACTGTCCCGCCAATCCCGTGTGGGCGACGCCCGCCACGATCTGCCGCTGGAAGAAGACGAAGACGACGATCAGCGGCAGGCCCGCCATGAGGCCGCCGGCCATGAGCTGGGCCCACTGGATGCCGTAGGAGTTCATGACGGTCGCGATGCCGTTCGGCATGGTCATCAGGTCGGGGTTGTTGGTCACCATGTACGGCCACAGGAAGTTGTTCCACGAGGCGATGAAGGTGAAGATGCCGACCGCGGCGAGGGAGGGGCGGGAGAGCGGGACGACGACGGTGAAGAAGATCCGCCAGCGCCCGGCGCCGTCGATGAAGGCGGCCTCCTCCAGTTCGCGCGGGATGCCCTGGAAGAACTTGTAGAGGATGTAGACCATGGCCGCCGGAGCGCACTGCGGCAGGATCATGCCCCAGTAGGTGTCGACCATGCCCATCTGCTGGACGGTGGTGAACAGGGGGACGCCGAGGACCGCCGGGGAGATCATCAGGCCCGTCATCACCAGGCCCATCAGGGCGGCCCGGCCCCGGAACTCGGTGCGGGCGAAGCCGTATCCGGCGAGGGCGGCGACGGTGACCACGACGGCCGTCACCAGGATCGACACCACGAGGGAGTTGACGAACCAGTTCGTGATGTTGCCGGTCTGCCACAGGGCCTTCCAGGCCTGGCCGGTCCACACCTTCGGCAGCCAGTGCGGCGGGATCTCGGCGGCCTCGGCCTCGGACTTGAACGAGGTGAACAGGGCCGCGGCGATCGGGGCCACGAAGACGGCGGAGACGGCGACGCCGAGGAGGGTGAGGACGATCTGGCCGGGTGTCCAGGGCCTGCGGGTCCGGAGGCGGGGCTCGGGGCGGATCTGGGTGGTGGTGGTCATCGGGTGGCCTCCTCACGGTTGCGCAGCAGCGCCATGCGGCCGAGGGCGACGGCCGCGATGATCACGAAGAAGATGACGGACATCGCGGAGGCGTAGCCCACGCGGTAGCTGGTGAAGCCCTGTTCGAGGGTGTACTGGACGAAGCTGCGGGTGGAGAGCTCGGGACCCGGGCCGAAGTCCATCATCACGACCGCCTGGTCGAAGAGCTGGAGCGAGGCGAGGACCTGGAGCGCGATCACCAGGCCGGTGATGTGCCGCAGCATCGGCAGGGTGATGTGGACCGTCCGGTGCCAGGCGTTCGCGCCGTCCAGCTTGGCGGCCTCGTAGAGGTGGCCGGGGATGCCCTGGAGGGCGGCGAGGTAGAGGAGGAAGGAGAAGCCGACCGTCCACCACAGGGTGGTGATGACGATGGCGAGCATCGCGTACGACTTGTCGGTCAGCCAGGGGGTGTCGAGCCCGAAGGTCTCGTTGAGGAGGCCGATGCCCTGGGTGAACAGCCACTGCCAGATGTTGCCGGCGACCGTGGAGGGGAGCAGGAAGGGGGCGAAGAAGCAGAGGCGCCAGAGCCATTTGCCGCGCTCGATGTGGTGGGCGAGCATCGCGAGCAGGAAGGCGAGCACCGTGATGGCCGGGACGACGAGCAGCGTGAAGTAGGCGCTGTGCCCGAGCGCGTCCCACATGGCCTGGTCGTGCAGCGCCTCGCGGTAGTTGTCGAGGCCGACGAAGCTCGCGCCGTCGCCGGAGATGTTGGCGTCGGTGAGGCTGAGGTAGACGCCGCGCAGCAGCGGCCAGACCACGAAGAGCGCGAAGAGGGCCAGGAACGGGGCGACGAACCAGCCCCCGTGCTGGAAGCCCTGCCTGCGGCGGACGGTGGCGGAGGCGGCGGCGGTCCGCGCCCGCACGGGTGCGACGACGGTCCCTGCACTGGTCGTCATGCGGCCGTACCTCCCTGCGCGGCGGTCCTGCCGTCCATCGGGTTCTTCGAGGCGAGGAGTTCGACGAGGTGTTTCCGCATCGTCTGCGCGACGGCGTCCGGCCTGGCCGAGCCCGTCGTCGAGGAGACGACCAGCGGGCCGAGGTCCTGGGCGAGGACGCCGGTGGAGCCCGCGAACCACACCTTCGGCTCGGTGGCCTGGTGGTACATCGCGGAGGCGTACTCGTGCTGCGGGGTGAGCTTCTTGTACGCGGCGGTGGACAGCGTCGGCGTGTACGCCGGGATGTGGCCGCCGGCCGCCCACTGGAGGGCGTGGGTGACGACGTACGCGGCCAGTTCGTGCGCGGCCTCGTTCGTGGCGCCGCCGCGGCCGGACTGGTGCGGCAGGACGAAGGAGTGCGACTCGGCGTGCGTGGCCTGTCTGCCGAAGACGGGCGGCAGCGGGGTCGCGCCGTAGTCCAGCTCGGCGCCGGAGAAGACGGGCACCGACCAGTTGCCCTCCCAGGTGAAGGGGGCGCCGTTGATGAACTGTTCGCCGGTCGGCGCGCCCGGGATGACGTAGCCGTCGGTGACGTGCTTGCGGAAGAACTCCAGGACCTGGGTGGCCTTGCCGGTGTCGAAGAGGACCTCGGTGTTGTCGGCGCTGAACCACGTGCCGCCGAGCTGGGTGTAGAAGGCGACGAAGAACCACCACTGGAAGTTCTGGTCGTTGGTCCACAGGCCGATGGTCTGCAGGCCCTTCTTCTGGACCGCCCTGGCCGTCTTCAGGACGTCGAACCACTCGTCGGTGGAGGTGACCGGGACCATCAGGCCGTCGTCGCCGAGCAGGCCGGCCTTCTTCAGGACGTCCCTGCGGTAGAAGCAGAGCTGTACGTGGATGTCGAGCGGGAGGGCGTAGAGCTTGCCGTCGATGACGCCGCGGTTCCACAGCGCGGGGCTGTAGTCCGCCTTGTGGACGCCGTACCTGGCGAGGAGGTCCAGGTCCCACGGGTCGAGGAGGCGGCCCGGGGAGAAGCCGGCGACCCGGCCCATGTGCATGACGCCGAGTTCGGGGGCGCGGTTGCCGGCGGCGGCCATGGCGAGCTTGGTGTAGAAGGGGTTGCCCCACTGGAGGGTGGAGTCCTTCACGTCGATGCCGGGGTGTTCCCTGCGGAAGGCGTCCAGCATCGCGATCATGTTGGCGCCGTCGCCGCCGCTGAAGAGGTTCCAGTAGCGCACCCGGGTGTCCGCGCCGGAGGCGAGCGCGTCGGCGCCGGTGCCGAGCGCGGCGAAGCCGAGGCTGCCGGCGACCGCCAACCCCCCTGCCGTGGCCAGTAGCTGCCTGCGGTTCAGGCCAGGTCGTCCCATGCCCTGCCCTTACTGTAGAAGTCCATGTTCGAAATCTCGTATGGCGCTCGTAACTTCGAACGGGACCGTAAAATCGAAGCGCTTGCGCGTCAATGGGTCGCGCGTGACTTTCATGCATCGGGCAGTCGTTGCCCGGTGAACCACCGCTCGGACTCCCGGCCCCGGATGGCATGACGCGGACACATCCGGACGCGTAGTCTCGGACGGGCCGACGCGGCGCGGTGACCGCCGATGGGGCGGTGCGAAGGGGGAGCGATGGACTTGGCCGGCGCGCGGCACCGGTGGGCCCGGATCGCCGCGGGGCTGCGGCGCTCCCGGCCGGCCGCTCAGCTGCGGCGGTCCCGGGCGAACGTACGGATGCGCCGGCTCGCCGCCGACCTCACCGCCGCCGTCCGCGCCCGGTCCCAACGGCCCGCCGACGTGAGGGAACTGTGCCGTGCGCTGTGCGACGAGACGAGCCTCGGACGCGGCGGCCGGCCGGTCGAGCTGCGTTTCGAACGGTTCCCCGACGAGATCGAGGTCACCGGACTGTGGGTGGAGTTCCAGGAGTTCGACCTGGTGATCGTCGAGGAGCGGGCCGAGGCCGTACAGCAACTGGTCATCCTGGGCCATGAGCTGTGGCACATGCACGCCCGTCACACGCATCACCACGCGGCCGCCGCGAACGCCCTCGCCGGGCGGGCGGGCTGGGACTCCCTCGCCCTGACCGTGGCCGCCCGCAACGGCTCCCGGGCGGCCGACGAGGCCGAGGCCGACGACTTCGGGCACCGGCTCGCGGCCGCGCTCCGGCCCTTCCTGCCCGGCCGGGGCGGCGGGACACCGCCCGACCCGGTCCAGCGCTCCCTCGGCTACCCCGGACGGGAAGGCGGACCCCGGTGACGTACCCCGCACTGGCCGAGGGCCCGACCGCGTTCCTCACCGGGCTGTACATCTCCTTCTGGCTGCCGGGCCTCGTCCTCACCGCGGCCCTGGTGATCAAGCTGCCCAGCATCCTCAAACTCTGGCGGGACCCGCTGCTGCGTGCCGTCGGCGGCCTGCTGCTGTTCGCCTGCGCGGTGTTCGCCTTCGCCGCTCCGGCCACCATCGCCTGGACCAACCGGGTCACCGGCGTGCCGAACATCTCGGCGCCCCTGGTGTACTCCCTGATCACCGCCCTGTCCGCGTCCTGGCTGCTGCTGGTCGTGCACTGGCGCAACGGCCACACCGACCGCCGGGAGCAGACCCGGCGCGCCACCCGCTGGGTGGTCAGCGTGTACGCGGCCGTGGTCGTCGCCCTGTGGGTGCTGTTCGCGCTCGCCGACGTGCCCGTGGAACAGGTCCGGAACCTGGACACCTACTACGCCGGTACGCCGTTCATGCGCGAGGAGATCCTGCTCTACCTCCTCGCCCACACCGTGGCCTGCGCGATCACCACCCGCCTGGTGTGGAACTGGATCCGCACCGACGGACTCGACGCCTGGCTGCGCTGGGGGCTCAGGTTCCTGGGCATCGGCTACGCGACGAACCTGGTCTTCAGCGCGGCCAAGTTCACGGCCGTGGTGGCCCGCTGGACCGGTCACGACCTGGACTGGCTGAACACCAACATCGCGCCGTCGGCCGCCTGCATCGCCGCCACGTTCGTCGCGATCGGCTTCATCGTCCCGCACGCCGGCCAGTACTTCCACGACCGCTGGCTGCTGCGCCGCCGGCACCGCGCCCTGAAGCCGCTCGCCCGGCTGATGCGGACCGTCACGGGCGGCCGCGAACCGCTCGCCCTGCGCGCCACCGCCGAGATGCGCCTGATCCGCCGCGAGACCTACATCCGGGACGCGCTCCTGCAACTGTCCCGGTTCCTCGACGAGAACCTGCGCGGCCGGGCCCACGACGCCGCTCGCGCCCTCGGCCACGAACCCGGCCGGGCACAGGCCCTCGCCGCCGCCGTGACGGTCCTGGAGGCCGTGGAGAGCGGACGGCACGCCCCGGACGACGACGGCGGCGGCACGGCCGAGACCGACACCTCGTACCTGCTCCAGGAGATCCAGGCCCTCTCCGAGGTCCTGCGCCACCCCGACGAGATCACGGCGGTACGCACCCGCGCGACCGTCCCGGCAGAGAGCATGTCCGCGCATGAGTGAACGTCCCTCCCCCGCCAGAACCGCCGTGGTCCTGGGGGGATCCCACACCGGCATGCTCGCGGCCCGGGCCCTGGCCGGCCGCGCCGACCGGGTCGTCGTCGTGGAACGCGACGAGCTGCCCGCGACGCCCGCTCCCCGCAAGGGACTTCCGCAGGCCCGGCACGCCCACATGCTCTGGTCGGGCGGCGTACGGGCGATGGAGGAGCTGCTGCCGGGCATCACCGCGGCCCTCCTGGACGCCGGGGCGCGCCGGGCCCCGGTCACCACGGACATGGTCGCCCTCTCGGCCCAGGGCTGGTTCCGCCGCTGGCCCGAGTCCCACCACGTGCTCCTGGCCGGCCGGGACCTGCTGGACGCGACGGTCCGCGCGCGGGTCCTCGCGGACGGGCACGTCGAGGTGGCCGGGGGCACGGAGGTGCTCGGGCTCGCGGGCGGCGCGGCGGCGGTCACCGGCGTCCGGGTGCGGGACCGCGCCGGCCGGGAGCGGACCATCGGGGCCGACCTGGTCGTCGACGCCACCGGCCGGGGGTCCGGCGCCCCCCGCTGGCTCGCGGACCTCGGGCTGCCCGCGCCGGCGCGCCGCGAGGTCGACACCGGTCTCGCCTACGCCAGCCGGCTCTACCTCGCACCCGAGCAGGCCCGCGACGGCTTCCCGGTGATCAACGTGCAGCCGGACCCGCGGGACGGCGGCCCCGGCCGGGCGGGCTTCCTGCTGCCCATCGAGAACGGCCGCTGGATCGTCACCCTCAACGGCACCCGCGGGGGCGAACCGACGTCCTCCGCGGCGGACTTCGTCCCGTTCGCCCGCGACCGGCTGCGCCATCCGCTCATCGGCGACCTGCTCGCGCAGGCCGAACCGCTCTCCGACGTCGCCGTCACCCGCGCCACCGTCAACCGCCGGTACTTCTACGAGCGGATGCCGGCCTGGCCCGACAACTTCACGGTCCTCGGCGACGCCCTGGCCGCGTACAACCCCGTCTACGGCCACGGCCTGGCCGTGGGTGCGCAGAGCGCGCTGCTGCTGCGGGAGCTGACCCTGCGGCACGGCCTCGGTACGCCCGGCCTGGCCCGGCGCGTCCAGAAGGCCGTCGCCCGGCCGGTCGGGGCGGCCTGGGACCTCGCCATCGGGCAGGACGTGTTCTATCCGGGCGCCACGGAGAACGGGCCGACGGCCCGGGACCGGATCGTGTCCGCCTACGTGTCCCGCCTCATGTACACGGCCACCGGCAACGGCCGCATCGCCCGCCGCGTCACGGACGTGACCTCCCTGGAGCGCCGCGCGGAGGTACTGCTGACCCCGTCCGTACTGCTGGCTGCGCTGGCAGGACCACTGAAACCGGCCCTGCCCGGACCACCCCTCACCGCGGAGGAACTGAAGAGAGCCGGCCTCCAGTAGCGCCCCTCCAGCAGCGCCCCGTCAGAGGCGCGGCCAACCCCCACAGCCTGACAACGGCCGCTCGGCAACGCCCCTTTTAGGGGCGCGGGGAACTGCGCGATCAGCCCCCACCGGCCCGCAGGCGAAAGGCGGCCCTGCCGCGCTGGGCAGTCGACCGGCCGCGGCGCCGTCGTGGCCGGTCGCGCAGTTCCCCGCGCCCTGACGGGGCGCTCAGCCCAGGAACGCCGGTTGGGCGACGCCCTTGCCCGCACCCGGGATCACCAGGAGGGAGCCCGCCGTCGGGTGCGGGCGGTCGAGGCCCACGCGGGCCGTCGTGACGTAGAGGTCGGTGAGGTCGGCGCCGCCGAACGCGCAGGCCGTCGTGAGCGTGGCGGGGAGGCTGATGACGCGGTCCAGCTCGCCTGCCGGCGTATAGCGGCGTACCGCCGCCCCGCCCCACAGCGCCACCCACACACAGCCGTCCGCGTCGACCGTCAGGCCGTCCGGGAAACCGGCGTCCTCCTCGATCGTCACCAGCGGGCGGCGGCCGACGGGGAGTCCGTCGACGCAGTCGAAGACGTCCACCCGGCGGGTCGGCGTGTCGACGTAGTAGACGCGGCGGCCGTCCGGGCTCCAGCCGATGCCGTTGCTGACGGTGACGTCCGGCAGCAGCGTCGTCACCGTGCCGTCGGGGGCCACCCGGGAGAGGGTGCCGCCCCCGGTCGCCTCGTCGTAGCGCATCGTGCCGGCCCACAGGGAACCGTCGGGGGCGACGGCCGCGTCGTTGGCGCGGCGGCCCGGGACCTGCTCGCGGTGCAGCCAGCGGAACGTGCCGTCGGGGTCGAGGAGGCCGACGCCGTCCCGGAGGTTGAGGACCAGGCCGCCGCCCGCGCGCGGCTTGACCGCGCCGACGTGCTGGTCGGTGGTGCGGATCGTGCGGCGCCCGGTCGTGGGGGCGTAGGTGTGGATCCGGGAGCCGAGGACGTCGATCCATATCAGGCGGCCGGTCGCCGGGTCCCAGGTGGGGCCCTCGCCGAGGGTCGCCTCCACGGCGACCGCGACCTCGTACGCCGTCGTCACCGTCGTCGTCATGCCACGCTCCGGTGGCCGAGGCGCTCGGAGAGTTCGGCGGCGCCCTTGGCCGCGAGCTGCTCCAGTTCGCCGCGGCGCTCGTCGCTCCAGCGGATCATCGGGACGGAGATGGACAGCGCCGCGACGACCTGCCCGGTGCGGTCGCGGACCGGCGCGGCCACGCAGGAGACGTCCGGGTTGGACTCGCGGCTCTCCACCGCGATCCCGCGGGCGCGGATCTCCGTGAGGGCCTCGCGCAGGGCGCCCGGCTCGGTGATGCTGTTCGGGGTCATCGCGACGAGGTCGGCGTCGTCCGGGATGCGCGCGGACAGCTCCGGCTCCGGCAGCGAGGCCAGCAGCATCTTGCCGACGGACGTGCAGTGGGCGGGCAGCCGGCGGCCGGCGGCGGAGACCATGCGGACCGCGTGCGTGGAGTCGACCTTGGCGATGTAGATGACGTCGGTGCCTTCGAGGATCGCCACGTGGACGGTCTCGTCACAGGTCTCGGCGACGGACCGGGCGACCTGCTGGCCCTCGGCGGCGAGGTCGAGCTGCTCGGCGTACCGGCTGCCGAGCTGGTACGGGCGGACGCCGAGCCGGTAGCGTCCGGGCTGTCCGGGTACGGGCACGATGTACGACCGGGCGGAGAGCGTGGTCACCAGCTCGTGCACGGTGGTCCGGGGCAGCTGGAGTTTGCGGACTATGTCGGGGGCGGAGAGGGTCCCGTCCCCGTCCAGGAAGAGCTCAAGAATGTCGAGAGCCCGGGTCACGGCAGGCACGAGGCGTCCCACGTCCGGCCCCCTCCCTTGGGTCTAGGCGCCGGATATCGTGCGGCGCGCGTCTCAGCTGCGGAGCCGTTCGAGATATCAACAGGCGATCGGCATGACGAACACAGGCTAGCCATCGGGGATTCCACGGGCAATGGCCTGGAGGAACCCGAGTAGCGGCGCGTGCACCATGGGTGGCATGCAACTGGACTTCCAGCTGGTGCTGCTGCGCCGCATGGCCGACCACAACCCCGACCTCGTGGAGGACGCCCGGCGCACGCTGGGCGCGTCGCTCGCGGACATGCGGGAGGCCAACAAGCGCTGGCAGGCGATGGCCCGCTCGCCCCGGTCCCGCTCGGCCGCGGCCCGCTACCGGTCCGTGCTCGGCCCGCCCGAGTGGGAGACCAAGCGCACCGTCGGCGACCTGGAGTGCGCGGCCTGGCAGTGGCCGCTCCCCCTCTGGCCCACCCTGCGTTTCGAGGTCATGGTCGCCCCCGGCGGCGCGGTCTGGAACGAATGGCTGGTCCGCGCCCCCGACGTGCCCGCCCCGAGACTGGAGGGCTACGCCGACCTCACCCCCTGGTCCTGCACGGTCGACGAGGCCGCCCGCGCCTTCGCCCCCGCCCGCCCCCTGGAGGGCACGGCCCCGACCCGGTGGGGGCTCACCTTCAAGGTGCCCGACGGCCGTCAGGTGGTCGCCGAGTTCACCTGGGGCCTGCTGCAGCGCACCGCGGTCATCGACGAGCCGCGGTGAGGATCGCCTCGGTCACCCCGGCCACCGAATCCGGGTGCAGGAACAGGAAGAGGTTCGGCTCGACCAGCTCCAGCTCCATCACCTGCGGCCGCCCGTCCGCGCCGTCGACCAGGTCCACGCGGGCGTACAACAGCTCGGGCGCGTCCGGTACGGCGGCCAACGCGCGCTCCGCCACGGCGAGTTCGGCCGGAGTCGGGGTCCAGACCGCCAGGTCCGGGTGGGCGACCTTGTCCGCGTCGTACGCCGTGCCCGGCCTGAGCACCGCCCGCTTGCGGCTGGCGTGCAGGAGCCGCCCGCCGAAGAACTGCAGCGCCCGCTCGCCGCTGACGTCGATCCCGGAGACGTACGGCTGGACCATCGCGGTCAGCCCCTCCTCGTGCATCCGGGCCAGGTGCCGTACGGCCGTCCCGTGCTCGCCGGGGGTGTAGCGGGCGGCGAACCGGGCGCCGGCGCCGAAGGTGGGCTTGACGACGAAGTCGCGGTCGGCGGGCAGGCCGGCGGCCGGGTCGCCGGGGGCCAGATACCGGGTCGGCACGACGGGCACACCGGCCGCCGCGAGGTCACCGAGATACCGCTTGTCGGTGTTCCACCGCACGACGTCCGCCGGGTTCGCGATCCGGGTCGCCTTCCCCACCCGCTCCACCCACGGCAGGAACTCGTCCGTCCGCCAGGCGTAGTCCCAGGTGGAGCGGATGACGACCAGGTCGAAGCCGCCCCACTCCACCTCGGGGTCGTCCCACGGCCGGGCGACGGCCTCCGCCCCGGCCGCGGTCAGCGCCGCCAGCAGCACCGGCAGGTCCTGGTCCTTGCCGGGTTCCGTGCCGGGGTCGTAGGTGGCGAGGGCTATGCGGGGCACGGCGGGGGCTCCCTTGGCTGTCGGCGTCTGCGTTGCGTCCTCCGGCAGGCTAACCCGGGAACGCCGTTGACCTTCACCCTCGGTGAAGCCCCAGCATCGACACGGACGACGAGGACGCGAGCGCGGAACGCAAGCGCGGAACGGCAGGGAGACGGCATGGAGACGGCATGGAATGGCTGACCATCGGGGCCTTCGCGAAGGTCAGCCGGCTGTCGCCGAAGGCGTTGCGGCTGTACGACGAGCTGGATCTGCTGAAGCCCGCCCGGGTCGACCCGGAGACCGGCTACCGGTACTACGCCGGCGCGCAGCTGGAGCGCGCCCGGCTGGTGGCCTGGCTGCGGCGGCTCGGCATGCCGCTGGCGCGCATCCGCGAGGTGTGCGCGCTGCCGGCGGACCGGGCCGCCCGGGAGGTGCGGGCGTACTGGGCCCGTGTCGAGGCGGACACCGCCGTACGGCGGGACCTGGCCGCGTTCCTCGTCGACCACCTGTCCGGAGAGTCGAGAAGGGACACGACGAACATGCTGGAACTGGAACTGCGTTATGCCGCCCACTCGGACCGGGGGCGTGTCAGGCCGTCCAACCAGGACACCGCGTACGCGGGGCACCGGCTGCTGGCCGTCGCCGACGGGTGCGGGCCGGCCGGGGCATCGGCCAGTGCCGCCGCCGTGGCGGCGCTCAAGCCCCTTGAGGAGGCGGAACTGTCGGCGGGGAACGTGCTGAACCTCCTGGAGGACACGGTGCGTTCGGCGGCCGAGGCGGTACGGGAGGTGGCGGAGGGGAGCGCGGACGTGGGTACGACACTCACCGCGCTGCTGTGGACCGGGTCCCGGCTGGCCCTGGTGCACATCGGGGACTCGCGGGCGTATCTGCTGCGGGACGGGGAACTGTTCCGGATCACGCACGACCACAGCGTGGTGCAGTCGCTGATCGACGAGGGCCGGCTGACGCCGGAGGAGGCCGACAGCCATCCGCAGCGCATGCTCCTGGCGAAGGCCCTGCCGGGCGACTCCGCCGACACCCCGGACCTCAAACTCAAGGAGACCCGCCCCGGCGACCGGTACCTGGTCTGCTCGGACGGCCTGACCAGGCAGGTCCCCGACGAACGGATCCGGGACCTGCTGGGCGGGGGCGAGCCGGCGGACGCGGTGCGGGTGCTGATCAGCGCGGCCAACGAGGCAGGCGGCACCGACAACGCGAGCGCGGTCGTGGCCGACATCATCGCCCACCCACCCGTCCCGGCCTGACAGTCGGACAGGAGGCCGGGGAAGAACGGGGCCGGACCGGAGTGAAGAGCCGCCGCCCAGGACACCCGCCCGGTAGAAAGTCCGCCATGACACTCCACGGAACCGACGCCTACACCGGCCTCTCCGGTCTTCCTCCGCTCGTCGGGCGGGCCCTCGATGCGGCCCGGTCCCAGTCCTTCGGCTGCTCGTGCCGGCCCGAGCAGGGGCGGCCGCTCCAGGTGCTGGCCGGTGGGGTCGGCGGGTCCGGTGGGCGGATCGGGGAGACCGGGACCGGGTTGGGGGTGGGGCTGGCCTGGCTCGCGTCGGGGGCGCGGGCCGGGGTGCGGCTCTTCGGTGTGGAGCGGGAGCCGGAGCGGGCGCGGGCCGCGGCCGAGGTGTTCCGCGAGCGGGCCGAGGTCACGGTGGCGTGCGCGGACTGGCGGGACATCGCGGCCTACGGGCCCTTCGAGCTGCTCGTGCTCGACGGGGGCGGGCAGGGCAAGGTGCCCGGCGACCCCGCCGCCGATGTGGAGCGGCTGCTGGTGCCCGGTGGCATGGTCGTCGTCGACGACTTCACCCCCGTCGAGCAGTGGCCGCCCCGGTTCGGCGGGGGCGTCGACCGGGCGCGGCTGCACTGGCTGGAGCATCCGGCGCTGCGGGCGGTGGAGGTGCGGCTCGCGTCCGATCTGTGCGCGGTCGTCGGGACGCGGCGGCGGTGAGGGCCGGGCAGTGTGATCGACGTCGTGGTGCGGAGCGCGGGTGGGGCGGCCCCGGAGGGTGGCGGCTGGTGTAGGAAGAGGCTGTCGAGGTTCCGAACGGTGAGGAGTCGTCGCGTGTCGTTTCTGTTTCCGGCCCTGGTGGACGGTCCGGGCGGGAGGGTCGCCCTGCGGTTCGGGGCGCGGTCGTTGACGTACGGGCAACTCGGCGCCGCGGCCGGTGCCCTCGCCGGCCGGGTCCGGGACGCCGACCGGGTCGCGGTGTGGGCGACGTCGGAGCTGGAGACGGCGGTGGCCGTGGCCGGCACCCTGCTCGCCGGGCGGGCGGCCGTACCGCTGAACCCCAGGTCGGGCGAGAAGGAACTCGCGCACATCCTCGCCGACAGCGCGCCGGCCGCCGTGCTGGCCGCGCCCGGCGCCGAACTCCCGTCGGCGCTCGCCGGGTTGGCGCGGATCGACGTCGACGTGGCGGCCGTGGGGCCGCTGCCCGAGGACCGTACCGCCGAGTCCGACCCGGCCCTCGTCGTCTACACCTCCGGCACCACCGGCCCGCCCAAGGGCGCCGTCATCCCGCGCCGGGCGCTCACCGCCACCCTGGACGCGCTCGCCGACGCCTGGCAGTGGACCGGGGAGGACGTCCTCGTCCACGGCCTGCCGCTGTTCCATGTGCACGGGCTCGTGCTGGGCATCCTCGGGCCGCTGCGGCGCGGCGGATCGGTCCGGCACCTGGGACGGTTCGACACCGCCGGGGTCACCCGCGAACTGGACGACGGCGCGACCATGTTCTTCGGCGTGCCGACCATGTACCACCGCATCGCCGAGGCGCTGCCCGCCGACCCCGCCCTGGCGCAGGCGCTCGGCCGGGCCCGGCTGCTGGTGTCCGGCTCGGCCGCGCTGCCCGTCCACGACCACGAGCGGATCGCGGCGGCGACCGGACGTCGGGTCGTCGAGCGGTACGGCATGACGGAGACCCTGATGAACACGAGCGTCAGGGCCGACGGCGAGGCCCGCGCGGGCACCGTGGGGGTGCCGCTGCCGGGGGTGGAGCTGCGGCTGGTGGAGGAGGACGGGACCGGGATCGCGGCGTACGACGGGGAGACCGTCGGGGAGATCCAGGTGCGCGGCCCGAACCTGTTCACCGAGTACCTCAACCGGCCCGACGCGACCGCCGCCGCCTTCACCGCCGACGGCTGGTTCCGCACCGGGGACATGGCGGTGCGCGAGCCGGACGGCTATGTGCGGATCGTCGGGCGCAAGGCCACCGACCTGATCAAGAGCGGCGGTTACAAGATCGGCGCCGGGGAGATCGAGAACGCGCTGCTGGAGCATCCGGGGGTGCGGGAGGCCGCGGTCACCGGGGAGCCGGACGCGGACCTGGGCGAGCGGATCGTCGCCTGGATCGTCCCGGCGGAGCCTCAGTCGCCGCCCTCCGCCGAGGAGCTGGCGGACCATGTCGCCGGGCGGCTCGCCCCGCACAAGCGACCCCGCGTCGTCCGCTACCTGGACGCACTCCCCCGCAACGACATGGGGAAGATCATGAAGCGGGCGCTCGGTGTCTGAGCCGGTGCCAGCGCCCGGGTCCGCACCCGCGCGGCTCTCCGCCCGCCGGATCCTCGCCCTGGTCACCGACCCCGGCACCTTCGCCGAACTCCCGCACCCGGCCCGGCAGTCGGCGCCCGACGGCCCGCTCGGCTGGCAGGGGTACGACGCCTCGCGCGCCCGCGCCGCCGGGCGCACCGGCGAGGAGGAGTCCGTCGTCGTCGGCACCGCGCGGGTCGAGGGCACGGCGGCGGTGCTGATCGCGTTCGAGTTCGGGTTCCTCGGCGGCTCGCTCGGCGAGCGGACCGGCGACCGGCTGGAGGCGGCCTACGTCCATGCCCGCGCCCACCGGCTCCCGGTCGTACCGCTGGTCGCCACCGGCGGCAGCCGGATGCAGGAGGGCATGCTCGCCCTGTCCCAGCTCCAGCGCGTGGCCCGCCAGTCGGTGCTGACCCGGGAGGCGGGGCTGGCGCAGGTCGCGGTCCTGCGCGACCCGACGACCGGCGGCGGCTGGGCCACCCTGGGCGCCGGCGCCGACGTGATCCTGGCGCTGCCCGGCGCCCAGGTGGGCTTCGCCGGCTCCCGGGTCCGCCCGCCGGACGCCGACCCGGCCGCGTACACGGCCGAGGCACAGTTCGCGGCCGGGGCGGCGGACGCCGTGGTGCCCCCTGCGGAGCTGAAGGCATCGCTCGGGCTGTGGCTGCGGCTGCTGACCGCTCCCGCCCCGACACCCGCCGACCCGCCGCCCGCCCTCGGCGGCAGCGCACTGCCCGCCACCGGCTGGGAGGCCGTCCGGCGGGCCCGCGCCCCGCACCGCCCACGCGCCGAGGCCTACCTGGACGCCTACTTCACCCGCCGGGCCGCCCTCGTCGGCGACCGGTGCGGCGGGAGGGACCCGGGCGGGATGCTGTGCGGGTTCGGCGAGCGGGCGGACGGCCGTACGGTCGCCTTCGCCGCGCAGACCGGGACGGCGACCAGGCCCGCCGGGTACCGCACCGCCGCCCGCCTGATACGGCTCGCGGACCGGCTGGGGATCCCCGTGCTGACGCTCGTCGACACCCCGGGCGCCGCGAACGACGCCGAGGCGGAACGGCAGGGTGCGGGCGCCGCCATCGCGGAGCTCTTCGGCGAGGTCGCGGCGGCCCGGACGCCGATCACCACCCTCGTCGTCGGGGAGGGCGGCTCGGGCGGCGCCCTCGCGCTGGCCGCGCCCGGCAACACCTGGGCCACCCCGGACAGCTACTTCTCCGTCATCGCACCGGAACTGGCGGCGGCGCTCCTGAAACGCTCCCCCGAGGACGTCGAGACCACCGCCGGCCAGCTGCGCATCCGGCCCCAGGACCTGGTGGAGCTGGGGGTGGTCCGGGGCATTGCGGGCACCCTCCCGGACGGCGTCGCCGCGCCCACACCGCCCGGCTGACCTCCCGACCACCGCCCGTCCGCCCCCTGCCCGTCTGCCCGTCTGCCCATCCGCCCGTCTGCCCGTCTGCCCGTCTGCCCATCCGCGCGCCCATCCGCCCGTCTGCCCATCCGCGCGCCCATCCGCCCGTCTGCCCATCCGCGCGCCCATCCGCCCGTCTGCCCATCCGCGCGCCCATCCGCCCATCCGCCCGTCTGCCCGTCTGCCCGTCTGCGCGCCCATCCGCCCGTCCGCCCATCCGCGCACCCATCCGCCCGTCCGCCCATCCGCGCACCCATCCGCCCGTCCGCCCGCCCATCCGCCCGTCCGCCCCCCTCGGTGCCATCACGTCGGCCCATCCGAAGAAGTGTCACGGGGCCAGTACCACGCGGGCGTTGGGCGCCGGGGCGGAACCGGCGCGTCCGGGCGGTTTCCGTCGCAGCGGGCAGACACGGGCCGTCGCCGTCGGTGACAATGGACCGGTTACGGGGTCGAAGACACGGGGGAGCCAGAGGCGCCATGGCGAGGATGATGGAGTTCAAGACCGAGGACGGCGCCGTCGTCGTCGTGGAGTCGGCCGACGCGGTGCCGGGCAGCCGTCCGGTGTCCCGCGACGGTGGTTCGGGACCGGCCGCGCAGGCCACCCGTTCGTTCGAGGGCGCCCTGGACGGGGTGCGGGCGGCGGCCCAGTCCGCGCTGCGGGTCTTCCGGGACGGCACCCTGCGACCGGACTCGGTGCAGCTGGAGTTCGGTGTGAAGCTGACGGCCGAGGCGGGCGCCGTGATCGCCAAGGGTGCGGCCGAGGGCCAGCTGGTGGTACGGCTGAGCTGGGCCTCCGGGGCTGCCGACGCGACATGAGCGGCGCTGCCTGGCACGCCCGGATCGAGTGCGGGGGCACGGTGTCCGGAGCGGGCTTCCTCGTCGCCCCGCGCACGGTGCTGACCTGCGCGCATGTCGTACAGGACCGGGACTGGGCGCCGCTGACCGTGAGCTTCCCGAACCGCCGGGACCTGGGCGGGCTGACCGCGACCGTGGCCGTGCACGGCGGCTGGGCGGGCGGCTGGACCGACCCGGGCGACCTCGCCGTCCTCGAACTGGACCGCGAGGTGCCGTTACGGCCGGCCCGGTTCGCACCGCCGGGCGCGGAGCAGGGCGGGGCGCACCTGGTCGCCTACGGCTTCCCGGAGGGCTACGGCGAGGGCGTGCAGGCCCGCTACCGTGCCGTGTCCCGGACGCTGATCGCCGACGAGTGGCTGCAGTTGGAGGCCGCCTCGGCACACGGGCAGCCGCTGGCGGGCGGGTTCAGCGGGGCGGCCCTGGCGCTGCCGGACGACCGGGTGGTCGGGATGGTCGTGCAGGCCTCCGACGAGGCGGGCGTCCGGATCGGGCGGATGCTGCCGACGGAGGTCATGGCCCGCTACTGGTACGACCTGGGCGCCCTGGTCCCGGCCGCCGAGACCGACACCCCGGCCGCGACCGGGCTGCTGCACACGCTGGTACGGCGGGCCGAGGAGGCCGGCGTGGACTGCCGTCCCGACCAGCTCTACCGGGACGCTGCGGGCCCCTTCGCGCCGGATCCGCCCCCGGACGGGTTCCCCTCGCTGCGGGAGGCCGCCGCGTACGTGCAGTGGCAGGTGGACGACCCGGAGGCGGTGCCGAGGTTCGCCGACCGGCTGCGGGCGCTGCTGGAGCCGCGCCCTCCGGTGTCCGCGCGGGCGGCCGCCTGGGCGCCCATCGTCGTCGAACTGGAGCGCAGCGGCGAGAGCCAGGAGCAGGTCACGGTACGGGTGTCGGCGTACCGGGAGGGGCAGCGCCGGCCGGTGGGCGTGGCGCGGCTGCCGCGCGGTGACGTGCGGGCCTACGTCCAGCAGCGCGTCGACGACGCCTTCGGCCACCTCGCCCAGGACGCCGAGGCGCTGCTCACCTTCGTCCTGCCCCGCGAGTGGCTGAACGAGCCGGTCGCGCACTGGGAGTGCGGCCCCGAGGACTCCACCCCGCTCGGCTGCGCGCACCCGCTGGTGGTGACCGACCGCTCCCGGCACCGCAGCGCGCGGCTGCGCCACCAGCTGGCCGGCCGGTGGCGGGCCCTGGAGCGCAGTCCGGGGAAGGCGGTACTGCACCGGGTCGACTGCGGCAGCGCCGAACGCCCTCTCAGCCTGCGCAAGCGGCTGCGGGACGCGGACGCCGACCTGGCGGGTTTCGGCGCCCCGCCCGACGCGGCCCCGGAACACTTCGAAGCCGGCGTGAACTTCCCGGTCCCGGTGCTGCTGTGGCCGCAGACCGGCTGCGCGAACACCGACCACGCGGGTCCGTGCGCGGGCAGCGCCTTCCTCGACGCCCTCGGTCCGCAGGTCGCCGGGGTCCCCCCGGCCGAACTCCCGCGCCGGATCTGGCATCTGCGGGAAGAGGCGGCGGCCACCGACCCCGACGGCCACTGGGCGAGAGACCTGCAGCTCCTCTGGGACGACCCCCGCTGCTACCCCGAACCGCCCGCCAGTCTGCACACCCCCGTCGCCTGACCCCGCCGCCCCCGCACCCGACGAGAAGGACCCCCATGCCCCTGTGGCCCGTCTACACCGGTACGAAGGAGCCGCACGACGGCATCACCGCGCTGCCCGCGCCGCCGCCCTGGCGGGCCTTCGACGGCGGCCCGGAACTGGCGACACCCGCCGACGCCGACGACACCTCGGCCACCTCCCCGGACCGCACCCACCGCGCCGCGACCTACCAGGCGACCCCGCGCACGGTCCAGCTCGTCAACGCGGCCCTCTACCTGCGCCGCCCGCTGCTGGTCACCGGCCCGCCCGGCACCGGCAAGTCCTCCCTCGCCTACGCGGTCGCCCGCGAGCTGCGGCTGGGCCCGGTGCTGCGCTGGAACATCACCAGCCGCAGCACCCTGCACGACGGCCTCTACCAGTACGACCCGCTCTCCCGCCTCTACGCGGCCCGCCAGTCGGCCACCGCCCTCGCCCCCGGCGCCCCCGTCCCCGAGTCCGGCGTCGAGGACCATCTGCGGCTCGGCCCGCTCGGCACCGCGCTCCTCCCGTACGGCCGCCCCCGCGCCCTGCTCATCGACGAGATCGACAAGAGCGACCTCGACCTGCCCAACGACCTCCTCAACGTCCTGGAGGAGGGCCAGTACGAGATCCCGGAGCTGGTCCGCGCCGCCCGGCACTCCCCCGCCGCCGAGGTGATGGTCGACGGCACCGACGAACGGGTGCGCGTGGAGCGCGGCCGGGTGCGCTGCCGGGCCTTCCCGTTCGTCGTCCTCACCAGCAACGGCGAACGCGAGTTCGCGCCGGCCTTCCTGCGCCGCTGTGTCACGCTCCGGCTGCGCCAGCCCGACGACCGGCAGCTCGCCGGCATCGTCCGCGCCCACCTCGGCGAACCGGACGCCTACGCCGAGTCGCTGATCACCCGGTTCCTGTCCCGGGTCGGCGGCGGCGACCTCGCCACCGACCAGCTCCTGAACGCGATCTACCTGGCCCGGTCCTCCGACCTGAGCACCGAGTCGCTGGACGAACTGGCGGAACAGCTGATGCCGTACCTCGGCGAGGCCACCCGGACCGATGCCTTCTGACCACCCGGCTCCGCTCGCCCGCCTCGCCGACCTGCTGGCGCACGCGGGGGACGGTGCGCGCCCGACGCCACGGGAACTGGCCGAACTGCTGTGGCTGGCGGGACGGATGGGCCGGGAGGAGGGGGAACCGGCGGGTCCGCCCGAGGAGGCTCCCGTACCGGCCGAACCGCCGTCCGCGAGGCCGGCCGCCGGTCCACCGCCGGGGCCGCACCCCGGCCCGGCCGAGCCCTCCGTCCCGGGGAACCCGTGGGAGCCCGCCCGCACCCCGCTCCACCTGCCCTCCCCGACCCCGGCCACCGGCCCGTACGCCGCCCTCCTGGCGCCCGCGCCGCCCATGCTGCGCCACCCCCTGGCCCTGCAACGCTCCCTGCGCCCCCTCAAACGCCGTACGGACGCCCCGTCCGGCCACCGGCTCGACGAGCCCGCCACCGCCGACCGCATCGCCCGCCTCGGCGCGGCCCCCGAGTGGTGGCTCCCCGTCCTGCGCCCCGCACAGGAACGCTGGCTGCGGCTGAACCTGGTGTACGACGACGGTCCGACGATGCCGGTCTGGCACCCGCTGCTCCGTGAACTGCACGCGGCGCTGGCCCAGTCGGGGGTGTTCCGGACGGTGGCCGTGCACCGGGCCGGCGCGGACGGTGCGGTGCGCGGCGCGGAGCCGCCCGCGGAGGGGCGGACGGTCACGCTCTTGATCAGCGACTGCATGGGCCCGCAGTGGCGACCGGGCGCGGCGGGAGCCCGGTGGTACGCCACCCTGCGGCGGTGGGCGGGGCAGATGCCGCTGGCGGTGGTCCAGCCGCTGCCCGAACACCTGTGGCGCGACACGGCGTTGCCGGCCACGCCCGGCCTGCTGTCGGCGCCGTTCCCGGCGGCACCGACGGCCGCGCTGACCTTCACGCCGTACGAGGGGGCGGCCCCGGAAGGCGCGCCGGTGCTGCCGGTGCTGGAGGCCGGACCGCGGTGGCTGGCGAACTGGGCGGGGCTGGTGGCGTCGGCGGGCGGGACCCGGTTCCCGGGCGCGGCCGCGCGGTTGGACGCCGAGGTCCGGGGCGACTCCCTGACCGACGTGTCCCGCCTGTCCGCCGAGGAGCTGGTCCTGCGGTTCCGGGCGACCGCGTCCCCCGAGGCGTTCCGGCTGGCGGGGCATCTCGCCCTCGGCCGGCCCGATCTGCCGGTCATGCGGCTGGTGCAGCGGGCGGTGGAGCCGGACCCGCGGCCGCAGCACCTGGCGGAGGTGATCCTGAGCGGGGTGCTGACGGCGGTGCCGGGGCCGCCGGGATCGTACGCGTTCCGGCCGGGAGCGCGGGAGCTGCTGCTGCGCGGCCTGCCGCGGGCGGCGCGCAGCAGCACGAGCGAACTGCTGGCCCGGGTGGGCGGGTTGATCGAGGAGCGGGCGGGGTCGGTGGCCGGGGAGTTCCGGGCGGTGGCTCCGGTGGCCGGGGGGACGTCCGCGGCGGGCGAGGGCGGGGCGTTCGCGACGGTGCGGGCGGAGAGCGTGCGGCGGCTGGCCGGGGGTGGGACCGGGGCGGCCCCGGTGACGCGTGGAGTGGGCGAGCGGTACCGGCTGGTGCGGCAGCTCGCGCCGGGCGGCTCGACGTGGCTGGCCGAGGACGTCGAGACCGACCGGACGGTGACGGTCAGGCTGCACGAGCCGTTCCGGGAGCGGGGCCGGCGCGAGAGGTTCCTCGGTGACGCCGGACGCCTGCGGTCGCTCGCGCATCCGAACGTGGCGGCCGTCCTCGACTTCGGGCTCGACGACGCGGCACCCTACGTCGTCACGGAATGGCTGGACGGGATCGCCCTGAGCAAACTCGCGCCGACCGACGGCGAGAGTCTGTCCGCGCCGCTCATCACGTCGATCGGAGCCCAGCTGGCCGACGCCGTCACGGCACTGCACGCGGCGGGCCTCGCCCACGGCTCGATCGGCCTGCCCGGCGTGATTCTGCTGCCCGACGGAACCGCCAGGCTCACCCGGTTCGAACCGGGCAGGGCCTCGGGGCCGGCCGGGCAGGGGCAGGACCTGCGGGCGCTGCGGACCCTGCTGCTGCGGCTGACCGCACCGGGCCGCCGGCCGCCGGCCTCCTCCCTGGCGCCGTCGGAGCTCGAACACCTTCCGCGCTCCGTCCAGGGGGTCTACGCGAACGCCCTGAACATGCTGGCGTCGAAATCGCTGCGCGTCCAGCGGCAGGGGCTGGAACTGCTGACGGAGCCGCACCTGCGGCATGCGGCGGGCGACGTGTACCGGACTCGCTTCTACCACCTTCTGTCGCAGCCGCTCCTGGGACTTCCCCACGACCGCAGGGAAGTCGACCCCCTCGCGGGCGCGGTACTCGCCATGCTGCTGCTCAAGCACGGTCGCGTGGTGACCCGCGACGAGCTCGGCAGAGGTCTCTGGAATGCGGGCGAGGAACCGCGGGACGCGACGGCCGAGCTCGCCCTGATCGTCTCCCGGCTGCGCGGTGTCCTCGGCCCGGGGGTCCTGGCGAGGCATCCCGACGGCTGTGCCCTGCACGTCGGCGACGACTACGTCGACCTGCTGGAGTGCGAGGGGCTGGAGCGCCGGGCCACACAACTGGCGGCCGAGGGCCGGCTCACCGACGCCCGGGGCATGCTCGACCAGGCGCTGCAGCTGTGGAGGGGCCCCGAGGCCCTCCCCGGCATCCCCGGCCCCGCGGCCCGCACCGCCCGCACCCGCCTCCTCCGGCTCCGCCTCGCCCTGCACCGCAAACGCGCCGAACTGGACCTGGACCTGGGCGAATACGAGCGCGCGGCCGTGCAGCTCACCGATCTCCTGCGGACCCACCCCTCCCGCGAGGACCTGCTGAGACTGCTGCTCATCGCGCTGCAACGCCTCGGCCGTACCGACGAAGCGCTGGACGTCTACGAGGAGTACGAGCTCGCCGGCGGCACCGACCCCGAACTCCGTGCGATCGGGCACGAGTTGCGCGCCGAGTTCGACGAGCCGGGCGACGGGGGCGAGTACGAGCCCCCGGCCCCGGAGATCCGGGCGCCCGACGAGCCGGAGGAGGGTTCCTTCCCCACCGAGGAGTCGCTGCCGTCGATCTTCGCGATCGAGGAGGAGGCGGCCGCACGCCGGGAGGCGCCGCTGCCCCAGAACGTCGTACCCGAGAGCCTGTTCGCGGTGGAGGATCCGCTGGGCGAGGTGGAGCCGCTGGGCGAGGAGGAACCGCCCGAGGAGACCGGGGACGGCCCCGGCGCCGACTTCGAGGATCACGCCGGGTGGCCGCCCCCGCCGACCTACCGCACCCTCGTCACCTACGAGTTCGCCGGCACCCCCCAGCATCCGGACGACGTGGCGGCGCTCGGCCGTGCGGTCACCCGGCTGGTGGCGGACGGCGGGCTGACGGCGGGCGAGTACGTGATGACCGCCCGCGGCAACGGCTTCTCGGTGCTGACGGAGCCGGACGTCTCCGGGCTGCCACTGGTCCTCGCCACCATGCGGCGGTTCGAGGACGAGGTGCCGAGGCTGGGAGGGCCCGGCTGCCTGGCGGTCTTCTCCTGCGTGCAGCAGGACGGCCGCACCGAGGCGCCGGCCCTGTCGGCAGTCCGGCGCACGCTGGACGCGGCCGACGACCGACGGGGCATCGTCGCCGTACCGCAGCTGCTGCGCGACGAGCTGGAGGACGACACCGACCTCGCCCGGTCCCTGCTGCCCTTGCGCCGTGGGACCGCCGGGGGCTGGTACCGGCTGTGCCCCCCGGCGCGTCCGCGCTACGAGGGCTCGCTCGGCGTACCACCCGTGCACGGGCCCTACCGGCTGCCGGACGGCGGCCTCTGGCCCGAGCCGGCGGGAGAGACCAGGACCGTCGTGTACGAGGTCGGGGGCGACGGCAGGTTCAGCTTCACCCGGGTCCCCGAGGCGACCGGCTACTACGAGGTCACTCTGACCGAGCACCGGCTGGAGCTGGACGTCTCCCAGGGGCCCTTCCGTGCCGTGGGAGAGGCACGATGGCGCATCACGGACCTGGTCCAGGTGGCCGCCCTCGGCATCCTCACCGCCCCGTCCGAGGTCGTGGTGAACTGCCTGCGGGGGCGGCTTCGGTACCTGTCCGACCACTACCCGCGTACCTATGTCGGCCAGGCACAGGCGGAACTCGGGACCGGACCGGGGCGGAGCGCACCGCGTGGCCTGTCCATCCACTGGGATCTCACGCTGACGGCGACACACGTCCCCTACCCGGTGCCGCCGGTCCGTCCGGAGCGGGTCGACCTCAACGCCCGTCTGCGCCGGGCGGACGCGGTCATGTTCGGCTTCGACGGCACGCTGGTCCGGCTCCACCCGGACGACGTGCAACGGCAGATCCCGCTCCTGGCCCGGCTGCTCGGTCCGGATCCGCTCGGCCGGCCCTCCGTGCTGGACCCGCAGCACGTCTCCCCGGAGCTGCGCGCGCGGCTGACGGCCATGGAGTCGCAGGTCGCCGAGCGGTCCGTGCCCCTCGCCGACGCCGACCTCGCGGTCCGTACCCTCGCCGACATGGGCCTGACGCTGGCGGTCGTCACCGGCTGCGATCCGTACACGGCGACCGCGTATCTGCGCCGGCGCGGGCTGCTGGACTGCCTGCACGGCGGCGTCCACGGGCGCGAGGGGGTGTACGCACCGCTGACGACCGACCCGCACGTCGTGGCGCAGGCCCTGCGCCACCTCGGCGTGCGCCCCTCGAAGTGCCTGATGGTCGGCGCCACCGAGGCCGAGCGGGCGGCGGCCCGGCAGGCGGACATCCCCTACTTCCACGTCGGCGGCGAACCCGGCCTGCGTCCCCTCATCGAGGCCGCCCGCGCGCTGTAGCCGGGAAACCCCCATTCAGCGGTGCCCCGCCCGGACCCTCACCGCAGGCGCACCGCTGCGATCCCCCGGAGGATGCGAAGCAGGCCGCCGACCGGCGGTGCCACCCCGCACGGCCCGCGCACCGGGAGGATCTGCCGTGACCGTCAGTCTGGAGCAGTTGCGCCGCTGCCATTTCGCCGTCGATCTGGGGGCCGCACGCACCCGGGTGTACGTGCGGGGCATGGGCCTGGTCGTCGACCAGCCTTCCGTCGCCGCGATGAACACGCGTACCGGTGCCCTGATCGCCGTCGGCGAGTTCGCGGAGAAGATGACGGGCCGCACCCCCGACTACATCCGTGTCGTACGGCCGATCTCCGGCGGGACCGTCGTCGACATCGAGATGGCCCAGCGCATGCTGCGCCAGCTGCTCGGCGACAAGATCCGCCGTTCGCTGCGCCGCAAGCCCCGGCTGCGGGCGGCGGCCTGCACCCCGCACGACGCCGACCCGCTGGCCCAGCGGGCGACCATCGAGACGCTGGTGGGGCTGGGGGCGCGGCGGGTGGAACTGGTCGACACGCTGATCGCCGCGGCGGTGGGGTGCGGGCTGCCGGTCGAGCGGCCGGAGGCGAGCATGATCCTCGTCTGCGGGGCCGCCGCGACCCAGGTCGCCGTGCTCTCGCTCGGGTCGATCGTGTGCGCGGAGCGGATGCCCGTGGGCGGGGAGGCCGTGGACAACGCGATCGTCCAGCACCTGCGGCACGAGCACGAGCTGATGCTGCCGAACCAGGCGGTACGCCCCCTGCAGCTGGCCCTGGACGGCACCGGGCTCACCCCGGAGGGCCCCGCCTCCACCGAGATCCAGGGGCGGGACGTGGTCACCGGGCTGGCCCGCAGCGTGCGGGTCGACACCGCGGCCGTCCGGGAGGCCATCCAGACGCCCCTCATGTCCGTCCTGGACGGGATCGGCAAGGTGCTGCGCGACTGCCCGCCCGACCTGGTCGCCGACCTCGCCGACCGCGGGATCGTGATGGTCGGCGGCTCGGCGCTGCTGCCCGGCTTCGACCAGCTGCTGCGGGAGGCCACCGGGATGCCGGTGCACATCGCGGAGCGGCCGGACGTGTGCGCCGTCCAGGGCATCGGGGCGATGCTGGAGGGCCGGATCGAGCCGCTGGTGCTGGACCCGCTGGCCGCCTGAACACCGGTACCCGCCGACCGGGCACCGATGTGAGCCGACGCGCCCCGTGCGCGCCTCGTCACTCCTCGATTAGGGTGGACTCACCGATGGTGACGGGAGGGGACGTTCCGTGACAGCCGACATCACCATGTTCACCGACCACCTCGCCGAGACGGCACCGGTCCCCCGCCTCGCTGTCACCCGCGTCGGCGTGACCGGACACCGTGTGATCCCGCCGTCCGTCCTGCCCTACGTCCGCTCCGCCCTGCGCCGGCACCTCAGCCGCACCGACGTGGCCCTGGAGGCACTCAGCTGCCTCGCCGCCGGCACGGACCAGCTCTTCGCCGACCTCGCCCTGGCCCACGGCGTCCCGGTGACGGCCGTGATCCCGGGCATGGACTACGAGGCCCACCTGGGGGACGAGGCGGCACGGGCCGCGTACCGCAGGATCCTGCGGCGCTGCGCGAACCGGGTCGAGCTTCCTGTCCAACCCACCCACGAGCAGGCGTACTTCGCGGCGGGCCAGTGGATCGCGGAGCGCTCCGACGAACTGCTCGCCGTGTGGGACGGCCGTCCGGCACGCGGTCTGGGCGGCACGGGTGACGTGGTGGCGTACGCCCGGCGAATCGGGGTGCCGGTGACCGTGCTGTGGCCGGACGGGGCACTGCGCGACTGAGCGGGCGCGGCGGGCCCGCCTCAGGTGCCGAACCGCACCAGCCACTCCGTGTGCGCGGGGGACATCAGGCGCTCCGCCTCCCCCACCGCATCGGCCCAGCCCGCCTCCGTGACCGTGGTGTTCATGGCGATCCGGGTGGTCTCCAGGTCCTGCTCGATGAGCGAGTGCGCCTGTGTCAGCGGGCCGTGCCGCTGTACCTCCTGCCAGGCGACGCCCGCCGCGGCGGCCGCGCTGAGCAGCCCCGCGAGGTCGGCACCGCCGAGCAGGCCACCGGTCCGCAGCAGCGCGGCGGCCAGGGCGAACAGCGTCAGCGCGGCGGTGACGGTGGACCAGCGGGCGGCGGCGCGGTGGGCGCGGGAGGCCCGGTTCTTGTACCAGACCGTCTGCTCCAGGAGCCGGTCGCGCAGGTAGAGGTCCCGGCGGGCCGCGTAGGACTTGGCCCGCTCCGCGCGCATCCGCGGGGTGATCTGGCCCTCCCCTCGTTCCGCGGGGGCACGGGAGTCCTCCCAGCCGCAGTTGCGCAGCTCGTGCAGGCGCTGCTCGAGGCGCTCGGCGAACACCGCGTCAGGATCGACGACATGGGAGTGGAGAGAGCCGCCGTGCACCATGTACTCCCAGGCCAGCGACTTGAGCAGCTCGGCGGCCGCCCGGTGCGCCTGCCAGTGCGCCCGGGACCGACGCCGAGAGGTGCTCAGGCCGAGGGCTATCGTCAGCCCGTACAGCACCGCGGCGAGCACCGCCATGACGTGACCGGACGCCTGCTCGGTCAGCACAGCCGCGGTGGTGGCCAGCAGCAGAACCAGCAGATGCGTACGGACGGCGCGGAACGCGTCACTCTGGTGGCGCAAGGCGCTCTGGTCGCTCACCTGGAACAGTGGCGGCAGATCTGCACTGGACAGGGTGGTGCTCGGTACAGGCGTCGCTGCTCCCATGTCTCCCCCGGAATTCACTGCCCACCGTAGTCTTCGGCACGCCCACGAAAAGCGAGCCTGACAGACTAATAAGCGCGGAAACCGGATCCGTGCACAAGAGGCTGGCAGGGCATCTCTGCCCTATGGTTCACGTCGGCACGACCGGACTTGCCCGTACACCCAAGGAGGTCGGGGGCCGGTCGGCAACGGCCTGCCGTAGTGGGCGAGGAGCGCCTCCGGGGCGTAGCCGCCGCCGAGGCGCGGCGTCGCGGGGCGGGCCGTGTCGGCTCCCGGATGGTCACGGCGGGCGCCTTTCTGCCGCCGGATCGCGCACGTGCCTGGTGGCCGCCGGTCCGAACCGGCTCGCGTGGCCGCGGGTGCGGGGCGTGGGTGCGGCCGGTGCGTACCGGCCCGCACACCGGTACTAGTACGGCAGGATGCGCCCGGAGGGCGTCCTGCGGTCGATCTCCTGCCCGCGGGGAGCGGGCCGACGAACAACGCGTACGCGGATCCGACCGTCCATGACGCCCTCCTCTTGCCGAGCCCTGACCGGTGCCTGCTGTCCGGTAGGAGGGCTCTGCCCCGCACATGGCGGGTCCAAGCCTGGCGCGGGGCAGGAAAGTTGGCGGGGCCATGCGGGCCGGGGCCGGACCGGGGCCGCGGGGTCCCGGCGGTCAGGGCACGGGAGGGCGCGGCAGCGGGCGCCGGAGCCCCGGCCCGGCCGGCACGCCACCCGCCCAGCGCGCCGGCACCGGCACCCGTACCCGCACCGCCCCAGGTGTCGAGCAGACACCGGACCCGGACCCGGACTCCGGGCAGGCCCCCGCCGTGGACGTCGAGTTGACGCCACAGCCGTAACGCGGCAGCCGGGGCGGGCCGCCCGGGCACCGTTTCGCGGCCGGGTGCGGGCACGGCCTAAGGTCGTCCGGTGACGAACACCAGCGCGACGCGTTCCGACGGCATCGACGGCATACGCCCGGCGCCGGAGTCCCCGGCGTGGCCGGACCGGCTGCGCCGGTTCGGTTACGCCGGGGTCCCGCGCACGGGCACGCGCACCGGTGTCCGGGAACGCCTGGTCCCGCCCTTCCCCGAGCCCCCCACCCGGCTCTGGCGACTCCTGGGCCTCGGCCCGGACCGGGCGCGGCGGCTCGCGCGGGCGACGGAGTGGCTGGGTCCGCTGCTCGTCGCCGCCCTGGCCGGCGTCCTGCGCTTCTGGCACCTCGGCCGGCCGCGGGACCTCGTCTTCGACGAGACGTACTACGCCAAGGACGCCTGGGCGCTGCTGCACCTCGGTTACGAGGGCACCTGGCCGGACCGCAAGACCGCCGACCCGCAGATCCTGGCGCACCCCCAGGTGATCTCACTCTCCGACACCGGTTCCTTCGTCGCGCACCCGCCGACCGGCAAGTGGGTGATCTCCGTCGGCGAGTGGCTGTTCGGCCTCGACCCGGTCGGCTGGCGCTTCATGACGGCTGCCCTGGGCACCCTGTCGGTGTTCATGCTGTGCCGCATCGGCCGCCGCCTGTTCCGTTCGACGTTCCTCGGCTGCCTGGCCGGGGCGCTGCTGGCGATCGACGGCCTGCACCTGGTGATGAGCCGCACCGCCCTGCTCGACCTCGTCGTCATGTTCTTCGTGCTGGCGGCGTTCGGCTGCCTGCTGATCGACCGGGACCGGTTCCGGGCCCGGCTCGCGGCGGCCCTGCCGGCCGACGCGGAGGGCCGGGTGCGCCCGGACGCGGACACCGGCGACCGCGCGAGGCCGGGCCGGCGGCCCTGGCGCCTCGCGGCCGGCGTGCTGCTGGGCCTTGCGGCCTCGACCAAGTGGAACGGCCTGTACGTCCTGGTCTTCTTCGTGGTGCTGACGCTGCTGTGGGACGTCGGCGCCCGGCGCGTCGCCGGGGCCCGCCACCCGTACCGGGCGGTCCTGCGCCGGGACCTCGGCCGGTCGGTCCTCGCCCTCGTCCCGACCGCGCTCCTGACGTACCTGCTGTCCTGGACCGGCTGGTTCCTGTCCGACGACGGCTGGGGCCGGCACTGGGCGGACGGCCGCGGCGGCACCTGGTCGTGGATACCGGCCCCGCTGCGCAGCTTCTGGCACTACGAGTATCTCGTCTACCAGTTCAACGTGAACCTGCACACGCCGCACAAGTACCAGTCGAACCCCTGGAGCTGGCTGGTCCTCGGCCGTCCCGTGCTGTTCGCCTACGACTCCCCCCAGCCGGGCCAGGACGGCTGCTCCACCGCGGCCGCCTGCACCCGCACGGTCCTCGCCCTGGGCACCCCCATGCTGTGGTGGTCGGCCTGCCTCGCCCTCGCCTACCTGCTCTACCGGTGGGCCCTGCGCCGCGACTGGCGGGCCGGCGCGATCCTCTGCGCGGTGGCGGCCGGTTACCTGCCCTGGTTCCTCTACCAGGACCGTACGGTCTTCTCCTTCTACGCCGTGGTCTTCGTGCCGTACCTGTGCCTGGCCGTGGCGATGATGATCGGGGCCCTGCTCGGGCCGCCCGGCGCGTCGGAGCGGCGACGGCTGCGGGGCGCGGTGGCCGCGGGGGTGCTGGTGCTCCTCATCGCCTGGAACTTCGTCTACTTCTACCCGGTCTACACCGGGCAGACGATTCCCTACACCGGCTGGCAGTCCAGGATGTGGCTCGACACCTGGATCTGAGGCCCGAGCCGACTCCGACGCTCGGCCCCGCCGTTCGGCTCCGACGCTCGGCTCAGCTCGGTACCGCGGGCGCCGTCTCGCCGGTGCGGACGGCGCGCAGGACCCGCTCCACGGTCTCCTGCTTCTCGCCGACGGGTGCCGTGTAGCCGATGACCTCGCGCACGGCCTCGTCGCCGAGGGTCCGGGAGATCACCCAGGCGCCGAGGTACTGCGAGGCCATGCAGCCGCCGGCCGTCGCGATGTTCCCCTCGCTGTGGAACGGCGCGTCCAGCACGGTGACGCCGCAGGCCTCGACCCAGGGCCGGCTGACGGTGTCGGTGCAGGCGGGCCGGCCGTCCAGCAGGCCGAGCCGGGCCAGCACCAGGGCGCCGGAGCACTGGGCGCCGATCAGCTGCCGGGCGGGGTCGAGCGGCAGCCGGGAGACCAGCCGGTCGTCGGCGACCACGTCCCGGGTCCGCACCCCGCTGCCGACCAGCACGACATCGGCCTCGGCCACGAACTCCAGCGGCCGCTGCCCGGTCACCTCGACACCGTTCATGGACGTGACGACCGGGGCGGGCGTCGTGATGAACGCCTGCAGCCCCTTCTTGCGGCACCGGTTGACCAGCGCGGCGGCGATGAAGGAGTCCAGCTCGTTGAATCCGTCGAAGGTGACCACGGCTACCTGCATCGTCACTCCCCACTCCGCTGGCCGGACACCGGCTGCCCACTCTACGGGCAGCGCACAGGTCAGCGGTGTGCCGTGGCCGTGGGAGTGGGCTCCGGGCCCTCCGCGCGCAGCGAGCGGTGGCCGTGGCCTGGAGTCGGAGTGGCAGCGGGGTGCGCGGTGGGCTTGCCCGCTGCCTCGGTCACCGGCTTCTTCGGGTGGTGCAGGGGCACGACGTCCTGCGGGAAGGTCAGCTGCTCGTTCATCCACTTCAGGGCGGCGGGCATCTCCCGTACCCAGGTGGGGAAGTTGTGGCTGCCGCTCTCGGGGAGGATGGAGGCGACCCGCATGGGCGCCTTGACGGCCTTGATGAAGGCCTGGGTCTCGGCGTAGCCCTTCTCGCCGTGCTTGCTGTTGGCGACCAGGACCGAGACCTGGGGCACGGGCAGGTGCTTCAGCCGCCACATCAGGTCGTGGCCGTCGATCCGGGCCTGGCGGCCGGGACCGCTGCCGAAGAGGTTGCCGGTGGTGGGGTCGTCCTTGACCCGGTAGTCGGGCGACAGGGCGACGGCCGTGGTGTAGACGCCGGGGTCGCGCATGGTGAGCTGGAGGGCGCAACTGCCGCCCGAGGAGTACCCCATGACGCCCCAGGAGCTCGCGTCGTGCCCGGCCCGGTAGACGGACTTGATCGCGTCCGGGAGGTCCTTGGCCAGGAACGTCTCGGTCTGCGGTCCGCCGGGTACGTCCACGCACTCGGTGTCGCGCGGCGGGGCGATGGTGGGCCGGATCATCACCATGATCGTCGGCTGCATCTGTCCCTTGCGCTGGAGTTCGCCGGCGGTCTGCGAGACCCGCAGGTGCTGGACGAGGTTGTAGATGCTGCCCGGGTAGCCGCTGAGCGCGACGACCACCGGGAACCGCATGCGGTGGTACGCCTTCTGGAAGTACTGCGGCGGGAGGTAGACGAAGGCCGGGTCGACCACACCGGTGCGCCGGCCGATGACCTTCACGGACTCCACCCGGCCGACGGCCGCGGCGGGCCCGCTCGGCAGCCCGCTCACCCGGCTCAACTGCTGGTCCCCGGCGGGCTGTACGAGCGACGCCCCGTGGACGCTGCTGATGCCGTTCACCGAGCCGCCGCCGTTGCCGCCGGCCGCCTGGGTCACGCCGACCGGGGCGGTGTCGACGTTGCCCAGCAGTTCGTTCCAGGAGCCGAAGAACTGGTACGACGAGTTCACCGCGCAGGCGAACGCCGCGACGATCGTCACCTGTGTCACCGCGACGGCCCCGAGCCGCCCCAGCACCTGCCACAGCCCCGGCCTGGCGAACCGCGGCCACAGCCAGACCAGCAGCGCCACACACAGGGCGGCCAGCGCCGCGAGCGCGTATACGGTCGTTCGACTGGTCAAACCCATGTCACTCAGTCCCTGTTTTCCCTGCCCGTGCTTCGTTGCTTCCGCACAGGAGGAGGGCGGAAGAGCCTTCCGCGTTCCGTAACGAGGGATTCAGGAGGAAGACATGACCTGTTAGGCCATGTCGGGCAAGGGGACCGCCACCGCGAGGTGACGGACGTCATTGACACACCCGATCACCCGGGGTTGTCATGAACACATGCAACTGACCGGGCGCCGAGCGCTTCTCGACGCCGCCCGGGTCCAGGTGGCGGCCCGCCCCGGACTGCTCCTCCACGGTCCCGCCGGCATCGGCAAGTCCGCGCTCGTGGCGGCCCTCACGGCGGACCCGGCCGCCGGGACCGTCCTGCACTGCGCGCCCGCCGAGGCGGACGCCCGGCTGCCCTTCGCCGGACTGGTCGACCTGTTCGCGCGGGTCCCGGAGAGCCGGCTGGACCACCTGCCGCCGGAGCCCCGGGCGGCGCTGCGGTCGGCCCTGCTGCGCGGCGGCGCACCCGCGGACGGCCGCGGCCTGCTCGCCGTGCGGGTCGCCGTCCTCGACGCGCTGCGCGCCCTGGCGGCCGAGGGCCCCGTCCTGCTGGTCGTCGACGGCCTGCAGTGGCTCGACGAACCGACCGCCGAGGTCCTCGCCCACGTCGTACGACGGCTCGACGCCCCGGGGATACGGATGCTCGCCGCCGAGCGGGCGCCGGACGGCGGCCGGCCCGAGCGACTGCGCTGCTGCCCGCCGGGCACCGTCGAACTCCCGGTGCCGCCCCTGACGGACGGCGAGACGGCCCACCTGGTCCGCACCGACCTCGGCGCCGACCTGCCCCCGGCACTGCTCCGGGCGGTCCAGCGGACCGCCGCCGGAAACCCGTACTACGCACGGGAGTTGGCACGCGCCGCCCGGCACGCCCCGGCGCCCGCCGGGTCCGGCGCACTGCCGCCGGTGCCCGCGGGGCTGCGCGCCCTCCTGCTGGCGCGGGCCCGTGCGCTGCCCGAGCCGGTGCGGCGCACCCTCCTCGTCGCGAGCGCCGCGACCCGCCCCAGCCTCACCCTGCTGCGCGCGGCCGGGTTCCCGGACCCGGCCGCCGACCTCGCGGAGGCGGAACGGCTCGGCATCGCGACCGCCGACGCCGACGGGGCCGTACGGTTCCGCCACCCCGTGCTGCGGGCGGCCGTGCACGCCGACGCCTCCGCGCAGGGGCGGCGGCAGGCACACGCGCTGCTGGCCCGCGCGGTGCCCGAACCGGTGGAGCGGGCCCGCCATCTCGCGCTCGCCCACCCCTACGAGGACGAGGACACGGCCCGCACGCTGATGGCGGCGGCCGGTTCCGCGCGCCACGACGGCGCCTCCGGCACCGCCTTCGAACTGGCCGCCCTCGCCGCCCGCCGCACCCCGGCCACCCACCCGGCCGAACGCGCCGAACGACTGCTGGCCGCCGCCGAGTACGCCTGCGACGCCGGGCGCACCGAGGAGGCGGGCGAGGCCGCCGGGGCCGTGCTCGCCGGGTCCAAGTCGGCGGCGCAGCGGGTGCGGGCCCGGCTGGTCCTGCTGCAGTGCGCCGGGCAGGCGCTGGAGGGCGCCGAGGACCTGATCGCGGACGGCCTGCGGGACGCGGCCGGCGATCCGCGCGCCGAGGCCCGGCTGCACCACTGGGCCGCCGTAAGGGGCCTGCTGTGCGGGGAGTTGACCCAGGCGGCCGGGCATGCCCGGCAGGCGGCCACGGCCGGTGACACCGGGACCAGGATCGACGCCCTCGCCACCCTGGCCCGGGTACGGTCCCTGGCCGGCGACCCCATCACCGCCGACGCCGCACTGACGGAGGCACTGACCCTGCTCCACCACAATTCGGCAACGGCACCACCCCAAAGCGACACAGACAACCACCCAACCAACCACAACAACACCGCGCCCAAAGCCCACCCCGGCCCAGCAACGCCCCTCAGGGGCGCGGGGAACTGCGCGACCAGCCACAACGGCGCCACACCCGAAACCCACCCCAACCCGACAACACCCCCCAGGGGCCCGGGGAACCGCGCAAACAACCACAACGGCGCCACACCCGAAACCCACCCCAACCCGACAACACCCCCCAGGGGCCCGGGGAACTGCCCAAACAACCACAACGACGCCGCACCCAACACACACCCCAACCCGACAACACCCCCCAGGGGCCCGGGGAACCGCGCGAACAGCCACGACGGCGCCGCAGCCGGCGCACAGCCTGTCGCGGCGCTCCCGGCGGAGCGCCCCGGCGGTCCGGAGAGTCGGCGGCTGATCCGGATGCGGGCGATCCTCGCCCTGGACTCCGACCGGGTGACCGAGGCCCGCGACCAGGTCGTTCCGCTGCTCGGGGCGACCGGCGAGCCGGCCGGCGCCGAGGACACCGTCGCGACCCTGGTGGCGCTGACCCGGATCCAGGTACGCGCCGGTCACTGCCGGGAGGCCCTGCGCACCGCCGCCCGCTGCTCGCGCGCCCTGGCCGGGGCGGCCCCGGCGCTCTACGCGGCGGCCCTCGCCGCGACCGCCGGCGGCACCGCCGAGGAGGCCCGCCGGCTGGCCGCGCAGGCGGTCCGCGCCTCGGAGGCCGACGGCGACCGGTTGTTCCTGCTGCGCGCCCTCGCGGTTCTCGGCCAGGCCGAACTGCTCGGCGGCGATCCGCGCGGGGCGGCCGCCGCCGTCGAGGCACTGCAACGCGTCCGGGAACTCGGCGAGGCGATGTGCGCCGCCGACCCGCCGCTGCTGCACTGGTACGGCGACCTGGCCGAGGCCCTGGTCGTGCTCGGCGAGACGGAGGCGGCCGGGGCGGTGCTCCACGACGCCCGCGCCCGCGTGGGGGACGAGGCACCCGGCAGTGTCCTGGCGGCGCTGGACCGGGCGGCGGGACTGCGCGAGGCGGGGCTCGGCCGGGCCCGGGAGGGCGCGGTACGGCTGCGTGCCGCCGTCGACCGGCTGCGCCCGCTGCCGCTCCCCGTCGAACTGGTCCGCACCCTGATCGCGCTCGGTGCGGTCGAGCGCCGCGCCCGCCGCCGGAACGCGGCCCGGCAGGCGCTCGCCGAGGCCCTGGAGACGGCGACCCGGATCGGCGCGGCCCCGCTCGCGGGCCGGGCCAGGGACGAACTGGCCCGGCTGGCCGCCGGGGAGCGCGGCGCCGAGGCGGGCGCGACCGGGCCCGACCTCACGCCCACGGAGGCGCGGATCGCCGAACTGGTCGGCGGCGGGGCGACCAACAGGGAGGTCGCCGCCGAGCTGTTCATCAGCGTCAAGACGGTCGAGGGGGCGCTGTCGCGGGTCTACCGCAAGGTCGGCGTCCGCTCCCGCACCGCGCTGGCGCACGCGATGGCCGTCGCCGTCATCGCCTCGGGCGCAGCGGCCGTGGACGCCGGCGACGACGATCCACCCGGCCCCAGCGCCCAGACGGTGACGGTGAGTCAGGTCGCACGGGCCCGGCTCCCCCGCCCGCTCGACACACGCCGTTGACGTGACATCGGCAGTTAACACACAACGCAAGGGTTCCCCCGCTTACGGGGGTGGGGCCGCAGTTCCTACGGTGATCCCGTTCCGCTTCCGGAACACTCCCCACCCCCCACCTCCGGAGGAACTTCGGTGAAGTCACGCCTGAAAATGCTCGGTCTGGTCGCCGCGCCGGCGCTGATCACGGCGGTCGTCCCCGCCGCCTACGCGGCCGACGCCCCGCACACCGCCCGCGCCGCCGTCGCCGGGGACGTGCTGCCCGGCCTGAAGCACGACGCGTCCCGCACCGGCGAGGTCGCCGCGGGCAAGCGCATATCGGTGGCGATCAGCCTGACGCCCAGAGGCGGCAGCGCCCTCGACACCTTCATAGCGAAGGTCAGCGACCCGCACTCGGCCGCCTACGGCCACTACCTGACGAAGGGTCAGTTCGCGGCCCGCTTCGGCCGGACCGACGCCGAGGTCAAGCAGCTGAAGGAGTACCTGCGTTCGCAGGGCGTCACCGTCGGCAAGGTGCACTCCGGCAACCTGCTCGTCGACGCCAGCGGCACCGCCGCCCAGCTGCAGAAGGCGTTCGGCACCCGGCTGTCGACCTGGAAGGACGCCACGTCCGGCCGCTCCTTCTACGCCAACGACAGCGCGCCGACGCTGCCGTCCTCCCTCGCCGCCATCGTCAGCGACGTGGCCGGCCTCAACAACCGCGTCCAGCTGCACCACCAGGCGACCCCGCACACCGTCTCCCCGCACAACGGCCCCGGCGGCGGCTACACCCCGGCCCAGCTCAAGGGCGGCTACAACGTCTCCGGCACGTACACCGGCAGCGGCCAGAAGATCGCGCTGCTGGAGTTCGACGGCTTCCAGCAGTCCAACATCACCAAGTACGACACCAACTACAGCCTCGGCTCGCCCACCCCGACCGTGTCCAAGGTCGACGGCGGCTCCGGTTCGCTCGGCGACGGACAGGTCGAGGTCGAGCTGGACATCGAGGTGCTGCACGCGATCGCCCCGAAGGCGAACGTGACGGTCTTCGAGGGCCCCAACTCGGACGCCGGCGAGGTCGACACGTACCAGGCCATCGTCGACAGCGGCATCCCGACCACCTCGATCAGCTGGGGCGCGGCCGAGTCGGCCCGCACCACCTCCAACATCAACGCCGTGGACGCCGTCTTCAAGGCGGGCGCCGCCGAGGGCCTCGGCTTCTACGCGGCCTCCGGCGACGACGGCTCCGACGACGCGGGCGACGGCGGCACCTCCGTCGACTACCCGGCCAGCGACCCGTACGTCACGGGCGTCGGCGGCACCAAGCTGACCGTCACCTCGTCGAACGCCTTCAGCAAGGAGGTGGCCTGGTCCGGCGGCGGTGGCGGCAAGTCCACCGTCTTCAAGATCCCGAGCTGGCAGACGGCCGTCCAGAAGAGCGCGGGCGGCGGCTACCGCCAGGTCCCGGACGTCTCGGCGCACGCCAACCCGAGCCCCGGTGTCTCCATCTACTCGCAGGGCTCCTGGTCCTCGGTCGGCGGCACCAGCGCGGCGGCCCCCGAGTGGGCGGCGTTCGCGGCCCTCTACAACCAGCAGGCCGCGGCGGCCGGCAAGGCCAACCTCGGCTTCGCCAACCCCGCGCTGTACGCGGCGAGCGGCACCGGCTTCCACGACATCACCAGCGGCAGCAACGGCGCCTACTCGGCGGCCACCGGCTGGGACTTCACCACCGGCTGGGGCTCGTACAACGCCGCGACGCTGGCGGCGAAGCTGCTCGGCTGACGGCGCACGCCGCACGTCGAACAACGCACCGCCCCCGCGCGGACCGGGACCACTTCCCGGCCCGCGCGGGGGCGGCCGCCGTTCTCACCTGACGTCGACGAAGTCGCCGGCCGCCGTGGCCGCACCGGTGGTGCCGGTACCGGCGAAGACGAACCGGAAGTAACCGTCCCCTGCGGCCCTGGTGGTGGTCCGCAGCGCTCCGGCGCTGCCGCTGGTGACGGTCTTCAGGGTGGTGTAGGTGCTGCTGCCCTTCTTGCGGAACTGCAGCCTGACGGGCTGCCCCTGGTAGCCGGTGTAGCTGCCGCTCTCCCAGTTCGCCCGGCTGAGCCTGCCGGTGACGGTGACGGTCCTGCCCTTCTTCACCGGCTCGGGCGAGGCGTTCACCGTCACCTCGGCCAGCCGCTTGACCCGGGCCGTGCCCGCCGCGTCGGTCTCCGTCCAGTCGTCGGTGCGGTCCTGGGCCCCGGCGAGCACCTTCCAGGTACCGGCGAGAGCGTTGTGGCCGAGGTCCCGCGCGGCGTCGACGGCGATGCTCACCCTGCAGGCGGCGGTGGTGGGGTCGGTGGCCGACACCGTGCAGGTACCCGTCGGCGGATACTGCGGCAGCATGCCGTCCTCGTCGTCGGTGTTCGGGCCGTGCCACAGGTAGGCCCAGGAGGCGGCGACGCCGTCCGGGTCGGTCGCCGTCCAGGTGATGGTGACGGTCTTCCTGGTGGTGAGGCCGAGGGCGAGGTCCTTGCCGCCGTTGACGACGACGTGCGAGAACACCGTGTCACCGGGCGCGGCCCGGTCCGCCGCGCGGGCGGCTGCCGGGAGCACCGACGCGGTCAGGGCGGAGAGGGCGGTGGCCAGGGACAGGGCGACGACGGCCGGGCGGATGCGCATGGGATCCCCCTTCGGGATCGACGGCCCGCCGCCTCCGTACGGCGGGTCCTGATGCTGTGTCACATCCGCTAGACAGGCGAGGGACGGCCATGGTTGCCCCGCAGTTCCCACCGCGTTCACCGGAGGTCGGCCGGGCTGCCGCCCCGACGGGGGTCAGGACCTGCGCAGGACCCGGTTGGCCCCCGCCACGACCGTGGACGCGAGCACCCAGCCCACGCTGACCAGGACGACCACCACCCACTGCATGGCGCCGTGCGAGCTGTACGACCGCTCCTGCCCGAAGTCGACCACCGGAAGCAGCAGGTCGAGGGTGTACACGGCCGGCTGGAAGTCCGGGGGCGTGCCGTCGCCGTAGGGCAGCGGCGGCCAGGTCGCGAACAGCACGGTGCCGGCGGTGAAGCAGACGGCGAGCAGCAGCACCGCGCGCAGCGGCCGGTATCCGTAGCCGACGGTGAGGTCCTGCAGCAGGCTCCAGATCCGGGCGGGCCAGGCCAGGGTGGCCCGCCTGCGGCGCTGTCTGGCGAGCAGGACGAGGCGGGCGTCGGCGTCCCGGCCGTGGCGCCGGTAGCTGGCGGCCAGTTGCTCGTAGGGCTGCGGTGCGAAGCCGGCCGGGTCGCGGTCGAGCCAGGTCAGCCGGCGGTGCCCGGGCAGCGCCGGCTTGGTGCTGTCGTAGGCGAGGCCCTCCAGGACCAGCGAGCGGGGCCAGCCGGCCGGGTCGTCGCGGAGCACGCCGATCCGGGTGTGGCTGAGGTCGACGATGCCGCGGGGTGCCTCGCGTGGCTTCAGCGTCAGCTCGGCGGCCGCGGACCGCCGGCAGATCAGGGCCCGCTCCCCCGCCGGTACGTCCAGCAGGGCGTTCTCGAAGCAGAGCCTGGCCCGTACGGAGATGCTGCTGAGGGAGATCCGGCCGTGCGCGGTCAGCCCGTCGCAGCAGTTGAACTCCGCGCCCACCTCTATGCCGTTGGCCCGCAGGGCGGCGGCCCCGGCGCGGCCGGTCAGCTCGGCGCCCTCGAAGAGGGCCGAGCCGCCGACCCGGGCGTCGCAGAGGTCCACGGTGCCCTGCGAGACGAAGCCCTCCCGGCAGTCGAGGTCGCCGCCGACGTGCAGCCGGTGGGCCCTGAGCGCGGTGCCGGCCGGGTGGTGCAGCCGGGCCCGCCGCAGTACGACGCTGCCCCGCACCGCGGTGTCCCGCATGTCGACGCTGCCGCGCACCGCGAGCCCGGAGCCGGCCTGTATGTCGCCGCCGACCGAGGCGCAGAGCAACTGCAGGGCGGGGTCACCGCCCTGGGCGTCGGGGCCGGTCAGGGTGGCGTCCTCCAGGTGCAGCGAACCGCCGATCGAGGCGCCGTAGAGGTTGATCCCCCCGTCGCTGGAGAATCCCCGGTCGAGGTAGAGGCCGCCGCCCACGGTCAGTTCGGGGGCCTGGAGGCAGGCCCGCTCGCCCTGGAGCCGGGCGCCGCGGAAGCCGAGGGTGTCCTGCACCCGTGAACTCATCAGCCGGACCGGACCGGTGCACACCAGTCCGGTCGCCGAGAGGTGTTCCTCGACGGCGAGCGACTGCGCGTCGACGGCCGCGGTGCCGTCGGGCGCGTGCACCGTCGAGCGGTCGAGCAGCAGATGCGTGCCGACGGTCAGGGAGCGGAGGTTCAGGGTGCCGTCGAGGGTGCAGCCCACGAACTCGCACTCCTGGCCGACCCGCGCCCCGGCCGCGCTCAGCCCCGGCAAGGCGCAGTCCTTCAGCTGGAGGACACCGAACTGCCCGCCGTCGAAGCAGGGCACCTCGTCGAAGCCGCAGGAGTCGAGGCGTATCGCGCCCTGGACGGCCGCCTCGGCCAGGTCCAGGGTGCCGGTGATCAGGGCGCCGCGCAGCCGGAGCCGGGCCAGCCGCCCGGGGACGGGGCGCGGCGCGGCGACGAGCAGCCACCGCAGGGCCTCGGCCCGCACCTCCGGCACGTCCTCGCACCACTCGCCCCGCCGGTACGCCTCCCACAGCCGTCGCTCGTGCGCCTCCCAGCCGTCCGGCGGGCCGTCGTCCGACACCCTGTGATCCCCCTCTTCACACCAGTCCCCGCACGCGGCTGCGAAGCAGGACGTTGCTACCCGACCGGCGGGGCGGTCACTCCTGCCGACCGCGGTCGCTGTCACGGCCGTCGTCCCACGCCCGTCCCAGCGGCCGTCCGTCCCCGCAGGTCACCGGGGCGTGACCATCCCGGCGTCCCGATCCGGGGCGAGGGGATCCGGACCGCGGGGCCGCCGCTGCCAGCATGACCGGGCCGGGGCCTCCCGGCCAACTCACAAGAGGGGGAACACAGATGGGACGGAGGACGCTACTGCGGGGTCTGACCCTCGCCGTGGCAGCGGTCCTGCCCCTGTACGGACCGACGGCGGTGCACGCGGCCCAGTCCGCGACCGCCACCACCGCGACCGCCACCACCGCCACGGCCGCCGCCACCGCGGTCGCGGTCTGCGGGCACACCAGTGAACAGCCCACGCTGCGGCAGGGATCGACGGGGGACCCGACGACCGAGGCGCAGTGCGAACTCGATCTCGCGACGAAGCCGAGCCGGTACACGCCGATCGCGGCGGACGGCTCGTTCGGCCCGGCGACGGAGACGCGGGTCAAGGAGTTCCAGGCGTGTGCCGGGCTGAGCGCGGACGGCGTGCTCGGCCCGCAGACCTGGGCGGCGCTGAACGCCTGGGCCGCCGCACCGCACACCTGCACCACCCAGGGCACGTCTGCCACGGCGCAGGCGGCCGTGTGCGGGCACACCGACACGCGCCCGACCCTGCGCCAGGGCGCCAACGGCGTCGAGGTCAAGGAGCTGCAGTGCCGGCTGAACCTGGCCATGGAGCCGTTCCACTACCCGCCGCTGACGATCGACGGCGACTTCGGGGGCGGCACCGAGGGCCGGGTCGTCGAGCTCCAGCACTGCGCGGGCCTCAGCGCCGACGGTGTCGTGGGCCCCAACACCTGGGCGAAACTGGCCGACTGGTCCGGCCGTAACACGTACTGCACGCCACCGCGCCCGGCCGGCTACCCGATCGACGGTCTGGACACGGCCAAGTACCAGCACCCGGGCGGCGCGCCGATCGACTGGAAGGCCGTGCGGGCCTCGGGCGTCGAGTTCGCGACGATCAAGGCCACCCGCGGCCTGAACGTCACCGACGAGTACCTCGCCACCGACCTGCCGGCGGCCAGGGCGGCGGGACTCGCCGTCGCGCCCTACCACTTCTACACGGGCACCGCGGCCGACACGGGCGGCGCGCAGGCCGACCGGTTCATCGCCGCGGTGCGGGCGACCGGCTACACCGGGCAGCGCGCGGGCGACCTGCCGCCGGTGTTCGACCTGGAGCGCATGGACGACGGCACCGGACGCTGTCCCACCTACGGCACGGTGGCCGACGCCAAGGCCTGGCTCGACAAGGTGGAGGCGGCCTTCGGCCGCACCCCGGTCATCTACACGCAGAAGTCCTTCCTGGACGACTGCCTGGGCTCGACGACCGCCTTCGCCCGGTATCCGCTGCAACTCGCGGACTACCGCCAGTCGATCACCCAGCCGCCGCTGCCGAACGGCTCGACGACCTGGGCGATGTGGCAGTACACCGACGCCGCGCTGTTCCCGGGCATCAAGGCCCCGGCGACCGCCGACGTGTTCAACGGCACCCAGGCCGACCTGGACCGGCTGGCCAACCGGAGCAGTACCGCGACGGCGTCCGCCTCCGTCGCGGCCGCGGCCGCGACGACCTGCTACGGCGGGGCGGTGACCGTGCGCTACGGGGACGTCGTCGACTTCGGCCCCTACTGGACCACCAGCCGCTGCAACGACATCAACATGCGGGTCACCGGCGGCACCGCGGACTACGTGAACGCCTGCGTGAAGTTCGCGAAGACCGGCACCTGCAACCACTGGACCAAGGTCGGCCGCAGCTGGACGACCATCGCCACCGACGTGCTGGACGGCACCAAGTTCACCGTCCCCAACGGCGTGCCCCTGGAGGGCGACGACGCCGTCATGCAGATCGCCTTCTGACCCCCGCCGGCCGTACGGAGACCACCATGATCCGCAACAGAACGCTCGCCTCGGCCCTGTGCACCGCGGCCGCCCTGCTGGGCGTGGGCGCCGTGCCCGCCTCAGCACAGACCTCGGCCACCGCCGGCGCCGCGGCCGCAGCCACCAGTTGCTACGGCGGCGCGAAGACCCTGACGTACCACTACCAGGCGGCCGCCAAGGAGTACGGCACCTACACCACGTCCTCGCGGTGCAACGACATCAACCTGCGGCTCATCACGGACGAACCGGGCGTGTACCTGGACGCTTGCGTGGTGTTCGTCGACCACACCAGCAAGTGCAACAACGGTGACGCGTACACCACGCACGGTACCGAGTGGGGAACCGTCGCCACCGACGTCAAGGACGGCACCCACTTCGTCCTGCGCGTGCACGCCTACGACATCGACGCGCAGAACGTCACGTTCCAGATCGCCTACTGACCTCCTCTGACCTGCTCGAAAGCTCGAAAGGACGACCATGACCTCCTCCCGTCCCCTGGACCGCCGCACCATGCTGCGCGGCACGCTGGCCGCCGGTGCCGGCATAGCCTTCGGCCAGCTGCTGTTCTCGGGCACCGCTCAGGCCTATTCCTGGTCGCGCACCCTGACCCAGGGCGCCACCGGCGCCGACGTGACCGAACTGCAGATCCGGATCGCGGGCTGGGCGGCGGACAGCGCAAGCCACAGCCGGGTGAGCATCGACGGGGACTTCGGCGCCGGTACGGCCGCCGCCGTACGCCGGTTCCAGGCGGCGTACGGTCTCGGCGTCGACGCCGAGGTCGGCCCCAACACCCAGGCGAAGCTCAACTCCCTGGAGCAGTCGGACGGTTCCACGCTCCACTTCAACTTCAGCGAGTTCGTGAACCAGTCGGACGGCACCTTCAACGGCGGCAAGCTGAGCGCCTCTCAGGTGAAGGAGAACGTCCGCCGCTGCATGTACAAGCTGGAGGCGCTGCGCAAGAAGCTGGGCGACAAGCCGATCACGGTCAACTCCGGCTTCCGCAGTATCGCGCACAACGCCGAGATCGGCGGGGCCAGCGACAGCATGCACCTGTACGGCACGGCGGCCGACCTGGACGTGCCCGGGGTGGCCACCAAGACCGTCTACCAGAAGGCGGAGACCTGCGGGTTCTCCGGGCTGGAGACGTACACCGTCGACCACCAGCACGTGGACAGCAGGGCCGACCTCGGCCGTGACTGGTGGTGGGAGGACGGCACGGTCTGACGCCGCTCCCGGGGGAGCGGAGCTCCGGGTACCGCCGCTTCGGTACCCGGAGCTCCGGGCTTCAGCCCGCCGGTGTGCTCTTCTGTGCGCTGCCGGGCGTGCTGCTGGGCGTGCTCTTGAGCGCCGCCTCGCAGGAGGGCCAGTCGTGGAAGTCGTGCCGGACGCTCCACAGCCGGTGGGCCGCCCTGATGTTCCAGTCCGGGTCGAACGCCCGCAGCGGGGTGCCGTCGAGGTCCCGCAACCGGGCGTCGGAGATCTGGAACACGCCCCAGTTGCGGCTGCCGTTGGTGTTCGGCAGCACGTACAGCGGGTCGAGGAACGACGCGCAGCGGGCGACGGCCACGGCGGTGCCGGGATCCTCCGTGAACACCTCGCGGATCCGCTTCGCCACCCTGGCCGGCGGCCAGGTCGTCATGCTCACCCGCTGCGTGTAGAGCGCCTTCTTGGTGGCGTCGTCGACCACGTTGGTGGCCGGCAGCCCCGCCAGCACCTGGAACGCGGTCACTCTGCGCAGGGTCTCCGGTCCGAAGTCGCCGTCGACGGCGAGCTTGCCCTTCGCCCGCGCCAGCAGGGTCTGCACCTCGCGCACGCAGGCGTCGTGCTGCCCCATGCTCACGGTCCTGCACGCCGAGGAGTCCAGCACCCTGTCGCCGGACGCCGGTGCGGCACCCTCCGGCGCGCTGCCGGGCAGCCACACGAAGCCGGCCACCAGCACCACCACGACCGCGGCGGCCAGCACCGCGACCCGCGGGGACAGCTTGTCGGGCACCCTGAACCGCCGCGTCCGCCCGGTCTCCGGCGGGGCGGGGGTGATGTCCTCCGGTTCGGCGGCCACGGACGCCGGCGCGTCCCGGTCGGTGTCCGCCAGCGCCCACAGCCGGTGCAGTTCGCGGAGTTCTTCCGCGTCGGCCCCGCACACCTTGGCGAAGGCGTGCACGACGCGGTAGTCCACCGGCACGCTGAGGCCGGAGCAGTACCGGTGCAGACTGGAACCGCTGACGCCCGCCTCCTTGCCGAGGCGGTCGTATCCCCGGCCGCTGCGGTCCTTCAGCATCCGAAGGCGGGCGGCGAACTTCTCGGTATGCGGAGAGGCAACCACGCGTCCCCCGTTGCTCAAACCTCTACTGACGAGTAGAAGCTACACCGCGGAAATGGGGCGCGTACGTTCTTCCGTTGTCCTGACACGATCACCAATAGCCTTTTCAGTAAAGCTATTTGACAACTCGTCAAACAAATCGCCTCGCATTACCCTGGCGGCCTACTTGCACTCGACCCGTCCCGCCGGGGCGGTTCCGGTCGTCAGCGCCTCGCACGCCTTGTGCCAGGCGTAGGGGGCGGACTGGAGCTGGGTGCGCAGATAGGCCGCGGTGAGGTGGCCGAGGGCGGCGACGCGCTCGGGGTTCTCGTCGGTGGTTTCGTCGGCGTCGTATCCCGATATGCCGCCGAGCAGGTGCTCGGCGCCGAACAGGGTGAACAGGGTCTTGGGGGCGGGGGCGAGGTGGTAGGGGTCGGCGTGCCAGCCGGGGCCGATGTCGGTGAAGTGCGCGGAGTCGTCCTTGTCGCCGGCGACGACCAGAGTGGGTGCGGTCATCGTGGAGAAGTCGGTGCCGTGGAAGAACGGCACCTTCTCGGCCATCCACCCGGTGAGGGCGTCGCCACCTCTGCCGGGTGCGGCGAGCAGCACGCCCGCCCTGATCCTGGGGTCCCGCAGGTCCGTTTCCGCCCCGGTGTCGGGGTCGGTGGTCCGGGCGCCCAGCAGGAGGCTCGCGGTGTGGCCGCCAAGGGAGTGCCCGGCGACCGCGATCCGGTCGTGGTCGAGGCGCCCGGCGAGCCGCGGCACGGTCTTCTCGATCTCGTCGAGCCGGTCGAGGACGTGGCTCATGTCCTCGGCGCGCGAGCGCCAGAAGAAGGGGGCTCCGGGGGCGTCGGCGAGCCGCCGGGCCAGGGTCCGCGAGCTGAGGTGGGTGGGCTGGACGACGGCGAAGCCCGCGGCCGCCCAGAGGTTGGCGAGGGGCGCGTACCCGTTCAGCGAGGAGAGGTTGTGGGAGCCGCCGTGCCCGTGGGAGAGCAGGACGACGGGCAGGCCGGTCCCGGTCGCGGGCACGGAGACGCGGACCTGGAGGTCCACGGGGCGTCCGGGCACGGACAGGGTCACCGGGCTGTACGAGAGGACGGGAGCGGGCGGCCCGAAGACGGCGGTGCCGGTGTCGGCGGTGCCGGTGTCCGTGTCGGTGGATGCACTCATGACGAGCGGTTCCCTTCTGCGTCCGGTCACAGCCAAGCAAAACGGGACGCTGTCCCGATTACTATCCGGGACGGCGTCCCGCTTTGTCAAGCGGCACCGGTCGAGCCGCCCACCGCGGAGCTACTTCACGGCGCCCGGCCGGACGGCGAAGCAGGTCCACCTCGTGGCCCGCAGCCTTGCCCGCAGCCTTGTCCGCGGCCTTCCAACCCCGGCGCCACCGAGATCCCGGACCCCGGACCGGGGCCACGCCCTCACGATGGGCAGCGGACGGCAGCAAGTCGCCGAGGCGGCCCTGACGTTCGCCCGCCGCTTCACCCGTCCCCCCGGCCCCCCGCGCGCCCCCGTCCGGGGCTCACTTGACGAACCCGACATCCGGAATAATTCCGGCAAAGACACTCCATGCGAAGGTCCGCTTTCTTCGGCGCCTCTCCCTCTACACTTTCGCCCGTCACACAGCGTGAGGAATAAAGTGAGAAGCGTAAACGAAATGCTGCGATCGCAGCGCCCCTTTGTTCTCCGCGCGGCGTTGATCACCGCGCTCGTCGTACAGTCGGCCGCACTCGTCGTCCAGGACTCGGAGATCGACTCTCTCCGGGCACAACACATGGACCTGCAAGGACACCAGGTCGAGGTCGGTCCATCCGGTCCGCCCGGCCCCGAAGGCCCGTCCGGCCCCGCCGGCCCGCCCGGCAAGGACGGGGTGGACGGAAAGGACGGGCAGGACGGGCAGGACGGCTCGAACGGACTTGACGGGAGGCAGGGCAAGGACGGAAAGGACGGCAAGGACGGCAAGGACGGGCAGAACGCCGTAGCCACTCCACGGCCGACCGGAACCAGCACCCGTTGAGCTCCCGGAACCACTGCGGGAACGTCGAGGGCGGGGCCCCCGGGCCCCGCCCGCGGCACCGCCCCGCACCACCGGACGCCGCCCCCGATGTCCCACGAGAAGGTCCGCCTTCTCCGACGCCCCGCCATCCGCACTTTCGTCGTCACACAGCGTGAGAGACATTGTGAGAAACGTAAAGGAAATGCTGCGCAGACCGTGGCGCCCCCTGGTGTTGGGCGCCGCGCTGGGCACCGCGCTGGTCGCGCAGTCGGCCGCACTCGTCGTCCACCAGCTGCAGATCGACGACATGTGGACGCAGAACACCGACCTCCAGAGCTACTACTCCGACCCCGGCCCCTCCGGACCGCCCGGCCCCTCCGGTGCCCCCGGACCGCACGGCCCCTCCGGACCGCCCGGCAAGAACGGCAGGCCCGGCCGCCACGGGCGGGACGGATTCGACGGAAGGGACGGCCACGACGGCCACGACGGAAGGAGAGGGCACCGCGGAAGGACCGGGGCACCCGGCAAGGTGGTGTGACATCACCGCCCGCCCGCGGACGGGCGGGGCCGGGACGGCGCGGCGGACCTCCGCAGGCACAGCACTGCAGGTCCTGCCGCGATCGGCTACCGCCGGGCGCCGATTCCGGTCAGCGCCCGGACTTCCATCTCCGCCTGCTTGTCCGGGTCCGCGGGGCGCCTGCTGAGCACGGTGCCGAGGTATCCGCACACGAACGAGAGCGGAATCGACACGACGCCGGGGTTCATGAGCGGGAAGCAGTGGAAGTCGACGCTCTTGACGATCGACGTGGGGGTACCGGAGACCGCCGGCGAGAGAACGATGAGCACGAGGCAGGACACCAGCCCGCCGTAGATGCTCCACAGCGTCCCCGAGGTGTTGAAGCGCTTCCAGTACAGCGTGTAGAGCATCGTCGGCAGGTTGGCGGACGCGGCGAGCGCCAGGGCCAGTGACACGAGGAAGGCGACGTTCTGGCCGTCGGCCACGATGCCGCCGACGATGGCCAGCAGACCGACCACGACCGCGGTCAGGCGGGCGACCCGGATCTCGGACCGGGGATCGGCCTTGCCGCGCCGGATCACGTTGGCGTAGACGTCGTGGGCGAACGAGGCCGAAGCGGCCAGGGTCAGACCGGCCACCACCGCAAGGATCGTCGCGAAGGCCACCGCCGAGACGACTCCCAGGAGTACGACCCCGCCGATCCGGAAGGCGAGCAGGGGCGCCGCGGAGTTCTCCCCGCCCGGGGCGTGCACGATCGCGTCGGTACCGACCAGTGCGGTGGCGCCGTAACCGACCACCAGGATGCCCAGGTAGAACGTGAACATCGACCAGGAGCACCACACCACCGACCTGCGCGCCTCCTTGGCGTCGGGCACGGTGTAGAAGCGCATCAGTACGTGCGGCAGGCTGGAGATGCCCAGGACCAGTGCCAGGGCCAGCGAGACGAAGTCGAGCCGGCTCGTCGCGTTGTGGCCGTACAGACTGCCCGGCTCCAGCAGCCGCTCGCCCAACGGGCTGTTGTGCGTGGCCTGTTCGAGGAGCGCCGAGAAGCTGAATCCGAACTTCCCGATGATGAACACGCTGATGAAGGTCACGCAGACCAGGAGCAGGCCGGCCTTGATGATCTGCACCCAGGTCGTGCCCTTCATCCCGCCCACCAGCACGTAGAGCAGCATGACGACGCCCACTCCGCTGATCAGGAGTGCCTGTCCGCCCCTGGTGTGCACGTCCAGCAGCAGGGCGACCAGCCCGCCGGCACCGGCCATCTGGGCGAGCATGTAGAAGAACGTGATCACCAGGGTCGCGTTGGCCGCCGCGGCCCGCACCGGGCGCTGCCTCATACGGAAGGCCATCACGTCGCCCATGGTGAACCGCCCGGTGTTGCGCAGTCTCTCCCCGATGAGCAGCAGGGCGACCAGCCAGGCGACGAGCCATCCGACGGAGTAGAGGAATCCGTCGTAACCGTGGACGGCGATCGCCCCGGAGATTCCGAGGAAGGAGGCCGCGGAGAGGAAGTCCCCGGACATCGCGATGCCGTTCTGCGCACCGGTGAAGGCGCTGCCCGCCGCGTAGTAGTCGGATGCTGTCTGGTTTCTGTTGGTGACCCGGTAGACGATGAACAGGGTGATGGCGACGAATACCAGGAAGACACCCAGATTGAGCGCGGGGCTGCCGGTCGGGCCGGCGGCGATCTGCTGTGTCATCCCCTGTCGCCCCCCGCCAGCTCCTGGATCCTGTCCACTTCCGGATCGAGCTTCTTCCCTGCGAAACGCCGGTACGTCAGGACGATCGCGACCGTGGACGCGAACTGCATCAGGCCGAGAACGGTGCCCATGTTGATTTCGCCCGTCACCTTGCGGCTCATGAACCCGTGGGCATATGCCGAAAGCAGAGCGAACGTCATGTACCAGCAGAAGAAGAGCACACTCATCGGGAAGACGAACAGCCGTAGCCGTCTGCGCAGCCGGGCGAACTCCTCGCTCTGCTGAATCGCGGAGTAGTCGGGCTCGCCCTCGTGACGGAGCCCGGTGAACTCCCCCCCGGCAGGCCGCTCGGACACTTCGGAGGCGGGCGCCCCTGCCGGTCTGGTCACGTTCCTCGTTCCTGGGATGCGGGCAGGAGGGCGCACGGACGCTCTCCTGCGACGAGCGAAGGAAGCGGCAGACCGTGGCCCCCGGGCGGTGGAGAGTGTAGTGAGATACCGCGTACCGTCAACCAACGCCGCACGACTCGGGCGTTGAGCGGCGAAACCCACTCGGGTGTCCCGACACGCCCTCCGAGAGCCGTTCACTCATTCGACGCCATGAGAAGTCCGGTGCCCCGAGAAGTCGCGAAGCGGAGGCGGCTTGATCTTCTTTTTGCCCAGCGGTTACCGAAACGGCCCGCGGCAGCACGGCGTCACCGACCGGCCCACGAAATCCGGAGAACATGCGGGTAACGGTTTGATTCGCCGGCGGCAGGGCCGGGGAACGGCATTGTTGCCGTTTGCCCCGCTGCCCTAAGCTCGCCTCGGTTCCACCGAAGTTGTCAGATCGGGACACCGTGTGCGGGCACCCGGGAGAGAACACCATCGTGACAGGTCCCTGCAAGCAAGCTGTTCCGAGCACGGAGTTCATGTCGTGACCGCGGCCGGGCATACCACCACACGTCCAGTACGACCGTCGCTGTGGGCTTCGCTGGTGCAGTGGCGGAACTGGCGGCTGCTCGTGAAACTGACGGCGGTGCTGCTCGTACCGGCCCTGCTCGCCGTCGGCCTGGGCGTCGTGCAGATCCATGACGACGTGACCCGCGCCAACTCCTACGCGGACCTGCAACGCCTGGTCAGGATGCGCGGTCAGCTGCGGACGCTGCTGCAGGCCCTGCAGATGGAACGCACGATGTCCGTCGAACTGCTCGGCGCCGACACCGCCGGCGCCGTCGACGACCCCGCCGGCCTGCGGCAGCAGACGCGGAGTGTCGACAGCGCCCGGACCGCCGTCGCCCGCACGGAGCAGCAGCACGCCTCCCTCACGGGCGTCGCGGCGAATCGTTACGCGGACGCCGTCGGCCTCCTGGCCCGCCTGCCTGCCCTGCGCGCACAGGTGGCGTCCGGCAGCATCGGTTCCTGGACCGCCCTCGGCGACTACGGCACGATCATCACGGGGCTGCTCGATCTGGACCAGGCACTCGTCAGCGGGTTCATCAGCCCTGAACTCACCAGATCGGCAACCGCGTTGTACGGCCTGGAGGGGGTCGAGGAGCAGATCCACCTCGAACACGCGATCCTGCTGCTGGCTGCCGGCCGGGGCCGTCCGACGGCCCCGACGCTCCTCAAGGCGCTGCAGGAGGCCGACCTGCGGCTGCGGGACGGCCTCGCCGCCTTCCGGGCCGTGGCCACCCCCGCCGAGCTGAGCGGCTACCGGCGGACGGTCACCGGCCCGGCGGTCAGCCGGCGCGCGCACGTGGTGAGCGACGCGCTGGCCGCCCTCCGGGAGCCTGCCGCGCAGGAGCAGGAGCACGCCACCACGCCGCTGCGGGTCCCGGTCGAGAGCTGGAACCGCGACTCGGAGACCACCGGTGCGCTCGTCGACAAGGCGGCGGACGGCTTTCTCCGCACCATGCGCACCACGTCGGCCAGGATGCAGGACCGGACGAGCGACCAGGCGGGTCTGGCGTCCGTCATCCTCTTCGCGGTGCTGCTGCTCGCCCTTGCCATCGGTCTCGGGATCGGCCGGCATCTGCTGCGGTCGCTGACCGTCCTGCGCTCGACCGCACTCGACGTGGCGGAGCACCGGCTGCCCGCCGCGGTCGAGAACATGCGCGAGGGGCGCAAGGCGGACACCGTCGTGGACGCCGTGCCGGTCCACACCACGGAGGAGTTCGGGCAGCTCGCCAGAGCGTTCGACACGGTGCACGCCGAGGCGGTGCGGCTGGCGGCGGAGCAGGCCGCGCTGCGCGGTGACCTCAGGGACACCCTGGTCAACCTCTCCCGGCGCAGCCAGAGCCTGGTGGACCGGCTGCTGCGGCTGATGGAACAGCTCGAACGGCACGAGGAGGACCCGGAGCAACTGGCCAGCCTCTTCACGCTCGACCATCTGGCGACGCGTATGCGGCGCAACAACGAGAACATGATGGTCCTGTGCGGCAGCCCCCTGGTGCGCTCCTCCCAGAGCGCGGCGGCGGACACCGTGCTGAGGGGTGCGGTCTCCGAGATCGAGCACTACCGGCGCGTCCTCGTCCGGCCCGGCCCGCCGGTCGACGTGATCGGGTACGCGGCCGGTGACCTGGGGCGGCTGGTCGCCGAACTGCTCGACAACGCCACCACGTTCTCCCCGCCGCACACCCAGGTGGTCGTCGGCGGCACCCGGGAGCTCGACGGCTCGCTGCTGATCGAGATCCAGGACGAGGGAATCGGGATGAGCGCGGGCGACCTCGCCAGGTCCAACCGGCGCGTGGCGACGGGCACCGCCGCGGACACGCCCGCGTCCCGGCAGCTGGGCCTGCTCGTGGTCGGCCGCCTGGCCACCCGGCACGGCATCGCCGTCAGTCTGAGCTCGCAGCCGGACGTCAAGGGAGTGCTGGCACGCGTGCGGGTACCGGCGAAGCTGGTCACGGCACAGGCACCGACGGCCGGCACAGACCAGAAAGACCAGACAGACCGCATAGACCAGACAGACCGCACGGACCGCACGGACCGCACGGACCGCACGGACCAGCCTGCCACCGCGTCCGGACGCCGTTCCGGCGCGCTTCCGGTACGGACGCGCGGCGGCCGGAAGGGCCCCGGTGACACACCGTCACGCCCGCCGCAGCGGCCGTTCGCCGCCGCCACGGTGACGGCAGGGCCCGCCCCGGCCGACGACGACGGCGCGCCCGGGGTACCCGCCGCACCGTCGTGGTTCACCGTCGCCACGACGGAGGAGCCCGCACCCGCACCGCCCGCGCCCACACCGTCGGCGGCCGCGGCCGCCGACAGGCCTGCGGCCGGGCGCGACGCGGAGGGGCCCGACCGGACGGCCGGCCGCACGCAGGCCGGGCTGCCCAGAAGGGTGCCGCGCACCCGATCCGCTCCGGCCGGGGCCGAGCCGCCCGCCGCCGGGGACGGGGCGGCCGCGAGCGCGAAGGCCGGCCGCGCCCAGAGCTTTCTCAGCAGCTACCAGTCGGGCATCCGTCGGACCCAGCCCGACCAGACGCACAACTCATCGGAAACGGGCAGGAAGAACCCATGACTTCACCCCAGTCGCCGGAGGTGAGCCAGTTCGGATGGCTGGTCACCAACTTCACGCAACGCGTTCCGCATGTGGCGCACGCCGTCGTGATCTCGGCCGACGGACTGCTGCTCACCGCGTCGGACCAGTTGGCGGGCGACCGTGCCGAACAGCTCTCCACCGTCGCGGCGGGGGCCGTCAGCCTCATCCAGGGTGCCGCCGACTGCCTGGACACGGGGAAGGCGCTGCGCACCGTGGTCCAGATGGAGCACGGCAACATGCTGATGATGTCGATCCGGGACGGGTCCTGTCTGGTCGCCCTGGCCGCTCCGGACTGCGAGATCGGCCAGATCGCCTACGAGATGACCGTGCTCGTCGACCAGGTCGGCGAGCTGCTGACCCCGGAACTGCGCACCGAGCTGCAGCAGTTCCAGCAGGCCGCGGCCCGCTAGCCCGGACGAGGAGACCATGAGCACCGGTGAAGGACCGCCCGGCCCTCGAAGAGACCAGGACGCGAAGGACGAACAGACCTTCGCCGACGTGCTCAACGCGTTCAGTCTCGGCACCGGACGACGCCGGCGGAAGACCTCCGGCACCGGTGACGCACCGCGGCCCGCGGTGCGCGACGAGGAGGCCGCGCCGCCGCCCGCGGCCGAGCCGAGCGCACCGACGGACCACCAGCAGGGCACGTGGGAGCCGGGGGCGGCGGCCGCGGCATTCGTCCGGGCCTACGTGTGGACCGGCGGCCGGACCAGGTCGGACCACCACTTCGAGGTCGAGACCCTGGTCACCGCCGCCGGTCCGGGCGGCGTGCAGGAAACCGTCACCCAGTGGGACCACGCGGTGCTCGACCTGTGCCGGGAGCCGAGGTCGGTGGCCGAGGTGGCGGCACTCCTGGCGGTGCCGCTGGGCGTGGCCAAGGTGCTCCTCGGTGACATGGCGGACCGCGGAGTGATCCACGTCCACGAGACGGCGACCGACGCCGGCGATGTCCCGACCCAGGCACTGATCGAGAGGGTGCTGTCCGGACTGCGGCGGCTCTGACGGCCGGCGCACCCGCTCACCGGAGCAGGCGCTGGTGTATCTCCGTCCGCAGCTCCTCCTGTTCCGGCAGGCCCAGTTCGGCGGCGACGGCCAGGGCCCGGGTCCAGGTGTCCTGCGCGCGGGCGGACTGGTCGATGCTGTCGTAGCAGTCGCCGAGGCGGGTCAGGCATCTGGCCTCGTGGTTGCGTTCCCCTGTGGTGTGGAAGAGTTCCGCCGCCTTGTGGTAGCAGTCCACCGCCTGCTGGTGCTGGCCGACCTGATGGTGGATGTGGCCCAGGCTGTCCCAGGTGTGGGCCAGCCCGTTGAAGTCCTCCGACGCCAGGGCCAGGGCCAGGGCCTGTCGGCAGTGGCTCAGGGCGCGGTCGTAGTCGCCCAGGTGCGCGAGTTGCCAGCCCATGTGGTTCAACGCGGCCGACTGGCCCGCCCGGTCACCCGCCGCGCGATAGTGCCGCAGGCTGCGCCGGGCGTGCTCCAGAGCCTGTTGGCGGTCGCCCTGCGTCCCCGACAGGCGGGCGAGGTGCTGGCATGTCCGGGCCTGCCCGGCCTCGTTGCCGAGGGCGGCGAACAACTCCAGTGCCTGTGTGTAGTGTTCACGCGCCGATGCCGGACGCTGCAGGCGGTCGAGGGCCAGTCCCAGTGTGCGGTGGGCGCAGGCCTGGCCGGCGCGGTCGTCCTCCAGCCGCGCCGCCGCCATCGCCCGCTGGCCGGCGTCCTCCAGCGCCTGCCAGTATCCGTGCCGGTCCAGGTAGGTGGTGACGACCGCGGTCAGCCGCCAGACATGGCCCTCGAAGCCCTTCGGTGCCAGGCGCACGATCTCCAGGAGCACCGTGCACTCGGCCGTGAACCAGGCCAGCGCACGGTCGTAGTCCGCGGGGTCGCCCACGTTGGCTCCCGGCCGGGCCGCCGGCAGTTCGATCGGATTGGGCTGCGGGGTCACCAGCGCGTCGGCCGCTCGCGCGGTGTACAGATAGTGGTCCAGCATGCGGTACAGCGCCTCCCGCCGCACCTGCTCGTCGTCGCACTCGGCGACGAGTTCGCCCGCGTACACGCGCACCAGGTCGTGGAACGTGTACCGGCCCGGCACCTGCTCGGACAGCAGGTGCCCCCTGGTCAGCTCGGACAGCAGCTCCCGGGTCTGCCGCGGCGGGATTCCCACCAGCGCGGCGATCGCGGGCAGTCCCGCGTCCGGTCCCGGATGCAGGCCGAGCAGTCGGAACAGCCGTGCCGCACCGGCGCTGAGGGCGCGGTACGACCAGGAGAGGACGGCCCGCACCTGGCTCGCCACCTCGCCCGCGTCCAGCGCGTCGAGCCGGTGGCGCTCCTCCCGCAGCTCCCGTGCCAGCGTGCTCAGCGGCCGGTGCGGCGGTGCCGCCGCCCGTGCCGCGACCACCGCGAGCGCCAGCGGCAGGCCGGCGCACCAGGCGACGATCTCCTGCACCGCGTCGGGCTCGGCCGCCAGCCGGTCCGCCCCGACGCGTTCGGCCAGGATCTTCCTGGCCGCGTCGGGACCGAGCACGTCCACGTACAGCATGTGGGCGCCCTCCGAGACGGCGAGTCCGGTCAGCCGGTTGCGGCTGGTCACCAGCGCCATGCAGCCTGCCGCACCCGGCAGCAGCGGCCGTACCTGCTGCTCGTCCCAGGCGTTGTCCAGCACGACGAGGACCCGCCGCCCCGCCAACAGGCTCCGGTACATGCCCACCTGGGCCTCCAGACCGGACGGGACGCGTTCCGGGCGCACGCCGAACGCGTCCAGGAACCCGCGCACCGCCTGCGTGGGCGTGACCCTCGAACTGCGGGGATCGAACCCCCGCAGGTTCACGTAGAGCTGCCCGTCGGGGAACTCGCTCGCGACCTGGCGCGCCCAGTGCACCGCGAGCGCGGTCTTCCCGATCCCCGCCATACCGGAGACGGCCGATATCACCACCGCGGGAGACTTCCCCGGGGCCTGGCCGAGGCTCGACAGGAGCCAGGCCATTTCCTCGTCGCGTCCGGTGAAACCGCGCACCACGAGCGGGAGTTGGGCCGGGGTGACCCCTGGCTGCCGCTTCTCCGGCGGCCAGAGTGCCGGGCCGGGCCGCGGCGGTGGGGACAGTGCGGGCGCGGGCGTCGCCCGGGACGACGGCGGCGCCGGCCGCGCGGTGGCGGTCCGCAGTGCCGGTTCCGGGCCGGCGGACGGGGACCGGTGGCCGCTGAGGATCGCCTCGTGGACCGAGCGCAGTGCCGGTCCGGGATCCGCCCCCACTTCCTCTGCCAGCCACCGCCGTACGTCGGCGAAGCAGTCCAGTGCCTCCGCACTGCGCCCGCTGTCGTGCAGGGCCCGCATCAGCATCTCGGCCAGGGACTCCGTCAGCGGGTACGCGGCCAGCAGGTCGGTGAGCGGACCGATGACCGCATCGGGGTCGCCGCGGCGCAACTCGATCCGGGCCCAGCCGACCGCGGCGTCCACCCGCTGGCGCCGCCACGTCTCCCGCATCCGCGCCGCCCACTGCCCGTGCAGTCCGCTCAGCGGCTCCCCGCGCCACAGGCCGAGCGCCTGACGCAGGAGTGCCGCCCTCGTGTCGTCCGGCAGCTCCGGATCCTGACCGCGGTCGACCAGCTGCCGGAACAGGTGCACGTCCACCTGCTCGGGGTCGGCGTCCAGCACGTAGCCGCTCGAACGGCGCACCAGGCGCAACGGCCGCTCACCGCGGTCGGCCGCCTGCACGCACACCTGCCGGATCCGGGCGATGTGGGCGTGCACGGCCCGCCGCGCAGCGTTCGGCGGGCCGGCGTCCCAGACCCGGTCGATGAGCGTGGCCACCCCGACGGGCCTGCCGATCTCCACGGCCAGCGCGGCCATCACCGTACGGCGCTGCGGGGGTCCCACCTCCGCCACGTGCTCCCCGACCGACAGTTCCACAGACCCCAATAAGTGCACCTGCACCATGCTGTTCGCTCCCCTGCCCCCCGGCACCTGATGCCATCTTTCACCTTCGCCCGTAATTTCCGACAGGCATTCGACAACGTTTCGGCACATGCCCGGATGCGAGCCTTCTGACGTACTGCCGGACTGATGCTCCATGCGCGCGACGGGGGTTGAGGGGCTTGAACGGACGCGGCGGCACCGGTGCAGATGCACCGCACATGGCGGGCAGACACGACGCGCCGGACATGCGGGGCAGGGCGCAGGTGCGGGAACGGCCCGCGGAACCCCGGCGCGCACCGACGGCCGGGGCACTGGCCACGGCGGCGGTGACGAGGACGACGAAGGCGGCGCCGTCGGCGGCGGCCATGCCCGCGGCGCCGGGCGCCGCGGGCCGCAGTGTGCTGGAAGGCGCCTTCGGGCTCCTTGAGGCGGTGGAGCGGGCCGGGGAGGCGGGGCCGACGAGGCTGGCGGCGGAGTGCGGCCTGCCGAAGTCGACCGCCCACCGGCTCCTTGAGCAGCTGGCCGAGCTGGGCGCGTTGGAACGGCACGGCGGCAACTACCGGATGGGGCCGCAGATGTTCCGCCTCGGGCACCGGTGGCAGCCCTACCCCGGGCTGCGATCGGCCGCGCCGCAGCCGATGCGCGGCCTGGCGGAACTCACGGGGGCCGCCGTGGGGATCTGCGTGCTGTGGAAGGGGCAGACACTGGTCCTGGAATGGGTGCCCGGCACGGGAGCCGGGCAACCGGTGGAGTGCCGGCGCGGGACGGTCTGGCCGTGGCGGTCGGCGGCGGGCAAGGTACTGATGGCCGCTGCCGGTCCCACCGCCCTGCCGGGCCCGCCGCCCGCGTCCTGGTCGCGGGAGGCCTCCGTCATCAGGGCCCGCGGCGCCGCCTTCGACCGGGAGGAACTCGTGCCGGGGGTGTGCTGCGTGGCCGTACCGCTGCGCGGACGGCCGGGGCAGGCGCCGCTGGCGTCCCTGTGTGCCGTGACCGATCCGGCGCACCGTCTGGAGCGGATCGCCGACGCTGTCACGCGCACCGCCCAGGTCATCAGCACGAGCTTGCGGGGGCGGTGACCACGGACACCCGGGGGGCCGCGGAGCAGGATCCTCCGTCGTTGTGGCGGAACCGGGACCACAACCTGTGGTGGTCCGGTACCGCCGTGTCCACGCTGGGCACCAGCGTCTCCAGGCTGGCGTTCCCGCTGCTGATGCTGGTCTCCACGGGTTCCGCCGCCGCGGCCGGTGTGGTCGGGACGTGCGCGAGCGCCGGACTGGCCGCGGGCCTGCTGCCCGCCGGCGTGGTCGCCGACCGCTGCCCGCGCCGGGCGCTGCTGGTGGGGGCCTCCCTGATCCAGCTCACCGTGATGGGAACCGTCTGCTGGGAAGTGGCCGCCGGGCGCCCGTGGTTGCCGCTGATCGCCTCCCTGGCGCTGGTGCAGGGCCTGGCGTCCGCGGTGTTCGCGGGTGCGGCGGCACCGCTGGTGCGACGGATCGTCCCGGGGGCGCAGCTCAGGGCCGCCTTCACCCGGGCGGAAGTACGGGACCACAGTGCCCAGTTGGCCGGAGCACCGCTCGGCGGCACGCTGTTCACGCTGGCCCGCTGGGCGCCGTTCCTCGCGGACGCCCTGTCGTACGCCGCCGTCACTGTGGCCTGCCTGCTGATCCGTACGCCGATGGGTCCGGACCCGGCCGAACGGGCCGCCCGCCCCGCAACGGTCCCGCGACGGCCCTGGGGCTCTTCCTTGCCGGAAGCGGCACCGCCACAATGGGTGGCCGGTGCCGGTGGATCCGATCCCTGGGAGGTCCCGCATGGCGTCGCACCCCGTGCCCCGGCGGAAGGCCGGTGCGGCCGGCCCGGTGGATCGCCGGTCCGGGCCGCTGCCTGCTCCGGGACGCGCCACGGGGGTGGACGCTCCCGTGCACGACGCCGCGACGCTCCGGTTCGTCGACCGGCCCGGCCGCGAGTACTGGTGGCGTCAGCTGAGCGAGGCGGTCCGCGACCGGATGGTCACCAGGGTCGGACCGATCGTCGAGTGGTGGGCGTACTGCCACCCCGCGGACAACGAGCGTCCGTACGCGGTGGTGTTCGGTGAACGGGGTCTCGCCGTGGCCACACCGACCGTCAACGACCGGGGCGGGCCCGCGCAGTTGCTCACGGTCGTGCCGTTCGTACCGTCGTCGTTGCGGCACGCGGTGGTCGTACAGAAACCGGCACGGGCACGCTCCGGCCGTCTCGCGTTGCCGGTCGGCGACGCGCCGCGGGAAGACTGCGCGGAACTGCCGCTGCCGGAGCGCCTGCGCGGGTTTCTCGGCAACCTGCCCGTGGAGGCGCAGGCACGGTTGCAGTGGCCGTTCGTCAACGGCGATGTGTTCGACCGGGGCGACTGCTTCTACTGCGGGGACGACGACGAGCTGGACGTCTGGTGCTACCTGGCCGGACGCCGGTGGGTGACATTCGTGTCCGGGCACGGCTCGGCCCTGTCCGGTCCCGCGCACCGCGCGTCGTGGCGGCTGGTCTGCCGGCAGGCCGAGGTGGCGGCCCGGTGACCGCCGCGGACGAACCGGACTTCTACCTGGTGCTCGGTGTACCGGCCGATGCCACCAGGACCGAGATCGTGCGCGCGTTCCGCCGCCGCGCACTGGCCCACCATCCTGACCGCGGCGGCGACGCGGAAGCCTTCCGGGACGTGCACCGGGCCTACGAGACGCTGTCCGACCCGGTGCGGCGCAGGGCGTACGACCGCCGCCGCCAGGCGCCGACGCGCGCTGCGCCCGGAACCTCCGCCGGGCCGCCGCCGGCGGCGGCCGACCCCTTCGCGTGGTCCTCCGGCGCCGGCCCGCACCCGGGCGCAGGCTCGAACCCCGTCGGTGACCAGGAGATGTACGCCGGGTCCTTCCCGGCGTACGACCCGGGCTGCTCGTGGCGGCGGGCCGACCGGTTCGCCTGGTGGAAGCCCGTCGACGAACCGCGGCCGAAACGACGCCGCCGCTGAGCCGCTCCGGTCACCCGCAGTCCGCCGTCCGGTTCCCGGAGCCCTGCCCCTGCGCCGGTACCAGCAGCATCCGTCCCACCGCGAGGTCGGTTCCCCTTCCCAGGTCGTTGAGTTCTCGCAGGTCCTCGACGCTGATGCGGTACGTGCAGGCGATGCCGGACAGCGTGTCCCCGGGTACGACGACATGGATGCGGAAGTGCAGGCTCGGCGTCGGGAGCGGAACCAACGGGGTGTGGATCGGCACCGGCACGGTGAAGCCCGGCTCCGGCTCGAGACTGGGATAGCGGAGCCCCGGCGTGTACTGCGGGGACAGCGTCGTCGGCAGCCCGGTGCGATAGGACTGCGGGTAGGGCGAGGAGGAGTCGGAGCCGATCAGCGCGACCCCCCAGACCACGCCCGCGACGATCAGGGCCCCCATGGTCACCTTGGCTACCGTGCGTTGCCGCGCGAGTTCCTCGACGACCAGGTTCGGCGCGCTCCTGGTGCTCCGCCGGGCCCTCGCCCGGCCGGCCGGTGCGGCCACGGTACGCAGGGCCAGTACGACCGGCGCCTCGATGTCGAGGCCGAGGCGCGCGAGTTCGGCGCGCAGGGCCGGCACCGCCGTGCGGTCGCGTGCGGCTCCCGCGACGAGATCGTCCAGCCGCCCGCGCGGGTCCCGGGGGCAGTCCAGGAGGTAGCCCTGGGTCCAGCTGAGCACCCAGCGCGCGCGGCCCGCCCCGGCCAGCGCCTGCCCGGTCAGCGCGTACAGGGCCTCGGCGAGCTGTTCCTCGGGCTCGGGTGCGTCGGTGAGACGGCGTGTCAGCTCCGTCTGCTCCCCGCGTTCCAGCAGGCCGAGAACGGTGGCGAGAGTGGGGCGCGCACTCGTGGGGGTGTCGCGTGCGGCGTCCAGCAGGAGGCTCGCGAGTTCGATGGCGAACGCCTCGGCGGCCAGGCCGGCCCAGGCCGTCCGGGGCAGTGCTGTCGCCGAGCGGCCTGCTTCGCCGAGCATCGTCCGCTGCACCCGGGGCACCGGTGACGGGTCGGCGACCAGCGGCCCCTCCTCGGCAACGGCCCCGGGGCGCCCGGCGGGCCGCGCCTCGATCAGGGCCAGCCGTCGGGCCAGCGGCGGATGGGAGTCCAGCGGGGAACGGTTCGCCTCGACCGGGTGCGCACGCAGTTCGGCCATCCGCTTGCGCACCAGCGGGTCGCCCACCATGGCGGCGAACACGTCGAACACGTCCTCGGGCACGAACCCGAGTCGCTGCACGGGCCGCAGATACCGGCTCTCGAACCCGGCCCAGGTGATGCCGAGCGCGTGGACGGCGCGCAGCGCCCGGGCGGTCGCCTCCGGACCGACCGCGGCGACGGCCTCCGCGTCCGCCTCCAGTTCCTGGCGTCGGCGTACCGCCAGCGACAGGCGCAGATACACCCAGGCGTAGGCACCGATCGCCGCCTGGAACAGCCAGGCGTACCCGAGCCGGGCCTCGTCCGACCGCGCGGTCATCCGCAGCCGGAACAGGGTGGAGCGCAGCGACGCGGCCCCCCTGTACGTGATCGCGCCGAACCGGGTGTGCCGGCCCGCGTAGTGGCCGAGTTCGTGGCAGAGCACGGCCCGCAGCTCCACGGGCTTCAGCCAGAGGAGCAGGGGCACGCCCAGGTGCATGGTCCGCTCCCCGACCGCGAAGCCGAGCAGCCGCGCATCCTCCGACACGGATGCGTTGGCCTGCGGCGTCAGGCAGATCCGGCTGGGTGGCCGGGTGCGCAACTGCCCGGCCAGATCCTCGACGAGCCGCCACAGGCCGGGCGCATCGGCACGCTGCAGGACAACGGCGTCGGGCGAGGGCTCCTCCGTGCGGCTCACCGTGGCTATCCCGTACAGCAGGGCGGAGGCCGCCGGGATGCTGCCGCCCAGGACGAGCGACCAGTTGCCGGCCTGTGAGGGCATCTCGGTCATCCCCCAGAACGTGAGACCGACGAGTGCCGCGTCGGCCGCGAGGAGAGCGAACGCCACGACGTAGAACCCGGCGAGCATCCCCACGGCGAACAGGCCGCGTAACCACCCCAGGACGGCGGTCACGGTCTCTTCCCCAGCCTGCGGGCCAGAGCCGCCCGCGCCCGGCCGACCCTCTCCGGGTCCGCCTCGACGGCCGCCCGCAGCCATGCCTGCGCGTTGCGCAGTGCCATGACGACGGGGTCGCTGCCGAGGCCGGTCCGGCCCACGCCCGGCCGGCCCGGACCGGCCGGCGCCGGGCCGGACATGAACGGGTCGTGCCGGCTCGTGTCGTCCCCGGCCATGTCCAGCGCCTCCTTGAGGGTCCGGCGCGCCTTGGACACGTTCGCGGCGACGCCGCCGCGTGTCATCCGCAGCGTCTTGGCGATCTCGCTCTGGGACCAGCCGTGCAGACAGAAAAGCACCATGGTGACCCGCTGCCGTGGCGGCAGGCCGGCCAGCAGCCGCAGCACCTCGCGAGCCTCCGCACTCTGCTCGGGGCCCGCCTGGACCGGCACCGGCAGGTCCGGCAGCCGGTCCTGCCCCGTTCTGCGCCTGCGGTGCGTCTTCCACAGCCGCTGGACCGAGACCCGGTACACCCACGCCTCGGGCAGGTCGTACCCGGCGATCCGGTCCCAGGCCCGGTAGGCCTCCAGGAACGCCTCCTGAGTGACGTCCTCGGCGTCTTCACGGCTGCCGCAGAGCATGATCACCTGCGCCAGGACACGTTCGTACGCGCACGCGAAGAAATCCTCGAAGTCCCTTTGCTCCAGGGCTTGTTCGGCACTCACCGGCCCGCTCCTGCCGACTCGGCGGCCGGAGCGGCGGCCGGCTCGGCGGCTCTCGCCGAACGCGCGGTCAGCATGTGGCCGTCGGCGCGCGTGACCTCCACCGTGCCGCCGGGCCCGGCCGCCCGCACGACCGTGGCCAGCGCGTGCGCCCACGCGCGCTCCCGCGCCGGCTGCGTCCACAGCGCCGCCAGTGCGTACACCAGCCGTACGAAGGCCAGCACCACGACCACCACCACAGGTTCGGCATCCATTTCAGAGTCCCTCCACAGGATCACAGCAGTGACACTCTGATACAGCCGTCAACGCCCAACTGGTTTACCCAGGACCGGAATTGCCGGTCCTGCAGCACGCCCTGCACCACCTGGCCGCGACACCGTCCGGCCGCAGCACCGGGCTCTGGGCGGCGAGCGGCTGTTCGCGGTCGCGGCGGGCGAGGGCCGCGCAGGCGGCGAGGGTGCCGCCCGCGCTGTCGGTGCTGACCACCGTGCACCCCGAGGTCCGCGCGAGGTCCATGACGGGCCCGTGCCGGTGCTCGACCGACCCGGCCTGCCAGCTGCCGCCGTGCGCCCGGACCAGCCAGCCGTACGACCGCGGTCCGGGCCGGTAGATCCGTACCGGTAGGCGACGGGTCCCCGCGTCCAGCCGGCCCGGCCGCCACTGCACCTCACCGGACCACCGGCCGTCCGGGCGTACAGCCCTGTCCCTGTCCCTGTCCCTGTGTTCTGTCCCTGTGTTCTGTCCCTGTGTTCTGTCTCTGTCCCTGTCCGGAGCGGCCAGGCCGGCGCGGGGTTCGTACCGTCGTGAGTCACTGTGCACGCGACCGCGCACCACGCAGGAACACGGCGCTGGTGAGGGTGCCGAGGAGAACGAGGGCGGTGTTGACCGCGATGGCCGTCTTCAGTCCGCCGAGGACGGCCGAGGCGCCGGTGCCGGTGCCGGTCATCGCGGCGGTGGCGATCGCGCTCATGATCGGCGTGCCCATGGTGATGCCGATCTGCTGGGTCATGGTCGCGAGCCCGGTGGCCAGGCCCTGTTCCTGGTCGGCGAGGCCGGAGGTGGCGGTGACCATGAAGCCGACGATGACGAGCATGTTGCCGACACCGCCGGCGAAGGTGGCGACCAGCAGCAGCCAGAGCGAGGAGTGGGCGGCACCGAGGCCGAGCAGGGCGGCCGTGGACACGGTCTGCAGGATGCCGCCCGTGATCAGTGTCCGCCTGCTGCCGGTCTTCCCGATGACCTTGGGGGCGATGGAGCCGCCGACGACCGTTCCGATGCCGAGCACGCCGAAGGACAGACCGGCGGCCAGCGGGGAGAAGCCGAGGACCTCCTGGAGGTAGAGGGTCAGCAGGAAGACCAGGGAGGTCTCGGTGAGAAAGGCGATCAGGCCGGCGACGTTGCCCCAGACCACCGAACGCACGCCGAGCACGCCGAGCGGCACCAGCGGGGCGCTCACCCTGCGCTCGACGGCCCAGAACACGATCAGCAGCAGCACCCCGGCCGCCAGCGGCAGCAGGGCGTTCGCGGAGCCCCAGCCGTGCTCACCGGCCTGGGTGAGGCCGAGGACGACGGCCAGCAGGCCGAGGGTGACACTGACGGCGCCGGGGACGTCCAGCTTCGGGCGCTCGTCGGGCCGGGACTCCTTGATGACCGTCGGGGCGACGACCAGGACGGCGAGGGCGACGGGCACGTTGATGAAGAACGCCCAGCGCCAGGAGAGCAGGTCGGTCAGCAGGCCGCCGAGGATCGCGCCGGTGGTGAACCCGGCGGACATCAGGGCCCCGTTGAGTCCGAGGGCCTTCTCCCGCAGCGGACCCTCCGGGAACGAGGTCGTCATGAGCGAGAGGCCGGCCGGGGTCACCGCGGCGGTCGCGAGTCCCTGGAAGACACGGGCTGCGATCAGCACCTCCGGGTCCTGCGCCAGACCGCCGGCCAGCGAGGCCGCGCCCAGCACCACCAGACCGCCGAGGAAGAGCCGACGGCGACCGAAGAGGTCCGCGACCCGGCCGAACAGCAGGGTGAAGCCCGCCGCGCACAAGGCGAACGCGGTGCCGATCCACTGCAGATGTGCCAGCGAGAAGCCCAGGCCCTCGCCGATCACCGGCAGCGCCACGTTCAGGATGGAGAAGTCCACGGCCAGCATGAACTGGGCCGCGAGCAGCAGCACCAGCACCAGCCGCAGGCGCGGGGTGAGGACGGCCGGGGCCGTCCCTACGGCCGCATGGGCCGTGTCCGATTCAGTGACGGACATGACGTCGAGTCCCTTTCGTTCGAGCATCTGCGGTGCGTCTGTCGTGCGCACCGCCGGGAAAGAGACTCGTCTCGGCCCGGGACCCCAGCCAGCACCCTGTCTCGCACAGCCCGCGCAAGGGTGGTCATCACACGACCACCCTTACGGCTCACGACCGGCGCGGCGGGCGGGCATCATGGAGGGGAGTGATCGGGAGGCATCGATGGACGCTCCGTCCGAACTGGGGGACTTCCTCAGGTCCCGCCGTGCCGCACTGCGTCCGGAAGCCGTCGGCATCACCCCGCATCCGACCCGCCGCCGGGTCAGCGGGCTGCGCCGCGAGGAACTGGCCATGCTCGCCGGGGTCAGCATCACCCACTACACCCGTCTCGAACAGGGCCGCGCCCTCAGCGCCTCGGACTCCGTGCTGGACGCGATCGCGCGCACCCTGCGGCTGACCGACGACGAGACCGCGCACCTGAAGGATCTGGCCCGCCCCACCACCACCGCGGCCCGCCGCACCGCACCCCGCGCGGAGCAGGCCGGCCCCTCGGCCCGGCAGCTGCTGGCGGCCATGTCCGAGGTTCCGGCGCTGGTCCTGGACCGCCGCAACGACGTACTGGCCTGGAACCGGCTGGGGCACGCACTGCTCGCCGCGCATCTGCCCGCGGACAGCCCCGAGACGCCGGGCACCCGGCCCAATGTGACGCGGATGCTGTTCCTCGACGACCGCTACCGCGCGCTGTACACGGACTGGCACGACGAGGCGCAGCTCGCGGTCGCCTCGCTGCGGCTGATCGCCGGCCGGCACCCCGACGACCGCCGGCTGACCGAACTCGTCGGCCAACTCACCGTTCAGTGCGACGAGTTCGCCGCCCGCTGGGCCCGTCATCCGGTGCGCACCTGCACCTCGGGGGTGAAGCAGCTGCGTCACCCGTTGGTCGGCACGATGGACCTGAGCTTCGAGAACCTCCTCATCCCCGGCTCGTCCGGCCAGCGCCTGATCGCCTACACGGCCGAACCCGGCTCACCCTCCGAGGCGGCTCTGCGCCTGCTGGGCAGCGCAGCCGCACCCGAGGTCGAGAGCACTTCCGCGACGTTCTGAGGCGAGCTCGCACCGATGGGACAGGACGTTCCCCACCGCCGTTGCGATGGAGAAGATCAAGGACAGCACAGCCCTGGTGTCACCCGAGGCCGGCAGGTCGGTCGGGGTCGAGCGCAGGGGCGGGCCCCAGGTCGAACTCGCAGATCTCCATTCCCACGAATGAGGTGCGGTCCCGGTCGAGTTGAAGCCATACCCGGGGCTCCTCCTCGTCGTCGAGGTGTATCCAGGCGCTGCCGGCATGGGCGGCGGGAGCGGTCCGCAGGTAGGTGCAATTCACGTTGCACCCGCACCATCCGTGAAAGGGCAACCGCAGCAGAGCCTGGGCCAGGGCGGATTCCCCCTCGGCGGCCAGCGCCGCCTCCAGAAACGACACCAGTCCGGGATAGACGTCCGCAATCAGCGGCGCTTCCATCTCGCTCACTCGATCAGGCTAGTACTCCAGCCGCAGGTTCCTGCGCGGCAGGTCCGACAGCAGCCCGAGCACCAACCGCCGTACCCGGAGCCGGGGTTCGGCCCGAGCGAACCGTCCCGCGATCCGGCTCATCAGGCCCTCGAACGCCTCCTGCCAGCGGGCCGGGTCTACGCTGTGACCTGCGGCCACTGCATGTCCTCAGTCTTCACACACCGATGATCAACGGTGACCGCCCCCGTCTCCACAGCGCGTCAGGGTCGCGCAGCGTCCGCCTGCCGTCCCGTGTCAGGAGGACATGTGCAGCGTGGCGAAGTCTGGTGGGTCGAGTTCGACGAGCGGCGGCTGGTGGTACTCCTGTCGGGAGTCGACGCGTCCGGGATCCGGGTGATGCAGGTCGTCGCTCCGGCGGGCGTCGACATCAGCGGCCTGGGCATCGAGGTGGCAGTGGGTGCCGTGGACGGACTGCCCTTTGAAGGCGTGCTGCGGTTCGCTCTCCCGTGTCCGGGCTTCACCCCTTGCACGTGGCTGACCACGGTGTCCCGGGACGACCTGATCGAACGGGCGGGCGTCCTGTCCTCCGCGAAGCTCATCGAGATCGAGGACGCCCTCCGTCTCGCTGGGCAGAAGAAGGAATGGACCCCGGCAACGACCGCGAAGCTCAGCGAGATGAGGGACGCCCTCCGTCGCGGTGGGCTCGGGTAGACGGAGAAGGGACGGAGGCCCCGATGACGTGGCCGGTCTCGCCCGGATGATCGACGACGTCGGCCACCTGTCTCCTCGGCGCCCCTCACCATCGAGATCACGATCTGCGACTGGAGTACCAACTGTGCCCAGCAGCCCTGTGAGCACGGTGGTTGAGACGAGCTCCTGCGGGAGGCGCTCGCACAACACCCTGTTCGTCTCGACACCGTCTGCCGTACGTGTCGGCTCCAGGAGCCACAACAGGTCGGGGCGGAACGGGACCAGACCATCGCGCCCTCCTCCGGCCGAACTGCCCCTTCACCAGGGGGACCTGCGCGATGGCCTGCCCGCGGTCAGGACGCGATGACGGCAGGTGGGTGCACGCTCCGGCGAGACACCCGCACGTTCCACGGCCCTTACCGCCCGCAGCACCCGACGGGACGCCGTCCGGCACGCAGTACCGCGGGGGTCCCTGTCCCATCGGTTCCTCTCTTCCTCTCTTCCTCTCCGCCCGCGTCCGGTCTCACCGAAGTGATCGGCCGCCTCCCGCGGCGCGGTGTCGGGCGCGGGCACTCCCGAGGCCAGGACCGTCCTGGTCGGTCCCGAGGCTCGGAAACCGCCAGGTGGTACTGCTGGTCTCAGCCTCGCGTCTGGTGGCGTCGGGTTCCCGAAGAGCACGATGAAGATCCGAGCCCGGAGCCCCGGCGCGGGCAGGGCGTGGGCACGGCACACCGCGCGCCGCACGGCTCGGGAACCGTCCATCCCCTCCCCCGCCGGAGAGACAATGGCTGACACGACCGGTTTCAACGAACGCAATATCGAGGAGTTCCGCGCGAACCACGGGCAGCTGGGCGGCGGGTTCACCGGGGCCCCGGTGCTGTTGCTGCACACCGTGGGGGCGCGCTCAGGTGCCGCCCGGGTGAATCCGATGATGTACCTGGCCGATCAGGGCCGTTATCTGGTCTTCGCCTCCAAGGCGGGCTCCGACCGGAATCCGGACTGGTACCACAACCTCCTCGCGCATCCCGCGGTCCGGATCGAGGTGGGTGACGACGAGATCGCCGTACGGGCGGAGGAGCTGCGTGGCGCCGAGCGCGACACCGCCTTCGCGGAGCAGGCCCGCCGTTACCCGGGCTTCGCGGCTTACCAGCGCAGGACGCGACGGGTGATCCCCGTCGTCGCGCTCATTCCCACCGGCGAGGGCACAGCGCCCGCCGACCGCACAGGACCGACGCCGTCGTGAGCATGGCCGTACTCCAGCCGTGACCGCGACCGCCCCGCACCCCCCGGAAGAGCCTGGAGAACGACTGTCATGGTCGATGTGAACGTGGCCCCCTTCGAGACCGAGGTCCGCACCCGCGCCGGAGATCTCGTCCGTGCCGACGTCTACCTTCCCACCGACAGCGAGGGGCCGTTCCCGGTCGTCCTCGGCGCCTCCCCGTACCAGCAGGCGCTGCGGCACCTGCCGCCGCACCCCGTGTTCCCGTTCATCGAGTACGGCCCCATCCAGCTCTACCTCGACCACGGCTACGCCTACGTCGCCATGGACGTGCCCGGCACCGGCCGCTCCGAGGGCACCTGGGACCCGGTGTCGCGCGGTGAGGGCGAGGCCGTCCACGACATGATCGAACACGTCGCCGCCGCGACATGGTCCACCGGCGCGATCGGCATGATCGGCATGTCCCACTACTGCTGGAGCCAGTGGAACGCCGCCCGCACCCGCCCGCCGCACCTGCGGACGATCGTCGCGTACGACGGCGCCACCGACATGTACCGCGACTGGATGTACCACGGCGGCATACCGGTCCAGGGCTTCCTGAGCACCTGGCTCTTCGGCTCGGTACTGGTCCAGCACCAGATCGACGGCATCGACTTCCACGTCGGCGACAAGCAGGACTTCGTCTACGACGTCCTCTCCCATCCCCTGGACGACGAGTGGCAGCGTCGCCGCTCACCGTTCTGGGAACTGCCGGAGATCGACATCCCCGTGTTCTCCATCGGCGTGTGGGGGAAGGCCGCGCTGCACCTGCGCGGCAACTTCTACGGCTTCGAACGCGTGCGGGGTCCCAAGAAACTGCTGGTCGCCCACCCCGACAGCTTCGCCGCCGCGCAGCGGTACTACTTCGACGAGGACTTCCACCGCACCGAACTGCTGCCCTGGTACGACCACCATCTCAAGGGCGCCGACAACGGCGTGATGGACAAGCCCGACGTCCGCTTCTACGTCAACGGCGAGGACACCTACCGCTCGGCGTCCTCCTGGCCGCCCCCGGACGTGCGGACCAGCACCTTCCACCTCGCGGACGAGCAGAGCGGCGCCGTCCGCTCCCTCAACGACGGGACGCTCACCGAGACCGGGCCGACCTCGGACCGGGCGTCCACCTCCTGGTCCTACCCGGACCCCGGATGGATGGCCGGCGTCACGGTCTTCGACAAGCACGGCGTCCCCGACCACGTCGCGCGGGTCAACACCTTCACCACCGCGCCCATGACCGAGGACCGTGAGTTCACCGGCCACGCCACCCTGACGCTGTACGCCTCCACGGACCAGGCCGACATGGACGTCATCGTCAAGCTCTCCCTCGTACCCGGCGACCCCGGAGCCGGATTGCCGATCAAGGTCAGCCAGGGCTGGCTGCGTGCCTCCCACCGTGCCGAAGACCCCGAACTCACCAGCGACATGCGCCCGTTCCACCTGCACAACGCCCTGGAGCCGGTGGAGCCCGGGAAGGTCTACGAACTCCGCATCGAGATGCTGCCGCTGTCGTTCCTCGCCCGTGCGGGCGACCGCATCCGGCTGGAGATCACCAACCAGGACTCGCTGATCACCGACGCCCCCATGACCCACTTCTACGGCCAGAAAGCCGGGACCGACACCTACCACCACGACCGGTCGCACCCCTCGGCACTGCACCTGCACGAACGCCCGCGCCCCCGGTAGGGCAGCGTACCGGGGGCGCCGGACCTCCCCGGCTTCACTGCCCACCGCCAGCCCGACTCACCCGGTTCCTCGACCGTTCCCACGCCGACGCTTCCCGGTGTGGCGGGAAAGGGCTTGACCGCTCCGGGCGGCAGCTTCCCCCAGCGCACGGTGTTGTCCAGCGGTTGACGCCCGCAACCGTCAGCCGCACCAGAATCCGGCCGCTCCGGGGTACGGGCTTGGGGATGTCGGCCGGGTGCAGCACGTCACAGTCACCGAACCGGTCGTACTGGATTGCTCGCATGGTCATGGCCTTCCGCACCTACCTGATCTGATCTTTGGCTGACGGTCGTCAGCTCAGCAGCGGGAGAGGCGGGAAGTCGTGGCCTTCCCACAGCTTCCTCGACGCCTCTTCCGGGTACTGCCTGACCTCCGGCTCGACATCCAGCACCTGCACCAGCCGCTCCTGCGGGTCGTACGTCGGCCAGCCCGGGTCTCCGGTCCTCGCGAACGCCGTCCACGCCGAGCGGAAGCGGGCCGACAGTTCCTTCGCCTCCCGCGTGACCTCGGCGCCGTCGAACAGCAGGCGGCCGAGGTCCGCCTCGAACGTGCCGAAGAGCAGTGGAAGGGTCCAGGCCGTGGCAGGAGCCGAAGACGCCGCCGCTGCCCGGCGCGGACCAGGTCAGTTCGTAGACGTGGGCCCGGCCGCCGCCCGCCACGTGTGCCTCGGCCAGGTGCAGGGACGGCATACGGAACAGCCAGTCCGAGAAGACGTACTCGAACAGCTCGTCGGTGTGGCCTGGGGGTACGCCTCGCGGTAGGCGCGTTCCCCTGCCTCGCCGCCGGGGGCGAGCACGCGCAGGAGCCCGGTCGCCCGATCGTCCGTGGCCTTCCCCCGAAGGCCCGCCGGCAGGAAGAACAGGCGGTACTCCTGCGTGTTGTGACGGGGGAGAGCCTGCCCGCCGTCGTCGCCGCCGGCGGCGGCTCGATCGTCAATGTCTCCTCGGCCGGCCCCTTCCTGGGAGGCCCTGCCCCCACCGCCTACAGCGCCTCCAAGCACGCGCTGCACTCGCTGACCCGTCACACGGCTCGCACCTGGGGCAAGCGGGACGTGCGCGCCAACGCCGTCGCCCCGGGCGCGGTCCTGACGGAGGCGGCCGCGAGGGTGGTGACGGACGAGGCCGCGGAGGAGTTCCTGCAGGACACCGCCCTCCCCCGTCTCGGCCGGCCGGACGACCTCGCCTCCATGCTCGCCTTCCTCCTGTCCGACGAAGGCAGCTGGATCACCGGCCAGATCCTCTCCGTCGACGGCGGCCTGACCATGCGCGAGTAGTCATTCGAATGAGAAGGACGGGAAATCAGCTCACTTTCCGCCCGCCGGACGCCGAAGACCGTCTCGTGAGCGATGCGCCCGTGAGGCGAGGGCTGCCGGTTCGGTCAGGCTGGTGCGGACAGGTTGTAGCGGATACCGGTGAGGCTTTCGGACAACTCCCACAGGCGCTGTGCCGTGGTGGGATCCTCTGCGGCAGGATCGGGTTTGACGGGGGTCGGGTGGCCCCGCATTTCGCGTAGTCCGTCAGGGCCGTAGAACTGTCCGCCGCGCGCGTCGAAGGCGGTGCTCGCGTATAGCTGTGGCAGGACTCCCATGGTCACGTTCTGCGCAAGGAGCCGGTTGCCGATGCGTCCGGCGAGGCGAGGAAGTCCCCTCGGGCCGGTGGTGGCCAGGTTGGTGGCGGTGTAGCCAGGGTGTGCGAGCAGGCTGCGTACCGGGCTGCCGGCAGCGCCGAGGCGCCGGTGCAGTTCGAGTGCGAAGACGGTCTGGGCGAATTTGGCCTGCTGATAGAACTCCTGCGGCGCGTAGTGGCGGGTGCCGTTGAGGTCGTCGAAGTGGATTCGGCCGCCTCGGTGCATCATCGAGCTGACCGTCACCACTCGCGGGTCGCGGCCCGTGCTCAGGGTCCGAAGCAGGAGCCCGGTCAGAGCGAAATGACCGAGGTGTCCAGCGGCGAACTGGCTCTCGAATCCCTGCGGGCTCAGCGAGTGGGGCGGTGCCATCACGCCCGCGTTGTTGATCAGCACGTCGACGGGAACCCCGTCGGCGTGCAGGGCCGCGGCGAAGCCGCGCACCGACTCGAGATCGGCCAGGTCCAGGTCGCGCACCTCCAGACGCGCGCGGGGCTGTTCGTCGTGGATCCGTGCGGCGGCCTCATGTCCCTTGTTCAGACTGCGGACGGCCATGACGACGCGCGCGCCGTGCTGGGCGAGGGCGCGGGTGGCGGCCAGGCCCAGGCCGCTGTTGGCACCGGTGACGACGAAGGTCCGTCCGGACATGTCGGGGACTTGGGCTGCGGTCCATTTCACGGTTCGAGCCTTCCGGTGGTACGAAGGGCCGGATTGTTCCCGGTGGGATGTTGCTGTCGTGGTGGGGAGAGCGGCCGACAGGAGGGCCCGGGAGTCGGGCGATCTTCCAAGGGGCTGGGGCCCTCCTGTCGCCGGTGCTGCTGTCAGCCGACCTGGCTGTAGCGGGCGGCGGCCTCTGCGAAGTCGCCCGGAACCTCGATCAGCTCCAGCAGGGCGCCGGGCACGAGCCCCTGCGCGTACACCATCCGGCTGCCGTACGGCATCGGCGCGTCGACCAGCAGCTTCGCCGTGGGGGCGACGGCCAGGTGCTCCTCGATCGAGTCGACATTGAAGGCCAGGTGGTGCAGGCCCTCACCGAATTCCTTCAGGAACTGCGTGTACGGCGAGGGGGCACTGCCCACGGGCTCGATGATCTCCAACTCGGTGTTGCCGAGCCCGAGGAAGTGGTAGCGGGCGCTGAAGGCGCCGTGCTCGCTGCCATCGACCTGGTTGTCGAGGGTCAACTCGATGGCGGGGCGGATCTCCTCAAGTCCGTAGCGGTCTTGCAGGTCCTTCACGGCGGTGCGGGCGTCGTGCACGATCTGGCCGATGTGCAGCAGGGGCGGCAGCTTCGACATGGCGACTGCTTCCTTTCCATTGCGAGACTCCGTCTCTTCATGAGACCCAGTCTCACAACTACAGTATGGAGTCATGACCGAGTCGTCAACGCCGCTCCAGCCCCGCTTGCGCCAAGCCATGCGGGCCGAGGTCGCCCGCGTCGCAACGGCCCTGTTCGCCACGCGCGGCTTCGAGAACGTCACGGTGCCCGAGGTCGCCGCAGCCGCCGGCGTATCGCGCGCCACCTTCTTCCGCTATTTCGGCAGCAAGGAGGACGCGGTCCTCGCCGCACTCGAGGGATACGGCGCGAGGATCGCCGAAGCCCTGGCCGCTCGACCGGCAGGCGAAGACGCGTGGACAGCACTGCGGTGCGCCTTCGCCGTGATCACCGACGCTCGCAACGAGGACCCCGAAGGCGGGCTCGCGCTGGCCCGTCTGATCGAGTCGACGCCCTCGCTGCGGACGCGCGAGACGGAGAAGTACCGCCACTGGCAGGAAACACTCAGTGGCGTACTGGCCGAACGGCTCGGCCGCGGCAAGGACGACTTCGAGACGGTGCTACGAGCCGCGGCCGCCCTGACCGCTCTGGAGCTGGCCACCAGACGCTGGGCACAGAACGACGGGGCCGACGACCTGGGCACCCTCATCGACCAGGCGTTCCTGGTCATGCACGCACCCGCACCGGACCTGCTCTGACGTAACGGATTGCACGTCCTCGGTCTCGGGCACGCCAGGTGCCGCGCAGCGGCATCACACCTCGCTGATCACCGGCACCCGTCCGCCCACAGACGCCCGGCGCCGACAACAGACGATGTGGTGCCTTGCCTGCTCGCCCCTCCGCCTTCCGGGTTCTCCTGGCTTGAGCTTGGCGCAGAAGGATCGAGGTCTGCTCCCGCGCACCACCGACGGGTTGATCAGCGGGGTCACCAGGGCACCGACGGCAGCCGCACCTGACCGCCATGGCCGACCTTTCGCGCGGTTCGGCCATCGCGCTCTCACCGGTGCCGACGTCGCTCCGCGATGGCGGGAGCCGGAGGCACGCAGCGCGATGGCGAGCCGGGTCGTTTCGGTACAGGCCATCCGCATGGCGCCGACGCGGCCGCTTCCGATTCCCTACGCCCCATCAGCGTCCCAACTACCGCCGTCGGCCGCCTACCAGACCGTCCGTTCCAGCCCGCGAAAGCAACCGCACCAGGCATGACCACGGGCCAACGGAGCACCAACTGCGGATCACCACACCGCCGTTGAACTCACGAGCAGCGGATTCAAACCGTTGCCCCAAAGTCCTGAATCCACACCTCTGATGAGACGTCTCCACAGGTCACAGACCTGCACTGGTGGGGCGGGTGGGACTCGAACCCACGGCCGACGGATTATGAGTCCTTTGAGGTTGTTCCGACCTCGCAACGTTCCCGACTTGATCTTCCTGTTTTTGCAGGTCAGAAGGTTAGAGGCCGCTTGATCTTGCCTCGTCCTTCCTGGTCTTTCCGGGTCCTTCCGTCCACTGGGCGTCCACTACGAGGCCGTGTCGCGGCATTCCGCAGCGGTTCCGGCAGCGCGTCAAGGACAACGATGCAGGCAGTGGCGCACTGTGACGAGGGGTTCGAAGTATCGAGCAGCGGATTTCCTTACCGGCGCAAGCGGTAATTTCCCTCTTCGCCCGAGGGTCGAGCCATGCGGCATTTTCGCAGGTCAGCCGCTTTTCTCCAGACTACCTTCTGTTGCGCGAGGGGTCCTCGTTCCCCCGTCTACGGCTCCGAGGTCGCGGACCGCTGCTACCTCGGCGTCCAGCTTCTGGCGAGCCTGCTCCAAGCGAGCACGATGCTTCCGCAGGGCGTTTCGCGTGTTCGCAAGAGTCCTTGCCTGCCGTGTTTCCAGGTCCGTGAGGCGGGCGATCTGCCGTTCGTGGTGGGCGATCTCCTCGGATCGGATGACAGCTGTGGGTCGGTGAGGCCCTGTTTTCCGAGCAGTGCCAGGCTTCTTGTTCAGTTGTACCTGCGCGAAGGCGAGGAACTCGTTGCGGGGTATGTACTTCGCGCGCCCGGCGCCGATGCCCATCAACAGCGCAGTCTTCGGGAAGTTGGCATGGCGTTGGGCCCAGTTACTGACGGTGGAGCGTGTGACCCCTACGAGGTCGGCTGCGGCGGAGAGGTGGACCAACTCGTCTTCGCGGCCTTGGAATTCGGGGCGGAGCCAGACGACAGGTTCTGCTGGTGTGGTCATGCCGGTCTCTCTGTTCGGCGCGACCCCCGGTGGGTGCCGGGGGCCGCGGGGGTGGTCGGTCAGGTGTGGGTGGTGTCGGTCTGGGCGCGGGCGTGACGCTCGGTCTTCGCGTTTCGCGCGATGGGCAGGAGGCTGGCGGCGTCGGCTCCGTCGTTGATGGCGTTGTGGAGGGCGTCTGCGAGTTCGTCGTTGGGGTCGAGAGTCAAGGCGTGCTTGAGGGCGTAGCGGGCGGTGGGGAGGTCGTCCTGTCGCCAGGCGACCGCGGCGAGGAGGGTGAGTGCGGGAATGGCCGCGGTCTCGTACGGGGGGATGGCGTGGCGGGCGAGGAAGGCCCATAGACGCCGGGTGTGGGGCAAGTCGTCGTCCTCGATGTGTTCGAGGCCGTGGTCTCGGGCCCATTCGTCATTGAGGCCGTGGATGAGTCGGGCGGTGACGTCGTGGGCGAGTTCGGTGGCGCCGACGCGGAAGTCGTCTATCGCGGTTTCCAACAGGGCGTGAGTGGCCTGCAGGACGGTTCCGTCGTCGGAGGGGCTGGCGCAGTACTGGGCCCAGGCCGCGCCTTCGTTGTCGAGGGCCCGGCGCAGGCCGGCGGCGTCTTCCGGCTCTGCCGGCTGGAACTCTTGGGTGATCTCGCTGGTGCGGCGGCCGAGAGTCCAGCCGTGGCGAGCGAGTTGAGCGGCGACGCTGGTGGGGTCGTCGGGGCTGGGGAGCGGTTCGCCTTCGCAGCATCCGGGGAGGTGGCACTCGTATGCCCACCAGCGGTTGTCCACGAGGGCGATGGTCGACATGACGGGGGCTCGGCCGAGGTCGTCGAAGGCGTCGACGAAGTAGTCGGCCAGGGGCCGCAGAGCCTCGGCGGTCTCCTCGGCGCTCTGTCCGGGGCGCGGGGTGCGGCAGAGGAAGACAACGATGTCCAGGATGTCGTGGCGGCCGTGCTCGTGTGTGACGTGGTGGAAGTCGCTCGCGAGGGAGACGGCTACGGCTTGCCAGGTGGCGGGGTCGTCGGGGAGCGGCAGGGTCATGGTCGGTCCGGTGCCGGTCGCGGTGTCGAGGCGGCCGTGGAGGGCGATGCAGTCCTCCGGTTGGTGGCCGACGAGGAACGGCAGGAGCTGGGCGAATTCGGCGGGGCCGTCGACCTTGATGCGGGGGTGGGGGTTTGGCGTGGTCACTTCTGGGTGTCTTCCTTCTTGGTGGGGTGGGTTTGCCGAGGCTGGGTGTTGGCTTCTGGGTCGGGTCCGTACGCGAGGGCGCGGATGCGTTTGGGCTTGGTGGTGAGGGAGCGGATGAGTCCGTCGCGCAGGACGGTGTCGAGGGCTGCGGTGATGTCCTCGGTGTGCCGGACGGGAACGGTGCGGTGCCAGGAACGGCCGGGCTGAAGGCGCGCGTCGTTGGCGGCCTGGGCCTCGGCTTCCTCGTTTGCGGTGCCGGCGGGGACGGGTGGCAGGTGCGGGCCTGCGGTGATCCAGGTCTGGATGATCAGGTTGCTGCCCTGGAGGCGCAGGCCGATGCGGTGGCCTTCTGGATGGGTGTAGGTGGCGGTGCGGTCGGGACTGTCGGTGTCCTCCTTGGTCCAGGGCGGTTCGAGGTCCGGCGCGAGGTCGCCGAGCGGGTGGTCGAGGCCGGTGGGTGGCGGCTGGGCGAAGGCGGGGCGGCGCCTGCCCTGGGTGGGGGTGGCGCGCGGTCGTGCGAGGTCGTCTTCGTCGCTCACGCAGCGGTCGTCTCCTTGCCGGACGTGAGGTCGTCCAGGAGCCGGACGGCGCGGCGGGTGGCGACGATGCTGGTGGCGGTGTCCAGGTACCTGTCGCGGTCCGCGAAGGAGTCCTTGGCTTCGGCGAGCGTCTTGGCGTGGCCGCCGTCCTCGAGGGCGAGGGAGTCTGCGCAGCCGATGAAGCACTGGGGACCGAGGTCCCAGATGATGGCGTTGACGGCTGCGCAGGCTGCGGCGAGGGCGTCGATGTCGTTGCCGTACCAGTGGTAGTCGTGCGGGTTGAGGCCGAGGTCGCGCAGCCGTTGGGCGACGGAGCGGAGCATGGTGCCGGAGCCGACGGCGGGTTCGCGGATGGCCAGGTCTGGCTGGGCGAAGTCCTCGTCGACGAGCATGCGAGCCAGCAGGTCGGTGACGCCCGGCGGCGTGTGGTACTCGCCTCGCCACTTCTTGTCGCTCTTGTGGCGTAGTCCGGTCAGCAGCGGGCTGAGGACGTCGGTCTCGGCGCGCATGTACGGGTCGTCGTGGCCAGTGAGGTCCAACAAGCCCTGGTTGAGGGCGCGGTGGGTGACTGCCTGTACGGCACGGAGCTGCCGGGGGTCGGGGTCGGGGTTCCACGCCCAGTCGTGCAGTCGCACGGCGCGGTCGATCAGGTCGGGGCGCTTGATCCAGTAACCGAGGTAGATCTCCTTGAAGATTTGGGGCAGTTCATGCGGCTCGCGGCTCATGATCCAGTCGGCGAGTCCGTTGCCGGCCTCAGGGGGCTGGCGTAGGAGTGCGAGGGCGGCGACGGTGCCGAGAGGGACGTCGATGCTGCTGCCGCCGTGGCTCTGGTACCAGGCGTCGATGACGTTCTCGGCGATCTTCCGGGCGTGCTCGTGGGGGTCGCGCGGGGCGAGAGCCTTGCGCCAGGTGGCCTTCGCGGGGCGTACGGCGGCTTTGGACTTGGGCGGGGCTTTCTTCGCCCAGCTCGGTACGGGGCGGGCTGCGGCTGGTGCTGCGGCCCGCGGCAGGAATATGTCGTCGTCAGGCACGGGGGCTCCTCGGGGTGCGCGCATGGCGCCGCCCCGGTGCGCGGGGCGCTGCCGGGGCGGCGTGGGCAAGTGCGGTGCCGGGGTTCAGTCGGCCTGGAGTTTGGTGGCCAGGCCGCGTATCTCGACAGCGGCGGCCGCCTCGGGGTGGCCGGTGTGGCGTAGGCCGGTGGCCAGGAACATCAGGGCCAGTTCGTCGATGTCCATGTCGGTGGTGAGTTCGTCGAAGCTGCGATGGCGCAGGCAGGCGGGGCGGTGTGCGTAGCCCGCGTGCAGGGTCGTCTCGATCTCCTTGAGGACGTCGGTGGCCTGTTCTTCGGTGAGGCCGAGGAGAGAGGACCAGGCGTTGAGTGTTTCGTTGTCGACCGGGAGCTTCACGGTGCTGGTGGCCTTTCTGGAGGGGCCGTTGCCCGCCCGGTGTGCGGGCGGGCAACGGGCGTGGTCAGGAGGGGAAGGGGTTGCTCCGGTGGTCGGGGTGGACGACGGCCCACATTCCTGCGGGATGGGGTTCGGTGATGACGCCCCATCCGGCCCAGCGCATGACGGCGAGGTAGCCGAGCGGTCCGCCGGCGAAGCCGGTGCGGTCCTCGCAGTCGGGGTCGGGCGCGATGAAGATCCATCCGGGCAGCTCCGCGGAGGCGGGAAGGACCTGGAAGCCAGGGCGGAGTTCGTGGATGCCGTCGGTGACGACGGGCGGCAGGCCGGCGGCGTCGAGGACGCGGATCGCCTGCTGGATGTGGGGGTGATCGTGGTACTCGGGGAGGGTGCCGACACCCTTCCGGATGACCTGTCGGGGCGGCTTGGTGCCCTCGCTGGCGTGGTAGATGTCCATGAGGAGCAGCGCGTCTTCGATGCGTCCGGCGTAGCGCAGGGCGAGGTTGGCGACGACGGCGACAACGTGGCGGTCGCCGCCCATGAGGCGCCGGAATTGCTCGTCGTTCAGGTCCTGGAATCGGTTGGCGCGTATGACCGCGTGGGAGCGGGATGCCGTGCGCAGAGCACGGGCGACATATTCGGGTTCTGTGCCGATGTGCTGGGCGAGGATCTGAATTCCTCGGGTGTACGTCATGCGATGGTCTCCAAGAGGACGCTTGCGCGTATGGCTGCACCCCCGACCATGAGGCCGAGGGTGCAGTGGTGGTTCAGAGGGTGGTCAGCGGCGTCGGCCGCATCCAGCGTGGCCGCAACCGCCGCAGAATCCCCCGCGGTTGCACTCGCACGGGCAGCCGTTCATTTCCTCACCCTTTCCATTCGGGCATTTCCCGAATTCCTTACTTATATCTTAATGGCATATACCCCAAAAGCAAGGTCCACTCTTTTATATCCGCTTTTAATTTCCGCAATTCAATTCCTTAATTTGCGGATACCGGGATGAGGTCAGGCCAGCGCACCGCCTCCAGAGCCCGGCGGTGAGTGTCGGGGACCGGCACGGTGGGGTAACCGAGCCAGTCGAGACCCATCGCGGCGAGGATCGCGGCGTCGGCCTGGTCGTAGCGGCCCGGTCCCTCGCAGTCGACGCCATAGCGTTCGACGGCCACGTTGCGCACCATGCCCTTGGCCACGCGGGACCGCTGCTGGCGGGGGAGGTGCTGCGCCGGGTTGGCGCGTCCGGTGGCGTAGATGGTGCGGTGGTGGGGGTTGGCCACGGCGTACGGGACGTGCTGGCGCCACAGGTACTGCGTGACCAGCCACCACAGTCCCGCCAGTTCGTGATGGCCGGCCTGTCCGCCTTGCGCGTACGCGGCGCCCTCGACGACCACCAGGTCCGCCCCGTCCTCGAGGTACACGGCGATGGCGGCGAGCAGCCAGTCGAGCCGCTCGTGGCTGCGCCGCCTGCCGGGCCGCGCTGCAAACGCCCAGTCCGCTCCCGCGACCCCGGTCGAGGTCAGCGACAGGTCGAGGCCGATCACGCGCGGCTGCCACTCCCCTTCGGTCTGCACGCTGGGCAGGGTGATCGGGGCGCTCTGGGTCTCGGCCGTCACGTCGTGCCCCCGGCGCACTGGATCATCGCGGCCGGGGGGCGGGCCGCAACTGTCGGCGTGTTCGCCGTGGCTGTTCACCGCTTGGCCTCCGTGGCGGCCAGGCGCTTGGTGATCATCCGGTCGGCACCCAGGGTGGCGACGTCCTTCTGCCTGGCGATCCATTGGCCGGAGTCACCTTCGTCCGGCCCCCGCAGGTACCAGCCGGAGTCGCGGTAGCCGTCCTTCGGGTTCTTCTTGCAGTAGGCCAGCTCCCACCAGCCCTCGCGCCAGCGCCACAGGCGCCGGGGGTCGTTGTCGGGCAGCCAGCCTGCGCGTTCGACCAGGTTCTGGAAGCGCGCCAGGTCGATGCGCATCAGAGCGTGGTCACGGACAACGTCCTGTTCGGGTCGAGCCGAGGCGCCTGGTCGTTGGCCCAACCGGTGGCTCAGCCGGGCCACTTCGTCCAACCGCTCGGCCGACTGCATGGCGTGACGGTGGGCGCGATGGCGCGCAGAGCTCCACGCCGAGCGGTAACGATGCAGGCGGTCGAGTGCGACGTCGAGCTGATCGCGCGACCGGTCGCGCTGGTGGGCGACGCGGCGCAGGACGGTGGCGGCGCCGGCGGCGGAGTGAGCTTCAAGCCACTGGGCGGTGGCTTCTATTTCGGTTCCCACAGGGTGGTTCATCAAGGTCCTTCGGGTGGCTGCCGCCCCGGCGCTAACCGGGGCGGCAGCGTGGCGTGCGGGGCTATGGGCGAGGCGTCTTAGGGGCCTTCTTGATGCAGTTGCCGGACTCGGGCATGTCCGTGCGGCCGTCCACCAGGTCCTGGAAGCGCACGCCGGGGCGGAACTTCACGACGCGCAAGGCGTCGACCGTCACCGTTTCGCCGGTCTGCGGGTTGCGCGCGCGGCGCTGGGGGCGCTGGCGCGAGAGGAGGGTGCCGAAGCCGGTGACCGAGACCGGGTCGTTTGCGGCGACGGCGCGCACCATGACGTCGAGGACGGTCTCCACGGCCTCGGTCGGCGTGAGGTGGGGGCCGCTCTTGTCGGCGACGGCTTTGATGAGCTGGGCCTTGTTCATGGGACTTCCTTCACTTCATGGGCAGGGCTGGGCAGTTGGGGCGCCAGGCGGGTGGGGCGAAAAGTGCCGCGCCAGGCGGGTGGCAGGGGGTTGAGTCCGGCGCCCACGTCCTCCTCGCCGACTCCGGTCTCGGTGTTCGGTCCGCAAGGATCCGCATTCGTCAACATCTGCTCCACTCTTGTGACCTATCTATCGGGTGTGGTGCGTCGCTTTGCCCGCCGGTTGGCCTGGGCGATGCGTGCGGCTTCCCGGCACAGGGCGCAGGCGGGTTCGCGGCGACGGTTGTGGGCGCGGGCGCCTGACTCGGTGCCGTGGATGATGGGCGAGCCGCCTTCCGCGAGTTCGGCGGGGTCGGCGTTCTCGCAGGTGGCGCGGATCTGGCCGTTAAACCACAGGCGGCCGCCGCAGACACCGTCGAACAGTGAATGGCGCGGCAGGACGAGGCTGATGCACTCGGCCCGAAACGGACACCGCTGGCAGACCGCCAGCAGGGCCCGCATCTCGGGTGTCCTGAGCACCTGTTCGGAGATGTCGTCGGGGGTGAACCGCTCGTCCCCGCCGCACGGTGCCTCGCGGACCCACCCCGGGCCGCTCATCACGTGTCGCTCCCGGGCGGCTACGAGGTCGGCGGCAACGGCAACAGGAGCCTACGACCACCAGAGTCGTGGTCGGCCGGTACGAGCTGCCTCTGGGCCCGTGCCGGGAGCGCGAGGAGCTGGGCGACCATCTGGTTTAGGGTCTCGTCGCTCTTCCGCGGCCAGCGCGGGCAGACCAGGTTGTCGGCGCCGTCGTCGGTGATGCCTTCGACCACCTCGATGATCTGGCCTCCGGCACGGTGGCTGTCGATGACGGCCGCGGTGGCCTCGGGGTGGTGCTCGCGCACCAGCTCGGCGATACGCGTCGGCCGGTCGGGCGGCGGAAGTTCGACCAGCCAGAGGTTGCCCTCGCTGGCGCTGTTGCGCCGGACCGTGGCCCATGCCGGGGAGTCGTAGGGCTCCAGGGCGGTCTGGACGTCGGCTTCGATCTCAGCGGCGAGCTCGGCGAGACGATGTTCCTCGTCACCCCTTTCCCACAACCAGGGCAGGCCGCTGAGCGGGCTCGTCTGCTCGCCGAGCACGCCGAGCAGGCCTACATCCCGGGCCTGGCCGTCGTAAGCGAAGCCGACATACGCGGCCTCGGGGCAGGCGGCGCGGATCTGCGCCGTGATGTGGTCGAGCACGGTCACGCAGTACGCCTTCTGGATGCGCCGCCGCACGGCATCCAGATGTTCGCGCTGCCGAGCCAAAACGCCCAACGGATCGGATATGGCGGGGGTCATGATTGTTCTCCTTCTTCAGGGGTTGTCAGGCCAGGACGGGCATGAGGCATTCGCCGAAGTGGCGGGCGACGCTGACGGTCACGGCCTGGCCGGCCTGCATGGTCACTTCGGCCTTCGTGCCGACAGGCTCGAAGTCCTCGGGGAACCGCTGGGCCGAGAGCTGCTCGCGTGGCTGGATCATGCGGAAGTAGCAGTCCTCGATGGCGGGCGCGTTGCGCACCACGGCCGCCGAGTCGCGGGTGGTCATGGTGTGCATGGGCTCGCCGGCGGTCTTGGGCGCGTTGCCCTTGCGGTAGGGAATGACGAGCGTGTTGCGCTCGCGCTCCCGTACGGCGCCGTCCGGTACGACGAGGCCGTGGTGGCGGGCAGTAGCCAGGGTGCTGATCGGGTTGGACACCGGGGCGGCGTCGCAGTTGTTGCGGAACTCCACGATGAACGGGGCCGGATCGAGCGTGACCAGGGCTTCGCTCTCGCGCGTGGTGCGGGTGCGCATCGGCCCGTCGACCGGGTAGGCGGTGTCGTTCCAGGAGCCTCCGGCCGGTACGAGCAGGGCTTCGCCCTGCTTGCCCGTCCGTGTGGGCAGGGGGCGTTCGTGCGGGGCGAAGGCCCGATCGGTGCCGTCCTTGCCGTGGGTGAGGGTCAGGACGCTGGGTTCGAAGGGGTACTTCGCCCGTCCGGCTTCGATGCGCCGCATCGTGTTCGCCACCAGCGGCCGCTTACGGTCGCCGATCCGTGTGCCGATGTCGTGCCAGAGGATGATGTCCGAGGCCGGGCGCACGTACGGCTCGACCAGGGCATGGCCACAGCCGGTGTTGGGGCAGCGGTAGTCGTACTGCTGGCCGTACTTGCCGACCTTGACCTTCGGGTTGCGCCAGCTCTGGCGGGCCTTGATGTTACGCCCGCACGAGAAGCAGTACGCGAACGGCCGTGGGGCCAGATCCGGGCGGCGCACGCTCTTGAGCGTGAACACGATGTACACCCGGTCGCGCCACTGGGCTGCGTAGGGGTTGGTGTCGGAGCCGATGTGCGCGGAGGAGACGGAGACGATCTGGACGCGGTAGCCCAGCTTCCTCATGGACCTGATCCATTCGGGGAAGAACGGCCAGTCCGTGACGAACTCCACGACGTTCTCGACCACGACGCAGGGGAACTTCTTCACCGCCGCCGCGCCCAGCACGCACCACGCTGTGGCGCGGGTCATCTCGAAGGCTTCCGGCGGCAATTCGCGCCACTGCTCCTCTTCCTCGAAGAGGGCTTCCTGCGCGGGGTCCGGCGGGCGCCTGCGGCCGCCGGCTGGGCTGATCTCCGTGCAGATGACCGAGGCCCACAGGATCTCCGCCATCGGCAGCCAGCGCATGGGGTAGTTGCGCAGGTCGGCCACCCGCCCGGTGGCGCCGGGAAGGTTGCGCTCGAAGGTATCGATGGCGGTGGTCCAGTGGTTTATGCCGAGGAGAATGTCGAATCCGGCCTCCTTCAAGCCGAGGGCGTCTCCGCCTGCTCCGCAGAGCAGGGATATGGCACGGGGCAATGGGGTTGGTCTCCGGTGAGTGGGGCCGCCCGGCCCGGCGGTCGGGCCGGGCGGCCGTTGGTTCAGGACTGATCAGGAGCGCGCAGCGCGCGGTGGTGGCGGGTGTCCTCGACGCCGAGAGCGGTGAACGCCGCCAGGCCGAGGAGCAGGAGGCCGAGGAGCCAGATCACCGCCGCGCTCCTTACCGGGCATCGCGCCAGATGGAGACGTACGCGCCGACTTCCTCCGCGAGCGGTTCCAACGACATGTCGCCGGGCGGTTCGCCCTCGCCGGTCGTGGTGTCGTAGATGATCTTGGCGGTGCCGTGCGTCTGGTCGATGTGCTCGGCCTTCCAGCCGCCGATCTCGCTACGGTCGTCGTGCCAGGGCAGTGACGTGCGGCCTGCGATCGCCACGAACTGCTCGCCGTCGTCCGTGAGTGGGACGATGATGTTGAGCTCGTTGCCGGGCCAGTCCACGCCGACGTCCGTGCAGTGCTGTTCGAGGGCCTCGATAACATCCGCGTACAGGGCACGGGCTTTGGACTCATCGGCCTGGCGCAGGAGCCGCGCGGCACTGAGGTAGTGGAGGGCCATCACGCGCCCTCCGCATTCGGGTCCGCGTCATCGTCCGGGGCGGGGCCGGAGGTGTGATCGGCGCAGACAAGGGACAGCGGCTCGCCATCCACGGGAAGGTCCAGATCCACGTCCTGCTGCTTGCCGCACAGCAGGCACGGCAGGCCGACGGTGCGGATCATGCGCAGTGCCTTGAGGGGCGTGTTGGAGGGAAGGTGCAGCGGCTCTGCCTGGCCGTCGAGGGCGAGGACGACGAGGGCGAGGTCGGCTGTGACCTGAATCTGGGCGGTGCTGGTCACTGCCAGCGGGCTGCTCGGTGCGTCGGTGAACGCGAACAGGTCGCCGGGCTGCAGTTCGTGTGCGCGCACGGGACGGGTGAAGCTAAGGGTGACCACTGCGTGGGCGTGGTGGTTCATACGGCTGTGCTCATTTCGCTGAGGAGAAAGGGGCGTGGTGTCGGCGTGGGCCGTCTCGCGCGCGGCGCGGGGACGGCGCGGCTGGTCAGTCATGGCTGCGGGTGACGCGGACGGCGACGAGGTAGCCGTCTTTCTCGAACACTGCGAGTGGATAGCCATCGGGCTCGGGCCGCTCCCACGCGCGCTGATAGCCCTCGACGGTTGTCAGGTGCTGGCACCACTCGAAGTAGCGGGCCACCGCCATGCCCGGGGTCTCGCTCGCTCCGCCTTGCTGGGTGGTGAGGCCGTAGGGCGCGCAGTACGTGGCCGAGGTGACAAGCCGGAACGGGGGCTTGGGGGCGTTCAGCGCGTCGATGCGGGCGAACAGCGGAATGAGGTGGGTCGTGTGCTGGCTCTGCGGGCCGCCCGGTGCGGAGTCGTACAGGACGGTGTGCCGCGAGGGGTTGTCGACGTCCCGGCGTATGACGCGCCAGCCAGTCACCTCGGCTGCGTCCACGGGCACCTCGTGCTCGGTGGCGATGCACACTTCGGTGCCGTCCCCAAGGTTGGCGCGGATGAAGAACTTGTCGTTGACGTCGACGTCGGTGATCCAGCCGAGGTGGCGCAGCGGTGTGATGACGTGCCAGTAGCCGTTGAACAGGCGGTTCCACAGCGGGTCGGTTCGTCGGTCGTGGTCGGGCAGTGTCGCAATGGTGGTCATTCGGGTCTCCAAGAGGGGGTGTTGCAGACGGACCTTTAAAAGGTCACTTTTTCTGTAGGCGTGGCACCTATCTGAGGCGCGAAGCCAAAGGTGGCCGGCTACAGGATGGGCAGGGCTTCCACCCTCCACATCCGCCCATCTCTCGTGACGACGTAGCCGACGGGGCGGTTGTGGCGGCGCAGGATGACAGCCGCGCCCTGCTCGCTGGCGCTGAGTGAGCGCGTCAGCTGATACACGCCGACTCCAGCGCACTCGATGGAGCAGAACTGCCCCTCGCCGAGGACGGGGGCGGCGGGGTGGCCGTGGATGACGTCGGCTACGACGGCGTACGCCGCTCCGGCGAGCTCGTGGTCCGTGATGGCGTTCATGGCCTCTCCAAGAGGATCGGGTTCGAAGGGGTTCGAACTGTTACTTATATCTTATTCGCATACCTGGTGGCGTCAATGATGGCGATCTTTGACACCGCCTATGTGTCAAGGGAGTTGGTCCGTTGCGTGCGGCCCATGCGGGCGAGTTCGCGAGTCCGCTGGCGGGCCATTTCCAGCGCCACGGGATCGCTCTGTGCCACGCGGCGCTCCTGTTCGGCGAAGAACTCCCTCAGCCACTCCTGCTGGGCGATGCGCTCCCGCTCGGCGGCCTCGCGCCGCTCCTGCTCGCGACGCACGCGCGGGTTGGTGCCGCACCCGCGGCAGTTGGCAGCGGGTTGCGGATGCTTCGTGCAGCCGGACGGCGACCGCTCCTCGGCAGGCTCGTCCGCCCCCAGCCCCTCCCCCGCCGCAGGGGGAGGGGGGTGAGGAAGGCTAGAGGAAGAAGGAGGAAGAGAAGGGGTTGCCGTGGGGCAACCCTCTCGGTTGCCCTGGGGCAACCCATTGGGTTGCCGTCGGGCAACCCTCCCCTCGCCCCCTCCAGGGTTGCCGTGGGGCAACCCTCCCTGTTCCGGTACCGCGGTCGACGCCGCGCGTGCCTGCTCACGAGCCGACACATCTTGCTGTGTGCGTGCTGCGGCCGGCGGCTTGGGCCGCGGCTCCGACCGCTCCCGGGCCAGCCGAGGGTTCCTCGGCGCCCGCTGGACGGCGCGCCGCCGTTCGAGCAGCTCCTCGGTCGACGGGATCGGCGGCACGCCGTAGGGGAAGACGCGGTACTCCGCGCGGCGTCCCGCCCGGCCGATTTCGGTCCGCTCCACCAGGCCGAGGCCGACCAGTTCCGTGACGACCCTGATGACCTGTTTCTCGTGCACGCCGGCCCAGGCCATCATCCGGTCCAGGCCCGGGCGGGCCAGGCGGGTCTGGTCGTCGGCGGAGTCTGCGATCTTCATAAGGACGAGCTTCTGCGTCTTGTTGATCACCTCCTTGGGCAGGTACGCCGCCACCACCATCAACTGGATGCTCACCGGCACCTCTCCGTGTCGCGTCCGGGTTCGGGCCGCACTGGGGCAGGGGCAGGACCTTGCGCGGTCCTGCCCCTGCCGGGGCGCGGGTCAGAGTTTCTTGCGCGCGGTGACGTTGATGCTCACCGCAGTGCGCCGCTCGCGATCCAGGCGCTGGGGAACGGGGATACCGGCCTCCTGCAGCTGCACCTTCATCGCCGCGACGTCGGGTGCCATGGGGACCGGCAGCCGGGCCTGCCGGAAGAGCGCGACCATGGCGTCGACGTTGTCGAGCTTGGCCGGGTTGCCGCCGCTCCAGGACAGGACGTTGTCGCCGTACACGCCCTCCGCAGATCCGTCGAGCTGGGCGCGCAGTTCCTTCAGCCGGTCCTTGAGCGGCTTGATCTGCTCCGACACCTCGACGTACTCGGTCAGCGCCTGCTCCCGCTCGGCGTCGTCGCGGATGAGCAGGCTCTGCGGACGCTTGCCGGCGACATGCGGCCCCCAACAAGCCGTCTTGAACGGGCAGTTGTCGCAGACTGCCGACAGGCCCGGGCCGGGAAACGTGCGCGGCAGGTCCTCGGGTCTCTCGGCGGCGCGTATCTGCTCGACCCACCAGCGCGCCCCGCTGGCCCGCTCGGCGGTGAAGGGCATCTCCTGGACGTGGTCCTCGCCCGAGTCGCGGTTGATGAACCGGAAACGGATGCGGCCCACGGGCAGCGGTCCGAGACGGGCGAGCTGCCGCTGGCCATCGATGTCGGCGAAGCCCTGGCTGCGCAACAAGTCGGCGTACAGCAGGACTTGGCGAAGCTCGGCCTCGCTGGCCCCGTGCCGGACGATGCTGTCCCACTGGAAGGTGCTCTTGGTCTTGATGTCCTCCACGGTCACCTCCTCGGCGGGGAGACTCGGGCGTAGTCGTTTCGGCAGCCGCAGGGCGGTTGCGCCATCGAGTTGGACGGCGTCGATATGCCCGCGGATCGTGTCGTCCTCGACGCGGTGTTCGATGATCCAGCCGTATTCCTTGCGGACCGCATCGAGCGCGCCCTCGTGCAGCCAGGTGCCCAGGATCGCTTTGCGCTTGTCCCCGCCGTCGGTCGGCGTGCGGCCGTGCAGGAGGTATCCGGCGCGCCGCGCACACACAGTGTCGCTGGCCCCGATCTTTGTCTGCCGGGAGCGAGGGCGGCGAGCGTCGGCCGCGTGCGCCGCAGGCCACAGGCTGACGGGCCGCTCCTGGACGAGGGTCACGGGCGCTCTCCCGTCCGGCGGAGGGGTGCGGCCGCTGCGGACCGCGGCCAGACGGTCCGGCAGAACACGTCCAGTGCCTTTTGGATGACGCCGAGGAACTGCTGGCCTCCGTCAAGGGCCCGTCCGACGGCGGGCCCGGCGCTGCCGTCGGATTGCCGGTCAGCGGTCACGAGATACTGCTGGCCGTACCGGTCCACGGCGTGGAGCCACCGCTGTTCGATCCGCCCGGGGATGTCCTTGATACTCGGAGTCGAGCCTCCGGCTATGCGGCGCAGGGCTTCGTCCGCCTCAGGACTGGTGCCAGGGGTGATGGCGAACCCCTCAACGCGCAAAGCCAGGGCGACCGTGTCTGCCTCGGCAGCGATCGTTTTGGTCCGGGTCGCACGCGCTGAGGCGACGATCACCTCGTTGGGAGAGAAGAACTCCCACAACAGCGGCGATATGGGCAGTGGCCGAACGCTCAGCCCGGTGTCGCCATGGCGCTTGATGACGAGGAGTTCTGGCATCTCGTCCCAGCCGGTGCGCGCCGACAGGTGTGCCCGGGCTGCGGTCAGGATCTGGGTTTGCAGGTCGGTGCTGTTCATGGTTTTCCCCCCGTGGTTCACGACGTGGCCGACGACGTGCGGGCCGCGGTCGTCTTCTTGGTGACAGTGCGTTTGCGGCGCGTAGCAGGCTTGTCGTCTGCCGCCGGTTCGCTCGGCTCGTTCTTGGGTCGGGTCTGGGTGCGCTTGCGAGGCAAGGCAGGCATTTCCTGCGCCGGAGTGCCGTCGCCGGACTGGGCGGCATCGCTTTCCGACTCGCCCGTCTTGAGACCCGCAGACTCGCGCAGGCGGCGTGTGGCCTCATCGGACGCCCCGGCCACGACCTCGGCGTCGGCCTGCGCCATCTCCTCGTCCACGTACACGCCGGACAGATCCTGCGGGGCAGCCATCCGCAAGGAGCCGGCCTCGGCGCACTTGCGCAGCATGTGGGAGCCCATCTGGCGCCACATCTTGGCGACGACGTACTTGCTCTGCTTGGCATCCCAGTACTCGGGAGCGAACTCGCTCCAGCGGGCGATGAACGGGAACCGGCTCGCTCCCCGAAGGACGGTGACCTTCACGGCGGCCGGCGGGACCGGTGCCAGCCACACGTCGTGGGCGGTGCCGTCGGCGTCGTAGTAGACGGTGTCCTCGTACGAGATGCGCTCCCCCGTCCGCTCGGCCGCCCGGTGGGCGATCGTGCGGAAGCCGTCGATGCCGGTCTGGATGGTCCAGTTGACCGGGTTGTCCTCGCGGTCCTCACCTTTGTTCTTGCGGCCGATCATGTAGATCTGGCGGGCGAACGGGTCGAGTCCGGAGCGCACGCAGTAGTGGAAGAACACCGCCAACTGCGCACGGGGGGCGTGCTGGAGGCCGGGGCTGATCAGCGCAAGGGCGGACACCTGGCGCTCGTTGAACTCGGTCTGGTCTGCGCGCAGCACGACGGCGCTCTGGGTGACGGTGCGTCCGGGCAGCGTCTCAGTGCTGGTCGGGACAGGGACAGATGATGCGGCGTCGCCGCCCTGTTGCTCTGTCGGTTGGTTCATGGGGCGTTGGTCTCCAAGAGGGTTGGTTCAGTCCGTACGCAGAGCGCGGACCTCGAACGCGGGCCCCCACTCGGGGTGGTGCTCGATGAGCAGCCGGACGTAGCGGGAGCGGAAGTTGTTGTTGAGGCGGAACTCGTCGCCTTCGGTGGCTGTGGCATAGCGCCAGCGCAGGACCTCGAAGAGCATCCCGATGCCGACGCGGGCGGCGCCGCGCCTGAGGTAGTCGGCCGTCAGGGTCTCCAGCGCGCGCAACACCCAGGGGTTGAGGTGGTGGAACGCCTCGAACTGCGCCTGGATCGTGGCCGCTTGGCCGTCCGGGTGCCGGACGGTGTGGATCACCAAGCCCGGAATCTCGTCCTGGACGCCCTCCATGCCCACCACCTTTGCAACGACTCCAGTAGTGGAACCTATCTTGAGGGGTGAATGTCGGATGATCAACCCCGCTTTGGCGAGCGCCACTTCAGTCCGCCACACTCCCACCGAAATATCGACCGCGACTGGGGCTTCCACACGGAACTCTCGATCTCCACTGACGTCAGAAGAGTCCGCGAGCGTGCGAACGACGGGACGGGGGCGGATTTCTCCGGCGCGCAGCACGGCGGGTCGCGCCCGGCCAGCAAGACCTCCTTTGCCAGCACGGTGGCGACACTGCCACCGGAGGGGGTGTGCGTGAACTGCATGCGTACCTCCAATGCGAATGGACCCCTTTGAAGGGATATGCATATATCTTATTCGCATTCGAGATGTATGTACAGTATTCACGCAGGTCAGAGGCCCTTTCGTGCGTGCCGCCCCCGCGTCAGAACCTTCGAGCCAGGACCCTCGTACGTGCCGTCGCGGAGGGCGGCAGCGACTGTCTCGTCGACCTCCCAGGTGAGGCTGCGTGCACTCGCGCGCAGTCCGGAAGCCGCATCCAGCACCGTGTCTAGCAGCCACAGCCCCGACCCGGACAGTACCCAGTCCTCTTTAGGGAAGTTCCCCGCCGCAATGCGCATGGCCAGAGTGCCCTGCGACGGGAGACGGAACAGCTCGATGGTCTCCTGCTGGCCGACGATCGGGGGCAGCTGATCGCGGGAGTCGGCTTCCCAACCCGCCCCCTGCTCAGTGATGAGCCGTTCCTTGTACCGGACGTCCAGCGTCTTCGGCCTGGGGGTGGTCGTTCCGAAACGGCAGGCGAAACCGAGCGGCCAGTAGCGCACCCCTGAGACCACGATGGCGGTCTCCGGGTCCAGAACACCACGACTGGGGGACAGCCACTGCGACACCATCTGCGCCTCGACCCCGTACAGGGCAGCGAACTCCTGGTACCCCACCAGATACGGCTTGAGCCGATGCATCGCCCGTCCTCCGCAGTCTTCTCGCACGCCCAGGGAAGATTAACCGCGCCACGACTCCGACCTGTCTCGGCGGACGCTGCTATCGTGGCCAATGGTCTTCCAAGAGGCCCAATGGCCCCCGTCTCGACGGGGGCCATGCCATTTCTCGCCGCCGCGCGGACGTCGCCGCCCCGCGGCCGACACGGCTCGGGCAAACGCTGTTGCGACGAGGATGCGCTGTCTCAGCCCCAGAGCATTCCGAGCATCGTCAGCGCCACTGCGGTGACGGACGTCAGCACGGCAATGGTCGGCAATGGCCACCTCCCCCTCTCCAGAGCGGCGACACGTTGCTCCAGGTCCTCAACCGCCTTGTCGGTCTGGTCGCTTCGCTGCACGAGCAGTGCCAACTGGCCGTCAATCCGGGCAAGGCCGACTTCCAGCGCGCTGCGCAGTTCGGCCAGGGCGAGCGCGATCTCTCCCTCCGGCATGGAAACCTCCCGGTCAGTACTTGGGGGTGGCCGGGTCGTGCCGGCCCGGCAGCCACGAGGCCGTGCCGGTGCGGCCGAGCACCGTACCCAGGGTGGACTTCAGCGCCGACAGGCCTGCAGGGAGCGCGGATATGGCGGCAGCCTGCCACGCCGACAGCGACACCAGATCGGTGGTCGAGGACGCGGCCATCAGACCCAGGAGCGACTGGACGTAGGTGGCGACAGTGCGCTCCGCGATGTCGGCAAGAGCCTGCGGCACGGGATCGGTCTCCTTCTCGGGCTGGGTCGTCTTTGATTCGGTCGTGCTGGCCTGGTGCGGGACACGCAGCGTCTTCCACGTCGCCTGGCCCGGGATCCCATCGGCGTCAGAACCGCGGTAACCGCGCTTGATCTGATAGGCGGCATACGAGCGACGGTGCGCGTCGTTCCACACCGGCCCTGCAGGAGTGTCGTAGGAATCGCACCCCTCGGCGATCAGCCGCTTCCCCATGGCCTCGATCACCGGTGAGGACCGGCCGGCGTGGAAGAAACGCGTGCCGGGATAGGCGGCGTACTGAGCGACCGGCTTCGTAGTGGGCTTCGGCTTCGGCTTGGGGGCAGGCTTGGGCTTGTCCGGTGCGTTGCCGTCGTCCTTCAGGTGTCGGGCGACGCGCTCGCGGAAGTCGTCCATGTCGATGCCGCCCGGGTCGGGCTTGCCGGGTTGCCACTCCTTGTGGCCGATGACGCTGTGCTCGTTCCAGCCGTGCGCGCGGCAGACGGCCGCGGCGGCGCGGGCCATCGCGTCCAACTGCGCGGCAGGCCACTTCTGATGGCCGGTGTTGACGCACTCGAAACCATAGAAGTGCCGGTTGCCGTCGGTGTCGGCCTCGTTGTCGCGCGGCAGGCTCTTCCTCTCCGCGATGACCGCGAGCAGCACGTCAGTGTCGCCCATGCCGGCATGGTTGGTGCGGCCGTAGCCAACCAAGTGGATCGTCCCCGACCGGTCGATCACACCGTGGCAAAGCGGTCCGGGAAGGTCTTGGTAGCCGACCCGGCACAGTTCCACCATGTCGGCTTCGGACGAGTACGGACCTGTGTGATGGATCATGACCCCGTTCACGGGGCCCCAGTTGCCGTGGGTGTTGCGGTTGTGCGTACGCCAGGTGCTGTGCTCGACGACACCGAGGCCCGCGTGCTTCAGCGCGGACAGAAACCTGTCCGCGCTCAACGGAGTTGCCACGCTCGCTTCGCCTTCTCCCCTGCGCCGTAAGGCAGTCGGCCGGGCCCCTGTCGATAACGGGGCCGGTCCCTCGGGAGTTGGCTGCGAAGCACGGGATGGAGGGTCACCCAGACGTCATCGTATCGGGGAGATCCTCAACCGCAGCGCCCTTGCCTGTGGATAAAGCCCTCATGCGATCAACAGGCGGGCTGCGGTATCGCGGCGTATTGAAGCGCGGGGCCTGTGGATAACTCAGGCCTACGTTCCGGTCACTACCGCTCCGGCCCCACCCCGCTCCAGTCAATCCACGGTGAATCCGCGACGTTGACGACGCTAGGCCGGCCGAGAGTCTCACCGTCCACGGGCGTGCGTCGTCCGGCCGTCGATGACAGTGGGTGCACGATCACCCGGATCCGTCCGGCCGTGGCTTCAGGTTCATCCGGTGCGCGCAGCGGTGAGATCGGGATGAGGAAAGCGGACACCTGCGCACGGAGTCCCGGATACTCCTCCCCCGGCATGGGCAGCAAAGCGGTATTCGGCGTCACTACAAAGGGGGACTCGGGTGGCGGACGATGACGACCCGCCGACAGGGTGGGACGAGGGCGAGTGCCAAATGTGGGAGGCCTACCGGTGTGGCGAGTGGTGCGAGGGTGTGCCGGAGGTGCGAGGAGAGGCCGTACGTCGACTGCTGCTAGTCGCTCCGCCCCCGCGCCCGGGCCATCTCGCTCGGCTCCGGCTGCGGGGCGTGCGGATACGGGGGGAGTTAGACCTATCTGAGGCAGTCGTACGAGGGGCTCTACGTCTGCAGCGGTGCCGTTTCGACGAGGCGCCGCGGCTGGTGGGCGCGCAGTTGGAGGCGCTGGAACTCGATGAGTGTCGGCTTCCCGGGCTGCGGGCGCATAGTGCGCGGTTCGCCCAGGAGTTCAAGGCCACCCGCTGCACCGTGCACGGCACACTGGACCTGCGCTCCCTGGCCGTGGGCACCCGTCTGTCCCTCGAAGGCACGAAGGTCCGCCCGGCGCCCGGGGAGGCCGCCATCAATGCCCAGTCCGTCGCCGTAGACGAATCCCTGTGGGCAGCCGACCTGGAATGCGCGGGCACCTTCTACCTCACCAATGCTCGCGTGCAGGACCTCCTCAATCTCCGGGGAGCGACGATCAGTACCCCCAGGGGAAACCTCCAGATGTCCGAACTCACGGTCGGCGGCGGCCTGTACATGGGGCGTGGCTTCTCCTGCACCGGAACGGTCAACCTCTGCGGGGCCTCTATTGGCGCCTCGGTGGAGCTCCTCGACGCTACCCTCACCGGCCCGGGCCTGGACGCGGGCGACTACGCCCTCCACCTGGGCTGTGCCCAGATCGGCGGCGACATCCAGGCCGAGCGCGGACTCGTCGTCGACGGTCCCATCACCCTTGCCGACACCTCCATACGCGGGAGTATCGTCCTCAAGGGCGCCCGCCTGAATTACCCTTCGGGTACGGCACTCATGGCGGGCCGCGCGCACGTCGGCGGCGACCTCGACTGCCGGGGCGGCTTGTCCGCGCACGGCACGGTCGACCTGTGCGACGCCCGGATCGGCGGGTCGGTCCTGTTCGACGGCGCCGAACTGAAGGCCCCGAGCGGCGGCACGACCGCGCTGACCGCCAACGGCATCGACGTCGGCGGCGTGGTGCAACTCGGCCAAGGCCTCACCGCCTACGGCAAGATCGCGATCAGCAGCGCCGTCATCCGCAGCATCTTGTCCTTCAACGGGGCGATCCTGGACGCGGCCGGAGCCGAAGAGGCTCTTGTCTGCCGCGGTACGACGGCGGCGCAACTGTATTTGCAGTTCCGAGAGATACCCAGGGGCCTCATCGCACTCGCCCGAACCAAGGTGGCGCTGATCCGGGACGACCCCACCACCTGGCCCACGTCCCTCAGGCTGGACGGCACCGTCTACGACATCCTTCGCCCTCCCCTCCCCGCCGAGGAACGCCTCCCCTGGCTCGGCCGGGACCCGATGGGGTTCGCGCCCCAGCCATACGAGCAACTCGCCACCGTCTACCAGCGGCAGGGTTGGGACGCCGCCGCCCGGACCGTCCTCGTCGCCAAGCAGCGCAGTCTGCGGCCCACCCTCGCGTTCCCCGCCCGGCTGTGGAGCCTCCTGCAGGACGCGACGGTCGGCTACGGGTACCGCCCACTGCGGGCCGTGTGGCTGCTGGTGTGTCTCCTGGTCGTCGGATCCGCGCTCTTCGCAGCCCGGCCCCCCGAACCCGTGGGCGGTGGCCCGTATCCGCGCTTTCAACCGGTCATCTACACCCTGGATCTCCTGCTGCCACTGGTCGATCTGGGCCAGGAGCGGGCGTACGAGCCGTCCGGGGCCATGCAGTGGGTGGGAATCGTCCTCATCGGGACGGGCTGGCTGTTGGCGACCACCGTCGCAGCCGGTGCCGGCCGAGTCCTACGGAGAACCTGATTGCGCGCGTAGGAGGCGACTGCTGCGTTCGCCTCTGGGGTAAGTGGACTACCCCGCGTCGTCACCATCAACTCGGCACGAGGCGCTGTCGAGGCTGAGCCAGGTGGCTTTCACACTGCCGCCGTCCTGGACCCGCAAGGTGATCTGGCCCTCGGGATCGATGTCGAGGTGGAGTTCCCGGCGTGCAGCGTCGGAGGCGACGTCAACGGTGCGGGGCGCGGCGGGCCAGAAGCCCTCGGGCAGGATGGCGATAACCGCTTCGTCCACCGCCCGGTGGCCCGGCAGACCGATCCGTCCGCTGAACTCCAGTGTGTTCCACGGGTTGGCGCGGATCTGTGGCGGCTGTGCAGTGTCGGGGACTGCTGTGTTGCCGCTAAGTGGCAGGTCCCGCCACGGCGGGTACGGCGCCCTCCGGGCCCACTCCAGGAGTGCGACCCGCCGCTCCAGAGCGGCCATGCGACGTGCGAGTTCGGCGATCGTGTCCGGCATTTACGCCCCCTCCGTCTCGTCGCTGCTCACGTCCGGCTTGAGGGTGCGTTCCATCTGCAGCGTGACGCGTTCGGGGGTTTCGCCTTCGCCGGGGCGTACGGTCCAGCCTGTGATGCGGTTCCATCCGTCGTAGGCGGTGTGCGGCTCGTGCAGACGGATGCGGACATCGTCGCCGACGCGAAGCGCCTCGATGGGGGCTGCGGGATGATCAGTGATCTCCAGTTCGGTGAGCGTCGGCAGGATCTGCCGGGCCAGCCGTTCCCGGCGGGCGCGCTGCTTGAGCTTGGTGGCGTCCTTCTCGCTCGTCTCCAGCTTGTGTTCCAGGCGCAGTCGTCCGTTGCGGACGCCATCGAGCACGACCTTGCGCTTGCTGCCCTGGCCGGCGCCGAGGCCGATGACCCACTGGGCGTAGGAGTCAGCGTCCTTGATGACGTGGGGCTCGCCGGTCACGTTGGCGCCCGTGGCGAAGGTCAGGTCCTCGCGGCGCCGGCCGAGCCGGGGTGCGCCCAGGAGGATGCGCCGCTCGGCACGGCGCCCGCGCCAGGTGACGGTCTCGGTCCATTCGAGGCCGTCGTCGATGTCGGCCATCTCGTCCACGATCTCCCCTAGGTTGCGGGGGTCCGTCCTGGAGGTGGTGTAGGGGTCCTTGGCGGTGCCGGTCTTCGCCGTCGACTTCGTGTCGTCCACGACCACGCCGAGGTCGCCGTCGGGCTGTTGCTGGGCGTACGCCCAGACGTCGCGGATGACCTGGCACGGGTCGGCCTCGATGTAGGGGCCTCGGCCATCGAGGTTGCCGTGCAGGTCGAAGCGGCGGTGCAGGTAGCTGGTGAACCCAGAGGCCTCGATGGGGAGTTTGGCGCCCTCCGGTTCTGCCCGCCACAGCAGCCCTCCCCACGTGAGTCGCGCATTACGCTCGACGAGGATCACCGCGTCGCCGGCGTCGTCGAGCATGTCGCTGAGTGCACAGCGGAACGTCGGGTTGAGGGTCGCGTGGAACGAGCCCGGCCCGGACTTCTCCGGGCCGAACTCGACTTCGGTCAGCGGCAGGTTCCAGTGCAGGACCTCGCCAGTGGCCGCGCGGGCGAGGACGTAGCGGTAGTCGGCCATCACACCGGGCTTTCCGTGAACTGGACGTCGGCGGTCACCGTGGTGCCCTTGGCAACCGCAAGGTCGCCGTCGCCGTACTTGTCGATCTGGTTGATCTGCACGCCCAGGCGCTGGCGGGTGCCCCGGTAGGCGGGCGGCAGGGTGAAGGTGTCTGCGAGGGACACGCTGGCGCGGCGGGTGGTGGTGCCGTCGTCGTCGACCACGGTCGGCTCGGCGTTGTGCTCGCCAAGACGGGTGCGCAGCTCGGCGTAGATGTTGCCGGCCTCGGCGCGCAGGCCGGAGATGGTGACCACGACTGTGGCCCGGGTCGCCCAGTCAGGGATGTCCAGGTCCCAGGCGGCTTCCTTCGGCCAGTTCGCCCACTGGCCGTGCTCGGCGGGGACCTTCTCCGTGGTGCTCGGATGCACGGTGTGCAGGGTCCGCTCGGTACGAGGGTTCGCGAGCCGCCGAAGGTCGGTGATCATGTCGGCCGTGACCGCGGTGGTGTTGCGGGGCAGGGTGATGCGCGCCAGGGGGATGGCGGTCATCCCGCGCAGTACGGTCGCGTCCTGGTCCACGCCCTTGACGAGGTGGAAGTAGCCGATGTCCTGGGTGCGCGGGTCGCGTTCACCCTCGTACTCAGGGTCCTCGACGCGCAGGACGAGCAGGTCGGTGCGGGCGAACGGCCCGGTCGACGGAACGCCGACGATCGCGTCGCCGATGTTGCTCTGGGTGTAGGCGCCCTGCCACGGGCGCACCCCGTGGATGAGGGCCGATCCGTCGCCGACTCGGACCCCGGGTCCCGGCGCTTCCAGGGGCCGGACTTTGAGGTCGCCAGCTGCAGCGACACCCTGCCGGCCGCGCGCGAGATCGCGGATCATCAGGCGCATAGCGCGGGCGGAGTGGCGGCCGCCACGCACCGTCATCGGGGGCTGGACAAGGGTCACAAGTACTCCGTTCACAGGGCGGTGTAGGCCGACCGCCACGACACGCCCAGGCGCGCGGTGCCGGAGGGGTCCTCGCCGCTCCAGCCGATTTCGGAGCGGCCCCGGGGGATGTCGAAGAGGTCGAGACGGGAGGCGGGCGTGAGATCGTTCGCTACGTTGACCGTGCCGTTGCGCAGGGCCCAGCGGGTGCCGGGCCGGGTCTCCAACTCCACCCACTCACCGGCACGAAGCGACAGGCCGAGTTCGAGGACGCGGCGGGTGGCGGTGTTCCAGATCCGCGGGTTGGCGACCGGACCGTGAATGCGGAGGCTGGGCCAGGTCGACACATTGCCCTGGTTGGTGATCCACCCGGGCCGGTCGTCGGGGTCGGCGCTCTCACAGCCCACCAGCGCAGACAGGACCTGGTCCGAAGTGCAGTCCGTATCCTTGTGCCGCGCGGCCTGGTCCAGGCCCAGCGTGAGCTGCGACAGTTCGTCGTCGTACCAGCGCGGATCGAGACCGGCGAACTCGATGTCCAACGGGATCCACCCGTTGATCGCGGTCGCGGTGCTGGTGGCCTCCACCCGACGCAGCCGCCCGTACACGCGGCGGGTGCGGTGACCGGGCCAGCGGCCCCGCAGCACCGCCCGCCCCTCCGGCCGGGTCCGAACCGCGGGGTCGTCGACGGCGAGTTCCAGGCGGGCTAGCAAGTCGGCGGCCGCGGCCGGATCGCCGGGGGTCTTGATACCGGCCTCGAACCGCAGGGTGCGCGGCCCGTAGAAGTCCTGGCCGGGGTAGGTGCCGTCGCCCGTGGGGTTGTCCACGTCCTGTGGACGGGTAGGGGGTGCGCCGAGGCCATCGATGTCGCCGATCGGGATGCGGCTGCCGCGCCCGAGGACGACACCGCCGATCTCGAACTGCCACGGGGCCAGCTCGATGGGCGGGGACTGTTCTTCTCGTGTGGTCATCAAACTCTCCCGCCTCGTTGGGCGTTGCGCAGGTTGCGCATCATTTCGGTGCCGATCTGCTCGGGTGTGGCGGAGCTGTCGGTGACGGTGACAGGCATGGTGCCGATCAACGGTTGCTGCTCGCGGACGACGACGACCTGGACGCGCCCGCCCGCGCGGGCATCGACGACGCGGGTACGAGCGCGGTCGCTGCCGGTGCGGATGCCGAAGGCACGGACCACGCCCGCCATGACCTCCGAGCTGCGGGCCGCCTTGAACGAGCTGGCCAGAGCCGGGCTGTAGTCGCGGCTGCTGTGGCCTCGTACGCCGCCGTCGGCAAACCACTCGACCTGCCCGCCGAAGCGGTCGACGACGGTCTCGACGATGGCCTTGCTGCGTTCGCGCTTGGATGCGGCCAAAGGCACGTAGGCCTCGCCCCCTGTGGAGGGCTCCGCCCAGATGCGCCAGCTCCCGGCCGGGGCGATCTGCGCCACGTGCTGCTCACGGCCGCCGGGTCCGGTGACCCCTCCGTCGGCGTAGTAGTCGACGACGGCGCCATCGGCGTGCCGGTTGGCCTGCTTGCGCAGGTTTTCCGCCTGCCGTTCGAGGGCGTTAGCGGTTCCCCGACTGTCCGAGATGACCTGGTCGAGGATCGTGACGTGCCGGGTCGTGACCGTCAGCTGCTTGCCGCGCAGCGCGTCGATGCGGCGCTGGATCGAGTCCGCCGCCCTGCGAGGCCCGGAGGTCGGAACGGTGACCCTGACGTTCTTCGATCCGGGGACCTTCTCGACCCGAAAGCCCAGTGCCTCAAGTTCTTTGCGCGCTTGAGCTGTTGGTGCCCGCACGGTTATGGACTTGGCGCCCGGGGTGGTGCGCAGCTTGGCCTGGACGGCCTGAAGGCTTCTGATGGCGGCCGCGGTCGACGCGGACACCGGGATGTTCTTACTGTTCGGGGTCCGGCCTAGCGTGTCGATCAGGGTGTCGAGGTTCTTCTTCGCACCCTGGGTCGGGGCAGTGATCTTAATCTGCCGGGTGCCCGGGACCGTCTTGACCGTGAAGCCGAGCTCGCGGAGCTTCTGCTGTGCGCCGTCGCTGAGCGAGTCAACCTTGATCGTCTTGGCGTTGGGGAGCCGCTGGAACTCCGCCTGGACCGCGATCAGATTCGCGAGCGTGCTGTCCATGCCCTTGGTCTGCAGCAGCAGTGACACCTTGGACGGCAGCAGGCCGAGACTGTCGGCGACGCCCTGGGCCTGGGTGCGCGTCAGCCCGTAGCCCTGAGCGGCTTTGATCGCCTCGGTGCGGGCGCGGCTCATCTGCTCGCGGGCTTTGGCCAGTGCCGCCGGCAGGGTCTCGCCGTTACGCTGGGCCAGGTCGTACGTCGCCACGCTCGCGTCGGCCGCCGCATCCGACAGCGCGGTGAGCTGGGTGTAAAGCTGCTGGCCATTCCTCGTGGTGGTGTTGAGGGTCTTGTCCTCGTTGACGAGCTGCCTGCCGCCATAGCCCTGCTGGCGGTTGACGCCCGTGCTGCCCTCCTGCACGTCGAGTACCGCGGAGTTCACCTTGGCCTCGGCGGCCTGCAGGGAGATCTGCCCACCCGACAGCAGGTCGAGGGCACTCTTGAGAGAGCGCGTGCGGGTGTCGGCGTCGGCGGTTTCGTCGGCCAGCCCGCCGACCGCCGCCTTGAGCCGGTCGTAGGCGGAGGTGCCGTCGCCCGCGCCCCGAGTCGCCTGAGCCAGCTCCCGGGCGTTCTTGACCGACTCGGCCATCTCGCCCTTGACGCTGCTCAGCGCATCGGCGGCGTCCTTGTACTGCTGGCCGACGTCGGTGTAGTCGAGGACACTCGCCTTGCCACCGGCCACGTCCCTGTAGGCGCGGTGGGCGTTCGCCGTGGCCAGAAGCTGCTTTTGCAGCGACTCCAGTGAGGTGCCCTGGCCGAGGTAGGCGTCAGTCAGGGTCGCCAGCGGCACGCCGGCCCGGTCGAGGACCTTGGTGAGGTGGCCTTGACTGGTCTTGGTGTCCAGGAGGGTCTGGGCGGCCTGGTTGCGGACGTTGGCGTCGATCTGTCCGCCGGACTCGCGCAGCGCGGACGTGAGCGAGGAAACACGCTGCTGGTGTTCGGCGGCGGCCTGCGCGGCCTTCTGCTGCCGCGCGGCGAGCAGCCCCAGTCCGATCGACACGCCCGCCATGGCGACACCGAACGGGCCGCCGAGCGCGTTGGTGACGCCGCCGATCGCCGAGCGCAGCCCCGATCCAGCGGCCCGACCGATGCCGTTGAGGGTGCCGGTGAACGTGGTCCCAGCTCCAGTGGCGCTGCGGAACGCGCCGGTCATGGTGCCGAGGACGCCGACCCGGGCCTGGAGGGCTGCCCAAGCGGCCCCGTACCGGGACAGGGTGACGCCGGAGGCGGCGGCCAGGGACTGCTGCAGGCGCATCTGCTGATTGGCCGCGGCGAACCCTGAGCGGAACGGGCCGCTCACGGTGTTCGCGATGCCCGTCAGGGTCGGCTGCACGCGGCGGAACAAGAGCATCGCCAGGGCGGCGGACTGGATCGGGGCGGGCAGCGCGCCGAACGCGCTGACCAGACCGCCCACGAGGTGACCGATCGGCACCAGGACCAGGGACAGTCCGGAGACCGCGTCCATGGCCACGTTGGCGACAGTGGCGATGATGTCGAGCGTTCCGGCCGCCGCCCCGCCCTCGTCGCCGAGGCCGGATATGGCCTTGAGGAGAGGTTCGGCTCCGTCGGCGGCGTTGTCCAGGACATCGCCCAGGGTGCTTGCCGCGTTGAGCAGCAGGTTGAGGCCGGTGGCCAGGGAGTGCTCGCCGATGTCCTTCAGCGGCCCGATGAGCTTCTGGGCGTCATCGATGAGCGAGCCGATCCCGCTCTTCGTGGACTCCTTCAAATCCGGGCCGTACAGAGTGGCGATGTCGCGGCCGTAAGCGAGCGCGGTGGTCAGGTACGGGGTGGCGCCGGACAGGCCGCGGGTGAGCAGCCGGGTCACCCACTCCAGCCCCGGGGCCATCCCCTCGTACAGGGCGATGCCGGTCTGCCTGGCCTGGATGCGCAGCTGCGTCATCGCACCGGCGAGGCCCTGCCCGCGGGAGGCGGTGATGGAGGCGGCCGAACCGGTCTGCTGGAGGGCCATCGACAGGGCGTCAAAGCTCTCGGTGCCCTGGTGGGCGAGCGCGACCGCGCCGCTGAGGGCGGGTTTACCGAAGGCGCGGGTCACCGCAGCGGTGAAGTCCTGCCCGGACATGGTGTGTTCGGCCTTCGACAGGCCGTCGATCACCGTGCGCAGACCCCTGAATCGGCCCTGGGCGTCCCAGGCCTCGATGCCGAGGTCCCGTAGGGCCTTGCGCATGATGGGGGTCGGGGCCGCCAGGTTGGCGAAGAGCCCGCGCAGGCTCGTGCCGGCGGTCTGGCCGAGGATGCCGCTCTTGCCGAGCATGCCGACGGCGGCCGCGGTGTCCTGCAGGCTGACGCCGAGCGCGTTGGCGACCGGGCCCGCGTACCGCATCGAGTAGTAGATGTCGGTGATGGACCCGGACGCGTTGTTCGCGGTCGCCGCGAGGGTGTCCGCAGCCTTGGAGGCCTGGTCGGCGCCAAGGCCGAACTGGTCCATGATGTCGCCCAGGTAGCGGGCGGAGGTGGCGGCGTTGACATCGGCTGCGGAAGCAAGCTGAAGGGATGCGCGTACGGCGTCGATGGCCTGATCCGCGCGAAATCCCGCTCTGCTGAGCTCGACCATGCCCTCGGCTGCATCGGCCGAGGTCGCGGACGGCAGGGTCAGGTCGTTGCCAAGTTCCTGCGCGACCGCAGCGGCCCGCTTCATCTGTCCGGCAGTCGCGTCGGTCACCGCGCGGAAGAGGTTCATCTGCCGCTGGTAGCGGTTGCCCTCCTCGATGACCTCGCCAGTGCCGAGGAAGAAGGCCCCGCCGGCGAGCATGTTGGTGGCGGACAGGCTGCGCCGCCCGGCCCCGGCGGTGGCCCGCTGGAGCCGGGACATCGACCGGGTGCCATCGTCGCCGGCCGCCCGCAGGGCCGTCCGGGCGACTCCGGCGCGGGCGGTGATCCGGTCCAACTCGCCCACGGCCGCACGGGAGGAGCGGTTGAGCGCGGCAAACTGTGCTGCGAGTCGTGCCCCGTTGGCGTCCAGCCGTGCCAGCGTGCGGTTGGCGGCGTCGGTCCGGTCGGCGAGGGTCCGCATCTGGCCGGAGGCAGCACGGGTTCCCGCGATCAGGTCGCGGACCTCGGCGCGCATCGCGACCGTGAGGGTGAACCCGGCCACCGCGGGCGGCCTCCTTTACAGGTTGGTGGGTTGGATCAGGGGCGTGGTTCGTGCTGGTCGCGGGGCAGGAGCTGGATCTTCACGCCGTAGCCGGAGCGGTCGGCCGGGACGCGGTCGCGTTCCTGCTCGATCAGCTCGCAGCCGGGGCAGCGCAGCGTGTCGGTGACGTAGGCGTGGGGGTCACCGCCGCGTTCGTCGTCCCACTCCTCCAGGCGGGTGTGGCACTCGGGGCACACCGACCGCTGCCACTGCGCCCACGCCAGCGCCTTGGCCCGGTCCAGTTCCGTCCACCGGCCATCGCCGCCCAGGAACTGCGAGTGCGGGATGCGGTATCGCTCGCACAGCTCCAGCTCGGCCCGCAGCTGCGAGTCCCAGCTCAGCCTTTTCCCAGCTCCACCCGGCTTTCCTGCTGAACGGACCAGGCCGCCTCCCACAGCAACCCGGCATCCGGCGCCGACCACGTGGACAGCAGCTCGGCCGCCTCGTCCCGGCTCATGCCGTCGAACGACGCAGCCGCGATCAGCGCGGGAGGGAAGGTGTCGGGGTTGAACACCGATCCCTCTTCGGCCTGTTGCTCGGTCGGCGGATGCTGGGTGATCAGCTCCTCCAAGACCGGGCGCGGCAGAGCGAGGAAGGTGAGGAAGTCAGAAGCGTCGTTCAGCGCGGCACGCGCTGCCTCGAGCGCGGTCGCAGCCTCACCTGCTTGCTGGATAGCCCGCTCGTCGTCGGGGTTCGCCTCGGCGAGGAATCCGGCCCGCCGCGCAGCCTGCTCAGCGTCCTCGAACCGCTGTCTGAGCTGATCGTCGTCGCAGATGCGGAGCTTGTTTTGCGGCCGAGCGCGGTGGCGCAGACGTTCCATCCTGGCTGCCCACGCCCCCTCCGCCGCCGACGCGCGGGGCGGGGACGGGCGCTTGACCGGTGCGGTGCGCGACACGATCAGTCCTCGAAGTGCTCGTGGACGAAGCTTCGCAGCACCGTGACGTCGGTGTGCTCACCGTCGCGCGGGTGCTCATGACCACCGTGGTCGTGGTCGTGCCGGTCGTGGGCGTGGTCGTCGTCGCAGTCCTCGATCGGCGTGGGCAGCGGATGCGGGGCGATAGTCTCGGGCACCGGCGCATCGAGAGACGGCTCGTCGATGATGGTGAAGTCGACCTTGAACTTGGCCGCTTCGTTCCCGGTCGAGTACGTCGCGGCGCGGGTGGCGACCTGCGCCGGGAACACGTCGACCGAACGCGAGCCAGGGATATCGCCCTTACGGAGGAAGACGACGTAGCCCTTGGCACCCTTGGGCAGCTGCTGCTCGATTGCGTCGGAGAACCGGTCCTCATAGAAGGTCAGCGAGCTGCTGTCGGCCTTGTCGTTGCCCGGGATGGAGGAATTGAACGTGCTCCCCATGTCCGGGGTCTCGATCGGCTCGTTCTCCAGCGCCCAGCCCTCGATGTCGCTGACGGCCTTGGTCAGGTCGAACCGGTTGGGCTCGGAGAGCTCAGTGCGGCTGGGCCGCTCGTGGTTGTTGACCTTCTTGAGCCAGTAGATCTTGGAGATGCCGCGGCGGAGGAATCGCGTCTGGGTGGCCGGCTTGTTCGTGGACGGCTTCGTCAGGGACACAGGTCCGCTCCCACTTCTGGGGCAGCGTCCCGTGCCGAGGCCCTGCCCCTTGAGATTCAAAGGGGGTTCGCCTGGCCTGGGCCGAGCGTCCGCGCGGGCCTCCGCGGTGAGGGTGAAGAATGCGATTCTTCAGGCGGGTGTCACGGTGATCGTGAATCGCTGTACGTAGGACACGATAACGCCTGCCGCCGACACCGACGGCTCCCCGCCTGCGTCGTACGTCAACTCTCGGTCTATAACACGCACTTCGGGAACCCGAAGGTCATGAAGCCAACGGCCGTCGCTGCGGCCGACGACGCTGGCGCGTACGCGGTCGGCCAGCCACTGAACCTGGTCGCCCCGCTCACCGACCGAGGTGACCTGGTAGGACCAGGCGGCGTCCGCGTGCCAGTCCCACAGGGGCGGCCCGGAGAACGCGGCGGGCAGCGCGTCGAGGATCGTGTAGGGAGCCAGGGCGGGTTCCCATCCCGATTTCCCCTGGATCAGGGGAAGTTCACCGAGGCCGCAGGGCCGTCCGGTGGCCTGCTCGACCAAGTCGGCCAGCGCGCGGGTTACCGGCAAACGCGCGATCACGGCAACACCCCGTCCGCCAGGGCCTGGATGAACTCCGGCTCGGTTCGGCGGTAGGCGGGCTCGACGTGGGGAAAGGGCGGCTGCCGGTAGTGACGGCCGAGGCTGTCCACGCCGACGAAGCCGTACTCCAGCCTTCTGGCCTGCGGGGCGTCGGAGAATACCTCGGCGGTGACCATGCCACTCCCGCTGCGCATCCTGACGTCCCACGAGGCGCGGTACTGCCCAGTGATCACATTCGGGCCGGGCCGCCCGCTGGTGTTGCGCTGGATCCGGACCCGCAACAGCATCGCGTGATGCCGCGTGATCGTACGCGTACGAGCGCGGGTGGCCGGACCCATCCGCGCCAGCGCCGCAGCCAGCGCGATCGGGTCACGGAATGCAGTCGCGTCTGGGTGAGCGTTGGGGTGTTCGTTCAACAAGGCCATCAGTCGACCACCTCGACCCGCACGATGCGCACCACGCTGTAAGTGCCCACGGCCTCGTCGGAGACCCGGAACCGGCGGCCGACCAGATGAGGATCGCGGGGGCCCTTGGCTCGGACAGATCCGGCGACCCGGATCACGTCGTCGCGCCGCAGCACGGGAGCATCGACGGGCAGCACAGCTTGGTATTCGGTGACCGGCGGCTCGACAGCGACCGATCCGCCGACCGGTCGGGTGATCGCGGGGCGCCCATAGGGCATCACCGCGCCGAGCCCGTCCCAGATCAATTCCTGGTCCGGCGCGGGTGGCACAAGCTTGCCGGTGGTCTCGTCGAGCACTTCGTCCGTACGGCCTGCGCTATCGCGCCAGGCCTCCAGCTTGTCGTCCAGGATGCGGCCGACGACCCGGCGCACACCCTCCACGTCAAAGGCCACGAGCCCACTCCCCGAGCTGCACGAGCATCGCCTTCGTCAGCGAGAACGGCTCCGTGCCGAGGTCAGAGCGGGCCAATGCCGCATCCTCCAGTGCCTCCGGGTCGATCGCGTCGAGGAAGACGGCAGCCGCCAGACCTGGGTCGGGCACGTCGGCCACTGACACGCGAGCAAACCCAGACCACTGGGTGTCGCTCCGGTCAGCCACGTGCAGCAAGATCTCCGGCCGATCTCCGGCGAAGTGGCTGACGGAGTACGCCTTGACGGCACTCGGTTCAATGCGGGTGCCGTCGATCTCGATGTCGGCCCGGCCGCCCTGCGCCGTGATCTGTATGCGCCGGGCGACGGTCGTACCATTCGTCTGATCCATTCAGCCGACGCTAAGGCAGTTGTCGGACAGCACCAGGGAGCGCGTCGAATCACGATCAATTGGCGGATTTCGCTGCAGCTGACTGCGCCCGTGCATGACAAACGGCCCTCAGCTACCGGTAATGACGCGTGGGAGCCAGCCACGTCATCCCCATCATCGCCTCCGTCGCGTCGTCTTCCCCAGGCGGATCATCCGGGGCGGGGGCCTGGCGGACTTGTTCGATCTGTCGCTCAATACCGCGCAGGTTTTCCTGAAGATCCATGGTCACCACACCATCGACGGTGACCTTCAACGGATCGGCTAGCAGCTTGGCGCGTCGCTCGCCCAGGACCTCAAGCGCAACCGCGCGCGCCAAGCGCAGCCGAAAGAAGCGGCGCTCCAGGTCGGCTGGGTCAGTGTCCGGACCGAGCTGCGCCAACAGCCACGACCGCTGGAACTCGTCCACCATTCAACTTCCCTCGCAGTAATGCACGGTGCGGAGCCGCACAGGGATGAGCGGGCCCCGCACCGTGCGCATGGGCGAATTACGCGGATGACGATCGCGTCCGGCGGGACTGCGTCTTCTTGGCGCCCCCGCCGGTCTGCCCTGGTTCTGGTCCGGAGCCGTCGGCTTCCACACCTGGGCCCTGCTCGGTGGACGGCGTCGACTCGATGCGGTCTTGGGACGGTGGGCCTTCCCAGGCGGCGGGGTTCGTCACCAGCGAGGCGATGTCCGGTACCGGGCTGTCTCCCGGCAGAAGGATCAAGTCCTCATGGGTAGCCGGATCCTTCACATACACGGCGGCTTTCAGCCGCCCGCTTCCCGCCATCAGAGGACCTTCGCCACGATGTGCGCGTCCGGGGTGTGCATGACCGGCATGCCGACGGCAGCGCCCTTGGTCCAGATCTGTACGGGGTCGTCCTGGACTCCGCGGGTGATGATCAGGCCAGGTGCTTCCTCGCGGACGATCTCCGGGTTCGACCCGCGTGAGAGCACCAGGGCCTCGGCCGTCACCCCGTACAGAGTCTGCGCCCATTTCTCACGCTCCGGCGGCACCAGGATCCACAGGTCCTCGGGCAGCACCTTGCGGGGCTTGCCATCTACCCGGACCTGCGCCTTGTAGAAGTGGATCGGCGGCAGCGAGTAGTTGCCACGCACCACGTTGATCTGCTGCGGCGTGAGCGTCGCCGATGGCGTCGCTGACGGACTCACCGACCCGTAGTAGGCGGCCCGATAGGCGTTGTTCGCCGCCAGGAACGAAGAGGCCTTCCGGCTGGTGACCACCAACTCGGGTTCCGGAGCACCGATATCGTCCAGGTACTGAATCCACCGCAACTCGTCCGCGATCGGATCGGATTCCGGGTCCCACCACGGCCGCGCCGCGACAGGCATGTTCTCGGCGGGAACGTTCCAGTCGACTTCCAGCGTCAGGCCATTCTCCTGCCGCAGCGAGAACTTGCCGTCCGCCAGGACGTCGCCGGCCGCGAGTTCCATCCGGGACCGGATGGCCTCCACGTGCCGTTCCACGTCGTCGTAGAGCAGGTCGATCAGCCGGTCCTGGTCCGAGCCGTGGGATGCCTCCAGCAGGATCTGTTCCTGCTCGCCGACGACGAGCTTCTGTCCCAGCGCGGGCAGCGCGCCCTCGCGGGAGGTCTGCCACGCCTCGCGGGTCGCAAACGGCACGGAGGCGTTGAACGCTCGGTACTTGGCCACGTTGACGTACCGGCCAGAGTCCTTCGTACGCCACTTCACCTCCCGCATCTCGACGGTCGGGAAGATCGTCTGAGTGAGCAGGAAGTCCTTCGGGGACGGGATCGCGCGGGCGAACGCCGTCAGGTCCATGACCGAGACGTCCTTGAGCAGGTCCTGAATCGTCACAGCGCCCCCCGCTCACACAAAGCGGATCTGCGCGGCCCGCGGGTGCCACGCCAGCTGGGACACGTCGAGGCCGCCCGGGACCTTCGACACCTTCACCGCGCCGTGCCACAGCAGCGCGGCCGGCACCCTCGTCTGCCCCGGCGCGAACGGCGCCTCGGCGATCACGAAGCCGCGCAGGATCTGGCGGCCGCACTGCGCTTCCGGATCGTACGGCCCGTACAGGCCCGACTCGGCTACCTTGCCGACCGGCACACCGGACAGCACCCGGCCGTACGGGTCGCAGCCGTCGCCGCACACGTAGTGCACGCCTTCGGTGAACAGGTTCAGGTCGATAGTGATGGTGTCGACAGAGTCGGTGCCGTGCAGGGACGCCAGCCACTCGCGATTGGCGGTCGTGTACTCGGACTTCGAAACGGGCTGGATGGACATGTGGGGTCTCCATGGACGCTGCGGTCAGATTCCGCACACCGCCCACGGAGGCGATGCCGTCCACGAAGTCGAAAGGGGCGTGGTCCCCACAATCAGTGCCCGGCGCTACTGGGCACCTGAGCCGCTGAACTCGGGTATCAAGCCCCTTCGTTTGGCCACCTCCAGCCCGGCCGCGCCGGGCCTGGACACCGCGGTCGTGCGGGTCGGACCCCGCCCGGCCGGTGCACCCGCCGGAGCCGCCGGCACAGCAGTGCGAAGCTCGCCAAACAGCTCCGGACGGCGGATCCGCAGGGCTTCAGCCGCCGACTGGATCTGTGCCTCGTCCGCGTCCTCCTCGTCCACGGCCAGCAGACGCTCCGCGTCCACCAGGTCGTCGCCCACCGCGCCGAGCGCCACCAGAGCAGCGCGGCGAAGCGCCGCCCGCTCCCGCTCGGTGGCCAACTCCTCCCGACGTGCGGCCTGCAACTCCCTGTCCTGGGCAGCCTTTTCCCGGCGCTCCACCTCCGACAGCGCGGCCCGCTGGGCCCCCCGCTGCGCGGTCACGAACTCGGTAAGCGCCTTAGGGGAGTCAAACCCGAGCGTGACCAACAGCCGCTTGACTGCGGCTCGTTCACCCTGCGCCTTTTCCCGGGTGAGCATCTTGCCCAACCGATCCTGAGTGACCGTGACCTGCGGCTCCTGACCAGTCTCGGCTGTGTCATCGAACTGGTCGTTGCTCTCGTCCTCCGACGAGGCGCCGAGAATCGGGTAGATCGGCCGCCCATCACGGCGGAAGCCAACAGGGCGGCGAGATAGCAGGGGCCGGACCATACATCTCCTCCAGAGCGCGCCCCCGCGCTGAAGATCAGTGTAGCCATATCCACCGACGCCGAACCGGAGAGCCGACTCCCCGACATCTCCGCTTGATCGGCTATGCGACGCCTTCTGCCGATGCAGCGTGGCGAACGGCCTTCTTCACGTCCGTCTCGACGGAGACCCGGACCTTGCCCTCCGCGTTCACGCACTCTGTCACCTTGGCCTGAAACGTTGCGGCAGTGTCGAACCAGGGCCTCCCCTCCGCACTGTAGGGCGTGCTCTTGACGGCGTCCTGAGCCTCCAGGGCAGTACGCTCCACGTTGATCAGGTCATCGAACGAAATAGCGGCCACATCGGAGCGTTCGACGTCTAGGCACGACAAACACCCAGTCGACACTGGTGGGCATCAAGACCCGGCCCCGGCCACTGGCCAGTACCGGACCAGGTGGGTTGGTTGGGAACAAGGTCCTGTGAGAGATCAGCTCGCCCAGGACCGGCGGACATTCACTCTCCTGTCGTAGCCGCACTCAGGCTGCTAGGCCGCCGCTGGGGCATCATCCCGATCCTGGTCCTCGCCTGCGTCCTTGTCGCGCCCGCGCCGAGCAGCGTTGTCTGCGATCCGAATCGCTGCATCCTGCTCCGTCCTCGCCCGGATCCGCGTCACCTCCTGCGAGGCGTCTTCGATCGGATACCCGGCCTTCACGAGCATCGCCACCGCGGTCTCCAACGACAGAACCCCTGCCCCGTACGCAGTGACAACCTCGTCCAGGACCGCGGCCCGGTCCGTCGGCGTGTGCGGAGCCCACACCAGTCGTGTTGGCAGCGACTCCCCAGCCGACCATCCCTCTGCCCGTCCAGCCTGGTACAGCCGCTGCACCATCTTGAACAGCAGCCGGTACTTGTGCTCCCTGGCCAGTCGCATCATGCCGATCAACGCGTCCAGCGGTCCCAATGCCAGCTTCAAGGCATACCCGGATGGAACCTCGGTGGCGTCCAGCGTGCCGAGCCCGGCTGCCGTCACCCGGGAGTTAGACGCAATCCGCTCCAGCAAGTGGTCTACTCGTGCCCGCAACTCGGCCAGCTGCGGCGACGTGTCCAACGCGTCCATCCGCCCCGTCTCGCCGAGCTGCCAGACCGCACCGGCTTTCACCTGCAGCTCCAACGGCTGGCCCGTCGCCCGGTCCACCGGCAGCCGTGCACCGGCCAGCCCAATGATCGGCGTGCCAGTCGTCGCCGAGGCTGCCGAACTGTCCGAGTCCGTCGCCGCGAGTTCGTCGAGTGCCTGCAATACCCGCGCGAGCACCGACCGTCCCCAGTGTTCCCCACCGTCCGGGATCGTGTTCGCGATGTGCACGATCGGCACGAAGTCGATCATCAGGTCCAGCCGGTTCAACTCCGTACCGTCCGGCCGTACCCGGTACGCGGCCTTGCTCATCGGCAGCCGATCCAGCGTCTCGCCGTTCTTCAGGTCCTCCAGCAGCCACTCCGCATCGGTCAGGTAGCACGTCACACTGGAAGTCCGGCCAGGCTCCCACGGGTACTGACGCGTCCCGGCCTCGTCTCCTTCTTCGCCGTGCCCGGCGATGGGGCCCAGTTCGTAGGTGACCCGCCGCACACGGGCCTTCAACCCGGCGTCGTCGTCCGCCGGCAGTTCCCACGCCAGATGCACCCGACTCGGGAAGTCGTCATCCTCGTCGGCCCACTGCGGGAAGAAGAACCCCGGGTCGTAGACCCGCAGCGTCGGCCGCTGCTTCTGCGGGTTCCACGCCAGCACCATTACGCTGTCGCCTAGGAGGACCGCCGCGCGTTCTGCCTGCTGTACACGGAGCGTCAGCAACTCCTTGTCCGCCCACGTTCTCAGACGTTCCTGCACCACGGCGGCCTCCGCCGCGCCAGGCGTCGGCGTCTGGTCGTCGGCGTGCTCCGCCCCCTCGACCGCGACTTTCTGTTCCGAGCCCAGGAGGTAACCGAGCGCGGTGTCCACGAGGTTGGCTGCGTCGCCCAACTCCCTCCGCTCGAACGCTCCCGCATCGCCGCAGGCTGCCGCAAGCTGCCCGGCTTGGTTGTTGTCGTAGGACGCGAGGACCTTGTACGCGGCCAGTCGCCGCAACTCATGCGGCGGCACCCACGTCCTGGCCAGCTCCGGAAACGCGCGGTTCCCCGGACGGCCAGCATCTGCCATCACCGGCTTGTAGTTCAGCCACGACCAGGCATCGATCAAGAATTGGCGCAGGCCCATACAGGACCGTTCCCTCCGTTGACAGCCCCACGCCGATTGATCAGCCTAACCGTCCCTCGGAACTCCCAGATGAAATACCTCGACGTCTCCAACGGGAGTGACGCACCCAACCAGCGGGCCAGTTCGGATTCGTGTGCCTTCGTATCAAGCCGGAGGCTGCGCCCTGTATCGGTCGAGTGCTGCGGCTCGTTCGTGATACGGCAAACGGGACAGGCGACAGACGAGCGTCCACATGGACCGTTCCTCTTCTAGTGTTGCTGGGAGCGCAAAGCCGAGCGACTCTGCGAGTGGCTTGCGCCCCAGGTTGACCAGCGCCCTGACCGCAGCTGCCCACTCGTCAGTTGCGCTCACGGCAGCCCTGTACCAGAGCGGTATCAGACCAGCAAGGCAGATGGCGGCCAGCGCCTGGGGAACGATGGCAGTGCGTGTTGAGGTCGTCGACAAAACGACGACGCCCGAGAGAGCCACAGCGCCGTGACCGTAGAGGAGCGCCACGAAGAAGTCGACTCGGGTACGAGCCAGTTCGACTTGGCGCCTGATGGAGTCGGGCGCTGCGCCGGTTAGCTCGTGCCAAACCACCTGAGTGTCGAGCCGGTACCTGTCGTAGCCATACTCTTCGAGCCGGCGAATGGCGTTGCCGAGTCGTGTCGGGGCAACCTGATCGTCATTTACAGGATAGCGGGCGAGTTGCTCCTGCAGCATGGCTCGCTGTGCAGCCGTCCGGATCCGGTCTCGTCCTGCTAGCCGGGAGGTTCTTGAATTGCCGCGGCGTTGAGCCAGCTGTGCAGCCTCCTCGGGGCGCAGCGAGCCTTCCTGTTCACGACGCTCCAGTCGCATCACGGCGATTCGATCACCTAGATCACATTTCAGCTGCTTTTGACGAGCACACCCGTATTGATAGAGACGTCTCGGCCACAGCGCGTAGCCTTCAAGGACTCGGTACAGAGTGTTTTGCAGAGCGTGGAGGATCAAGCCGACCAGGATCGACCCCACCAAGAGTCCTACGGACGCGCTCACGCCTCTTGTCGGCCATATGCGAGCGATGCGGCTGACGTGACGCACTCCAGGGGCGATGATCAGCCAGAAGAGCATGAGGTTGACGGCGGTTGGCATGATCCAGCCAACAAGTAGGGCCCAAGCACCCCCCCAGAACCCCTTTGGCGATGTCACCCACGCCGAGAGCCCCTTTCCCGGCAGGGACTCGGCCTCATTCGTCTTCCCAGTCGTCGTCGCCCAAAGGGGGTCCCGGCGGTGTGCTGCTGGGCGGACCACCAGGCCCTGGGTCCTTTGGCAGTTGGCTTTGGGACGTTCTCCAAGCGCGGATCGCCCGGCCCCATGACTCGAGGAACGTCGGAAGCTGATCCAACAGGGCCGAGATAACGAATGTCGCAACGCCGACGCCACCGACGACAGCGAGTGCGACAACGGTCCCAAGCGTCACTCCGTCCACGGTTCCCCCATCCTCGCCGGTGAGGGTGAGCCCCCTCCGCGCGAGACCGTATCTGACGTCGAAGACCCATCTCCCCCACATTCGAGCACCGGGACGGCGCTACTCGATAACGATCAGTCGATCACCGGGAAGGCGCGCCTTTCGCCCGTTTCTTGACCTCTTGGACACGGGGCTCGTACGTCTCGCTCACCCACAGCGAAGCAGCTCTCGCACCTGACACGCGGCGCTTATAGAACGTCTCCTTGTCATCACCGACGCCCGCTCAGCCGCTGATCATCCCCACCACGCGGCGGAGGCATCGCCGGGTCGAGAAACAGGTCCCACAGCGCCCACACCGCGCTGTCGAGCAGGTCCGGCGAGTCCTCTGTCTCTCCCTGGCCGACGAACGTCGTCATCTGCTCCTCCAGTTCCGCGAACACTCGCGCCGACCCCACGTGATGCACCCGCACCTGCTCGTACAGTTGCGCCGCCGGGGCAGCCCGCGCCCGCTTTCCCCGCGTGGCGTGAACGATGCGCCAGTTCACCGTCGGGTCCACCTGCTCCAACAGCGCGGGCAGATAGTCACCACCGTTGTTGGCCTCGATGACCACACAGTCCGCGCGGTGCTCGTGATAGAGCTTCGCTGCCCGCTTCATCGCCTGCGTCGGCGTGTACCGACCCTGCTCGCAGTGCAGCAGATACCCGCGGGGCCGATCGTCCCCGAACATCGACTCCACCGGAAAGCCCCGGCCCGCCACCGTGAACGCCGTCATGTCCGCGTTCTCATGGGACTTCGTGGCCGGGTCTACAGCCACCACCACCCGCTGAAAGTCCGGCAGGTGCTCAGGTCGAGGGCGGAAGCCCTCGACCTCCAGCATCCACCCCTTCCACAGCGCGCCCTCCACGTCTTCGAGCAACTCGCCCGACAGCTCCTGCCGGCCCAGGCGGGTGCCGGCGTACTCCTCCTCCAACTCCTCCCGCGCTGCTGCCGACAGGTTCGCGTCGTTCTCCCGCATGTGCCCGCGGGTCAGCACCACCCGCGGCGGCACTCCACCTTCCTGATGGGCCTTGTCATGGGCACGGCCGCGCTCGACCAGCCGCTTCACGTGCGGGAGCGGCTTCGGGGTCGTGGAGATGACGACCTGCGGGGTGTCTGCCTCGCGCAGACAGAACCACAACATGTCGTAGACCTCTTGCGCGGTATACCGCGACCAGGCCGCGTACTCGTCGCACCACGCCTTATCGAAGGCCCAGCCGCGCAGGTTGTCCGGCGTCTCCGCCCCGAACCCACGGATCAGCGTGCCGTTCGTCAATTTGAGCGTCGTCTCACCGAGCGACGAGTTGTACTTCGCCACGTCCTCCGGCGGGATCACCGACAGCAGCCCGGACTTTGGGGACTCGAAGCAGATGTCCCGCACCAGCGTGGCGTTCTTCGCGACCACTGCGATCTGCAGCCCCGGCGTCCGTGCCCACCGACGCACCGCCTCCGCCGCCGTCCGCGACTTTCCCCAACCACGACCGGTGAGCAGCATCCACACTGTCCACAACCACAGCGGCTGACGCTGCGCGGCACGGGCGTGGTGATGCAGCCATCCCTTATGGGGCAGCCCGTCACAGTCCGGAACCTCGCATGCCCACCGCCGCGCCGCCAGCTCATCGGCTCGGATCAACTCCCGTATCTCCTCCTTGAGCCGTTCGTCGCTCATCACCGACGGGTCAGCGAAGTCTTCGATCATCCGGCGCTTGCCCCGCCCCCGGGTCACTGCGGGTCCTCCGACAGACGACGCTCCAACTCCTTGCGCAGCTGACTCATCCGGGCTCGGCGCTCCTCGTCCGTCAAAGCAGACATATCTGCCCCCTGGTCCCGGTCCTCGACGGTTCCGCTCGTCGGTGCTTCACCCACGGCTCGGCGCTCGATCTCGGCCGCGACCTGGAGGTACCGCAACAGTTCCGACGGCGACAACTCCCTAGGGTCCAGCGTCTGGAGCCGTGCCACTGCCTTGCTCTGCACGGCCTGTGCCAACTTTGCGTGCCTGCGGGCGATTTCGCGGCGCGCCTGCGCTTGCTCTGTGAGGAACAGCCGGTCCTGTTCCCGGTCGTACGCCATCGCCCGCACAACCCATGCGAACTGCCGCGACCACCGGCCAACCAGCGTGCGGGATTTATCCAACTCCCGTGCCACCTTCGTGACACTCCGCGACGGGCCTAGATCGCGGTACATGGCGAACGCCTCGAACGCCTGGACCGACTCCCCGCTCTGCCGCTCCCAGGACTCCACGGTGCCCTCGGTCACCGCTCACCTCCTGGCCAACGGCCGTCCTAGTCCTGCTGTGCGACCAGGACGTCAAGTGCCCGCCACGGCTCGTCGGCCGGCACAGCGCCGTCCTTCACCAGTCGGTCGATGGCCGCCCGTACGACGGCCGCCGTCTCCACTGGTACGACCCGCGCACCGAACACGGTCTCCAGCGGTGCCGTCCCCTTCCGGGTCGGCTCCCCAGAGGTCTCGTCGAACCAGCCCTCAGCCAGATCACCCACGTGCCGCTCGAACACGGTGAGGATCACGCCGAGCGCCGTCGCACTGTTGCCGATCTTGTACGCGGCCCGAGAGGTTTCCAGCGCATCGAGCACCGGCTCGTACTGCTCTAGCCCGGCAACCCATCGCTGATCCGCGGTCGCCGTCGCACGAGCGGCATCGAAGGCGGCTTCCGCCCGCTCCAGTTCGTCGGGCAAGAACATGAACTGGACGCTGGCGAAGTCAAGGTTCGCCTCGCCTAGAGAGGCGACGTCCACCTTCTCCAGGAGGTCCAGCACCTTGTCGTCCAAGCCTGTGTACTGCCGCCACTCCACCGACTCCAGCTCGTCGTACAGCTCCTTGAGGATGGCCGGATCATCCTGGCCTGCGATCGCGTTGTGCGAGAGTTGGAGCGCGATCTGCCGCTGGCGGGGGAGTGGCTCGTCGATCTGCATCCACCAGATCTCCGTCAGGCCAGCCTCGATCGCAGCAAGTGTGCGGTGATTGCCTGACATCACGACCAGCCGCCCCGACTCAGCGTCGTTCCATACCAGAGGCGTCGAGGTCAGGCAGCCGTCGCGCTCGATGTTCGCGACGAGCCGCCGGAACTGCTCATGCGGCAGGAACCGTGCGTTGACATCGAGGAGCGTCAGCGTGCGCGGATCACCCTGCACCATCTGCGGCGGGGCAAGGCGGTTGAGGTCTTCCATGGTCAGACTCCCGTCTGCATCGTCGGGGCGCCCCACCGCTTCGCCCACACCTCCAGGGCCTCCGCCAGCGTGTGCTGGCCCATGGCCCCCTGGTACTGGAGCTGGAACTTCCAGCCTTCTTCGTTCGACGGGCTGCGCTTGTTCAGCCGCAGCAGCCCGCGGTACTTCATCGACACCGGGTTGTTGCTGAACGCCGTGGTCGCCACCCTCCGGATCCGCCGCGAGAACGCCCGCTGGCAGAGCAACTGCGCTTCGCTGGAGGTGGCGGCGAGGACTATCAGCTTCGACAACCGTGGGTAGTCGGTCGGCGCGACTGCGAAGTCCGAGAGCACGTACGCCTCGTCCGGCGTGAACGTGCTGGGCGTCATGGCGAACACGCCGAGCAGCCGCCCGCCACCGTCACGAACCGCGACGGCCAGGTTCGCCGCACCTGGGGTGATCTTCGGATTGAGGTATCTGGAGCGGAGGGCGTTGAACTGGCCGGGCTTCAGAAGCGACAACGTGAGCGGGCCGACCAATTCGTCATTCTCACGCAGGCGGGGAGCCTTCACCGGATCGATCGGCTGGCGCGGGGCGACGATGCGGGTCCGAGCTTTGCTGGCGTACACGTAGAAGGGAGCCGCACGCGGCGTCGTCTTGATCACGCCTCGGAGGTACGGGTGCAGCTCCGGCACGTCGTGGTTGGAGGCCGTCAGCCAGTACGGTCGGTTCGTTATTGCGCCGAGCACATCGACCAGGTCCGTGTCCGACAGCGGTTTGTATTGAGGCGCGTCCCAGGTGAAGTGAGCCTCCAGCGGCTCGTACAGCTTCTCGTACCCGCCGCCGTAGAAGGGAGGGAAGCTGCATACCGGAGCGTCGCGTGGCACCTTCTGAAGCCAGGTGCGGACGTCTTCGACTTCATAGGAAGCGAGCTCCACGTCCGCGCGTGACAGCCGTTCGACCGTTTCCGTGTGCTTGGACGTCCACTGATCACGGTAGGAGCGAACCGTCCGTTCGTGCCAGAGCCCTTCGCGGCCGACGCTCGCGAGAAACCGAGTACCGAGCATCATCGTGGCGACCGTGCCGACACCATCGTCCAGCGAGTCACCCAGCCAGCCCAGTTGGTCCGCGCTCTCGTCGCACAGACGGATTCCCACTGGCTGGCCGGTGAGCCACCGGCCGATGGCGGTGGTGTAGATGGACACGTCCGATGAGTGGAGAGTGAAACCCATGCCGGCCAGTGATCGTTCGATAGTGAAATTGCCGCAGCAAGGCACGTAGACAGGTCCTCTGGGCCAACCGGCCGCTGTCTCACGGACGATGGCTCGCATGGGGCCTGGGATCGTGCCCTGGAACATCTCGCCTCCTGGGTGCGCGGCTGCACTGGACGGCAACGCCCGTCCCAACGAGTGGCCGGCCGGCCGCCCGGAATTTAGCACGAGAAGTGCCACGTCAATTTCAATAGTGTCACCTACCTTGCTGTGCGGCTCGATGGCGTCCCGCCGGGTGGTGCAGCCGATCAACGGACCGGAACGCGCAGGTCACGCCGGGGACTTCGACCGGACGGGTACTCCCGGCGCCTGACCGGGGCACTTCGCGTGCCGCATCTGCGCAGAGATCATCGCGATGCGGGTACCGGAGGGCAAAGCGCATGATCGCTTGCACCACCTCGCGGGACGCGACCTGCGGCTCCATCCCCAGTCGAGGCTGCAACGTGATCGGCAACCTGGGTCATTCGCACCGCGGCTGCGCCGAGATGTCCGATCGCCACCTACGCGCATGGTCGTGGGCGGCCGAGCGCGATACCCCGATGACCTCGCTCGGCCGCGAGCGGATTCGGCATCACTTGAGCCGAGGGAGAGGAGCGCACCCGACGACGTGCTCAGTTCGTGCGGACGGATCGCAGGCGAACACGGGCAGTTAGGCCTCAAGGCTGCGAGACAGGTATCCCGCAGCCTTGATCACATCAGCCGCGCCTACCAGGGCCAGTGACCCCAGCCCAACAGGCCGGCACCGACCGACACCGCCGTCACGATTACGGGCGAGACGTACACAGCGAAGACCGTGCGGCCTCCGACCTGCAGCCGCACGTCGCCGCGCCGCATAGGCGCGGGCGCCGACGGCAGCGTCGGCCAGGCGTCGCCCCCCGGCTCGCCGGCAGGTGACTGCTGACTGGAACCTGTGTCATGGTGGGTACTCACCAGTTGTCCTTTCGCATGCTTCGCAGCCGCCGCCTCCCTGGCCTCGGAAACCTGAAGACGGTGATGCGACACTCGGTGCCCCCGGGGTCGAGAGGACACAAAAGGGCCCCACCAGCACCTAGGCGTGGTGGGGCCCTCATTGATGGGACGACCGTATCGGAGGCGGTGCGAGCGAGGCAAGTTGACCGTGCGACACCTGTCGTTGCCTCATATGACCACGCCTTGACGGACGTTCGGGTGCCCAACCCCTTCCATGACCTGCCCGTGCGCGGAAAGAGTTGACGATCCCTCACTTCCCGAACTGACTCACCTTCGCCCCCATGCGCCCGCCGATGGGGTCGGCGTTCTCGACGGCCAGTGGCATCGGGGTCTGGACCCCGGCGGGTCGGAGCTCATCCCGGCGGCAGAGGAAGAGGCGCCTCGAATCCTGGCCAGCCTGACGGGCGGCTCAGGCCGTCACTTGCTTGCGACGTCGAACCAGGGCCAGAACGCCGATCGCGGCGAGGGTCATCCACCCCTTGCCGAGGATCTGGCCAGGCAAGTAGTCGAAGGAGCCAAAAGCCAACTTAAGGAAGAGGAGGCTGTCTGCGAGCAGGCCGACCGCGTTCGAGGCGAGCATCGCGAGCAACAGGCCGCGCTTCCGAAGGGGTTCGTAGACGACGAAGTCCATGGTCTCGGCGACCGCGAAGGCGGCGGCTGATGCGCCGGCGAGTGCAGGGTCAGCGAGGAAGTACGACAGGATCGTGCCGACGGCTATGGCTGCGAGAACAGCGCCGCGGCCGGCGGATTCACGCGCGAGGTCACGAAGGACCAAAGCGAGGCCCACCATGTAGACCCCAGCAGGGGCGGCGTAGCCGAACCCGACGGGGACGGCTCCGAAGTGGGTGACGGCGAGGTTGGCCGCGGGGATAGTGGCGATGTAGGCGACGAGGGTCGCGATACCGGCAGGGGCGGGGAGTTTCACGTTCTTCTTTCTGTGTCGGTGAAGCGGTCGTTGCGCCGATACCACGCCGCGGACGGACAGCGAGGCGAGCGCCCAGACAGTACAGCCCAGGCCGCTGACACTGCGTACCGGGCCTGGAGCCCAGGACTTTGGCCGAGATCGAGTGCACTGCCAGAGGCATATGCACGTTCAACCTCATGTCGCGGGCGGCACCTACACGCCGACGCCGCCTTGAACTGGCGCAGGTCACGCGGCCCGTTCCTCCCGGCAGCAAGATCGAAGCAGTGTGCGCCGCACGACTGCGCAGCTGAGCTTGCCTCGTGGAGGAAGGTTGCATTTCAGTCGTATTTTCTGGCCCGTTGCATCTCGCAAGACAGGCTCGATCATGTCTTTTGCGTAGATTGGCCCGCTATGTCGCATCGAGGTAAGGCCGTCAGGGGTGCACTCATTCTCTGTTTTCGAATGCGCATGCGATTTTCAGCAATAGTCTGTCGCCCGTGTTGTCAGTGGGGGCGCCTAAGCTCGTGTCAGTTGTTAAACGAGCAGGTGGGGGGGCGAGCAGAAGAATGTCTTCGGGCTTCGCGGTTGGGCACCTCGTCGAGTTCCAGGGCGGTCCTGGGATCGGGCGAGTGGGCGCGGTCACCGACGGCTTGCTGCGGGTGGACTTCTTCGAGTCCATGGCCGAGCCCAGGATTGAAACCCAGGCCGTCTCCGAGGCTGCCTGCCGACGCGTCCGGCTGAAACCCGAAACACGCGTATTTCGCCACAACTCCAGCACTGGCGAGTGGATGGCCGGCCGTGTAGTGCGCCACGACCACGAGGGCTATTTCGTTCGCTTCCCGAACTCCGACTACGACATGCCAGTCCCCGAGGCCGAGCTCCACGTGCGCTGGAACAGGCCAGTACGCGACCCCCTCCAGGTTCTGGTGTCCGGAGGCAACGAATCCGGTCACCTTTACAACGCGCGAATCCCGATGCTGCACGACCTGGTCGCCCAGCGTGCCGCCAGCGCCAGCACCCCCGCATTTCTCGCAGCTGCTGCCGAGATCTACCCGCACCAGGTCCGTGCCGCGCTTACCGTGCTGTCCGACCCGGTCCAGCGGTACCTCCTCGCCGACGAAGTCGGACTCGGCAAGACGATCCAGACCGGCTACGTGGTTCTGCAGACGCTGATCGACAACCCCCAGGCGCGCGTGGTCATCCTCACCCCCGACTCCCTACGCCGGCAGTGGGTAGCAGAGTTGCGCACGAAGTTCTTCACCGATGACTTCCCTCGCCGCGTCAAGATCGCCTCGCACGATTCCCCTGAGAAGTGGGAGCAGCACCGTGGCAGTGACCTCGTCGTAGTCGACGAGGCTCACCAGCTGGTGCAAGATCGAGACGACACGGACCCTACCTATCGGGCCCTCTGCGATCTCGTGCACTCCGCATCAAAGGTCCTACTGCTTTCCGCTACACCCGTGACCTCCAGCCACACCACACACCTGGGTCTCCTGCATCTCCTAGAGCCAAACGTGTACAAGTGGAGCGAGAGGGAGGCTTTCGAGGAGCGGTATAACCACCGTGCGGAGTTGGCCAGTCACGTCCTGAGCCTCGACGCGGAGTTCTACCAACTGTTGCCGTCCACGGTTGACATCGTCAGAGCGGCGCTGCCCCAAGAGGACAGCAGGTTCGCGGCTCTTGCCGACCAAGTACTCAGCCTCCTCGACGCCGAGGGAAACCTCCGCGACGAGAACGGGATGCAGGAACTCTCGGCGCGCGTCGCTGAACTTCGTGCGCACATCAGCGAGACGTACCGGCTGCACCGCCGTGTCATCAGGCACCGCAGATCGCACGTGCTGAAGCAGAACGATGACTCGTCGGCCGTGCAGTACGAAGTACGCGGCCGCGCCAGGCCGAAGATACTGACTTCGAACTCGTACACCCCAACAGCGGACAGCCTCCTGGAATGGCAAACGCAGTTGTGGGGGCATCTCCTTGACGACGAACGTGTGAGCGAGCGCGGCGAGTACGCCCTCGCCCTAGCAGTGCTGGCCTCCCGCCTTGGCGGCATATCCGCTGACTACCTGGATGCGCTGCGATGGCGGGTCCGTGGTGACGAGGACGCGGCAGGGCGCGCCGGTCTGAGCGCCCGCGAGCGCGGCCACCTTTCGAGCCCCCGAGTGGCACCTCACGAGGTCAAAATCCTGGAAGACCTTGAGTCGCAGATCGCTGACGAGCATCACGCAAGTGAAGTCGACGACCTCATTGAGGCCCTGCTGCCGGCCTTGCGTAAGCGCACACACATCATCGTCTTCTGTGGCCCAGGCGCACTCGCTTCAACGCTGACCCAGCGTCTTCGCACGCGCTTCCCCCAGGTCGGTCTCTTCGAGCACACACACAACTCGGGTCCCGATGCCTCCGAAGTCGCGATCACTGCGTGGCGGAAGCACACCTCAACGGCTGCGGTTCTCATTGCGGACGACTCTGCTGAGGACGGGCTGAATCTTCAGACTGCCCAGGTTGTCATCCACGTGCGGCTCCCCTGGTCGCCCAATCAGCTCGAGCAGCGGCTCGGCCGCACTGATCGCTACGTCGAGTCTCGGCAGCAGCGCAGCAAGCCAACACAGTTCGTGCTCACAGACGCCGAATCGCACACCGAGGCCTGGCTGTCGCTGCTCATCGAGGGATACGGCATTTTTGATGGGTCGGTGTCCACGCTCCAAGACGCCATCGCGCTGAGCCAGGCCAATGTCTGGGCGGAAGCACTCGAGCACGGGCCGGAGGGGCTGACTGGCTTCACTGAGAGTGTCCGGGAGGTACTCCAGAACGCTCGCGATGAGATCGACATGATGGACACCCTTGAGGGGATCTTCGACACATCACCCGACGACATCGACTTCGCCGAAAAGCTCGCAACGTTCGAGGTCGGCTGGGAATCCACACGCGAGGCCATGCTCGGCTATACCGGTCGGAATGGTTCCGACGGGGTGAAGCTCCACCACGTCGAGCGCAAGATCAACGACTGTCTGTGTGAGGTCTTCAATCTCAAGTCCCGCACCCTCATCTCACCTCACCTCTACGACGGCAAGAACCTGACAGAAGACACAGCCAAGGGCACCTTCAGCCGTTCAGCAGCACTCAAGGCCCCCGGCACGCGTCTCTTCCGTATCGGGAACCCACTCGTCGACACACTCGCAAATGTGGTCTGGTACGACGACCGCGGCCAGGCCACAGCGTTCTGGCGTGCGGATGTCAGTCACCGAGGGGAGCCGGAGCCGTATTTCGGCTTCGACTACCTCGTCGAAGCCGACATCTCCCCGGCGCTCGAACTCGCGACGCAGTACGTGAAGAACCCCAAGGATGCGCGAGTGGCATTGAGGCGCCAAGCGGAGCAGTTGCTTCCTCCCTTCACACTGAAAGTGTGGGTGCCGGCCGGAGCAAGCGAGGCCCTGACTGACGAAGCCACACAGGCCCTCGGGCTGGCCGTCCCCTACGGCGCATCGGACCACAACTACAACTCGGGAAACATTCACGAGTTGCTGGAGCTCTTCGACGGACGGCCCGGCTACGAATCAGCAGCACGATCCGCAGAAGCTGTCTCCCGAGCAGAGCTCAAGCGCGTGAAGCACCTGGCCGACAAGTGCGAGCGCGCCCAACGCCGGGGACGAGAGCGCCTCGCGGTCGCCAGAGCACAGGCTGATGCCCGGCAGGCGGCTGGTCGGCTCCTGGGGGACGCCGAGAGCTACCTGCGCGATGTCGCCATCACCGACGCTCTGGTGCAGGGGCTCACCGACCCGACGATCCAGCTCGTGTCAGCAACGTGCATCGTCAAGACGGGGTTCAGGAGGATCCGTCGTGGCGACTGACAGTTGGACTGGAGCCAAGGCGCTCTTCGATCACCTGTCGAAGCGTCAAGGTCAGCAGTTCCCGGAATTTCCAGGAGCGAAGGGGACGCTGCGCAGGCTCCGAGATGCTCTGGTCAGTGGATCCAGCGGATGGCGAGACATCGCTTCACTGACCCGGCAGATCCTGCTCGAGGCCCAAGCGCGAGAAAACACATCGGGTTTCACGGTTCCACTCCTCCCTCAACTGCCCACTCGTGACCAGTGGGAGGAGATGCGGTGTCAGACCGCGCTTCGCGATGGCGGCTCAAACGTGTGGGTCACTGCGCTGCCGTGGCATCCACGCGTCTCTGACGACGCATCCCGCACTGCAGCCGAAGAGGATCTTCGCCAGGTATACCTCGGCGAGGACTCGCCACACCGGCGGAAATTGGAGTCGTATCCCGCCGACCCGTTCTTCACGGCGGCGCTGGGTGATGATCACGGTCTATACGTGTCAACCGGCCAACGCCAAGCCGCCAGGGCAATCGCGCTTGCCGAACCGGGGAGCACCACGATCATCTGCTTGCCTACCGGGCACGGAAAGACCGCAGTAGCGATCGCCCCTGCGCTGCTGGCGAGTGCGAGCAGCGGTGTATCCGTGATCGTCGTGCCTACGAGCGTACTCGCAGCGGATCTTGAACGGCGTGCGTTCGAGATCCTTGACCTGTACGGACACCACAGCCCCACTCGCCGGTATGCGTACACCAGTGGGCTACCCGAAGAAGATCGACAGCAGATGCGTGACGACATCGCTGCGGGTCGACAGCGGCTGCTGTTCACTTCCCCCGAAGCTCTTATGCAGAGCTTGAAGGTGCCCCTGGAGGATGCCGCCGAGGCCGGACTGCTCAACTACTTCGTCATCGACGAGGCCCACCTCGTCGAGCAATGGGGTAACAGCTTCCGGACCGAGTTCCAGAGAATGTCGAGCCACCGCCGGACTTGGTTGAGCAAAGCCCCGGAGGGCCGGCAGCCAGTCACAGTTGCGATGAGCGCGACACTGACTGGGCAGCAGGTAGAAACGCTCGACACTCTGTTTGCCTCGCCGCAGCGGGCGAGGGTCGTTTGGGCTTCCCAGCTCCGTCACGAGCCGAGCTACTACGTCGACACCTTCCAAAGCGAAGCCGACCGGGAGGCCGCAGTTCTCGACGCCGTCTCCTACTTGCCGAAGCCGATGATCCTCTACACAACCAAGGTTGCGCATGCACAGGAGTGGGCGGACCGTCTTCGCGACCTTGGGCTTCGCCGAGTAGCTAGCGTGACCGGTGACTCCACCGATGCCGGACGTCGCGACGCTTTGGAAGGGTGGAGCGGCAGGACCACTGAAGGCGACACACAGACGCGCTACGACGTCGTGGTTGGTACTTCTGCCTTCGGCCTGGGCGTCGACCTTGATGACGTCAAGACGGTCGTGCACGCCTGCCTGCCGGAAACGGTGGACCGCTACTACCAAGAAGTTGGCCGGGCGGGCCGCAACGGAAGCCCCTCACTCGCGTATCTGGCCGCCACGCGCAAAGACGAAGGTATCGCCTCCAAGATGAGCGACGAGGCTGTCATCGGCGCCCTGCGGGCATGGCAGCGGTGGGAGGCAATGTTTCACAGCCGGGTCACCACCCAAGATCGTCACCGAGTGAGCCTGGATTCTTACCCTCCTGACATGAACGAGGGTTTCCAGCGGAACCGGCAATGGAACATTCGTATCCTAAACCTCATGGTGCGATCCGGGATGGTGGCCATCCACCCGCCACAGGCACCCTCAAAGGAGGTAGGTGAGTCAGACGTCTCATGGAAAGCTCGACTCGACCAGTTCTACGCGACGGCGGACGGCTACGCGGATGTAGAACTTCTCGACTCCGATGCCAGGAACAGCGAGAGCTTCCGGTCTCGCTTTGACGCCGAGCGCGGAAAACTGCTGCAAGGGCGCAGCTCGGCACTGCGTGAACTGAGAGCAGCTCTGCGGGGCAATCAGTGCATCGGGGATGTGCTCGGAGCGTATTACCGCATCCCGGATGGCGAGGGCTATCGGCGCACCGATATCACCTGCCGCGGCTGTCCTCACTGCAGGGCCACGGCCGAGCGGCTGTCCACGGGCTTCTACCGACTGGCTGGAGAGCCACGCCCTCCCCTACCCGCCCCACAGAGTCAAGGGCACCTTCCTCTGATGCGGTACTTCGGGGACCAGCGTTGCCTGAGCCTCTGGTGGCAAGACCCGGGCGACCATGCGTTCATTGCACGACTGGTGGAAAGCCTCGTCCGCCGCGGGATTCCCGTGGTCGGTGGGCCGGGCATGGATGCTCGCTTGAAGGGCCAACTACAGACGACAGCCCGCACTCGCACGGTGATCGTCGACGATGACGGCGCACTCCTGTCGGACTGGCATGGTCCGGTCATTTGGGTTGCGGAGTCGAGTGCCGTTGTTCCGGGGCCAGAGGTTGCCAGACGCTTCGGCTGGGACGCACCGACATACCTGATCCACCCCTGGGCGATGCAGCACCCGGAACGCGGAGGCACGCCACTCGTCGCAGTCCACGCGGCGAACCTATCGATCCGCCGTGCCTTGGAGGAACTCTGATGACTCTCCTGAACGTAGACGCAGCGATTCCGTCTCAGACATGGGCTCTGGTGCGTCTCCTCGCCTACTTGGGAAAGAGCATCCCCCTGGACGAGGCGCGCGCGCTGGCCAGTCCCCCCTCCTTGCGCTCAGAGGAAACGTCGACGAAGCAGCCCTTCGACTGCGCCATCAGCTCCCTCCAGACCCTGGAGTTGGTGCACGTTGACGATGACAGGCAGGAACTGTCCCTCGCCGGCAAGACCAGGTTGCTCACCGACAGCGATGACTTGGAGACCTACACTCGTCTCCTGCGTCGCGCCGTCCTCGAAGCCGACTTCAACACGGGACTGGGAGAGAGTAACGACGCAACTGGCCCCCGAGATCTGACTCGCGCTCTTGCCTGGCTCCTTGTTCACGACCCAATGGAGCAGCCGATTCACTGGGTCACCGCTCAGCGGCTCCTAGACGAGAGAGATGGGAAGGACCACAAGCTGCTGAAGGCCGAGGTCCATCCCATCTTCGCAAACGACACTCGGTGGTCCCGTTTTGGTTACTGGGCAACGGCCCTCGGACTCGCCGCTGCCCCCGTCCTCCGAACCGACGGCCGCACCCCGTTGGTCGCGGACTGCACCCCGGCCGTAAAGCAGACGGTGGCCGAGTCGTGGCACTCGGGACAGCGCGTCAGTGCTGTTGAAGCACTACAGGTTCTACGGGAGAACCTGCCAGTACTGCCCGGTGGCGCACACTCGCTCGCGGTAGGCATCCCCAGCCCCGGCGACAACGTGGCCGGCCCTGCTCTCTCGTTTGCACTCCTACGTGGCCATGACGAGAAGTGGATTCGCCTGGAGCACGATGACGACGCCCGGCAGATCCTGCTCTTGCACGATCCTGAACGCCCCGCCAGTCCTCGCCCCGTCAGCGACATTATGATCCTGGAGCCCACCCATGGCTGACTTCCGCGGGATGCTCTGCTGGGACCCAGCAGTAGCAGCCTCCACCATTAACACTGAGGCGGTCAGCCCCTCACGGTCAGTCTTCTTGGCCACCCACGCACCGCTGCGGATCAAGCGTGCTCGGATCATGGACGGGAAAGAACTCGTCATCGAGGGCGACCCGATCGACGAGTGGGCAGTGCTCAAGGACTTCATGGCGCTCCGCGCAGACAGTGGAGCCCTCGTCGTACCAGTTGTCGGTGACTCCGGCTCAGGCAAGTCGCATCTCGTCCGCTGGATCCGCGAGCAACTGGCTGCCATGAAGGAAGGGGCAGACCAGAGAGAGGTCATCTACCTCGAGAAGTCCAAGACCAGCCTCAAGGCTGTCGTCAGCACGCTCATCGCCAAAGCGGAGAGCAGCGACCTAGCTCAACTCAAAGAGGATATCAATAAGTTTACCGAGGATATCGACGAAGACTCTCTGGCGCGACGCATCCTCAACGAACTGAGTGAAGCACTTGAGTCCACTCCCCCTAATGCAGAGTCGAATCCGATGGCGCGCATGCTCGTCGGCCCCGGCAAACTTGCTGCGGTACTACTCGACCCTCACGTCCGCGCGGAACTGCTGGCACCCGGCAAGTTCGTTCCTGAACTGGCTCACCAACTCATTCACAATCGCCAGGACGGCCAGGCAGACCGTCCAGAAGGCTTCAGCGTCAGCGATCTCCCACTCGATATTCGTGACATCCGATCCGCGTCAGGAATGGCGCAACGGCTGCTCGGCACTATCAGCACCCGTGGCGATCTTCAAGTCATCGCGGTAGAGCTTCTCAACAGGCACCTGGAAGCCGCCATCAAGGGCGCCGCCAATCTTGGAGCAGGACGGCTCCTCGATGCGATGACTCAAGTGCGAGAGGAGTACCACCGGCAGGGCAAGGAAATCGTCCTGCTCATCGAGGACTTCGCTCTCATCCAAGGCGTACAGGGAGACCTTCTCGACGCCGTAGTGGAAGCAGCAAACCGTGAGGGCAAGACAACTCTCGCACCCATCCGAACGCTCATGGCGGTGACAACGGGGTACTTTGGGAAGCTGGATGAGACGGCCGCTACCCGGATTCAGGCCGGCACTGGCTTCGTCTACCACCTGGACGTTCCTTTCAGCCCAGAGGACACAGGACGTGCAGATATCGCCTCGTTCGTTGCCCGCTACCTCAATGCAGGGCGTGTAGGGCGCGAAGCCCTGGAGCGTGCGAGCGATGGCGATACTCCTAACGCATGCTTGAGTTGCTCTTTGCGAACTGAGTGTCATGAGGTGTTCGGAGCCACCTCAGACGAATACGGCCTGTACCCGTTCAACGAGTCAGCTCTAGTGAGAGCTGTTCATGGAACGGCGGACAAGAACAAGCCGTGGACCTTCAACCCTCGTGTCGTGCTGGGAAGCGTCGTGCGGCCGGTCCTCGTTGAACACGCTACGGCCATACAGCAGGGCGAGTTCCCTGACCCCATGTTCCGGGAGCGGTTCCGGCCCACCAAGCTGGACACATGGCTCAGCCGCGACGTGCTCGGTGTGGTAGCGGACAATGATCATGACCCCGCCTCTGCCGAGCGTCGGAAACTCGTCCTTGAGTTTTGGGGAGATGCTCCTGATGACGCCAACGACATCGACTCCACGATCTTGGAGGCATTCTCCCTAGAGCCACTGAGCGGTGGAGGAGGGCACGGCCACCCACCTGCTCCTACATCCGTGCCGAAACAGCCGGGCACCCAGGAGTCACAGCCCAAGGCGGGAGTAGGCAGCAAACGCGACGAACTCCCTGGGGAACTCCAGCGAGGTCTGGAGACGGTGGATGAGTGGCTCACCCGCGAGGGCGGACTGGATACGGCCACTGCAAACAGAATTCGGGGCGTGGTCTCAGCCGCGGTCATGCAGCGGTATCAATGGAACTCCCCTCTCATGCGGGAGGTCGGAACCACCGAACTGCGAAGAGCAGCCTGGCCGAACAAGGCAACCATCGTGTCCATCGAGGGCGCGAAGGAAAACTTGCCAGGAGTTGAGAATGCTCCCATCACGTTTTCTCGTCTCCCGAGGGACAGTTGGTTCTTCGACAGCCTGCTGAGGGCGGAGCGGAACCTCCCGGCGCGAGCCGAGGACATCCGACGGCTCGCGTACCTGGCCGAGAGGCACGGCCGAGATCTCACTGTACGGCTACAGCGGCACATGGAGATCACGGACGATCACCTCGTCGCGGGATTCCGGGCATCACTCCTTGGTGCGGCGCTGGCTGGCCAAGCATGGCCCGGAATGCCTGCTTCGCAACTAATGTCGGCTGCGCTCGACGACGGACAGGAATGGCACCGGGGAGACAGCGCCATCCGCGCAGCGAAATGGATGGACGTGCTCCAGGGGCACCTCAGAACTCGTCCCGAACTTGTGAAGCAACTCCGTGGCGCCGTCGGGATCGCCCAGGGCATCGGTGCCGTAAACATGGTTGATGCTGCACGTGCCCTTCCGCTGATCGACAGAGCAACCTCTTCGTGGAGTTGGGAGGTCGAGACGCTCGACATCCCGAAATGGGTGAGGCCTGCCGTCACCGGGTTCGCGTCTTTGGTGTCCCTCTTTGAGAACCAGCTCACAGATCACCACGAGTTGCTCAGCTCGATCCGAAGCCGACAGCCGCGCGGCACGACCGGCGCGCAGACCATGGCAGCGGTCCGCGACGTGCTCGGTGCCGCACGAGAAGTGGGACTGCCTCTGACAGCCGAACAGTCCCGGCGATTCGATGTTCTGCTTCAGCGTGCCCAGGACGCCGACTGGAAGGCCGTTTCTGCGCTCGAAGACGACTTGGCCAAGGCAGACGATGAAGGCCGCGATTCCTCAGCCCAGCAGCACGCTCGCGTGGTGGCTGCTGTGAAGGACCGTGGAAATTCGCTCGTCCTGATTCAGCAACTACTCGTCGCGGCCGACGAGTGGCTGGATGCGGCGCTTGCCAGCGCCGAGTCACGGTCAAGTGGCTCAGCAAGTGACAGCGCCGCGGAAGACGTGGGGCAGATCTGTGTGGAGTGGCAGGCGCTCACGGCTACTCCCTTCGCCGAAGATGACGGGGAGGACTCGTGACCGACTTGTCGGTGTATGACAAGGCCGTGCAGCTACAGAACCGTGCACGCCAAATCGCTGTCGGCGCAGTTGGGGAGAAGGAGGCCACGCGGGTCATCACCCGCACGAAGGAACTCCGTGTGGCTCTTGCCGAACTGAGAACGCAGGTTGAGTTGAACCGCACCTTGGCTCTGCTTGGGGCCGCGGACAGAGCTGACCTGTCGGGTGTTGATTCCGCACGCAGCGCGTTCGAGCGCAAAGCTCTCAATGGTTTGCCTAGCGACACAGTCTTCAATACGGCCAGGAAGAAGGTCCAGGAGGCTGCGGCCAAGTTCAAAAGCAACAACGGTGAGGCCTGGGTCGCCTGGGCCACAGCACAACTCGCTGCTCTTCCTCTGGCCCGGATTCCGATGCTCTCGAGCGGCGAACGCGAGGGAGCGCGCAACCGGGAGAAGGAACTCCGCCAGGCGGTGACGCCCAAGAACCTGTCAACTTCAGACGTCACCCTCTTCACCAGCACGTTCGCCCTGCTCTCGGAGTCCCTGCGCGACAAGAGCGACCCCCCCAACGAGCTACTGGACCTGTTGGCACTGCTGGAGAAGCGCCCCAGCCCCACTTTGCGCGACCTCTCAGACGCCGACATCGCACTGCTGCGTCAGTTTGAAATGGATCTTCACATCACCCTGCAGAGGACCGGAGCGTGACAGACCAACTCGATATCCGCTTCGCGAACGAACTCCTGAACCGGCTGGAGGATCACGAACTGCCCTTGTTGTCGTGGGGAGTCACGGAGACCGCTCTCTCCGAGAGCGAGGTCATCGAGACTATCGACGATCTCTTGAACAGCCACGAGGCAGCGCCTCAGGCGATGTCTGCTCAGGGTGTGCTGGAGGAGTTCCTGCTCCGAGCCCTGCTGTTCGAGGTCCCCGTCCCAGTAACGTCGCCACCGCGGTACCGAACCCGCTTGGCGGAGTCGTTGAGGCTCTCATCTGGCCTGCGGCAGCTCTTCGCGCGGGGTGGCTGGGCTCATGAGGAGCAGCCTGGGTGGTGGCGGCAGCAGCGCCGGCTCGTCGCCGACTACCGCCTGCATGTGGCACCGCGCCGCTATCCCCGTCGAGACATCCCGGCAGCAGAGGCCATGCAGGAGCTTGAGCGCCTTCCACACTGGGGTGAGGTGCAGCGAAATGTAGCGGAAGCCCAACTACGGGGACGTGAACTGGCACGCTTCCAGTTGGACGCCACTCGGTCTGTTTTCGCCTCACTCAGTTCCGAGCGATCCAGGGGGATCATCGTCGGTGCTGGCACAGGCAGCGGGAAGACGCTCGCGTTCTATCTGCCGGCTTTCGCTGCCATGGCTGAGCAGGCTCATGGGGCAGCACAGCGTGTACACACGCTGGCGCTCTACCCACGCAAGGAACTCCTGCGCGACCAGCTTCGGGAGTCGATCCGAACGGTTAACGCAGTCGAGCAGGCTCTACGCACGAGCAAGCGGCGAACCATCCGTGTGGGCGCACTGTACGGGGACACTCCGTGGCACACCCAGGACAGGCGCCTGGAGGCGAACTCAGGGCTCGACAATGCATGGAAGCGCACTCCTCGGGGCGTCGTGTGCCCGTACTTGCCCTGCCCCGAGCCCGACTGCGGTACCGGGGAACTTGAGTGGAAGGACGAGGACCGCCAGAGGAAGCGCGAGACGCTGACCTGCACTAAGTGCGGCTACACGCTGGCCGAGGGGCGGGTTGCGCTCACTCGCGAGTCACTCAAGAAGAACCCCCCAGATCTGCTCTTCACGACCACAGAGATGCTGAACCGCTGCAGTGGTGACGCTTCCCTGGAACGTCTACTCGGCTGGCGGGGCAGCAGCACAGCCCCGTCACTCGTCCTACTCGACGAGGTGCATACCTACAGCGGTCTTCACGGTGCGCAGGTGGCACTACTGCTCCGCCGGTGGCGAGAGGCAGCACGGCGGCCAATAACGTTCGTTGGGCTGTCGGCTACCCTGCGAGACGCCGACAGATTCTTTGCACAGTTGGTTGGCCTACACCCGGGGGACGTCGACTCGATCGAACCCGCTGACGAGGCCATGAGGTCCGAGGGGCGGGAGTACGCAGTCGCGCTCCGCGGCGACCCCGTCTCCGGCGCGAGCCTGCTGTCCACGTCGATTCAGACGGCCATGCTCTACGGCCGCATACTCGATCTGGACAAGAAGCAGTATCTGTACGGCTCCACGGGCTTCCTGTTCACGGACGACCTCGACGTCACCAACCGCTTCTACAACGACCTGCGGGACGCGGAAGGCGGTCAAAATCGAACTGGCCGCCGAAATGGCGGAGGACGCGTACTAGCGGGTCTTCGCTCGTCCGAACGGAACGAACACGCTGCCCGGTACCTCGACGGACAGTCGTGGGACATCGTGGAGAAGATCGGGCACGACCTTGACCCGACCCTTCAACTCCATCACCTCCAGGTCGGCCGTACATCATCACAAGACGTTGGGGTCGACCACGATGCGAACCTGACGGTAGCCACCGCCTCCCTGGAAGTCGGCTTCAACGACCCACGTGTAGGCCTGGTCCTCCAACACAAAGCACCCCGCGACGCAGCAGCGTTCATTCAGCGCCGGGGCCGCGCAGGCCGAGAGCGCGGCACGAGGCCGATTACGGTCGTCACACTCTCGGACTACGGGCGGGACCGACTCGCCTACCAGGCATACGAAACTCTCTTCGCCCCGGAGGTACCTGCGCGCAGCCTCCCCATCGGTAACCGCTTCGTCCTGAAGATCCAAGCCACCCAAGCTCTCTTGGACTGGGCCAGCCGCAAGCTCCGTTCCCGAAACCAGTGGGCCGACCCCAGGAAGATCCTTCGAGCTCCCAGCGGCCATGTCGTGAAGGACGCCGACCGTCCAGGTCACGAAATGCTGACGTTGCTCCTGCAGGCCATCCTTGATGAGCCCGATCTCCAAGACGACCTTGCTCGGCACTTGATGCGGGCATTGCAGATCAGCGCCGATGAGGTCCAAGCACTGCTGTGGGAGCAGCCACGATCCCTGCTCCTGGCAGTCGTCCCCACCGCCCTGCGGCGGCTGCGTAGCGACTGGTCGTTTCAGCGCATCGACCCGGGCGCAAAGGAAGGCTCTCTGCTTCCCGAGTTCATCACCCGCTCACTCTTCGAGCCGCTGAACCTTCCCGAGGTCGAACTGCTCCTGCCCTTCAACGAAAGGGACACCCTGGAGCAGTTGCCCATCGCCAGGGCACTTCGTGAAGCCGTGCCCGGGCGCGTCAGCCGACGATTCGGGCACCGCCGCGACGAGCACCGCACGTGGCTGCCGGTAGGGCCCGCCGGCAGCAACACTCTGCCGCTGCCCCAGATCGTGCAGCACGCCGATCCTGAAGGAACATGGCACCCCACCGGGCACGACCCGCAGGGCCTTCAGGTCTTCCGGCCCACCCAATTGAAACTGCAGCAGCCGGACACAGAAATCTCTGACCGTTCTCAGGGCTTTCCCTTGTGGCGCACCGAGATCGTCGTGTCTGAGGAAGCACCACCGACCCAAGCGGACATCCCCAATCCATCTCGTTGGAGCGAGCGCGTCAGTAGCGTCAGCTTCGCGACTCACGCTGCCGGCAATCCCATCGAAATGCGGCGTATGACCATCGGTGCCGAATGCCAAGTCGCCTTTGAACGCGGAGGGAGCGAGACGCGCAAGGTCTACTACGAACTGCACGGCAAGCCGGCTGCCCTGGGCTTCAGGCTCGGCGTCGATGCCGTTCGAATCATGCTCCGTCCGCTGAACACCTCAGACCCAGTCATCCGGAAGTACCTGACATCTCCGGAATGGCGATCCCTCGCCTTCTCGTACTCCTTCGCCGAGGACCCCGTTCTCGATGATGTCGCGAACAAGTTCCAGCGCGCGTGGCTCAGTCAGGTCTATCTCACAGCCTTTGCCCTCGAAGGTCTGAAAGATGACTCACGCACCGTTGAAGAAGTGCGGACTTCACTCGCTAACGGCGCATGGTCGGGGGAACTGCCCCGCATCTTGAGCGTCCTATATCGCGACAACAGTGATCCGGACCAGATCGTCGACAATGTCCGGCTGATCGACGGGCTCACCGAACTGCTCCGGGACGGGCGAGTGCTTGCGGCGGTGGACCGGGCAGCGGAGCACCTCTTCGCGCCGGACGTCGCCACCCGAACTGAGGACTTGGCGCAGCGCGCATATCGCGACACGGTGGCCGCCGCCATTCTCGCCGCTGCACAGAGAGCTTGCCCGGACGCACAGGACGGCGACTTGATCGTCGACGTTCTACCCGGCGCTGCTGGCGAACCCACTGCCTTGTGGCTTAGCGAGACCTCAATCGGGGGCCTGGGCATCATCGAAAGTCTCGTCCGCTTCTACGGGGAAGACCCCCGCCGCTTCTGGTCGCTCGTCACCAGCGCAGTCGCGCCCAGTGACTACGAGTACGTTGACGCCACGCTCACCCGTCTGCTGCGTCACCTCGCTGAGGAACCCGGCGGAGATGCCGCCGAAGCCGTGCGCGCTTTGCGCGGATCCCAGGATGCCGAGACAGCGCAAGCCGCCCTGAACGACCTCCTTGCCGCCTGGGAACGGCTGGACGGCCGTCCCCGCCGCACAGCGGTCGCAGCGTTGTCGACCCGTCTCCTTCGCCCTGGCTCCGGCCCTGACACGGACGCACAGGTTCTCGCCATGGCGGATGCCTGGACGAAGTTGGAGGACAGGCTCGGAGTCGAAGTCGACGCGAACGTCATTGCCTTCGCCGTCGGCGACAAGCGACTGAACATCGGCGGGAGCAAGCAGTTGTCGGCTGACCAGGCCTTCAGCCTGCTCTGGCCGCGAGGACGGCAAGCCCGGACGCAGGACCTCCAGCACTACCAGCCCTATGCAGATGCCCCCTTGCTCGATCGGCTCCTCGTACGCCACGCGCACAGCGACCGCCTCCCCGAGGTCCTCGTCACTGCCAGCGACTGGACCACGGAGTACCAGAAAGCCATGGCCGACAGCGGTGCCGTGGAACTCACCTGCCCCGCTGACGAAGCACAGACACTGGCCGAGGCCCTCATCCGAGTGCCGGCGCTGACTGTGTACCGCGACGTGATGAAGGTCCACGGAGAGGTGCGTGGTTATGCCCGACACAGAGACGAACTGCGTGTGCGGGTCGAGTTGCGGGAGGCAACCCAGTGACTGTACTGACCAGAACGGTGCGCACCGGGGCTCGCACAGGCCTGAGTATCGACTCAATGCTTTCCGCCGCCTTGATGGCAGAGATGCTCAACCCCAGCAGTGACCTGTGGCTGGTCTCACCGTGGATCACAGATGTCCAAGTAATCGACAACAGTCACGGCACTTATGACGCCCTCTTCGGTGATGTGCCGCCCAGAGGATGGCGGCTGTCAGACGCACTTCTGCGCATCGCTGGAGCAGGGACCCGCGTCCATGTGGTCACTCGACCTGATCAACACAACGATCCGTTCCTGCGCCGGATCGAAGCTCCAAAACTGGATAATCTGTTCGTCCATCGCGACCCCGATGTTCACGAGAAGACGCTGTGTGGCCAGGACTGGATTCTCACCGGATCGATGAATTACACGGTGCGGGGCATGGCGAAGAATGATGAATTGGTCACCTACAACGTGGGCGGGCCGGATGCTGGCCAGGCACGGCTAGACCTGGCGCAGCGGTGGAGGAATAGCTCGTGACGCAGCCACGGGAAGAAACCCCAGATTCTATCGAGACGTTCTTGCACCGATTCTTCGGTGACGGAAACGCGGTCTGGCCTAACCTTGACCCGGCCTACCCCTACAAGGACAGGACTCTGCCGTTCGTTGAATCCCTTCGACGCGGCGATAACGCGCCCGTAGTCCTTCCGCGCCTGTACGCCGGCAGAGACCGCTTCGTCGTGTACGTCGTTGCGCGGGAACCCGGCGAACGCGCCAAGACGGCCGAGCTGATTCGGGCCTTTGCTGGCCCCACATACATCACGTACGACGAACGGGTAGGTATCCAGCCTGCCTGGCTGGACCCAGACGACCCCGTCGAGCAGGCCATCCGCGAGTTCGCTCATGGTCGCGCCACTTTCCGTCTGGAGACCGGGCGCACTCTTGAGCACCGCAGGAACCTGGCTGGGGCGCTGGAGTTGATGCAGAGGACCGAGGCCCGTCGGCCTCCCAGACTGTGGAAAATGGCCAAGCCAATCGGTCGTCTCCTTGCAGAGTTCGACGCGGCTCTCTCTGCAGGCGCTGAGGCAGCGTCCGAGGCGGTGCTCGATCAGCTCGCAGCGGCAGGCGGTGTAACCGCGGCTAACCTCGCGAATCTGCGGATTAAGCGGCTTGATCGGCTTGGCCGTGGCGAAGAGATCCTCCAACTGCCCGAACTCCCTGATGCTCTCCGGCAAGACCCTCCTCTCCCGGTGAAGGAGGCGGTCCTCAACGCCGTGTACCTGGGCATGGAAGGCCCCCTGGCTGAGGGCAATCTGCCGGATGCCCGGGCAAGCCTCGAGGAGAGGGGACGTTTCGTCCCCGGGCTCCTGGACACCGAAGCCGGCCCACTGGGGGTGCAGGCCATCACGGTGCTGCTGATGGCGGCCGGGGTTCTTGAAGATCTGCCCGCACTTCAGCGTCTGGTAACGAGTCTGGAAGGCGCAGGCCGCATTGGTGAACTGCCCTCACAGGTCTGGGAAGAAGCACAGCGCGTTCTTGGCATACCGGCTCAGGCTGAAGCGGACTCCGCGCCAGCGGAATCCGCTCCGCCTGCTACTGAGAAGACAGATGCTGAGCCAGAGGCATCTTCGGTCATCGACTCCTGGTCGTCCCTCCTCGGAGCACTGAGTATCAGCCCGGGCGAAGCCAAGTCTGCGCTTCTAGAGCGTAGTTGGACATCCTGGGCGTCGCCGGCAGCGCATGACTCTACTCTCGCTGAACTCCTGGACAGCCTCGAAGATCAAGCAGCGGAGGAGGCATGGCGCACAGTCGGTCCATTCATCGACGCAGTCGGCTACGACGCCCCGGCGAGCATGACCGCCCATGCCTTCATCCGGAATGCTGTCACCTTCGACCGGTTCGGCCCGGGGGACCTCGCTGCACTACAGGCGCTGACAGAGATCGCGCTCCGGGGCAATCCCTCAGAACAGGACTACCGAGACCTCCTCGACGAGATTGGGGCCTACCGCAATCGCTGGGTCTCACCCGAGCGGGCGGCAATCGCCCTGGACTTCGTCGACCGGTTGTTCCTGGCTGCGTGCCCGTCCCTTGAAGCCCGCCACACCCTTGCGTACGGGCTCTTGGAGCCGCTATGGCGGCATCAAGGTCGGCTGAACGAAGCCGACCTCGCCTTCGCGAAACGACTCTCGCGGGAACTCGAGGTCGACTTCCCATGGCAGGAGCGAGTGGGCTCTGACGGCGAGCAGGAGGCGCCGCTTGCCGCGCTGCCCTCGACGAATGTGCTGCTGTACTCCTTGGATGAGGCTGTCCTGGCACGTTGCGCGGAGGAGATCGGACGTCTCGCCCCTGCTGTGAACACGGCCATCGCATGCGATAAGGCCGGGAGTACTCAACTCCGCCACAAGGCAAGGACGGCCGACCTGATTGTTCTCGCGACTCGCTGTGCCAAGCACGCAGCAACCGGATTCATCACCCAGCACGCGAACACCAAGTACATCCACTACGCCGACGGAAGCGGATCAGCGTCCATGCTGCGAGCAGCGGTCAACGGCCTTCGCGCCGTAGCAGCAGGTTCTTGACTGAAGGGTGGCCACCCAGATCACTGGGCGGCCACCCTTAAAGGAACGTGTCAGCTCTACTTCGAGACGAGGGCCTGCAGGTGGCTGGTGAGCAGCCGCACGTCATTGGCTGTGTTCTGAAGGCTGTTCCAACGCCGCTCCTGACCGTCCGAGAACCGCCACGTGCCAGAGGTCCAGGCGACGTGGTCCTCCAGCCCGCGCAAGGTGATACGGATCTTGTCCCAGTTGACCTTGTCGTAGGGGACATCCGTGGTGAGTTGGTCCATGACGAAGCCCATGGCCTGGATACCCACGCCATGCGTGAGCCTCGACTCCTTGGGAGGCCTGCCCCACGCGTCTTCGAAGAGGAGCGACACCGGCTTCCAGAAGGCAAGCAGGTGGGCCAGCATCGCCTCTTCGTCCCCAGTGCCGTCGTCGGCGTTCCGGTATTGGTACAGGGCGCCCTCGTAGATGCTGTGCTCCAGCATCCTCAGCACGCTGTTGTCCTTGATGTTGCCGCCCGGCGACGTGGGGCTGGCGATCCTTCCGCCGAAGGGGCCGTCGCTCATATTCAGAAGGACCATGATCTTCGCGGCAAGTTGACGGCGCGCGTACGAGCGCGGCAGCTGGCCGGTCGTCTCCGGCAGAAGTTCGTACACGAGCCCCTTGGGAAGCGGCTTGGTCGAGTTGACCAAGATGAACTGCGACCGCTGCTCTTCCGGGGTGGCGATGAAGCCTACGGCTGCCACGGGGAATTCTCCGAGGTCAGCGTCCCTGATGGCTGCACTGCGCTGCTGTCCGTCCACGAGCCAGGCTGGCTTCTCTTCGTCGGCAAGCGACTCATCCACCGGGATGATCAGTTCGCCGGGGATGGAGTACGTCACGTCTCCGCCGCGGGCCGCCGGCTTAAACGTCACGCGCTCGTCGAACGCGAGAACGACTGCGTTGGGGAGCATCGCCCCCTCTGACTCAAGGTAGCGGCGGATCGAACTGATGTGGCTGAGGACCTCGGGCCGCTGGTACCCCTGCAACCGCTTCTGATCATCGCGGCGGACGCGCGAGACAGAGGCAAAGTCGTGCAGTTTCTTGCCGTCGACAGCGAAGCAGTAGATCTCTTTGCTGCCTTGAAGCACCTTGAGCGCGGGAACCTTCAACACGTAGCGGTCGGCCACATCATCTCCTGTTTGAGTTGCTTTACGTACTATGCGCGGTCTGGGCGATTATGTGAGCGGCAGCTTGCGCATCTTGGCTTCGAGTACCGTCATGTTATGGAACCCGCGGCGCTTGTTTCTCTCTGTTCCACGGAAGATGACTATCTCGATCTTGTGCTTCCTGCAAAGAGCGCAGGGGCAGTCCTTCCACGGCCGGGCGACGAGGGTCTTCCTATACTTCTCGACTTTCTCAAGCTTCTTAGGATCACCTAGAAGTGCTTGATAGGCGCGCAGGGCATCCATGACGGGCTCTACATCAGCACTCTCATCTTCGTCATACTCGCGAAGCAACCTGAGACATTCCCGTTCGGCCTTGATTGCCGCTGACTGGGACACAGTCCCCGCCAAAATCATTTTCTTGAGGGTGAGGTTACCGTCAACCTGGGGAACTCTGATCGCCATGAATGAATCATCGGCAGTATGATAGTTATTCCGCTCATCCATGAAGGCCTGTCGGAATGCCGATGTGCTGTCGAAGCTACTGACGTGATATTTGACGAAGCGTTCCATGCTATCGATGCGTGTAATTCCCAGCAGATGGAAATTAACACCATCCTTGCGCTCTTCAGAGATCCTCTGGAGGCAGGCAATGATCTCCGGGGTCTTGAGCGGGACCATGCCACCGAGAGCGATCCTCTTATATCCCATCTCCTGGAGCCTAGCGACGCTATCCGCGTAACTGTCGGGGCTCCACCCCTGGGCCGCACCAACCGGCTCCAGCCTTCTTCCGCCCACAGGAATGAGTTTATTGCGCCGCTTGACGGCATCGATGAATTTCTCTGCCAACTCAAGCGAAATCTCGCGGCGCTTCACCCATGCCGGATCCGCCTCTTTCTCCGAGTCATTAGGCTGGTACCCAAAAATCACATGGTCGATACTGATGCCAGCGTCAAATCCGCACTCGAAGTAGAATTCGAGAACACTATCGATAGTGTACGGCGGGCGCTCCTCATCGATGTAGTTAAATGCACCACAATCGCCGAGACTCGTCATCGTTTCAGGTAGGCCGAAAAACCTCGAAACACCGTCACGATAAAGTCGATTTCGTTGGGGGGTACTATATTTCCCGGCACCCTTGACTGACCCGTCTACGATCGCCTTACTAACCAGTATCCCGTCGTACGGTGCCGGAGTCACCGCCTGATGGGCATACAAGTCATCCCTCTGCCGGACCCGGTGATCTGGATACTCATCCCTTTTAAAGTCGTACTGTGGACTGATCTGGTCCTGACTGTCCGGAAAGTAGAACTTCACGACGCGCTCATCCTCGACTGAAGGTAAATTCGAATCAAAAGGTTTGACAGGGTACTGATATGGCGAGGCGTGTTCTGCAACTCATTCCAGGGAATGTTGAGCTCTGGCCAGCGGCCCTTTGTCCAATGGCAGTGGGGCTTGACTAGCTCCAACTCGGTCATAGCCTTGTCGTAGGCATCCTTAGACTCGATATCTGCACTCACCAGTACACGGTCCATTATCCGGTCCATGAGGCGCCCCATTGATCGGATTCCCACACCGTGCATGAGGCGACTTTTGGCTGGCGAGAGCCCCCAGGCTTCCGGGAAGGTGTCTCTAACGGCTGTCCAGTAGACGACGAGAATGTCTCTCATCGCTGATGTATCGGTTGTTCCGTTGGAAAGGTTTTTGTATGGAAAGAGAACCCCGGAGGGGGAGAGTGATTCTTCGATGGCAGAGATGAGGCTGTTGTCCTTAACTACTGCCTCAGATTTCCTATCGCCCACGCTTGAAGCCTGCTTGATCATTCCCCTGAACGGCGAATCATTGTCCAGGTTCAGGGCATTAACAAGCGCGGATGGGAGTTTCCGAGCAGACAGCCGGGTTGGTAGCTTTGTGTTGACTTCGGGGAGAAGTTCGGAAACGAGGTTGGTAGGAAGAGGTGACACGGTGTTGACCCGGAGGAACTGGTCGCGCTGGATCTCCAGATCTTCAGCAACAAACCCAGCAACGGTGATGGGGAGCTTCGACCGCTTGGTGCGGGCAAGAGCAAGGCTTCGCTGCTGTCCGTCTACGATCAGGGCCGGCCGAGGAGCGTCGTCGGATTCCGGCAGCGGGATCTCGATGGTCCCGATTGTCGCCAAGCCATCGGTGTTATTGGGCCCTCGGCTGCCCTTCCAACGGACCGAGGCGGGGAGGGCGAGGATGAGACCGTTCGGGAACAGGACGTCTTCGCTGTCCAGGTAGTCAAGGATCTGCTTGACGTGCTGCTTCTTCTCGGGCCGCTGGTAGCCGAGAAGTTTCCCAGCCTCGTCACGGGAGATCCTTGCTACGTCAGCCACACGATCCACCTCTCCGGCCTCCAGGGCGAAGAGGTATAGCGGGATGCTCGGGTTCTGTTCGATGCGTAGAGCTCTGCGTCGAATTGGATTCTCTGTCACGACACCCTCATGGCCTTGATGTACAGGTTGGCGAAGCGACTCTGTTCACAAGCCTGGCCTCCGTCTCTCAGTCGACGCAGCAGCCGTGTCCGCGAGATGCCCGGCTGGGATGCAGTCTGCTGCCGGATGAAGGCGATTACCTCGTCATCCGTCATCGGCTGGCGGTTGTGAATTTCGGGTCTGGATTCGCTCGCCGCCCACTTCTTCCAGGAGTCGGTGGTGGCCGTTGACGTGAGCTGGTTGTCCTGGCAGTGCTGGAGCCACGAGGTGGCCATGCGAACGTTCAAGCTCGTCAGCGTTCCGCCCAGAACCCGTCTCAGTCCGGCGTCCGCTGGGACTCTGTGGATGCCGGCGACCTCGTCGACGCCACCGAAGAGGAGAACGTCGGGCGCGACTTCGGCCAGGGCGCGCAGTTCCACTTCCATGGCCTTCGCGTAGGCCTCGGAGAGAACCATCAGGACAGGGCTTGCCTTACCGAGTTCCTGCAGCGTTGCTCGACCGGTGTCTTCCTGGAGCTGGCCCCACCACTGGGCACTGTCTTCTGTTGTGGCGGCTACCGAGTCCGCGTGTCGGGTGCTGAAGGTCGCGGCGTACGAGGGAGCCGACGCTGATACTGGCTGAAGGCCGAGGCCGGCGGAAGCCACCCAAAGTTCCGCTTTGAACCCGGCTTTGGTGGCTTCGTCACGGAGCCGCTGTGCCTGCGTCCAGTGGTCGCCGCGGTAGAGCCCAGTGAGCGCGTGTGTTGGCGGGGCGTTGTTGACGCGCTCGTTCCAGAGCATCGCGCGCTCCTTCACGGTCCCTGCAGGGAGGGATCTCGCGTGCAGTGCGGCCTCTGGCACGGCAGCCTTGCGGTCTGTGCAGGTGACGACCACCGTTAGTTGCTTCACGCAGCCCCTACTCCCCGGCGAGTATAACTAGCAGTTTGCTGTCGTTACTCTACCTGCCGGTTTCCGCTAGGGTTTCACCCGTACACATAGATCTAAGTAGGGAGCAAGGCATGGCGGAGCGTCCCGCGATCGTTCTACTGAGTGGCGGACTGGACTCGACGACCGTCCTGGCGATCGCCAAGGACCAGGGCTACACGCCGTACGCACTGAGCTTCCGGTACGGCCAGCGACACAGCGTGGAACTTGAGGCTGCGAAGCGCGTGGCTGCGGCGCAAGGGGTCGCACGCCACGTCGTCGCTGACATCGACCTGCGAGTTTTTGGAGGCTCGGCGCTCACGTCGGACATCGACGTTCCGAAGCACGAGTCCCTGGATGACGCCAGCAGCAAGGACTCCGACAGCAGCGTGCCCATCACGTACGTTCCTGCACGCAACACGATCTTCCTGTCCTTCGCGCTGGCCTACGCGGAGACGGTTGGGGCGAGCGACATCTTCACGGGCGTGACAGCCGTCGATTACAGCGGCTACCCGGACTGCCGTCCCGAGTACATGGAGGCCTACGAACGGATGGCCAACCTGGCCACCCGCGCTGGAGTTGAGGGCACGCAGCGGCTCAAGCTGCACTCGCCGCTGATCTCCATGTCGAAGGCGGACATCGTCCGCGAAGGCCTGCGGCTCGGCGTGGACTACTCCCTAACGTCCTCGTGCTACGACCCGGACGAGCAGGGGCGGGCCTGCGGACACTGCGAAACCTGTCTGCTCCGCCTCAAGGGCTTCGCCGAGGCTGGCGTCACCGACCCCGTTCAGTACCAGGGCGCGTGAGAATGACCTACCTGGTCAAAGAGATCTTCTACACCCTGCAAGGTGAAGGGAGCCACGCAGGCCGCCCAGCCGTCTTCTGTCGCTTCTCGCGATGCAATCTGTGGACGGGCCTGGAGAAGGATCGGCACCGTGCGATCTGCCAGTTCTGCGACACAGATTTCGTCGGAACTGACGGAGAAGGTGGCGGCAAGTTTAGGACCCCGGACGACCTCGCTCAGGCAGTCGAAAATGCCTGGCCGTCGTCCTCCAGAGAGCACCGGTTCGTGGTGTGCACAGGCGGGGAGCCGCTCCTGCAACTCGACGAAGCAGCGATCGGCGCCCTGCATGCCCGCGGTTTCGAGGTAGCAGTCGAGACCAACGGCACACGTGTGCCCCCTAAGGGCATCGACTGGCTCTGCGTCAGCCCCAAGATCGGCTCTGAGCTGGTCGTAACCAGCGGTGACGAGTTGAAGTTGGTCTACCCCCAGTTGGGAGGTGACCCCCGTCAGTTCGAGCAGTTGGACTTCCGGTACTTCCGGCTCCAGCCCATGGACAACCCTGACGTTGAAGCCAACACCAGGGCGACGGTCGAGTACTGCATGAAGAACCCGCGCTGGATCCTCTCTCTCCAGACGCACAAGTATCTGGGAATTCAGTAATGGAAATCTTCCGCGAGTTCACGTTCGAAGCCGCGCACCGCCTGCCCAAGGTTCCCGAGGGGCACAAGTGCGCTCGCCTGCACGGCCACTCTTACAAGGTCATCGTCCACGTAGAGGCGCCCGTCGACCCTGAGGCGGGTTGGGTCATGGACTTCGGGGACCTCAAGAAGGCCTTCAAGCCCATCGAAGCGCAGCTCGATCACTACTACCTCAACGACATTGAGGGCCTGGACAACCCGACCAGCGAGGTCCTTGCCCGTTGGATCTGGGATCGGCTGAAGCCTGCTCTGCCCGACCTCTCTGCACTCACTGTCCGCGAGACGTGCACCTCCGGCTGCACCTATCGGGGCGAGTGAGCATGCACGACATCCAGAACGAGACCGATGCCCGCAGCATCGAGATTGACGACGTCGGCATCAGCGGCCTGCGCTACCCGCTCTACTTCGAGGATGGTCACCTCCGCCAGGAGGGCATCGCCGAGATCGAAGTGACCGTGCGGCTCCAACATGACCGCCGCGGCACCCATATGAGCCGCATGGTGGCACTTGCCCACGAGCACCTTCGCCGGTTCGATCCACGCAAGTTGCCGCAGGTCCTGAAAGTCGGTGCGGATCTGCTTGACGCGCCGGCGGTAGCAGTATCGGTCGCCCTCCCCTTGAGTACGACCGTCATCGCGCCCGCGAGTGGTGCCGAGTCGTGCCAAGTTCACGATGTTCGGTTCGACGGTCGCTGGGACGATGGGGGCACGACGGTGGTCACGTCGGTGACCACTGAGGTGACCAGTCTGTGCCCGTGTTCGAAGGCGATCTCCGACTACGGTGCCCACAACCAGCGCAGCCGGGTCACGCTGGCCGTAACGGGACGCGGGGACGCTCCCTACCCCTTCGGGGTGCAACAGGCTGTGCGGCTGTTGGAGCAGTGCGCGTCCGCTCCAGTGGTGCCCTTGGTCAAGCGTCCCGATGAACGCGTTCTGACAATGCAGGCTTACGACCACCCGGTGTTCGTCGAGGACATGGCGCGCGACGTCAGCCGGGCTTGCCGCGACCGAGGACTGGCCCACTCGGTCCGCGTACGCAATCTTGAGAGCATCCACAGTCACGATGCTGTCGCGCATATCTCCGGGTGACGGCCGCTGAGATCCGTTCTGGCGCACTAATCGATGTGCTGCTAGCGCACATACCGCTCCTTCTGGGAAGCGGCAATCGAGTGTCCGCTGCGGTGTGACCGTCACCAGTGTGGTGCAGAGTTGGCCATTGTTTCCTGAATCCCTATGTCCACGGCCATAGGGATTCAGGAAATTAGGTACCGAGATTGAAAGCTCCCAGCCTAACCTCTCTGCCGTCGCGGTGAAGTCACTCAGGCGAGCAGCGAGTACTGGGACCTTGCCGCATTTCAATGACTCGTCCAGCCCGGTATTGCGGTGGTGATATCGCATACCGGCTGATCAGTACGTGACCACGGCCCTGTCGCCTCATCGAGGAGGACGGGACCAAGCGTCGTGGAAGCACAACGTGTCGAAGCGGGCCGACGTCTCGTACGCCGGCTTGGACGTTTCTGGCGGAGCGATGCGCCCAGGCGAAGGTCCGTGCCCGGCGGGCGGGCGGCTGACGAAGATCTTTCGACGAGGTCCGTATAGCCGGGTGAACAGGGCGCCCTCTTCAGGCGTTCCTGAAGACCTTCAGTTCTCGAGAATCTCCCGGCCTAGCTGGCGTGGTAGGCCTCTCCGGCCGACTCGGTCGTTGGCAGGAGCGTGGGGCCAGCGAGGTCGGCCGGGATGTTGAGTCCTGCCAGCAGTTCGACGATCTTGTCGATGTTGGTCAGCCGTCTTCCGCCGGACTCCAGCATGGACAGGAATGCCTGGCTCAGTCCCGTGAGGTCGGCCATGTCACTCTGGCGCAGTCCGGTCGTGATGCGAACGAGGTGACACACCTGGCCGAAGTCCCGCGCGAAGAGCGCCGTCCGAATGTCGGCACGATTCCATACCTCGGCTGGCACAGTTGGCACGACCCGGGGCTTGCTTGGTGCGTTGCGGGCACAACTGCCACAGTATGAACTCTCGTTGTAGCGGCTGAGAAGGCACTGGCAGCGGCGGCAGCGCCGAACGGAGCGTCCACTCGGATCCGTGTCCGTGTCGTGGGCGCGTAAGCCGAACCCCTTCCAGACGCCGGTTTCGCGTTCTTCGCTTCTACCACTGGCGGAAGCGGGTCGAACCGGTATCTCCTCGGCTAGGACGAACAGTTGGTGAGCCGGTCGGTCAGCGGTCATCGCAGGGCCCCCTCCGGAAGTCAGGGGCCAACTCCGCCCAAACGACCAAGCGGTTTCCTGCTCGTTGGGCCGCGCCACAACGGTGGGTCAATGCCTGCAGGAGTTGCGACCCGAACTCGTCCTGCAGAGCGGGCCTTTCAGAAGCCGGTTGGTAGTGGCCCTCAGCGTCGTCGTGGACTTCCAGTCGGAGGCCATCACTGGTGCGTATGTACCGGGACTCGATCTCTCTGCCCGGTGGTACTCGAACGTGGCGTACGACGTCGCTGAAGATCTCCGAAAGCACGAGTACGGCCGTGTCCTCCATGCGGGACAGATCCCACCCACGTAGTGCACGGCGTAGTTCGTTGCGGGCGAGTCCGACGCACCGTGGGTGGCCACTCCAGCGCAGCACCACCGTGTCGTCGATGCCGTCGGATCCATTTTTGTCGTCCAGTCGGCGGACAGACACCCTGTTGCCTCCCGTTCAAGCGACGCTCGGTGGTCAAGACCGTAAGCGCGCACGCGGGAGTGGACCCGGAGGAAAATTCCGGGTCCATCGGTGTGTCTGACCTGGGCCGCTACTTGATGGCCCCAAGGTTCAAGGCGAGATCCTGAACGTCCCGGCGACGTGAGAGCTTGTGCAACCGGCGCGCCAACTCGCGGGCGAACTCGTGGGCCCGCAGTTGCTCGGGCGCGATGCGGAAGGCGCGCTTCAGTTCCTCAGCGGCATCGTCGATACGTCCGGCTTCGGCATACGCGCGGGCTACGTCGAGCCGGGCACGGGCTCGCCGTTCCACAGGAAGTCCGGTGGTTCGGATGTGTGGGGCCATGTCCACGGCCAGCTGGACGTCCTCGAACTCAAGGGCGAGCGCCAACCGATGGATCTCGACGTTGGTGGGGCCGAACGAGGTCCACAGCTCGTTACGGTCACTCCCGAGCCGCTCCGCTGCCTCGTGCGCCTTGCCCATCATGTGATCGGCCAGCGCCCGGTTCCTCATCCTCGCCGCGGCTACCGCTCCGTTGAGGAAGAGGGTCCCGTACAGGGAGAGGGCGGACGGGGCCGATGACCACCACCCGCGTTCGAGGCCGTCGGCTGCGTCCAGCGTGACGTTGACCGCCTCCGCTGGCAATCCGGCGCCGAGCTGCACGTGCGCGATGCCCCTTCGGAGAGCGAGCACGACGGACGGGTCTCCCGACTCCACCGCGGCCATGTCGCCTTGGTCCACTGCGGTCCACGCGAGATTGGTCTCCCCCAACTTCCGCAGGAGTACCGCCGCCACATGACACGTCAACGCGAACAGCCGTAGCGACTCGGATCTCTCACGACCGGACGATCGCTCCCGCGTCGCCAGACGGGCGTCAGCGAGGACCCCGGGCACCCGCTCCGCCAACTTCGCGAACCGCCCACTCTGGTAGAGCTGCCAGGCTTCGTCGACCTCCAAGCGCAGACGTTCCAGACGGACCGATTCACGGTCGTCGTAGAGGGAGCCCGCCAGGTGGCGCGACTGCATCAGCGCCGCCCGGATCGCCGGCACGCTGCCTGTGTCGCGTCCACGGTCTTCCAGCAACCTCGGCGTGCCCTGAAGGTCCTCCAGGTGCACACGCAGAGCCTGGGCCAGGTCCGCCAGCATCTTCACGTTGTTGACCGGGATACGCCCGGACTCAATCCGGTACATCCAGTCTTCGGAACGTCCCAGGAGCTGACCGAGCTGCCGCTGGCTCAGCCCGCGGCGCTGCCGGTAGAACCGCACGCGCTTACCGAAGGGCAGATGATCGGTCATACCTCGCATGGGCTCGCTCCCGTCCCGCCACTGCCGGGAGTATCCACACGCGGTGACCGCCCGCGCCAGGCGAGTAGCCGCGCGAGGACGCAGCGGACCCGGATCGTAGGCTGAGGTCCATGGCCCTCAATGAGCAGGAACAGCGCATGGCGCGGCCCCGTATGGCGGCCGGTGCACTGTTCTTCAACGCCGACGGACAAGTCCTCCTCGTCCAGCCTTCCTACAAGCCCATGTGGGAGATCCCCGGCGGTTACGTCGAGCATGCGGAGTCGCCCTTGGCGGCCTGCCGACGGGAAGTGGAGGAGGAGCTCGGAATCACTCCGCCGATCGGCATTCTCCTCGCTGTGGACTGGGCTCCGAGTGATGCCGAGGGTGACAAGGTTCTGTACGTCTTCGACGGTGGGGAACTCACCCCAGAGGACTTCGCTTCCATCAAGCTCGCTCCCGACGAGCTTCTCGCCGCCGAGTTCTTTCCTTCCGGGCAACTCGACGAGCTCCTGATCCCGAGGCTGTCACGCAGGGTGAAGGCGGCGATTGCATCGCGAGCCAACGGTGGCCCCGTGTACCTGGAACACGGGGAGCAGCCGAGGACTTAGTTCTCCTGCGGCGGGCGATCGGCTCAGCTCATGGTCTCGGCTTGCCCCGTACGGCTGACTGGCGGAGCGAGATCCAGGATCTCCGAACGCAGCTGACCGCAGGCGGCGACCGCCTCGCGCCCGGCGGAAAGGTGGTGCGAGACGACCCAGCCCTCCAGATCGCGGGACAGCGCGGCGATGAATTTCGCTTCCCTGACGCTCGGGCGTAGGGGGCTGCCGTGCACGGGGTTGATACTGGAGAGCCGCAGCAGAGCGAAGCGGCCGGCGTACGGAGCGAGCAGCTGTGTGAGCGCGACCTCGTCCGCCGGCCGCGTGTTGTGCTCGCAGAGGACGTAGTTCACCACCACGGGGCGTTGCTCGGCAACGGCGGCCCACAGCGGTAGGACGGTCGCGGGATCGTCCGCGCGGGGGATGATCGCGCGGCGCTGAGTCCCGGTGGCGCCGTGCAGGGAGAACATGAAGCGATCCGGTAACCAGGCGTCGGCCCGCAGGAGCCTTCGAACCCATGCCTGTGGGGCGATGCTGGTCACCTTCACCTGCTTCGCCAAGCCACGGTCCGCAATGGTTCTCGCCGCTGAGGTGACGTGGGTCCAGTTCGCGGCGGCATCCCCGACTCCGGCGAAGTCGACCCAGACGAGGGGGCCTTGCGGGGTACGAACGGGATCCGCCACCGCTTGCACCGCCGCGGTGATCTCCTCCGGCCGTAGATTCCGCACGAAGGGTGTACGCGCGAAAGTGGTAGCGCAATGAGTACAGCCGTACCTGCATCCCGCCTGGGCGGACATGCACACCGAGTAGGCTTCCCGGTCGCCTTCCCAGAGCCGCACTGCCTCGAAAGTGGACCTGTCGGACGTTCCGAAGACGTACTTGGTGCTCCTGCCGGGCGGCACGTTGAGGGTCGAGAGGATCTCAACGGGCACTCCGGCACGTGAGGTTCCATCCATCGTCAGGATGCCCTTCCGTAAGAAGCACGGCGGAGTTCGGTGATAAGGACGCCAGAATTGCTCGGCGTATCGCTTGATCGCGTTAACCGGCCAAAGGTGTGGGTATCTCCGTCTGAATTTCTTCGAAGCGTAGGATTTTATCGGTGATGGACTCAAATCACACGGGTGATATATCCATCCGATCACGATCAGCCCAGGTGCCCATCCCTCTCCGTCGCCCGTCTTGAGACGATATGAGGCGTTGGCCCGACCTGGGGTCGCACGATGGATGTTCCCTCCACAACCCAGAGTGACGCTTGGCGCGACCACAACGAGACTGGCCTTGGCGACCGCCGTCGGCATGGTGCACGCACCCGCGCATGAACCTGGTCGGCTGGGAATGGGGGTGTCGAGAGGCGATCCGTCGCTGACGCACCGACTCTGGCGTGATCTTGCCTCCCTATCCCTGGGGTTCCCGCTATGCTCATTGGCAACGCGTTGATGGAGACGAGTAGCTTCGGGATCACGTGAGCCGAGAGAATTGCCGGTAGCTGGGAAGGCAATCTCGCGCCCCGATGCGAAGACACTCCTGAGCGCGGGGAGGAACGGTCTTACGACCCAATGCCCCGCCGGCTGGCCCCCGTCACGGGCATGAATGAGGCCGCCGCTCTCCCCGAGTGGCGGTAAAGGCGCGGTGGCACCGCGAGTACCCTTCTCGTCCGCGCCCCCAAGGGATCATGACGACGCCCCTGGGAGGGCTGCGATGATCCACACGACTAGCCGCGTACTGGTCTCTGACCTGCGAGAACACGTCGGGCAGACCGTATCCGTGTCGGGCTGGGTGAACACGCTCCGCCTGCAGAGCAAGATGCAGTTCGCTGTCGTCCGTGACCACACCGGCATGGTGCAGGTCACTCACAAACGCTCGGGTGAAAGCGACGAGGTCGAGGCAGCACTGGAGGGACTGACCACGGAGTCCGCCGTCCGGATCACCGGCCGCGTAGTCGAGAACCCGATCGTGAAGCTCGGCGGCCTTGAGGTCGTTCCCGAGTCGGTCGAGATCCTGAACCGGGCTGAGACGCCGCTGCCCATCGACGAGCACACAGGGCTGGAGCACCGCCTCGACTGGCGGTTCCTGGACGTACGGCGCCGGCCTCAGGCGCAGCTGTTGTTCGCCGTGCAGACCACGTTCGAGCGGGGAATGCGCGAGTACGCCTACACGCAGGGGTGCACCGAGATGCACACGCCGAAGCTGATGGGCACGGCGTCCGAGTCCGGAGCCGAGGTCTTCGAACTCGGCTACTTCGACCGCTCCGCGTATCTGGCACAGTCGCCACAGTTCTTCAAGCAGATGGCCATCGCGGCCGGCATCGACAGGGTCTTCGAGATCGGGCCCGTGTTCCGTGCCGAGCCGTCGTTCACGTCCCGGCATGCGACCGAGTTCACAGGAGTGGACGTCGAGCTTGCCTGGATCAACGGCGTCGAGGACGTGATGACGTTCGAGGAGCAGATGCTCACGCACGGCATCGCCAAGGTCGCCGACTTGCACGGCGACGCGATCAGGGAGACCTTCGGCGTCGAGGTCGTGGTGCCGCAGACGCCGTTCCCGCGCGTCACCATGGCCGAAGCGCAGAAGATCCTGCGGGCGAAGGGCTGGGACCCGGAGGGAGTGAAGGAGGACTTGGACCCGGAAGGCGAGCGAGGTATCGCCTCCTACGTCAAGGAGCAGACCAGGCACGAGTGGGTGTTCATCACCCACTATCCGACGAGCATCCGGCCCTTTTACCACATGAGGCCGGCGGACAACCCGGGCCTGACACTCAGCTTCGACCTGCTGTGGAAGGGGCTGGAGGTCACGACCGGCGCCCAGCGTGAGCACCGCTACGACGTGCTGCTCAAGCAGGCTGCGGAGAAGGGCATGAGCACAGGGCCCATGCAGGACTACCTGAACTGCTTCCGCTACGGTTGCCCGCCCCACGGCGGTCTGGGTATGGGGCTCGGCCGCGTGCTGATGGTGCTGCTCGGCCTCGACTCGCTTCGGGAAGCCACGTTCCTCTTCCGGGGGCCGAACCGGCTGACTCCGTAGAGACAGGGAACCGGGTCAGCCCCTCTAAGAGGCTGACCCGGTTCCTGCTGTCAGTAGCGGACGTTGCGCAGGTCCAGTTTCCACGCCTCTTCGGGATGCCTGTCCCAGTATGCGCGGAGCGCCAGCTCCCGCTCCGAGAAGCGGCCCTGATGGCACAGGCCTCCGTGCGCCAGAGTGACACTCATGGCCACCGGGGATTCGGTGGTGACCCAGTGCGGGGTGAGCACGTGGCTCCACAGCCGGTCGCCTGGGTCCATCCGCACGGACTGGCGATCAGCAGGATCGTGTTCGGGGGGTTCCTCTCCGGTCGTCTCACTCACGACGGCGGCTTCGGCGCTGAGGTGCTTGTCGGGGTCTTGGTAGCTGTGGAACGTCTTGGTGCCCTCGATCTGCCACACGAGTCCGTGCGAGTTGTCGTTGTGATAGGTCGAGGACACCCCGGCCGTGGAGAAGAAAAGGATCGGTGCGCATCGCTGCCATGTGAACCCCCAACTGGACATCTGGGTCCGCCACGGGACCATGACGTGCTGTTGGAACCCGCTCAGGAGGCCGTCGTAGAAGCGGCTGAGGTCGAAGTGAACGAGGCGGAAGCTCCACGAGAGCACTTCTTCGATCGGGGCTGTGCGGAAGGCCGCCGTACGGTCCATACGCACGGACCAGTCCTCGTCACCGAGGATCGTGAACCGTACCTCTTCGTCCCGCCGGATGACGTCGAGGACGTCACGCGCGGGAGGGAAGGCATATCCGGTGCCAGCCAGAGTGCCGCCGACGCGGAGGTTGGGGGGAGTGCGCCATCGCTCGGTGAACTCTCCGACTGTGGTGACGAGCGTCGTCATGGGCCTCTCACCAGGTCTCGTCGGCACGGCAGACGGCCGCGCACTCAGGCGTGGTCCGATCCTGGGGATCGGAGTTGAGGAACTGGGTGATCTCCGCTCGGGGCGCTTGGACGTTCACTCCTGTACTGCCGTACGGGCAGCGGCGGATGTCGCCGCCTGCGGACACGTACAGGGAGGCGGATGAACAGAGGGGGCGGCCCTCGGGATGGAGGTGCATGGTCCGGAGCCCCGTCAGGTACTCCAGGAACCTTGGCGTGAGGTGGAAGTAGCGACGCAGGTGGGTGGTGTCGGCTCTCTGCTGGTCGATGTAGCTGTGGACGGTGTGACCGGCGCGCCGTCGACCCGCGTCATCGAGGGCGACGGGGCTGAGCTGGATCTCGACCCCTGCCGCGGCGGCGCGTTTGTAGATGTCCTGACTCTCCTGGTCGCTGAGCTTCCAGTACGTGAGGTGGAGGACCTGCTGTTGTGCGGGGACCTGCTTCAGGGTCGCTATGGCTGAGCTGACGGACCGGGTCGTGCGGCCGAGTTCCATGGCGCCGGCCGAGTCCGCGGAGACGGTGACGTTCGCGAGCAGGTGGGCCAGGCCGACCAGACGGGCCACGTCCTCGGGATCGCGGGCGGAAGTGACCACGGACACCGGCAGGCCGAACTGGTGGGCAAGTCGAACCAGTTGGCGTAGCTCGGGGTGGTGCGCGGGTTCGCCCCCGGTGAGGCAGATTCCCTCGACGCCGATCTCCCTCAACCGGGACAGGGCCCGGGTGTAGGTGGACACGCCCAGGAACCCATGAGCGCGGTCGGCGCGGAAGCAGAACCCGCAGGCGATCCTGCAGTGGCCGGCGGTGCTGACCAGTGCGGTTCGATACCGCCTGAGAGGTGGCGCGCTCGGCGCTTCGGAGTGCGCAACAACCGCGCTCACTGGAGCCCCGTGCTGTCCCATACGGCGATCTCCACCGTGCCCTGGTAGAAGGCGCACATCTGTGGGTCCGGCCGGTCCCCCGCGATCAGGAGCTGTTCGTTGCGGGAGGGACCGCCGCAGATCGCGAGGGCCGGGCACTCGCCGCACTCGGGGACCGGGGCGATCTCTTTGGCAATGCCGCCCAACAGTGCCGGGTCGGCCCGCAACTCCTCAAGGGTGTACAGGAAGGCCGGCTCGGTGAAGTTGATGTCGCACAGGCTGACGCGGCTTCCGGGGAGCAGGGCGGCGTTGAGCGTGCGGTCGTTCTGCATGTGGTCGAAAAGCATGGGGCGGCGCCTGTCGAGTGCCTGGAACGCCCGGTCGAGGACGGAGAACATCATCCCGCCTCGGCCGAGGGCGACGAGGCGCGCCTGGTACAGCTCCTCGGCGAGTTCCGCGCCGTCGACAGTCCAGCGGCCGCCGGCGGGGATGGGCGTGTTGGCGTAGATGAACTTCAGGCCGAGCTCGTCGATGATCCATTTGACGGTCTCGGCCAGGCGCCCGATGTTCGCGGGCGTGGGGGTGAGGTTGCAGCCCACGTGGATGCCGTCCGCACCGAGGAGCTGGCCTACGTTGCGCCGGATGCGGTCGTCGGCCGACTGGCCGCCCAGCAGTCTCCGGTGCTCGGAGTTGACCGAGGGAGGGCCGTCGACGGATATCCCGACGCCGTAGCGGTAGCGGGAGAAGTGATCGATCATGGCGTCGGTGATTCGGGCGCCGTTGGTGACGACGGTGCGGCGGACGCGCTGTACGCCGTACTGCTCGGCCAGGGCATCCGCGAGTTCGTCCCCGCGTTGCATCAGGTCGAACCGAGTCGTCGGTTCGCCCCCGAACCACTGGACGGCCACCTCGTCTTGGCCGGCGTTGGTCTCGAAGAGATAGGTCAAGCCGTCAGCGAGTTCCTGCTCTGTCATGTCCGGCTTGCCGGTGTTCGTGTCGACGAAGCAGTAGCTGCACTTCATGTTGCAGGCGTCAGTGAGGACGACCCGGAGACCGCTGATCCGTACGGGTAAGGGCTCCAGACCCAGTCTCCGGAGTCGGTTGCGGAGTGCTTCGCGCTGGTCGCGGTCGGGACCGTCCGGCGAGAAGCCGAGCTCGGCGAGAGCTGTGTGCGTCGCGGTCGGGGGAACCGCGGAGAGATCGGTGACCTCCCCGCGGTCGAGGTACACGCTGTCCAGCGTGACCGGGTCGAGGAGGGCGACCTCGCCGTCCCGGTCGTACCGGATGTACTTCCCCCACAGAAGCTGCGAGGAGGCCACTGTTGTTACGCGGCTTCCTCTTCCAGGATGCCGCGCTCGGCCATCAGCTTGCGGACGAGTTCCTCCCCCGTGGCCTGCAGCTGTGCCGAGGCCTCCGGGGAGCCGCCGTCCGCCAGGACGATCACGCCCGGAAGGGTGGGGTTCGCGGCGATGATCGTGATGCCGGCGGGCTCGGTGCTGACCACCATGATCGCGTTCTCGACGGGCACCCAATCGGTGTTGTCCTTCAACGCCTCCAGGATCTCGGCCTGCTTGGCCTGGAAGGCATCGCGCTCGCCCATCCAGACCCCCGCCTTGCTCTTGGAGTCGACGACGTCGGCGTAGATCAGGTGATCGCCCTTGGTGCGCCGGGGAGTCGGCATGACCCTCTCCTTTCCCGTGCTCGGCTTGTGTCGGCTTCGGTGGTGCCATGCACAACGAGAGGTGTGCGGGGAGCAGCCTTCCGCGTCGCTGGGCGGACGGCACATTTCGTGGGTGATATAACCCGAGAGATATACGGTCCGTGCTGGCGGAGGGTAAAAGGGGCAACCCGAGCCTGGGGGGGGCGCTCAGACGTCGCCAGCGGGTCCGCGCCGCTGGTGGTGGGGCCCGCATCTGAGCTGACAGAAAGCGCAAGGCAGAGCTGGTCACGTCGGCCCAGACGGATAGATAAGCATGCGAAGCCTCTGGTGGAGAGGGTTTCTGTTGGATGTGACGACACTTGCGGTCGCGCTCATCAGCGTCGCAGGAACGTTGGGCGGGACTCTGGGTGGAGCGGTGCTCAGCCAGCGTGCAAGCCGCGCCGAAGCAGCGGAGCAGAACCGGCGTGCGGATCGTGAGCGGGAACACGAGCGTGATGAGCGAACGCTGCAGGCGAAGCGTGATCTCTATGCCCGTCTCAACACCACGGCCCGCGCTTACCGGGTCGCCGCCCGAGACGCCGTCCTGGCGTCCGAACGTGGCGAAAGTGTCGATCCGGCAGTTCTCGACGCAGCCAAGGAGGCCTGGGCCGACCAGTACTCCCAGGCCCAGATGGCGCTGGCGAAGAGTGTCCTGGAGGTCGCCTCGACGCTCAACAGGTCGCTCGGTGTCGGGTACACAGTTGTGAAACAGCTACCGGGCAGCCGAGACCTCGACGAGGTGTACCAGCGGGCCAAGGAATGGTTCAGCGGTCCGTTGTCCGATGGTGTCTACCTGTTGCGGGTCACGCTGCGGCATGACCTCGGTATCGAGGTTGATTCCCACTTCGACCAGACCCGCACGCAGATCCTCACTGCGCTCGACAGCGCGCGGGACAACCTTGACCGTCTACTTGCTGCGGAACGAGCACAGTCCGCCAGGTCCAGCTGACGGGCAGGAAGGCAGACGGTGGTAAATGCGCCGGGGTGATCCGTCACGGAATTGCAGTCACTCTCGGCAACCAATTGCGTGCAGGTCGATAGGGGCCAAGGCGTGCATCAGTGCATGCCCAACGAACCTGTAGGGGACGTGCCGCCCTCGACCGATTCCCGAAAGCCCCGGGTCAGGCTGTACTCCAGGAGGCCGTTTCTCTCCCGTCCATGAGCGTTGCGACTCGGTGTGAAAGCTGCTCTCCGGCCGCCTCGTCCCCTCGATCCGCGCGTCGTATGAAGGCGCCGAGTGTGTGCAGGTCCCGAATCGCTCGCAGGACGGGCAGTCCATCCCACTGCCGAATGTCGTATCCGTACCGACGGCTGAATTCGTCGAGGTCTGCGGCAGTGCGTCCGAAACGGACCCCTTGGAAGGTGTTGGCCAGATCGATCTCGCGAGGGCCGAACGCTGCCTCGTCCCAGTCGCCGAGCCGCACGCCGTCACCACTCCAGAGCGTGTTTCCGGGATAGGCGTCGGCGTGGATGTGACCTTGGCCCAGAGGGAAGTCGAGCCTGTCGTAGATGTCCAGAAGCTCCTCCCGCCGCGCAGCCAACCACTCACGCTGGGCCGAGGTCAGGTAGCAACTCGACTCCACGGAGCTCTTGAACGAGGTGAGGGGCTGAAACCGGGGAAGCGGGATCGGCGGCGCTGGCAAGGAGTGGAGTTCACGTAGCAGGGCGCCCAAGGGGCCGGCCGGTGGCCCGCTGCCTTCTGGCTGCGGGTAGTGGTGCCAGAACGTCACCGCGTGCGGGTCGTAGACGAGCGGCTGGGGAAGATCCGCGGGCTCCGTCGCCGGGAAGCCGTTCGCGACGAGCCAGCGGGTCAGCGACACCGCCGTATCGAGACGTGGCCGCTGGGAGACGGGACTGACGCGTACGACGATGCCTTCGTCGGTGAGGAGGAACACGGCCGTGGCGTGGTCGTGGAGTCGGGTTAGTGAGTGGTCTGCCAGGCCTGACGCTCGGCAGGCCATGCGGGCGGCGGACTCGGGAGAGACCGTCGTCGTCATGGGGCAAGGGCCTTCGTTCGGGTGTCTATCGCCTGATAGCCGCGGGCCGCGTCGGCGAGTTCACGCGCGACGGGGTTCCGGGCGAACCGTGGTTGCTCCAACAGCCTAGCCACTGATTGCACGGCGTCGCCGAGCTGCCGAATGCGTCGGTCCGCCGGCAGATCCAGGACGGGCCGAAGTTGCTCTCCGGCTCCCTCGATCTCCCCTGCAGTGATGCGCGCTGTCGCGATGTCGAGGCGCGCCAGGGCCTCATCGCCGTACGACCGCTGCTCGGGAGGGCCGGCCTCGTAGAGTTCGATGGCCGTGGTCGCGTGCTGCTCGGCAAGTCGGTGCTCCCCAAGGAGCGCGAATGTTCCACCGATGTAGTAGTGCTGCTTCGCCTCTGGGAACGTGAGCAGGCCTCCGAACCGGGTCAGCGTGTCTGGAGCCCCATGCCGGTCCCGGGCCCGTTTGAGTTCCTCGACGGCGGCCGTGGCAGTCCGGCGGTCGCCGATACGTGCCGCAGCCCGGGCTTCGATCGCCGCTATCCGGATACGGGTTTCTCCACCAGGGGACAGCAGGGCCGCCTGCCGTGTGTAGTCGAGAGCGGTCTGCCTTCGCGACGACCACTCGGCGATCAGGGCGGCCGTGCCTTTTACCCAGGCTCGCAGGTCGTTGTGATCGGACTGTTCGGCGAACGTCCAGGCCGTTTGCAACTGTGCGACGGCGGCGTCCTCGGCGCCCAGGTTTTGCGACGCGTGAGCGAGCAGCAGGGAGCTGGTGCCGGCGAGCAGGAGGAGGCTTCTGGTCTGGCCGAGAGGCTGGCGGCCGTTCAACAGGCCGAAGAGATGATCGCGTGTGGACACGAGGTCCGCGAAGATCCGGTGCAGCGGTGCGTGGACGTAGTCGCCGGCGATCCCGGCGAGGGTGGCCTCGATCCCTTCGAGTTCTACTTCACTCACGTTGCTCTTCGTGATGTCGCCTGCGAAGTGCAGGGACTGCGCGGCGGCCTGGGCCGCCAACTGGTTCAGGTCGGTGGTCTCGGTCACGCCGGGGGACACGTCGACGGGCGCCCATCCGGTCTGTGCGGGGACGGAGACGTCGTACGTCCCCTGTTCGCGAAAAGGCGGGGCCAGTAGGGCGTCCGGCGTTCCGATGCCTTCGAGGAACCGTGCGACCTTGTCGAGGTTCGTGAGACGACGGCTCCCGGCTTCGAGCATAGACAGGAAGCCCTGACTCAGGCCGGCCATGGACGCCATGTCTTCTTGCCGAAGACCGGCCCGCTCCCGGATGAGTCGGCTTGCACGGCCGAAGTCCCAGGCCACGATGGCGCTTTGGATGGCGCGGTCGGTCCACACCGCGTCAGGGATGCTGGGGGCCGGTTGCGGTTCCCACTCCTTGGTACGGGCGCATGCCGCGCACCGTTCGTCGAGGTTGTACTGGCTCAACCGGCATCCGCAGCCGGCGCATGTGCGAGGGTTCCTCGGCATCGCGCCCCCGTTCATCGTCTGCGGACGGCAGCGTAGGTGCGGGCGCTCGCCGGCGGGTATCACGCCGGTGATACCCCATCTGGTGGGCGGCGGGGTGTGCTCAGAGGCCGGAGCGGGTCAGCGTCGTGATCGCTTCCAGAAGCCGCGGAACGTCTTCGAGGCTGTCGAGTACGACGTCGGCTCCGGCCGCCGCCAGATCGTCGGCGGAGGTTTTGCCGGAGGCGACTGCGATCACAGGTGCTCCGCCTTCGAGGCCCGTGCGGACGTCTTCAAGGGAGTCGCCGATGATGACTGTGTTGGAGCGGGAGAAGCGTGTGCCGTACTTGGCCCGAGCGCGTGTCTGGGCGACGGCTACGAGACTCGGGCGGTGGTCGTTGTCGGACGAGTACCCCCCGATCTCCGTGTCCAGGAAGCCGGTGAGGTCGAACGCCTGGAGCTTCAGAAGGGCGTTGGGCTTGAGGTTTCCCGTGACGACCGTCGGTACGTATCCCGGTTGGGCCTGCACGTTCTTGAGGGCGGAGACGGCTCCGGGCAGGAGGACACCTTGTCGGCGAAGGTCATCCGTGTGCGCGGCGAGACGTCGGGGGAGGAGTTCCACCATGCGCGGCAGCAGGTGCGGCACCTCTGCCTCGGGGACGCCGTTGTCCGTCAGGAGGGAGCGGATCGCCAGGGGCATGGTGACGCCGGTACCTCGTGCCGGGAGGCGCTCCGCGGGGCGACCGACGATCTCGGCGAAGGTCTCCCGGTAGACCTGTCTGTCGATATCGCCGACGTACAACAGGGTGCGGTCGATGTCCCACAGGACGAGGGTCCTAGGTGCGGCGGTCAAGTTCGGCTCCTTGTTGCCGACATGGCGGCGTGTCGCTCCAGTACGGCCTGAGCGTACGGGCTGTGGGCGACCTGACGGAGCCCATGGATCATGTCCGCGACGTGGCTGTCGAACCGGGCCGACCGGAGCTTCGCGGCCAGGTCGAGGACCTCGTACGCCGCAGCGGCCCCGGCTTCTACGTCGCCTTGCTCGACGTGGGCGGTGGCGGCACGCGAGAGGAAGAGGCCCCGGGTCCGGTGGTCCGCCGGGTTGAGCGCCTGCCGTGCCTTGGTGAAGCTGACGGCGGCGCTGCTCGGGTCGCCGAGGTCGAGGTGGCAGCTGCCGGTCTGGCCGTGGATCTCACCCTCGTTGACCCAGTACAGCCAGTGCGGATCGTGTTCGGAGCGGCCCTGGGCGCAGAGTTCGGCCGCTCGTCCGAGTGCGGTGAGGGCGGCTTGGCGTTCGCCGAGTTTGGCGTGTCCGCGGGCCTGCCGCGTCAGGAGCATGGCTTCGAGTGCCGGTGTACCGAGGTGCCTGACCCTGTCCCGGGCACGCTGGGCCGCGGCCACGGCATGGTGCGGGGCCCCGGTGGAGTAACCGTGGATGGCTATGTAGGACAGAGCACCGGCGCCGAGCCGTACGTCCTGTGAGGCTTTCGCCGCGCGCAGGGCCGCGTACAGGTAACTGAGTGGACGGTCCCGGTCGCCGGAGTCGAAGACGAACCAGCCGGTCTGCGTCGCGGTGTCGGCGATGATCGCAGCCAGGCGGCGTCCGGTCTCCTCGTCGTACGACGTCTCCTCCAGCAGGTGCTTGAGGAACTGGAGGTGGCTGTTCCCAAGAGCGGTGAGGGTTCCGCTGCCGTCGCTAGCGTCCATGGCGCGGAGGCTGTCGGTGGTGCGTTGCAGGGCGTCCAGGAGGTCGCCGGTGAGCTGGCTCCCCTGTGCTGCCCTGGTGAGGGGTTCGGCTTCGGCGGTGTCCCAGGCGTTGACGAAGGTGGTGAGGGCGACGCCGCTCGCGGTGAGGAATCGTCGACGGTTCATCGCGTTGCCTCCTACCGCGCTGCTCAGTGCTTCCACCATACGGGCCGAGGTCCAGGGGAGGCTCGGATCGGCGTCGCCGGCGAACGGGACCTGTGGTGCTTGCTGGGCTGGGCCGTGAGCGTGTGGGAGAGGGAGGGCGACCAGGTCGGCCGGCACGCCGAGGCCTGTCAGGAACTCGATGATCTTGTCGATGTTGGTGAGCCGTCGGTTGCCCGACTCCAGCATGGACAGGAAGGACTGGCTCATCCCGGTGAGCTGGGCCATGTCCTCCTGACGAAGGCCGCTTCGGAGCCGGATGAGGCGGCTGGCCCGGCTGAAATCCCAATTGCCAAGGGCACTTCGGACTTCGGTGTCCGTCCAGACATACTCCGGGATGAACGGCATGAAATGGGCTTGCCTGGGTTGCGAGCGGGCGCAGGAAGCGCACAGGGAATCCGGGTTGTACTGGCTCAGGGAGCAGCCGCATCGATCACAACGCCGTTGTGCCTGGCGAGGCACCCTTCCCTCCCCCGAGCGAGATTTACGGTTCTCCGGACTTCATTTCGCGGAGCCGGAATCACCTTAGTGATATCACCTTCGGCATGTGCGTAATCACTGTTCAGTGAACAGTCTTGGGGGCCAGCCCGCGTTCCGGCGACAGAAGTCGCCCGGTCGAGCGGCTCAGTCGGTCCGTTCGGACGCACAGGAGTCTCCCGATGATGTTCGTTTCAGGTCGAGTTGGCGTTGCTACTGATCACTCCCAGCCGCAGGGGCCGGCGGGTCCCGTGGAGCTGTCGCACGGTTGGAACTCTCCGCCCGGCCGACCCGTACTGTCGCAGGCGCGGTCGCCGTCTCCCACGCAGTCCGAGTTGAGCTGGGGGGTTCAACTGGCGGCGTTCCCGAGGCCACGGCTGGGCGCCGTGGACGTCGTGCAGGTCGGGCTTGGGGTGGGACTCCGTGCGGTGGAGGGCGTCCGGCAGGACGGCCTTTCGGTGGGCCCGGTTTTCTGCTGTGAGTCGCACGCCAGGATGCACATCCCCGTCGAGTCGGACACCGCCTACCGGTGGCACGCTCCACAGACGCTGTGCCGCCCGGGTGTCTGGGAGTGCTCGACCGGCGAACCGCCGACACCGCAGTCGCGTTGCTCGGGGGTGTGGCTGTTTCCGCCCGGCCCGCGGAACACGAGGACCCACTCGTCCGCGCTCCTTCACTGGCTGTCCCTGACACGGTCCGCCGGGGTACGGAACGTCGAGGTCCGGCATGGCGGTTAGTGTCTCGGCCGTCGTCCTGCTGGGGTTCATCACTTTCCTGCTCGTCAAAAAGAGCGGGCTGAAGGCGGGCCACGCGGTCGTCTGCACGTTGTTCGGCTTCTACCTGGCCGACTCCTCGATCGCGCCCACCGTCACGCAGGCCGTGACGAGCCTTGCCCAGATCGTCGGGAAGATCAGTTTCTAGCCGACGGTTTCACGCCGCCGGGCTGAATCGCAGATGTGTCATTCGTCCGGCACCGCGTGGCATCGGGGGACCGATGCCTCCCCATCGCCAACCTTTCTTTCTACTTCGGGGATTTGATGACCTCGCGCGTATTGGATCCGGTCCTTTGGCTGTTGGCCCTGGCTGCTGTCGCAGCCGTGGCCGTGGCCGTGCGCTTTCGTGCCGCGTCGCTCGACGGAAAGCGTCGCGTCGCCACCCTGGAGACGTCCTTGCGGATGGAACGGCAGGCGGTCGAAGCCCGTGACGACGAGGTGCGGCACCTCGCTCAGCAGCAGGTGCCCCACCTGATCCACACCGTGCTGAGCGGCCAGCAGGCAGCGGCTCCGCCCTCGCTCCACCCGGAACTCAGCAAAGGCGAGTTCGGCCGGGCTCTGGCGGAAGTCCTGCGCACGGTGCACGAGACGACGGTCCAGTCCGCCGACCGCGCGGAGAACGTGACTCGCACGACTCTGGGCACCTTCATCCGTGCCATCCAGCCGCTCGTGAACGAGTTGCAGGGCGCGGTGGAAGCCATGGTCGAGCGTCACCACGACCCGAAAGTGCTCGCAGACGCGATCGAGATCTCCCACGGCGGCAACCAGTTGGCCCGGCGCCTTCAAGCCTTCAGCGTGCTCATCGGCTCCTGGCCCGGGCGCCAGCGCGACCCCGCACCCCTGATCGATGTCGTGCGCGGCGGCGTCTCGCGAATCCGCGACTACGACCGCATCGAGATCACCGGCGAGGCTCCCTTCGCCGTGACCAGCCGAGCGGTGGAACCCATCGTCCTGAGCCTGGCCGAGTTGCTGGACAACGCGGCCCGCCACTCCGAGCCGGGCACCAAGGTCCAGGTCTGGTACGTCTCGGCCGCCAACGGGGTGACCGTGTTCATCGACGACGCGGGCATCGGGATGACGCCCGAGAACCGCGCGAACGCGGGCCTGCTGCTTGCCGGTGGCCAGCAGATCTGGATCACCCAGATGCGCAACCCGCCTCAGCTCGGGTTCGTGACGGCCGGGCAGTACGCCGCGCGCTACGGATTCCGGGCTGGCGCCGACCAGGTATCCGCCACAGGCGGTGTGCGGGCTTGGGTGTTCATCCCGCAGGAGCTGCTGGTGCCCCTCTCAGACGTGCCCAAGGGGGACGAGCAAGCTCGGCTGCGCCCGCCTGTCACCGCCTCCGCTCCGGCGCCGCCGGCAGAGCCGGCCTCAGCTCACGACGTACCGCCGCAGTATCCGACGCGCCCCGACAGCGGCCTCCCGCAGCGCACCCGGCAAGCCCCCGGACCGCGGCATGCCGCTGCCCCTGTTCACGAGACCCAGCCCCCGAGCGACGGCGGCCGGGCCGTAGGTGCCTTCCTGCGCGGCGTCAAACGCGCCGGCACCCACGGCGGCCACCCCTCAGGCCCGGGCCCCCACCTCCCCGAAGAAGGGAACCACACCGATGACGACCGTTAAGAAGAAGCTCGACATGCTGAGCGGGCTGGGCTGGATGCTGGATGAGGAACTCCTCGCCCAGCCGGGTGTCCTGCGTGCCATGGTGCTGTCGGCCGACGGACTGCCGATCGTGTGCTCCAAGGACATCGACCGGAGCCAGGACATCCCCAGGGCCATGTCCGAGCGGGTGGCCGCAGCCGTTACCGGACTGCAGGCCGTCAGCCAGGAGTCGACCGAGTTCGCCAGCAAGCCGCGGAGCAGCGAAGACGAGCCCTTCTCCGCTGGCCCGTGGCAGCGGACTTTGATCCAGTACGAGCACGCGTACATCATCATCATCGCTGCCCGCGAAGGCACGTATCTGGCCGTGGCCATGAGCCAGAAGACGGACATCGAGGCCGTGTCGTACCAGATGGAAAAGGTCGTCGACCGCATCGGCGATCACCTCGGTCTTCCCCCGCGGCAACCGGCACCGTCCGCGTCATGACCGCGTCCCGGCGCGTCCGGGGGCCGGGCCTGGTGGGCCTGCACGTCGTGACGGGCGGGCGCTCGGAGCCGAGCCGCAACCACTTCGACTTCGTCACGACCGTGCGCATCGCCAGTCCGGGTCTGGAGCGCACGGGCCTTTCTCCGGAACAGCGCCGCGTGCTGGAGCTGTGCCAGCCCGGGGCACTGACCGTGGCCGAGATCGGGGCGTATCTCATGCTTCCCCTCAGTGTCCTGCGGGTCCTGCTCGCCGACCTGATGGAACGCGGCCACATCACCACCAACGGAAAGTTCTACGCCGTCCAGGCGGCCGACCGAGAGGTATTGGAGGCAGTCCTTGAGGGGCTCCGCAAGCTCTAACCCCGCCGAGGGGACCCATCTGCGCGGTGACGAGACCACCGTGAAGATTCTGGTCGCGGGCGCCTTCTCCGTAGGCAAGACCACCGTCATCGGCACCATGTCGGAGATCCGCCCCCTCCGGACGGAGGAGGTGATGACCGAGGCCAGTGTCCCCGTCGATGACCTCACCGGGCGCCCCGACAAGAGCGACACCACGGTCGCCCTCGACTTCGGCCGGCTCTCCCTCAGCCCTGAACTCGTGCTCTACCTCTTCGGCGCGCCCGGGCAACAACGGTTCTTCCCCATCCTGCGCCATCTCGCCCACGGCGCACTCGGGGCACTGGTCCTGGTGGACACGCGCCACCTCGCGCAGAGCTATCCCGTCATCGGCACGGTGGAGGAACTCGGGCTGGCCTACGCCATCGCGGTCAACGAGTTCCCCGACTCCCCGAAGCACACCGCCCAGGAGCTGCGGGCCGCGATGGACCTGTCCGAGCAGACCCCGCTGGTGTTCTTCGACGCACGCGACCGTCCCAGCTCCAAGAACGCCCTGATCAGCCTCGTGTCCTACCTCCTCACCCTGTTGCCGGAGCCAACGCGATGACCACGCCACCTCCCGGACCCACGCCCCACTGGCCACCTGCGGCCGGCGGCTGCCCCTACAGCCCGGCGGGATACACACCCACGCCCGTCCCGCAGCACCCGCTGCCGATCCACGGGCCCAAATTCAGCACGAACCCGCGCCTGACGTACGAGCAGCTTCGGGCGCAGGGCCCCATCGCGCCATGTGAAATCGACCACGGGGTCTACGGCTACATCACCACCACCTACCGCTCCGCCCTGTACCTGCTACGCAACACCCCGAGCATCTTCCGCAAGGACCCCCACCATTGGCAGGCCCTGCGCGAGGGACGCGTGCCCGCCGACGCCCCCGCGCTGATGATGATGCGACCGCGTAAGAACGCGCTGTGGCTCGACGGCTACGACCACGCCCGCCTGCGCAGCGCGGTCACCGACAGCCTTTCCTGGGTCGACACCCACGCCCTGACCGCCAGCGTGTCCCGCATCGCCGACGGCCTTCTCGACCGACTCATGGGCCAGGAACACCCCGACCTGGTCGCCGACTTCGCCGACCCTCTGCCGATGCAGGTACTGATCGACATGTTCGGCTGCCCGCCCGACATCGGCCAGACCATCGTCACGTCGATCGCCAAGCTCTTCGACACCACCCAGGACGCCGCCCGGGTGAATATCGAACTCGAAGAGGCGTGCCTGGCCCTGGCCCGGCTCAAACGGCACCGGCCCGGCTACGACGTGACCTCCTGGCTGGTGTCCCACCAGGCACAGCTGTCGGACGAGGAGATGATCCAGCAGATCCTCCTGCTGATCGGCGCCGGAACCACCCCGTGCACCAACCTGATCGCCAACGCCCTGCTCCTGCTCATCACCGACGACCGGTTCAGCGGTGACCTGCACACCGGCGTACGGCCCATCTCCGACGCCCTCGACCAGGTGCTATGGGACGACCCGCCGGTGTCCAGCTACTGCCCCCTCTACCTGCTCGAAGAACACACCTACGAGGGCATCCGGCTGCTTCCCGGCATCCCGATCCTGGTGTCCTTCGCCGCCGCCAACAGCGACCCCGCCCTCGCCGCCGGCTCCGACCGCCGCTCCGGCAACCGGGCCCACCTCGCCTTCAGCGCAGGCATCCGCGCCTGCCCGGCACCCGACCTAGCCCGCGTCATCACCGAGACCGCCATCGAACGCGTCATGGACCGGATCCCCGACCTCACCCTCGCCTGCCCACCCGCCCAACTTGTCCGCCGCCCAGGCACCTTCCAGAGCGGCTGGACGTATCTCCCCGTCGCTTTCCCTCGCACGACCTCCACCATCCCGAACCCCAGCAGAGGACCGCAATGACAACCCAGCTTCCCCCGCCCAGCTGCCCGTTCGCGATCGACCCGGCGGGCTCCGACCTCCACGCCGAGGCGCGCCGACTGCGCGCCCTCGGCCCGGCCGCCAGGATCGAGCTCCCCGGAGGCGTCGCCGCCTGGTCGGTCACCGACGCGGGCCTGATCGAGCGCCTCCTTCTCGACGACCGCGTCTCCAAGGACGCCCATCAGCACTGGCCCGCCTTCATCGACGGGCAGATCCCGGAGAAATGGCCCCTGCGCCTGTGGGTCCAAGTCCGCAACGCATTGACCGCCTACGGGCCCGAGCACAAGCGCCTGCGCCGCCTGATCGGCACCGGCTTCCAGATCCGCCGCGTCCGCGCGCTCGCCCCCGCCATCGAGGACATCGCCCACTCCCTCCTCGACGACCTCGAACACCACCGGGGCGCCGGCAGCCCCGTGGACCTGCGGGACCATTTCGCCTGGGTGCTGCCGCTGCGCGTCGTCAACATGCTCCTGGGCGTCCCGGACGACCTCCACGACACCTTCCGCGAGCTGATCGGCGGCGCTTTCGCCACCGACATCACCGAGGCTGAGGCCGATGCCCGCAACCTCGCTCTCTACAAGGCCCTGGACGGACTGGTCACCGTCAAGCGCGAGACGCCCGGAGACGACGTCACCTCCGACCTGATCAGGGCACACGACTCCGCCACCGGCACCAGGCTGTCCCACCAGGAACTCGTCGACAGTCTCCTGCTGCTCATAGGCGCCGGCCACGAGACCACGGTCAACCTGATCGACCACGCCGCGGTCAACCTCATGGCCCATCCCGGCCAGCTTGCCCTGGTCACGGCCGAGGAGGACGGCATCACGATGGACGACGTCGTGGACGAGACCCTGCGCCACCAGGCCCCAGTCGCCAATATCCTTCCCCGCTTCCCCACCGTCGACATCTATGACGCCGAGACCGGGGTGACCTTCGCCGAAGGCGACCTGATCGTCATCAACTACGCGGCAGCCAACCGCGATCCCCGTACCCACACCGACCCGGATCGCTTCGACGTCACCCGGCCCACGCGCAAGGACCACCAATCATTCGGCGTGGGAGCGCACTACTGCCTCGGCGCCGGCCTCGCCCGCCTCGAAGCCCGCATCGCGCTCACCTCCCTCTTCGGCCGCTACCCCCGCCTCACCCTGGCTACCGGTGCCGAGGACTTGCGTCCGCTCGCCTCGTTCATCTCCAACGGCCACCAGCAACTCCCCGTCTACATCGACGGTGCACCGGCCTAGCCCACGCCCCCTGATCACCCCACGGCACGCGCCCACCAGCAACTCCCGGCCGAATACCGTCCCCTGCGCCCGCCAGGGCGCCCGCTGCGCGACCTGATCCCTCAAACCCCTACAGGACCGTACGGAGCACTCCCATGACGATCACCACTCCCGCCGCGAGCACGAAAGGCACCGACGCGTCCACGCTGCTGATCAACGCGCGGCGGGAGCTGGACAGCATCTCCTTCCGCGTCCCGACCGCTCCCCTGGCCGTCGCCGCGACCCTCACCTCCCTGGCAGCACTCGCACTGCGCCTCGTGACAACCGATCCGCTTGCCGACGGCACCGAGGAAGAGAAGCAGACGGAACTCCGGGCGCTGATCGGCCTGGTCGAGGAACGTGCCGGTTCGAGGCCGCGTCCGGATCGAGCGTACGAACACCTACTGGTGCTGCTCAGGCAGACACAGCAGTTGCTGCGCTGGCTGGAGCAAGCACACGGCATCGAACCGCCCCGCATACAAGCCGCATCAGCCAAACGTCGCAACCGGGCGACACGCCATGTCGTCCAGCCTGCTCCGGAGAGCGGAAGCGCACCCTCCCGCCACACCGTCGGATCGACTGCCCAGATGCCGACGCTGGGCTCGGCGATCGCTCTGCGGCAGCTGACCGCCAAGCCGAGCTCGGCAAGGATCCAGAACTGCCTCCGACGCGGCAAAGACCACTACCCCGTCGACATCAAAATGACCGAGCAACTCCTCGCCGTCGCCCCGTTCCTCCGGGACGCCGTCGCCATCAACGACACGTTCGCCCGCCGTACGGTCGCCCTGCTCGCCCGCCAGATGGGCATCACGCAGTTCATCGACCTCGGATGCGGGCTCCCCACCTACCCGACGCTGTACGAGACCGCCGTCGCAGCCCTGCCCCGAGGACGCAAGATCGCCGTGGCCTACGTCGATCGCGACCCGATCGTCATAGCCCATGCCGCCACGCTGCTCACCGCGCCACGCCCACACCGCACCGCGCATGTGCATGCCGATCTCGCCCAGCCCGACAGCATCCTCACCGACCCGAACCTGCTCGACGCTCTGGACCTGTCCCGGCCGGTGGCCGTACTCGCCCACGCCGTCCTGCACGAACTGCCCCAGCACGCCGCCTACCCCGCCGTCTCCGCTCTCGCCAGCCGCCTGGCCCCGGGCAGCGCCCTCTCCATCACCCACCCCACCGCCGCACTGCACCCAGGCATGATGAAGCGGGTCGGCGACCTGTACACCGAGTCGATCAGTCCCATCACCCTGCGCAGCCCTCATGAAGTCGGCCGCTTCTTCGACGGATGGCGCCTCCTCGAACCCGGACTCGTGGAAACCGCCCACTGGCACTGTGTTCCAGGCCCCGCCTATCCCCCTGGCGCCTCAACGGCATTCGCGGCCATCGCTGTAAAGCCGTGACCTCGACTTCTTCCGCGCTGGCCAGCTGACCGATGCGCCAGCCCCACATGCCATCCGTCTCGTGCATGCCCCGCCGTCGCAGATGGGACGGGCTCCGTGTCCAGCCACCCTCTTTGGAGAACCTCCTTGATCGTCGATGACACTGCCGAACTGCGTGTCGCGTGCTGCAATGTGGACCATAACGGGCGCGGCCGGGACGGCAAGAGGGATGCGCGTCGCGAGTACCGGCGCTTCCTGGCTGCCGTCAAGCCGCACATCGTCTTCCGGCAGGAACTGACCGGCGCCTGGGAGAACGGCTGGTTCGACCTGCACGAGGAGGCGCAGGAGCTGGGCGGCCTGCTTCCGTTCATGCCGGATCCGGTGCCGAACCGCAGCCGCAATCTCCCCGGGATCATGGTCGATCCCCGGCTCTTCGAGGTCGTCTCGCACACCCATTACGACCTGCCGTGGAAGCCGTTCTGCAAGGTACGAGTACGCCTGAGGGGATGCCCCGAGCCCCTCGAACTCCTCTCCGCACACCTGTGCCACTTCGACCCGATCCTACGTGCCACGGAGGCCCGCTGGCTCACCACGGCCGTACCGTACTCATGGGCTTGGACGGCAACAGCTACCCGCACCGGACCAGCGACGAGATCGCCCGACACCTCCTGTGGGCCCAGGTCGACGACCCCGTCCACTACCAGCACCGCACCATCGTGCGGGACGGCAAGCGAGTCTCCGACACACAGCCGAGCGAGATCCTCACCGGCGGCAAGCACGTATACATCGACCTCGCCCACCACGCTGGCACGGTCCTGGGACAGCGCGAAGCCCTCACCCCGACCGCGAGTCTGACCCGCACGGACCAGGGCCCTGCCCAGCGCATCGACTGGATCCTCTCCACCCCCAACCTGGTGCCGGCAGTGCGCAGCGTCGAAGTCGCGGCCACCGAGGAGGTGTCGCAGTGGACCGACCACGGATTCGTGATCGCCCGCTTCGGTCTCGCTGACCTAAAGCGCATCCTCACCCCCGGCCACTGACCGTTCAACTGCAATGTGCAGGCGCATGCCAGGGAGGAGATCTTTCGTGACGGCTGAGACTGGACACTTCTTCGGCTGCAGCGGGCGGGTGCCCCAAGACCGGTTGTCTCACCAGTCCCATGGGTCACTTGCATATCCGCTCCCGGCGATTCGGCCATGTTCAATGTCCCGAGAGCCGTACTGGACGGCGGCCGACGGCCCGCAGCCCCCGAATTCATGGGGCGGGGATCCGACTCAAACACGCGTGTTCGAGTCGGGGTACCGAGTCGTTGTCCCGGTCATCATCAGTCATCCCCAACACGGTTCAGATGTCGCGCTGTTGGCGCCTACCGGGGACAGCCGTGCCTTCAGAAATCGCCGACGCCCCGCCGTGTCTTCGCTCACCCGACCGCTGGAGGACTCCATGAATCGCACCCTTGTACCCCGCCTCGCTCATCAGATCCCCGCACACCCCGAGGCCCTCTGGACAGTCCGTCGGAGCACCATGACCACCGGGGCTGGCCGGCAGTGCCTCGACGTACGCCCTGGATACGCGTCGCCCGACAACCCGTCCCCGCTACGCGGGCTTGTCGCCCAGTCGAAGGACAGGCCGTTCACGAAGACCCGGATGCGCGCCGCGCTCCAGCCCTCACCCTCCAGGGACCGGTCATGGACATGAGTGACGCAAACCCAGGTGCGGCGCTGGTGGCGGATGTACTGGAGGATCGATACGGGCTCGTCGTGGATGTCATCGAGCCGGTGCCCATAGGGACGGACACGATCAATCGACGGGTCCTGACCATGGACGGGCTGCGCCTGTTCGTCAAGGAGTACCGATCCACGGCAGATGTAGACGCGGCACGGGCTACCTGGGATATGTCGGAATACTGCCGTGCTGCGCAGCTTCCCATCCCTCGCGTACGGCCGGACTTGGACGGCGATCTCGTCACGATCGCTGAAGGCAGCGCCTGGGCTGTGACCGACGAAGCTCCCGGCCGGGTGGCCACCTCGGCGATGACCGTCGCTCTCGCCGAAGACATCGGCGTCGTGATGGGACGAATGCACCGGGTGCTGGCCGCCTACCCGATGCCGCAGCGGGTGCAGCAGTCCCGTTGGCGCACCATCACCGCGACCGAGGCAGCCGCGAGGTGCACCAAGGTCCTGGCCATGGCGGCTCGACATGGACACGACCAGCTTGAGCAGTTACGCAGCGACCTCGACCAGCGGCGGGAGGACCTGCAGAAGCACACCTCCCGCCTGAGGCAGCGCCTGCCTCACACGCTGGTGGAACAGGCTCTGCACGCCGATCTCACCCGCACCAACCTGATCGTCCTCGCCGAGTCCGTCACCGGTGTCATCGACTTCCGCGGCGTACGCGCCATGCCGGCCTGGGAGTTGGGACGAGCCGCCTTCGACCCGCGCACGGTCGCCCACAGCACTGAGTGGATCGCCTGCGTCCAGGCGATGGTGGCCGCCTACTGCTCGGAAAACCCCAGCCTTCCCCTACCGGAGGTACGGGCCTGCGCCCGGATCGCCCTGCTGTACTTGCTGTTCAGCTTCTACGGCGCGACCACGACGGAATACGGGCTGCCTCACGAGGCAGAGACCGATCTCAAGCAGCACTGGCACGACCGGCAGAGCACCATCCGCCTCCTGCTGAACCACCTCGACGACCTCGACGACGCGCTCTCCGCTCTCGCGCCGGGAGGCCGCTCGTGACGCACTCGCCTCGTGCCACGCCAACAGCCTGCACGCCGACGGAGAGACAACCCGTACTTCGCCCACCGGGGGATGCCTTGGACCACACCGCGAACGGCCCACGCGCGACGTCCGCAGCCGACGGACTGTACACCGTGCATCCGCCACACCGGCCGACACCGTGGGAGGGACAGCCCCGATGACGCACCGGATCGCGGAACAGGGCACCTATGACGCCCTTGCCGCCGGCGGCGGCCTCTTCTCCAAACTCCTGACCCTGCCCACCAACCGCTGACACCCCGGCGTCGCGCCGCTTCCGGGCCGGGGCGCCCCGGTTCCCGTCGCACCTCGTCTGTCCGTGTGGAGAATCCCATGACTGAGCCGCCCCCGGGCGCCCCGTTTCCCATGCTGCGCGTCCGAGCCCAAGAGACCAGGACCGTGGCCAACGTCGTCGGCGTGCACCTGTATGCGGAGCGCGATCGCCACGTCCTGCTCGGGCTGCGCCACCCCGACTCCCCGTACGCGCCGTCGCACCACCACTTCCTGGCCGGGCACTGCGAACAGGAGTCCGCCATCGCCTGCCTGATCCGCGAAGCCCAGGAAGAAGCCGGCCTCGGTATCGCGGCCGACGACGTCGAGTTCGTCCACGCTGTCCACGTCCTGGACGCGCCGGGCACCCAGCCGCGTATGCAGCTCGTCTTCCGGACCCGAGCGTGGGTGGGCGAGCCCCGCGTCATGGAACCCGACAAGTGCGTCAGCTGGGACTGGTGGCCCGTGGATGCTCTCCCGGAGCCCACAGTCGGGTACACCCGCGCCGCGATCGACGGCATCTGCCACGGCCGCCTCTACACCGAAATGGGCTGGACCTGAGGTGTCATCCCGCGCCGCATCTGAAGACGACGACAACCATGCCGCTGACCCGTCACGCGAAGGACGCACGGCGACCGGGCCGCACAGCACCGTGAAGAACACGGAGTACACGCTGGCGGTCGACGTCCACATGTTCCTGCGCCAGCAGACTCCAAGCCCGCTGGTGCTGCTGTCCCGGCGCGCGGGCCCGGTCTACGCGACGGGTATGTGGCACGCCCCGTCCGGCCGACTCGACGGTCCACACGAGGACGTGGTCGATGCGGTCATCCGCGAGACCCGTGAAGAGACCGGTGTTCTCGTTGACCGTCGGGACGTACAACCGACGGTCACCGTCCACCACCGCGCACCCGGTGGCACGGCGCGCATGGGGGTGTTCTTCGAAGCCCGGCGCTGGCGGGGCACCCCGCAGATCATGGAGCCAGACCGGTGCGACGCGATGGACTGGTTCGCCCTGGATGCGCTGCCCGAGCCGATGGTGGCTTACTGCCGAGCGGGTATCGACGCCTACCGCGCCGGGGTCACCCTCGCCGTGCACTTTCAGGAGAGCGACGACCCGATCGCCTACCAGCCGGCCAACGACCGGCTAACCCTCGCCACCAGTCTTCCGACCGACGACGCAAAAGGTCCGGAGGAGGCCGTGTGTGATTTCGTCGAGCGGGCGGTCGGCCCCATCGCCGCCTGGTCGGACCGCTCATGGCTCCGGCCGGAAAGCCGGGTGTGGCGGGTCACCGGGGCACGCGGCGGCGCCTGGTACGTCAAGCAGCACCAGAACCAACGGTTCCATCAGCGTGAGGTACACGCCCTGCGGAACTGGACCCCCGCACTCGGGGCGTGTGCCCCGCGGCTCGTCGCAGCCGACGACACGCACCGGGTGGTGGTCCTCTCCGAACTGCCGGGGCAGCCCCTGCGCGGGCAGGTCCTCACTCCCGAGGTGGAGCGCGAGGTCTACCGGCAGGTCGGCGAACTCACCGCGCTCTACCACCAGGCAGCCGCTCCCGCCCCGGCTCCGTCTCCAGGGCCCGGCAAACTCCACCGCCACCTCGACGCTGCCCGGCCTCTGCTCGCCGACGGCGACGAGGACCTCGTGCTCACCCTGGCCGCCCTGCGTGACACCCTGCCCATACAGCCGTGGGTACCGACCCTGGGCGACCTCCAGCCCCGCAACACTCTCATCACCACCACAGACGCCGCGTCTCCTGCCTCCGTGCGGGTCGGGCTGATCGACTTCGAACGCAGTGAGCTCGGCCCTGCCGCCCGCGACTTCGTCCGGCTGGCCGACGCATGGCAGGGCCGGCCGGACCTGTACGAGGCGCTGTTCACCGGCTACGGCCGCCCCCTGACCGGCATCGAGCTTCAACGCCTTTGCTGTGAAGCGGCGTTGGACGCAGCGAGCGGCATCGCCTATGGCCGCGCTCACGACGACCCCGAACTCATCGAACGCGGACTGCGCACCCTGCGCGCCCTGCGCACGCACACCTTCACCTGACCCCATCCCAGGCAAGGAGCCTTCCCCGTGGCCTTCACCACGCCCGACGAGTGGGACGCGCACTACACGAGCGGCAAGACCTTCCGGCCGCTCGGCGACGCCGAGCGCCGGCTGCTGACCGAGCACACTCCGGCCCCCGACCAGGGCCTCGCTCTGGACGTGTGCTGCGGCACGGGGGAACTCGCCCGCCACCTCGCCGTCACCGGCTACACCGTCGACGCCATCGACTTCGCCCCCGAAGCCCTCACCCGCGCCCAGACCCACACTCCCGCTCTCACGCCCCGGGCGGTGACCTACCTGCTGCACGACATCGAGCGCGACGGCACCGAGGGCCTGCCCCACCAGGCGTACGACCTGATCACCATCCGTCTGGCCTGGGCTTTCGTGGGCGACCGGACGCGCGTGATGAACCGGCTGCGGGAACGCCTGCGCCCCGGTGGCGCCCTCGTCGTCATCACCCCCGTCACCGCGAACGTCCCCGCGGACCGACGCAGCATAGCCCTGGACGAGGACGAACTCGCGGTGCTGGGCGAGGGCTGGCAGACCGCCGAACGCCACGACGCCGACGGGCTCGCCGTCCTCGTCCTGCGTGACCCTTCTCCCGTCCGTCCCGCCTGTACGGAAAAGGGGGAGCCCTCCTCCAACAGACTCATCGGCGGCGGCGCCGTTGTCACCGACCAACCGGGGCGGATCCTGCTGGGCTGGTCCGCCCGGCACGGCGTCTGGGAGCTGCCCGGCGCAGGACAGGACGCCAGCGCGGACTTCCTTCATGGCGCCGTACAGGCGGTTCAGGAGGAGACCGGCCTCACGGCGGATCCGGCGGGGGCCCGGCTGCTGGCCCTGTTGGCGGACACCGTCCACGGTGTCCTGCGCCTGACCGCCGCGGTCCGCATCACCGCCTACGAGGGTGAACCGGCGGCCAGGCAACCGGACGTGATCAGCCGCTGGGAGTGGCACGAGGTCGCCGACCTGCCGCATCTGTCACAACCGCTGTTCACGCCGAGCGCCCAGGTCATCGACACCGTCTGGCCCGGCCTGCTGGCCGGGCTGCCGCCCGTGAACCGCTACCCCGTCACCGTGCCCGAGCCGCCCGGGGCCGCCCGGCAGACCGAGCAGGCAGCCCGGCTGCGTACAGTAATGACCGACCGGCTGATCGACGCCGACTGGGTCGACGGCGGCAGCGCGATCGAGGACGCCTTCCGGTGCGTGCCCCGGCACCGCTTCCTGCCCGGCTTCCCCCTCACCGACGCCTACGACCCCTTCCCCGTGGGGGCAGTCGTCACCAAACGCGACTCCGACGGCCGTGCCACCAGCAGCGTCTCGGCGCCCTGGCTGCAGGCCGACATGCTCCGTGACGCCCGCCTGCGGCCCGGCGACACAGTGATCGAGATCGGTTCCGGCGGCTACAACGCCGCCCTCGCTCAAGAAATCGTCGGCCCCGACGGCAGCGTGACGAGCATCGACATCGACCCCTGGGTCACCGAACGTGCCCGCCGCTTCCTCGACGACACCGGCTACCACCACGTCCGCGTCCACCTCGGCAACGGCGAGCAGGCTCCGGCCGAACTCGCCGCCCCCGGCAGCGTGGACGCTGTCATCGTCACCGTCGAAGCCCGCGACATCCCGCCCGCCTGGACCGACTGCCTGACCGACGGCGGACGCCTCATCGTCCCCTTGCGCATCCACGGCTACACCTGGTCCATCCCCTTCACCCACCACGACGGGGTACTGACCGCCGACCGGTTCGAGGTGTGCGGATTCGTCCCCATGCAGGGACCCGGTTACCGCGAGGACCAAATCATCCAGCTGCGCGGCGGTGAGATCACCGTCCGGTTCGCCGACGGCACCCCGACCGACACCAGCCGCCTGGAAGCGGCCCTCGCCATGCCCCGCACCGAACGCTGGACCGGCATCACCATCCCCGGCAAGACCCCGTTCGACATGCTCATGCTGTGGCTAGCCACCCACCTCGGTACCCGGTTCGCCCGCCTCGCCGTCGACAAGGACCTCGATACCGGTCTACTCACCCGACCCGACGGCTGGGACGCCGCCACCCTCGTCCGCGACGACACCCTCGCCCACCTCCTGATGCGCAGACTGGAGAACCCCCAACCCGGCAGCAGCCTCTGGGAGTTCGGCATCCACGCCTACGGCCCCGCCGCCGACCGCCTCGCCGACACCATGGCCGACTGCGTCACCGCCTGGGACCGCACCGCCCGCCGCACCACCCCCACCCTCACCATCTACCCCGCAGACTCCCCTGCTCCCGCCGAGACGAGTGCACAGGTGATCACCAAGCCCCGCACCCGCCTCGTCTTCACCTGGCCGACCGAAAACGGAGGCACGGAATGACGGATACCGCGGAGTCTGCCAACAACAGTGCGTGGACGGCGTACGGCGCCCATCACCTCCAAAGGGGCACCCAGCCGGCGGAGATCGACCGGATCGACTGGGGCCCCGGCGGCACCGGACCTGGCAATCAGCCTCTCGGAGATCTCGCTGGCAAGCGCGTGCTCGATCTCGGCTGCGGCACCGCAGGGCATGCCGCCCACCTCGCCCGCGACCACGGGGCACAGGTGGACGCCGTCGACTCCTCCGCCCCGCAGATCGAGCGTGCCCGCGCCCACTCCCACCAGCAACCCAGGCTCACCCTGGCCGTCGCGGACGCCGTCGCACACCTTCAGACGTGCGCACCGTACGACGTGATCTACTCCGTCAACGCCGTCCCCTACCCCGACCCGCACCTCCTGCTACCCGCCTTGGCCCTCACACTCAAACCGGGGGCCGCCTCGTCTTCACTGTCCTGCACACAAACTCCCGCGGCGACGGGCCGGGCAGAACGACACGCTCACTGTTGTCGACTGTGGTCGGAATCTGCAGAAGGTTGGTTGTCCCCGATGCGGCGCGTCGATCGACACCGAGTGGTGGGCTGACCTGTTCGAAGCTCACTGCGACGACGGCTTCGCAACCCTTGCTGTGGTGGTCCCTTCTGTGGCACCGCGACCTCGCTGGATGCGCTGGAGTATGACTGGCCCTGTGGCTTTGCCCGATTCGAGATCGCCATCTGGAACCCAGAGCGCGCCTGGTTCAGCGACGAGGAACTGACCGCCATCGGGAACGCACTCGGACATCCAGTGCAGCAAGTCAGGGCCCACATCTGACGTACGTCAGCCCGCGAGGAACCCGACATCCCGAGTTCAATTTCAGTAGCGAGGCCGCCGTGTCGTAGCAGCTCGGATTCTGCCACGGTTCCGAAGACGACGGGCAGCCACGCCGCTCCCTCCGGCGGCGAGAGAAACCGCAGGTCAGCACCGATCCGACCGTTCTGCAGCAGCTCCGTCGGCACTGCACAGGGATGAGAGGCCGCACTGCCCTCCGCTCAAGCTGCGGTCTCGTAGAGCCACCGGCGAACCACGGTGTAACCGTCAGGAAGCTCATTCCCTGTCAGTTCCCTGTACCTCGCCTTGGCCTCTTCGCTGGCGTGCTGGCCAGCGGGGAGCCTCCGCAGGAAGGGGTCACGGTCAGGATCGAGGAAGGACTGACGAGATTGGTACGCCTCTTCAGAGGCTGAGGGCGGCTCCCAATCCTCGACCTCGTACCTCTCGGTGTCCCGCCCTTCGATGCGACTGGCGATCACGGCGGCCAGGATCACGCCGCCGATGGCCAGAGTTGCGCCGCCAGCGGCGCGGAACTTCGACTCGTGCTTCTTGCACCAGTTCTTCCCCTTGGCGAAACGGGTGGGCTCGCCATCCTCGGGGGGCGTGGAGTCGTTCACGCGAACATATCTACCGGACCCATCCCTCACCTGTCAGACAATCACCCGACATCGCCCGATCAAGTTCAGTAGCGTCGACCGCTATGACCTACGCATATCGGGCGGATGCCAAGACCACCAGGCGGGTGCGAGCCATCCTCCCCAAGCTGATCGCCGGGGCTAACGAGGCCATCACTGTGCAGTCCCTCCCATCCACCGAGGTATCAACCTCCCTCTTCGCCGTTCTGGCGGGGTGGTGGCGCTTCACCAACCGGACCGCGGAGGCCCTCATCGCCCTGTACGACGCGGGCTTCACAGTCGAAGCGGCACCGCTGATGCGCAACCTGGTCAATCACGCGTACGCAATCAACTGGCTGGCCGACAATGGCGAGGACGGATACAAGGCGCTGGTCGACGAGTCGTACGAGTCGCGTCGCAAGCTGCGCAACAATCTGCAGGCCCTGAACTGGCAGTTGCCCGACACTGTGGACATCGGCGAGGCCCCCGACTTCGGTCACACCACCGAGGAGGAGGAGAAGCGCCATAAGCGGCTGCGCGGCGAGCTGTCGAACTTCGAGAACATGGTCAAGGCGTACGGCACGCCGATGATGTATCCCGTGTACCGGAATCTGTCGTCGTTCTCGCACACCACCGACCTCACCGCCGCGGCGTTCGCCTCGTTCGACGACGAGCAGCGGGTGACGGTGTACGGGAACGGGCGCCACGACCGGCTCGCGGACTTCTGCTGGATGCCTGTGCCCCTGCTGCAGGCGGCGAGCGTCATGAGTCCTCTCCTGAAGGGGAACCCCATGAAGAAGCAGATCAGCCAAGCGTGCCGGGACTTGGGACTGCCCGACGACCTGGTGGCGAAGCGCCTTTGACCGTCACATGATCTCAGTGAGGATCCGGATGGTGAACCATCCGGAGAATCCGAACCAGCCGACGGCGAATATGGCTCTGCCGACCTTGCTCGTGCGCGTGCGGAACAGACGTCGGAAGTTCCCAGAGAGAGTGTCGTCCTCCCAGCCTTCACTACACGAGCCGCGTCGGAGGCCAGTGCCCCACCGCCGGAAGCGATCAGGACCGCGTCGAACGACAGGGCAGTGTCCACCAATTCCAGCCTGATGGTCGCGGTCTCGATGTCCAGGCTGTCCTCGACCAGCCGGATGCCGTCACGGCGCGCGATGGCCGCGGCCCACTCGCGCGCCGCCTCGTGATCGCCGTCCACCACTTCCACCTGGCGACCAGTGCGGGGATGCGGTCGAGCTTGGCCGTAGTCGCGAAGCGGGATGCCACGACGGTGACGTCGAGCCCGCGGCCGCGACCGAAAATTGCTCTCGCTCCCTAACTTGTGAAGTGCCCCTCTGTCCACATCATGTGCAGCACAATGGTCTTCAGCCCGGAGGGGGCAGCAGCACATCCGCGGCTTGAATACGAACATACGGCGGAGCGAGGCGGGGCAAGACTTGCAGACAGTACAGGTCGTCGGTGTGCACGGAATCGGCCAGTCGAAAACTTCCCAGCATCAGCTGACTGTCGACTGGGGCCGGGCCCTCCAGCGGGGCATCGACTCGCTACCCGACGTAGCAGCCTGTGCGGCATCCCTCGAAGTGCCACACTGGACAGCACTCCTAGCGAAGGGAACGGATCGACTTGGCCCCGAAGACGACCTCTTCAGCGACTCCGTGCCGATGGAGCCAGCAGAAGAGGAGTTCGTCGCCGAGGCCCTCGCCGAACTTGTACGCCCCGAGGACGTAGCCTTCGCCGATGCCCTACCCCTGGCCACCCTGGGGCTGCCGAAGCTGTGGTCACCGCGCTTGACCCGGCTAGCGATGGCCTATGACCGCCGTTTCCCAGGCGGTGGCGCGCAGTTCCTCGTCCAGCGCATGCGTGAGGTGCGCATCTACCTTACGCGGCCTCCCCTGGCCGCCGAGGTCCGGGCGTTCGTCCGGGACAGGTTCACGCTGGATACCGCCGTCGTCATCGGTCATTCGCTCGGCAGCGTGATCGCCTACGACCTGCTCCGCCGCAACGAGGTCGGTGCTGCGGGCACGCCCGGCTGTGCCCTACACACGCTAGTGACCTGCGGCTCGCCGCTGGGCATCCCCGCCGTGCGACGGCTCATGGGAATAACCGACGGCACGGACCTCCAACTCGACTCGCACATCAGGTGGATCAACGTCTTCGACCCCGACGACTTCATCACCGGGGGCGCAGGCCTATCCGCCGTCGCGCGGAAGATCACTGAAGCCCAGGTGAACAACGGTAACGGCGACCCGCACAGCGCCCTGCGATATCTCCGCAGCGTGCCGGTGGCCCGAGCCGTGGCGGGTGGCCAACCGTGACGAGCGCGTCAGCCCCCGGTACCTTCGCCCGCCGCCTCGTCGTCATCGCGGTCTCGGAGTACGACAACGGATCTGCCGCCGCGCAGGAAGCCTTCCGCAAGGAAATCACCGCGCAGGTGACGACGGTGAAGGACTGGTGGGCACACCCCTCTCTCGACAACGGACGGCGTTTCAAGCCCTCCGAAGCCAAGCAACTCCACAACCTTCGTGATTTGCGAACCTTCCTCATGGATGAGGACCTCGGGAACGCTGACGACGACGAAGCCCTCGTCGTCTACATCACTGGGCACGGTTTGGCCCCGACGAACTCCCCCCAGCATTTCCTTCAGCTGCGGGACACCTACGAAGACAGACCGTACGCCACCGCCTTCCCGACTGCTGAGATCATCACCACTGTGCTGGACTCCCACGCCACGCACGTCCTGGTGATGGTGGACTCATGCTTCTCCGGCAAGCTTGAAGCCGAGCTCAAGACCATGCTGAAGGGCCTGCGGCAGGAGCGCCGCGCTCTCGCCTCGCTGGTCGTCCTCGTCGCCGGCAACGACCAGAGCACGCCCCACACGAACGCCTTCGCCAATGTCCTGCGCGCCGTACGTGCACACTGCGAGGACAAGACCAACGGCTTCGCCGACGCGCACCTCAGCTGGCAAGAATGGAAGGGCATCGTCCGCATGGTGTTCGACCCGAGCACCATGGCCAACCTCGAGTACGCCTGGCCCACGCCCTCGGCCAGCGTGGAGAGGGCGCAGGAACAGCTGAGCCCCTGCCTGCCCAACCCCGGATACACGGGGAGCGAACCGGTACTGCAGGCTTCATCCCGCCAAGTCGGGTGGACGCGGGCCCAGCTCGACACGTTCTGGATCTCCCGTGCGGCCGGCACCTCCGAACCGAAGAGTCCTGGCTGGTACTTCACCGGCCGCACCGAACTGGTCAAGCGCATCCTCGGCTTCTTGACCGGCTCCGAAGGCGTACTGATTGTCACCGGGGTCGCCGGCTCCGGAAAATCTGCCCTCCTCGCCCGTACCGTGACCCTCAGCGACACCCGCTTCCGGGCCGATGAGAGATACCGGACGCTGGTCGCCGAAATCCCGGAGGAACTCCAGGTCCCGGAAGGCTCCGTGGACGCCGCTGTTCTCGCCCGCAACACCAACCCGGACGAGCTCGCCCGTGTGCTCTGCGAGGCCCTCGGCGATGCCCCGGGCCACGCAATCCCATCCCTGGCCGGCGAGTACGAGAACGGACACCTCTCTCGGCTGCGGAGCCTGGTGCAGAGCACTGCTCGGCAGCGGGGCGAGCCCCTCACTCTCGTCATCGACGGCATCGACGAAGCCAGGAACCCGACACGCACGATCACAGACTTGCTGCGACCGCTGGCGGGTCTGCGGATGCCGGACGAACGGCCTGCTGTCCGGCTCCTGCTCGGCATCCGCAGCAGCCAGCTCGGCACGACGGCCGCAGCCGATGTTCCCGTCGGCCAGTCCCAGGCACCGGACCTCCTCGACCTGCTGGTACGGGCCACCGCCGCCGGCCTCCCACTCCGTACGGACGGTTCCGACGCCGCGGTGGACATCGCCGCCTACGTCCACGCGCTGCTGGAAGCACCGTACGAGGGCCAAGAGGACGGAGAGGTGTCGGCGGCGGCGCCGCACGGTCGATACGGAGAACTGGCCGAGACGGTGGCCCGGGAGGTGGCTCCTTCCTTCCTGGACGCCCGCATCGCCGCCCAGCGGCTCCGCGCGCGATACACCCTGCCGGATCCGAATGACCCTGAGTGGCTCGAAACCTTGCGTCAGGGCACCGAAGCCCTACTGCGGGAAGACCTTCGTGAGGTCGCCGACACGCACTCGACGGCCGCTGAACAACTCATGTCCGCACTGCGCGCCACCGCGTTCGCGTACGGGGCCGGTCTGCCATGGGCCGACATCTGGCCGACCGCTCTGGAGTGCCTGTCACCGACCTTCGGCACCGACCCGGACGAGGTCATCCGCAAGGTGTGGGACAGTCGGCTCTCCGGCTACCTCATCACCGCCGTCGAGGACGGTCGGACCGTATACCGGCCGGTCCATGAGCGAATCAGCGAGACACTCCGGTACGAACCGTACACACTCGTTGACGCCCCGGAAACCGGCGAGCGGGAGAGGCTCTCGGACGAGGAGATCTCGAACACCCACCAGGCACTGGTCGAGGCATTCGAGCGCCTGATTCCCCGCGCAGGCAGCCATCGGGCGCCGCACCCGTACCTGCGGCGCCACCTAGTGGCCCACGCCGCAGCCGCCAAGGGCCTCGACGCCAGCCGTGTTCCGGCGCACTTTCTCCCCTGGGAGACCAGCGGCGCCGTACGGGGCGCTCTCGGGCTCCCGGCGAACCCAACGTCGCAGACACTGCACCTGGCCTCGTGGGCTCGCATCGAGCCTTACCTCGCCGATGCCCCGCACTCGGCACGTGCCGACAGCCTGGCCCTAGCCGCCCTCGGAATGGCCCGCGACTACGGCGGCACTGGATCCAGCGGGCAGGACGTGACGGCGGATGAAGCCGTGTCGGTCTCACGCGACGAGCACGATACGGCGCCTGCACAGCCGCGTCTCGCCCCTCAGTGGAACGAACTGCGGGTGGCCGGAAACCTGCTGGGTCGTTCCCAGGCAGCGGTCTCCTCCCTCCTGTCCTTCACCCTGCCCGACGGCACCCCGCTCGTGGCAGCAGGGGATACCAGCGGCGAGGTTCGCCTGTGGGACCCGCTTTCCGGTACCGACTTCGGGCTGCCCGTACGCCGCGCTCCGTATGCACGCGCCCTGGCTGTGCTGGCCGGCCACCGGGGACAACCCCTGCTTGCGGTCGGCTACGCCCAGGGCGCGTGGCTCTACGATCCGCAGAGCGGCCGGATCGACCACCTCCCCGTTTCGGACGCCGTGCACGCCCTGTCCGTCTTCACCACGGCGGGCGGCAGCACCCGGCTGGCGCTGGGAACCACCGAGGGCCTGGTGATCTGCGACCCCCTCGCCCGGCAAGTGCTGTCCAGAACACCCCGTGCAACCATATGGGGCGATACGGTCAGAGCCCTTGCGACACTGCGACTTCCCACCGGGCAGACCCTGCTTGCCGTCGGTGGAGAGGGCAGCACGGTCGAGATTCTCGACGCCGAGTCGCTCAGGCCGGTCAGTCAGGTCATGGGGCAAGGGCGGGGGGTTTCCGCGCTCGCCCTGTACACCGACCCTGACGGCGAGCCACGGCTGGCTGCGGCCTCACGGTCCACAGGGTTCGTGCGTAACTACAACGCGCGGACAGGCGAGGAAACCGCACCTGTCATCCGCGAGTCTGCCGTGGCCATCTGCCTATACCCCGTCGGCCCCGCTCCCCGCAGGGGAACGCTGCTTGCCTTGGGACCCAGCCGGGGCGGGCCCGTGTGCCTCTGGGATCCGGAAACCGGGTCAACGGTAGGTGAGTTCACCGCCGACCACGACAGGCGGGTCAAGGGCCTGGCCCTCCTCGACACGGGAGGGAAGGCGCCGCTGCTGGTGTCCGGATCCGACGATCACGCCGTGCGGGTCTGGGACCCCTCAGCCCCCGCATCACGGCGAAGCAACCTTGAGGAAGAGCACGGTGACGCTTCGGTGTTGGCCCCGCTGCCCGTGCGCGGAGGTGCAACCCGCCTTCTGAGACAGACCTCCACGCACTCTCTCAACGTCACCGCATCCACCACCGGAGAAGTGCTGCAGCAGTTCAGCGTGCCCGACGAGGTGGCACCCAAGGGGCTGAGTGCTGTCACCAGCCATCTGTGGCCCGATGGATCGGTATCCGTGATCGCGGGCACCTACGGTGGCGGAGTCATCCGCTGGGACCAGGTGGACGGAAAGTTCCCCACACCTGAGCCAATCTGCACGGTTTTGTCGATGCCAGAGCATGATCTGACGCGGATACGTGCGTTGACAACGTTCCGGGACGACCGCACAGATCAGGTGTTCCTGGCGAGCGGTACTAGTTCAGGCACCGTGGCCTTCCACGATTTGGTCACCGGGGAGCCATGGTCCGGCGTCCGCGCGCCAAGCGCCATCCGCGCCCTGGCAGCCTTGCCGAGTGCCGAAGGCACCATGGTGGCCTACTCAGCCGCTGCAGCCGTACGGTTCTGCCGTCCCGGACGGCCATCCGCACTGCGCCTTCCCTCCCGTATCGGTGTCATCGGCTGCATGACCACCTGGACGACGGAGGATGGCACCGTGCTCCTTGCCACCGGCGGCTCCGATGGCACCATTCGGTTCTGGTCGCCAGATACACCGAGACAGGAGGCGCTTCCCGTACTGCACGGCCATCAGGGCCCGGTTACTGCCGTCACGAGCTTCCAGGCTTCGCCCATCGCTCCACCACTCCTCGCCACGGTGGGCGAACGAGATACCACCGTGCGGGTGTGGGACCCTTGCACAGGCGATGAACTGATGCGTGTCGTCACCGGCGCTCCTCTGACGTCGCTCTGCGCCCTGTCCGCTGGGAGCGATCTGCAGCTCACGGATCCGGTGCTCGCCTTCGGCGGACCGGCGGGTGCGGGTGCGGTCTCGGTCCGGCTGTGAGCCAAGCAAGTTCCTATGCCCACACCGGCGGGCCGCCGCAGACTTAAAGAGACTCGACCAGCCAACCTGCGGCGATGCACCGAACCGGGCAAGGCTCTTCGTGTGGCAGCCCGCGAGCTTAGACCGCGGACGCGGGCGGCTGGCTGGCGGCCACCCGCACTCCACTGACCCCGGGCCGGCCGAGCTACTCGGGCCCAACATCTTCCGGGTGCTTATCCCGTCTGGCAGCCATCGGTGAAGTCCCGAACGCGGTCGCAAGCATCCCAACAACATGCGACCGTCGCCCGCGACTATTTACCCCCTCTGGGCGTACGCACCTGCACACCGCCTTGATCGACGCCTACGACCAAGAAATGCGGCGGTGCCCGCCAAGTGGACGCTCGGCGGCCACCGCGGCACTACTGCACCAAGACAAGCAAATCACTGGGCGGTTGGATTAACGATGCTCAGGCATGGTTTCGGTTGCGGTCACAACAGGGTTCCCTGTTCATAGTGGTCGGCCATCGGCCCCAGTTCGCGTACGACATCGCCTGTGAGGTCTTTCCACCACGAGGCAAAGATTCGCCGGTGGCACCAAAGGCCCGGTTCCGCCAGATCCTCGAAGCAAAGCAGAACCAGACGGTGATCGCCCTCGGCCTCCGCGATCTGTCCGAGGCGCCCGGCGATCGACTCGGGCCCGAGTTGGTCGAGGTCGGCCCGATACGCCGTAGTGAACACCGGCTCGGGCTGGGAGAGGTAGTCCCGACGTGGCGCGAGCTCCCGCACCGAGTGGGTGAGGGAGTAAGGAAGCTTGAAACGGGGAGCGCCCAGGGTGATGCGCACCGGCACTCCCTGTGGGGGCTGGAACGCCTGGAACCGGTTGGTGAACAGGGTGAGCACGTGGTTTCCTTTCGTGGTGCTCAGCGACCGGGCACCCCGTCGGGGCTGCTGGCGGCGCGCCCGGATGTGATCGGTGCCCCCGCTCAGGCCGTTGAAGACTGAGCGACACCGGGTGTGCAGGGAGCAGGTCCCTGCACACCCGGCCGGGGAGTTACACACGTGCGCGGAGGGGGCCCGCTGGCTCCGGGCCCCCTCCGGCTACTCACTTCCCTGCGGCTTCGGTCTTCTTGGCGGGCGTCCGCCGTGCCGGTGCCTTGGTGACCGCTCCGGTCCGCACTGCGGGCTTCGGAGCGGCGGGCTTTGCAGTCGTCTTCTTGGCCGTCGGCTTCGCCTCGGCCGTCTCGCCCTTCTTCTCCACGGCCTCCTGCTGGACTTCAGCAGCCGCCTTGTTGAACTCCGCCTCCATGGCACGCTGGATGCCCTGAGCCTTGCTAAGCAGGTTCCGCACCAACTGCACCTGGTTGTAGATCTTGCCGACGACGCGCACGTAGCGGTCGAGGTCACTGCCCAGGATGACGGCCAGGTCCTCGGGCTTCTTCTCACCGAGTTCCTCGAACAGCGGGATGAGGATGTCCTCTGCCTTGCCCAGGCCGTCCTTGGCCTTGGCCTTGGCCTTCTTCCGTTCCTCCTGTACCTCGGCCGTCGGCGCCTCCTCGCCGGTGAGGGAGGTCTGCTTCTCCATCATCTTCAGCCCGTTGGCGAAGTGCTGGGCCTCGGCCTCGCTGTCGAAATCGCCGCGCACGTACCGCATGGCCGCGACCATCTGGTTGGCCGGGCTGAGCTGGGCGATGTGCCAGGCCAGGTTGTTCTTGATCTGGCCCTTGTCGACCATCTCGGCGACCTCCGGGCGCAGGGTGAGCAGGCCCAGGCGCCAGGTGATGTGGGTCTCCGTCTTGCCGAACTGCTTGGCGATCTTGGCCGGGGTCCAGCCGGCCGCCTTGAGGTCGGCGTAGGCACCGGCCTCCTCCATGATCGTCATGTCTTCGCGGTTGACGTTCTCGGCGATGCTGAGAACGTACGCCTTCTCCTCGCTGGCGCCCTCGATGACCTTGGCCGGCACGACCTCCAGACCGGCATCCTTGCAGGCCCGCCACCGGCGCTCGCCCGCGATCAGCATGTAAGGCGCGTCCGCGCCTTCGACCGGGCGGACCACTACCGGCTGAAGAAGGCCATTCTCCTCGATGCTGCCCGTCAGCTCCTCGTGCTTCGCCTTGTCGAAGAACTTGCGGGGCTGGTCCGGGTTCGGGGCGATCTCCGAGAGCTTGAGGTTAACGAACATTTTCCCGCACCTTTCAATTCCCAAGGAAAGCCGTCCTTTTCGGCTTTCCCTTTTTCCTTATGCTTATATCTTAATCGCATACACCGCTAAATCAAGTGGGTAATTCTTTTTAATTTGGGGAATTCAATTCCGAATTCCACAATCGCATTCACACAATGCACCAAGAGGGTCGACCGGCCACCGAACCCCGATGTCGCGCCACCCCGGAAACAGGACGAGCCCGTCGCGACCTCGCGGTCCCGACGGGCCCTGCTCCCATCACGCACCCCAGTGGTCGCACCAATGCGACCGCTCCTCGCGGGTGGGGCGCGGGGGGGTCGGCCACCCGCGAGGAGCAGGGAAAAGCGCCGCTCACGCGACGCCGTCGGACGGGTCCCTATGACTGCTGCACCCGCCGAACGAAGAGGAATGTATCGCATCCCTTCGAGTAGTGCCACCTATCTATGCTCGGGTTCACTGCGCCCCTGGCCACCCCATCCTGCGACCCCTAGCGCCACTTCAGCAGCGCAACGACTTCCAGAACCTCGCGAGCCTCTCGGGGTGCCGAGACATCCTGTTGCGACTCCGCCACCACATGGGGGGCTTCGTCCGCAAGGCGACGTATCCGCTCCTCGTCGAGCCCCAACTCGCCGTCAGGCGCACCCGACTGCGGGATCTTCACGAGCTCCTTACGCCTCCCACCCGGAAGCCTCGACGTATCACCCACGAACCGGTCGGTAGCTTCTCTTTGGCAACCCACACCGACTTCTCACCCTCCGAAGCGATCCACTCTGACCCGATGTCACGCACCCACCCGCTGCCCAGCCATCGCCGAGCCCGACCCGTGCCCCAACTAGGCAAGCTTGCAGTATAATGCATGAAGGTTGAATCATACTGCATGCCAGCAAGCGCCAAGGGGGACGAGACCTGATGAGCGAAGACCGCCGCGTCGGTGAACCAGAACTTTCGCGTGACGAGCTGATCCACAGCTCAAAACGCGCGGTAGCTGAGCGGCTGCGGCACATTCGCCAGCACCATCCCGAGGGACCCTTCACCCTCGCCACGCTCGCGGAGAGGGCCAGCGTCTCGGCACGCACACTCGCCCAGGCGGAGTCCCAAGAGGGAGCCAACGTCACCCTGGAAACCCTCGCGAAGGTAGCTCACAGCCTGGGCATTAGGCGTATCGCCTACTTCCTTGACGAGTCCGTCTTCCAGCAGGTCAACGCCGAATTGGACACGCTGGCCCAACTGCGGAAACAGAAGGTCGAAGGAGTCTCAGCGCGCAGGTCCGCCCCCACCGGCCTGCCCCCAGCCTCCGTGGAGCAACTGGCCCAGTTGCTCAGCGGGATCCTCGCCAACGCGGAGCAAGCACGCGACACCCTGCAGGAGCTCCCGCCCACGGGGCCGCCCATCCCCCCACACGAGAGCGGCAGTTAGCGGCACGATGTCCCCACGATCACGCCGGAAGAAATCAAAAAGCGACCGTCGCAACGGCTTCAAAGAACGTTGCGAAGAGCGCGTCCGGTCTCTCGGTCTCCCAGAGGGCGGACTCCTGACGGTCCCTTCCCTATGTGAACGGCTCAGTCGACTACGCGGCCGGCAGCTCCAGGTTCTGGCCCTGGAACTGCCGCACGGAAGCCCTGACGGGCTGCTGATCGAGAGTGAAGCCCAGGACTTCATCATCTACGAGGCGCGCCTGGCCCCCGTGCACCAGCGCCAGGTCGTCCTCCACGAGGTCGGCCACCTCCTCTGCGGCCATGCGACGCATACCGCCATCTCCCCGCTCCTGACGGAGCTTTTCGTGCCCTCTCTGGACCCCGCCCTGGTGCGGCGTGTGCTGGGGCGCGATCACTCGCACACCGACGCGGAACGCGAGGCCGAGTACATCGGCTCGCTCATCGGACAGCGGCTCAGCTCCTGGAGCACCGAGCGGGCACAGACCGTCCCTCCAGAGGCCCATGATCTCGTGGCCCGCCTGTCTGCCCTGGAATCTCCGCGGCCGTCGTCCACCTAGGAAAACATGAACAGCATCGTGTATCCCGTCATTGCCGGCGTGAACTTCATAGCGTTCCTCTACAAGCTGCGCATCCTGCGCAGAGACCGGTCACCAGCCCAGTGGGCACTCTGCGGGAACTTCCTCATCGCCGCTGTCATATACACAGCGTCCACCCCAGCTGTGTGGGTGGCCTTAAGCGCCTCCGTGGGCGTCGTGAACTTCTCCGGCATCTTCACCCAGAGCCTGGCCATACTTCTGGCCGGATGCCAACAACTCGTCCTGCTGCACCTCACTTACGACAGGGACGTGGCCTGGCACAAGGCGAAGTTCCGACTCACGGGCATCAGTGCCGTCCTGATCGTGATGATCACGCTCTTCGTCTTCGCCACGCATGCCAGCGAGTCACCCACCGAGTTCGCGGTGACAACCGCCCGCTACTACCCGGCCTATCTCTCGATCTACATCGCGGCCTATCTCTGGAACCAGATCGACGTCTGTGTCCTGTGCTGGCGGCACGCACGGGTGTCGCCCCGGCCATGGCTGCGCCGCGGGCTACGGATAGCCGCCCTGACCCTGCCCGCCGCCCTGGTCTACGCAGGTTGCCGGATCGCGGACATCATCGCCGGCCAGTTCGGGACAACGGGCCACGCGTGGGAGCCCCTGGTGCCCATCGCCCTCCTGACCGGAACTGTCGGCAAGACCATCGGCTGGACGCTCCCCGACTGGGGGCGCTACCTCACCGCCGCCCAGGAGCGGCTCTCCCGCCAAAGGGCCCATCACGAACTCGCGCCACTGCACCGGCAGATCACCACGCACGTCCCGGAACCGGTCCTCGAACTGGACTCGGGGGAAGACATCCGAACTCGCCTGTACCGCATCGTGGTCGAGATACGGGACGCGCAGTGGGCGCTGCGTCTGTGGATGACGCCTGAAGCGGCCTCCGCAGCTCACCGGGAGGGCGAAGCTCTCGGGCTGCACGGCGATGACCTCCTCGCGTACGTCGAGGCCCAGCAGCTCAAAAGCGCCGTATCGGCGAAGGCGCGGGGGGCCGAACCGGTCGATCAGGCGGTCACGCCGCGTCTCGCCGAGCCGCAGGACCTGGTTGCGGAGCTGGCCTTCCAACGCAAGATCGCCCGCGCCTACCTCCGCTCTCCCGGCCTCCCGGACGGCGCGCCGACGCCCACGACGAACCCAGACTCACACGAGGGAGCACGCGCATGAGCACCCAGGACATCGCCCTCCCTTGCCCCTTCGACACCGGCTTCTTCGCTGATCCCTACACCGTCTACGCCCGGCTCCGCGGTGCGGGCTCGGTCCATCTCGTTGCGGCCCCTGACGGCACTCCAGTCTGGCTTGTCCTCAAGGAGAGGGACGTACGCGCCGGGCTGAGCGATCCCCGCCTGTCGGTGAACAAGGCACACTCCACCCGCGGGTACCGCGGTTTCTCCCTGCCGCCTGCGCTGGACGCCAACCTCCTCAATGTGGACGACATCGATCATCTGCGGCTGCGCCGTCTGGTCTCCCAGGCATTCACACCGCGCCGCGTCGAACATCTGCGGACCGTCATCGAAGCCACGGCCGGTCATCTCGCCGACGCCCTCGTACCGGGCGAAACCAACGACGTGGCAGCGCAGTATGCGAATCTCCTGCCCGTCACGGTGATCGGGGATCTGTTCGACGTTCCGGCAGCCGACCGGGCGCCCTTCTCGTCCTGGGTCGCCACCATGTTCGCCCCGGACCATCCCTCGCAGGTCGCCGAGGCCGTCAACGCCATCCACGTCTTCCTGTCCGGCCTGGTGGCCGCCCGCCGGCGCACACCAGGGGAAGACCTTCTGTCCGCTCTCATCGCCGCCCGGGACGAAGACGACAAGCTGAGTGAAGACGAACTCGTCTCGCTCGCCTTCCTCATCCTCATGGCCGGAACCGAGAACGCCCAGCACGTGATCACCAGCGGCCTGCTCGCGCTCCTCCGACATCCTCATCAGCTGGAGGAACTCAGGGCCGACTTCGGACTCCTGGCGGGCGCTGTGGAGGAGATATTCCGCTACGCGCACCCCAACCAGATGGCCATCCGCCGTTTCACGCTGGAAGACGTCGAGATCGACGGCTGTGTCATCCCCGAGGGCGAGACGGTGATGCTCTGCCTGGCCTCCGCGCACCGCGATCCCGCCCGCTACACGGATCCGGACCGCTTCGACATCCACCGGGGGGACGTGTCCCACCTCGCCCTGGGACATGGGCTGCACTACTGCCTGGGCGCGGCCCTGGCCCGCACCGAGGTCCAAACGGCCCTCTCCACCATGTTGCGCCGTTTCCCACGGCTACACCTGGCCGTTCCTCCCGACCAGCTGCGGTGGCGCTCCTCCTGGCGCTCCCATGCCCTGCGGGAACTGCCCGTCGTCGTGGCATGACGCCTCACCCGACGCACGCACGGCCGGCAACTCCCCGCCCCGGGGATCACCCCCACGTACGCCAGGTCAGACGCACCCTGTTGGCGTCCACCGTGCGCGATCCCCGGCCCCCTGGATAGACAGCGATCTGCTCCAGCAACAGGAACGTCAGCGCCCTCTTGGAGGCGACGGGAGCGTGCTTCCACCACTTCACGAGGTCTGAGACGCCACCGATGTTCACGCGCGCGGCCTGTTCCAGGAAGAGCAGTTCCTCCCTGGCTTCGCGGATCTGCGCGGACAACTCCTTGTCCGCCGCCTTGAAGGCGGACAAGGACATGTCGCGTGACTTCGCATAGTCCTCGCCAAGACGACGCTGGCGTTCGCGGTCATCGTTGACGCGCACCCGGAGCGAGGCTGCCTCACGCTCAGCCTGCTCGCGGGCCTTCTCCACCAGGTCGCGGACTCCTGGCTTCGACAACTCGGCGATTACGTGCTCACCGACGTACGTCTCCAGCAGATCTGCGTTGATCCGTACGCCCCCACAGCCGCCGGGACGCGTCCGAGTGCTCGGTTTGCAGCGGTGGCCGCGGCTGCCAGCGTTGGACGGAGCAGCACTCAGGGCGTGGCCACACAGACCGCACACCGTGCGCTTGCCACTGAGCATGTACTCCCGCTGCGGTGCCCGATCCGCGTCCGGCTGATGCTTCGGCCGCATCTGGCGGATCTTCCGGAACTGCTCGGGTGAGATCAGCTCCAGCCCCCCAGAGGGCAGCAGGTTGCCGTCCGCGTCCTCGTAGAGTCCGGCGATGGCCGGGTGATCCAGAACCGCGGCTAGGACATGAGGCCGCCACTCGCCGCCCAGGGTTGTGCGATGGCCTTCCGCGTTCATCCAGCCCGTGATCTCCTCGTAGGGCTGGCCGGCTTCACGCCGGTTGGCAGCCTCCCTCAGCGGCGATACTTCGTCATCCTTCGCTCTCCTGAACGTGGTACCCGCGAACCCGTACAACCTCGGCACAGAAACTCCCCAGCCTTCTCCGACCCCGGTATACCTCCCATGCTAACGGGGGATAGGTCACACTGTTGCAAAGTGCTGCCACATACCGGCAAGGCGGCATATGCCACAGAGACGTGAGGAAGCGGCTACGCGCCGGTGCCGTCCACGCCGAGCACCTTCCAGAGCTCCGCCGTCGGCACCCGCGTCTTGCCGCCCAGCGCGAGCGTCCGAACTGGAAAGGTCCCGCTCCGGATCAGGGCGTAAGCCTTGTCACGGCTGATCCCAAGGGCCCGACCGGCAGTCACCACGTTGACCGTGGCCGGAAGGGCCAGCAGCTCCTCCAGCCCCATCACTCCGGCCGAAGCTCGCCCACCCGCTTGCTGAGCAGTCATGTCGTTGGTCGCAATCTCCCCCGCGCCAACTCGGACGCCGACTTTACCTCAGCGTCCGACAGCACCAGCAAGATCAAAAAAGATCGCGCACAACACGCACGACCACGGCTGCTGCAGGCCAGTCGAAGGCAGGGGGTCGAATGTTCGCGCCGAGCTACTACCGGCGATGCCAGTGCAAGGGACCACTCAAGGACAAGGAGGGCAACCCCAAACTCAACCCAGACGGTTCCCCGAAGATCGGATCCATCGGCACCACCTGCCCCAAGCTGGGGAAGGGCCACGGTACATGGGCCTTCTACTTCGAGGCTGAGCCGGACGAGAACGGCGACCGGCAGCGCGTACGCCGTGGTGGCTTCGCCAAGCTGGACGACGCCAAGAAGAAGGCGAAGGAACTCTACGACGCCGCCTCGGCCGGCACGGACATCCTCTCCGACGAGAAGTGCGGCGACTTCTTCCTCCGGTGGCTCAAGGCGAAGAAGTCCCTCGCCCGCACCACCCGCCACGGCTACGAAGAGCACATCAACAACTACCTCATCCCCCACCTCGGCCACATCCAGCGCCGCGACCTCAAAGTCCGTCACCTCGACCGCATGTACGACGCGATCGAGAAGGAGAACGCGGAACGGATCCTTCACCAGCTCCGCGTACAAGAACTCCAGACGGCCCGCGACGAGGCCCACCGGACCTGGGTGAGGACCGCCGGTTACGCCAAGCGAGAAGAACGCCGCCCCTACCGGCAGGCATTCCTGGAGGCCAACAAGGCGCTACGGGAGGGCCGCCGCGGCCTGCGCAAGGTCACCTCCCCGGCGACCATGCACCGCATCAACGACACCCTCTCCTCGGCCCTGGCCTGGGGGATCAAGCGCGAGTCGGCCTTCACCAAGAACTGGGCACGTCTCGTGGAACTACCACCGGCCACCCGGCCCAAACCGCTCGTCTGGACTCCCGAGCGCATCGAGCACTGGAAGCGCACCGGCGAGAAGCCCGGACCGGTCATGGTCTGGACACCCGAGCTCACCGGCCAGTTCCTCGACTTCGTCAAAGACGACTGGCTCTACGAGCTGTGGCACTCGTTCATCTTCCTCGGCCCCCGCCGCGGGGAGATGGCCGCACTCCCCTGGACCGAGGTCAGCACCGACGCCCTCTGGCTGCGCATCTCCCAGCAGATCGTCGAAGTCGCCTACAAGCTCTACGGCGAAGCCCCGAAGGCCGACAGCGTCCGCACCCTGTCCCTCAGCCTCGAATCCGGCGACAACTTCGTCAGCTTCCGCGCCAAGCAGGAGCACAAGCGCCAGGAGTGGGGAGAGGCTTACGTCGAAAGCGGCCGCGTGTGGACCCAGGAAAACGGCGAGGCACTGCACCCCGACTGGATATCCCGGCGCTTCGCCCGCCTCGTCGAGCTGTCCGGCCTGCCGCCGGTCCGCCTCCACGACCTGCGTCACCTCGCCGCCACCCTGGCCCTGCTCGCCGGGAACGACATCAAGGTGGTTCAGGAGAAGCTCGGGCACTCCTCACGCCAGATCACCTCCGACACCTACACCAGCGTGCTGCCCGAGATGATGCGAGCCGAGGCCGAATCGGTCATCGCCGTCGTCCCCCGCGACGTGCCCTTCCGCGTACGCACGCCGCTAGAGATCCCCGAGACCGCCTGGCAGGGCGATGTCGCCGTCCTCTTCGCCCACGGCGCACGGCAGTCGGGCAACTCCTGGGCTGTCGGGGCACAGACGCGCCCGGACTCCGAGCTCGTCGGCATGATCACCCTGGACGGCCGAGGCCAGGACGACGCAGCCAACGCCGCCGTGCGCTGGATACGCGACCGCTGCGCCGACAACGACCTGGAGCTGGTCCGGGTCGAGAACTTCAACGACCGCTACCCGGAGGAGCAGAGGGCCGACTTCTCGCTCACCCGGCTGACAGTGGCCCGCGCGCGGCCCCTGGGCCTGGACGACTGGACGCTGCCGACCGGCCTGCCGACGACGGGCAGGACCTCCCGCCGGGCGCCGAGAAGGCGCCAGAAAGCGGCGTGAAGGGCTCTTGCGTCCACTGATCCGGCGCCGCGTCCACTACGCGTCCACTGGATCTTGGTCTGAACGGCCGAGCGGGGGCCACCACGTTGGAGTGATGGCCCCCGCTCAGAGGTTTACGCAGGTCAGAAGGATTCTTCTTGCGTAGCGACTGGTGGGGCGGGTGGGACTCGAACCCACGGCCGACGGATTATGAGTCCGCTGCTCTAACCGGCTGAGCTACCGCCCCATAGCGGCGTGTCGCGTACAAGTGTGCGCGCCGTCTGCCGCAGCATAGCCGCTCATACGATCTCCTGCTTCGGCTGGTCGGCGAACTGCGACGTTCACGACCTTGAGGACATCGGTGCAGGCCCGGCGGTTCCCGCGGATGCGCAACGCGCATGAAAAAGGACCCCCGCGGGGGTCCTCGTTCAGCATGCTCCCCCGACTGGACTCGAACCAGTAACCTGCCGGTTAACAGCCGGCTGCTCTGCCAATTGAGCTACGGAGGACCGAGCTCCCCCGACTGGACTCGAACCAGTAACCTGCCGGTTAACAGCCGGCTGCTCTGCCAATTGAGCTACGGAGGAATGCCTCGTTGCATCGAACGTACCTCCCTGGGTATTCGCCAGGGGGCGCTCGCTCGCTGCGACACATACATTAGCGCAAGCAGGGGGGTGCTCCGCCAATCGGTACTCCCCCACGTCGGAAGGGTGGCACCGCCATGCGCTACAAGCTCACGTTCGCCGTCGGGCTCGCTCTCGGTTACGTGCTCGGCACGCGGGCCGGACGAGAGCGCTACGAGCAGCTGAAGAAGTCCGCCCGCCAGGTCGCCCAGAACCCGGCGGTGCGCAACACCGCGGAGACCGCCGCCCAGCAGGGCCGCGTCTACGCCGGCAAGGCCATCCACTCGGTGAGCGAGAAGGTCGGCGACCGCATGCCCGACTCGGTCGCGGCCCGCGTCCGCTCCCTCCGTGAACGCAACACCAACGGAGCAGCCGCGGACGACTGGGGCACCAGCAGCAACTGACAGCGCTTTCCGGCGCGGCGCAGCCCGTCCGACCTGGGGGCGCGGGGAACGGCGCGACCAGTCCCCGCCCACCCGCACCCGCCGTACGGCACAAGGCACCCGCCCCAGAAGGTGCCCGTCGGCCGAACCACAGCGGAGCGTGCGGCAGAATTTCGGTCATGGGGATAGTCGCCGGGTTGGACAGCTCACCGGATTTCACTCGCATCGTGGTCTGCGACACGGACACGGGTGCGGTGCTCCGCCAGGGATACGCACCGCACCCGGTCGACACGCCGGACGGCGCGGCGCGCCCCAGTGACGTCGACCCGCAGGCCTGGCTGCTCTCGCTCGGCGAGGCCGCCGGCGGCGGGCTCCTGGAGGGTGTCCAGGCCATCGGCGTGTCGGCGCAGCAGAACGCGCTGGTGCCACTGGACGCGCAGGGCAACACCGTCCGCCCGGCGATGGTCGGCGGCGACAAGCGGGCCCAGGTCGCGGCCGCCGATCTCCTCGACGCGCTGGGCGGCCGGGAGGCCTGGGCGCAGGCGGTGGGGTGCGTGCCGCAGGCCGCGCAGCCCGTCACCAAGCTGCGCTGGCTGGCCAAGACCGAGCCGGAGAACGCCCGGCGGACCGCCGTGCTGCTGCAGGCCCACGACTGGCTGGTGTGGCAGCTGCTCGGGCGGCCGGTCCGGCGGACCACCGACCGTGGCGGGGCCTCCGGGACCGGGTACTGGTCGGCGGCCACCGGCGGCTACCGGCCCGACCTCGTCGAACTCGCCCTGGGGCACCAGGCGATGCTGCCCGACGTGATCGGCCCGTCCGACGCCGCCGGTACCACCCCGGAGGGGCTGCTGATCTCCGCGGGGACCGGCGAGACCATGGCCGCCGCGTTCGGTCTCGGGCTCGGGTTCGGGGACGCCGTGGTGTCGCTCGGCGCCTCGGGGTCGGTGATGGCCGTGCACACCGAGGCGCTCGCCGACACCTCCGGGATGATCACCTCGCTCGCCGACGCCACCGGCATGCACCTGCCGGTCGTCACCACCCTCAACGCCGTACGGGCGCTGCGCGGCACCGCCGAGCTGCTCGGGCTCGCCGATCTGGAGGCCCTGTCCGACCTGGCGATGAAGTCCACGCCCGGCTCGCACGGGCTGGTCATGCTGCCGTACCTGGAGGGCGAGCGGACGCCGAACCTGCCGCACACCGCCGGGACGCTGGCCGGGCTGCGCCGGGAGTCGATGAGGGCGGAGCATCTGGCGCGGGCCGCCTTCGAGGGCATGCTGTGCGGGCTCGCCGACGCCCTGGACGTGCTGCGCGGCCGGGGTGTGGAGGTGCGGCGGATCTTCCTGCTGGGGCAGGCCGCCGAGCTGCCGGCCGTGCAGGCGGCGGCGCCGATGCTGTTCGGCGCGCAGGTCGTCGTACCGCAGCCGGCGGACTACGCGGCGATCGGGGCGGCCCGGCAGGCGGCCTGGGCGCTCGGGGTCTCGCAGGGGACGCTGGACCCGCGCACGGCGCCCGTGTGGCAGGGCGCGGCGGCGCAGGTGCTGGAGCCGGGGGACGAGCTGGCGGTCGGGCAGGCGGTGCGGCAGCAGTTCGTCTCGGTGCGGGAGCAGATCCATCCGGGGGCGTTCCGGGCGTAAACCACGCGAAGCGTACGGTCGGGTGCGCCCCCGTGCGTCCGCTGTCGGGTAAATCGGTTGAGGTAACGCGGGTGGAGTGTCGGACGATAGGGGCCTAGGGCACACACCCCGCCCTCCGGGCAGGCGACCCCCGCCCACCCCACCGCCGACTCCGAGAGACGTAGCGTGCTCATACGACTTCTGCGGACCTATCTCAGGCCCTACAGGAAACCCATCTCCATCCTGGTGCTGCTGCAGTTCCTGCAGACCTGCGCCACTCTCTACCTGCCCACGCTCAACGCGCACATCATCGACAACGGCGTCGTGAAGGGTGACACGGATTACATCCTGTCCTTCGGCGCCCTGATGATCGGCATCTCGCTCGCTCAGGTGGTGTGCAACGTCGGTGCCGTCTACTACGGCGCCAGGACCGCGTCCGCGCTCGGCCGGGACGTGCGCGCCGCCGTCTTCGACCGGGTGCAGTCCTTCTCCGCACGTGAGGTGGGTCACTTCGGGGCGCCCTCGCTCATCACCCGTACGACCAACGACGTACAGCAGGTCCAGATGCTGGTCCTGATGGCGTTCACCCTGATGGCGTCGGCGCCCATCATGTGTGTCGGCGGCATCGTGCTCGCCCTCGGCCTGGACGTTCCGCTGTCCGGGGTGCTGGTCGCCGTCGTACCCGTGCTGGGGATCAGCGTGACGCTGATCGTGCGGCGGCTGCGGCCGCTGTTCCGGGCCATGCAGGTGCGGCTCGACACGGTGAACCGGGTGCTGCGCGAGCAGATCACCGGAAACCGGGTGATCCGCGCGTTCGTCCGCGACGAGTACGAGCAGGGCCGGTTCGGGAAGGCCAACCAGGACCTGACCGAGATGCAGCTGGCCACCGGCAACATGCTGGCGCTGATGTTCCCGATCGTCATGACGACGGTGAACGTCTCGTCGATCGCGGTGGTGTGGTTCGGTGCTCATCGCATCGACAGCGGCCAGATGGCGATCGGCGACCTGACTGCGTTCCTCGCCTACCTCATGCAGATCGTGATGTCCGTGATGATGGCCACCTTCATGTTCATGATGGTGCCGCGCGCGGAGGTCTGCGCCGAGCGCATCGAGGAGGTCCTGGACACCGAGTCCAGCGTCGTCCCGCCGCTCGCGCCGGTCACCGAGCTGCGCCGGCACGGCCATCTGGAGATCCGGGCCGCCGGGTTCCGCTACCCGGGTGCCGAGGAGCCGGTGCTCAAGGCCGTCGACCTGGTGGCCCGGCCCGGCGAGGTGACCGCCGTGATCGGCTCCACCGGCAGCGGCAAGTCCACCCTGCTCGGGCTCGTCGCGCGCCTCTTCGACGCCACGGAGGGCCAGGTCCTCGTGGACGGCGAGGACGTCTCCGGCCTCGACCCGAAGCTGCTCGCGCAGACGGTCGGCATGGTCCCGCAGAAGCCGTACCTGTTCGCCGGCACCGTGGCGACCAACCTGCGCTACGGCAACCCGCACGCCACCGACGAGGAGCTGTGGCACGCGCTGGAGGTGGCGCAGGCCAAGGGCTTCGTGGAGAAGCTGGAGGGCGGGCTGAACGCGCCCATCGCCCAGGGCGGTACGAACGTCTCCGGCGGCCAGCGCCAGCGCCTGGCCATCGCCCGTACGCTCGTGCAGCGCCCGGAGATCTACCTCTTCGACGACTCCTTCTCCGCCCTCGACTACGCGACCGACGCCGCCCTGCGCGCCGCGCTCGCCCAGGAGACGGCCGAGGCGACCGTCGTCATCGTCGCCCAGCGGGTGGCGACCATCAGGGAGGCCGACCGGATCGTCGTCCTCGACGAGGGACGCGTCGTCGGCACCGGCCGCCACCATGAGCTCATGGCCGGCAACGAGACCTACCGGGAGATCGTGCTCTCCCAGCTGACGGAAGCGGAGGCTGCCTGATGGCCGGGCCCATGGGACGCATGATGGCCGGGGGCGGCCCCGACTCGCGTTCGCTGGATTTCAAGAACTCGGGCAAACGGCTCCTCGCCCGGTTCAAACCCGAACAGCTCACGATCTACCTGCTGCTGTTCTGCGTGGTCGCGAGCGTCACCCTCAACGTGATCGGCCCCAAGATCCTCGGCCGGGCCACCGACCTGGTCTTCGCCGGCGTCATCGGCAAGCAGATGCCCGCCGGGACCACCAAGGACCAGGTCCTGCAGGGCATGCACGACCGCGGCCAGGACACCGTCGCCGACATGCTCAGGTCCACCGACTTCACGCCGGGCAAGGGCATCGACTTCGGCCAGGTCGGCGACGTCCTGCTGTTCGCGCTCTGCACGTACCTCGTCGCCGGTCTGCTGATGGCGGTGGCGACCCGGCTCGTCAACCGGTCCGTGAACCGCACGATGTACCGGCTGCGCGAGGACGTCCAGGCGAAGCTGTCCCGGCTGCCGCTCTCCTACTTCGACAAGCGGCAGCGCGGCGAGGTGCTCTCCCGCGCCACCAACGACATCGACAACATCGGCCAGACCCTCCAGCAGTCGATGGGCCAGCTCATCAACTCGCTGCTCACCATCATCGGCGTGCTCGCGGTGATGTTCTGGGTGTCCTGGATCCTCGCCCTGGTGGCCCTGGTCACCGTGCCGCTGTCCTTCCTGGTCGCCACCCGCATCGGCAAGCGCTCGCAGCCGCACTTCGTGCAGCAGTGGCGCTCCACCGGCAAGCTGAACGCCCACGTCGAGGAGATGTACACCGGGCACACCCTGGTGAAGGTGTTCGGCCGGCAGGAGGAGTCGGCGCAGCAGTTCGCCGAGCAGAACGACGCGCTGTACGAGGCCGGGTTCAAGGCGCAGTTCAACAGCGGGGTCATGCAGCCGCTGATGATGTTCGTGTCGAACCTGAACTACGTGCTGGTGGCCGTGGTCGGCGGTCTGCGGGTCGCGTCCGGCGCCCTGTCCATCGGTGACGTCCAGGCCTTCATCCAGTACTCCCGGCAGTTCTCGATGCCGCTGACCCAGGTCGCCTCCATGGCCAACCTGGTGCAGTCCGGTGTCGCCTCCGCCGAGCGGATCTTCGAACTCCTCGACGCGGAGGAGCAGGAGGCCGACCCGGTCCCCGGCGAGCGCCCCGCCGAACTGCGGGGCCGGGTCGCCCTGGAGCACGTCTCCTTCCGCTACGACCCGGAGAAGCCGCTCATCGAGGACCTCTCCCTCACGGTGGAACCGGGCCACACGGTCGCCATCGTCGGCCCGACCGGCGCCGGCAAGACGACGCTCGTGAACCTCCTCATGCGGTTCTACGACGTCTCCGGCGGCCGGATCACCCTCGACGGCGTCGACATCAGCCACATGTCCCGGGACGAACTCCGCTCCGGGATCGGCATGGTGCTCCAGGACACCTGGCTGTTCGGCGGCTCCATCGCGGACAACATCGCGTACGGCGCCTCGCGCGAGGTCACCCGCGGCGAGATCGAGGAGGCGGCACGGGCGGCCCACGCGGACCGGTTCGTCCGTACGCTCCCCGACGGCTACGACACGGTCATCGACGACGAGGGCACGGGTGTCAGCGCCGGTGAGAAGCAGCTCATCACCATCGCGCGCGCGTTCCTGTCCGACCCGACGATCCTCGTCCTCGACGAGGCGACGTCGTCGGTCGACACCCGTACGGAGGTCCTCATCCAGAAGGCGATGGCCAAACTGGCGGACGGGCGGACGTCGTTCGTCATCGCCCACCGGCTGTCGACGATCCGGGACGCGGACACCATCCTGGTGATGGAGAACGGTTCGATCGTGGAACAGGGCGCGCACGCCGAGCTGTTGGCGGCGGACGGGGCGTATGCGCGGCTGTACAAGGCGCAGTTCGCGCAGGCGGTGGCCGAGGTGGACTGAGCCGTCACCCGGCGCTGGGGCTGGGCACGGGGGGGGACGCTTACCGGCGCTTGCAGGGTGCCTCCCCCAGCCTTCGGCCGGGGGGACCCCCAGCGCCCACCCGTGCCGCCCCAGCGGCACGACTGCCCGCAGTTAGGCTTTTAGGGGCGCGGGGAACTGCGCGAGCAGCCCCCACGCACCCGCACCCGGCGTCAGTCCAGATAGCCCCGGAGCTGATCCGCAAAGGCGTGATCCCGCAGCTTGTTGAGCGTCTTCGACTCGATCTGCCGGATCCGCTCCCGCGTCACGCCGAAGATCCGCCCTATCTCCTCCAGCGTCCGCGGCCGCCCGTCGGCCAGCCCGTACCGGAGCTGGACGACCTTCCGCTCCCGCTCCCCGAGCGTCGACAGCACCGCCTCCAGATGCTCCCGCAGCAGCAGGAACGCCGCCGACTCGACCGGGCTCGCCGCGTCGCCGTCCTCGATGAGGTCGCCGAGGGCGACGTCGTCCTCCTCGCCGACGGGGGCGTGCAGGGACACCGGTTCCTGGGCGAGACGCAGTACCTCGCCCACCCGCTCCGGCGCCAGGTCCAGGTGCGCGGCGACCTCGTCGGCCGTCGGCTCGTAGCCCCGCTCCTGGAGCATCCGGCGCTGGACGCGGACGACCCGGTTGATCAGCTCCACCACGTGCACGGGGACGCGGATGGTGCGGGCCTGGTCGGCCAGGGCGCGGGACATGGCCTGGCGGATCCACCAGGTCGCGTACGTCGAGAACTTGTAGCCGCGGGCGTAGTCGAACTTCTCCACGGCCCGGATCAGGCCGAGGTTGCCCTCCTGGACCAGGTCGAGCATGGTCAGGCCGCGGCCGACGTACCGTTTCGCGACCGACACCACCAGCCGCAGGTTCGCCTCGATGAGGCGGCGCTTGGCCATCCGGCCCATGACGACCAGCCGGTCCAGGTCCAGCGCCAGTTCGCTGTCGAGGTCGGGGGTGCTGCCCAGCTTCTCCTCGGCGAACAGGCCGGCCTCCACGCGGCGGGCGAGTTCGACCTCCTCGGCGGCGGTGAGCAGCGGGATGCGGCCGATCTCCCGCAGGTACTGGCGGAACAGGTCCGAGGAGGGTCCGCCGGTGTCGGCGCGGGCGGCGGCCCGCGGCCCGGCGGGCTCGGGCTCCGGCTCGGTGTCGGGGGCGTCGGCCGCGAGCTCCTCCGGGGGCGGGCCGTCCGGCTCGGTCTCGGGGTGCAGCGCGGCCCGGCTCTGCGGGGGCACGCCGGCATGGCCGCCGGTATCGGCTTCCGGCTCGTCCGTGAGCGTGCTGCTGCTGTCCGTCTGGGTCAGGGTCTGGGTCTGCACGGGGGCGACCTCCAGGATGATCGCTGCCAGGGGGTACGGCAGCGGTACTTCGGGGGCGGAGACGACGGCCTCGCCGCTGTCCGTCCCGTACGCGATGAGTGGAACGGCGGGGGTGTGGGACCCGTCCGGGACGGGCCGGCCGCGCTCCGAGGACTCAGGCACCGCCCCCAGTGTGGGGTAAGACACATCGCCGCCACGAGGGGCGTGCGGTGACTTTTTGCGTCCGGTCCGTGACCGCGCGGTTATCCTGCCGGCCGGCCGGGGCTCAGAGAGCGGTCGGGCCCAGCTCGCGCAGTGCCTGCCCGTACTGCTGGAGCACCCACAACTCGTTCTGCACGGATGCGAGTTGGGCCGGGTCGCCGCCGCTGCCGAGGCGGGTGAGGGTGATCTGGATCTCGTGGATGCGGCGGTCGACGGCTCTGCGGCGGACGGTCACGAGTTGTTCGCCCGCGTAGTTCTCGTCGACCGTGCGGCGCATGATCGCCTCGACGGCGAGCTCGGTGACCATCGCCCGGACCGCGTCGTCGGCGGCGGCCTCGCGGACCCGCACCAGGTACTCCTGCGGGTCCTGCACACCGTACTCGGCGCCGCCCGCCTCCATGATCGTCTGGCGCACGGCCGCGTAGGGCTCGGCGGTGAACTCGTCGATGCCGTACGCGTCGAAGGCCGGGGAGACCAGCTCGGGGCGCTGCAGGGCGAGTTTCAGCAGCTCGCGTTCGGTGGCGAAGACGGCGTTGCGGAGGTTGAGGGCGGGCCCGGAGACGGCGGGACGGCCCGCACCGGTGTCGTACGACGGCTGCTGCGGACCGCGCGCCTGGCCGGAGGTCCGGCCGCCGCCCTTCTCGCGGGCCCAGCGGGCCAGCTGGGCCACCCGCTTCACCACGAACTGGGTGTCGAGGATGCCGAGCATGCCGGCGAGCTGCACGGCGACCTCGTGCTGGGCGCCGCTGTTCTTGATCCGGGCGACGACCGGCGCCGCCTCGTCGAGGGCGGCCGCGCGGCCCGCGGGGGTGTCCAGGTCGTAGCGGGCGACGATCTGGCGGAGCGCGAACTCGAAGAGCGGGGTGCGGGGTTCGGTCAGGTCGGCGACCGCCTCGTCGCCCTTGGCCAGGCGCAGCTCGCAGGGGTCCATGCCGTCGGGGGCGATGGCGATGTACGTCTCGGCGGCGAACTTCTGGTCGTCCTCGAAGGCGCGCAGGGCCGCCTTCTGCCCGGCCGCGTCGCCGTCGAAGGTGAAGATCACGCGGGCCGAGCCGTTGTCCATCAGCAGCCGCCGCAGGATCTTGATGTGCTCGCCGCCGAAGGCGGTACCGCAGGTGGCGATCGCGGTGGTCACCCCGGCCAGGTGGCAGGCCATGACGTCGGTGTAGCCCTCGACCACGACCGCGCGGCTGGCCTTCGCGATGCTCTGCTTGGCGAGGTCGATGCCGTACAGGACCTGGGACTTCTTGTAGATCGCGGTGTCGGGCGTGTTGAGGTACTTGGGCCCGTTGTCCGCCTCGTAGAGCTTGCGGGCGCCGAAGCCGACGACCTCGCCGCCGATGTCCCGGATGGGCCACATCAGGCGGCCCCGGAAGCGGTCGATGGGCCCGCGCCGCCCCTCCTGGGACAGCCCGGACGTCAGCAGCTCCTTGTCGGTGAAGCCCTGGCCGCGCAGGTAGCGGGTGAGGTGGTCCCAGCCCTGCGGGCTGTAGCCGACGCCGAAGTGCACGGCGGCGGCGTGGTCGAAGCCGCGCTCGGCGAGGAAGACCCGCCCGGTCTCGGCCTCGGGGCCGGCGGCGAGCTGTTCCGCGTACCAGACGGCGGCGATCTTGTGCGCCTCGACCAGGCGGATGCGCTCACCGCGCTGGTGGGACGGGTTGTACCCGCCCTCCTCGTAGCGCAGGGTGATGCCGGCGCGGGCGGCCAGCCGCTCGACCGCCTCCGAGAAGGACAGGTGGTCGACCTTCATCACGAAGGTGAGGGTGTCGCCGCCCTCCTGGCAGCCGAAGCAGTGGAAGAGTCCCTTGCTCGGGCTGACCTGGAAGGACGGCGACTTCTCGTCGTGGAACGGGCACAGGCCCTTCAGGTTCCCGCCGCCCGCGTTGCGCAGCTGGAGGTACTCGGACACGACGGCGTCGATCGGGACCGCGTCCCGTACCGCCTTCACATCCTCGTCATTGATCCGTCCAGCCACGGGTGAATTCTACGGTCACTCACGCGCCCCGAAGGGGCGCTGGGGGTCCCCCCGGCCGAAGGCTGGGGGAGGAACTGCGCGAGCAACCACGCACCACCCGCACCCGCGGGACAACCGGACCCCCGCAGCCCCTCAGGCGAGCGACTCCAACGGCACATGAGGATCCGCCAAGGCATCGGTGTCCACCGCCGCCCGCGAAGTGATCAGCTTCTGGATCGGCTCTGTGACATCCCACACGTTCACGTTCATCCCGGCCAGCACCCGCCCCTCCTTCACCCAGAACGCGATGAACTCCCGCTTCCCGGCGTCCCCCCGGATCACCACCTGGTCGTAGGACCCGGGCGGCGCCCACCCGCTGTACTCCATGCCCAGGTCGTACTGGTCGGTGAAGAAGTACGGCACCCGGTCGTACACGGCGTCCCGCCCGAGCATCGACCGCGCCGCCGCCGGGCCGCCGTTCAGCGCGTTGGCCCAGTGCTCCACGCGCAGCCTCGTGTCGAACAGGGCGTGCGGGAAGGCGGCCACGTCGCCGGCCGCGTAGATGTCCGGGTCGGACGTCCGCAGCCGCTCGTCGACGACGATCCCGCCGCCCTGCGCCCGGTCGGCCAGATCGAGGCCGGCCGCCTCGGCAAGCCCGACCCGCGGCGCCGCGCCGATCGCCGCGAGGACGTCGTGCGCCGGGTGCTCCTCGCCGTCGTCGGTGCGTGCGGCGAGCACCATGCCGTCCTGGCCGACGATCTCGGTGAGCCGTACCCCGAAGCGGAACCGGACCCCGTGCTCCTCGTGCAGCTGGGCGAAGACGTTGCCCAGTTCGGGCCCGAGCACGCTGTGCAGCGGGGTCTGCCCGTGCTCGATGACGGTGACCTCGGCGCCGTAGGTCCGGGCCGCCGCCGCGACCTCCAGGCCGATCCAGCCGGCGCCGGCGATGACGAGGTGCCCGTTGTCCCGGCCGAGGGCGGCGAGGACGCCCTTGAGGCGCTCGGCGTGCGCGAGGCGGCGCAGGTGGTGGACGCCGGCCAGGTCGGTGCCGGGGATGTCGAGGCGGCGCGGCTCCGCTCCGGTGGCGAGCAGCAGCTTGTCGTAGCGGACCAGGGTGCCGTCGTCGCCGAACCGGACGGTCTTGGCGGCGCGGTCGATGCGGTCCACGGTCTGGCCGAGGTGCAGTTCGATGTCGTGCTGCGCGTACCAGGCGGGCTCGTGCACGAAGACGCTGTCGCGTTCGGCCTTGCCGAGCAGGTAGCCCTTGGAGAGCGGGGGCCGCTCGTAGGGGTGGTCGCGCTCGTCGCAGATCAGTATCACCCGGCCGCTGAAGCCCTCGGCTCGGAGCGTCTCGGCCGCCTTCGCACCGGCGAGTCCGCCTCCGACGATGACGAATGTCTGGTCCGCGTCGACCACTTGATGCCTCCTCGTAAGGGTGCCGCCACATATGCCGCCCACATGCGCCGCACTGTGAGCCTCCCGCACGCAGCGTGATGCGGGAAGAGGGAGTGACCCCCGCTGACGCGATCTTGCCCCGATCAGGCCAGCGGGAGTCGCGGAGCGTCACAAAGTGTTCACATACGTCCCGTCAGCCGCGCGTGCAGCGACCGCGCGGAGGCGTCGGTGAGTGACGCGATCTGGTCGACGATCACCCGCTTGCGGGCGTGGTCGTCGCCGGCCGCGTCGAACAGCGCCCGGAACTGCGGGTCGAGTCCGTCGGGTGCGCGGGCGGTGAGCGCCTCGGCGAGTTCGGCGACGACGACCCGCTGGTCGGCGCGGAGCCGCTCCTGCTCGGCGCGCTGCATGACGTACCGGTGGGCGATGGCCTTGAGCACCGCGCACTCCATGCGGGCCGCGCGCGGTACGACGAGTTCCGCGCCGTACCGGGTGAGGCGGCCGCCGCCGTACGCCTCGCGGGTGGCGGCCTCCGCGGCCAGGCAGAACCGGCCGATGAGCTGGCTGGTGGCGTCCTTGAGGCGGGCCTGGGCGACCGCGCTGCCGTCGTAGCCGTGCGGCCACCACTCCTCGTCCTGGAGCCGGTCGAGGGCGGCGGCGAGTTCGGCGGGGTCGGTGGAGGCGGGCACGTACAGGCCGACGGCGACGGCGAACACCTCCTGCCGTTCCGGCTCCGCGTGCAGGCAGTTGGGGTCGATGTGGCCGGCGTGCAGGCCGTCCTCGACGTCGTGCACGGAGTAGGCGACGTCGTCCGACCAGTCCATGACCTGGGCCTCGAAGCAGGTGCGGGTGCCCGGGGCCTCCTTGCGGACCCAGTCGAAGACCGGCCGGTCGTCCTCGTACACACCGAACTTGGGGGACGCCGGGGCGGTGGGGTGCGCGCCGCGCGGCCACGGGTACTTGGTGGCCGCGTCCAGGGCGGCGCGGGTGAGGTTGAGGCCGACGGAGCCCTCGGGGGTGAACCGCTTGGGCTCGATGCGGGTGAGGAGCCGCAGGGACTGGGCGTTGCCCTCGAAGCCGCCGCAGTCGTCGGCGAACTCGTTCAGCGCCTGTTCGCCGTTGTGGCCGAAGGGCGGGTGGCCGAGGTCGTGGGAGAGGCAGGCGGCCTCCACGAGATCGGGGTCGCAGCCGAGGGCGGCGCCCAGTTCCCGGCCGACCTGGGCGCATTCGAGGGAGTGGGTCAGGCGGGTGCGGGGGCTGGCGTCCCACGCCTGGGCGGAGGTGCCGGGGGTGACGACCTGGGTCTTGCCGGCGAGCCTTCTGAGGGCGGCGGAGTGCAGGATGCGGGCGCGGTCGCGCTGGAAGGCGGTGCGGCCCGGGCGTTTGTCGGGTTCGGGGGCCCAGCGGTCGGCTGACGCCGGGTCGTAGGCCGAAGAAGGCGCGGGTGCGGGGACTGCCATGGTTCGACAGTACGGGGCGGTAGTGACAAATGGGTGTTTGGTGGGCCTACTCGTCCGCCGGGTCGGGTTGCGTTTGCGGCTGCGGGTGCGTGGGGGTTTGTCGCGCGGTTCCCCGCGCCCCCAAGAAGGTGGGTCCACCGGGCCGACCTGAAGGAGCGCGGGGAACTGCGCGATCAGCCACAACGCACCCGCAGCGATCCACGCACCCCTAGGCGGCTGCGGTCACCGGCGTTGCCAGTGACTGCTCGTAGCGGTGGAGGACCAGGTCGGCCATCGCGTCGTGGGCTCCCAGGGGGGCCGAGGCGAGCCACGGGGCGTGGGCCGCGCACTCGGTGGCGAAGCGGCCGGGGGCCGTGAAGTAGGAGGCGAGGGCGATGTGGCGGCGGCCCCTCGCCCGCAGCGCGGTGATCGCCTCCGGGACCGTCGGGGCCGCGGCCGAGGCGTAGCCGGGGAGGACCGGGACGCCCAGGCGGGCGGCGAGGAGGTCGGCCATGCGGTTGGTGTCGGCCGCGGAGTCGGGGGCTCGGGAACCCGCCGCCGCCAGGACCACGGCGCTCGCGGGCCGCGGGCGCCAGCCCGCCTCCCGCAGGCGGGCGTGCAGCGTGTCGGCCAGCAGGGGGTGCGGGCCCAGCGGGGCGGCGACGCGGGTCCGGGCGCCGGCGGCGGCCGCCGTCGCCGGGATGTCCCGCTTGACGTGGTAGCCGCGGCCGAGGAGGAGCGGGACCAGGACGGCCTCGGTGTCCCCGAGGGCGGCGAGGGTGTCCGGGAGCAGCGGCTCGTTCAGTTCGATGTGACCGAGGCGCACGGGCAGGCCGGGGCGCCGTGCGCGCACCCGGTCCACGAGCGCCCGTACGGTGCTGAGCGCGCGCGGGTCGCGGCTGCCGTGGGCCACCAGGACCAGGGCGGGCGGGCCGGGGCGCGGGGAGAGGTCGGTCACCGTCATGCGAGGATCCTCGCCGGGCGAGGTTGCGCGGCCGTTGCCTGGCCGTCACGCGTCTTTTCCGGCCCTTCACGGCACGCACCCGCGCGCTGTGAGCGAACCGGAACCCGCTGCGCTGCGTCCTCCATGGTCGAAGCCCACGGGGATCACAGGGGGGACGAGCGTATGAGGATCCGCCGACCGCGGCTGCCGCGGACGCGTGCCGGCCGGCGGCGCCTGGTGCAGGGCGTGATGGCCGGGTGCGTGCTGGCGCTGCTGCCGGCCACCTGGCTGTACGTCTCGACGGCCGGCCGGCTGCGCACGGTGGCGGACGTGCCGCGCGCCGACGTCGCGGTCGTCTTCGGCGCGGGCCTGTGGGACGGCGAGCCGTCGCCGTACCTCGCCAACCGCCTGAACGCGGCGGCGACGCTGTACAAGGAGGGCCGCGTCAAGGTCGTCCTCGTCACCGGCGACAACAGCCGCAAGGACTACGACGAGCCGGACGCCATGCGCACGTACCTCACCCGGCACGGGGTCCCGGCCGGACGCGTCGTCAGCGACTACGCCGGGTTCGACACCTGGGACTCCTGCGTCCGCGCGAAGAAGATCTTCGGCGTGGACCGGGCCGTACTGATCAGCCAGGGGTTCCACATCCGGCGCGCGGTGGCGCTGTGCGAGGCGGCGGGGGTGACGTCGTACGGGGTCGGGGTCGACGCCAAGCACGACGTGACCTGGTACTACGGGGGCACGCGGGAGGTCTTCGCGGCGGGGAAGGCGGCCCTCGACGTGCTCTTCGAGCCGAACCCCCGGTTCCTCGGGAAGAAGGAGCCGGGGGTGGCCGCCGCCCTGGCCGGGGCGGCGCACTGAGCAGCCTCCGGCCGGGGGAGGAACCGCACGACCGGCCACGACGGCGCCGCAGTCGGCCGGCCGCATGTCGCGGCCGGGTCTACCGGCGGACCGTCACCGCGCCCGCCGGGCGCTCCCCGGCGAGCCGCAGCAACGGCCGGTCGGCGGCGCGGCCGAGGTGTTCCAGGTGGCCGTCTGGGGTCCAGCGGCCGAGGCCGCGGGTGTGGAGCATGGTGCGGCCGGCGCCGAGGAACGGGTCGGGGGCGTACCGCTCGGCGTTCAGGGTGTCGTCGCCGAGGTAGCCGGCCGGGACGCAGTCGCCGCCCGCCCACACCTCGCCGGTCTCGCCGATGGGCAACGGCCGGCGGTCGGCGCCGAGGACGTACACCGTGCTGTTGGGCAGGGGCCGCCCGGTGGCCGGGGTGCGGCGGCCCATGGTGGTGGCGAGGGCCGCCTCGGCCGGGCCCCGGCTGTGGAGGAGGGCGGCCCGGCTCGACCAGCGGTCGGCGAGGGGGCGCGGGCAGGGTTCCCCGGCGACGGCGACCGTGCGCAGGTGCGGGCAGCCGGCGGGGTCGATGCCGGACAGCACGGCCGGCGTGGCGATCAGGACGGTCGCGGTGCGGGCCGCGGCGCCGGTGTCCGTGCCGCCGATGGCCAGGGTGGCGCCGCGGGTGAGGCAGCCGAGGATCTCCCAGGCGGCGGGAGCCGAGGCGATGCCGAGGAGTTGGGCGACCCGGTCGCCGGGGCGGATGCCGAGCCCGCCGGGTTCGGTGAGCAGCAGGTTGGCGAGGTTGCGGTGGGTGAGCCGCACGCCGTGGGTGCGGCGGCCGGCGGTCCCGGGGACGAAGAGGACGCAGCAGCCGTCGTCGGGGTGCGGCGGCAGCGGCGGCGGCATGGGCCCGGGGTCGTAGGGTGCCGGGTCGTCGAGGGCGATCAGCCGGTGGCCGCCGGGGAGGGGGACGCGCGGGGCGTGTTCCTTCTGGGTGAGGATCACCCGGGTGCGCGCGGTGCGGATGACGTCGGCGAGCCGGTCCGGGGGCGTGCGGCCGATGTCCTGGGGGACGTAGGCGGCACCCGCCTTGAGGACGGCGAACAGGCCGACCAGCATCGGGATGGAGCGCCGGGCGAACAGGCCGACGTGGTCACCGGGCCGGACGCCCTCGCGGACCAGCCGGGCGGCGAGGGCACCGGCGTAGCGGTCGAGTTCGCCGTAGGTGAGGGTCGCGCCGTGGTGTTCGGCGGCGACGGCGTGGGGGTGGGCGATGGCGTGCCGCTCGATGGCCCGGTGGACGAGCGGTTCGTGGACGGGTACGTCGGCGCCGCGGCCGTACTGCCAGAAAAGGTGCTGGTCGCGGGGGGTCAGGTGACGCAGAGGCATGGCTCGGAGACCTCCTGGCTGGCTCTTGCGAGTGGGGGAGGCCGAGTCCGGGAGCGGCGGGGCCCGGTCAGGGCGGGGGTCGGGCGCCGTGCGGGTCGTACGGGGTGTGCCAGGGCGTGCGGGGTGGGTGCTACGGGGTCCTGCCGGGCGCGTGGGGTCCGGCGCGGTCTTGCGGGGTCCTGCCGGCTTCTGCCGGGTTCTGCGGGGCTGCGGGGCTGCGGGGCTGCGGGGCTGCGGTGGCAGACGACGACTGTAGTCGGGCCCGTTGAGGACTCAACGGGGCGGGACCGGCCAACAGGGGTGGGGAATGAGCCACCTGCGGGGGTTGCCGGGCGGAGGGAGAGCGGCAGACCAGGCGCCCGTCAGCCCCGGGCGGGGCCGGTGCCGGCGGCCGCCGGCCTGCCATCGGTTCTCACGATGGCTGGGATACCGCGGGCGGTTGACCGTTCCGGCCGGGCGACCCGGGTCCGTCACGGGACGTGACACACCGGAAGCACGCCGGTCGGCGTGGAGACCGCCCCGACCGTCCTCTCCGGCCTCCGCCGCTCAGCCGTGGCCCAGCCAGTCGCCGCCGTCGATGCGCCGCCCGTCGCGGCGCAGCCTCCCGGCCACCACGGGCCCGGCGACGTACACCCAGGCCCGGACCGCGGCCCCGTCCCGCAGCCGTACGACGTCCCGCGCGACGCGTACGTACAGGCTCGCCGGGTCCTGCGGCACGCACTCCTCCAAGGCGTCGAGTTCCAGGAGGAGCCGGTCGTACGACTCGGGGCGTGCGGTGACCAGTTCGCCGCGCACGGTCGCCGGTCCGGGCTCCTCGACGGCGTAGGGGTAGCCGGGCCCGTCGTAGAGCACCGCCCCGTCGAGGCGGCCGGGTTCCTCGGTCTCCGTCCGCCCCCGCAGGTACGCGTCGTGGTTGACCTCGCCGGGCCGGAGCGTGCCGTAGACGAAGAACGGGAGGTGACGGGGGTTCCGGGTGGTCACAGGAAGGATTCTGCACCCCCTCCACCTCCACACACATCTCCATGGAGGCGCTATGGACATGACATGTCATGGCCTCTTAAATCTCAGTCGTCATCAGCGCCACCCCCACGCCTTCGAGGCGCACCTCCAAGGAGACCGATGAGCCGGACCCGGAACACCCGAGTTTCCCGTCTCGCCACCGCCGGCGTCGCCGCCACCACCGCGACCCTGCTGGCCGCCGCGCTCTCCCCCGCCGCCCACGCCGACGCCAGACCCACCCGGGCCACCGCGATCGCGAACGCGGCACAGGCACTCCTCCAGCACGCCACCGCCCTCGGCCTCACGTCCGCCGAGGGCACCTCGGTCCGCGACGTGATCGTGGACAGGAACGGCACCCAGCACGTCCGTTACGACCGCACGTACCGTCAGCTCCCGGTCCTGGGCGGCGACTTCGTCGTCCATCTGAAGTCGGACGGCGCGTACCGCAGCGCCGACCGGGCGACCCGGAGCCGGATATCCCTGGCATCGACCGTCCCGGACGTCTCCGCCCCGAAGGCCGCCGACCTCGCGGTGAACGCGCTGCGGGCGGCGAACCTCGGCGACGCGCTGAAGCAGGTGCAGGCCAGGCCACAGCTGGTCGTCGACGCCCTGCACGGCACCCCGAAGCTGGCCTGGCGCACCAACGCCGTCGGCAGGGACTCGCTCGGCAACCCGGTCGCCCGTACGGTCCTGACGGACGCCCGCACCGGCGCCCAGATCGACGCCTGGGACAGCATCGAGACGGCGACCGGCGACGGCAAGTCGCTGTACAGCGGCACGGTCCCGCTGGAGACCACGCAGTCCGGCTCGACGTACAACCTCACGGACCCGACCCGCGGCAACACGTACACGGGCGACGCGGCGAACAAGACCGACCTGTGCATCTTCGGCATCTGCATCAGCCGGGCGCCGTCGACGGTGTTCACGGACGCCGACAACCACTGGGGCACGGGCGCCGCTTCGGACCGCTCCTCGGCCGCGGTCGACGCCCAGTACGGCACCAACGAGACCTGGGACTACTACAAGAACGTCCACGGCCGCAACGGCATCGCGGGCGACGGCAAGGGCTCGTACAACCGCGTCCACTACGGCAACAGCTACAACAACGCCTTCTGGGACGACAGTTGCTTCTGCATGACGTACGGCGACGGGGACGGGACCACCTTCGGCCCGCTGGTGGCGCTGGACGTGGCCGGCCACGAGATGACGCACGGGGTCACCTCCAAGACGGCCGCGCTGACGTACTCCGGCGAGTCCGGCGGCCTGAACGAGGCGACCTCCGACATCCTCGGCACACTCGTGGAGTGGTACGCGGGGAACGCGTCGGACCCCGGGGACTACCTGATCGGCGAGAAGATCGTCCGCTCCGGCTTCGGGAAGGCGGCGCTGCGGTTCATGGACCAGCCGTCGAAGGACGGGAGTTCAGCGGACTACTGGAGTTCCTCGGTGGGCAATCTGGACGTCCACTACTCCTCCGGCGTCGCGAACCACTTCGCGTACCTGCTGGCGGAGGGCAGCGGCCCGAAGACCATCAACGGCGTGAGCTACAACTCCCCGACGTACAACGGCTCGACGGTCACCGGCATCGGCCGCGACAAGCTGGGCGCGATCTGGTACCGCGCCCTGACGGTCTACATGACGTCCTCGACGAACTACGCGGGGGCCCGCACGGCGACCCTCAACGCGGCGAAGGACCTGTACGGCAACGGCAGCACGGAGTACAACGCGGTCGCGGCGGCGTGGAGCGCGGTGAACGTGAACTGAGCGACGGCCAGGCCGCATGAGGGCGGCGGCGCATGAGGGCGGCCGCCCCGGCGAACGAACCGGGGCGGCCGTCACATACAGCCCAGACAACGGGGAATAGCGCAATTCAAGGAAACCGGGAAACATGGAACCCGGGAAATACCGAGCACTTCCTGAGTGGATCTCATGACGACGGTGTGCAGTTTCGGTGACGGTATACGGAATTCCCGAACTCCCTTGTCCTGGCGAGCACTTGCGGCAATTCCCCGAGTCGACTAACTAGATAAATCATGAACTTGTTCAGCCGCCCCCACACGTCCCGCCGCACCCCCACGGTCCCCCCACGCCCGGCGACGGCGCCGACCTCCCCCACCTCGGCCCCCGTCCTCCTGGACCCCGCCCTCGCCGCCCTCACCGGCGAGTGGATCATCGACCCGGCCCACAGCAGAATCGGTTTCTCGGTCCGGCACGCACTGGTGACGACGGTCCGCGGGGCCTTCACCGAGTACAAGAGCCGCCTCTACTTCGACGGCCGCGACCCGGCCCGCTCACAGGCGGAGATCATCCTGTCCACGGCGAGCGTCGACACGGGCGTGGAACAGCGGGACGCGCATCTGGCGGGGCGCGACTTCCTCGACTCCGCGGCCTATCCGCGGATGCGTTTCCAGAGCACGGCGGTGCGCCTGAAAGCGCCGGACGTCTACGTCATGACCGGCGACCTGACCATCAGGGAGACGACGCGCCCGGTGGACCTGGAACTCACCTACATCGGCAACGTCACGGACCCCTTCGGCTACCAGCGCGTCGGCTTCGACGGCACCACCACCATCAACCGCATGGACTGGGGACTTGCCTACAACTCCCGCCTGGCGGAGGGCGGGGCGATGGTGAGCGAGACGGTGCGGCTGCAGTTCGACATCGCGGCGATCCGGACGACACCGGAGCGCGTGCAGGGGATGCCGTAGCTCCGCAGGCGCGGCCCGGCCGTCCGGCGCACGCGCCCTCGACGCGTCCGGCCTCGCCCGCGCCCGCAGCACCCGTCCGCCCGCCCGAGCGGCTGTCGCGGGCGGCAGGCCCCGGAGGGGGTCACCCGTTCACTCCCCCCACCCCCCACCATTCGTGTGTTCTTCATACTGATGCTTGCGCAACCCCCTTGACCTGCCCGTATTCACCCTCAACGGGCTCCTCGGCCGTCCGCCGTGCCACCCGTTCATCCCAAAACTGACGGTGCCTCAGGGAGCGCGGCCGGGCGGTTGGCTTTTACCTCGGTAGAGCAAGGGAGTGGACGACCTCGACCGAGGGAGCACCATGCGAAGCACCGCCCGTCTGGTGACCGGGACCGCGCTGGCCGTGGCCACGGCCGGACTCGCCGTCGCGCCGGCGTACGGCGGCGCGACCGGCAGCCTCGACGTGTACCCGTCGACCGCGGCGGCGGGCGGCCAGGTCACCGTGAACACGGCGGCCTGCGGCGAGAAGGGAACGGCGGTCGGGGACGCCAGTTCCGTCGGCGCCGGCACGTTCACCCTTGCGCCGAGCACGCACGAAGGCGAGGCGATCGGGCAGTTCCAGGTGCCGCCGAGCGCGCAACCGGGGACGTACGAGATCGTCGCGAAGTGCGCCGCGGGGAACCGGCAGGTGACCGGGGACCTGGTGGTGGCACTGGCGCCGGCCGCAGGGCAGCAGGTGCAGCCCCACGGCAGTGTGAAGACGGGGGTCGGTGGTGCCCTTGGCCCCGACCCCGTGCAGACCGCGGCAGGCGTGGCGGCTCTGGCCGTCGCCGCCGCGGGCGGTACCTGGCTCCTGCATCGCCGGGCGAGAGGCGATGCGTTCTGACGGACACCCTCCGCTGTCCGTCCGCCGGTACCGCACATCCCACCCCCTCCGGGTCCGACGCCCCTCGCGGCCCGGAGGGGGAGGGGGTCACCTTCGCCAGAGGCTCTCACCGCCGTTGGCGGCCCACCCCCTCGTTTGAAGTTCTCACCTCAGGGAGAGGGGTTCACATGCGCAGGATCGGGGACACCGCGATAGCCGCCGTGACCGTCATGGCCCTCGGCTCCGGCGTATGGCTGCTCGGCCCCGGCAGCGGACCGCACGACGCGCCGCCGCAGCCGTCCGCCGCCGAGGGCCGCCCCGACCCCGGCGAGGAGCGCCTGGAGGCCCCCGCGCTGCCGCCCTCCCCGCCCACCCGCATCCGCATCCCCGCCATCCGCGTGAACGCCCCCCTCATGGGCCTCGGCCTCACCGCCTCGGGCAGCCTCGACGTCCCGCCCGCCAAGCAGAAGAACCTCGCCGGCTGGTACGAGGCCGGCACCACCCCCGGTGAGACCGGCACCGCGATCGTCGCCGGGCACGTCGACAACACCGACGGCCCGGCCGTCTTCTACGACCTCGGCAGCCTCAGGCGCGGCACGGCCATCGAGGTGGACCGGCAGGACAGGAGCGTCGCCGTGTTCAGCGTCGACGCGGTGGAGGTCTACCAGGCCCGCGACTTCCCCGACGAGAAGGTGTACGGCGCCGCGAAGCGCCCCGAGCTCCGGGTCATCACCTGCGGCGGCGGCTACTCCCGCACCACCGGCTACCAGGGGAACGTCGTCGTCTTCGCCCACCTGACCGGCAGCCGCTGACCGGCGGCCGCCTCTCCTCCCCACGGGCCCCTCACACTCACCCCCGCTCCCCGAAGAGGGCAGCGTTCCTCCCGGGAAACAGCGGTGATGCGGCCGGGTAACGTCGGCCCCGCAGGCTCCTGGACATGACCTCGAAGACGCGTGTGGTGGTGACCGGCGCCCCGGTGCCGTGCGAACCGCGCGAGCCGCGCGACACCCGCCGCACATGCGAGCCGCACGAGCCGCACGAGCCACGCGAGCCGCGCGAGGCATCCGTGCCGCACGAGGCACCCGTGCCGCGCGAGGCACCCGTGCCGCGCGAGGCACCCGTGCCGCGCGAGGCATCCGTGCCGCGCGTCGGCGGTGAGGAGCGGCGCCCGTGCCGCCGGGTGCCGCTCGCCGCGGTGCCGACCGGCCGCCGCCACTCCCCCGAGGCGACCGCCCGCCCCCGCCCCACGCCCACCAGGCCCGGCTGCCCCCGGCTCCGCCCGCCGCTTCCCCCGCCGGCCCCGCTTGACCCGCCTTTCCTGCTTCTCCCGCTTCCCCTGCTTCTCCCGCTTCTCCCGCTTCCCCTGCTCCTCGACGACGGAGGCTCCTGATGACCGCCACCCCCGGGGCCACCCCCACGATCGTGCTCGTCGGCCACGGCATGGTCGGGCAGCGCTTCCTGGAGGCGCTCGCCGAACGCGGCCTGACCGCCACGCACCGCGTGGTCGTGCTGTGCGAGGAGCCGCGCCCCGCCTACGACCGGGTCGCCCTCACCTCGTACTTCTCGGGCCGGACCCCCGACGAACTCTCCATGACCGACATGGAGTTCATCGACGCACACGGCATCGAGCTGTACCTCGGCGACCCGGCCGAGACGGTCGACCGCACCGCACGGACCGTAACGGCCAGGTCCGGCAGGGTCGTTGCGTACGACACGCTGGTACTCGCCACCGGCTCCTACCCGTTCGTGCCCCCGGTCCCCAACAAGGACGCTACCGGCTGCTTCGTCTACCGCACGATCGAGGACCTGCTCGCGATCGAGGAGTACGCGAAGTCGAGGGCGACGGTGGGCGCGGTGGTCGGCGGCGGGCTGCTGGGCCTCGAGGCGGCCGGGGCGCTGAAGGGGCTCGGACTCGCCGCCCACATCGTGGAGTTCGCGCCGCGGCTGATGCCGGTGCAGGTGGACGAGGGCGGCGGCGCGGCCCTGCTGCGCACCATCGAGGAGATGGGGCTGACGGTCCACACGGGCGTCGGCACGCAGGAGATCGTGGTCGACGCCGCGGGCGCCGTGACGGGCATGAAGCTGTCCGACGGTTCCGAACTCGCCACCGACCTGGTGGTGTTCAGCGCCGGTGTCCGGCCGCGGGACCAGCTCGCCCGGGACTGCGGGCTGACCGTCGGCGAGCGCGGCGGCATCGCGGTCGACGAGCAGTGCCGTACCGTCGCCGACCCGCACGTGTTCGCGATCGGCGAGTGCGCGCTGGCGGCGGACGGCCGGGTGTACGGGCTGGTGGCGCCGGGCTACGAGCAGGCCGGGACGGCCGCCGCGACCATCGCCGCCGACGAGGCCGCCTTCACCGGCGCCGACCTGTCCACCAAGCTGAAGCTGCTCGGCGTGGACGTGGCCTCCTTCGGCGACGCGCACGGCACGGCCGAGGACTGCCTGGACGTCGTGTACTCCGACGCCCGTTCGGGCCTGTACAAGAAGCTGGTCATCGGCCGGGACGGCACCCTGCTCGGCGGCATCCTGGTCGGCGACGCGGACGCGTACGGCACCCTGAAGGCCTTCACCGGTTCGGTGCCGCCGGTCCCGCCCGAGTCGCTGGTGCTGCCGGCCGGTGCCGGTGAGTCCGTCCAGCTCGGCCCGGCCGCGCTGCCCGACGACGCGGTCATCTGCTCCTGCAACAACGTCCGCAAGGGCACGATCCGCGGCGCGGTCACGGAGCACGGCTGCAGCACCGTGCCCGAGGTGAAGAAGTGCACCAAGGCCGGTACGACGTGCGGCAGTTGCGTCAAGGTGCTCGGCCAGCTGGTGACGGCCGAGCTGGAGGCGTCCGGCATCGAGGTCGACAAGGGCCTGTGCGGCTGCTTCGCCCAGACCCGCGAGGAGCTGTACGAGATCGTCCTCGCGCTGCGCGTCAGCACCTACCGGGACCTGCTCGACCGGTACGGCCGGGAGGACGCCCGCAGCGGCGACGGCTGCGAGGTGTGCAAGCCGGCGGTGGCGTCGGTCATCGCGTCCCTCGCCCCGACGATCGGCGCGAGCGGTTACGTCCTGGACGGCGAACAGGCGGCGCTCCAGGACAGCAACGACCACTTCCTCGCCAACCTCCAGAAGAACGGCTCCTATTCGGTCGTCCCGCGCATCCCCGGCGGCGAGATCACCCCGGAGGGCCTGATCACGATCGGCGAGATCGCCCGCGACTTCGGCCTCTACACGAAGATCACCGGCGGCCAGCGCATCGACATGTTCGGCGCCCGCGTCGAGCAGCTCCCGCTGATCTGGACGCGGCTGGTGGACGCCGGCTTCGAGTCGGGCCACGCGTACGGAAAGGCGCTGCGGACCGTCAAGTCCTGCGTGGGGTCGACCTGGTGCCGGTACGGCGTCCAGGACTCGGTGCGGATGGCGATCGACCTGGAGCTGCGCTACCGGGGGCTCAGGTCGCCGCACAAGCTCAAGTCCGCCGTCTCGGGCTGCGCCCGCGAGTGCGCGGAGGCCCAGTCGAAGGACTTCGGCGTCATCGCCACCGCGAACGGCTGGAACCTGTACGTCGGAGGCAACGGCGGCGCCACCCCGCGCCACGCGGACCTGCTCGCCCAGGACCTCACCGACGCCGGACTGGTCCGGCTGATCGACCGCTTCCTGATGTTCTACATCCGTACGGCCGACCGCCTGGAGCGCACGTCCACCTGGCTGGAGCGGATCCCGGGCGGCCTGGACCACGTCCGTGACGTGGTGGTCGAGGACTCCCTCGGCATCTGCGAGGAGCTGGAGTCCCTGATGGCGGCGCACGTCGCCCACTACGCCGACGAGTGGGCGACCACCATCGACAACCCGGAGAAGCTCGCCCGGTTCGTCTCCTTCGTCAACGCCCCCGACACCCCCGACCCGGTCGTCGGCTTCGTGCCCGAGCGGGACCAGATGAAGCCCGACCTGCCGCTGCTGTCCATCGGCCTGCGCCGCCCGGACGGCACGGCGACCGTTCTGGAAGGAAGCGCCCAGCGATGACCCTGGCCCCCGAGACCACCGGCCTGAAGGTCCAGCTCCGGCTGGCGGACACCTGGTTCGCGGTCTGCGACCTGAGCCTGCTCACCCCCGGCCGCGGGGTGGCCGTACTTCTCCCTGACGGCCGCCAGGCCGCCGTCTTCCGCGACCGCGCCGACCGCCTCTACGCCATCGACAACCGCGACCCCTTCGGCGGCGCCGCGGTCCTCTCCCGCGGCCTGACCGGCACCCACCGGGGCCGCCCGTTCGTGGCCTCCCCGCTCCTCAAGCAGCGCTTCGACCTGGAGAGCGGCGCCTGCCTGGACGACGAGACGGTACGGGTGACGGCGTACGAGGTACGGGCGGCCTGAGGGCGTCCCCGGTGACCGAACGGTCCGCCGGGGTCCGGACTTTCGCCCGGTGTGCCCGCGTGAGCTCGTCAGCGCCGCGTAGGGTGCCAGGATGATCGGCATTCCGGAGGCGCTGGTGCGGGGCACGATCGAGCGCGAGGGCGACCCTGGGGCGGCGTGGATCGGCGAACTCCCGGCCACGGTCGAGGATTTGCTGCGGCGCTGGGACTGCGTGCCGGACGGCGAGGTGACGCACGGCGGTGTGGGTGTGATCGTCCCGGTCCGCGTGCGGCCCGCCGGCCTCCCCTGCGTCGTCAAGGTGTCCTTCCCGCACCCCGGCAACGTCCACGAGCCGGACGCGTTCGAGGCGTGGGCGGGCCGTGGCGCGGTCCGCCTGCACCGGCGCGACGACGCCCGCTTCGCCCTCCTCCTGGAGCGGGCCCACCCGTCGACGCTCGCGGCACTGGAGCCCGACGACGAGACGGTGATGACGATCGCCGGCCGCCTGAACCACCGCCTGGCCGTCCCGGCGCCGCCGCACCTGCCCCGGCTCCGGGACCGCGCGGACGCCTGGGCGGCGGAGCTGCGCGAGGACGCCGCCGAGCTGCCCCACGCCCTGCCGCCCCGGGCACTGGACGCGGCCCTCGCCACCGCCCGCGAACTGGGCCGGACCCAGCCGGACACCCTCATCCACGGCGACCTGCACGCCCGCAACATCCTGCGGGCGGACCGGGAGCCGTGGCTGGCGGTCGACCCCAAGGGCTACGCGGGAGACCCGGCGTACGACGGCGGCACCCTCCTCAAGTCCCGCGCGCTGAGCCTCCTGCAGTGCGACGACCTCCCGAAGACCGCCCACCGCCTCCTGGACGTCTTCGCCGAAGCGGCGGAACTCGACCGCGAACGCGTCCGCCGCTGGGCCCAGCTGCACGCCGTCCAGGCGTCGTTCTGGGGCCGCCGGCACGGCTTCCGCATCGCCCGCACCGGCCCCCGGCTCGACCGCGTCACCCGATTCGCGGACCGGCTGGCGGAGTGCCTGGCGGTCTAGGCCACGGTCCAGATCCCGCTCCCGATCCAGGTCCCGGTCCCGCTCCCGATCCAGGTCCCGGTCCTGATCCAGGTCCCGGTCCCGGTCCCGGTCCACGGTGCACATCACCGTCCAGGTCACCGTCGCCCGCCGAACTCCCACTCGTGCACCTCGACGTCCGCGTACCGCACCGGCGCCAGCACGCCCAGCGCCCGGTCCCGGTCCGCAGCCCGGACCAGCGCCGCCGTGCCGACCCAGGTGGTGCCGTCGTCGGACAGCAGCGGGCCGAAGGCGATCAGGTCGTCGTGATCGGTGCCGGCCGGCAGGCCGCCGGGCTCGCCGGCGGCGCCGTCGGCGTGCACCGGGCCCAGGCCGAGCACCAGGTACCGGTCGCCGCCGGCCGGGCCGCCGGGGAACTCCCACATGGTCCGCCCCAGCAGGTTGCGCCACCGCCGCAGCAGCACGTCCCGGTACACGCCGGCCTGGTGGTTCGGCTCGTCGAAGGCGAACGTCCGGGCGGCGGCGGGGCCGGGCAGGTCCACGACGTGCACACTCCCGCTCGGCTCCGCACCACCGGCGCGGAAAGTCGGCCCCCGGGCGATCAACCCGGCCGCGTAGCCGTCCATGTAGCCCCAGTGGTCCTCCACCAGCTCCGCACGCAACGCCGCGGAACCGGCCCGGTCACGGTGATAACAGAAGAACTCCATACCTGCGGAGCCTTCCGCACGGCGGCCCGACCCCTCAACACGGTTTCCCCGGACCGCCGGAGAACCCCTACGGGCGCAACGCGACCGCGACCGCCACGCCCAGCCTGCGCACGAACTCCGCGCGGTCGCCGACCCGGTGCTTCCAGCCCTCGCCGGCCGCCTGCAGGACCTCGGCGATCTGGCGCGGCGTGACGTCGCCGGGTGCCGTACGGCCGGAGTCGGCGGTACGGCCCGAGTCGGCGGTACGGCCGGAGTCGGCGATCGCCTGCGCGAGCGTGTCGAGGAAGGCGTCCCGGTAGTCGTCGTACATGTCGTGGAGCTGCGCGGCCCCGTGCTCCAGCAGTTCGTCGACGCCCTCGTTGAGGTGCGTGCCGACGTACCGGCCGAGGTGGGCGTCGAGCGCGGCCGCCAGGCGGGTCTCGAGGTCCGCGCCGGGGGCGGCCAGTGCCGTGCGGACGTCCGTCAGCGCGCGGTCCAGCTCCTGCCGCATGGTCTCGCGGAACAGCTCCTCCTTGCCGGAGAAGAGGAAGTACAGGCCGGGGCGGGAGATGTCGGCGGCCCGGGCCACCGCGTCCATCGACGTCTTGCGGTAGCCGAACGTGGCGAAGACGGTCAGCGCCGCCGCGAGCACCTGCTCACGGCGTTGGGTGTCCCCTCGGGTCGCGGTCATATGCACACCATACCGACTGGGCGTGCTATACATGTTTTGTCGATTCTGTTTAGTGAAGCAGGAGGCGACCGGGGGGCACAGCACACACGCGAGAGAGAGCATCATGAGCAAGACCGTTCTGATCACCGGCGCCTCCACCGGCATGGGAGAGGCTCTGACCTTCGAGTACGCGGCGCGCGGCTGGAACGTCGCGGCCACCATGCGGGACACCGACCGGGCCAACCCGGCCTTCGCCGGCCTCGGCAACGTCCTGGTCACACGCCTCGACGTCACCGACCCGGCCGGCGTCGAGCAGGCCGTCAAGGCGGCCGTCGACCGTTTCGGCGCCGTCGACGCCCTGGTCAACGCGGCCGGTTACGGCCAGGTCGGCGCCGTCGAGGAGATCAGCCCCGACCAGCTGCGCGACCAGCTGGAGACCAACGTGGTGGGCCTGGTCCAGGTGATCCAGGCCGTCCTCCCGCACATGCGGGAGCGCCGCTCGGGCCACATCCTCAACATCGGCTCCATGGGCGGCCACGTCAGCCTGCCCACGATGGCCGTGTACTGCGCCTCCAAGAGCGCCGTGCAGAACCTGACGGAGGGCCTGGCCCTGGAGCTGGCCCCGCTGGGCATCCACGTCACCCTGGTCGAACCGGCCGGCTTCGACACCGGTTTCGAGGGCAACGCGAAGCTCCCCGCCGCCTCCATCCCGGACTACGCGCCCGCCTACGCCACCATGGCCGGGTTCGCCGAGCAGGCGGTGCGCGGGAACCTGGTGCGGTCGATGGCGGCCGTCGCCGACGTCACCGGCACCGACGCGCCCCCGCTGCACCTGGCGGTGGCCACCGCCGGTCTGGAGATGGTGCGCGGCCGCTTCGCCGAGCTGATGGCCGAGTACGACCGCTGGGAGCGGGTCACGGCCGGCACCGACTGACAGACCGGCTGCCCTGGTCGGCAGGGCTGCCCTGCCGGCCAGGGCAGCCCCACCGGTCAGGCAGCCCCACCGGTCAGGCGGCCCCACCGGTCAGGCGGCCCCACCGGTCAGGCGACCCGGCGCAGCGCCTCCGGCGTGAGGTCGGCGAGCGTCGGGTAGCCGTCGACGGCCATGATCAGATCGGCCTCGGCGAGCAGCGCCCGCAGGACGTGGACGAGGCCGGGCTCACCGCCGTTGGCGAGGCCGTACGCGTAGGGACGGCCCACGCCCACGGCGGTGGCGCCCAGCGCGACCGCCTTGACGATGTCGGCGCCCGTCCGGACCCCGGAGTCGAACAGGACCGGCAGGCCGTCGGCGGCCTCGACCACCTCGGGCAGCACGTCGAGGGATGGCAGGCCGCCGTTGGCCTGGCGGCCGCCGTGGTTGGAGCAGTAGACGCCGTCCACGCCGGCGTCCCTGGCCCGGCGGACGTCCTCGGGGTGGCAGAGTCCCTTGAGGATCAGCGGCAGATCGGTGATCGACCGCAGCCAGGGCAGGTCGTCCCAGGTGAGCGGGTTGCCGAAGATCCCCGCCCAGAGCGCGACGGCGGCCTGCGGGTCGTCCTCCGGGTTCTTGCCGAGACGGGCCCGGAAGACGGGGTCGCCGGTGTAGTTGGCCAGGCAGTTCCCGCGCAGCTGCGGGAAGTTGCTGGTGCTCAGGTCGCGGGGCCGCCAGCCGGTGATCCACGTGTCCAGGGTGACCACGATCCCCTTGAACCCGGCCCGCTCGGCCCGGTGCACCAGGCTCTCGGCCAGTTCGCGGTCGGTGGGGGTGTAGAGCTGGAAGAAGCCCGGGGTGTCACCGAACTCGGCGGCCACCTGCTCCAGCGGGTCCACGGTCAGCGTCGAGGCGACCATCGGTACGCCGGTCCGGGCGGCGGCGCGGGCGACGGCGAGGTCACCGTGACCGTCCTGCGCGCACAGCCCAATCACCCCGACCGGGGCCATGAACAGCGGCGAGGGCAGCCGCATCCCGAACAGGTCGACGGACAGGTCCCGCTCCGTGGCCCCCACCAGCATGCGCGGCACCAGCCCCCAGCGCTCGAACGCGGCGACATTGGCCCGCTGCGTCCGCTCGTCACCGGCGCCGCCCGCGACGTACGAGCGCACCGCGGGGGGCAGCGCGGCCAGGGCCGACGGCTCCAGATCGCCGTACGTCATGGGGAACTGCGGCACGACCCCGCGCAGCCCGTCGAGGTAGATCTCGTTCTGGTAGTCGGCGAACGCCATGCTCCGGCCCTTCTTCACGCCCCGGGCCCGCGGGGGTGCGGGCCCCTGGAAGTCCACAATGGAAGAGTGGCGCACGACGACTCCGAAACGCAGGATTCCCGCTCTGCTGACGAACGGACGCAGGATGCTGCCGCCGTCGTGCCCGTGCCGCCCCTGCTGAGCGAGGACGAGCTGGCGCTGATCAACGCGCTGCAGCTGAGCCCGCGCGCCTCCTGGACCGAGCTCGGACGCGCCCTGGGCGTCGACCCGGTCACGGTGGCCCGCCGCTTCCACCGCCTCTCCGCGCAGGGCACGGCCTGGGTCGGCTTCTCGCCCGGCCCGCGCCTGCTGGAGCAGATCTGCGTGGCGTACGTCGTGATCGACTGCGCCCCGGGGAGCACGGCCCGGGTCGCCGAGGCCCTGGGCGGCCACCCGCACATGGTGACGATCGAGCGGACGGCCTCGGGCCACGACATCCTCGCCACGGTCGCCACCCCCGGCCTGCCGGCCCTGTCCCGCTACACCCTCGACCTGCTCCCCCACCTGCCGGGCATCACCGCCGTACGGTCCCGGATCGTCACCCACATGTTCACCGAGGGCGGCCACTGGCGCATCGCCGCCCTGGCCCCGGCCCAGCGCGCCCGGCTGACGCCGCAGGCGCCCGCCCCCACCGCGCAACGGACCACCCACCGGCAGCTCACCCCCGCCGACCGCGCCCTGGCCGTCCGCCTCGCCCACGACGGCCGCGCGCCCTACCAGACCCTGGCGCGGGACCTCGGGGTCAGCCTCTCCACCGCCAAACGCCGCGTCGAGGCCCTCACCCGCCACGGTCTGCTCCGCTTCCGCTGCGACTTCGCCCGCCCCCTCGGCGGCTGGCCGGTCGCCGTCACCTTCTGGGCCAGGGTGCCGCCCGCCGACCTCCCCGAGGTCGGCCAGTCCCTCATCCGCCTCCCCGAGACCCGCAACTGCGCCGCCGTCAGCGGCCCGCAGAACCTCGTCCTCCAGGCCAGCCTGCACTCGGTCAGCGACATCCTCCGCCTGGAGACCCAGCTGGCCGCGGCCCACCCCGCCCTCGACATCGCGGACCGGGTCATCACCCTGCGCCAGGACAAACTCCTCGGCCGCCTGCTGGACGCACACGGCCGTTCCGTCGGCGTGGTACCGGCGGACCTGTGGACGGAACCGGCCCTGTAACCGGCCCTGCAGCCGGCCCGGCTGTCAGTGGGCTCCCGTAGAGTGCGCCGTGGTGGGGACGCGACGGCGTTCGAGCGGTTCGAGGGGGGAGCCCACCGTGGACAGGCCGAAGAAGGAATCGCAGAAGGTACCGAAGAAGGACCGGCCGGTACCGGTACCGATGAGTCCCGAGCAGATGATCGCGGAGGCGCGGAAGGCGTTCTTCGTGATGTTCGGTCTGCTGGCGGTCGTCTGGCTGGTGCAACTGGCCAACTACTCCGACCACTACGCCCTCTCCCGGGACTACGCGGTGGTCTCCGGCGACGTCGGCACCCTGCCCGACATCCTGGTCGCACCGCTGCTGCACTGGAGCTGGGCGCACATCGAGAGCAACTCCGGCCCGCTGTTCGTCTTCGGCTTCCTCGCCGCCTACCGGGGAGTGGCCCGGTTCCTCGGCCTCACCCTCCTGATCGCGGTGAGCAGCGGCCTGGTGGTGTGGTTCTTCGAGCACGGCGACGTGGCGACGGTCGGCGCCAGCGGACTGATCTTCGGCTACTTCGGCTACGTCGTCGTACGGGGCCTCTTCGACCGGCACCTGATCGACACGCTGATCGGGATCGTCATGGGCGCGTCCTTCGCCTACCTCCTCACCGTGGCCGTCCCCGGCACCCCCGGCGTGAGCTGGCTCGGCCACCTCGGCGGGCTGCTCGGCGGCCTGGTCGGAGCCTGGCTCTTCCGCGACCGCCGCGCCCCGCGCAAAGCCACCGGCGCCCTCGCCCCGAGAACACCGCCCGCCGGCAACGCCCCACAGCCCGGCCCCGGTTCCCCGCGCTCCGACCTGTACAAGGAACTCGACGACCTCGGTCTGCTCTGACAGGCCACCGCAGCCGAGGCCGGCAGCTAGGGCGCGTATGGAGTCGTGATCAAACTCCCTGCTTTCACCCGCCGCCCGTGCGACTCGCGTGAGAGCATCCGCCCATTAGCAGCGACCTGGAAGTGAGCGCTCTGGCGATCAACGTCACGATCCCGCAGGCGCTCCGCTGGACGGACACTCGACGTGGTGAAGAGTTCCAACTGACCACACTCAATATCCGGCTTCTCCCGGACGGTCGCCTCGCCGCGAAAGCCTATGGCCGACCAGTCGGCGGTGGTCGGGGCGCATACGTCTCGTTCCCCGTCCCCGACGCACCAGAACTGGCTGCTCTGGTTGTCGACGCGGCCAGCCGCGCCGGGGCGTTGTGGGCCGCGCATCGCGGTCTCGGCTGAGCCTGGTCCGACTCGGGTTCCGGAGCGTCCAGGAGCGGAACAGCCGCCGCGATGGCTGCTTCCTGAACGGCAGGATCCGAAGCGTGGAGGATCCCAGCCGTTGACGCACCAAGGGGCGGCACCCCCGCACAGGGTGCAAGACCAGCCCCCTGACCAGGGAACTAGGGGTCTGCCGCCCCTCTCAGGGCACTCTCAGGGCACATCGTTCAGCGCAGCCTCCATCATGCCGGCAGTCCGGTCCTCCTCCGCCTCCCACAGGTGGGTGTAGACGTTCAGCGTGATCGACGGCTTGGCGTGACCGAGCCTCATCTGTACTTGCTTCGGCGTCGCCCCGTTCTTGATCAGAACCGAGGCATAGAAATGACGCAGATCGTGAAGCGTCGTGTCCTCGGGGACGCGGACCTTGCTGCCTGACTTCTTCAGGTGCGCGTTTGCCCGCTTGACGTTCCGGGCCCACACCTTCGCCCAGCTCCCGCGCCGGATCGCTCCGCCGGTCTCGCTGGTGTATAGCAACCGGGCATGGCGCCATACGGGCTTCCGGGGGTTCGTCCGATCCTCGATGTGCACGACCCGAGGCGGGAACTTCTCACGGTGCCGTGCAATCTCGTCTACGACCGAACGCCCCTGCGGAACAGACCGATAGCTCTGCTTGGTCTTCGGTTCCCCGAGGTATGGCACCCCCTTGTCCGGGCCGATCAACTGTTGTTTGACCGTCACAGTCTCGGCGGGCTCTCCGTCCTCAAGCCCGAATAGCTCACCTTGCCGTAGACCGGTCGATGCAGCGTGCCTCACCAGGGCGCGGTACCGGGGAGAGGCGGTCACGATGAGCGCCTTCACTGCCTCCGGGTGAAGCGGGTGGATCTCCGGATAGAAGACCTCCGGCGGTTTCAGCCCCTCCCATGGGTACTTCGGGATGATTCCCTCTTGGTGGGCCATCTTCAGGATGCTGGTGCAGACGTTCCAGGGCGTCGCAAAGGTCGACGGCGCGATGACCGCCGACCGCTCTTTGATCCACCTCTGTCCGTCTGCCCGCTCAATTCGCCCAATCGCCCGATCGCCGAACGTCGGGTAGATGTGCAGCCGCAGGGCCCGCTCAACGTTTGTCTCGGTCCGCTCGCGGTGAACAGCCGTTTCCTGCCAGCGCTCAGCGATGGCCCTAAACTTCTGCTTGCCCAACTCCCGGTTCACGAAGGTGCCGTCGTCCAGTTCGGCCGTCACCTTGGCCGCGCGGGAGTCCGCGGCAGTCTTCTTCTCGAAGTTCTCCTTGCACTGCTTGCCGGACAAGTCCCGGTAGCGCACCTGCCAGCGTTTCCCTGTGCCGTGGTCGGTGCTGGGATACAGCGTCTGTGTCTTGCTGCTGTGCGCCTCGCAGGGCGCAGCGTCGACCGGAGGGCGAGAGAGGTGCCATCGGTCGTACACCTCAGCCATCGGTGCCCCTCCCCTCAGAGCAAGCCGAATCGGCCATGAGGTGAGGGGCGTTGCTGTTTCGGGTCATGCTGCGCGCCGGCCTCCGATCTCCTCAGCGTCGTACTTGTCGAGCGCTTCGGCGTCGTACAGAACGTGTCGACCGCGCCGTATGAAGCACTGCGGACCGGTTTCGGCGTAGCGCCAGTAGCGGATGGTCGAGGGCGATGTGCGATAGCGCTCGGCGACTTCCGCAGTCGTCAGGTACTTCTTCATGAGGTCCTTCCGGTGAGGAAGAGGAGGAGCAAGTCCCGCCCCGGGGTGCCGGGCTGTGTCCGAGGTGCGGATTTCTGCGTCATCGCGTCACGCACGTCATTTGGGTTCCTGACCTGCGTCTATGGGGTGACGCGGGCCGCGCGGGGCGTGTCACAGGGCAGCGCGAGGCTCTGTCACGCGTGACACGGATGACGTGGGATGACACAGGTTTTGGCCGTCTGCGTCATCGCTGTTGCTGCTGGTCAGTGATGGGTTTCGTGTGGCTGGTGACGTGGGTGACGCAGGGTTTCCTCTCTTAGGAAAAAGACGGGGTGGTGTCTGTGGTTGTGCGCGGCTCAGACCGTGAAGAAGGAGCCGCTGCGCGGCGCGACTTGTGCAGCGGCGGCACGCCGCCGGAACAGCAAAAGGAGCACCCGGGCGCGGGGTGCTCCTCTTGCTTGGTCGTCGCGGCGGTGGCGCGGGTCAGAACGCCGCTTCCTGCTGGTTCGGAGGCGTGAGCAGGGGGCGGGTCATTTCGATGTAGCGGGCGGAGCTGGTGCGGCCCCAGTCGATGAGGACGCCGCGGGCGGCGAGGGTCGGCTGAAGCCGCTTGAGTCGGTCGGAGAGGACCTTGCCGGTGGTGGGCCAGCCCTTGGGCAGGGGACGGCATTCCTCGCCGCTGTAGAGGCTGGTGAGGCAGTGCAGCCACTCCGAGGACGTCATGCGGACTTCCGCGCCCGGCTCAAGGCCGGCGGCGTGCTGCAGAACCGTCTGAGCCAGCAAGTCTCCTTCGATGACGTCGTCGTTGAGGTCGTCAAGGCTGGCCCGGTACGCGGCCAGCGCGCCGAAGCCGGTAGCCACATCGAGCTGCGCGCACAGGTGGGCGAAGTCGGCCATCCGCAGGTCGGTGGGTGTCTCCGCGGCGGCGGCCCGCACCTTCACGGTCAGATCGAGCAGGGAGCCGAGAACGACCGGCAGGATCTCCGCATACTCCGTCCAAAGCTCCGCCTCGGTGCGCCGCACCTGGGGCCGCACGAGACGGAGCGGGAGGAGGCGTTCGGCGAGGTCGGGGCGGATGACGCCGACGTCGATTCCGGTCAGGAGCATGGGGCGCCGGTAGCGGGAGCGGACGACGTCGCCGTCGGTGAACAGCGCGCGTTTGATGCTCTCGGCTCCGGTGACGATGCAGCACATGAGGTCGGACAGGTCCGGGGGAAGGTGGGAGAGGTTGTCCAGGGCGGTGACCCATCCGGCGGCGACTGCCGTGATCATGTTCTCCTCGTCCTTGGGTGCTCGGCGCAGGTCGCCGCTCATTCCTTCGATGATCCGCACCAGCATTCGGCCGCCGGTGGACTTGCCCGCGCCCTGGGGGCCGGTGAGGAAGGGGGCGGGGACGGGCACGGACGGTTCCAGGCAGCCGATGAGCCAGGCGAGAGCCAGGCACTCGGTCTCGGCACTGGCGAAGTTGCACAGGCGGAGCAGGAGGTCGATGCCCTTGCCGTCGGTGTCCTTGGCCGGCAGCGGGAGTTCGCCGGTGAGCTGGGTGCGCCGCCAGCAGACTTCCTGCGGGTCGGGGGTGCGGATGTCCCAGCCGGTGGGGTGGATGCGGACGGACTTGCCGTCGACGCGGCCCAGGTCGAGCCAGGTCGCTCCGTCGAAGCCGGGTGCGACGCGGATGTGGGTGGGCTGTACGTCCTCGGTCAGGGCGAGTGCTTCGATCAAGTCGAGTGCCTCCTTGAGTGCCGTGCCGTTGAACACGCCGACCCCGTCCCTGAACAGGCCGACCATGAGTTCTTGGCGGTGGCTGCCGTTGGTGCCCTGGGAGCGGATGGGGCGGGCGACGGGGTGGCCGTTGCGCTGTGCGTAGACGGTGCCGTCGATGGTGCGGAAGTACCGGAAGTGCGCTTGGGCGTAGTCGGTGATGATCTGGCGGGCCGGGGTCTTGTCGTCCTCGGACATGGCTACATCCCCAGTGCGGTGCGGGCGTTGGTCCATGCGTCGGTGCAGTGCCGGACGGTTTCGCCCTTGGCCTGCGCGGCGGTGAACAGCCGGGCGACGTGGGCGTCGGTGAGGCAGCCGCACCGGCCGTGCGTCGACAGCACCGCGAGGAACGTGCGGTACACGGTCGCGTGGACCGCGCTGCGGGCCTCGGTGATGCGCTGTACGCCCATGGCGATGCCACGGTCCAGGTAGGCGGGCGTGCGGTGCGGGCACGCGCCTCCATGGCCCCTCAGGGGCGCTGTGAGGCTCTGTGGCGCCCTGCGAGCGGGCGCAGGGTCCTTTACTGCCAGGGTGCGCGCAGCGTCCGGCAGAGCGGTCGTGGCGCCGGTGCCGGGGCCGAGCCAACGGGCGTACTGCATAAGGGACTTGATGTCGACGCCCGGCCGGACCGCGTTCGCGGACGGCATGGTGCCCTGGTAGATCCAGTGCTCTCCCCGGGTGGTGGTCACGGTCCGGGTGGCGGGCAGGGTGGCGCGGGCCCACTGGATGGCGGCGGGGTCGTCCAGGTCGACCACGGTCACGCCGGCGCCGCCGGGGTGGTAGGCGACCGTCGCCGCGTGCCGCCATGCCGACGCCCACGCGGAGGAGTTGAGGGTGTGCGGGTCGGTGCTGGCGGCGGCCCATCCGTGGCACGGCTGGGGGCAGGAGCAGGGCCCGGGGGTCTTCATGTTCGGCCGCCCACCGCACGCGTTCTGGGCACAGGCCGGGCAGTTGCCGAACGGGACCTTTCCCGCCCGCAGGGGCAGCACCGGTACACCGGCTGCCGCGAGGTGCAGCGCCGTCTTGAGGAGAGTGCGGTTCATGCGATGTCCAGGGCGAGTTGTGCCGGCGCGGCCGGTGCCGCCGTTTCGGGGGCGAGGGTGGCGAGCAGTGCGCGGTAGGCGTAGTGGGCCTGGTGGATGACGACGCCGTTGCCCAGGATCTTGAGCTGGTCGGAGCGGGACAGTCCCAGGTCGGGGCCGGTGACCCAGCCGGGTTCGGCGCCCATCATCCATTCCACGAACGCCGGGGACAGACGGCGGTTTCCCTTGGTGCCCGCCTCGGTCGGCTCCGGCGCGGGGCGCCCCAACACCTGCTCCCAGCGCCGGATGGCGGGGCCGTAGTCGGTGCCGTTGGTGGCCACCCACCGCGAGCCGTCGGCCAGGTCGCGGGCCAGGTACTCGATGGACGGGCGCGAGCTCGCACCCAGCGAGGCGGACCGGTTGCGGCCGTACCGGGACGCAGTCGGGGTGGGCAGGAGGTTGACGACCACTTCGTTCAGCGGCCGGGAGTTGACGCCGATCAGGTTGGAGGCGCCGGACTTCCAGTCCCGTGCCGCCGGGGTGGGCAGAAGGGTGACGGCGGTGCGCAGGTTCATGCCGCCCTGCCGTTTGGGGGAGGTGCCGGGGCCGCCGGTTCCGTCGGCGGCGGCCGGGGTGGGCAGCAGCCTCAGGCCTCGGTCGGGGGCAGCAAGAACACCACTTCGTCCTCCAGCGTGGGCCCGTGCCCCCCGGCCTTGCGCTTGTCCGGGTGCTGCGGGCCGCCGTTCCTGCCGAGCTGCGAGGTGGGGGTCTTCAGCAGCGGGATACGCGACGGCGAACCAGCGGTCGCGGCGGTGGCAGGCTCCCACTTCGGGATCTCCAGCGCGTAGGCACATCCACCGCGCGTCATACCCGATCGCGGCCAGGTCGGCGGCGACGACGTCGAGCCCCCTGCTGCGCAGGGCGGCGACGTTTTCCAGGAAGACGAGCCGGGGTCGAAGGTGGCGAACGGCTTGGGCGATGGTTTTCCAGAGTCCGGAGCGGTCACCGGCGATCCCTCCCCGAGGTCCGGCGTTGGAGATGTCCTGGCAGGGAAACCCGGCCGTCAGCGACGCCGGGCGCGGCAGGTCCGCGGCCAGGGCGAGCCAGTCGACGGCGGTGATGTCACCGAGGTTGCGGGCGTGGGGCAGGCGGGCGGCCAGCAGCCGGGAGGCGGCCGGGTCCTTCTCGCCGACCAGCACCGTGGGCAGGCCAGTGACGGCTTCCACGGCCAGATCGAGTGCTCCGGAGCCGGTGCACAGGCTGATGTTGCCGCCTTCCGGCGGCACGGCGGGGTGATGGGTCATGCTGGAGTCCTCCACAGGTCAGTTCGTGGCAGGCGGAGACAAGGGCGGCCCCGGGTTCTTGGCGGAATGGGGGCCGCCCTTGGCGTGGCTAGAACGGGGGTTCGTCGCTGTGTCCGGCGGGGCTCCACGGGTCGCGGCTCTCACTCCGTCGGCGCAGCCACTTGGGGCGGCGGGGCAGGGGCAGCAGGCGCAAGCGCCGGTTCTCGTTCCAGCAGGGGCAGGGCTCCCACTCGGTACCGGCGTACTCGCCGGTGTGGTCGCCGTAGTCGTGCTCGAACCCGCCGTCTCCCTCGCAGCCGGGGCAGGCGGGATCGGGGGTGTCGGTCAGGACCAGGACCTTGCGCGAGTAGCCGGTGACCTGGAAACGCAGCCGGGGCAGGGGGCGGGTCACGCGGTGCGCTCCGGGGTGGTGGCGTTCAGGCGGCGGGCGACGGCGTCGAGCTTGGCGGTGAGGTCGGCGGCCGGGGTGTCGGTGAATGAGTGCAGGGCGACGGCGGCGGCGATGATGACGTCGCACAGTTCATCGGCGACGTCGCGAGTGGTGGTGTGGGTGGTACTGGTCAGGAGGATGTAGGCGGCGGACGCCTCGCCCGCCTCTTCGGTGACCTGCATCAGGCGCACCGCCTTCTCGTGCTTGCTGCTGCCGTGGGCGGCGGTCAGGGCGGCGGCGATGCGGGCCGCGACGGGCATCAGGATGGCGCTCACTGGGTGGTCCCTTCAGCGGCGGTGTCGGGGTGGTGGTCGGCGGTGACGTACAGGCGGGTGCGCATGCCGTCGCGGGTCGGGCACGTGCGGGGCGTGCCGGTCCGGAAGGCGGAGGTGAGGGTCTGGCTGATGCGGTCGGCGTCGCCGGGGTCGCAGATGACGCGAATCTCGAACACAACCCTCCTGCTTACGGGTTGGGGATGGACTGGACGATGGCGGTGGTCATGTTGGTGATGGGTCCGGCGGCGCCGGTGGAGGCAAGGAAGAACCCGAACATGACGGCGATGAACGCGGCGCCGGGGGTCAGGCTGTTGCTGCGGAGCAGGAAGAACAGCACCAGCCCGAGCAGGAGGACGAGGGAGAGGTCACGGCCATTCGGAGTACTCCCGGTCGTTGAGGCGGCGAGGGTGGGTGCGGCGGGTGCCGTCGCGGTGGACGGCACGGCCGGTGTTGAGCAGCCGCCGGCCGAGGCGCAGCCGGTAACGGCGGCCGTGGCAGCGGCGGCACAGCTTGACCTTGCGGCGGCCGGTCTGCCGGATGCCGGTCCCGGAGCACTTCCGGCACGGCGCGAACGGCCGGACCGCGCACAACACTGCGTAACCGGCGAGGATGAGCAGGAGGGCACAGCTAGCGAGAGCCACTAGGGCTCACATCCCTTCCAAGGGCGGTTTCAGGGTGTTTCCGCAGGTAGGCCGCTAGACGCTAGTTGGCTGATCAGCGGCGGTGCGGGCTGCTAGTACGGGTGCTAGACCTAGCGGCCGGGGCTGCTAGGTCTAGCACCCGTGCTGGGGTCAGGCGGCGGCCCGATCGGCGTTACGGCGCGTAATCGCAGCGGTGATGTCGGCGCGCTTGATGCCGCGCCGGTTGGCGCCCTCGCCGTCATCGGTGGTGCCCCAGACCTGCCCCGGCTTGATGCCCCAGGGCTTGAGCGCGGCGGTGACGTTCTCGCCCTGCCATCCCGCGTAGGTCTCGGGGCGGGCGGCGGCGAGGCGGGCGGCGATCCGCTCGCACCACACGGCTTTCTCGTCGTCGGCGATGACGTCGAGGGTGTCGGCGAGGATGTCGGAGCCGCTGTTCGTGTTCTCGGGGCCCTTGCCGATGGCGTGGCCGGTGACGTTGCCGTACTGCTCGCGCACGATCCGGGCGCGGGCGACGATGTGTTCGGCGGCGACGGCATCCACGAACGCTGAGGCGACGATGCGGGGGTCGTCGCCCTCGCCGGCCATCCAGCAGATGCCGCGGTCGGAGCGGGAGAACATCGTGGCCCGGTAGCCGGACTTGTACATCGAGGTACCGAGCACCATGTCGTTGGCGGGCTGGCCCATGACCTTCAGGCAGAACCGCAGCACAGCGTTGGCGCTGATCCCCGTGGGCAGGGACTTCGCGTCCGGTCGCTGGGTGCCGAACATGGCCACGATCCCGAGTGCGGGGCCGCGCTTGACCAGGTCGGTGCAGATGGCCTCTATCTCCTTGCCGTACTGCTCGTGCTCGAAGGGCACCTGGCACTCGTCGAAGCCGACCACGATCGGGTGCAGCCCCAGCTTCTTGTCACCGGCCAGTTCGGGGGTGACCTTCGACTCCGGGCAGCGCGAGCGGGGCAGGGACTTGATGACCTTCGCGCGGCGGCGCAGTTCCTCCTTCAGCTCCCGCAGCGCGCTGACGACGTACTCGATGTCGTCGTCCTCCTCGCCGGCGCGGTAGCGGTGGCAGACCGGCTCCAGCGCGCCGAAGTCGCCGGTGCCCTTGAAGTCGAACGCGTGCAGTTCGGCCCGCGGGTCCAGGGCGGCGATGAGCAGGAGCAGCCGCATCAGGAACGTCTTGCCCATGCGCGGGATCGAGCCGACCACGACCGATGCGAACATGAGGGTCACGGACACGTCGCGCATGCGCTGGTCGTTGCCGAACACGACCGGCCGGAACAGGTCGACCGTGCCCGACTTGGCCAGCGGCCACGCCGGCTTCGTCGTCTCGTTCATGGGCTTGTCGCCCACCCACAGCACCAGCCGCCCTTCATGCTGCTCGGGGTCCGGGGAAGGCCACACGCAGCCGGTCTTGCGGCGCAGGCCGGAGGCGAGCGGCTTGCGGGCCTCCATGATGTCCTCGGGCGTGACGCCGTAGGGAAGGTCCAGGTCGGCGCGGTAGCCGGGCCCGTCCCGCACGATCTCCGAGACGAACCGCAGCCCGTTCATGTCGCCGCCCTTCTTGATGGCGGCCGTCACCTTCGCGTTCCCGATCGAGTCGAGACCGCGCAGCACGATCGAGCCGGTGAGCTTCTGCACCTCGGTCTTCAGGACCGCGGGGCCGACGACCGGGGCGTCGGGCTGTTGTCCCCCGATGCCGAGCAGCAGCACCCCGCCCGCGGCAAACGCGTAGAGGTAGGCGGGGGCGAGGACGTACAGGTACAGGGCGAAGCCGAGACCGAACACGGCGGCGACCAGGGTGACCAGGCCGCGCAGCCGTATCCGCCCGGCACGGAGCCGAGCGAGGCGCATGTACTCCTCGACGTCCTCGGTGCGCACCGCGAACTCGCGCAGGGGTGCGGCTTCACGGTCCCACACCCACCGGTTGGTGGACGCGATGAACCGGCACGCCCCCCGCGGGGACATGAGGGCGAGGCGTCCGGCGTACACGGGGATGCGAACACCGTGGTAGAGCGCGGCGTAAGCGACGTTCGCGCTGGTGTGGCGGGTGGTGGCGAGGAAGTCTCGCCGGTTGGTGAGCCATCCGGCAAGGACCGGCTTGCGCTTCTCGATGCGCACTTTCGGATCCGGCAGCGCCGGGTTGTCGACCGCGACCGGCGCCGGCGGGGCGTCGTCGTCGGGGAAGGGGGCGGGCACGGGGCGCAGCTGCGGGCCCGTCGTGCTGTCCGTCATTCTGGGTACTCCCTGCTGCTCACAAAGTGGGTGATGGGGTGGCCCGGGGGCGGCCTGTTTCCTTGGCCGGGACGACCGCCCCCGGGGCGTTGCTACTTGCCGTTCTTACTGGTGGCGGCCTGTTCGGCGCGCTTGCGGGCCTGGTTCTCGATCCGCTCGACCTTGCGCTGAAGGTCGCTGTGGTCGACCCGGCCGCCGAACTGGCGGTCGTCGGCGAGTCCACGCTTGGCCATCCGAGCGACCAGCAGGGCCAAGCGGGCCTTCTCACCGGCGGTGAAGCGAAGCTGTTCACTGCTGCTCACGGTGTCTCCCGTTCCGGGCCGGACTGTCCGGCTCCCCACGACCCCCGGCGGGGTGAGCCCCCGGGGATCGCAGGCAACCGTCAGCTCAGCGCCGACGGGTGCGGCGGACGGTGTCCGCGGCGCGCTTGCCGTCCTCGCCGCCGACCGAGCGGACGACGGTGACCACACCCCACGCGCACACGGCGGCGATCAGGGCGAGCAAGGCGAGGTTGGCGGCCATGGCGGTGAGCACGCCGACCAGCAGCGGGCCGAAGTACACCCCGGCCGCCACGGTCCCGGCCCCGACCCCGGAGCCGAGCGCGATGCGCTGCACGGTGCGGTCCGGCGGGGCCTGGTGCACGTGCTGGTGGATGACCTGCGGACCGCTGTAGATCTGCTGCGGGGCCGCGGGCAGGTGGTCGGCGTAGGTGTAGGTGCCGTCCGGGAGCTGGACGACCCGGGGGATGTCAGGCAGCGATTCCATCGCGGGACCCTTCGTCGGGGTAGGCGCACGGCACGCACATGCCGAGCGAAGAGGGGATGACGTATCCGGCATCACGCCGGCAGACGGGGCAGGTGCGGCGGGCGAGCATCGCGAGCGCGAGCGCGCGCCACTTGCGGGAGGTCATCGGCCGCACCGGAAGGGCCCTGTCGACGTGGTAGAGGTAGGCGACGCGGGGGGTTCCGGCCCGGCGGTTGGTCCGCATGACCTGGGCCGCTACCGGCTGGCCCCCGGGACGCAGACCTTGGGCCCGTAACTGGCGGCGGGTGGCGAGCCCGTCGGGGGCGAGCTTCCAGGGATAGGTGGGCACGCCCCAGCGGGCCCCGGTGGGGTCGTAGCACTTGCCCCACGCGGCGGACATCAGGCCACCACACGCTTCCAGGCGGCCCGAAGGCGGACCTCGGAGGCGGAGTGGCCGGCCGCGCGGAAGCGGGTGGCCATCTCCCGGTACGACAACGGCGGGTCCTGGCTGTGCCGGATCTCATCCACCAGCACGTCAAGGGCCGCGTCCGTGAGCGCGGGGGCCGACTCCAGCGCCGCAACCGCCTCGGAGGGGCCCCACACCGGGAGCTCCCACGAGGGTGTGACGTCGGGTGTGACGCGGCTCGTCACACTGGTCAGGGCCCGACCCGTGCTCTCGCCCTTGCGGGCCGTCTCCAGCGTCGACCATGCCCCGGCAAGGGTCTCTGCGGTCTTGGCCTGGACGCGTGCGACGCGCGCACCGGCCTCGGTCACGGCCGTCAGCCGCGTCTCCTCGGTGGACGCTTCGGCCCGCAGTCGGGCACGGGCCACGGCCGCGTCGTCGCGGGCTTCCTGCTGAATGCCCCGGATCTGATCCAGCGCGGCCGGGGTGAGCGCGGTGCGCTCCCACAGCCCGTGGACCAGCCACAGGGCTTTCGCGGCAATCGGCAGCCACGCCACCGCCAGCCATGCCCCCGCCGACTGGTCGGCGGTGAGCGCGTGGGTGACCAGGACCCCTGAGGCGACTGCGCCGAAGGACCAGCCGACGGCGGTCACGGCGTTGCTGTGGTCGCCCTGCGCGGCAAGGCGCCGCTCATAGGCGAGGGTGGCCAGCCATCCGCCGTCGATGCCCAACCCGACGACCAGGGCGACCGGCCACGGCACGGCCGTGCCCAGCCACATCACGACCACGGCCAGGGTGAGCACCATCGAGACGGCCGTCATCGCGACGGCCGGCAGCACGGTCTTGGTGGACTGGGCACTCATGCCGCACCCCCTACCGCGGTCGTGTCGGCGGCCGGGGCGTCCGCGTAGGCGGTCAGGGCGACCTCGGCACCGCCGAAGAGGCCTTCCGCGCGCAGCACCCGCGTGCGGCCGTTGCCCTGGACGCGGAAGACCACCGCGTCGGGGGCGATACCGAGCGCTTCGCGCCACATCTCGAACACCGCGAACGTGTCAGACGTCAGGTCCACGTCGTGAAGCGACAGCTCCAGCCGTGCCGCGTCGATGGGCGACAGGTGCACGAACGGGGCGGGCAGGTGGGAGTATTCGGCGGCGAGCAGCCGCAACGCCCGAAGCGCGGGCGTCATCTCCCCCAGGGTGCAGGCGTCCGTCATGCCGCACCGCCGGGCAGGGTCGCACCGGCCGTGCGGTTGATCAGGGCCACCCGGGCGGCGAGCGCGCGGCGGCGGGCCCGGCGGATCCGGCGCACGTCCACCTCAGTCGGGGTGCGGTCCAAGGTGATGATGTGCGCGTCCAACAGGTCGACGTCCGCCAGGATCAGCGGCATCTCCAGCTCGATCGCGTCCAGTTCCGCGTCCGTCGGCTCGATCCAGTCGGCGAACGCGGTAACAGCGTCCTGAACAGTCACAATGGGGTCCATGGGTCGTGCTCTCCCTCGCAGGTGGAACGGCCCGTCAGCGGCTCCCGGGAGGCACCCCGGGAGCCGCGCGCCGTCGTGGTGGAAGGCCGCACGCGAGCGGTGCGGCGGGCCGCGCGGTGGCGGCGGCGCCCCGGGCGGGATTCGATCCCGCACCATCACGGCGGTGCCGGGGCTGATGACCGGTACAGGACCGGCGGATATGTTGGCTGGTCAGCGGCGGCGGGCGTGTTCGGCATCGAAGTCGGCCCGCGTGCAGCCCTGCGCCTGTGCATCGCGCGTCGCGTTGTCGGCGGCCCGAAGCGCACCGATGGCCTGCGTGCTGTTGAGCCCGTAGTCGTTGACGGCCTGAGCGGCGACCGCGCCGGCGTCGACGGCACGGGCGGCGGCATCCTGCTTGGGCATGGCTTCCCCTTCGGATCGGTTGAGGTCGGCGGTGCGTGCCCCGGGCCGGATCCGATCCGGCGCCCCTCACGGCTGGTCGCCGGGGCTGTAGAGGTGGCGGGTGAGCGTTACCGGGGCTGCTCGGTCAGGTGAGCCGCGTCCTCGTATGCGGTGCGGATCTCCTGCTGCTGCCAGGCCCGCTCAGCCGCGGCCGGAGCGGGGTCCTGCCGGCCGAGGTCGGCGGCCCACGCGTCCGCGCGGGCTTCCATGTGCCAGGCCGCCGGGTCGGTCGCCATCAGCGCACCTCCGCGTGCGGGTGCGGGCGAGGGGGACGGACGGGAAGCGGCGGCTTGGTCCTGGTGTGCTCGGTGTCGGCCATCACCGACCGCCCCGGGCACGGGCGTTGTCCGCGCTGCGCTTGTTCGCCTCCGCGGCCTTACGGGCCAGTTCCGCCCGCTCCGCATCTGTCAGACTGGTGATCACAGGTGCCTCCAACCAGGTGCCTGCACGCGGTCCCCGGGGTGCGACCCGGGGACCGCTCTTGTGTGGTGGGGCCGTGGGATTCCGACTCCCCCCGCCCCGCCCGGACGGACCCGCGCACCAGGCGCGCTCCGCACGGGCGGGAAGAGGCAACCGGCCGCGGCGCTAGCCGCCGCGAATCGGTGGAAGGTGACCGGTCGCCCGCAGCCCTTCGAGGTGCTCACGGACGGGGGATGAAACGGCGCGGCCGTGCCGGTCGATCACGGCCGCGCCCATCGCTTTCGTCGACTCACTGCCACTCCTTCGGACCGCTGAACAGGGGAAATGCACTGCAAGGGGGACTGTGTCCCCACACGCCGGCCGTTGCTCGCGGTCACCGGGCCACCTCGCCAGTCGGGCCGAAACCCTGTCCCCTGGCCTTTAGCGGGATTGCAGCGTCCCCGCCCTGTGCATACGTGCACCCGACCGGCCGTCGAAGCGAACCGATCGAGAGGAACATGTATTACGTGTTCCTCATCTTGCAGAGGGAGCTTCACCCCGTCAAGCCCTTCGGCTGTTTGGAGTTCGCGCGCCCCTCGCGCTCGATGTACCTACAGAGTGGCGTCGGCACCGGCGACGCTCGACTTCGCACCTGTACGACTCAGGTCGTTCTTAGCTAGCGTGAAGTCGTACCAAGTCGTCCCGGGAGAGCGGAGGTTGGACGTGGCGAACGAGCGACTGCGCGGTGCGATAGTGGACTTGGGCCTGACCCTCGATGAGGTCGCCGAACGTCTCGGTGTCTCAGCCAAGACGGTAGAGCGCTGGATCAACGACCCGGAGCGCAAGCCGTATCGCCGCTTCCAGTACGCGACCGCCTCACTTCTGAAGTGCGAAGTCTCGTACCTCTGGCCGGACGAACGGACGTCGGCCGAGGTGACCGCTACCGGCAACGCCGAGTTGGTCAGGCTGTATCCGCACCGGTCCGTAGTGATGCAGACCCTTTGGACGAACCTGTACTCCAAGGCGACCCGACAGTTTGACCTACTGGTGTACTCCGGGTTCTGGCTCACCGAGGACGCGACGTTTCACCGCATCGTGAAGGAGAAGGCGGCCGACGGAGTACCCATCCGCTTCATGCTGGGGGAACCCAACTCGCCGGCCGTGGCCGTGAGGGGCGAGGACGAAGGGATCGGTGGCGCGATGGCGGGCAAGATTCGCAACGCCCTCATCAACTACGCCCCGCTCTTCGGTCTCCCGGGTGTCGAGTTCCGCTTGCACGGCACCACGCTCTACAACTCGATCTACCGGGCCGATGACGAGATGCTGGCGAACGGTCACCTCTACGGGGTCGGTGCCTACATGGCTCCCGTGCTGCATCTGCAACGCGTCCCCGGCGGCGAACTCTTCGACGCCTACGCTGAGAGCGTTGAAAAGGTGTGGCAGGCGGCCCGTCCGATCTCGTCACCTACTGATTGGGAAGGCACACGCTGATGAGCCGGATTGACTACTTCCGCGACCCGAAAGCCCCCAAGGCCAACTCAGTGGTCCCGTCGGTGACGGCGGTGGTCCGAGACGATGCGGGACGGCTGCTGCTCATCCACAAGACCGACAACGACCTTTGGGCCCTGCCCGGTGGTGGCCACGACATCGGCGAGCGCATCGCGGACACGGTCGTCCGTGAGGTACGGGAAGAGACCGGCATCGACGTTGAGGTAGACAACATCGTCGGGCTCTACACCGACCCCGAGCACGTGTTGGCGTACGACGACGGCGAGGTTCGGCAACAGTTCTCCATCTGCTTCCGGGCCCACCCGGTCGGCGGTTCCCTACGGACAAGCAGCGAGTCGAAAGAGGTCCGCTGGATTGATCCGGCGGACCTTGACGGACTAGACATCCATCCTTCGATGATGCTGCGCATCCGGCATGGTCTCGATGACACGCGGCGCGAGCCCTACATCGGCTGACCGCCAACGGAGGCTTCGGCCATCCGGTCCGCGACCCGCTTCGACGCTGCATGGATCTCGGGTGCCGCGCGCCGGATGAACCGCACGACGATCGAGTCCGGGCCGTATCGCTGCCCGATTTCATCCAACCGCTCAGCCGGCGTCGTCTGCGTCCCGTCCGGCGTCGTCGTCATGTCGCAGTACAGCAGGGCGTCGACCAGGTCGGGACGCTCTAGCTCGAACTCGCTCTCAAGTTCCTGACGAAGTCCGCGTTCCTCCGCTTCCAGCAAAGCACAGGAGTGATGCGCTACGAGACGAACAACCCGTTCGTCCCCGCCTTCCTGATCCCTGAGGAACCGCGCGCCATCCAAGGGGTGGAAGCCCGTGACGGCGATGGCCGGCGAGTAGCCGATGTCATGCAGCACCGCGGCGGCTTCCAACAGTTCCGCGTCGTCCCCCAGGATCGGACTCAGGGAGCGAGCGCGCTTGGCGACCCCGAGCGAGTGCGCCCACCGACGCGGGAGCGGATCGGAGAGCAGCGATTCAGAGAGCGTGTACGCCCACTCAGTCAGTCCCATGGCGGCCAAGACTACGGCCGGGCGGTGGAAGCCGGGAGGGCGCGCACGGTCCGCCCCTTGCCGTGCACGGTGGCAAGCAGACCGTTTCCCTCCATCTGAGCGAGAACACGGCGCACGGCCGTCCGGGACGCGCCGAATCGCTCGCAAAGCTTCGCTTCGGATGGGTACGAGTCGCCCACTGCCAACGAGTCCTCCGAGATCACATCCGTCATACGCTCGGCGAGAGACCGACGGTCCTCACCGCGAGCGAAGCGCCATCCGATGCCGGGAACCGACTGAACAAGGCCATCGGCTTCCAGAACCTTGAGGGCTCGACGGATCGTGTTGCGACCAACGCCGTGCGTGCGCATCATGACAGCTTCCGACGGCAGGGCGTCGATGCCCTCTCCTTCTTCAAACTCAATCCGTAGCGCCTCTGCGATGACCAGATAGGTTCCGCGTGGACTGGCCTGCGGCACAAGCACTCCCCTCCACCAGCTTTCGACTACGGTCTTCAGCTTCCCACGTGTAGCTACACCGATGGAGTCTCCGTAGCTACGCAGTGGGCTTGCGGGCGGCGGTCTCGTGGATCTCCTCTTTCACCAGCGAGTGCTGCTCCGACGAGCCAGCTCAGCAATCAGCCTCCACCGAGCGCCGGCAGTGAGCCTTTTCCATCTTGATCACCTGGCGAGTTCGACGGCGACGACGGCCCGGACGATGGAGGTGATCCGGGTGGTGCTGCAGCGGAGTTTCCGCAGGACCCGCCAGCATTTGAGGGTGGCCATGGCGCGTTCGCCGAGGCTGCGGATCTTTGTGTGGTCCCGGTTGTGGCGATGGTGCCAGCCACGCAGGTTCTTGCCCCGGATCGGAACGCGGATGGCCGGCCCGGCGCTCTGGTACGCCTTGTCTGCCCAGCATTTGACGTCGGCGGCGGAGAGAGCGGTGGGAATGCCGTGAGTTCGGGCCGCGGTCAGGTCGTGGGTGGCTCCCGGCAGCGCGTCCGAAGCCCAGATCAGGCGTCCGGCTGGATCTGCGATGACCTGCACGTTCATCCCGTGGTACTTCCTCTTCCCCGAGTAGTACGGGCGGTCGGCGGCAATGCGGTCGATGGGCAGCACGGTGCCGTCCAGGATCACGTACGCCTTCTTCCGTACGGTCTCCATGGCCTGTTCGAGCGTGGGCGCGAGGGCGGCCAGGAGGTCGACCGCCTCGCGTATGTATCGGTAGACCGTCGCGATCCCGACGCGGAAACCGGAGGCCAGGCGGGCGTAGGTGTCTCCGCAGCGCAGGTGGGCGAGGGCGAGCAGGGCCTGACGGCCACAGGTCAGGCGGCGCCAGCGGGAGCCGATGCGGCGGCGGTGACCTGCGAGAAGGGCGGAGAGGTCTTGCAGGGTGCGGCTGGACAGATCGATGGCGGATGGGTATGCGAGCACGACGACGCTCCTGGTCAGGCGAGTGATCTTGATTGTGGACTCGCCTGACCAGGAACTGCACGCCTTTGTGCGACCAGGGCTGCATCTCACCTCACCGCGGCCGGTGCCTGGTTGGATGACGCGTGTACCGATCACTCCTCGTCGGGCCGCCACAGCCAGCGCAGAGCGTCCGGCAGCAGGACCCCGCCGTGGTTGGGGCTGTGTCCGCCGTCTCCCAGGACAAGACGGAAGTCGTAGCCCGCTTCTGCGAGAGCGGCTGCCACGCGCAGGTTTTCGGCGAGCCAGTTCCACTGAGGCTCATTCCAGTGCAGGTCGCGGTGGCCACCTTGCATGAAGATGCGCAGCGGCTTGCGGGGGGCGTGGGAGATGAGGTGGGGGTAGGGATTGCCGTCCGGCATCTGCGCGAAGCTGGACAGGTATCCGATGACGCGGCGGAACTTGTCCGGACGCAGCCACGCGGCGGTAAAGGCGCAGTTGCCGCCGCTGCTCCCCCCGCAGATGCCCCACTGTTCGGGCGACTGGGCGATGGCATAGCGCTCTGCGACCTGCGGGATGATCTCGGTGAGGAGGAAGGTGACGTATTGGTCGTCGAAGGCGTCGTACTCGTTGTTGCGGTTCTTGGGGTTCTCCGCATCGGGGAAGACCCCGGGATCGACGAACACGCCGATGGTGGCAGGGATGTCGCCGTGGTGAATGAGGTTGTCCAGGACGATCGCGCCGCGTACCTCCCCTGTGGGGTCCAGGTACCACCATCCGTCCTGGAACACCATCAAGGATGCCGGTTCCGCTGGGTCGTACTGTGCAGGGACGTGTACCCAGAACTTCCGGAAGGTTCCCGGGTAGACCTCGCTGTCCCTCCACTCGAACTCGAGTGTCTCGCCAGCGGGCACGCCCGGTTGGAGAGCGGAATCGGGTCCGTGGAGGTAGCGCACGTCGGACTGGTCGATCGGGAGTGGCTGGTAGGGCATCTCCATGGTCACGGGGAGCAACCGTAGGGCGATCAACCCCCTTGGCCGCAAGGCAATTTCGTCCAGACGCTCGACCTCGCAGCTTCAGCGCGAGGTTGGAAAAGACTCAGTAACAGGACCAGCACCCCCGAGTAATTCGAACGCATGATCTAGTTTTGGGAACCCCCTGCGCCGTAAGCGGTCGATGGTGAAAATATGCCCATGGACTGGGACGAGCCGACCTACTTCGATCGTCGCCCTGCCTCGTCAGGGCAAGTGTCATTTTCCGACCCTCTGACGCTTAGGGATAACCGTGCAGTCTGCATTAAGGCTTTGCCGTACTTCATACCTCACAACTCGTCCCCGTCAGAACTTGCCATAAAAATTGTTCGCGAGGATAAGCGGAGCGGCGAGGTCCGCGAAATTTCTCTCGAAGAGGAGGAGTTGCGCGCACTAAAGAGGCACATAGCCCAGTGCCTGTCCGTAACAGAACAAGACGATGACGGTCAGTACCTGGTTCTACGAACCGACAACTTGTCTGGGCAAGTAGACGTGAGCGACGATGCAGCGCGCGCACTGGGTAACGCCCTCGATAGCCGCACATTCTCCCGAAGGCTGGCTCAATACGTCGACCCCGAATCTCTTGCACGCGCATTTTCTGCGAGTGTCCGGATCGGGGAGTTGCGCTCCGCACTAACAGAGTTGAAGCAAAACTTGGACGAAGGCAAGACGAGGGAATCCATCTATCAAGACTGGTGCGAACGCCATTCGTGGGCATTCGGCAATACGTATGTCGCTCGCGACGACCAGCGTGTGATCGGCATCGGAGATCACGTTGACGTGATGATGAAATCGGCTGCAAATGGATTGAGGGACATCTTCGAACTGAAGAGACCCGACATGGACGTCTTGCTTTTCGATGATACTCACAAGAACTGGTACTGGTCTTCTGCCGCCGCCAAGGCGATAGGCCAGTGCCATAGATATCTCGACACCCTCCATCGCGTAGGCCCAAACGGCTTCCAGCCTGATCAGCCAGAGTTCGTGGCCTACCATCCGCGCGCCGTCGTCGTGATCGGCCGATCACACGGATGGGGCGATGCACAGTTGCGCGCACTGCACGGCCTCAACAGCAGGATGCACGGCATAAGCGTGATGACCTATGATCAACTGCTTGCACAGTGCGAGGCTCTGTTGAGCCAGATAAGCCTCACAGCGGAGCAGCAGAGTGGTCCTGAGAGTATTCCGGCCTGATGCCCCTTGTCCGGAATCACGGCAGTTGACTTGCAGGTGAATCCTAGCGAGTCTAAGGACATGGATCAGGGACTTTCCGCCGTACTCGGGGCACTCGTAGGCGCATCCAGCGCTCTCGGAGCAGCCTGGGTAACCGCACGCACTCAAATGAACTCCGCAAGAATTGCCGCGAAGGCAGAGCATCAGAGACAGCGCCGAGAGTCACGCCTTTCAGCGTACAAGGAGTTCATCAACGCCTACGACGAGTTTCAGCAGACCACTATCCCTGTGTTATTTATGAGCGGCCCGAGTCGTGAGTTCTTCAATAGAGCGCTCGAAAATTCGGTCGGAGAGTCCTTGCTCCGGATCAAAGCGGCCTGGCTGGACGTCGCTTTGGCGGGCCCAAAGGAGGTCTCGCGTAAGGCAGATGCTCTCTTGTCGGTAGCACGCGTAGCGCTAGCACGGGTCCATGAGATCTGCGCGATCTACAGTGAGGATCCCGATTACGACGAAGGCGCCCTGCAAGGCTTTTGGGAATCGCTGAGCGAGATTTACAACACAGGATCAATACGAGACTTCACCGTCGCTGCTCAAGCCGTCTTGGATGACGACGGCTCACAGCTACCCGGGCACCGATCCAGCTGAGCAGCAGAGCTTCGCCCTCTTGTGCATGAGGGGAGATCTGCGCAGGTCCGAAGCCTGCCTCGGGGGAGGGACTCAACCCTATCGGGAGGGCACAACGAGGGCACAACGGCTTCGCGCGGCCTCAACGTCAACCAACGCCAACCAACGCCGTTTCGCCTGGTCAGCGACGTAGCTTGACAGTCTCGGCAGATGATGCACCAAGGGGCGGCACCCCCGCACAGGGTGCCGCCCCTCTTCTTGCGTGCCGGGGCCGCCGTCCATCGGTCTTGAGGGTCGGGGACGGACGGCGGACCCGGGGTTCGCGGGAGGCCCGAGAGGGCCTCAGCGGTGGTCGCTGCCCGCCGACTGGGTTGCCGCGCGGCCCGCTTCGAGGCGGGCCACCGGGATGCGGAACGGGCTGCAGGAGACGTAGTCCAGGCCCACCTCGTGGAAGAAGTGGACGGACTCCGGGTCGCCGCCGTGCTCGCCGCAGACGCCGAGTTTCAGGTCGGGGCGGGTGGCGCGGCCGGCCTTCGCCGCGGCTGCGACCAGGGAGCCGACGCCGTCGCGGTCGATCGTCTCGAAGGGGGAGACGCCGAAGATGCCCTTCTCCAGGTAGGCGGTGAAGAAGGAGGCCTCGACGTCGTCGCGGCTGAAGCCCCAGACCGTCTGGGTCAGGTCGTTCGTGCCGAAGGAGAAGAACTCCGCGGCCTCCGCGATCTGCGCCGCCGTCAGGGCGGCCCGCGGGAGTTCGATCATCGTGCCGATGGACAGCTTCAGGTTCGTGCCCGTCGCCGCCTCCACCTCCGCGATGACCTGGTCGGCCTCCTCGCGGACGATCTCCAGCTCCTGGACCGTGCCGACGAGGGGGATCATGATCTCGGCGCGCGGGTCGCCCTTGGCGTTCTTGCGTTCGGCGGCCGCTTCGGCGATCGCCCGGACCTGCATCGTGAACAGGCCGGGGATGACCAGGCCGAGGCGTACGCCGCGCAGGCCGAGCATCGGGTTCTGCTCGTGCAGGCGGTGCACCGCCTGGAGGAGGCGGAGTTCGTTCTCGTGCGGCTCCTGGCGGGACTCGGCCAGGGCCACGCGGACCGAGAGCTCCGTGATGTCGGGGAGGAACTCGTGCAGCGGCGGGTCGAGGAGGCGGACCGTCACCGGGAGGCCGTCCATCGCCGAGAAGAGCTCGACGAAGTCCTTCTTCTGGAGGGGGAGGAGGGCGCTGAGGGCCTCCTCGCGGTCCTCTTCCGTGTCCGCCAGGATCAGGCGTTCCACCAGTTCGCGGCGGTCGCCGAGGAACATGTGCTCGGTGCGGCACAGGCCGATGCCCTGGGCGCCGAAGCGGCGGGCGCGCAGGGCGTCCTCGGCGTTGTCGGCATTCGCGCGCACCCGCAGCCGGCGCTTGCGGTCGGCGAAGGCCATGATGCGGTGGACGGCCTCGACGAGTTCGTCGGCATCCTGGGCGCCCGCGTGCATCCGGCCCTCGAAGTACTCGACGACCGGGGAGGGGACCACCGGGACCTCGCCCAGGTAGACCTTGCCGGAGGAGCCGTCGATGGAGATGACGTCGCCCTCCTCGACCACGTGGCCGCCGGGGACCGTCATGCGGCGGCGCTTGGTGTCGACCTCCAGCTCCTCCGCGCCGCAGACGCAGGTCTTGCCCATGCCGCGGGCGACGACGGCCGCGTGGGAGGTCTTGCCGCCCCGGGAGGTCAGGATGCCTTCGGCGGCGATCATGCCATCCAGGTCGTCGGGGTTGGTCTCGCGGCGGACCAGGATGACCTTCTCGCCCGAGCGGGACCACTTGACGGCGGTGTAGGAGTCGAAGACCGCCTTGCCCACCGCGGCGCCGGGCGAGGCGGCGATGCCGCGGCCGACCTGCTGGGTCTTCGCCTGCTCGTCGAAGCGCGGGAACATCAGCTGGGCGAGCTGGGCGCCGGTGACGCGCTGGAGGGCCTCGGTCTCGTCGATCAGGCCCTGGTCGACCAGCTGGGTCGCGATGCGGAAGGCGGCGCCCGCGGTGCGCTTGCCGACGCGGGTCTGGAGCATCCACAGCTGCCCGCGCTCGATCGTGAACTCGATGTCGCAGAGGTCCTTGTAGTGGTTCTCCAGCGTCTCCATGATCTGCATCAGCTGGTCGTACGACTTCTTGTCGATGTTCTCCAGCTCGGCCAGCGGGACCGTGTTGCGGATGCCCGCGACCACGTCCTCGCCCTGGGCGTTCTGCAGGTAGTCGCCGTAGACGCCCTGGTGGCCGGAGGCCGGGTCGCGGGTGAAGGCGACGCCGGTGCCGGAGTCCGGGCCGAGGTTGCCGAAGACCATCGAGCAGACGTTGACGGCCGTGCCGAGGTCGCCGGGGATGCGCTCCTGGCGGCGGTAGAGCTTGGCGCGGTCGGTGTTCCAGGAGTCGAAGACCGCGCGGATCGCGAGGTCCATCTGCTCGCGCGGGTCCTGCGGGAAGTCCCGGCCGGCCTCCGCCTTGACGATCTTCTTGAACCGGGTGACGAGCTTCTTGAGGTCGGCCGCCTCCAGCTCCGTGTCGACGGTGACCTGCTTGGCCTCCTTCGCCGCGTCCAGCGCCTCCTCGAAGAGTTCGCCGTCGACGCCGAGGACCGTCTTGCCGAACATCTGGATGAGGCGGCGGTAGGAGTCCCACGCGAAGCGCTCGTCGCCGGCCTGCTTGGCGAGGCCCTGCACGGACTTGTCGGAGAGGCCGATGTTCAGGACCGTGTCCATCATGCCGGGCATGGAGAACTTGGCGCCGGAGCGGACCGAGACCAGCAGCGGGTTGTCGGCCTGGCCGAGCTTCTTGCCCATCCGCTCTTCGAGGGCTCCGAGGTGCGCACTCACCTCGTCACGCAGTGCCGCCGGCTCCTCGCCGCTGTTCAGGTAGACCTTGCAGGCGTCCGTCGTGATGGTGAAACCGGGGGGAACGGGGAGCCCCAGGTTGGTCATCTCGGCGAGGTTCGCGCCCTTGCCACCCAGGAGGTCCTTGAGGTCCTTGTTTCCCTCGGTGAAGTCGTAAACGAACTTCACACCGTGGGGTTCTTTGTTTTCCGACACGGGTCTCGACTCCCTGGAAGACTCGGTGGCTGCCCTGACGGCCAGGAACATACCCAGATCGAAGGCGCCTGGGTACGTCTACTTGCGTGTCATGCGCCCGTAACCAGTCGTCCGCCACCGGATCGAAAGTCAAAGCTTGGCAAGCGGAGACCGACTCGTGTTTTCACTTCTTGAACACAAGACCGCTCAGCACCGCACCTTTCCGCTCACCTGAGCGACTATACCGCACATCTGATTTCGATCGATGAACGATCAGGGGGTGGCACCCAGTGCCACCCCTTGGAGAAGTGCAGTCGCCCATGATCCGCTCATCTGAGCGCAACCCTTATCAAGGGTGGCGAGAATCACGCTGCCACAGACCGCCGGAGTTCACCATGCGGACGCGGGTGCGGACACCAGAACCCGCAGGAAACGCGCCGGTCACACGGCCCGGCGGCCAGTACGCCGGTCACACGCCCAGCGCCAGCAACCGCTCCTCGACCCGCTCCGGCGCGTACAGGTGCTCCACGACCAGCGCCCCGGCCCCGACCAGCCCGGCCCGCTCGCCCAGCCGCGACGTCACGACGTCCAGATGAGCGGTGGAGCGGGGCAGCGCCCGCTGGTAGAGCAGCTCGCGGACGCCGGTGAGGAACGCAGTGCCCGCCAGGTCGCCCGCGATCATCAGGACGCCCGGGTTGAGCAGGGTGACGACGGTCGCCAGCACGTCCCCGACCAGGCGGCCGGCCTCCCGGGCCAGCGAGGCCGCCTCCGGGTGGCCCGAGGCGAGCAGGTCGCGCACGTCCGAGCCGGAGGCCGCCGGGACGCCCGCCTCCGCCAGCCGCCGGGCCACGGCACCACCGCTGGCGACCGCGGCGAGGCAGCCGTACGAACCGCACCGGCACTGCGCCTCCGCGCCCACCCGGATGTGGCCGATGTCCCCGGCGCCGCCGTCGACGCCCCGGTAGATCGAGCCGTCCACCACGACCCCGGCGCCGATACCCGTCGAGACCTTGACCAGGACGAACGCCGAGCAGTCCGGGTGTCCGGTGCGCTGCTCCCCGTACGCCATCAGGTTCGCGTCGTTGTCGACCAGGACCGGGACGGCCGACGCTCCCGTGTGCTCCGAGAACGCTCTGGCCAGGCGGCCTCTTATGTCGTAGCCGTCCCAGCCCGGCATGATCGGCGGCTGGACCACCCGGCCGGTGTCCGTGTCGACCGGGCCCGGTACCGCGAGGCCGATCCCGCACACCTCCGTCGCACGGTGGCCGGCCTTCTCCAGCAACTCGGCGAACCAGTGACCGAGTTCGCCGAGCACGGCCTCCGGGCCGTCCTGGATGACCAGGGTGCCGGAGTGCTCGGCGAGGAGTTCGCCGGTCAGCGTGAGGACGGCGGCGCGGGCGTGGCGGGTCTCCAGGTCGGCGGCGAGGACCACCGCGTGGGAGTCGTCGAACTCGAGGGTGATGGAGGGGCGTCCGCCCAGCGGGGAGTCGACCGGGCCACCGGCGCCCTCGCGCAGCCAGCCCGCACGGAACAGGCGGTCCAGGCGGTGGCCGACGGTCGCACGGGAGAGGCCGGTGGCCTGCTGGAGCGCGCCGCGCGTCACGGCCCGCCCGTTGCGCACCAGTTCGAGCAGGTCTCCGGCGCTCGCCTGTCCGCCGCCCTTGCCGGTCCTGCCGGGACGTCCGGTCATGCGCACCCCCTTGTGTTTCTCAAGCTTGCATTACATATTGAGTTTTGCGTGTTAAATAGACGTAACCCTACGGTAGCCACTGCCAAACCCGGCCGGCCGGACGTCTTCGGGGAGTCCCGAGTGGATCGCACTGCCCAGCTCACCACCCATGCGCTCGACCGCGGCATTGCATACGATCCGCCGCCCGCCCGCGCCGCCACCGGCACCGGCGCACGACGGTCGCTGCACGTCAGAGCCGCACAGGTGCTCGAAGAGAACTGGACCGGCGGTTCGACCGTGCCCTCCCGGAACCTGTATCCGCACCAGTGGTCGTGGGACTCGGCGTTCATCGCGATCGGCCTCAGGCACCTCTCGCCGCTGCGGGCACAGACGGAGCTGGAGACGCTGCTGGCCGCCCAGTGGGGCGACGGGCGGATCCCGCACATCGTGTTCAACCCCTCCGTGCCCCTCGACGCGTACTTCCCGAGCCCCGACTTCTGGCGCTCCTCGACCGCGGGGCGCGCTGCGGGCGCCCCGCGCACCGTACAGACCTCCGGGATCGTGCAGCCACCGGTGCACGCGCTGGCGGCCTGGCTGGTGCACCTCGCCGACCCGGGCCTGTCGCGGGCACGGGGCTTCCTGGCCGGCGTCTACCCGCGGCTCGCCGCCTGGCACCGCTATCTGCTGCACCGGCGCGACCTGGGCGGCGGCGGGCTGGCCTCCGTCGTGCACCCCTGGGAACAGGGTATGGACAACAGCCCCTGCTGGGACGCCCCGCTCGCCCGGGTCACCCCGGCCCCGGCGCGCTCCTTCCGGCGCGCCGACCTGGACCACGGCGCGGCCGAGGACCGGCCGACGGACCTGGACTACGGGCGGTACGTGCGGCTGGCAGCCGACTACCGCGACTCCGGATACACCGACCGGACCAGGGACTTCGCCGTCGAGGACCCCGCCTTCAACGCGCTGCTCATCGCATCCGAGCACGCCCTCGCCCGCATCGCGCGGGAGCTGGGCGCGCCCGGCACGGCCCGGCACGCGCGGGCGGAACGGCTGACGGCGGCGCTGGTGGACCGGCTGTGGGACCCGGAGAAGGAGATCTTCCTGTGCCGGGACCTGCGGGGCGGCACGGACCGGAGCGACGGCACGGACGGGAGGGACAGCGCGGACGGCACGGACGGCGCGCTGATCCCCGAGCGCGGGGTCTCCGGGCTGGTCCCACTGCTCCTGCCCGGCCTGCCCCGGGAGATCGCCGCCGCGCTGGTGCGCACCCTGGACGGGCCGCACTTCGGCACCGGGTCCGGCCTGGTGCCCAGCTACGACCTGCTCGGCGAGGCCTTCGACCCGCACCGCTACTGGCGCGGGCCCGCCTGGTTCAACACCGGCTGGCTGCTGGAGCGGGGGCTGCGCGAGCACGGCGAGCGGGAGCGGGCGGACGCGCTCGCCGAGGCGGCGGTACGGACGGCCGACGCGAGCGGGTTCGCCGAGTACGTCGACCCGTACACCGGCGAGGCGTGCGGCGCGACCGGGTTCAGCTGGACCGCGGCGCTCGCGCTGGACCTGCACCACCGGCGGCACGCGGCCCCGCACGACGTGCCGCGCGACGCGCCGCACGGCACGTCGCACGAAGAGCCACATAACGAACGTCAAAACCTGCACAAGAGCTGACAAAACGGGGTGTCCTCGGCGGACACCGCACGTTCGACCAGAGGGACCAAGGAGGGGACCGGGGATGACGGACCGGCATCATCTGCTCGTGCACGGCACGACGTTCGCGGCTGTGGACGACCGCGGTGACATCAGCGGCGTGCGGGGCGGCGGCTCCCCGGACGGGTTATTCGTACGGGACGCCCGGCACCTCAGCCGCTGGCAGCTGACGGTCGACGGGGCGCTGCCCGAGGTACTCACCCCGGTCGCCGACGGGGACGGCACGCGCTGTGTCCTGGTCCCGCGCGGCGGCCGCCAGGAACCGCCCGCGCACACGCTCTTCCGGGAACAGGCGGTCGGCGACGGCTCGTTCGTCGAGTCCCTGCGGGTCACCAGCAACCGTCCGGTGCCGACCACGATCCGGCTCGCGATCACCGCCGACGCCGACTTCACCGACCAGTTCGAACTCCGCGCCGACCACCGCACCTACACCAAGGCCGGCGCCGTCCGCTCCCGCCACGTCCTCGACGACGGGCTGGAGTTCGGCTACCGCCGGGGCGAGTGGCGGTCCTGTACGGCCATCACCGCCGAGCCGGCCCCGGACGGCGTGGAGGAGACCGGGACCGGCGCCCGTCGGATGGTGTGGACGCTGGAGCTGGCACCGCACGGCACCACCGAGCTGCTGGTCCGGGTGATGGCGCGCCCGCACGGCGACAAACGGGCGCTGCGGGTGCCCCGCGACCCGGCCGCGCTGAACGAACAACTCCTCGCGTTGGAAGGCGAGTTCGTGGAGGGCGTCGCCTTCCCGACCGGCTGGCCCGAGCTGGCGGCGGCCTGCGCCCGCGGCCTCTCCGACCTCGCCGCGCTCCAGGTGCCGGCCACCGGGCCGGACGGCGAGGAGCTCAGGGTCCCGGCGGCCGGGGCCCCCTGGTTCCTCACCCTGCTCGGCCGCGACGCCCTCCTCACCTCCCTCTTCGCCCTCCCCTACCGCCCCCGCCTGGCCGCCGCCACCCTGCCCGCCCTCGCCGCCACCCAGGCCACCGAGACCGGCGCGCACTCCGTGGCCCAGCCGGGGAAGATCGTCCACGAGGTGCGCCACGGCGAACTGGCCCACTTCGGACAGGTTCCGTACGGGCGCTACTACGGCTCGGTCGACGCGACACCGCTGTTCCTGATCCTGCTCGGCGCGTACGTCGAGCAGACCGGGGACGTCGGCATGGCCCGGCGGCTCGAACGGCACGCCCGCGCGGCCGTCGGGTGGATGCTCGACCACGGCGGGCTGACCTCGCGCGGCTACCTGGTCTACCGCGCGGACAAGGGCGGCCTCGCCAACCAGAACTGGAAGGACTCCCCCGGCGCGATCTGCTCCGCCGACGGCAGCCGGCCGATGGGGACCGTGATGGCGGCGGGGGCACAGGGATACGCGTACGACGCGCTGCGCCGGACGGCGTGGCTGGCGCGGACGGTGTGGGCCGACGAGACGTACGCGGCGCTCCTGGAGCAGGCCGCCGGCGATCTGCGGGACCGGTTCCAGCAGGACTTCTGGATGCGGGATGCCGCCTTCCCCGCGCTGGCCCTCGACGGGGAGGGCCGGCCGGTCGACGCGCTCGCCTCGGACGCCGGGCATCTGCTGTGGTCCGGGCTGCTGGACAAGGAGTACGGGGAGGTGGTCGGACGGCGGCTGCTGGAGCCGGACTTCTTCTCGGGGTGGGGGGTGCGGACGCTGGCCGCGGGGCAGGCGGCGTACCACCCGCTGTCCTACCACCGCGGGTCGGTGTGGCCGCACGACAACGCGCTGATCGCGCTGGGACTGGCCCGGTACGGGCTGCACGACGAGGCACGGGCCGTGGCGCACGGGCTGGTGGACGCGGCGACGGCGGGCGGGCACCGGTTGCCGGAGGTCCTGGCCGGGTACGGGAGGGACTCGCATCCGGAGCCGGTGCCGTATCCGCACGCGTGCGTGCGGGAGTCCCGGTCGGCGGCGGCTCCGCTGGCGCTGCTCACTGCCGTGGGCGGGGCGTAGGGGGTCGTCGGTCGGGTGCGGGGACGGGTGCGGGTGCGTGGGGGCTGGTCGCGCAGTGCCTGCCCCGGCCTTCGGGCGGGGGTGCCCCCGGTTCCCCTGACGGGGCGCTTCCCGCGGCCGTACTGCCGAAACGGCCTTGCCTCTGACGGGGTGCTGTGTTTGCCCGGTGTTTGCCGAATGGCCTGAACACGGGCCTAATGAGGGCCGTACGGACATGTGGCGGGTTCGGCCTCGGAGCGTCGGCCCCGCTTCCGTTCTCACGGGTCTCGCACGGAAGGACCTCCGGGTTGTCTCAGCACACGAGCATTCGCCAGCCATCGGACACGCCGTCCGGGCCGTCCGAACGCGAAACCCCACCGGAGGAACCCGAGGCCCCCGAGTCCGAGACGGCGGCGGCCCCCGAGGCGTCCGGCACCCCTGAGCCCACCGCCGAGCAGCCCCGGAAGGCCGATCCGGCGACCACGGACGAGTCCGAGCCCGCCGCCGAGCCGAACGACACCGCGCCCGAAGCGACCACCGAGGCCGACACCGGGGCCGAGACCGAGGCTGAAGCGACCACCGAGGCGGAGACCCAGGCCGAAGCGACCGCCGAGACCGCACCCGGCCCCGAGCCGGAAGTCGCCGACAGGACCGAACCCGAGCCCGCAGCCGCCGAGGCCGCCCAAGCCGCCGACGCCGACGCCGAAGCCGCCGTCGACACCGACGCCGACGCCGGTTCCGAGACCGTCCCCGCCCCGGAGGGCGGCGGCCTGCGCCCCCGTCGTCGCGGTTGGGCCGCCTGGAGCGGGTGGGTCCGGGAGCGGCGGCAGGCCTGGCGGGACGCGCATCCCACCGCTTCCTCCGCGCTGTCCATCGGCATCTCCGCGCTCTGCGCGGCGCTCGTGATCGCGGCGCTGGTGATGCCGAACTCCCTCGTCGGGTTCGGGCCGGCGAAGTTCCTGCGGATACCGTCCGAGGGGGTCATCGCCGCCGCCGTCGCGCTGGTGCTGCCCCGGCGGCCCCGGACCGTGCTGGCCGTGGTGTTCGGTGTCGTGCTCGGCGCACTGACCCTGATCAACTTCATGGACATGGGGTTCTACGAATACCTCGGCCGGAACTTCAACCCCGTCCTGGACTGGAGCCTGCTCAGCGACGCCGAGTCGTACCTGGAGGACACGCTGGGGCGGACCGCCACCGTCGCCGTCAGCGTCAGTGCCGTCGTCCTCCTGCTGCTGCTGTTCGTGCTGCTCGCCCTGGCGACGGTACGGCTGAGCAATCTGCTCGCCCGGCATCCGGGGCGGGCCACCCGGGGCACGCTGATCGCGGGCGTCGTCTGGATCACCTGCTCCTCCTTCGGCCTCCAGGGCTTCAACGGGGTGCCGCTGGCGTCCGACCGCACCGCCATCGCGCTGCAGGTCAGGTCGCAGCAGGTGCGGGACACCCTGCACGACGAGTCGGAGTTCCGGAAGGTCGCCAAGGTGGACGCCTTCGGGAACACCCCGCCCGACCAGCTGCTGACCAGCCTGCGCGGCAAGGACGTCGTCTTCACGTTCATCGAGAGCTACGGCCGCAGCGCCATCGAGGACCCGATCGAGGCACCCGGCGTCGACAGCACGCTCGCCGTCCGGACCCAGGCCCTCGCGAAGGCCGGCTACCACGCGAAGAGCGGCTGGCTGACGTCGGCGACCTACGGCGGCAGCAGCTGGCTCGGGCACTCCACCACCATGTCGGGCCTGTGGGTCAGCAACCAGCAGCGCTACCGGACCGTCATGGCCAGCGACCACCTGAGCATCACCAAGGCGTTCCAGAAGACCGGTGACTTCGACACGGTCGGCGTGATGCCCGGTATCCAGAAGGGCTGGCCGGAGCAGAGCTACTACGGCCTCGACAAGGTCTACAACGCCTTCCAGCTCGGCTACCAGGGACCGAAGTTCAGCTGGTCGACGATGCCCGACCAGTACGCGCTCCAGCAGTTCCAGGACCGGGTGCACAGCAAGAAGCCGGCCGACGGCAAGTCCCGGATGTCGTTCCTGATCCTGACCTCCAGCCACCAGCCGTGGGCGCCGATCCCGAAGATGGTGCCGTGGGACCAGCTGGGCGACGGCTCGATCTTCAACGCCATCCAGAAGGCCGGCAACAAGGCGTCCGACGTCATCGCCGACACCACCAAGTCCCGCCAGGAGTACGGCAAGTCGATCCAGTACTCGGTGACCGCGCTCACCGAGTGGCTGGAGCGCTACGGCAACGACAACACGGTGCTCGTCTTCCTCGGCGACCACCAGCCGATCGCCCGGGTCAGCGGCAACCACGCCAGCCGTGACGTGCCGATCTCGATCGTCGCCAAGGACCCGAAGGTGCTGGACGCGATCGACTCCTGGAACTGGACCGACGGCCTGCAGCCGGCGCACAACGCCCCGGTGTGGAAGATGAGCGCGTTCCGCGACAAGTTCCTGGCGGCGTACGGGTCGACTCCGCACCCGAAGACGAACTAGGGCTCCGCCGGAAGCGCCGCGATCAGCCCGGCTGAGCGCGCCCCCCGTCAGGGGCGCGCTCAGCCGCCGGACGTGTCCAGTTCCGCTTCCTCGGCGATGCCCGCGCAGTCGTAGGGGTCCTTCAGCCAGCCGTCCGGCAGGACCACGCGGTTGTTGCCGGACGTGCGGCCGCGGGGACCGTCGGCGCCGGTGGGCCAGGGCTGGTCGAGGTCCAGTTCGTCGAGGCCGGCGCGGAGGTCGGCCAGCGAGGACGTGACGGCGAGCTTCTTGCGCATCTCGCTGCCGACCGCGAAGCCCTTGAGGTACCAGGCGACGTGCTTGCGGAAGTCGACGACGCCCTTGGACTCGTCGCCGAGCCACTCGCCGAGCAGGGTCGCGTGCCGGACCATGACGTCGGCGACCTCGCGGAGGGACGGCTTGAGGACGTCCTCCGGGCGCCCCTCGAAGGCGGCGACGAGGTCCGCGAAGAGCCACGGCCGACCCAGGCAGCCGCGGCCGACCACGACTCCGTCGCAGCCCGTCTCGCGGACCATCCTGAGCGCGTCCTGCGCCGACCAGATGTCGCCGTTGCCGAGCACGGGGATCTCCGGGACGTGCTCCTTCAGGCGGGCGACGGCCTCCCAGTCGGCGGTGCCGCCGTAGTGCTGGGCGGCGGTGCGGCCGTGCAGGGCGATGGAGGTGACGCCCTCCTCGACGGCGATCCGGCCGGCGTCGAGGTAGGTGATGTGGTCGTCGTCGATGCCCTTGCGCATCTTCATGGTGACGGGCAGGTCTCCGGCGCCGGAGACGGCCTCGCGGAGGATGGCGCGGAGCAGGTTCCGCTTGTAGGGGAGGGCGGAGCCGCCGCCCTTCCTGGTGACCTTCGGGACCGGGCAGCCGAAGTTCAGGTCGATGTGGTCGGCCAGGCCCTCCTCCGCGATCATGCGGACGGCCTTGCCCACGGTGGCCGGGTCGACGCCGTACAGCTGGATGGACCGGGGCTTCTCGGTCTCGTCGAAGCGGATCAGCTGCATGGTCTTCTCGTTGCGCTCGACCAGCGCCCGGGTGGTGATCATCTCGCTGACGAACAGCCCCTTGCCGCCGCTGAACTCCCTGCACAGGGTGCGGAAGGGCGCGTTGGTGATCCCCGCCATGGGGGCGAGGACGACCGGCGGCCGAACGGTGTGCGGGCCGACCTGGAGGGGGGACGTGGGCTCGGGCATTCCCCCATTGTCCCGTACGCCGGACGGTGCTCGTCGGGCCCTGTGGACAACCGCCTCGCCCGCACCCCCGGCCACGATCATGTAGCACTCATTAGTTAGACGCACTATCGAAATGGGCGTACGATGGCAACCATGCCCGAGCTCAGCCCCCGCCGCCGCATGCTCGTCCTCGCGATCTGCTGTATGAGCCTGCTGATCGTCAGTCTCGACACCACCGCGCTCAACGTCGGCCTGCCGTCCATGCAGCGCGAGCTGCACGCCTCGACGGCCGGCCTGCAGTGGACGATCGACGCGTACACCCTGGTCCTCGCCTCGCTGCTGATGCTCGCCGGTTCCACGGGCGACCGGGTCGGCCGCAAGAAGGTCTTCATGACCGGCCTGGTCGTCTTCTCGATCGGCTCCCTGCTCTGCTCCCTCGCGCCGAACCTCGACTCGCTGATCGCGTTCCGCATGATCCAGGCGGTGGGCGGCTCGATGCTCAACCCGGTCGCGATGTCGATCATCACCAACACCTTCACCGACCCGCGCGAGCGGGCCCGCGCGATCGGCGTGTGGGGTGCGGTGGTCGGCATATCCATGGCCGCCGGACCACTGGTCGGCGGCCTGCTCGTGGAGTCGGTCGGCTGGCGGGCGATCTTCTGGGTCAACCTCCCGGTGGGCCTGGCGGCCGTCCTGCTGACGCTGCGTTTCGTGCCCGCGTCCCGGGCCCCGAAGGCCCGCCGCCCCGACCCGGTCGGCCAGGTGCTGGTCATCGCCCTGTTCGGCTCGCTGACGTACGCGATCATCGAGGCGCCGACGGCGGGCACGGCCACGGTCCTGCCCTTCGCCGCGGTGGCCCTCGCCGCCCTGCTGGGTCTCCTCTGGTACGAGCCGCGCCGCGACGAGCCCCTGATCGACCTGCGGTTCTTCCGCTCGGCACCGTTCAGCGGCGCGACCGTGATCGCGATCAGCGCGTTCGCGTCCCTGGGCGGCTTCCTGTTCCTGTCCACGCTGTACCTGCAGAACGTGCGCGGCCTGGACGCCCTGCACGCGGGCCTGTGGATGCTGCCGATGGCGGTCCCGATGTTCCTGTGCGCCCCGCTCGCCGGCCGTCTCGTCGGCAGCCGGGGCCCGCGGCTGCCGCTGGTGATCGCCGGTGTCGCGATGACCGCGAGCGGGGTCCTGTTCGCCGCGTTCGAGGCGGAGACCTCGGACACCACCCTCTTCGTCGGCTACGTCCTGTTCGGCATCGGCTTCGGCTTCGTGAACGCCCCGATCACCAACACCGCGGTCTCCGGCATGCCGAGGTCCCAGGCGGGCGTCGCGGCCGCGGTCGCCTCCACCAGCCGGCAGCTGGGCCAGACCCTGGGCGTCGCGGTGATCGGCGCGGTGCTGGCCTCCGGGATCGGTTCGTCGTCGTACGCCGACAGGTTCGTGGGCGCCGCCCGCCCCGGCTGGTGGATCCTGGCCGGCTGCGGCCTCGCGGTCCTGCTCCTGGGCGCCGTGACGAACGGCGGCTGGGCCCGCGCCACGGCGGAGCGGGCCGCGGAGCGGCTGGCGGCCCCGGAGATCCGCGCCGCCGTGGGGAGCGCGGAGCGCGTCTAGACGTCGTCCGGACGGAGACCGTCGCCCGGGAGAGCTCGTGCGCTACGACGCACTCGGTTCCGCCGTCGGGCCGAAGCCGCGCAGTTGCCGGATCGTGCCGCCGAGCCGGTCGCGGAACCCGTCCAGCAGCTGCGGCTGGGCGCTGACGATCCACCGGGTGCCGACCAGGTACTCGCCGCCGTACCCGGAGGCGGAGTCCAGCCAGGTCTCCTTGAGTTCGTCGGTGGGGAAGGTGGTGATGAGGTAGTCGGCCTTCTCCGTGTGGCACAGGCCCTGGCGCAGTTCCGTGGCGTTGATGCGGATCCTGGGCCTGCAGCCGGTCAGACCGGCGATCACCTCGACCTTGGCCGGAGCCACCACCCCCTTCACGGGGGCGTCCGACACGGAGACCCTCGCCCGCCTGCGCTCCGTGTCGGCGGCGTCGTCACCGCCGCCGCAGGCCGCGGTCAGAGGAGCGATCGCCAGGGTCGCGGCCAGGGTCGCGCCGCGCATCAGGCGGCCGGGGTGCTGGGCTCGTGGCTGCTGCGGCACGTTGCCTCTCCGTCTCCGGGTGGTCCTGTCCGCGGCCGGCGGCCAGGCGTACGACAGGGGGTACGGACGAACATCGGCGGCTGTTCACCCCGTACCCGGCGTCCCGTCGGACGTCCGCGTCACGAACAGCTGATCTCCGAGCGCCGGTGCCGGGCCAGGACGGCCTGTCGCAGGGCGCCCAGGGCCAGGGACTGCAGCAGCGCGGAGACGACGACGGTGCCGACGAAGAACCAGTTCGGGGTGTCCGTGCGCCAGGCCGTCCTGCCGAGCGCCGCGAGCAGCGGGAAGACCGGGAACGTGACCAGGGGCGGCCAGAGCCAGGCGTAGTCGGAGCCGTGCTCGTCCGCGTGGGCGGAGTCGACGACGGCCTTGGCGATGACGACGGCGACCAGGACCAGGTAGGCCACCGACAGGCGGTTGGTGAGCATCAGCCGGACAACGGTGCGGGCCGGGCCGGATTCCATCGTCTTCTCCCCCGTGGCCGGTCGTCGGTACGTCGTTTCGCCGTCTCGCCGTTTCGCTGTCTCGCCGTTCCCCGTTCTCTCTCCCCTCCTGCATGGTCGGGGGCGGACGGCGCCCCGGTCCTGAGTACGCGTACTCAGTTGTGCGAACGAATTCCCGCACTCCGGTCAGGAGTTCGACTTCGCCGTCCCCGCCCGCGCCAGGTCGTGCAGCCGCTCCAGGCGCTCCCGGGTGTCCGCGTCGGCCGGGACGTAGGTGACCATCCGCGCCCCGGAGCCCGGGTTCAGGAACAGGTCCGTGTGTTCCAGGGTGAGGTGGCCGACGTACGGGTTGAGGAAGTGCTTGGTCCTGGAGCGCAGGTCCACCACCTCGTAGCGCTCCCAGTTCTCGCGGAACTCCGCGGACTCCGCGGCCAGCCGCTTGACCAGCATCTTCCAGGCCGGCTCGGCGAGATGGCCGGCCATCGACGCGCGGAGTTTCGCGGCCATCAGGCGGCGGGTCTCCTCCAGGTGCACGATCGAGCGGCACCACTCGGGGTTGGTGTGGACGAGGATCATGCAGTTGCGGTCCTCGGGCGGGACCGCGTCGAGGTCGCACAGCAGGCGGGCGTAGGTGCGGTTGTAGGCGAGGATGTCGTAGCGGCTGTTCTGCACGGAGGCCGGCAGGGGTTCCAGGGCCCGGAGCATCTCCTGCAGGGCCGGGGTGACGCCCGTGCAGCTCGCGGCCGGGGTCGGGTCGACGGCCTCGGCCAGCTGGAAGAGGTGGGCGCGCTCGGTGGCGTCGAGCCGCAGGGTGCGGGCGAGGGCGTCCAGGACCTGGACGGAGACCTGGATGTCGCGGGCCTGTTCGAGCCAGGTGTACCAGGTGACACCGACCGCGGAGAGCTGGGCGACCTCCTCGCGGCGCAGGCCGGGCGTGCGGCGGCGGGTGCCACGCGGCAGGCCCACCTCCTCCGGGGTGATCCGCTCCCGCCGGTTGCGCAGGAACGCGGCCAGTTCGTGCCGCCGGATGTCCGCACCCCGGCCCTGGGCGGCGGCCGCCGTCTGCCGCGGGGCCGTCTTCTCCTGTGCCGTCGTCGTCATGCCTCCAGCCTGCCCCGCCGCCGATCCTGTTGCCAGGTACTTCTACTACCAGGACAAGGAGACTCTGGTACCAGTCTGGAACCGGCCGCAGGCTCGGGTGCATGACCGAAACCGTCACCACCGCGCCCGTACGGTCCCCGTCCGCGCCACCGGCCCTCGGTGGCCCGGGGCTGTTCACCGTCCTGCTGGCCGCCGCGCTTCCGCTCATCGACTTCTTCATCGTCAACGTCGCCCTGCCCACCATCGGAGCCGACCTGCACGCGGGCGAGGCGGTCCTGGAACTCGTCGTCGCCGGGTACGGCGTCGCCTACGCCGTACTGCTGGTGCTCGGCGGGCGGCTCGGCGACCTGTTCGGGCGCCGCCGGCTCTTCCTCGGCGGCATGGCCGCGTTCGGCCTGACCTCGCTGGCCTGCGGACTCGCGCCCGGCGCCTGGACGCTGGTGGCCGCCCGGGTCGCCCAGGGCGCCGCGTCCGCCGCGATGCTCCCGCAGGTCCTCGCCACCATCCAGGCCGCCACCCGCGGCGGCCGCCGGGCCCGTGCCATGAGCCTGTACGGCGCCACCGCCGGCCTCTCCATGGTGGCCGGGCAGATCCTCGGCGGGGTGCTGGTCGCCGCCGACATCGCGGGGACGGGATGGCGGTCGGTGTTCCTGGTCAACGTGCCGGTCGTGGTCGTCGGGCTGGTGCTCGGCGCCCGGTTCGTGCCGGAGACCCGGTCGCAGAAGCCCGAGCCGGTCGACGGGCCCGGGACCGTGCTGCTCGCCGTCTCCCTGCTCACCCTCCTCGCCCCGCTCACCGAGGGCCGCGCGGCGGGCTGGCCGCTGTGGACGTGGCTGTCGCTGGCCGCGTTCCCGGGCGTGGCCGTCGCCTTCTACGCCGTGGAGCGCCGCGCCGACCGGGCGGGCCGTACGCCGCTGGTCCCGCCGAGCCTGTTCGAACTCGCCTCGCTGCGCCGGGGGCTGGTGCTGATGCTGCCGTTCTCGATCGGGTTCAGCGGCTTCATGTTCGTGATCGCCGTGGCCCTGCAGAGCGGGGAGCACCTGGGTCCGGTCGCGGCCGGGATGGCGCTCGCCCCGATGGCCGTCGCCTTCCTGTTCGTCTCGCTCGCCGGGCCGCGGCTGATCGCCCGGTACGGCAGCCGGGTGGTGACCGCCGGGTCGGTGATCCAGATGGCCGGCATCGTCCTCATCGTGCTCGCCGCCCGGCGGGACTGGCCGCACCTGGACTTCACCGGGCTGCTGCCCGGGGTCGCGGTGGCCGGTGCCGGTCAGGCCCTGCAACTGCCCAACGTGCTGCGGCTCGTGATGTCGGAGGTGCCGCCGGCGCGGGCCGGGGTGGGCAGCGGCGTGATGGTCACCACCCAGCAGTCCGCGCTCGCCCTCGGCGTGGCCACCCTGGGCACCCTGTTCCTCTCCCTGGCCCCGCACCAGGGCATGCGGGACGCCCTGGTCACCACGCTGCTGGTCCAGCTGGGCCTGGCGCTGGTGACCGGCCTGCTCAGCCTGCGGTTGCCTCGAACGGTGGGCTGACCGGCGCTCCCTGCCAGCGCCCTGTAACCAGCGCCCCGAGGGGGCGCTGGGGGTACCCCCGGCCGAAGGCTGGGGGAGGAACTGCGCGACCAGCCACGACGGCGCCGCAGACGAACAACAACCCCCCGTCCCGGCGCTGCCGGCAACGCGCTCAGCCACCCAGCTCGAACCACACGATCTTGCCGGTGCCCAACCGCGTCGTCCCCCACCGCCGGGCCAGCCGGTGCACCAGGTACAGGCCCCGGCCGTGCTCGTCCGTCGCCTTGGCCTGCCGCAGCCTCGGCAGCTGCGGCACGTCGTCGCCGACCTCGCAGCGCAGCACGTCCGTACGCAGCAGCCGCAGGCTGATCGGCCGGGAGGCGTGCCGTACGGCGTTGGTGACGATCTCGCTGACCAGCAGCTCGGCGGTGTCGGTGAGGTCCTCCAGGCCCCAGCCGGCCAGGGCCTGCCGGGTGAGCCGGCGGGCCCGGCCGGGCGCGCCGACCTCCGGTTCCAGGGTCCAGTACGCCACGTCGCTGGGCGCGATGCCGTCGAAGCGGGCGGCGAGCAGCGCGATGTCGTCGTCCCGGTCGCCCGGACCGAGCATGTCGAGCACCTCGTCGCACAGGGCTTCGAGGGGCGGCGGCCGGTCGGGCCCGGTCAGCTGGGCGGTGGCGGCGAGCTTCTCGCGCAGCTGCTCGATCCCGGTCCACACGTCGCGCAGCCGGGACTCGACCAGACCGTCGGTGTAGAGGAGCAGGGTGGCCCCGGTGGGGGCGTCCAGCTCGACCGCCTCGAAGTCGATGCCGCCGACGCCGATCGGGGCGCCCGGCGGCACCGTGAGGACCTCCGCCTTGCCGCCCGGGTGCAGCAGGATCGGCGGCGGATGACCGGCGTTGGCGACGGTGATGCGGTGCGAGACGGGGTCGTACACGATGTACAGGCAGGTGGCCATGCGGTCGGTGCCGAGCCGCTGGGCCTGTTCGTCGAGGTGGTGCAGGACCTCCTGCGGGGGCAGGTCGAGGCCGGCCAGGGTCAGCGCGGTGGTGCGCAGCTGGCCCATGACCGCCGCCGAGGTCATGGAGTGGCCCATGACGTCGCCGACGACCAGCGCCACCCGGCTGCCGGGCAGCGGGATCGCGTCGTACCAGTCGCCGCCGACCCGCGCGGTCTCGGCGGCCGGCAGGTAGCGGGAGGCGAGCCGGACGCCGGTGGGCCGGGGCAGCGTCTGCGGGAGCATGGCGCGCTGCAGCCGGTCGGCGATGAACGCCTCCCTGCTGTACAGGACGGCCTTGTCGACGCCGAGCGCGGTGTGGGTGGCGAGCTGGGCGGCGACCAGCAGGTCGGCGGGCTCGAACGCCGGGCGCTCGGGCCGGCGCAGGAAGACGACGGCGCCGGTGACCCGGCGGCGGCCGCGCAGCGGGGCGAGGATCGCGTGCGAGCCGACCCAGTCGTTCAGCGCGCTGTCCGCGCCGACGAGTTCGCCGAGCGCGTCGCGGGTCGGCGGGGTGTCGGCGAACACCGGCCGGACCCCGCGCAGCACCTCGGCGAGGGCGCCGCCGGGCACCACCTCGCTCCAGTCGGAGGCGTCCAGGTCGTCCTGCCCGTCGTCCACCGTCTCCGCGGGCCAGACCAGCTCGGCACCGGGGCCCTTGAGCCGGTCGGTACGGCGCAGCCGCAGCACGGCGGGCCCGTTGGGGCGTTCGTCGCCGACCGGCAGCGGGTCGCGCAGGTAGACGAGGGCCGCGTCGGAGTAGGTCGGCACGGCGGCCCGGCACAGGCCGAGCACGATCTCGTCGGTGTCGAAGCCGCGGGCGATCCGGCGGGTGGCGGCGCCGACGTAGCGCAGGCGGTCCTCGTCCGGGGCCTTCGGCGCGGCGGGCGGGGCGGCGGCGAGGGAGTCCTCGCGCACGGCGAGCGCGGTCTGCGCCGACAGCGCGTCGGCCAGGGCGATGTCGTCGTCCACGAAGTCCTCCCGGTCCGGGCGCCGCAGGAACACCGCGACGCCCACCACGGCGTCGGGCGCGCGCAGCGGGGCGAGCAGGACCCGGTTGCCCTGCGGGAGCCGGGGTTCCGTGCCCAGGAGTTCACGGAGGGCGTCGTCCACGTCGTCCTGCCCGCGGCCGCGTGCCCTGCCGCAGCGCAACAGGGCGGCGAGCGCGCCGTCGGGCGCCACCGGTCTCGACCGAGGAGGCGATCCGCCCATGGCGCCGCCGAGTTCGGCGGGCACCCCGTCCAACTCCAGGCGCTCCGGCTCCGGCCCGTCCGGCGGGCGGTCGCCGAGGTAGACGAACATCCCGTCCGCCAGGTCCGGGACCATCACCCGGTACAGCTCACGGACGGCCTGGGCCGCGCCCTCGGCACGCGCGATCCGGCGGCCGGCAACGGCCAGGAAACGTTGAGGATCCGGCAGCATCGCCTCTCCGTGCCGGTGGCCGCTTCACAAGGTCGCTTTCATCTTGAGCCTTGGTCAATTCCCTGTCCAGGGTTTCCGCCGGTACACCAAGTCCGGCTCTTGATCCGGAGGTTGGGACGGGGACGTCCGCGAGGGCACCTCCCGGACCGCGCTGACCTCCTGCTCGTCCCGCCCGGCCGGTCCTGCGGCGCCGTGTGAACTCCGGGGACATCCTCGACAAAACCCGGTGAAGAAATCCCCGTTGATGTTGGTCTTGCTGCACACTCCTTGCCGTCGACGGCCGTCGACACGTACCGGACAGCAGACCGGGCACGGACTCCGGAGGCGTCAATGTCGCAGATCGACGAGAGCAAGGTCAGCCGCTGGGACCAGCACGGCCGGGAGCACGTGGTCCGGGTGCAGCGCACGGGGGTGCAGCGCACGATCAAATGCGACACCTGCGGCTGGCAGAAGGGCGCCCAGTTCCTGCCCTGGCTGAAGGCTGAGGAGCATCTGGCCGAGGCCCACCAGGCCACCGTGGACCCCGCGGGCACCCAGCCCTCGCGATGACTTTCCGCGGGCGCGGGAGTCGTACCGTCCGACACCGCGCCCACCGGAAGGACGACCGATGACCGTCTCCCCGCTGCACGCCACCCTGCGCCGCCACGTCGAGGCAGGCACCGTCCCCGGAGCCGTGGGGCTCGTGGCCCGCGGCGACGACGTCGAGGTGGTGGCCGTCGGGCACGCCGACGTCGAGGGGTCCGCCCCGATGGCCCGGGACTCGGTGTTCCGCATCGCGTCGGTCACCAAGCCGATCACCGCCGCCGCGGTGCTGATGCTGGTGGACGAGGGCCGGATCGGGCTCGGCGACCCGGTGGCCGACTGGCTCCCGGAGCTGGCGAAGCCGATGGTGGTCCGTACGCCCGCGAGCCCCGTCGACGACGTGGTGCCGGCGGTCCGCCAGGTCACCGTCGAGGACCTGCTGAGCTTCCGCACCGGCTGGGGTCTGCCCGACGACTTCTCGCTGCCCGCCGCGCAGGCCCTGTTCGCGGTGCAGGACCACGGCATCCCGTTCCGGGACTGGCCGGACCCGGACACCTGGCTGGGCCTGCTCGCCCAGGTGCCGATGCTGCACCAGCCGGGCGAGTCCTGGCTGTACGGCACCTCGTCCGCCCTCCAGGGCATCCTGGTCGCCCGGGTGTCGGGCCGCACCCTGCCCGATTTCCTGGCGGAGCGGATCTTCGAGCCGCTGGGCATGCGGGACACGGCGTTCGAGGTGCCCGCGTCGAAACGGCACCGCTTCACCTCGTCCTACGCGCCCGCCGCGGACGGCACCCTGCGCCTGACGGACACCCCGGACGGCGCGTACAGCAGCCTGCCGCGCTTCCCGTCGGGCGGCGGCGGCCTCGTCTCCACGGCCGACGACTGGCTGGCCTTCGCCCGGCTGCTGCTGAACGCCGGCGCCGCCCCGGACGGCCGCCGTCTGCTGACCGCCACCTCGGTGAGCCGGATGACCACCAACCACCTGACGGCCGCCCAGCGCGAGCGCGCCGCCCTCTTCCTGGAGGGCCAGGGCTGGGGGTACGGCGGCGCGGTGGACGTCGCCCCGGCCGACCCCTGGTCGGTGCCGGGCCGCTACGGCTGGGTCGGCGGCACCGGTACCGCCGCGCACCTCGTCCCGGCCACCGGCACGGTCACGGTCCTGTTGACACAGACGGCGATGACGGGTCCGACGACGACCTCCCTCATGCGGGACTTCTGGCAGGCCACCGCCTAGCTCGCGCGTTACGCCGTTCGGGTGAGCTCCCGGGCAGGAATCACGAGGTCAGGACACCCGTTGCCACCTGCGGTCTTTACCGAATCCGAGGGCGGTGCGCACCGCTTCCGGGACCGCCCGGGTCGCCGCCCGGCGCGACCCGGCCAAGCCTTGAGAGGTCCCCCCGTCCCTCGACAGGAGTACATCCATGCACACCACCCAGCGCCAGATCTCCCGGGCCCTCGCCGCCGGTGCGCTCTCCGTGGCCCTGCTGTCGGCCGGTTCCGCCGGTGCGTTCGCCACCGGGGCCAGGCCGACCCCGTCGCCCACCATGAGCGCCAAGCCGAAGCCGAAGCCGACCCCCTCGCCCACCATGAGCGGCCGGCCGAAGCCGAAGCCGAGCCCGACCACCATGGCCTCGATCTCGGCCAGGGCGAACACCACCTCGGTCAGGCCCGGTGACTCGGTGACGGTGACCGGCCGCACCTCCGGCCTGAAGGTCGGCTGGCCGCTGGTGCTGGAGCACCAGAAGGGCGGCAAGTGGATCCCGCTCAAGGCGACCGCGAAGGTGAAGAACGGCAGCTCCTACTCGCTTACCGCGAAGCTCGGCAACCCGGGCACCGAGCACCTGCGGGTCTCGGCGGTCGGCAAGAAGGTCCACTCCCCGACCGTGACGGTCAAGGTGAGCTGAGGCCCCGCACCAGCAGCTCCACCAGCGACCCGAAGTCGTGCTCGGCCTCCGGCCGCACCCACTCCCGCGCGTAGCCCGGGTCGTGGAAGCGGCCGGTGGCCTGGAAGACGGTCCGGGCCGCGGCGGCGGGGTCGGGCACGGTGAAGACACCGCTCCCGGCCCCGTCCGCGATGATCGCGGTCAGCTGGCCGGTCAGGTCGGCGATGTGCTCGGTGACCGCCGGGCCGTTCTCGTCGGCGAGCACCATGTAGGTGGCGAACAGCTCCGGGTCGGCGCCCGCCTTGCGGCGCTTCGCGTCGAACAGGGCCCGCAGCCAGTCGCGCAGCCGGACCTCCGGGTCGCGGTCGCCGGCCGCGATGCCGGACAGCTGCTCCGAGGTCCGGTCCAGCCACCGCTTCGTCACCGCTTCGCGCAGCGCCGCCTTGGTCCGGAAGTGCCGGTAGACACTGCCGTGGCTGACGCCGAGCGCGCGGGCCACGTCCACCACGGTGGCCTTGGCCGGGCCGTGTCGGCGCAGCACCTCCTCGGTCGCTTCGAGGATGCGTTCGGCGGTCAGGGCCGGGGTCGGGGTCGGGGACGTCGCTGCCATGGCCTAGACGGTACCTGGCGCCGCGGTCAGTGCTCGGTGCCGAGATGGCTCATCTGCGCGGCCGGGTAGCGGGTGCCCGCCGCCGCGTCCGCCGGTACGGCCTCCTCGATCGCCGCCAGGTCGGCCGCGTCCAGGGTGACGTCCAGCGCGCCCAGCGACTCGGTGAGCCGCTCGCGGGTGCGGGCGCCGACGAGCGGCACGATGTCCTCGCCGCGGGACAGCACCCAGGCGATGGCGATCTGCGCGACGGTCACGCCCTTCTCGTCGGCGATCTTGCGCAGCGCCTCGACGAGGTCGAGGTTGTGCTGGAGGTTGTCGCCCTGGAAGCGCGGCGAGAAGGCCCGGAAGTCGCCCGCGCCGAACTGCCGGTCCCGGGTGAAGTGGCCGGAGATCAGGCCCCGGGAGAGCACGCCGTACGCGGTGATGCCGATGCCCAGCTCACGGGTGGTCGGCAGGATCTCCCGCTCGATGTCGCGGGTGATGATCGCGTACTCGATCTGGAGGTCCGAGATGGGCGCGGTGGCGGCGGCCCGCCGGATGTTCGCCGCGCTCGCCTCGCTGAGGCCGATGTGCCGGACGTGCCCCTTCTCGACCAGTTCGGCGATGGCGCCGACCGTCTCCTCGATCGGCACGTCCGGGTCGACGCGGGCGATCCGGTAGACGTCGATGTGGTCGACGCCGAGGCGCTGCAGGGAGTAGGCGGCGAAGTTCTTCACGGCGGCCGGGCGGCCGTCGTAGGCGTTCCAGCCGCCGTCCGGGTCGCGCAGGGCGCCGAACTTGACGCTGGTCAGCGCCTTTTCCCGGAGTCCGGCGGGGGCGGTGCGCAGGGCCTCGCCGATCAGCATCTCGTTGTGGCCCATGGCGTAGAAGTCGCCGGTGTCGAGCAGGGTCACGCCGGCGTCGAGGGCGGCGTGGACGGTGGCGATCGACTCGGCGCGGTCGGCCTCGCCGTACAGCGCGGACATGCCCATGCAGCCGAGGCCGAGGGCGGAGACCCGGGGGCCGGTGGATCCGAGGGAACGGGTGTGCTTCGTCATGGCTCCACTCTGGCATGACAGCTGACAGATTTCAATATCTGTCATCTGTCATTCCGTAGTCGCCACCCTTTCCCGCAGAATGGTCCAGACCTATTGACGGAAGGTCTGGACCACGAGCACTGTCATGGCTACGACACTCGCGCCGCGCCCCGACCCCACCGGGAGGCCCCGCATGATCCGACGCACCCTTGCCCTGCTCGCCGCCGCGCTCGCGACCGCTGCGCTCACCCAGCTCCCCGCCGCCGCCCCCGCGTCGGCCGCCGACACCTGTGCGGTCAAGTCCCGTCCCGCGGGCAAGGTGCTGCAGGGTTACTGGGAGAACTGGGACGGCTCCGCCAACGGCGTCCACCCGCCGTTCGGCTGGACCCCGATCACCAACTCCGCGATCGCGGCCCACGGCTACAACGTGATCAACGCGGCCTTCCCGGTGATCCGTTCCGACGGGACGGCCCTCTGGGAGGACGGCATGGACGCCGGCGTGAAGGTGGCCACGCCCGCGGAGATGTGCGCGGCGAAGGCCTCCGGCCAGACGGTCCTGCTGTCGATCGGGGGCGCGGCGGCGGGCATCGACCTCAGCTCGGCCGCCGTGGCCGACAGGTTCGTCTCGACGATCGTCCCGATCCTGAAGAAGTACAACTTCGACGGCATCGACATCGACATCGAGACGGGCCTGGTGGGCAGCGGCTCGATCACCCAGCTGTCCACGTCCCAGGCCAACCTGGTCCGCATCATCGACGGCGTCCTCGCCCAGATGCCGTCCAACTTCGGCCTCACGATGGCCCCGGAGACGGCGTACGTCACCGGAGGCAGCATCACCTACGGCTCGATCTGGGGCGCGTACCTTCCGATCGTCAAGAAGTACGCCGACAACGGCCGCCTGTGGTGGCTCAACATGCAGTACTACAACGGCAGCATGTACGGCTGCTCGGGCGACTCGTACTCGGCCGGCACGGTGGCCGGCTTCACCGCCCAGACCGACTGCCTCAACAAGGGGCTGGTCGTGCAGGGTACGACGGTCAGGGTGCCGTACGACAAGCAGGTCCCGGGCCTGCCCGCGCAGTCCGGCGCGGGCGGCGGCTACATGTCCCCGTCCCTGGTCTCCCAGGCCTGGAACCACTACGGCACGTCCCTCAAGGGCCTGATGACCTGGTCGATCAACTGGGACGGCTCGAAGAACTGGACGTTCGGCAACAACGTGAAGTCCCTCCAGGGGCGTTGAGCCGCCCGCCGGGCATTCCGACGAGGCCCCGGTCGCACCTGGCGTCCGGGGCCGAGCCGGGCCAACGGGCCGTCCGGCGGCCGTCCTCCGTTCGACAGGTCCCTATCCGGCCCGGAGAATGGAACTGCCGGCGCGCAGTGTCCCAGGCGGCGCCTGCCGTCGGCCGGTCGGTGCAGTCGCGCCGCCGAGGAGGCCCTCGATGAGCATCCGTATCGCCACCTTCAACATGGAGAACCTCTTCCGCCGGCCCACGGCGTTCCAGCTCTCCAACCCGGCCGAGCGCGAGAAAGTCCTCGACGACTTCGCCCAGTTGGTCACCCTGCTCGACCTGCCGGAGTACCGGGAGGACGACAAGAAGAAGATCGCCGCGCTCATCAAGGCGTACAAGGCCTACGACAGCAATCCGAAGGACCCGCCGGCGATCTTCATCAACGAGCTGCGCCCGGGCAAGGACTTCGAGCACAAGCCGGGCGGACTGTTCGAGAAGTCCGGCCCGGACAGCAACCCGCGCATCGAGATCGTCGCCGACGGCCGCGGTTCCTGGACCGGCTGGGCCGAACTCGGCTACGACGACCTCGACATGAGCGTGGTGCACAACACCGGCCGGGTGGTGGCGGAGGTCGACGCCGACGTTCTGCTCACGGTGGAGGTCGAGGACCGGCTCACCCTGGAACGCTTCAACACACAGGTCCTGGGCGAGGCGCTCGGCAGGCGGCCGTACCCCTACGACATGCTGATCGACGGCAACGATCCCCGGGGCATAGACATCGGGATCCTCAGCCGCCATCCGATCAGCTCCGTGCGGTCCCACATCTTCGACACCGACCCGGAGCAGCCCGACAAGAACCTGTTCAGCCGGGACTGTCCCGAGTTCGAGATCCAGCTCGACGGCACCCCCCTGGTGGTTCTCGGCAACCACCTCAAGAGCAAGTTCCACGACGATCCCGAACTGCGGCTGGCCCAGGCGAAGCGGGTCTCGGAGATCTACCGGGACGCGCTGGAGCGCACCGACCACGTCATGGTCGCGGGGGATCTCAACGACGAACCGGAGAGCGAAGCGGCCGAGGTGCTGCGGGACACCGGTCTGCGGGACGCGATGAGCCACCGCACCTACCACGGAAAGCCCGGCACCCACGGGGAGTGCCACAGCGAGCACGACAAGATCGACTACCTGCTCCTCCCGCCGGTGCTGTGGGACCGGGTGCAGTCCGTCGGCCTGGAGACACGCGGGATCTACGCGAAGGGGATCAAGCACTTCGACACGGTGAAGTCGAAGACGACGGAAGCCTCCGACCACGCGGCGCTCTACGCGGACCTGGACCTGTAGCGAACCAGAACGCCCACCCTCCGACCGAGCCGGACGGAGGGTGGGCGAGAAGGCCGAAGGGACGCGGACCTAGCAGCCCAGCAGGCGGCCCGCGAGGTAGCTCTCGATCTGGTCCAGAGAGACCCGCTCCTGCTTCATCGTGTCGCGCTCGCGGACGGTGACGGCGTTGTCCTCGAGCGTGTCGAAGTCGACGGTCACGCAGTACGGCGTACCGATCTCGTCCTGGCGGCGGTAGCGCCGCCCGATCGCACCGGCGTCGTCGAACTCGATGTTCCAGTGCCCGCGCAGCGCCTGGGCGAGCCCCTTGGCCTTCGGGGACAGCTCGGCGTTGCGGGAGAGGGGCAGGACCGCGACCTTGACGGGAGCGAGGCGGTGGTCCAGGCGCAGCACCGTGCGCTTCTCCAGCTTGCCCTTGGCGTTCGGCGCCTCGTCCTCGACGTACGCGTCCAGCAGGAAGGCCAGCATGGCGCGGCCGACACCCGCCGCCGGCTCGATGACGTACGGCGTCCAGCGCTCCTGGGCCTCCTGGTCGAAGTAGGAGAGGTCCTGGCCGGAGGCCTTGGAGTGGGCGTTCAGGTCGTAGTCGGTGCGGTTGGCGACGCCCTCCAGCTCGCCCCACTCGTTGCCGCCGAACTGGAAGCGGTACTCGATGTCAGCGGTGCGCTTGGAGTAGTGGGAGAGCTTCTCCTTCGGGTGCTCGTACCACCGCATGTTCTCCTCGCGCAGGCCCAGGCCGGTGTACCAGTTCCAGCGCTGCTCCATCCAGTACTCCTGCCACTTCTCGTCCTCGCCCGGCTTGACGAAGAACTCCATCTCCATCTGCTCGAACTCGCGGGTGCGGAAGATGAAGTTGCCGGGCGTGATCTCGTTGCGGAAGGACTTGCCCATCTGCGCGATACCGAACGGCGGCTTCTTGCGCGAGGCGACGTGCACCTGGGCGAAGTTGGTGAAGATGCCCTGCGCGGTCTCGGGGCGCAGGTAGGCGACGGAGCCGCTGTCCTGGGTCGGGCCGAGGTGGGTGGAGAGCAGGCCCGAGAACTGCTTGGGCTCGGTGAACTGGCCCTTGTTGCCGCAGTTCGGGCAGTTCACGTCCGCCAGGCCGTTCTCCGGGAGGCGGCCGTGCTTGGCCTCGTAGTGCTCCTCCAGGTGGTCCGCGCGGAACCGCTTGTGGCACGAGGTGCACTCGGTCAGCGGGTCCGTGAAGGTGGCGACGTGACCGGAGGCCACCCAGACCTCGGGGGCCAGGATGACGGACGAGTCGATACCGACCACGTCCTCGCGCGACGTCACCATGTAGCGCCACCACTGGCGCTTCAGGTTCTCCTTGAGCTCGACACCCAGCGGTCCGTAGTCCCAGGCGGCCTTCTGGCCGCCGTAGATCTCACTGCACGGGAATACGAAGCCACGGCGCTTGCTCAGGCTGACGATGGTGTCGATCTTGTCGGCGGCCACGGTGCTCTCTTCATTACGACGACGGGCGACGAAGCAAAGACGCTTCAGAGCGAATGCTTCAGGGTACCGGCGGGGCCTCCCCCTCAACCAAATCGGTTCCCCTCACCAGGCTTGTTGACAACGGTTTCCATATTTGTTGAAAATGACTCTCATGAACGTACGACGACGCCTCATACCCGCGGCCGCCGCGACCACCGTCACCGCACTCGGCATAGCGACCCTCACTGCCTGCGGCGGCGACGCCACGGCGGCCCAGACCGGGAAGTTCGACGTCGTCGCGTCGTTCTATCCGATGGCCTACCTCGCCGATCAGATCGGCGGCAGCCACGTCCATGTCACCAGCCTCACCCAGCCCGGCCAGGAGCCGCACGACCTGGAGATCAGCCCCAGGCAGATCATCGGGATCGAGAAGTCCGACGCGGTCCTCTACCTGAAGAACCTCCAGCCCTCCGTCGACGACGCGGTCGCCCAGTCGTCGGTGAAGACGAAGATCGACGCGGCCTCCCTGACCACGCTGGAGAAGCACGGCAACGAGGTCGGCGGCCACGCGGCCTCCCACGACACCTCCGAGAACGAGGAGCTGTCCGGCCTCGACCCGCACATCTGGCTCGACCCGGTGCGCTACGCCCAGGTCGCCGAGGGCGTCGGCAAGGCCTTCGAGAAGGCCGACCCGGACCACGCGGCCGACTACGAGAAGAACACCGCGGCCCTGGTGAAGAAGCTGAACGCGCTCGACACCCGGTTCAAGGACGGCCTCGCGGACACGAAGTCCAAGGTCTTCATCACCACCCACGCCGCCTTCGGCTACCTCGCCGAGCGCTACGGCCTGACCGAGGAGGCCATCAACGGCCTCGACCCCGAGTCCGAACCGAGCGCGGCCCGCGTCAGGGACCTGGAGACCATGGCCAAGGCCGACGGCGTCACCACCGTGTTCTACGAGACGCTCGTCAGCGACAAGACCGCCAGGACCATCGCCGCCGACGCCGGGCTGAAGACGGACGTCCTCGACCCGATCGAGGGCATCACCGCCAAGTCCCGCGGCCGGGACTACTTCGCGGTCCAGGAGGCCAACCTCAAGGCGCTCCAGCAGGCACTGGGCACCAAGTGACACGCCACGGGACAGGAGACGACGACATGAGCGGCGAGCCCGTCATATCCCTGCGCGGCGTCACCGCCGAGCTGGGCTCGCGCCCCGTCCTGCGCGGCATCGACCTCACCGTGCACCGCGGTGAGGTCGTCGCGCTGCTCGGCGCGAACGGCTCCGGCAAGTCGACCGCGATCCGCACGATCGTCGGCCAGGTGCCGGTGAGCGGTGGCGAGGCCGAGCTGTTCGGCACCCCCCGCCGTACCTTCCGGGACTGGTCGCGGGTCGGCTACGTCCCGCAGCGCACCACCGCGGCCGGCGGCGTGCCCGCCACCGTCACCGAGGTCGTCTCCGCCGGCCGCCTCTCCCGCACCCGCTTCGGCCTGTTCCGCAAGGCCGACCACGCGGCCGTACGGCACGCGCTCGGCCTGGTCGGCATGGCGGACCGGGCCAGGGACAACGTGGAGGCGCTCTCCGGCGGCCAGCACCAGCGGGTACTGATCGCCCGCGCGCTGGTCGCCGAACCCGAACTGCTGATCATGGACGAGCCGATGGCGGGCGTCGACCTGGCCAGCCAGGAGATCCTCGCCGAGACCCTGCGCGACCAGGTCGCACAGGGCACCACGGTCCTCCTCGTCCTGCACGAGCTGGGTCCGCTGGAGCCCCTGATCGACCGGGCGGTCGTCCTGCGCGACGGCTGCGTGCTGCACGACGGCCCGCCGCCGCGCGCCGTCGGCCAGCACGCCCTCCCCGGCCACGACCACGTCCACCCCCACGACGAGCACACACCACTGCGCACGGGACTGCTGAGCTGATGGACTTCCTGAACTACGCCTTCATGCAGCGGGCCCTGCTCGCCGCCGTCCTGGTCGGCATCACCGCCCCCGCCGTCGGCATCTACCTGGTCCAGCGCCGCCAGGCCCTGATGGGCGACGGCATCGGCCACGTCGCGATGACCGGCGTCGGCCTCGGCTTCCTGCTCTCGACGTCCCCCGTCTGGATGGCGACGGCGGTCTCCGTCCTGGGCGCGATCGTGATGGAGCTGATCCGCTGGTACGGCCGCACCCGCGGCGACATCGCCCTCGCGATGCTCTTCTACGGCGGCATGGCCGGCGGCGTGATGCTGATCAACCTCGCACCGGGCGGCTCCAACGCCAACCTGATGTCGTACCTCTTCGGCTCGCTGTCGACGGTGTCCGAGTCGGACGTGACCGCGATCTGCCTGCTGGCGGCCTTCGTCCTGCTGGTCACGCTCGGCCTGCGCCGGCAGCTGTTCGCGGTCAGCCAGGACGAGGAGTTCGCCCGGGTGACCGGCCTGCCGGTCCGGGCGCTGAACCTGCTGACGGCGATCACCGCGGCGGTCACCGTGACGGTCGCGATGCGCGTGGTGGGCCTGCTGCTGGTCTCCGCGCTCATGGTCGTCCCGGTGGCCGCCGCCCAGCAGCTGAGCCGCAGCTTCGCGGCCACGTTCGCGATCGCCGTCGCGATCGGTGTGACGGTGACGATCGGGGGCACGATCACGTCGTACTACCAGTACGTCCCGCCGGGCGCGACGATCGTCCTGCTGACCATTGCCGCGTTCGTCGTGCTGAGCCTGCTGGCCACCCCGCTGGCCCGCCGACGCGCCCGCGCGGCGGCCGCACGACGGCCCGCCGGGGATCCGGCGGAGTGCGCGATTCCGGCCACCCGGGGGGCCGCCGACGAGGTCGGCGTCTGAACGCCCTCGGCCGGGACTGGCACAATGGCCCGGCAGAGGCAGTGACGTGAGGAGGCAACCGGTGACGACCGCTGGACCGCCCGTGAAGGGCCGCTCGACCCGTCAGCGGGCAGCCGTGGCGGCGGCCCTGGACGAGGTCGAGGAGTTCCGCAGCGCGCAGGAACTGCACGACATGCTCAAGCACAAGGGCGACTCGGTGGGCCTGACCACGGTCTACCGCACCCTCCAGAACCTCGCCGACGCCGGCGAGGTCGACGTCCTGCGCACGTCCGACGGCGAGTCGGTGTACCGCCGCTGCTCCACCGGCGAACACCACCACCACCTGGTCTGCCGCGTGTGCGGCAAGGCGGTCGAGGTGGAGGGCCCGGCGGTGGAGAAGTGGGCCGAGGCCATCGCCGCCGAGCACGGGTACGTCAACGTCGCCCACACCGTCGAGATCTTCGGGACGTGCGCGGACTGCGCGGGGGCCGCGGGGAGCTGCTGAGCTACACGCGGGTGAGGTGCCGGTCGAGGATCGCCCGCAGCCGGTCGGCGTCGGCGGGGTCCGCCAGGCCGCGCTTGGGCAGCACGGTGAAGCAGGAGACGTTCTTGTCGTCGCTGTAGGTGAAGAAGGCGTCCTTGGTCTCCCGATAGCGGGGCTGCGCCGACCAGTTGAGCGACGTCGTGGTGTTGTCGTTGACCAGCGTCAGTCCGGCGTCCGTCACGGTCGCACGAAACGTGCCGTTGCGGGCGCCGAGCTTCTGGAACGCTCGGGCCTGGAGCCGGGGCGTGAAGAACACCAGGGTCGCGGCCAAGGGCATCAGGATCAGCAGGAACCAGTTGGGCTTGTCGCGCCCCGCCAGGGACAGCGAGGCGTTCAGCACGAAGCCGAACGCCACGGCGACGAAGGCCCAGCGCCGCGGCCGCACCCACCGCCGCCGCAGCCGCTCGCGTTCCCGCAGCGCCCCCATGAAGTCCTCCGTCGCCGGCCGGTAGGCCAGCTCCACCACGCCCTGACCGGCGTCCCGCCCCATGTCCATGACCATGGGGCGGATCGTACCGGCGCAGGTCAGCTGCGGTCGAAGCACTTCTCCAGTTCGTTCAGGTCGTAGAACGCGCTGTGCTTCGAGACCGGCCTGCAGCCCGCCTTGAAGGCGATCTCCTTCTCGTTGTAGAGCATCCGCACCAGGTAGTCGTCGCCCTTCCGGAAGACGTCCCACTGGATGTTGGAGGCCAGGGAGGCCACCTCGGCGCCGCGCCACGGGTTGTCGGCGTACGTGTACGTGCTGCCCGGCGTCGCCGCCTGCTCGCTGCCCGGCAGCTGCATCAGCGCGGCCAGCGGGATGATCTCCTCGGCGTGCGTGAAGCGGAGTTCGGCGCCCAGCGTGCTGGTGCCGTCCCGCTTCGCCTCGACCTGCTTGAAGAAGTCGTCGAGGAGGACGTCCGCCATCTTGTAGGTGATGTCGCTGTCCGAGAAGCTCGGGCCCTTCTCGTAGAAGTCCTCGGCGTCGCTGAGGTAGCCGAACCAGGCCGCGTCGCGCGGGGCGATGTAGCGGTCGAAGTCCCAGCCCTTGCCGTCCGGGCTCTCCTCGCTCATGGCGGGCGCGATGGCGTAGAGGTTGTAGACGGCGGTGGCGGCGGTGATGTCGTCGGCGGTGGCGGCGAACTCGCCGTCCACGATGCGCTGCACGAACGCCGGCTTGAAGATCCTGCCGAGCACCCGGGCGGCCGCCTTGTGCGAGGCCGGCTGGTCGGTGACCGACTTCAGGGTGGTGGCGAGCCGCTCGTCGGTCGCGAGCCACTTCTGGTAGTCGGCGCCGCCGGACGACTTGTGGAAGTAGAGGAGGTTCTTGTCGACGCGGGCGGTGCCGAGCGAGGACTTCAGCGCCGGGTCGGCGTCGGTGAGGGCGGTGGCGAAGACCGTACCGCTGTCGACCGCGCGGCCCTGGCCGGAGCTGACGACGTCGATCTTCTCGCCGTTCGCGGCGATCGAGGAGAAGAGCGACGGCAGGCGCTTGTCCAGGCGGACGGCGGTGGCGCGGAGTTCGTCCTTGCCGCGGCCGCTGAGGTTGCCGTACCCGATCGCGCTCATGGCCGCTTCGAGCGCCTGCACGTCCGGGCCGAACTTCTTGCCGCGCGCGGTGAGCTGGCCGTCGGCCTTCGCCTGGTTCCAGAGCGTGAGGACCGTGTCGCCGTCCTCGCCGTCGGTGGCGGAGCGGGAGCCGTGCCGGGAGACGTTCTCGGTGAAGACGGCGGTGTAACCGGCCGGCGGCTGCTGGTAGGTGCGCGGGTTCTGGCCGGGGGCGTAGACGGCCTTGGTGCCGTAGCTGTCGCGGTGGGTGAGCCCGGTGTCCGTGGCGTGCGCGGGGAGCGCGGTGAGGAGCAGGGCACCGAGCGAGAGGACGGGGATGACGCGCTTCATGAGGACCGTTCCAGAGGCGGGGGACCGGGGGGTGGCCGACGATGGATCTTCCGCATCCTCGACGGCCCTCATGAACGGCGGATGGCGGTCAGTTGCCCTCGTGGTTGCCCTCCATGGCGAGCAGCTCCTCGTTGGGGATCGCCCCGCCGAACCGCCGGTCGCGGGAGGCGTATTCGATGCACGCCCGCCACAGGTCACGGCGGTCGAAGTCGGGCCACAGCACGTCCTGGAAGACCAGCTCGGCGTAAGCGCTCTGCCAGAGCAGGTAGTTGGAGGTGCGCTGCTCGCCGCTGGGCCGCAGGAACATGTCCACGTCCGGCATGTCCCCGTAGTACATGTGCTTCTGGATGGTCTTCTCGGAGATCTTCGACGGGTCGAGGCGGCCCGCCTTCACCTCCTCGGCGATCGCCTGCACCGCGTCGGCGATCTCGGCCCGGCCGCCGTAGTTCATGCAGAAGTACAGGGTGAGCAGGTCGTTGTCCTTGGTCTGCTCCTGGGCGACCAGCAGCTCCTTGGCCACCGACTTCCACATCCTGGGCATCCGGCCCGCCCAGCGCACCCGGATGCCGAGTTCGTCGAGCTGGTCGCGGGTCTTGCGGATGAAGTCGCGGTTGAAGTTCATCAGGAAGCGGACCTCGTCGGGCGAGCGCTTCCAGTTCTCGGTGGAGAAGGCGTAGAGCGAGATGTTCCGCACGCCGATCTCGATGGAGCCCTGGAGGACGTCGAGGACGCGCTCGGCGCCGACCTTGTGGCCCTCGGTGCGCGGCAGCCCGCGGTCCTTCGCCCAGCGGCCGTTCCCGTCCATGACGATCGCCACGTGGTTCGGGACCAGCTCGCCCGGGAGCTTCGGCGGACGAGCGCCGGACGGGTGCGGCTCCGGCGCCTTGTACTCGCGGCGCTGACGCCCCAGGATCCCGCGTACCACCATGTGCTTCGTCTCCCTCTGGCTTTCCCGCTAGCTCTTCCCGCTAGCTTTTCTCCACGTACCTGAGCGAGCGCAGCCCGCGCTCCAGATGCCAGTGCAGATAGGCCGACACCAGCCCGCTGCCCTCCCGGACGTGCCGGGCCTCGGCCGCGTCCGCGGTCTCCCAGTCTCCCGTAAGCAGCGCGCCGAGCAGAACCAGGGTCTGCGGCGAGGGTACGACGCTGCCGGCCACCCGGCAGTCGACGCAGACGCTGCCGCCGGAGCCGACCGAGAAGAAGCGGTTCGGACCGGGCATGCCGCACTTGGCGCAGGCCTCGAAACTGGGCGCGTAGCCGTTGACGGCGAGGGAGCGCAGCAGGAAGGCGTCGAGGACGAGGTGCGGGGCGTGCTCGCCGCGGGCGAGGGTCCGCAGGCCCCCCACGAGCAGCAGGTACTGCTGCACGGCCGGCTCGCCCTCGTGGTCGGTGAACCGCTCGGCGGTCTCCAGCATGGCCGTCCCGGCGGTGTACCGCGCGTAGTCGGTGACGATCCCGCCCCCGTACGGCGCGATGGTCTCGCTCTGCGTGCACAGCGGCAGCCCGCGCCCGATCAGTTCACTGCCCCGCGCGAAGAACTGCACGTCGACGTGGGAGAACGGCTCAAGGCGGGCCCCGAACTTCGACTTCGTCCGCCGCACCCCCCGGGCCACCGCCCGCACCCGGCCGTGCCCGCGGGTGAGCAGGGTGATGATCCGGTCCGCCTCACCCAGCTTCTGGGTGCGCAGCACGATGCCGTCGTCGCGGAACAGGCTCATGGGCCCATTCTGCCCTGCCGCCGGAAGGGGGTGCGGGGTGAGGCGGACCTCAGGAGGCCTCGCCGCGGCTGCGGGCGTTGGCGTGGGCGGTGGCCGCGCCGAGCCGTTCGGCCTGGGTGGCGACGCGTACGACGTCCGGGGGCGCGTCCCACTCCCGGCCTCCCCCGTACGGCCGCAACTGCACGTAGGGGCCCTCGTGGCCCATGACGATGCCCAGCCGTCCGGTACGGGTGTCGACGGCACAGGAGCCGATGGGGAGGTTCATCGCGTTCACCTCACCTGGCTCCCCCGCCCCTGGGAATTTCACGCTTCGCATCACCGGTGTGGCGCTGCGTGCCTAGACTCGGCCGGAGTCTGTCCCGGGCGCCGGGACGGCGTTCACATCAGGCCGGCGCCCGCCAGGTACTTCGCCACGCACTCGGTCTCCTCCTGGGACAGCGGCACCTGGGGCTCTGCGGTGGCGGGGCAGTCGATCACCCCGCGCAGGTGCAGCGCCGTCTTGAACGCCCCCAGCCCCGCCGAGCTGCCGCCCATCCGGGCCGGGTCCCCGGCGCCGGTCATCCGGTAGAGGCCGCACAGCCGCTCCTGCTCGGCCCGCGCCCGCTCCCAGTCGCCCGCCCGGCAGAGCCGGTCCAGGCGGACGTACCCGTCCGGGTCGACGTTGGCGAGCCCCGGGACCGCGCCGTCGGCGCCCAGCGCGAGGGCCGAGTCGACGGTCAGCTCGGACCCCGTCAGCGCGCTGAACCCGGTCAGGCCCCTGCTGCCGGTGACGACCTCGCGGAAGCCCGCCAGGTCACCGCTGGAGTCCTTCAGCCCGGCCAGCACCCCGTCGGCGGCCAGTTCGAGCACCAGGTCGGCGGGGAGCTTGCTGTGGACGGCGACCGGGATGTCGTAGGCGATGACCGGGACCGGCGACCGCTCGGCGACCAGGCGGTAGTGGCGGGCGATCTCGGCGGGGTGGGTGCGGGTGTAGAAGGGCGCGGTGACGACGACGGCGTCCGCGCCGGCCGCGGTGACGGACGCGACGTGGTCGAGGACCCGGGGGGTCGTCATGTCGATCACGCCCGCCAGGACCGGGAGCCGGCCTGCCACGTGGGCGGCCACCGTCTCGGTGACCAGCCTGCGCTGCCGGTCCGTCAGGTACGCCGCCTCCGACGTCGAGCCCAGCACGAACAGGCCGTCCACCCCGGCCGCCGTCAGATGGTCGACGAGCCTGCGCAGGGAGACGACGTCCACCTCGCGGTCCGGTGTCAGGGGCGTGCAGACGGGCGGTACGACACCGGTCAGCGGGGTGGGCAGCGTCATCAGGGCTCCCTGGGCAGGCTGTGGCTCGGCTGGTCCTCCTCCCCAGCATCCACGGGGTGGTGGCAGCGATAGCGGTGACCGGGCCGTGACGCGGCCGTGAAGTCAGGCATGCGGACGGCACACGCGTCGTCCGCCCGCCAGCACCGGGTGCGGAACGGGCACCCGGACGGCGGCCGGGTCGCCGACGGCACCGGCCCCGTGAGCGGGATCGGGTCGATGGGGTTCAGCAGCCCCGGGGTGGCCGAGAAGAGGGCCCGGGTGTACGGGTGCCGGGCGTGGCCGGTGACGTCGGCGGCCGGGGTGTCCTCGACGATCCGGCCCAGGTACATCGTGATCACCCGGTCGCTCATCCGCCGTACCGTCTGGATGTCGTGGGAGACGAAGACCATGGCGAGGCCGAGGCGTTCGCGCAGGTCCAGGAGGAGGTTGAGGATCTGGGCGCGGACCGAGACGTCCAGGGCGCTGGTCGGTTCGTCCGCCACCACCAGGTCGGGGTCCAGGGCGAGCGCGCGGGCGATCGCGACGCGCTGCCGCTGGCCGCCGGAGAGCTGGCCCGGCAGCGCCTCGGCGAGCGCCCGGGGCAGGCCGACCAGGCTCATCAACTCCCGCACCCTGTCCTCTCGTTCGGCCTTCGTGCCGCGCTCGTGGACGTCCAGCGGGTCGCGCACGATGCGGCGGACGGGCAGGCGGCGGTTGAGGGCCGTCGACGGGTCCTGGAAGACCATGCCGGTGCTCGCGCCGACGGTGGTCCGGCGGTCGCCCGGCGGCATCGCCCACAGGTCCCGGCCGTGGAAGGTGACGGTGCCGGCCGTCGGCCGCTGGATGCCGACCAGCACCTTCGCCAGCGTCGACTTGCCGCACCCCGACTCGCCGACCACGCCGACGGTCTCGCCGGGCGCCACGGTGAGGTCGGCGCCGGTCAGCGCGTACACCCGGTCCCGGCCGAACAGGCCCCCGCCGCGGGCCCGGTGGACCACGTCGACGCCGGCCAGCTGCACCGCGCTCATGTCACCGCCTCCGTGCTCGCCGCCAGATCGACGGCCGGGTGGTGGCAGGCCGCGGTGTGGGTGGAGGTGCCGGTGAGACCGGGTGGTGTCGTACGGCAGACCTCGCTCGCGGCCGGACAGCGGTCGCTGAAGCGGCACCCCGCGGGGAAGTCGGCGGGGGACGGGACCACGCCCCTGATCTGGGTGAGCCGCTCGGCCCCGGACTCCAGCGACAGCACGCTGCCGAGCAGACCGCGCGTGTAGTGGTGGGTGGGGACGCCGACCAGTTCGGCGGTGACGCCGGTCTCGACGATCTGGCCGCCGTACATCACCACCACCCGGTCGGTGACGTCGGCGACCAGGGCGAGGTCGTGGGAGACGAGGATCAGCGCGAAGCCGAGTTCCTCGCGGAGGCGGAGCAGGAGTTCCATCACCTGGGCCTGGACGGTGACGTCGAGGGCGGTGGTGGGTTCGTCGGCGATGATCAGGCGGGGGTCGCGGGAGAGGGCCATCGCGATGAGGACGCGTTGGCGCTGGCCGCCGGAGAGTTCGTGGGGGTAGCTCCGCAGTGTGCGGGTGGGGTCCAGGCCGACGAGGGTGAGGAGGTCGGCCGGGGTGCGGTGGCCGCCGCGTCTTGTCAGCTGCTTGAGCTGGGCGTTGATGGTCATGGAGGGGTTGAGGGAGGAGAGGGCGTCCTGGTAGACCATCGCGATCTCGTGGCCGAGGAGGCGGTGGTGGGGGGTGGTGAGGTCCGTGGGCGGGTGCGGGGGTGTGGGGGCTGGTCGCGCCCCCGCGGCGGCAGCCGCATAGTCAGTACAGCCCCGCGCCCCTGGCGGGGCGCTCCAGGCGACGGTGTTGAAAAGGATCCGGCCCGTCACCCTGGCCGCCTTCGGTTGCAGGCCCATGATGGTCAGGGCCGTCAGGGACTTTCCGCAGCCCGACTCGCCCACCAGGCCCAGGACTTCGCCCGGGTGGATGTCGAAGCTGATGCCGTTCACGATGTTCGTGCCCCGGTGGCGGTCCGGGAAGGCGATGGTGAGGTTCTCCACGGAGAGGACCGGTGGGCCCTGCCGGGAGGGGAGCGGACGGGCGCGGGCCCGGAGCCGTTCTGCCGCCTCGGTCAGGGACGGCAGCTCCGGGGCCTCCCCCGGCTCGACCACCTCCGCGGGCTCCGTCGGATCCGTCTCCCGTGCCGCCGGTGCCGCCCAGGCGTCCGAGACGCCCTCGGAGAGCATGTTGAGGGAGAGGACCGTGAGGAGGATGAGCAGGCCGGGGAAGAGGGTGGCCCACCAGCCGCCGGTCAGGACCATGTTCTTGCCGTCGGCGATGACGCTGCCCCAGGAGGGGTCGGGGGGCCGGACGCCCGCGCCGATGAAGGACAGGGACGCCTCGAAGACGATGGCCTCGGCGACCTGGACGGTGCAGAAGACGAGGACGGGGGCGAGGCAGTTGACCGCCACGTGGCGGATCACGATGTGCGGGGTGCGGGCGCCGATGACGCGTTCGGCGGTGACGTAGTCCTCGCCGTACTGGTCGAGGACGTTGGCGCGGACGACCCTCGCCACCGGCGGGGTGAAGAGGAAGGCGATCGCGCAGATCAGGACCGTGATGCCGCCGCCGAAGACGGCGACGAGGACGGCGGCGAGGGCGATGCCGGGGAACGCCATGACCACGTCCAGGCAGCGCATCAGGGTCTCGTCGACGGCCTTGCGGGAGGTGGCCGCGAGGGCCCCGAGCAGGGCGCCGGCGACCAGGGCGAGACCGGTGGCGCCGAGGCCGATGGCGAGGGACCAGCGGGCCCCGTACATCAGCCGGCTGAGGATGTCCCGGCCGAGGCTGTCCTGGCCCATCCAGTGGCCGGCGGAGGGGTGGCCGGTGCCGTCGACGGGGGCCTGCTGGGCCAGGGGGTCGTCGGGGGCGAGGAGGGGGGCGAAGACCGCCACCAGGACGATCACGGTGAGGAAGGCGAGGGCCGCCTTCGACAGCGGTGACAGCCTGCGCAGCCGTACGCCGGGGCGGGCGAGGGCGGTGGTGAGGGCCGCGCGGGTGAACGTCGTCATGTGGCCTCCCTCAGGCGCGGGTTGACCAGCAGGTAGAGGACGTCGATGACGAGGTTGACGACGACGAAGCCGGTCGCGGTGGTGAGGACGACGCCCTGGACGACGGCGGGGTCACCGTTCTGGACGGCGTCGATCATCAGCTTGCCCATGCCGGGCAGGGCGAAGATGGTCTCGATGACGACGGCGCCGCCGAGCAGGTAGCCGACCCGCAGGCCGAGCACGGTCAGGGGGTTGACCAGGGCGTTGCGCAGGACGTTGCGGCCGACGACGACGTGGGGTGGCAGGCCGCTGCCGATCGCGGTGCGGACGTAGTCCTTGTCGAGTTCCTCGACGACCGAGGTGCGGACGATCCGGGTGAGCTGGGCGGCCACCGGGAGGGAGAGCGCGAGGGCGGGCAGGGCCATGGTCCTCAGCCAGCCGGTGACGGAGTCCTCGGGGTTGATGTAGCCGCCGGCCGGGAACCAGCCGAGGTCGACGGCGAGGTACTGGATCATCAGCAGGGCCAGCCAGAAGGCGGGGGCGGCGACGCCGACCAGGGAGAGGACGCGGATGGCCTGGTCGGGCCAGCGGTCGCGGTGGATGGCCGCGGTAACGCCTCCGGCGAGGGCCAGGACGACGGCGATGCCGAGGCCGAGGAAGGTCAGCTGGAGGGTGAGCGGCAGGGCGGTGAGGACCTGGTCGAGGACCGGGGTGCGGGTGAGGGCGCTGGTGCCGAGGTCGCCGTGGAGGAGGCCGCCGACGAAGTGGACGTAGCGCAGCGGGAGAGGGTCGAGGAGGCCGTTGCGGGCGCGGAAGTCGTGGAGTTGCTGCGGGGTGGGGTTGGCGCCCTGGAAGAACGCGGACGCCGGGTCGACGTCGGAGAACCGCATCACCAGGAACACGAACAGGGCGATGCCGAGCAGCAGGGGCACCAGCAGGGCGGTGCGGCGCAGCAGGATGCGCAGGACGGCGGCCATGCGGTCAGGCCCACTTGGCGGTGAGGACGTTGATGCCCGGGTAGGGCTGGGCCCTTATGCCGGTGAGTCTGCGCGGGTCCCAGGCGGTGATCAGCTCGTTGTGGACGACCGGGTAGAGGACGGCCTGTTCGGCGACGACGTCGAGGTACTCCTGGATCATCGTCTTCTTCTTGTCCGGGTCGGGTTCGCGGGTGGCCGCGTCCATGTCCTTGAAGAGCTGCCTGGCGACGGCGTTGTCGGCCCAGCGGGCGTAGCCCATCCACAGGTTCCGGGGGCCGTAGTTGTAGTGCATGATCAGGTCGGCGTCGAGGCCGAACTGGTTGGGGTTCGAGACGGCGGCGACGACCTGGTAGTCCTGTTTCTGGTCCATCTTGGTGAACACGGCCGTGGTCTCCTGCGGGGACAGGGTGGTGGCGACGCCGATCGCGTCCCAGGACGACTTGATGGTGGGCAGGCAGTCGACGAGCCAGCTCACGTTGGACGCGAGGATGTTCACGCGCAGGCCGCTGACTCCGGCGGCCCTCAGGAGCGCCTTCGCCCGGTCGGGGTCGTGGTCGTAGACCGTCTTCGCGCGGCGGTAGGCGGGGTTGGTCTCGTTCAGGAACGAACTCGCGGGTTTTCCGTGGCTCTTGAGGGCGACCTCGACGATCTTCGCCTTGTCGATGGCGTAGTGCAGGGCCTGGCGGACCCGGACGTCGTCGAAGGGCTTGTGCTGCGTGTTGAACATCAGGAACGCGTTGTTCATCCCTGCGCCGCCGCCGACCGACAGGCCGCCCTGTTCGAGGCGGGGGATGTTGGCGTAGGGGATGTTGTCGGAGATCTGGGCGCCGGCGCCGGCCCCGGAGATCCGGGCCACGCGGGAGGCGGCGTCGACGATCGTCAGCCAGTTCATCTTCCGGAAGGCGGGCCGGCGGGGGCCGTTGTAGCGGTCGTACGCGGCGAAGGTGGTGTTCGACTTCGGGTGGTGCCCGGTCTGCCGGTACGGTCCGGAGCCGACCGCCAGTCCCCTGATCGCGTCGTCCCAGGCGCCGGGCCGGGAGAACACGTGCTTCGGCATGATCTTGGCGAGGGTGAGGCGGGCGACGCCGTCCGGGAAGGGGAACCTCAGCACCAGGTCGACGGTCCGGGCGTCGACCTTGCGGGCCTCCTTCAGCCAGCTCGCGAAGAAGCCCTGGGCGAGGGTCTGGGTGCCGGGGTCGAGGATCCGGTCGAAGACGAAGACCACGTCGTCGGCGGTGACCGGCTTGCCGTCGTGGAAGGTGGCGCCGGAGCGCAGGGTGAACCGCCAGGTGGTGGCGTTCGCGTCGGCGGGCAGCCGGGTCGCCAGCGCCGGGTAGGGGGCGCGGGTGATCGGGTCGGTGTCGGCGAGGCCCTCGTAGAGGTGGTTGTTGGCGGCCATCGCGAACGCGGACGCGGTCTGGGTGGGGTCCCAGCTGCCGTCGTTGCCGTAGCCGATCACCGCGGTGAGGGTGCGGCCGGAGCCGCTGCCGCCCAGGTCGATCGTGGACTTGGGGCCGCAGGCCGTCAGTGTCGTCAGCGAGGCGGCCGCGCCCAGGGCCCCGGCGTGCTTCAGGAACGTCCTGCGGCCGTGGGTCGCCTCGTCGCGCACGGTGCCTCCAGCGTGGGGGAAAGGAGACGTCGGACGTCCGGTGTTAGCGCGACCATAAGAAAGGGTTCGGGGACGGTCAAGGCAAGGCGCGCGAATGGCGTAAACCGCCAGAGGTGGGACCAATGGCGCCGCACGGGTGGGGTTCACGGGGCTGCGGACGCACGGGAGTTGGCGCCGGCCGCACGGGCGGCGGCCGACGCCGGGGCACTACGCGGGAGCCGTCAGCTGGGCGGCCACCGCGGCGCCGTCCAGCCACACGTTCTCCCGGGAGATCAGGCCGTCGCGGAACTCGAAGACGTGCAGGATCCGGAAGGTGATCCGGCGGCCGCCGCCCGGGATCCCGAGGAAGGAGCCCGGGACGGTGCCCGTCATCACGTTCTCCATGGTGACGGCGTCGTCGGAGTAGTAGGTGCGGGTCCGCTCCTCGCTCTCGGCACGGAAGTCCTTGCACAGCCGGCGGTAGAAGTCGAGCGCCGCCGGGACGCCGCGCTTCGGGCCGTTCGGGTCGCCGACGACGTCGTGCTCGATGTCGTCGGTGTAGACGGCGACCGAACCCTCCGGGTCACCGCGTTCCTCGGCGCTCATGTGCGCCTCGATCAGCGCTTCCATTTCGGCGGGTGTCATGGAGCCCATGGTCGGGAGCCCCCTCTCTCGTCACGCCGCACGCTCCTCGCGGAGCCTGCGGCCCCCGTAATGAGACAGTGATACCGTAATGAGAGAAGTTTCTCACCACAAGAGGGGATTCTCATCATGGAGGGGAGTGAAGGGAGCGCGAAGGGCGCGCAGGACGGCCGGCGCAACCAGAAGCTGCGCACCCGGCGGGCGCTCGTCGACGCGGCCGCCGAGCTGCTGCGCGAGGGGCACCCCGTCACCATCGCGGACGTGGCGGAGGCCGCCCGGGTCTCGCCCGCCACCGCCTACCGCTACTTCTCCGGCCCCCAGGAGCTGATCCGGGAGACCCGCACCCTGCTGCGCAGCCCGGACGTCACCGCGGACCTGCCCGCCGACGCCGCCGGGCGGGTGGACACGCTGGTCTCCCGGGTCGCCGACATGCAGCTGGCGAACGAGCCGGCGTGGCGGGCCATGCTGAGCGCGAGCCTGGAGCGGTACTTCAGACGGACCGGCGACGAGCCGCCGGTGGGCTCCGACGACGGCCCGGCGGAGGAGTTCCCGGTCCGCAGCCGCACCCGCCTCGACCTCTCCCGCACCGCCCTGGACCCCCTCGCCGCGACCCTCCCGCCCGCCGCCCTGCGCCGGCTGACCATGGCGCTCACCCTGGTCTACGGCGTGGAGGCACTGGTCTCGACCCGTGACGTCTGCGAACTGGACCGCGAGGAGGCGAAGGACGTCATGCGCTGGGCGGCCCGAGCCCTGCTGGACACGGCACTGCGCGAGGAGGCCGGGGGCTAGGCGCTCCGCCGGAACGGCCGCGACACGCCGCCGGCCGACCCCGGCGCCGTCGCGGCCGGTCGCGCGGTTCCCCGCGCCCCTTACAGGGGCGCTCCGCCGGCCGCCGCACCGGCGTCCCGTCCGCATGGGCAGATTGTGGACGCGCCGTCCATATGTCACAGTGAGTGGTCGACAGACAGGGTCAGGAGAACGGTCGGGAGGCGGCACGTGGAGCAGAGCACGGAAGGAACACCGGTGCGGCGCGGGCGCGGGCGGCGGCCCGCGGAGGAGGTGCGGGCCGATGTGCTCGCCGCCGCCGGGGCACTGCTCCTGCGCGACGGCATGGCCGCTTTCACCTTCGAGCGGGTCGCCCAGGAGGCCGGGGTCAGCAAGACGACCCTGCACAAGTGGTGGCCCTCGCGCGGCACACTCGCGCTCGACGGCTACTTCCACGCCGTCGAGCCGACCCTCGCCTTCCCCGACACCGGCGACATCGGCGCCGACCTGACGGCCCAGCTCCGCGCGTTCGTGCGGCTGCTCACCGGGACCCCCGCCGGGCGGGTGATAGGCGGGCTCATCGGCCAGGCGCAGACCGACCCCGAACTGTCCGCCGCGCTGCTCCAGCGCTACACGGGGCCGCGCCGCGAACTGGCCGTCGCGGCGATGCGGCGCGCCCAGGACCGCGGCCAGCTGCACCCCGACGCCGACCCCCAGATCCTGGTCGACCAGCTCTGGGGGGCCTGCTACCACCGCCTGCTGCTGCCCGACGAACCCCTCACCGAGGAGTTCGCGGAGCGGCTGGTCGCCAACCTGCTGCACGGGGTCGGCACCGGCTGAGCCGCCGCTACGGCAGCGTCTTCTCGTACGACGCGTCGTGGTCGGAGTCGTAGACGAGCTTGCCCGCCGCGTCGTAGCCCTTCAGGTGCGGGGCCACGGTGACCTGCTTGTCCAGCGTGCCGGTGGCGACGAACCAGCCGTGGTCGAGGACCACCTCGCCCGCGCCGCCGCCGTAGGAGACCGTCATCGTGGCCACCGAGGCGCGGTAGCCGCCGATGATCCCCCACCGGAACGGCAGCTTCCAGTTGCCCTTGTCGATGGCCGACTGCTGGTAGAGCTTGCCGCTGTTGATGTCCGGGGCCACGGGTGTCCGCACGCCGCCGAAGGGGTCCCCGATGCTGGTGTTCAGGCCGTCGGCCGCGCCGTCCTTGACGGTGCAGATGAGCCGGGTCGGCTTCGGCTTCTCCCGCACCGCGACCACGAAGTAGCCGTCGCCGGGGGCGTTGGAGTCCCCGGTGCTGCGCATCGCCAGGATGATCCGGTAGTCGGCCGGCCTGCCGAGGTCGGTGTAGGTCGGGTCCTTGGGGAGGCGGTGCGCCTTGTTGTAGTCGAGGCACTTGCCGAGTCCGGCGGCGGCCTGGTCGAAGGTGATCCCGTCGAGCAGCTGGTCCGCCGCGGACGCCGGGCGGGCCGGGGCCGACGGGTCGCCCGACGGGGTCGACGCCGACGAGGACGCCGACGCCGACGCCGAGGACGTAGGGGCGGCCGGGCCCGACGGGGTCCCGGACGGTGGCGGGGCCGACGCGGTGGCCGGGCCGGTCGGTGCCGGGCTGGCGCTGGCCAGCACCGTGGGACCGGGCCCGGCCGGGCTCGCCGTGGTGCCGCCGCCCAGCGCGTACGCCCCGACCGGCACCACCGCAAGCGCCGCCAGCGCCGCCCCGCCCACGGCCAGGCGCCGCCGCCGCTCCAGCACGCCCCGGCGCCGGATCTCCGGGTACGGCACCGGTGACGGCCGGACCAGGGACGCGTCCCCGGCCAGCAGCGCCCGCACCCGGGCCTCGAACTCCGGCTCGGGCGCCCCGCCCTGCCTCTGACCGCTCACCTGCTGCCTCCCTGCACGGGCGCCGCGTGGCTCATGGCCTGCGCGAGCCCCGGAACCGTACGCAACTTCGCCAGGCCCTTGGACGCCTGGCTCTTGACCGTGCCCGGGGAGCAGCCGAGCACCTCGGCGACCTCCCCCTCGGACAGGTCCTCCCAGTACCGCAGCACCACCACCGCGCGCTGCCTCGGCGGCAGCCCGGCCAGGGCCGCGAGCAGCGTGCCGCGCTCGTCGGCCCGGGACACGGCGTCGTCGTACCCCGCGCGCTCCGGCGGTGCGTCGGTCAGCGACTCGGCGACCCGGCGCTTGCGGAACCGGTCGCTGTTGCAGCTGACCAGCATGCGGCGGACGTACGCCTCCGGATGGTCGGTCCGGGAGACGCGCCGCCAGGACCGGTAGGCCTTCGCCAGCGCGGTCTGCGTCAGGTCCTCCGCGTGGTGCGGGTCACCGGTGAGCAGATAGGCGGTCCGGACGAGCTGCGACCACCGTGCTCTGACGAATTCCTGGAACTGGGCCTCTAGTTCGGCCTGCATCAGCCACCCCCTCGCCCTCCAGACCGCCGGATCCGTGGATTCGGTTGCCCGGCGGCCGAAGACCGTTCCGGTCAGGGGGCCGCGACCCGCCGGAACTCGATCGTGTCGTACGCCGTCCTGGTGCCCGTCTCGTACAGCACCCCCACCGTGCGCCTGTCCACCTCGACCAGGTCCGAGTAGGCGGCCTTCAGGTCGGACAGGGTGAGGTACTTCTCGAAGGTGATGCCCTGGTCCGTGCTGGTCCACAGGGCCATGGTCCGGCGGGCCGTCGGGACCGACGGGGCGGAGAAGAGCAGCGGGCCCTCGCCGCCCGGGAGCTGGAGGACGGAGCCCTCGACCACCGGGACCCGGGACAGGGTCGGCTGGACGCTGTAGGGGGCGTCCAGGGTCTCGCCGCCGTCGCTCGACCAGGCCTCCAGGCGGTTGCCCGGACTGGAGCCGTTCTGGTCGCGGGCGTTGAAGTAGAGCCGTCCGTCGGGGAGTTGGGCGGCGGTGGTCTCGTTGGCGTTGTCGTGGCCGGTGTAGGAGTCGTCGACGAAGCCGAGGTGCCAGCCGAGGCCGCCGTCGTCGCTGTAGATCGCGTGGCCGCCGTAGTACCTGGCCTCCCGGCCGGTGTCGGCCGAGCCGGCGCGCGGGGCGGCGGAGTGGTCGGCGGCGACGACCAGGCGGCCGCGGTGCGGTCCCCGGGTGAGCGCGACGGCGTGCCCGGGGCCGGTGGCGTACCAGCGCCAGCCGGAAGGTTTCACCTGGGCGGTGATCTCGCGCGGGCGGCTGAAGTGGCGTCCGTCGTCGTCGCTGCGCTGCACGTACACCCGGCGGCTCTGCGCCCCGGTGACCTGGCCGCGCATGATCTGGTCCTCGTTCACCGAGCCGTCGTTGTACGAGGTCACCAGGACGATCCGGCCGGTCCGCGGGTCCACCACCGGCGCCGGGTTGCCGCGGGTGTCCCCGTCGCCGGCGGCCACCACCCGGAGCGGGTCCCAGGTGCAGCCGCCGTCGGCGGAGCGCCTCAGCACGACGTCGATGTCACCGCTGTCCCCGGTGGTGGAGTGCCGGCCCTCGGCGAACGCGAGCAGGGTGCCGCGCCCGCTGCGGACGACGGCCGGAATGCGGAACTGGGCGTAGCCGCCCTCGCCGGAGACGTACGGCACGGACGACACGCAGCCGGCCGCCGCCCAGGCCCTGGGCCCGGCCGTGAACGCCCCGAGCAGCAGGGCGGCGGCGAGCGAGAACCTGCTCGCACGGGTCACTGGAGACACATGACTCACGCTTCCATGGTCCTCCCGCTCGGCATCCTCGCACCCCTATAACGCCCAAACGGGTCAAAAGGTTTGGCATGCCGTCAGCTGTGACAGACCCGGCACCGGCCACGGAGGGCGGCGCGCAGCCGCCGTGCAGGCGTTCGCCAGGCCCTCCAGCGCCTCGCGGTCTCCTCGTGATCGGGGCCGTACCGGCTCCGCGCGGCCCGACGACCGCCCAGCGCCGCAGCGGGGCGCCGGGGGGCGTCCGCCACCGCGGTGGGATCGTCGAGGCCCGCCTCCCGGGCATCCCCGTCCGGCGGTTCGCGCAGGACACCTCCCGGCCGAACCCCGGGTCTCTCCCACGGATGCCCGACTCCCCCGCCAGGCACCGGAATTCCCCGGCCGCCCGCCGCAGGCACCCCGTGCGTACCGGAAATACCCCCGCCTGCAGGAGAGCAGAGGGGGTTTTACGGCCGGGTGTCACCGAGGACGGGCGGCGCCGGGTGTCCGCGGCTCACGACGGTAGGCGGGCCGGACGCCCCGGGCTCACGACGGCATGCGGGCCGCCGCCAGGAGCCGGCTCACGTCGTCGGCGCAGATGGTCAGGGCCGCGCCGACGGTGCCGAGGACCTCGCGTTCGGCGTTGGTGTAGGGGCCGTCGGCGAGCGCGATCCGGGCGCCCTGCAGGAGCAGTGCCTCGCGTCCGGCGGGGGCGAGGTGCGGGGCGAGCGGGTCGAGGGCCTCGTGCAGCTCTATCGCGAGGCTCGCCCGGTACGGCTGCTCGAAGACCCGCCCGGTGTCCGCGACGAGGGCCTCGACCAGCGCGCTCAGCTGGTCCTCCGTGGCCTCCTCGAAACCGGCCGCGCGGACCGCGCCCGCCGCCGCCTCCAGGGCCGTACGAGCACAGGTGCCGCCGGCCGCGAGGACGGCCAGGGCGACGGTGTGCACGGCGTCGCGGAGCATCGCCGAGAAGCGGGAGGTGGTGGGGTGGTCGAGGACGTCGGTGCCGTAGTGGTGGCGGCAGGCGGCGCACTCCACGACCGGTCCGGTGGTGCCGCGCGGCAGCACGGGCACGCCGAGCAGGGTGAAGCGGCGCCGGCCGGTGAGCCGCTGGTAGTTGCGGTCGCCGCCGCAGCCGGGGCAGAAGAACTCCCCGTCGCCGACGGGTGTCCAGGCGGTGCGGGTGCCCACAATGCGGGCAGGCCTGGCGGTTCGGCAGTCTCGTCCCCGTACTGGCAGCACGTCGCACCTCCGTAACGCCGTGGCAACATCGCCACCGCTGGCGTGATGTTAGCCACATGGAGGAGCCTGAGTCAGTACCCCGTACGAGACCAGTCCGTGACCTGCACATCGAGATGGCCGGGAAACGACGGGGCCCTGATCGCCACGAGAGCTGATCAGGGCCCCGAAACCGCCGTTCAGAGGGGTTATCGCGTGGCGCGGTTGACGGCGGAGACGACCGCCTTCAGCGACGCACGCGTCGTGTTCGCGTCGATGCCGATACCCCACAGGATCTTGCCGTCGATCGCACATTCGATGTAGGAGGCGGCCTGCGCGGAGGCACCCTCGCTCATCGTGTGCTCCTGGTAGTCCAGGAGACGTACGTCGATGCCCAGGCCCTGCAGCGCGTCGAAGAACGCGGAGATCGGGCCGTTGCCGGAGCCGGTCAGCACCGTGTCCTGGCCGTCGACGGTGGCCTCGACGGTGAGGGTGTCCACGCCGTCGGTGTCGGTGGTCGACTGGCCCGTGCGCACCTGGACGCGGCCCCAGGCGTTCTCCGGGTTCGGCAGGTACTCGTCCTGGAAGACCGCCCAGATGTCGGCGCCGGTGACCTCGCCGCCCTCGGCGTCCGTCTTGGCCTGGATGAGCTTGGAGAACTCGATCTGCATCCGGCGCGGCAGGTCCAGCTTGTGGTCGTTCTTCAGGACGTAGGCGATACCGCCCTTGCCGGACTGCGAGTTGACCCGGATGACCGCCTCGTAGGAGCGGCCGACGTCCTTCGGGTCGATCGGCAGGTACGGCACGGCCCACTCGATGTCGTCGACGGTGACGCCCTTCGCGGCCGCGTCGGCCTCCATGGCGTCGAAGCCCTTCTTGATGGCGTCCTGGTGGGAGCCGGAGAAGGACGTGTAGACCAGGTCGCCCACGTACGGGTGGCGCGGGTGGACCTCCATCTGGTTGCAGTACTCCCACGTACGACGGATCTCGTCGATGTCGGAGAAGTCGATCTGCGGGTCGACGCCCTGCGAGAACAGGTTCATGCCCAGGGTGACCAGGTCGACGTTGCCGGTGCGCTCGCCCTGCCCGAACAGGCAGCCCTCGACGCGGTCGGCGCCGGCCATCAGCGCCAGTTCGGCGGCGGCGACGGCGGTGCCGCGGTCGTTGTGCGGGTGGATCGACAGCACGACGTGCTCGCGGCGGGACAGGTTGCGGTGCATCCACTCGAAGCGGTCCGCGTGCGTGGACGGCGTCGAACGCTCCACCGTGGCGGGCAGGTTGAGGATGATCTCGCGGCCCGGACCCGGCTGGTAGACGTCCATCACCGCCTCGCAGACCTCCAGCGCGAAGTCCAGCTCGGTGTCGGTGAAGATCTCCGGCGAGTACTGGTAGCCGAACTCCGTCTCCGGGCCCAGCAGTTTCTCGGCGTACTCCATGACCAGGCGGGTGCCGTCGACGGCGATCTGCTTGATGTCGTCCTTGGAGCCGCGGAAGACGACCCGGCGGAAGACGGGGGCGGTCGCGTTGTACAGGTGGACGGTGGCCCGCCGGGCGCCCTTCAGCGACTCGACGGTCCGCTCGATCAGGTCCTCGCGGGCCTGGGTCAGCACGGAGATCGTCACGTCGTCCGGGATCGCGCCCTCTTCCTCGATGATCGAGCGCACGAAGTCGAAGTCGGTCTGGCCGGAGGCGGGGAAGCCGACCTCGATCTCCTTGTAGCCCATCTTGACCAGCTGGTCGAACATCCGGCGCTTGCGCTCGGGCGACATCGGGTCGATCAGGGCCTGGTTGCCGTCGCGCAGGTCGGTGGAGAGCCAGCGGGGGGCTTCGGTGATCCGCTTCCCGGGCCAGGTGCGGTCGGGGATGTCGACCTGCTCGTACGTGCCGTACTTGTGGACCGGCATGGAACTGGGCTGCTGACGGTTGACCATGATTGCGGGGCTCCTGGTGGGTGTCCGGAAGGACGGCCGACGACGCAACGCGAAGCTCCGCGGGGAGGGAGTCGACCTGGACTACAGGCCCTCGCCGCGGCAGCTAAGAAGAAGCAGCCCGAAACGCATGATGCTCCGCATGCTAGCCGAGCCCCTTCGGCGGCGGGGCGCCGTATCAGTATGCGGGACCACGGGGAGAAAAAGGACAAAACGTGCGCCATACCACTCCCACTCACGGAGAGTGGTCAATTGTCACGGTATTTCACCAATCACGGTTGCAGGTAGTGACAGCCGAGTGACGCAGTGCGAAGGTGCGGTGCATGACGACCAACGGGGGCTCTGAGCCCGTCATCCGCCGCACGCCCGTCTTCTGCACGATCGTGCCGCCGCACATCCTCGACCACCTCGCCACCCACGAGGACCGGGCACTCGCCGACTCCGCGCTGCGCACCCTGCAGCACGACTCGGCCCAGCGCACCCGCCGCCGCGTGACCGCGGTCCGCACCGCGGCCGCCGTGACCGCCCCGGCGCCCGCGACCGCGCAGCCCCGCCGCACGATCTACGACGCCGGGCACCGCACCGACCTGCCCGGCACCGAGGTCCGCCAGGAAGGCTCCGAGCCCGGCCAGGACGCCACCGTCAACCGCGCCTACGCCGGCCTCGGCGCCACCTTCGACCTGTACCTGAAGGCGTACGAGCGCGACTCCATCGACGGCAACGGGCTGGCGCTGAACGCGAGCGTCCACTACGACGTCAACTACGACAACGCCTTCTGGAACGGCGACCAGATGGTGTTCGGGGACGGCGACGGCGAGATCTTCGTCGACTTCACCACCTCCGTCGACGTCATCGGCCACGAGCTCACGCACGGCGTCACCCAGTACACCGCCAACCTGGAGTACTACGGCCAGTCCGGCGCCCTGAACGAGTCGGTCTCCGACGTCTTCGGCTCGCTCATCAAGCAGTACTCCCTCGGCCAGAGCGCCGAGCACGCCGACTGGCTGATCGGCGAGGGCCTGCTCGCCCCGGGCGTCCACGGGGTCGCCCTGCGCTCGATGAAGGCGCCGGGCACGGCGTACGACGACCCGCGCCTCGGCAAGGACCCGCAGCCGGCGACCATGCAGCACTACGTGAAGACCAGCCGGGACAACGGCGGCGTGCACATCAACTCCGGCATCCCCAACCACGCCTTCTACCTGCTCGCCACCACCCTCGGCGGCAACGCCTGGGAGCGCGCCGGGCAGATCTGGTACGACGTCCTCACCGGCGGCGAACTGCGGTCGGACGCCACGTTCACGGACTTCGCGAAGCTCACGGTGGCCGCGGCCAAGGCCCGCTACCAGGCGGGCGAGGAGAGCGAGGCCGCCCTCAAGGCCTGGGCCCAGGTGGGCGTGCAGGCCTCCTGACCGCGCGGGGGCGGGGATGCGCACCGCCCGGTTCCGTACTACACAGGGACCCATGCGTATTCAGGTGAGGCGCACGGGCGGGTTCGCGGGCATCGAGCGCCGGGCCGAGGTGGACACCTCGGGCCGGCCCGACGCCCCCGAGTGGCAGGCCCTGGCCGAGCGCGCGCTCGCGGCCGGCCGGGGCGCCCCGCCGCCCGGCGTGCCGGACGGGTTCGCGTACGAGATCACGGTGGACGGACGGACGGTGTACGCGGCCGACCCGCGGCTGTCCGAGGAGCAACGCGAACTGATCTCACGGGTGTTGAAGGAAGGGGCGTGACCGGGCCCCGTAACGGGTAGTTCACGCCCGGGCGTTGACTTATGTTACCGGGGGTAAGGATGATCCCGGCCATGGCGACAGACGCGGTCCATCCGATCACCCCCTTTCCCCGGTTCCCCGACGGCTTCCTCTGGGGCGTCTCGACCTCGGCGCATCAGATCGAGGGCGCGGCCGACCTGCGGGAGCCGTCCGTGTGGGACGTGTTCGAGGCGGAACCGGGCCGGATCAAGGACGGCTCGACGGCGGCGGTGGCCTGCGACCACTACCACCGCCACGGCGAGGACGTGGCGCTCCTGGCCGGCCTCGGCGTGGACGCGTACCGCTTCTCGATCTCCTGGCCGCGGGTCCGCTCGGCGGACGGCCTGGACTTCTACGACCGGCTGGTGGACGAGCTGTGCGCGGCCGGCGTCCGCCCGGTCCCGGCCCTCTTCCACTGGGACCTGCCGACGGCTCTCCAAGAGAGGGGCGGCTGGCTGGACCGGGACACGGCGGCGCACTTCGCCGACTACGTCTCCACCGTCGCGGACCGGCTCGGCGACCGGGTCAAGAAGTGGATCACCCTCAACGAGCCCGCCGAACAGACCCTGTTCGGCTACGCCCTGGGCGCCCACGCCCCCGGCAAGCAGCTGATGTTCGACGCCCTCCCGGTCGCCCACCACCAGCTGCTCGCGCACGGCCTGGCGGTACGGGCGCTGCGCGCGGCCGGCGCCGCCGACATCGGCATCGCCAACTCGCACGGCCCGACCTGGCCGGCCTCCCAGGAGCAGCCGGACCTGGAGGCGGCCGCCTTCTACGACCTCCTCCTCAACCGCCTGTTCGCCGAGCCGGTCCTGCTCGGCGAGTACCCGGACGGCATGGGCGACCTGATGCCCGGCGACGTCGCCGCCGACCTGAAGGTGATCGCCGAACCGCTCGACTGGTACGGGATCAACTACTACGCCCCCACCAAGGTCGGCGCCCCGCAGGGCACCGAGATCGAGTTCGGCGGGCTCACCCTCCCCGCCGAACTCCCCTTCTCCGTCCAGGACATCGAGGACGTCCCGGTGACGGACTTCGGCTGGCCGGTCGTCCCCGAGGGCCTCACCGAACTCCTCACCGGCTTCCGCGACCGCTACGGCGACCGGCTCCCGCCGGTCGTCATCACCGAGAACGGCTGCTCCTACGAGGGCCTCGACGACCAGGAGCGCATCGCCTACCTGGACGGCCACGTCCGCGCGCTGCACAAGGCGGCCGAGGCCGGCGTGGACGTGCGCGGGTACTTCGTCTGGTCGCTCCTCGACAACTTCGAGTGGGCCGAGGGGTACGCGCGCCGCTTCGGCCTGGTCCACGTCGACTACGCGACGCAGGTGCGGACGCCGAAGTCGTCGTACGCCTGGTACCGGGACCTCCTGCGGGCGCAGAGATGACGACGCTCCGGGAACCCGCCGCCGCGCTGGCGGAGCCGGTCGAGCGGGTCGGCCGGGGCTGGACGTCGGCGCTCTCGCTGGCCAACGGGGCGATCTGGGTGGGCTGGTACGGCCCGCTGCAGATCCTGCTCGCCTCCCAGGCCAAGGACTTCGCGCCCGGCTCCGGAATGTCGAAGGAGACGATGCTGGCGTGGGTGACCGGCGTCGGCGCGGTGGTGTCGCTGGCCGCGAACCCGGTCTTCGGCGCGCTGTCGGACCGTACGACGTCCCGCAGGGGCCGGCGCACGCCGTGGATCGTCGCCGGTACGGCGGGCGGGGCGCTGTCCCTGCTGGTCCTCGCGGGCGCCGGCGGGATGTGGACGATGATGCTGGGCTGGGCCCTGGTCCAGCTCACCCTGAACGCGGCCTTCGCGGCGGTCACGGCGGCGGTGCCGGACCGGGTGCCGCGGCTCCAGCGGGGCTCGGTGGGCGGCTGGCTGGGGGCCGCGCAGATCCTCGGCGTGGTCGGCGGCACCGGGCTCGCGACGGCCGCCGGGGGCGTCGGGGCCGGCTATGTGGCGTGCGCGGTGTTCACGGCGCTGGGCGTCCTGCCGTACGTGCTGCGCCACCCGGACCTGCGGCTGGCGCCGGAGGACCGGCCGCCCTGGTCCTGGCGGGGCTTCCTGGCGGGCTTCTGGCTGAGCCCGCGCCGGTATCCGGACCTGGGCTGGGCGTGGCTGACCCGCTTCCTGATCAACCTCAGCAACGCACTGGTGCTGCTCTACCTGCTCTACTACCTCCGCGACCGCCTCCACTACTCCGACCCCGACCAGGGCGTGCTGATCCTGACCGCCGTCAACGGGCTGACGCTGATGGCGACGGTCGTGGTCGGCGGGGTCTGGTCGGACCGGCTGGGCCGCCGCAAACCCTTCGTGATCTGGTCCGGGATGCTGATGGCGGTGGCGACGGCGCTGCTGTCGGTGTGGCAGACCTGGCCCGGCGCAATCGTGGCCGCTGCGGTACTGGGCGTCGGCTTCGGGGTGTTCACCTCCGTGGACTTCGCGCTGATGACCGACGTCCTGCCGAAGGCCCTCGACCGCGGCAAGGACCTCGGCGTCATCAACGTCGCCAACGCCCTCCCCCAGGTCGCCGCCCCCGCCCTCGCCGCCCCGATCGTCACCTACCTCGGCGGCTACCGCGTCCTGTATCTGGTCGCGGCGGTGATCGGACTGGCGGGGGCATGGCTGGTGCGACGGATCAAAGGGGTCGACTGAGCACGCCCGGCGCCGACAACACGCCCCGAAAGGGGCGCCGGGAACTGCACGACCAGCCACCACGACGCCGCAGCCGACCGGCATTCCGGCAGAGCGCCCACCCCGGCCTACAGCACCCCGGCGACGACAGCGCCCCCGAAAGAGGCGCCGGGAACTGCACGACCAGCCACCACGACGCCGCAGCCGACCGGCGTTCCGGCAGAGCGCCCACCCCGGCCTACAGCACCCCGGCGACGACAG